>JBLXEV010000001.1:0-533148 GCA_048262715.1 Paracoccaceae bacterium
TGGTCGTAGGCTTTGAAGTCGCCAAAGTACTTCGTGATCGCTGCCGTCAGGGTCGTCTTGCCGTGGTCAACGTGGCCAATCGTGCCGATGTTGACGTGCGGCTTGTTACGTTCAAACTTTGCCTTTGCCATGGTGCGGGCGCCTCATGCTGAAAGGGCCTCCTGGCCCGGTGAAACATCGCGCGCTACCTATGGCCTGGGCGAAGAAAAATCAAGCCCGCTTGACAACAGAACGCATCTCCCTTGCGGAACCGCGCCCCCAAGGCGCAAATTCCCCTCCACGCAGGCAGCGCTTGGCCCGTTTCCAAGGCGGCAAGTCGTGCAAGGGGAAAGATTTTCTCGTTTCGCGTCGCGCGTCCTCTATAGTTCGGGAGAGAGGTCTTTGGATTGTTCTGAACATATGGAGGGGGCCGATGTCCTTAATGAAAACTCTGGCCAAAGTGGCCATTGGCGTCGCGGTTGCGAAGGGCATGAAATCAATGTCCAGCGGCGGCGGATTGCTCGGCGGAGCGAAACGCACTTCCTCGGACGGACTTCAAGATATGATGGGGTCAATTCTGGGTGGCGGCACCGGCCAGTCGAAAAGATCAACGGCGGGCGGCGCTACGGGCGGGCTTGGCGGATTGTTGGAACAGCTCACCGGTGCGCAGACGACCTCGCGGACCAAGTCCCGCAGCCGCTCTGCTAGCACGAGTTCGGGCGGTTTGAGTGACCTCCTCGGCCAACTGGGCGGTGGCAGCGGTGGGCTGGGCGGTTTGCTCGGGGGCTTAGCCGCGGGCGGCGCAGCAGGCGGGATCGGCGCACTCCTCACCGGATCGCAGGGCTTCGGCGCAAAGCTGAACTCCTCACTCACGAATCAGGGTGAGCCAGATGTCGAACCCTCCGCCTCGCAAGAAGCCCTTGCCGGATTGATGATCCTCGCGATGGTGCAGGCGGCGAAATCAGATGGTGAAATCGACGCCGTAGAACAAGAAAAGGTGCTCAGCAATCTAGGAGAGGTCAGCCCGCAGGAGGCAGCCTTCGTCAACGCCGCGCTGGAAGCGCCGCTTGATGTCGAGGCACTGGCCGCGCAAGTGCCCGAAGGGCTGGAAGCGCAAGTCTACACGATGTCGCTGATGGCGATTGATCTGGATAACCAGCACGAGGCAAACTACCTGCATGCGCTCGCGCAAGCACTAGGGCTGGACCAAAGCGAAGTGAACCAGATCCACGCCGAACTGGGTGCGCCCGCGCTTTATGCATAGCAAATAGACAAAGGGCGACCCAATGGGCCGCCCTTTTGATCAGTTGAACTTATTGTCGCGCGGGAAGCCGCGTGGGGCCATCCGACCTGCCGCCGCGCGTTTCGCCAGCCATTCGTCCAGCACCATCTCCGTGCGGGTGCGGCCGGCGGGATCTTTCCACGTGAGGCCATCGGCCAGCGTGAAGGTCGTCGCATCGACCAGCCCGCCGTCCTTGTATTTCTGCAGGCGAACGCCTTTGCCACGGCCCATCTCGGGCAGCTCTTCCAACGCGAAGACCAACAGCTTGCGGTTCTCGCCGACAACCGCCACGTGATCGCCGCGCACCGGACGACAGACCGCCGCCTTCGCCCCGCCGCGCACATTCAGCACCTGTTTGCCAGTCCGTGTCTGGGCCAGCAACTCCTCGGCAGGGGCAATAAACCCATCGCCGTCGCTGGAAGCCATCAGGTATTTTTCACCCGCGCGGTAAATCACCAGATCAGTAATCTCCGCCTCGTTCGGCAGATCGACCATCAACCGCACAGGCTCGCCCATGCCGCGCCCGCCCGGCAGGTTTGCGCCAAGCAGCGTGTAGACGCGGCCATTCGAGCCGACGAGCAAGATCCGATCCGTCGTCTCCGCATGGAAGACAAACCGCCCGCCATCGCCATCTTTGAACTTGACCTCAGCATCGAGCGGCTGGTGCCCCTTCATCGCGCGGATCCATCCCATTTTGGAGCAGATCACGGTGATCGGCTCGCGCTCGATCATCGCCTCGATTGGCACCTCTTCCACCACACCCGCCTCAGCAAAGCCCGTGCGACGAGCGCCACCTTTGGAGGATTTTCCAAATTGCTTTTGCACATCTTTCAGCTGGATCGAGATCCGCTTCCATTGCTCCGGCTCGGACGACAGAAGGAAGGTCAGATCTTCGCGCTCGGCAACCAGATTATCCCGCTCACTGCGAAGCTCCATCTCCTCCAGACGGCGCAAGCTGCGCAGCCGCATATTGAGGATTGCCTCGGCCTGAACATCGCTCAGGAACACGGCCTCGCCATCAGTGACAGCCCAGTTTTCTGACATCAAGGCGGGCTTAGGCTCATCCTCGTGCCGGATAATCTCGATCACACGATCAAGGTTTAGATAGGCAATGATATAGCCGTTCAGGACTTCCAACCGATGCGCGATCTTCTCAAGCCGATACATCGAGCGGCGGCACAGCACATCGCGGCGATGGTCGAGGAAGGCGCGCAGCACCTCTTTGAGCGAGCAAACCTTGGGCACCCGCCCATCGATCAAAACGTTCATATTCAGCGAGAACCGCACCTCCAGATCGGAGTTGCGATAAAGCATGCCCATCAGCATCTCAGGATCAATCGTCTTGGCGCGTGGCTCCAGCACGATCCGCACATCCTCCGTGCTCTCGTCGCGCACATCGGCGAGTGCGGGCACTTTCTTGGTCTGGATCAACTCGGCCAGACGCTCGATCAGCTTGGATTTCTGCACCTGATAGGGAATCTCGGTGATGATCACCTGCCACTGACCCCGCCCGAGATCCTCAACCTCCCAGCGCGCCCGCAAGCGGAACGAGCCTCGCCCTGTGCGGTAGCTCTCGACAATCGAGTCGTGCGGCTCCACCAGCATCCCGCCCGTCGGGAAATCTGGCCCCGGAATCAGATCGACGAGCGCCGCATCCTCAATCTCGGGCTTTTTCACCATCGCCAAGCAACCGGCAATCAGCTCATCAAGATTATGCGGCGGGATATTCGTCGCCATACCAACCGCGATCCCCGACGCGCCATTTGCCAGCAGGTTCGGGAAGGCGGCGGGGAGGACCGCAGGCTCTTCCAATGTGCCATCGTAGTTCGGGCGGAAATCGACAGCATTCTCCGACAAGCCTTCCATCAGCAGTTCGGAAGCCGCCGTCAGACGGGCCTCGGTATACCGCGAGGCTGCCGGATTATCGCCGTCGATATTGCCGAAATTCCCCTGCCCGTTCACCAGCGGATAGCGCATCGCGAAATCCTGTGCGAGGCGTGCCATCGCATCGTAGATCGCGCCATCGCCATGCGGGTGATAGTTGCCCATCACATCGCCAGAGATCTTCGCGGATTTCCGGAAGCCTCCCGTCGGCGAGAGTTTCAACTCGCGCATCGCGTAAAGAATGCGCCGATGCACAGGTTTCAGCCCGTCGCGCGCATCCGGCAGCGCACGGTGCATAATCGTCGAGAGCGCATAGGTCAGATAGCGATCCCCGATCGCTTTCGCGAGAGGTTCGGTATGGGTGGCGGCGGATTTGTCATGGTCGGTCATAGCCCGTTGTGTAATTCGCCCCGTCGCTTCGGTCCAGCGGGAAAGCACTCTGCCCCCCCGATGCACGCGGAACCGCTTGCTGCGCCAGCCTCGCTGAAATATCCCTGCCGGTAACGAAAAAGGGATCCCCGATGACAAAATCCATTCTGATCACTGGCTGCTCTTCTGGAATCGGACTGGATGCCGCGCATGGCCTCAAAGCCGCAGGCTGGCGCGTCTTTGCGACCTGCCGCAAACCCGAGGATTGCACCCGGTTGGAGGCCGAAGGGCTGGAAAGCTTCGTGCTGGATGTTGCCGATCAGGCCTCCCTCGAATCCGGTCTCGCCGAAGCTCTCGCGCGCACGGGCGGAACACTCGACGCGCTTTACAACAACGCGGCCTTCGCCTGCCCCGGTGCGGTGGAAGATCTGCCCGCGGGCGCGTTGCGCGAGATTTTCGAAGTAAACCTCTTCGGCCTGCAAGAATTGACCCGCCGTGTCATTCCCGTGATGCGCGCCCAAGGTCATGGCCGGATCCTGCAATGCTCCTCCGTGCTGGGCCTCGTCGGCATCCGCTGGCGCGGCGCCTATGTCGCCACAAAATTCGCGCTTGAAGGGCTGACGGATGTGCTGCGCCTCGAGATGCGCGACACAAACATCAAGATCGTGTTGATCGAGCCCGGCCCGATCCCCTCAAAAATCCGCATCAACTCGATCCCGCATTTCGAGCGCTGGATCGATTGGCGAAACTCCGCCCGCCGTGCGCAATATGAAACGAGCCTGCTCAAGCGGCTCTACGAGCCAAGTGGAAAGCCCGATACGTTTCAACTGCCCGCCTCGGCCGTCACCGCGAAGATCCTCACCGCGCTCACCGTGGCAAATCCGCGCGCGCGCTACTACGTGACAAACGCGACATGGATCTCGGCGATCTCTAAGCGTATTCTTCCACAAAGGCTTCTCGATTGGGTCATGGCAAAGGGCTAAGGCCGACAACCGTTTTTGCCTGCCGCATTCCAAATCAAACTACGCATACAGGGGGGATCCCATGCGCAACGATCCACTGTTCTACATCGTCGCCGCTGCCTGTCTGGCCGTTCTGGTCATTCTGATGATCGGGATCGGCGGATTTGCCAAAGGCGGGGATTTCAACAAGAAACACGCCAATCGCATCATGCGGCTACGGATCATCGCGCAAGCCGCGGCAATCGTGCTGATCTTGCTGTTTGTCTGGCTGAGAGGGAGAAGCTGAGATGGTCGTTCTCAACCGAATTTACACCAAAACCGGTGACGCGGGCGAAACCGCTCTGGCCAATGGTGAGCGCGTCGCGAAACACTCCAAGCGGGTGGGCGCCTATGGCACGGTGGACGAGTTGAACGCGCAATTGGGCGTCGCGCGGCTGCACACGCAAGGTGACGGCACACATAGTACCATGGGCGAAGCCATCGCGCGCATCCAGAACGATCTGTTCGATCTCGGCGCAGATCTCGCCCGCCCGGATATGGAGAAAGACAGCGAGGCAGGCTATCCGGTCCTGCGCGTCGTGGCCGAGCAAACCGCGCGGCTGGAAACGGAAATTGACGCAATGATTGCAAAGCTGGAGCCGCTGCGGTCCTTCATCCTTCCAGGGGGCACAGCCCTTGCGGCGCATCTTCACGTGGCGCGCACCGTTGCGCGGCGGGCAGAGCGCGAAGCGGTTGAGCTGGCCGCCGACGAGCCGGTAAACCCCCATGCGATCAAATATCTCAATCGCCTCTCCGATTGGTTCTTCTGCGCCGCGAGAATCGCCAATGACGAGGGCCGCGCCGACGTTCTCTGGGTTCCGGGCGCGAACCGATAAGCCACACATGCGCTCCGCCCACGGGCGGGGCCGCAGGCCCAAAACCAGGCCCAAAACACTGCGCGGCAAGAAGTTGACGTTGCGATAGCGCTAGCATTCACCGCCTCACCCTCTCGCTGCGAAAACTCCTGACGAAACGTGGCGTCCGTGACCGCAAACGGGTCGATTTTACTCTGTCCCTCCCCGCCTCTGTCTTGTAACAAAATTGCCGAGAGCATGTTTCTCCGCCCGTTTGGGCGGAATCAACGATGAGGGAGACGCCGCCGATGAAGGTCTTGGTACCGGTTAAGCGCGTGATCGACTATAACGTGAAAGTTCGTGTGAAAGCGGATGGCAGCGGGGTTGATCTTGCCAATGTGAAGATGTCGATGAACCCGTTCGACGAGATCGCAGTTGAAGAGGCGATCCGCCTGAAGGAAAAAGGCGTGGTCGAAGAGATCGTCGTTGTTTCCATCGGCGTAAAACAAGCGCAAGAAACCCTGCGCACAGCGCTGGCGATGGGCGCGGATCGCGCGATCCTGATCGTTGCCGCAGACGATGCGCAAAATGATATCGAGCCGCTCGCCGTTGCGAAACTTCTCGCCAAAGTGGTCGAAGAAGAGCAGCCGGGCCTCGTGATCGCAGGCAAGCAAGCCATTGATAACGATATGAACGCGACGGGCCAAATGCTCTCCGCGCTGCTGGGTTGGAGCCAAGCGACATTCGCCTCGGAGATCGAGATCGCCGATGGCGCGGCCAAAGTGACCCGCGAAATCGATGGTGGTTTGCAGACGATTTCGGTGAAACTCCCCGCGATCATCACCGCTGACCTGCGCCTGAACGAGCCGCGCTACGCGTCCTTGCCCAATATCATGAAGGCGAAGAAGAAGCCGCTCGACGAGAAAACCGCCGCCGATTACGGCGTCGATGTTAGCCCGCGCCTCACGGTGGTGAAAACCTCCGAACCCGCTGGCCGCTCGGCAGGGATCAAGGTCGGCTCGGTGGACGAGCTTGTGGCGAAACTCAAAGACGCGGGGGTTATCTGATGTCGGTTCTCCTGATTGCAGAAGTGAATGGCGCGGATCTGGCAACAGATGCGACCGCAAAAGCCCTCTCGGCCGCCAAAGCGCTCGGCCCCGTGACGGTTCTCGTCGCCGGGTCCGGCATTGACGGCGCTGCGGCAGAGGCGGCGACGCTCGACGGCGTGGCTAAGGTGCTCAAGGCCGATGATGCGGCCTATGCGCATGGGCTGGCCGAACCGCTGGCGGACCTCGTCGTCTCGCTGGCCTCCGGCGTCACCCATATCGTCGCGCCCTCGACGGCTTCGGCGAAGAATGCGCTTCCGCGCATCGCCGCGCTGCTGGATGTGATGGTGCTCTCGGATGTGACGGCGATTGTCGATGCCGACACGTTCGAGCGCCCGATCTACGCAGGCAATGCGATCCAGACGGTAAAATCCGGCGATCCGGTCAAGGTGATGACGATCCGCACAGCGGGCTTTGAAGCGGCTGGCACGGGCGGCTCTGCTGCCGTTGAAGCGGCAACCGCTGCGGGCGACAAGGGCCTCTCGACTTGGGTCGAAGACAAGGTCGCGGCCTCTGACCGCCCCGAGCTGACCTCGGCGAAAGTTGTGGTTTCGGGTGGTCGCGGCGTTGGCTCGGAAGCTGATTTCGCGCTCATCGCGGGCTTGGCCGACAAGCTTGGCGCAGCCGTTGGCGCCTCGCGCGCGGCGGTGGATTCGGGCTATGCACCGAACGATTGGCAAGTGGGCCAAACCGGCAAAGTGGTGGCGCCTGATCTCTATGTCGCCATCGGGATCTCCGGCGCGATTCAACACCTTGCGGGCATGAAGGACTCCAAAGTCATCGTTGCCATCAACAAGGATGAAGAAGCGCCGATCTTCCAAGTCGCCGATTTCGGCCTCGTGGCGGATCTGTTCCAAGCCGTGCCCGAGCTGACTGAAAAGCTCTAAGAATTTGCATCTTCCATAAAGAAGGGCGGGGATTTCCCCGCCCTTTTGCTATGCCGTCTGCCCAGCGTCAGTGCCGCACGCGCTAAAGCAACTTGACCAACACAGGCGCTAATGCATCGGCCACCTCCTGATGCACCACCGGGCCTGGCATCTGCGTGGCAACCGGGCCATCAAGGGGCGCGAAACACATCCCCTCAGTCCCCGCAGCACGCGCCGCGACAGAAGGCGTGACGGTCACAACCGCCGCTGCCCCTGCACTGATCTGCGCGATCATCTCCGGCGTCACCAGCAGCGGATCACACCCCATCCCATCCTCGGCGGGTGCGGCGCGATACTCCTGCAGATCCAACAAGACCACAGGCCCTTCGATCCTCTCAATCAGCGCCATCATCCGTGCGACCCAAGCCATCCGCAACTCGTCAGCGAGGATCGCAAATCGGTTCGGAGTCCTGCGCTGCAAGGTCTTGAGCATATGCCGCGTGAAATTAAATTCGGTAAAGTCGATCTCTTTGAACACCGAGCGCATGAGCTGACTCGCCCGCAAAAACCGATCATTGCGGCGCGGATGCACGGCGTAATATCGGTTCGACAGATTATGCGCCCCCGTCAACTGTATTACCGTCGCCTGAGCGCCACGCGTAAATTTCGTGATCTCCGTCTCGTTCAAGAATACATCCACGCCTGCATTGAGATACCCGAAATTCACAACCGGTGTCCCGATCTCTCCCTCAAGGAGATCTGGCCAAGGCTTTTGAACAAACTTCCCATAGGTCTCCGAACCGCCCAAAGCCGCAATATAGGGCTGGTCCAGCGCGCGTTTCGGCCCCCGAAACAGCAGCTTCGATTTTCCGTAACGGCACGGATAATAGTCGAGCGCACCTGCGCCCTGATGCTCGAAAGCCATCACTCCCACCTCATTTTTCACTTCACCCGTGGGCACTGTGACGCGGAAGCGTTGCGAAAGAGATAAAGCGAAAATGCGAACGATCTTCCAGCACCGCGCATATGGCTTGCGCCCACCTCGGCACGGCGCTTATGGTCTGGCCTGAAACAAGAAAGGGATCAGCATGGGCATTCAATCGGTCGGGATTGTCGGCGCGGGGCAAATGGGCAACGGAATTGCCCATGTGTTTGCTTTGGCCGGATATGACGTGCTTCTCAATGATATCAGTGACGAAAGCCTGTCCAAAGCCCTTGCACTGATCGAAACCAATCTCGATCGGCAATTGTCGCGCGACAAAATCAGCCAAAGCGACCGTGATGGCGCCTTGGCGCGGATTTCGACCACCATGACCCTCACGGATCTCGGGCAATGCGATCTGGTGATCGAGGCAGCAACTGAGCGCGAAGAGGTGAAGCAGAAAATTTTCGATACGCTGCTTCCGCACCTGAAGCCGGAAACGATTCTCACGTCGAACACCTCGTCGATCTCGATTACCCGACTGGCTTCGCGCACGGACCGGCCCGAGAAATTCATGGGGTTCCACTTCATGAACCCTGTCCCGATCATGCAGCTTGTCGAATTGATCCGCGGCATCGCCACCGACGAGCCTACCTATACCGCCCTGCATGAGGTCGTGGAAAAGCTCGGTAAAACTGCCGCGAGCGCCGAGGATTTCCCCGCCTTCATCGTGAACCGGATCCTGATGCCGATGATCAACGAGGCGGTCTATACGCTCTACGAGGGCGTCGGAAACGTGCGCTCCATCGACGAGTCAATGAAACTCGGCGCCAACCATCCTATGGGTCCGCTGGAGCTTGCCGATTTCATCGGTCTCGATACCTGCCTTGCGATCATGAACGTGCTGCATGAAGGGCTGGCGGATACGAAATACCGCCCCTGCCCTTTGCTCACCAAATATGTCGAGGCTGGATGGCTGGGCCGGAAAACCGGGCGTGGTTTCTACGATTACCGCGGCGCGGTTCCCGTCCCCACACGTTAATCACTTGGCACATAAGCGGGGCGAAAGCGCCCCGCCTGCGGCCTTACATACCCTCGCCGAAACGGTCCGCGACCAGAGCGCGCAGCGCCTGCGATAGTTCTTCCGCATCGGGGCCCTTGCAAGTCACCATGATGGTCGTGCCTTTCGAGGCGGCCAGCATCAAAAGCCCCATGATCGAATCGCCGGTCACCCGCATCCCGTCCTTCTCGACATAGGCTTGGGCCTCGAACTCCTCCACCACCTCGACAAACTTCGCCGATGCGCGGGCATGAAGGCCCTTCACATTGATAATCTCGAGCTCCATCGGGTCGGTCATTTGCGTCCTCCGCTGGGGATCGAATAGCTGTTTATATACTTGCGCCCTGCTTCCAATGCGGCCCCGACAGCCGATTGAACATCTAAAGAGCGCGATTTGGCGAGCTTGATCAACAGGGGCAGGTTGGCCCCGTAGATAATCTCGCGGTTTGCCGCCTCGCAGGCCATCAGGGAAAGGTTCGACGGTGATCCGCCGAAGATATCTGTCACCACAACAACCCCGTCGCCGGAATCGACGGCATCCGCCGCGATGCAGATCTCGGCCTGCTTCATCTGACGATCATGATCGGCTTCCATGGTAATAGCGCGGATCCCGCTTTGCGGCCCGACCACATGCTCAATCGCGGCGAGATATTCCCGCGCGAGCCCACCATGTGCGACAATCACAATTCCGATCAAGCCTTATTCCCTGTCACATTACCATGCGAGACGAGGCCCCGCCGTTCCAGTTCACGATGTCTTTTAGACACGTGCCAGCCAGCCTCTGCAAGCAGATTGGCCATGATTTCCGTTAGTGCCACAGAACGGTGTTGCCCGCCCGTGCAACCAAAGCCGATTGCCAGATGGCTTTTGCCCTCTTCCAGATGCGCAGGCAAGACGAAGAGCAAGAGTTGATGCACATGTTCCAAGAACGCCGCGTAACGTTTGTCGCCCGAGATATAGGCCTGCACGTCCGCATCGCGCCCGTCGCGTGAGCGCAGCGCCTCCACCCAATGCGGGTTCGCCAGAAAACGGCAGTCGAACATTATGTCGATGCCTCGGGGCGTGCCGCGCTTATAGGAGAAGGAATGCACGGAAACCGACATCTGTGGCGTTTCCGAACGGGCAAACCAGCGGGTCACCTCGGCGCGGCAGTCGTGCACCGTCATCGCTGTCGTATCAATCAACATATCCGCGCGCTGCCGGATCGGCGCGAGGAGATCCAGCTCCTGCGCGATCCCCGCCTGCGGACTCTCGGCAGAGAGCGGATGGCGGCGGCGCGTCTCGGAATAGCGATTCAACAGCACATCCGCCGCGCAATCTATATAGAGGATCTCCAACGAAATATCGGGCTGACGCGTCAACACGTCGATCAGTTCGATCAGCCCCGCCGCCGAAAACTCGCGGTTGCGCACATCAACACCGAGCGCGAGCGGCTGCCCAATGGGGGCGGACAACAGGCGCGGCACTAGAGAGAGCGGCAGGTTATCGATCGTCTCGTAGCCGAGGTCCTCAAGAGTCGAAATTGTGGTCGAGCGCCCTGCTCCTGACGGGCCTGTGACCAACACAATACGTTGGCTTTCTCCGGTCCCGCTCACAGGCCCCTCCTGCCCGAGGGGCTGTTCCGTCTCGCTCATGCTACCCGTCCGTCTTTCAGATATTGCAGAATCCCTAACCAAGCCTGCGCAGAGCCACCCGCAAGCACAAGGGGTAAAGCGATGTTTTCAGCGCACCATGTGCGCGCCGGCGGCAGGCGCTCGGGTTCGGCTTGCCCCAAATCCACTGCCAAAGCCAATCGCGCCTCCAGCAGCGCCTGCGCTCGCAACAAGCCAATGCCCCGCGCCTCGATCTTCCCGTGCAGGGCATCGGGCGCCGACGCGTATAGCCCGCCTGCCCGCGCAATCACCCGTGTCTGATCGTCAGCGACCAGCACCGCTCCATGCGCCATCAACCGCAAGGCGAGCGTAGATTTTCCCGCGCCCGACGGGCCAAAAATGAAACAGCCGCGCCCGTTGAGCGCGACCGTGGAGGCGTGGAAAAGCTGGCCCGACGGGATCGCAGGCGCCATCGCTTAGACCGGAAGGCCCACGACAAAGCGCGCGCCCAATGGCTCGGAGGTGATATCTGCGTCGGTCGGGCGGATATTCTCGGCCCAGATCACCCCGCTATGCGCCTCGACGATCTGCTTCGAGATCGCCAAGCCAAGGCCCGAATGATCACCGAACTGGCCCACGGGGCGTTCCGAATAGAACCGTTTGAAGACTTTGGTGAGCGCCTCTTCGGGGATCCCGGGTCCGGTATCCTCCACGACAATCAACACGCGGTTCTCGCGCTTGCGCGCCCAAACCCGCACCGCGTCGCCCTCTTCGCAGAAGGAAATCGCATTGGTAATCAGATTGACGAAGACCTGCGCAAGCCGTTCCTCCAAGCCCATGATGACAATTGGGTTTTGGGGGAGATCAGTGATAAACTCGACCTGCTTCTGCTGCGCCTGTTGGCCAAGATATTCAGAGAGATTGGACAGCGTTCGGATCAGATCAAACGGCTCTTCCTCCTCACGCACCAACTCGCTATCGAGCCGCGACGCGTTGGAGATATCGGAGACAAGCCGATCCAACCGCCGAACGTCGTGATCAATCACCTCCAACAGGCGTGTCCGGTGATCGTCGCGCTTCACCACATGCAAAGACGCCACCGCAGAGCGCATCGAGGCGAGTGGGTTTTTGATCTCATGCGCGACATCGGCCGCGAATTGTTCATTCGCGTCGATCCGGTCATAGAGCGCCGCAACCATCCCACGCATCGCGCCCGACAAGCGCCCGATCTCGTCCGGTCGCGCCGTCAAATCAGGGATGCGCACCCGCGAGGGTGACATCTTGCGCGCGTTCTTATCGCGCCCGATTTCTGCGGCTGCGGCCAAATCTGATAGAGGGTTGGCAATCGTCGAGGCCAAGACCAAAGAAAGCCCAATCGACACGATGATCGCGATCACAAACATCTGCAAAACCTGCTCGCGCTCAACCCGAACAAGCTGATCGATCTCGCCCGCTGCCGATGTCAGCGCGAGGCGGCCCACCAGCGTTTCATTCTGGTAAATTCCGGTGCCGACAGCAAAAATCATCGCCCCATCCGGATCACGACGGGTCTGAACCTGTGTGACATTGGGCTTCAGAGATGCTGTCAATTCTTCGGCCAGCGCCCGTGTATCCACCACCTTCGTCGCATCGGGGTCACGGCTCAGCAATGACGCGAGCCCATCCCAAAGCCGCCCAAGAGCATCCGTGATCAATGTCGAGCGCCGATCTGACCCTAATCCGACAACCGGCTCCCGCGAAGGGCCCTCGATCATATTGCTCGCAACGACCAGCGCGCCACTCGCATCAAATACATATAATTCGGCCCCGTCAGGCAGCTCGATTCCAGCCATCACATCGGCCACATCGAGCCCGTCCGCGACCGCGAGGTTCACGGGGGCCTCTTTCGGCATCCGCGCCTCAAACACATCCGCAATCAGCTGTGCCTCCGCCGCAATCGCCCCTTCGCGCTGCAACACAAGGCTATCGCGGAACGGGTTGAGATAGAGCACCCCCGCCACCATGATGATCATCGCGATCAGGTTGAAGGTGATGATCTTGCGCGCGAGCGGCGAGGAATTGAGCGAGATCACCCCGCGCTTGGCACGGCCTTCCCGCAACTCGCTCTCTATCGCGCCCTCGGGCGCGACCCAATCCTCGCCGAGGACCACATCCGTATCAGCAGGTTTGGCCTTACCCAATCCGATCCCCGCAGCGATTGTCATTCTTCGTTGTAACGGTAGCCGATGCCATAAAGCGTCTCGATCGCCGAGAATTCATCATCAGCCGTCCGCATTTTCTTGCGCAGGCGCTTGATGTGGCTGTCGATGGTCCGGTCGTCGACATAGACCTGATCATCATAGGCGACATCCATCAACTGATCGCGCGACTTCACGAAACCAGGGCGGGTCGCCAAGGCTTGCAAGAGCAGGAACTCGGTAACCGTCAAAGTCACCTCATTGCCCTTCCACGTCACCGAATGGCGCAGCGGATCCATCGAGAGCGACCCGCGCACCATCACCTTGGTCTCTTCAGAGGTGGCCACTTCGCCCGTGGCAATCGCGTCTTGGCGGCGCAGCAAGGAGCGGATCCGCTCAACCAACAGACGCTGCGAGAAGGGCTTTTTGACATAGTCATCCGCGCCCATCCGCAGGCCCAGAACCTCGTCAATCTCATCATCTTTGGAGGTCAGGAAGATCACAGGCATCGTGGTTTTCTGGCGCAGACGCTGCAACAGATCCATCCCATCCATCCGCGGCATTTTGATATCGAGAACGGCCATATCCGGCAGACGTTTGTTGAACGCATCTAACGCGGATTGCCCGTCGTTATAGGTCTCAACCTCGAACCCTTCGGCCTCCAACGTCATTGAAACAGAAGTCAGAATATTCCGGTCGTCATCGACCAACGCGATCCTCGACATCTTTATTTACCCCATACTACATACTTATTTTTTTGCCATTCTCGTCTTTCGCGCAGCGGGAATCAACCTCGATGTACGAATCGCACCGCAATCCCGAATCATCTGAGCTTAAAAAAGCGAAGTATTGACTAATATGCCTCACCCTTAGGCCCTCGATGCAGTTGGTTGCGCTAAACCAAAAAGTGATTGCGCTAACTTGGGTTACGTAGGGTGTTCCATCATGAAAGCGTCATGTTATAGGGCCTTATCGGGACGTCGAAATCGACCCGATCGGTATTCCATGGCCCGGGATACCGGGAGGAATCCTACAAAAGACGCCGCATGACGGCATCAGGAGCTTGCAAGATGAGCATTGGACGTGTGAACCCGACGAACCGCCTTGAGGATCAAGGCATCTCCGGTCTGGGCAATGTCTATTACAACCTGATCGAGCCCGCTCTCGTCGAAACTGCGCTCAAGCGCGGCGAGGGGGTTTTGGGCAAGGGTGGCGCGTTCTATTGCACCACCGGATCCCATACAGGGCGCTCGCCCAAAGACAAATTCGTCGTGCGCACCGCAGGCGTCGAAGACAGCATCTGGTGGGACAACAACGCCCCGATGACACCGGAGCATTTCGAGACCCTCTATGCCGATATGATCGCGCATATGAAGGGCAAGGATTACTTCGTCCAAGATCTCTATGCAGGGGCCGATGCTGAAGAGCGCCTCGACGTGCGGGTGATCACCGAGCTTGCATGGCATGGCCTGTTCATCCGCCACATGCTGCGCCGTCCCGAAGCCTCCGAGCTCGACAGCTTCAAGCAAGACTTCACCATCATCAACTGCCCCACCTTCAAGGCAGATCCGGTGCGCCACGGCTGCCGTTCGGAAACAGTGATCGCGCTGAACTTCGAGAAGAAAGTGATCTTGATCGGCAATACCGCTTACGCGGGTGAGAACAAGAAATCGGTCTTCACCCTGCTGAACTACATCCTGCCGGGCAAAGGCGTGATGGCGATGCATTGCTCCGCCAACCATGCCATCGGCGACGAGACCGACACCGCCGTGTTCTTCGGCCTCTCGGGTACGGGCAAAACCACCCTCTCCGCCGATCCCTCGCGGATCTTGATCGGCGATGACGAGCATGGCTGGTCGGATCGCGGCACGTTCAACTTCGAGGGCGGCTGCTACGCCAAAACCATCAACCTCGATCCGAAAGCCGAGCCGGAAATCTATGCGACCTGCTCGAAATTCGGCACCGTGGTCGAGAATATGACCTTCGACGCAGACACGCTGGAGCTCGATTTCGAGGATAACTCGATCACCGATAACATGCGCTGCGCCTACCCGCTCGACTATATCTCGAACGCTTCGGAAAGCTCGCTGGGCGGTCATCCGAAGAACATCGTGATGCTGACCTGCGATGCTTACGGTGTCCTGCCGCCGATCTCGCGCCTGACGCCTGCGCAAGCCATGTATCACTTCCTCTCGGGCTTCACCTCGAAGACTCCGGGCACCGAAGTGGGTGTGGTTGAGCCGACCCCGACCTTCTCGACCTGCTTTGGCGCGCCGTTCATGCCGCGCCGTCCCGAAGTCTACGGCAAGCTCTTGCAAGCGAAGATCGCGGAGCATGGCTCGTCGTGCTGGCTGGTGAACACCGGCTGGACGGGCGGCGCGTTTGGCACTGGCAAGCGGATGCCGATCAAGGCAACCCGCGCGCTGTTGACGGCTGCGCTCGACGGATCGCTGCATAACGTCGAGTTCCGCAAGGATCCGAACTTCGGGTTCGAAGTACCGGTCGCCGTTCCGGGCGTGGATGACACGCTCCTGAACCCGCGCGAAACATGGGCCGACAAGGCAGCCTATGACGCGCAGGCCGCCAAGCTGGTCTCGATGTTCTGCGATAACTTCGCGCAATACGTCCCCTTCATCGACGAGGACGTCAAAGCCGCAGCGATCGGCTAAGCCGCTGGCTATAGATTTGAAAAGGCCGGGCATCACGCTCGGCCTTTTTGCATATCGCCGCTTGGCTTTCGTCTTCCAGAGAGCAAAAATATCCCCGGGTGAATTCGCCGCATGGCGAAGAGGGGCAGCGCCCCTTCTCCCCCGTCGCTCAGCGTTACTTGTCGCGCCGCACCCGTTTCAGCTTGCGCTTAACACCGCGCTCATGCGCCTTGAACGATGCCGGCTTGCGCGGGCCACCTCGACCTTTCCCGCGCCCACCACCGCCTGTCGGCAAGGGCGCGCCCTCCACCGTCAGCAGCTCCAGCATCACGCCCCCTGTGAGCGGCACCGCCTCGGCAAGCCGCACAGTCACGCGCTGCCCGATGCCCAGCACCAGACCGCTATCCCCGCCCGTGAGCGTCTGCGCATCGCGGTCATAATGGTAGAACTCCCGCCCGATGGAGCGCACTGGGATCAACCCATCCGCGCCCGTCTCGGTGAGCTTCACGAAACAGCCAAAGCTCTGCACACCTGAAATCCGGCCGGTGAACTCGCTGCCGACACGGTCCGAGAGATAGGCCGCGAGGTAGCGATCCGTGGTATCGCGCTCTGCGATCATCGAACGCCGCTCGGTGTCGGAGATCTGCTTGGCGGTATCCTCGAGATTTTCGACATCCCACTCTGACAACCCGTCCTTGCCCCAGCCATGCCCCGCGATCAGCGCGCGGTGCACGATGAGGTCCGAGTAACGGCGGATAGGCGAGGTGAAATGCGCGTAGGACCGCAACGCCAGCCCGAAATGGCCGAAGTTCTTCGGGAAATAATAGGCCTGCGTCATCGAACGCAGCGTGCTGACATTCATCAGCTCGGCAAACTCCGTCCCCTCGGCATCCGACAGCAACCTGTTGAGGTGCGCGGTCTTGAGCACCTGCCCCTTGGCAAAATTGAAGCCCGAGGCCAGTGCCACTTCGCGCAGCGATTCCAGCTTATCAGCGGAGGGTTCCTCATGGACACGGTAGAGCAGAGGCCGCTTGAGCCGCTCCAGCTCCTCGGCGGCGGCCACATTGGCCAGCACCATGAATTCCTCGATTAGCTTATGCGCATCAAGCCGTTCTTTGAACGCGACCGAGACAACCTTCCCCTCCTCCGAGAGAACGATCTGGCGCTCGGGAAGATCCAGCTCCAGAGGCTGCCGCCGCTCGCGGGCCTTTAACAGCGCGCCGTAAGCGCCGTAAAGCGGCGCAATGACATCCTCATAAAGCGCAGCGACGCGCGGGGAGACATGGCCGTCCTGCGCTGCTTGGGCGTCCTCATAGGCAAGCGAGGCCACAGACCGGATCATCCCGCGCGTGAAGCGATGCGCGAGCTTGCGCCCATCTGCGGAAAGCTGCATCCGCACCGCCAGAACCGCGCGATCCACGTTTTCGTGCAGCGAGCACAGATCACCCGACAGGCGATCCGGCAGCATCGGCACAACGCGGTCGGGGAAATAGCTCGAATTGCCCCGCTTGCGCGCCTCGCGGTCCAGCTCCGATCCGGGTGTGACATAGGCCGCCACATCTGCAATCGCGACCCAAAGGATAAACCCGCCTTTGTTGGACGGATCGTCGTCGGGATGAACGTGGCAGGCGTCGTCGCGGTCCCGCGCGTCTGACGGGTCAATCGTGACGAAGGGCAGGCCGCGCAGATCTTCGCGTTTGCCCAAAGGCGCGGGCTCGGCGGCATCCGCCTGCGCCACAACCGCGTCGGGGAAATCATCGGGGATGCCGTGCTGATGGATTGCAATCAGCGAGACCGCGCGCGGTGCCGAAGGATCGCCCAAGCGCTCGATCACCCTTGCTTGCGGCAGGCCAAGGCGCTTGGGGCCGGATTGCTCCGCCTCGACCAACTCGCCGTCGCGCGCATCATTCGTGGCCGATGCAGGCACCCGCCATTCCTGATCCGATTTCTTATCAATCGGCAGGATGCGGCCGCCTTCCGCCGTCTTGCGGAAGATCCCGACAACGCGGTGCTGCGCCTGCCCGATCTTGCGGATCATGCGGGCCTCATAGCCCTCCGGCGTCTCGGTCAAGCGGCCCAAAATCCGGTCGCCACGGCCCAGCGCGGGATCCCCGTCGCGCGCGATGATCGCAACGCGCGGCGCGGGTGTCTCCAAGGCCCATTCCGCAGGCTCTGCAAACAGATCGCCATTCTCGTCTGGATCCAGGATCCGCAACACCGTCACAGGTGGCAGCTTGCTCGGATCGGCGTAATTCGTCTTGCGCCGTTCCAGCGTGCCTTCCGCCTCCATCTCTTTGAGGATGCGTTTCAGTTCGATCCGTGCGGCGCCTTTGATGCCGAACGCCTTCGCGATATCGCGTTTGGCGCCCGCACCGGGGTGGTCGGCAATCCAGTCGAGGATCTGTTGCTTGGTGGGGATTTGGGGAATGCTCATACGCCCGCTTTAACACGGCGCGCGGGCGGCGTCATGCGCAGAAACGCGCCGCCCGACGTGTTGCTCAAAACGGTGGCAGGGCCGCCTCAGGCAAAGTAATCGCGCAGCGCCCGCGTGTAGATCCCCTTGAGCGCTTGGATCTGCGCCACAGGCACCCGCTCGTCTGTCTGGTGCATCCGGTCCCCCACGAGGCCGAACTCGACCACCGGGCAATGATCCTTCACGAAGCGCGCATCCGACGTGCCGCCCGAGGTGGAAAGCACCGGCTTGCGGCCCGTCTCGGCCTCGACAGCGCCCGCGATCAACTCCACAAACGCGCCGGGAGGGGTCACGAAGCTCTCGCCCGAAACCTCGGTGCGCAGGCTCAGCGCGACGCCCGTCGCCTCGGCAACCGTCGCCGCCAAGCCTCGGCCCCAAGCATCAATCGAGGCACTGGAATGCGCATCGTTGAAGCGGATATTCACCGTCGCGCGGGCCTTCGCAGGGATCACGTTATTTGCGGGATTGCCGCAATCAATCGTGGTGATCTGCAAGGTGGAGGCGTCGAAATGATCCGTGCCCTGATCCAGCGGCTTCGCCGTCATCTGCCCTAGCAGATCGGTCAGCGCATGGAGCGGGTTCTTCGCGCGGTGCGGATAGGCGGAATGGCCCTGCACGCCCGTTGCCTCAATGAAGAATGTCATCGAGCCGCGCCGCCCGATCTTCATCATCTCACCCATCTCATTGGGGCAGGTAGGCTCGCCCACAAGGCACACGCTCATCGTCTCGCCCGTCTCGTCCATCCAATCCAGAAGCGCTCGCGTGCCGTCCACGCCCGCGCCTTCTTCATCGCCTGTGATCGCCAAGATCAGCGCGCCGGCTGGCGGCGTCTCGCGCACGAAATCAATCGCGGCCGCCACAAACGCCGCCACGCCCGATTTCATATCCTGCGCGCCGCGGCCCCAAATTACGCCATCAATCTCCGCGCCGGAGAATGGCGGATGGGTCCATGCGCTCACATCGCCTGTCGGCACGACATCCGTATGGCCATTGAACCCGAAGGTGTTCGCACCCTTGTCGCCCCAGCGCGCAAACAGGTTCGAGATGCCGCCCCGATCCACCCGCGTGCAGGTGAAACCCGCCTCCGTCAGCAGATCGGACAAGAGCACCAAAGCGCCGCCCTCCTCCGGCGTCACCGAGGCACAACGGATCAAATCGGCAGTCAATTTTGCTGGGCAAACAGGCATGAGGTTCTCCGGATAATTTGCATAAGCCCTAGCGCTCTCCACCCCATCGCGCAACCATCCTCGCCTTGCTTCAGGGCCACACCCCTGTTGCCCTGCGGCCACCATGTGCCTCTGATCTCGCAAAAACTGTTAACAAGATGCCGTAACTGCGACAGTATATTGAATAATTAACGAGTGACCCGAGGCAGGGCGAACGATCCCAGATCAAATTTCTGGGCCGAGCAGATAGGTGGGAGATCCGAATAATCGGGCCGAAACCAAAGACAGGACACAAGATCCTGTATCAGCGTTCGCGTTGCCTCCTAGTGATGGGGGCAGGCAAATGGCGAGAGCGTCAGAGCTAAGCTATAATACAAACGCATCTGCAATGCAGATGGCAAATACGATTTTCGGGGACGGCGTCCGAGTCGTAAGCGCATCCTATACCGGCGACTCGCGATCTTCCGCGATTTACTCGAACGGCGACAGCACATCGCCAGAGGCCACCCCCTCAAATACAGGGGTCATCCTCTCCACGGGGCGTGCGGATGATTTCACCAATTCGTCGTCATGGTTCAACTCCGATCCGAACCAATCCGCCTCGACCTCCACCAATACACGTGGCGTCGATAACAACGCACAGTTCAATGCGGCGGTCGGCACCAACACCTATGATGCCAGTTGGCTGGATGTTGATTTCGTGCCTGATGGCAATGTGATGACGGTCTCTTTCGTGTTCGCGTCAGAAGAATATCCTGAATATGCGGGCTCGATTTACAACGATATGTTTGTCGTCTGGGTGAATGGCGCACCTGTTGATCTGTCCATTGGCAATGGCGATACATCCGTCACCAATGTCTCTGGCATCAACAACATGAACCTCTACGTTTCCAATACCGGAGACCAGTATAATACCGAGATGGACGGGTTCACCATCACGATGACCCTCACGCTGCCCGTCAATCCTGGAGAGCTGAACTCCGTGCGCTTCGGGATCGCGGATGTGACGGATTCCAACTACGACAGCTCGGTGCTAATCGCCGCAGACTCGGTGCAGACCATGCTCGTCGCGGGCGATGATGTGGTGAATATGTTCCCCGATCAAACCCGCACCTTCGACGTTCTCTCCAACGATGTGAACAACACGGGCGGCACCCTCACCATCACCGCGATCAATGGTGTTCCCGTCTCCGTGGGCGATACCGTGACCTTGCCCTCGGGCGAGCAGGTGACACTCAATGCCGATGGCACGCTCACCTTCGTGACCGATTCCGATGGCGATAGCGTGTCGCTGACCTATGAGGTCACCAGCTCCACCGGTGCGACCGATGTCGGCTTTATCACCATTGGCACCGTCCCCTGTTTCGTAGCGGGCACGATGATCGCAACACAGGACGGGCTGCGCCCGATTGAAACCCTGCAACCCGGCGATCTGGTATTGACCGAGGATGACGGCCCACAACCTCTGCGCTGGATCGGCACCCGCACCGTCGCAGCACAAGACAATTTCGCCCCGATCGAGATATCCGCAAATACATTCGGCGCGCATGGCGCGCTGCGCCTCTCGCCACAGCACCGCATTCTGATGCGGGATCCCTTGGCGGAGATGCTCTTTGGCAATACCGAAGTGCTGATCGCCGCGAAAGATCTCGTCAACGGGACAAGCGTTCGCGTTGCGGCAGGCGGCGACGTCACCTATGTTCATATCCTCTTTGATCGGCATCAAGTGGTGCGCGCAGAAGGGCTGGCAACGGAAAGCTTCCTGCCCGGGCCGCAGGCCCTCGGCGCGATGGAAGAAGCCGTGCAGAACGAGATCTTTGCGCTGTTCCCAGATCTAGCCGCCACGCCCGAGAGCTACCCCGCCGCCCGCCCGATGCTGCGCAGTTTTGAGGCGCAGCTTCTAAGGGGTTCCAAAGCCGCATGAGTACGGGATGGATCGCCTGTAGCGGGACAGTGACGGGCGGCAAGATGGCCCCGCTCGCCAGCCGCCCGCTGCCCGAAACCCTTGATTCAGGCACGCTTGCGGTCGAGGTTATTGTCCCGCGCGGGGCGAACGGCGCATTGCCGATCTTGCACCATGGCACACGGTCGCCGCGGATACGGATGTTGACATTGCATCTGTCAATTGTCGGGCGACTGGTGCTCACCCGCATTGACGGCGCAAACCGCCTAAACCTGAGCATTGATGCCTCGGAGGCCCTCGCGAGCGGTGGCCGTCTGCGGGTGATTTACCAATGGGATGAGGGACAATCGCTGCTCACACTGGAGGCCCCAGAGGCGGGGGTGATCCGCCAGCGCGCAGGCGCAGGCGTGCCGCCGATGGTGCGCGACGATCTCACCGCGCTCCTCAATCGCCCCGCCCACGGGCCATGCCTCGACTGGATCGCTATCGGGGATCACGCACAAAAGATCGGCCCCGCCGCCTGCTTTGCGCCTTCCACCCCGATTGAAACACCCGATGGTCCGCGCCCCGCGGCACGACTCCGTGCGGGGGATTGGGTCGAGACCTCTGACTCAGGGCCGCAGCAGGTGCTCTGGTCAGGGCGCATAGACTGGCCCGCACTTGGCAGTTTCGTCCCCGTGCGCCTCGCCGCCCCGTCGTTTGGCCTCACCGCCGATCTTTGGGTGCTACCCAGCCATCGCCTCGCGGTCTCTGGCCCCGCGATAGAATATCATATCGGTCGCGACCAACTGCTGGTGGCGGCACGGCATCTTATCGACAATTGTTCCGCCAGCAGCTTGCCCGCAGCGAAAACTCTTGGATGGCATGGGATTTTGCTGCGCGAGCATCATCTTCTGATCGCTGATGGGTGCCAACTCGAGAGCCTCTATATCGGCGGGCTGGGTCTTGCGCCGGACTTGATGCAGACGACAGCGCTCGCAGAGCTGACAGGCCAGATTGCAGCGCAGCGCCCGCTTTTATTGCGGGAACTTTCCGATGCAGAGAAGATGGTTTTGATCACAGCACGGGCGCAGGCGCGCGGCCCCATTGCGGCGTGACCCGAGAATCCGCAAGGTCATATTGAAACAATTATCTACATCAATGCGCATTTTTATTGCGCTGCAACTGCAAACACTCTAGGCACAATGCAACTGCAGCATCGGCCCTGCGCGACTCCCCCCTCGCGCATCGGCTCGCCTAGGGAGAGACTTGCCATGACCGTGATCCTTGATGCCCTCCTGCCCCTAACGCAAGCCGCGGCGCGCGATGTGACGGCGCTGGTCGCCTCTGCGACGGAAACACTGCGCACCCGCGTCACCGAAGACGACCGGATTTCCGCAAGCGCCCTGGAGCACGATCAATTCGCGGCCCATGCGCTGTCATGGCTGGCAACCTATGAGCAATCCCTCAAGCAGCTCGCCGCTTGGGCCGAACGCGCAAGCGCGGCGGGGCAGTTCGGCGAGATGGAGCAACTGATCGCGCAAATCGGATTTGGCGAATACCTCAGCCAGATCGCGGGCGGTATCCCGATGAGCCAGAACGAGACCGCGCGTCTCAGCGATATTGGCGTGGAGTGGGCGCCCGGCAAAGAGGCCAGCCTCCTGATCGCCAAGGGCAACACCAATAGCGCGCGCATGGCGCTTGCGGCCCGGATGCAGGAAAACCACGGCCGCGCGACCTTCGGCACCTCGGGCCTCGACGAAGAACTCGAGATGATCCGCGATCAATTCCGCCGCTATGCCGATGAGCGGGTGATCCCGAATGCGCATGAGTGGCACCTGAAGGATGACCTGATCCCGATGGAGATCATCGAGGAATTGGCCGAACTTGGCGTGTTTGGCCTCACCATTCCGGAAGAATACGGCGGGCTCGGCCTGTCCAAAGCCTCTATGGCAGTGGTCACCGAGGAACTCTCGCGCGGATATATCGGGGTGGGCTCGCTGGGCACGCGCTCGGAAATCGCGGCGGAACTCATTCTGTGCGGCGGCACCGAGGCGCAGAAGCAAAAATGGTTGCCCGGTCTGGCCTCGGGCGAGATCCTGTCCACCGCAGTGTTCACCGAGCCGAATACCGGCTCCGATCTCGGCAGCCTGCGCACCCGCGCCGTCAAGCGGGGTGACGACTGGGTGGTCACGGGCAATAAGACATGGATCACCCATGCCGCGCGCACCCATGTGATGACGCTGCTGGCGCGGACCGATCCGAATACGAGCGATTACAAAGGCTTGTCGATGTTCCTTGCGGAAAAAACACCAGGCACTGACGACGCCCCCTTCCCGACGGAGGGCATGACTGGCGGCGAGATTGAGGTGCTCGGGTATCGCGGGATGAAGGAATATGAGCTGGCCTTTGACGGGTTCAAAGTGAAGGGCGAGAATCTGCTGGGTGGCGAGGAAGGCAAGGGCTTCAAACAGCTCATGGAGACCTTTGAATCTGCCCGCATCCAGACCGCCGCCCGCGCGGTCGGCGTGGCGCAGGCGGCGCTGGAAATCGGGATGCAATATGCGATCGACCGCAAGCAATTCGGAAAATCGCTGATCGACTTCCCGCGCGTGGCGGGCAAGCTGGCGATGATGGCGGTCGAGATTATGATCGCGCGGCAGCTCACCTATTTCTCCGCTTGGGAGAAGGATCACGGCCATCGCTGCGATGTGGAGGCTGGCATGGCGAAGCTGCTCGGCGCACGCGTCGCATGGGCCTGCGCCGATAATGCGCTGCAGATCCACGGCGGCAACGGCTTTGCGCTGGAATATACGATCAGCCGGATCCTGTGCGATGCCCGCATCCTCAATATCTTCGAGGGGGCGGCCGAGATCCAAGCGCAGGTTATCGCGCGGCGTCTTCTGGGCTGAGCCTCGCCAGTGCCTCAATGAAACGCTGACGCGCGGCTGGCAGGGCGCGCGTCTCCAGCGCGACCCGCTCCAGAAAATGCCCCGTGGTGCGCAGCCCGTCAGAGATTTCAGCAGCCTGCGCTGCCCCCTGCCCCATCATGATCGCGGGCAGCGGTAACAAACGATCCGCCCAGTCCCCCGCGCCTTCGCGCGAGACGGCGCGCCCCGTTTTCGGGCTGACATAGGCGAGATCGTCGCGCGTCCCCGTCACCGCACAAGATCGCAGATCGAGGCCGTAGCCCATCTCGTCCAGCAGCGCCAATTCCCAATGCAAATAGTGCTGCGTCCAGCCCGCGCGGCCCTCCGCAATCGCATCGAACAAAGCATCCGTCAGCGCATAAAGTGCGGGGTGCGGTTCGCGCTCAGCCAGTGCGAAGGCGAGCAGCGCACAGACCGCATTTTGCCCCGCCAACCCGAGCCGATCGGAGAGCACCGAGGCGCGAGATTTCAACGGCTCAACCACAAACGCGCCGATATGCTGATCCAACCGCGCGCGCCATGTCAGGCTAACCAAAGTGCCGGGCTGCAAGTTTGGGGCGATCTTACGCGAGACGCCACCGCGTACCACGCCCGAATGCCGCCCGTGCTCCGCCGTAAATGCATCGACTATCGCGGAGGTCTCGCCATGCGGGCGCACGCTCAGGATCGTGCCGCTGTCATGCCACTCCATCTCGCCTCCCCGCTGCGCGGCGCAGGCCTCAGCCTGTCAGACCTTCTTGATCCAAGAGCGTGCGCCCATCTCGGCTCTCGATCTCGACCACCCAAAGATCAGGATCAAAGCTGCGCTGCTTGCGGATGCTCTCATCCACCTCGCGCTCCGGCCCGTCCTTCAAGACGACCCAAGCCCGCTCGCCCGTCATCAGATCGAAGCTACGGTGCCACGCTGTCGCAGCCCCGTCCAGCGTGGCGCATTTCACCAGCACGGCCCCCGCCTCATCATGGCCATGCGCCGTGACATAGGCGGGGATGTTCTCCAGCTCCAGCCGCTTGAGATAGGCCCGAACCCAGAAGCCGGACGCGAGCCGCGACATCAATCCCCGTCCGAGAAATCGAGCCCCATTTCGGTGTAGCGCTCTTTGTCATCCAGCCAGTTCGACCGGACTTTGACCTGCAAGAACAGGTGCACCGGATGGCCAAGGAACTCCGCCATCTCTTCGCGGGCCGCTTTCGAGATCGCCTTGATTGTCTCGCCGCCCTTGCCCAGAACGATGCCCTTATGGCCATCGCGGACCACATAGATCAACTGGTCGATCCGCGCCGATCCATCGGGGCGATCTTCCCATTTCTCGGTCTCGACCGTCATCTGATAGGGCAGCTCTTCGTGGAGCCGCAACGTGAGCTTTTCGCGGGTGATCTCGGCGGCGATGTTGCGCATCGGCAGATCGGCGATCTGATCTTCGGGGTAATACCACGGATTCTCCGGCAGCTCGCCCGCCAGCCATTCGCGCAGATCGTCTACGCCATGGCCACGCTCGGCGGAGATCATGAAGGTTTTGGCGAACGGGTATTGGCCATTCATCTCTTCGGTCAGCCGCAGCAAAGCCTCGGCTTTTACCTTGTCGATCTTGTTGATCGCCAGCGCGACGGGTTGCTCTCCGGCGCGCTCTTTCAGCGCCGCGATGATCTCTTTCGCGCCCTCGGTCAGCCCGCGATGCGCCTCGATCAGCAGCACCACGACATCCGCATCCGAGGCCCCGCCCCACGCTGCCGTCACCATAGCGCGATCCAAACGGCGGCGCGGCCGGAAGATGCCCGGCGTATCGACGAAGACGATCTGGCTCTGGCCCGACATGCACACACCGCGGATGCGGGCGCGGGTTGTCTGCACCTTATGGGTCACGATCGAGACTTTCGCCCCAACCATCTTATTGAGCAAAGTGGATTTTCCGGCGTTAGGTTCGCCGATCAGCGCAACAAATCCCGCGCGGGTAGCTTCAGTCATTGGTCGTCTCCATGCGGGTCAAAAGGGCCTTCGCGGCGGCCTGTTCGGCCTGCCGTTTGGCACCTGCAGTAGCGCGTTCACTCTCACCCGTCACGAGTTGCGCCTCAATTGTGAAAACCGGCGCATGGTCAGGGCCACTGCGCGCGATCATAGCATATTTCGGGGGCGGCAGGCCGCGGGCCTGTGCCCATTCTTGCAGGCTGGTTTTGGCGTCGCGGGCATCTTCGGCGACCCCCTCGATGCGTTTGCTCCAAAGCCGCAGAACGAGATCTCGCGCGGCATCAAACCCACCGTCGAGATAGACAGCCGCGATCACCGCCTCCATCGCATCGCCCAAGAGCGCCTCTTTACGCCGCCCGCCTGTCATCATCTCGGAGCGGCCCAGCTTGAGCACCGCCCCCAGATCAATCTGCCGTGCGACATCGGCGCAGGTCTCCTTGCGCACCAAAGCGTTAAAGCGCGGTGCCAAAAGCCCCTCAGCGGCGGCCGTATCGGCAAAGAACAGGGCCTCGGACATCACCAAACCCAATACCCGATCCCCGAGAAACTCAAGCCTTTGGTTGTCGGGCCGAGTCGGCGTCGAGATCGAGGCATGGGTCAGCGCGCGCACCAACAGTTCGGGGCGCTGGAACGCATAGCCCAATCGGGCCATGAACTCGGAGATTTCGATCGCAATTTTCACTCGACTACCTTTAGAAAACGGTCCGGACGCCACGACCAGAACGATAGAAGCGACCCCGCGCCCGCCGAGAAGATTACCCAGCGTGCAGGGCCGATTATATGGTTTTCGGGCACAAAGCCCAAGCCACCGACCGCAGCGGAATAACGGCTATCGAGCGAATTGTCACGATTATCCCCGAGAAAGAAATACTGCCCCTCGGGAACCGTGATCTCTGCGGTATTATCCGCGAAGGCATTGCGCTCGATATCAAGGACCGGATGGCCCTTACCTGAGGGCAGGATCTCTTGCGCTTGGCGCTTGCGGCAGGTGCCGCCGATCCCAACGGGATCATTGGCGCACCGCGGAAGCGATTGCGCGGGGCCAGCAGGCAGCTTTGGTTCTTGCAGATCATCCATCGGTATCTGCTCGAGCGCCACACCGTTTACGTACACAGTGCCGCTGCGCATCTGCACGCGGTCCCCCGGCACCCCGATGAGGCGCTTCACGTAATCGCCCCCCGCGACGGGATGTTTGAACACGACAACATCGCCGCGCTCTGGCTTATAGCGTGAGGAAGGGGCCGCCAGAATATAATCCCCCGGCATAAGCGCCGGTTTCATTGACCCGCTGGGGATCCAAAACGGCTGATACAACCCGCGCAGCACCAGAATGATAGCGAGCCCGAAGGTCAGCCCGACACCCCAAGCGTGGCGCGATTTCCACGTAAACTGGCCACGCCGCGTGCGGCTCGGTTGTTTTGCCCAAATCCAAAACAGCCCGAAAATCCCGAACGGCACGACAGCCAGAAACATCCAAAGCCCGGAATATCCCGCATCATGAAGCCGCCGCACCGCGAGGGAAATCATCATCGGCAGCAAAAGCCCCGCGAGCGCAAAGCTCAGCCGGTGGAAGGCGACCACATCTGAGAACGCGAATTCCAACCCCGCAGTGCCGAAAACGAGCACGAAATAGAGCGCGGCCATGCTCCAGAACTTACGGCGCGAGGCGCCGCCGCTCCAATCGAACACAGCCGCGAGCAGTTCCAACATGGGATCAGTCGATCGCCTTGAAGAACCGATCCATCCGCCATGTCCAGAAGTAGAACAGCGATTTCCCCGCAGACGAGAAGATCACCCGGTCCGCACGCCCAATCAGATATTCCTCGGAGACATAATCGACGCCGCCGCGCGCGGTGGAGAAGCGCGAATCCAACGAGTTATCGCGGTTGTCCCCCATGAAGAAGTAATGTTTCGCGGGCACGGTGAAGAGCGGTGTATCATCCGCTTCGCCGCCATTGGTGATGTTCAAAATGGAATGCGAAACTCCGTTCGGCAGCGTTTCAATTGCCCGTTCTTTCACGCATTGGTCGCCATTTTCCAGCGCCATGCAGCGCGGCACGGACCCTGCAGAGCCTTGCGCCTCTTTCGTCTCGATAAACGGCGGCTGTTCGGTGATCTCGACGGCGGTGCCGTTGATATACAAAAGCCCGCCTTTGACCTGCACGGTATCGCCCGGCAGACCGATCAAGCGCTTGATGTAATCGGTGCCTGCGGTCGGGTGGCGGAACACCACAACATCGCCGCGCTCCGGCTCAGAGCCAAGGATCCGGCCTTCAATCGGGCAGGCCGAGAACGGGCAGGAATATTTGGAATAGCCATAGGCCATTTTATTCACGAAGAGGAAATCGCCGATCAGCAGCGTGTCTTTCATCGACCCCGTCGGGATCCAGAACGGCTGGAAGAACAAGGTGCGGAACACCCCTGCGATCAAGAGCGCGTAGACCACGGTTTTGATGGTCTCGACGATGCCTTCTTCGGCCTTGCTGGACATGCTGATATTCCTCGGAAAACTGTTGCGTCATTCCTTGGCCCTTGGGCGGCGGCGAGTCAAGGAAAGAGGGCGTGCTGGCCCGCACGCCCTCCTTTCGGTCCTACAGCGTTTACTGCGCGCGCTTGGCCAAGACCTTCGCTTCGTTCTTAGCCCCCATCCCGAAGAACAGGCGGTTAGTCAAAAAGACAACCAGCATCAGAACAAGAAGGATCGCCCCGAAGATCATCCGCGACTGCGCATCCGACATCAGCGCTTGAAACGCTGCGAGTAGCTCGCCGCGCAAGATCAACAGCGCCGCGAAGGTCAAAATGATGCTCACGGCGTAGACCACGGCGGTCGCGTTGCGCGCAAAGCGCCAGCTCACCGATGAGGCGGGCGCCGCCCCTGCCGTGCGCACATAATACTGCCCCTCATACATCGCAGCCCCCATGACCGGCACAACGCCCATCGCGGTGAAGGTCAGCGAATAGCCCGTGGCCCACTCAATCGCCCAAACGATCAGAGGGATGGCCAGTGTGAGCAGAGTAAAAACCACGGCGTATCGTAGATAATTCATGTCTTTCAAACCCTTAATCGCGCGCTGCATCCATCAGATCACGCATTTTCGACAGTGCAGCCTCCAACCCGATGAAGACGGATTCCGCGATCAGGAAGTGACCGATATTCAACTCCACCACCTGCGGGATCGCGGCAATCGGGGCAACTGTCTCGAAGGTCAGGCCGTGGCCAGCATGGACTTCCAGACCCAAAGACGCCGCCAGTGCCGCGCCTTCTTTCAGCGCCGCCAGCTCAGCGTCACGCTCATCAAAGCGGCCCTCGTGATGCAGATCGCAATAATGGCCGGTGTGCAGTTCGACAACCGCCGCGCCCGCTTCGGCACTGGCACGGATCTGCACGGGGTCATGGCCGATGAACAGCGACACCCGCGAACCAGCGGCGCGTAGCGGCGCGATAAATGCCGTCAGGCGCGCAATATCGCCAGCAACATCCAGGCCGCCTTCTGTTGTGCGCTCTTCGCGTTTTTCGGGAACGATGCAAACCGCATGGGGTCGATGCTTAAGGGCAATCGCTTGCATCTCATCGGTTGCCGCCATCTCAAAATTCAACGGCCCTGAAATCTGCGCCATCAGCGCGTCGATATCCGCATCGCGAATATGGCGGCGATCTTCGCGCAAATGCGCTGTGATCCCATCCGCGCCTGTGGCCTCCGCCAGAAGCGCCGCGCGTACCGGATCGGGGTAGGCAGAGCCGCGCGCATTCCGGATGGTCGCTACGTGGTCAATATTCACGCCAAGTCGAAGTTTCGTCATCCTGTGCCTCATCGCAATTTTCACAGACTATGCGCGCAAGGCACGGAAGTTTGAAGGGGGTTTAGTCAAGCCCGCTTGGATTGCGGCGCTCTTCTTTGCGCTCGGCACGTTCCTCGATTTTCGCCTCGAGCTTGGCGTGCAATTTCGCGCGAATTTGGGTCAGCCGCTCTTTGATCTTGGCACGACGGCGGTTCTGGTAGGCGGTGATGATCGGCAGGGCCAGATAGTAGCAGGCAATAGCCGCAATGATCCCCGGCAAAATGGACCCAACGAGATAGGGCACAAAAATATCATTGAAGAACGCATTTAGCCCGTGCCATTGCGCCGTCGCATCAGTGAAGGCCGCAAAGAAGTTGTGCTTAAGATCGCCCGCCGCGTGGATGAACAACGAGACAATGCCCTCGCCCGCCTCAGGGTCCGGCAGTGCCGCCGCGCCCGAGCGCCAGTGATGCCGCCCCAGAAGAAGATTCCCGAAGGTCGTCGACAAGATCGCGATGAATGGGAAGGTGACCGGATTGCCGAAGAATGTCCCCAGGATCGAGGCCAGAACATTGCCGCGGATCAACAGGGCGACACCTGCCGCCAAAAAGAAATGCAAACCAAAGAGCGGCAGGAAGGAGACGAACACCCCCGCTGCCACGCCGCGCGCAATTCTGGACGGGTCATCTGGCAAGCGGTGAATGCGATGACGGACATAATGGAACGCGCGCTTCCAGCCGCCCTGCGGCCAGAGCGTCTCGCGCACAGTGCGCCACCAGCCCCGTTTATCTCGCCGCTTGAAAACCACTCATCCTCCTACGCCCGTCGCATCGGGCAGCCCCGTGGGCATGTCGTCCGGTCGGGTTAATCAGGAACTCTGGCAAGACCATGACGATAGGGTGTCCCTGTCACGGTTTGCGCGTCAAATCCCTGAAACGTGCCACCTGCGCGACATCGCTTTCTGCCTCCAGCGCTGTCAGCAGCATGTGCAGATGCTCCGTATCCCGCAACTCTGTCTCTACGACGAGAGAGTAAAAGTCCGGTTTGCGATCCACAAAATGCAGATCAGAGATATTGGCCTTTTGCTGCCCGATCAAGGTGCAGATCCGCCCCAACATACCCGCATCATTCGCGATCGTGACCTTCAGCGTCGCAGAGTAGACTGGCGCATGGCGGCCGGAATGCCAATGGAGATCGACCCAACGCGAAGGCTCTTCTTCCAGTTCCTCCAGCGCGGGGCAGTCAATCGCATGAATTACAACGCCTTTTCCGCGATAGGTAATCCCGACGATCCGCTCTCCCGGCAGGGGTTGACAGCAATCTGCGCGGCGGAAGCTCTGATCCGCAGCGAGGCCGACGACCGCGCGCTGCACGGACACTTCCTCGTGTGGTTCCATCGCGAGTTCAGGATAGAGAATCGCGAGGACCTCGGAGGCCGATAACTCAGCGGAGCCAATCCGCGCGAGAACCTCTGTCTCATCCTCAAGCCGCAACGTCTTTGCCGCCGTGCGCAGCGCCTTATCGGTGACTTTACGCCCGACATGCTCAAACGCGACCCGCGCAAGCTCGGTGCCCAGTTTAACAAAGCGCGTGCGATCTTCTTCGCGCAGGCTCTTGCGGATTGCCGCTTTGGCGCGGCCAGTTTGCACGATATCGAGCCATGTCGATTGCGGGCGCTGGCCCGCAGCGGTGATAACTTCGACGTTCTGGCCATTCTTCAGCCGCGTCCAGAGCGGCACCCTGATGCCGTCAACTTTTGCACCAACGCAGCCATTGCCAATCCGCGTGTGGATCGCATAGGCGAAATCAATCGGCGTCGCCCCCTTCGGCAGCTTGATCACATCGCCCTTGGGCGTGAAGCAAAACACCTGATCGGAATACATCTCGAGCTTGACGTTCTCGAGGAATTCGTCGTGATCGCCCTCATCAAACCGCTCCGTCAGCGTCGCAATCCATTTTGCGGGATCGACGGCAAACGGGTTTTTCGCGCGCACGCCTTCACGGTAGGACCAATGCGCCGCCACACCGGATTCATTGACCTCATGCATCTGCCGCGTGCGGATCTGCACCTCGACACGTTTGCCATCACGGCCTGAAACCGTGGTGTGGATCGAACGATAGCCGTTGGTTTTCGGTTGGCTGATGTAATCTTTGAACCGGCCCGGAACAGCGCGCCAGTGATGGTGGATCGCGCCCAGAACACGGTAGCAATCCGCCTCGTTCCGCGTGATCACGCGGAATCCATAAATATCCGAGAGCCGCGAGAAGGAGAGCTGTTTCTCCTCCATCTTGCGCCAGATTGAATAGGGGCGCTTGGCGCGGCCAAAGACATCCGCCTCGATCCCAGCCTCTTCCAACTCGGCCCGAATATCGCTCGTGATCTTCGGGATCACATCGCCCGTCTCTTTTTGCAAGTTCACGAAACGGCGGATGATCGAGGTCCGCGCCTCGGGGTTTAGCACTTTGAACGCGAGATCCTCAAGCTCCTCGCGCATCCATTGCATCCCCATCCGCCCCGCGAGCGGCGCGAAGATTTCCATCGTCTCGCGGGCTTTTTGGGCCTGCTTCTCGGGGCGCATGGATTTAATGGTGCGCATATTGTGCAGCCGGTCAGCCAGCTTCACCAGAATCACCCGCAGGTCTTTCGACATCGCCATAAACAGCTTGCGGAAGTTTTCCGCCTGTTTCGACGCTGCGGAGGAGAGTTGGAGATTTGTGAGCTTGGTCACGCCGTCCACAAGCTCGGCCACATCCACCCCAAATAGCTCCGTCACCTCGGTATAGGTGGAGCGGGTATCTTCAATCGTGTCATGCAAAAGCGCGGTGACGATAGTCGCATCATCCAACCGCTGCTCCGTCAGGATCGCGGCGACGGCAACGGGATGCGTGAAATACGGCTCGCCAGAATGACGAAATTGGCCTTCGTGCATGCGAAGGCCATAATCATAGGCGCGCCTAATCAGATCAGCATTGGTGCGCGGATTGTAGTTGCGGACGAGCGCGATCAGGTCTTCGACGTCGATCATTCGCGCGCGTTCGCCTCCACTACCTGCTTATTCGCGACCCTGCGCATCCATCAAGGCGCGCAACATCCGCTCTTCGGACATATCGTCCTCACGCGGACGATCAGCGGTTTCCCCGCCCATCAGCATCGCCATATCGTCATCTTCGGGTTCGTCGACTTCGATCTGGGTCTGGTTGCTCTCGATGAGACGCTGGCGCAGATCATCTGCGGATTGCGTTTCATCTGCGATTTCACGCAGAGCGCAAACCGGATTTTTGTCGTTGTCACGATCAATCGTCAGCGGAGAGCCGGCTGCGACTTCTCGCGCACGGTGAGCCGCGAGCATTACGAGCTCGAAGCGGTTCGGAACTTTATCAACGCAGTCTTCAACCGTCACGCGGGCCATGGTCTACTCCAAACGGATTGGGGTTGGAATGGCCTATCTAGGGAATCACGCGGCCGATGACAAGCGCCGAATCCCCTCGCGGTGCAACTGACCCGTGTTAAATCGGGAGAATCGTCGATTTTTCTGCATCTGGCAGCGCGGCGATCATATCCGAAATCGTCGTACCGCTGACGGGGTCCACATAGGTTGGCGCGATCTCGAAAAGCGGGATCAGGACAAAGGCTCGCTCCATCATCCGCGGGTGCGGCAGGATCAAGGTTTCCGGAGCCTCCCGAAGCTGGTCCGCGAGCGGAAGCGTACGCCATCGCGCCTGCGTTTCGCGGTCTGGGAGAATCTGATCATCCACCGCCAAAAGATCAATATCACACCCACGCGCAGCCCAACGCGTCTCTCTGACGCGGCCAAACCGCGCCTCAACCCGATGAAACGCCGCCAAGATGCGATCAGGCGAATCACTGCTCTTGACCTTTGCACAAGCATTGACGTAATCGGGACCAGACCCTGCAGGATATGCAGGGGTTTTATAAAATCGGCTTATTGCCTCAACACTCATACCCTCCGCGCAAAGTGCTTCTAGTGCAGCGATTAGGGTCTCATTAGCGGCTCCGGCCAACGACGGCAGGTTTGCTCCCAGCGCCAAAAGTATAGCGCGACTATCCTTTTCGACAAATTCCATTTCACCCCAATGCGTTGTTAGTGTCCGGAATGAACCCGTCCACTAGCTAGTATTTGCCTGCCAAAGAAAGAACAAGCGACGGGGCCAGAAAGGACCAAGGGATGTTTTATAAGGACGAACGGCTTGCGCTGTTCATCGATGGGTCGAATCTCTACGCTGCCGCGAAAGCGTTAGGGTTTGATATCGACTACAAATTGCTGCGCCAAGAGTTCGAGCGGCGCGGCAAGCTTGTGCGTGCGTTCTACTACACCGCACTCTTGGAAAACGAGGAATATTCCCCGATTCGGCCGCTTGTCGACTGGTTGAACTATAACGGCTTTCACATGGTTACCAAACCAGCGAAAGAGTTCACTGATTCGATGGGTCGCCGCAAGGTGAAAGGGAATATGGATATTGAACTGGCCGTGGACGCGATGGAGCTTGCGCCCCGTCTAGATCACGCTGTCTTGTTCTCAGGGGATGGTGATTTCCGCCCCCTCGTCGAGAGCCTGCAGCGCCAAGGCGTGCGGGTATCTGTTGTCTCGACGATCCGCTCGCAACCGCCGATGATTGCAGACGAACTGCGCCGCCAAGCCGATAACTTTATCGAACTGGATGCGCTGCGTGATGTTATCGGACGCCCTCCGCGCGAAACCGACGGCGAAGATTGATCCTGTCGGCCACCCTCGCAGCCCAAACCCAAACGACCAAGCAAGGGGCCCAAGTGGCCCCTTTGCTATGTTGAAAGACGATCACGAACCGTAACGCCGGCACCTCAATTCGAGGCGAGGCACTGGACCTTCGAGGCCCGCGCAGCTACCTCTGTGGGCAACCAAGGAGTCCGCGCCATGAAACCTGCATTGATGCTTTACCTTGCCGCCCCGCGCGGTTTCTGCGCAGGCGTTGATCGTGCGGTGAAGATCGTCGAGATGGCACTGGAGAAATGGGGCGCGCCAGTCTTTGTGCGCCACGAGATCGTCCATAATAAATTCGTCGTCGATGGGTTGCGTGACAAAGGCGCTGTTTTTGTCGAAGAACTCGATGAATGCCCCGATGACCGCCCTGTCATTTTCTCCGCGCATGGCGTGCCAAAATCCGTCCCCGCCGAGGCCGCGCGCCGCGAGATGGTGTATGTCGACGCGACCTGCCCGCTGGTCAGCAAGGTGCATATCGAGGCCGAGCGCCACCATGATGCGGGGCTGCAAATGGTGATGATCGGCCATGAAGGCCACCCCGAAGTGCTCGGGACGATGGGTCAACTTCCCGAGGGCGAAGTGATCCTTGTGGAAACCGCCGAAGACGTGGCCCACATCACCCCCCGCGACCCTGCCCGCCTCGCCTATATCACCCAGACGACGCTTTCCGTCGATGATACCGCCGCGATCGTGGCGGCCCTTCAGGCACGCTTCCCGTTGATTAAAGGCCCTGCCAAGGAAGATATCTGCTACGCGACGACCAACCGCCAAGCCGCCGTCAAAGCCATCGCAGGCAAGATCGACGCACTCTTTGTGGTGGGCGCGCCCAATTCGTCCAACTCGCGCCGCCTCGTGGAGGTCGGTCGCGGGGCGGGCTGCGCCTATGCGCAGTTAGTGAACTGCGCACCGGAGATCGACTGGCGCGCGATTGAGGGCGCGAAATCGGTTGGGGTGACTGCAGGGGCCTCCGCGCCCGAAATCCTGATTGACGAGGTCATCGCGGCGTTCAAAGAACGGTATGACGTGACGTTAGAACTGGTGGAAACCGCCCGCGAAGACATCGAATTCAAAGTGCCCCGCGTTTTGAGGATGCCCGCATGAGCCTTGCCTTTATCATCACCGCGCTGCTCGTATGCCTCGCTCCCGGGATCGGAGTCGTCTACACGCTGTCGGTGACCCTCGCGCAAGGATTGCGGGCAGGGATCTGGGCAGCCTTCGGTTGCTCGGCTGCGACTCTCGTGCATCTGGGCGTCGCGATGGCAGGGCTCGCGGCGGTGCTGCACAGCTCGGCACTGGTCTTTCAAGCGATCAAATACGCGGGCGTTGCCTATCTCCTTTGGATGGCATGGGGTGCGGCGCGTGGCACAGGCGGGCTGAGTTTTAGCGCAAAAGAGACGCCAGCAATCTCGACACCGAGACTCATCTGGCGCGGCGTGATGCTCAATCTGCTGAACCCGAAATTGCCGATGTTCTTCATGGCCTTCTTGCCGCAATTCATGGCCCCCACCGATGGCACGCTTGTTATGGCGCAACTCGGGGCCGCCTTTGCTGCAATGACCTTCGGGACCTTCGTCTTTTACGCCCTGCTCGCCGCGTCTGGCCGCACTGCGCTGCTCGGATCTGAGCGAGCGATGACATGGCTGCGCCGCGCCTTTGCGGCCTCCTTCGCGGCGCTCGGCTTCAAGCTCGCCCTGCAAGACGCCTAAAGCCGCCAGCAACTGCCGCATCGCCCTGACGATGCCCCCGCAAGGAAACGATACGATGGACCTTCACGCTTGGACCGATGGCGCATGTTCGGGCAATCCCGGCCCTGGTGGCTGGGGCGTGTTGATGCGCGCGATGGACGGCGAGACCCTCCTCAAAGAACGCACGCTGAATGGCGGCGAGGCCGATACCACCAACAACCGGATGGAGTTGATGGCCGCGATCTCCGCGCTCGAAGCCCTCTCGCGCGACAGCGCCATCACCATCACCACCGATAGCGCCTATGTGAAAAATGGCGTTACGAGCTGGATCTTTGGCTGGAAGAAAAACGGCTGGAAAACCGCTGATCGCAAGCCCGTCAAGAATGTTGATCTGTGGCAGCGGCTGGATGCAGCCCAAGCCCGCCACAAAGTCACGTGGAAATGGATCAAAGGCCATGCGGGCCATGCAGAGAACGAGCAGGCCGATGAATTGGCACGCGCAGGGATGGCCCCGTTCAAATCGCCCGCGAAAGCCACAAAATGAACGGCGATGCGCTCGATATCGTCGCGCGGTTCCCAATTGGCGCGGCACTTGATTACACGGCGGTGGTGATTTTCGCGCTGACAGGGGCTCTGGTCGCCTCGCGCCAACAGTTGGATCTGGTGGGGTTTATCTTCATCGCGGCCCTGACGGCCGTGGGCGGCGGCACGCTGCGCGATCTGCTGCTGGGACGTGATCCGGTGTTTTGGGTCGGGCAGCCGCAATATATCTTGCTCGCTGCCGCCTCGGCGATCATCGTCTTCTTCACCGCACATTTGCTGGAAAGCCGCTATCGCACGCTCTTGTGGCTTGATGCGGCCGCCCTCGCGGTGGCGGTTCCGGCAGGTGTCGCCGTAACGATGGCGACGGGCCATGGTCCCGTAATCGTGCTGATCATGGGGGTGGTGACGGGCACCTTTGGCGGGTTGATGCGCGATGTTGTCTGTAACGAGGTCCCGCTGGTGATCAAACAGGGCGAACTCTACCTCAGCTGCGCCTTTGCAGGGGCTGCTGCTGCGCTCATCGCGGCGCAGCTCACCGACCAATCGCTTATCGCGCTGCTGATCTGCGCGGGCGTGACCTTTGCGCTGCGGGCGGGAACCTTGCTCTTTGGCTGGTCGCTGCCCGTCTATAAAGCGCGCCCGCCGCGCCATAAGTAGCGCCCTACGATTAGCCTTTCGGGCCCTCAGCTCGGCAGATAGTCCTTCCCGAACTTCAGCACGAAGACAATCAACATCAATGCGATGGCCCACCCGCCGGGGCGGGTGAATAAAAACAGGATCAGCCAGAAGAAGCGGCGGAAAATACCGCCGATGCCCATTGTTACAAGCCCGAGCATCAGCGCCCCCGATAATAATGCTTATAGAGCCAGATCAGCGCCATAGCGCCAAGCACCGCCCCCACGAGCCCCGCCATAAACCCTGTCACTGTGATCAGCAGACGCAGCGCGAACCCACCGATCAGCGCGCCGAAAACGCCAATCGCAATCGTCGTCGGGATATCGGTATTGATCTTCATCAGCCGCGTCGCAAGGAACCCCGCCGCGATGCCGATGATGATGAGGGCGAGAACGGGCATGTGGCCTCCTGACTTGGCATAACTATGCGCCATCGCGCGGCAGTTGGGAAGTCAGGGGCGGATCTCAACCACCGTGCCGACCGCCGTTGCGGCAAACAATTGCGTGACCTCGGCATCACTCAACGCGATGCACCCTGCCGTCCAATCCCCTGGCAGTTTCCCGAAAGGCGAGCGGTTGGGTTGGCCATGGATCATAATATCTCCCCCCGGCGAAACGCCCAGCGCGCGGGCTTGTGCCCGATGTTTGGGTTGCGGGTAATCCAACCCGAGCGAGAGATGATAGGCAGAAGCGCCGTTGAGACGATCCACGCGGAAGATCCCTTCCGGCGTGCGGTTATCGCCTTCGCGGGTTTTGTCACCTACCGGATCGCGCCCCAAAGCAATCGGCCAGACCCGCGCAACCTGATCCCCGACATAGACCGTTAGCTGCCGCTTCGATTTCTCGACCAAGATCCGCGAGACGCCCTCTAGCGGCTGCAAGGAGAGAGGCTTGGGATGCGGGCGCAAGTCTGCGCTCAACACTGGCGCTGCCTCGTCAGGGGCATCTGGCGCAACGCCCGTCAAAGACCCCGACACCCCAGACAAGCGATTGCTCAGCGCGTCGACAGCCCCCTCGAACAGCTCCTGCGCATAGCTCTCCTCGCGCGGCAAAGCCTCGACGGGGCCAGCGGAGGATGGATCAGCCTCAGGAATGATCGCTTGGGGCTGGCGCGGCTGTGAAAGCTCAGCCACGCCCTTTGTCTCAACGGTCTCTGTCAACCGCAACGCCACCACGGCCAGCGCCGCCAGCAACGCGAGCGCCGTCAGCGCGCCGACGATAAAACGCACAGCGTTTCGCCTCATTGCAGATCCGCGAACGCCTTTTGCAACCGCGCGACGGCTTCAACCACCTGTGCGCGCGGCATCGCAAGATTGAACCGCAGGAAGGTCTCGCCGCCCAGCCCGAAGGTCTCGCCATGGCTGGCCGCGATCCGCGCCTCTTGCTCAACGCGGCGCGTAAATTCGGCGGGGGCCATCCCCGTGCCAGAGAAATCAACCCATGCGAGATAGGTCGCCTCCAGATCCATCGACCGCAAACCCGGAATCGCGTTGATACCGGCATCGAAGATGCGTTTATTCCCCGCGAGATAGGCGGTCAACGCATCAACCCATGCAGCCCCTTCCTCCGAATAGCCCGCCGTCGCCGCAATCAGACCGAAGGAATTCGGAGAGATCCCGAGTGCATTCATCCGACCTGCGAATTTGGCGCGCAGATCGGGGTCCGAGATAATCACATTCCCCGAATGCGTGCCCGCGATATTGAAGGTCTTTGTCGTCGCCGTCATCATGACAACAGGCTGATCGGGGCAGGCCACAGGGAACGGAATGTGCTGATGCTCCGGCATCACCAGATCGTGATGGATCTCATCCGAGACCAGCACCAAACCGTGCTTGGCACAAAATGCCGCCACGCCGCGCAACTCCGCTGCAGTCCAAACGCGGCCACCCGGATTGTGCGGCGAGCACAGGATCAGCATCTTCTCTTTGCCCGTCATCCGCGCGTCCCACGCAGCGAAATCCATCTCATAACGACCGCTCACCAGTGCCAGCGGGCATTCCGTCACCGCGCGCCCTGCCGCGCGGATGACGCGGGCGAAGGCGTGATAGACCGGCGTCATCAGCACAACCGCATCGCCTTGCGCAGTAAATGCATCGACGCAAAGCGCGGTGCCGTTGACCAAACCATGCGTGGTGAAAATCCAGCTCGGCTCGATCTCCCAACCGTGGCGCGTGCGCATCCACCACTGGATTGCGGCGCGGTAGGCAGCTTCATCGCCAAAGTAACCATAGACGCCATGCGCCGTCATCCCCTCGAGCGCGGCTTGGATACAGGCAGGCGGGCGGAAATCCATATCCGCCACCCACATTGGAATCCCGCCCTCGGGCGAGACACCATAGCTTGCCTCCATCATATCCCATTTGGCCGAATGCGTGCCGATACGATCAATTACTTCGTCGAAATTAGGGGAATTCGTCATCAAGCGCCTCTGCTCACGGATTGCCAAGCTCTGCGCCTTCGCCTAAATCGGGCGCATGAGTATTCGTCCCATCCTGATCCATCCCGACCCGAGGCTCAAGAAGCTTTGCGCGCCGATTGCCACCGTTGATGCGGAGGTGCGGAAGCTTGCCGATGACATGCTCGCCACGATGTATGACGCGCCCGGCGTCGGCTTGGCGGGCCCGCAGGTCGGCGTTCTGTCGCGGATCTTCGTGATGGATTGCGTGAAGGATCACGATGCGGCAGCAGATCCGATGGTAATGCTGAACCCCGAGATCACATGGACCTCGGAAGAAACCAACGTCTATGAGGAAGGCTGCCTCTCGATCCCCGAGCAATATGCCGAGGTGACGCGTCCTAAAGAAGTGCGGATGCGCTGGCTGGGCCTCGACGGGCAAAGCCATGAAGAGCAATTCGACGGGCTCTGGGCGACCTGCGCTCAGCATGAGTTGGATCACCTCAACGGCAAGCTGTTCATCGATTATCTCGGCCCGCTGAAGCGCCAGATGATCACCCGCAAGATGGAAAAACTCAAACGCGGCATCGCACGCGAAAAAGGGGCAAGCTGATGGCCGTTCGCCCCTTCATCGCCTATGAGGATCGCCGCCTGCATTCCAAGGCCGATGAGGTGCCCGAGATCACCGAGACCGTTCGGATGATTTGGGATGACATGGTCGAAACCATGGATGCGATGCCGGGCGTGGGCCTTGCGGCACCGCAGATCGGGATCACGCTGCGTCTCGCCGTGGTCGACGCCTCCGACAAGCGCGGCCAGGCGGTGCGGATGGCCAATCCCGAAATTCTCCACGCCTCGATCCAGATGCGCAAACATGACGAGGGCAGCCCGAACCTGCCGGGCGTTTGGGCCTCGATCGAGCGCCCCCGCGCCGTGACAGTGAAATTCCTCAACGAGGCGGGCGAGGTTGAAGAGCGGGATTTTGTCGGCCTCTGGGCGACCTCCGTTCAGCATCAGATCGACCATCTGAACGGCAAACTCTACGTTGACCATCTCAGCCCCCTGCGCCGCAAGATGCTGGTGCAGAAATCCAAGAAAGCGACACGCTGATGCGGGTCGTGTTCATGGGCACGCCGGAGTTTTCGGTGCCTGTGTTGGAGGCACTCGCGGCCGAGCATGAGGTCGTCGCGGCCTATTCGCAGCCGCCCCGCCCTGCGGGCCGCGGCAAGAAGGATCGCCCCTCTCCGGTTCAGGCGCGCGCAGAGGCGCTCGGGATCGAAGTCCGCCACCCGGTGAATTTCAAAGATCCCGCAGATGTCGCGGCCTTCGCAGCGCTGAATGCCGATATTGCCGTGGTCGTCGCCTATGGGCTGATCCTGCCGCAAGTGGTTTTGGATGCCCCCAAGCAAGGCTGCCTCAATATCCATGCCTCGCTCTTACCGCGCTGGCGCGGCGCTGCGCCGATCCACCGTGCGATCCTGTCCGGCGACGCGGAGACCGGCGTGTGCATCATGCAGATGGAGGCGGGGCTCGATACGGGGCCAGTTCTGCTGCGCGAGGCGCTGACGATTGGCGAGACGGAAACCACTGGCGCGCTGCATGATCGGCTGTCCACATTGGGCGCGCGAATGATCGGTGAGGCGCTCGAGCGCTACGCCGAACTCACGCCACAGGCGCAGCCAGAAGGCGGCGTGACCTACGCTAAAAAGATCGAAAAATCCGAGGCCGCAGTGGATTGGGCGCGCCCCGCGCAAGAGATCGTGCGCCAGATCAACGGGCTCTCCCCCTTCCCCGGCGCGTATTTCCACCTTCCGAGCACCAATGGCACCCCGAGCACCAATGGCACCGCTGGCGAGCGAATAAAGCTCCTGCAAGCGCGGGTTGCCACTGGATCCGGCGAAGCGGGCACGGTGCTGGGCGGTTTCACAATTGCCTGCTCTGAAGGGGCGCTGGAAATCCTGATCGCGCAGCGCGAGGGCAAGAAGCCAATGCCCGCGCAAGAAATCCTCAAGGGGCTGGCGCTGCCCGCCCGCCTCTAGAACCTCAACTCCCACATCTTCAAAACTCTAAAAGCCGCTCGCCCATGCGCGCGGCTATTCTGTCGCGACAAGATCACCGATTCGGCAGAAGGATCGGCACCTCGGTCTCGCGCACGAAATCCAGCGCCGCATGATGGCTCGTCTTGGTTTCGCGCTTCGATGTGCAGATCAGCTCACCGTCAACGATCTCGGAGGCAACGATCAGGCAATGCGCCTCATGGCGCGGCCCGTCATAAAGATCGACCTTCCCGCGCAGATGCGTCACTTGCGTCGCATCGAGCGAGAACCCGCCGCGCCAGCGCCGCAGCACACGCCACGTCTCGCCATCGGCCTCGACATGCAGACGCCCGCGCGGACGGCTGGCCTTTTTGCGGCTTTCTTGAAGCGCCGCGAGCACTTCGCGTGGCAGAAATTCCATTGGCAACCTCCTCACCTCAGCGTCTTGAACATGAACAGTCACGCCCGTTTCCCTGAGTCTCCCCTCACAACAGTGTGACTCACTCTTGTGTAAAAACAATGACGTCCTGTTCTTGTTCCCGCCGCCCGCGAAAAAAGTGATCGAACCGCCACGCCCCATTGCGGGCGCGCCCGTTGCAGACGCGCCTCAATCAGATACTCTGAGGGGCAAATGGAGGTTTCAGCTATGTACTTTAAAACCGGATCTCGTCGCGCGATCCTCGCTGGGGCAATTTGCGCCCTCTCGGCGCTGCCGGCCGTTGCGGCCCCCTGCGGCGGCAGTTTCAACAGTTTCATCGCAGCGATGTCGAAAGAGGCCGCAGCGCAGGGCCTTCCGCAGCAAGCCATTTCCGCGTTCTTCGCGGGGGCAAAACAGGATCCCCGCGTCCTGAAAGCGGATCGCGCGCAGGGCGTTTTCCAAAAACCCTTTAGCGACTTCTCCAAATCCGTAATCTCGAAAAATCGTCTGCAGAACGGCGCTGCCAAGCTGAAAGCCTATCGCATCACCTTCGATCAGGTGGAGCGCAATTACGGCATTCCGCGCGGGATCCTCGCCGCGTTCTGGGGGCTTGAGACCGACTTCGGCGCGGTGCAGGGCGATTTCAACACCCGCAACGCGCTGGTGACACTGGCGCATGATTGCCGCCGCCCCGAATTGTTCCAGCCCCAGGTTCTCGCGGGTATCGCGCTGACGGCGCGCGGCGATTTCGATCCCGCCCGCACGACAGGCGCTTGGGCAGGCGAGATCGGGCAGGTGCAAATGCTCCCCGCCGATCTGCTGCGCAATGGCGTGGATGGCGATGGCGACGGGCATGTGAACCTCAAGGGATCCTCTCCCGATGCATTGATGTCGGGCGGCAAGATGCTCTCGGAACTCGGTTGGCGGCGCGGCGAACCATGGATGCAAGAAGTGACCGTTCCCGCCAATCTCGATTGGTCGAAAACAGGGATTGATACCACGCTTTCCGGCGCGGATTGGGCGAAACGCGGGGTGCAGGCGCGCGGCGGGCAGATCTACAATCTGCCTTCGTCGATCCTACTGCCGATGGGGCGCAACGGGCCTGCCTTCATCGTCTACCCGAACTTCCACGTGCTGTTTGAATGGAACAAAAGCTTCGTCTATGTCACCACCGCCGCCTATTTCGGCACGCGGCTTGAAGGCGCTGCACCCTATAATCTGGGCAATCCCGAGCAGACCCTTTCACCCAACCAGATGAAACAGTTGCAGACAAAACTGAACGGGCGGGGCCATGATGTTGGAAAGGTAGATGGAATCCTCGGTGCGATGACCCGAAACGCTGTCCAGAAGGAGCAAGCCCGCTTGGGGCTTCCGGCGGACGCATGGCCGACGAAGGCCTTGCTCGATAGGCTTTGATCACCGCAACACATAACAGACGGACAGGCCAGCGCATCTGCGCTGGCCTGTTTTTATGGATCACGTGCCCGTTCAGCTCTCGCGGAAAGCGCGGTTGAAGTAATCGATGAAAGGCTTGAGCAAATAAGCCATCGGGCTGCGCTCTCCGGTCTTGATATAGACCTCGGCGGGCATCCCTGGCAGCAGGCTCACCTCTCCCAGCTTGCCAAGCTCGCTCTCATCGACCGTCACCTCCGCTCGGAAATAGGCCGCGCCTGTGGCCTCATCCGTCAGCGCATCCGCCGAGATCCGCGCAATCTGCCCACTGACTTCCGGCGTGGAGCGCGCGTCAAATGCAGAGAACCGCAGCACGACAGGCTGGCCGATGTGCACCTCGTCGATATTGATAGGCGAGATCTGCGCGCCAATCACCAAGGGGCGATCTTGCGGCACCAGATACAGCACTGGCTCCGCAGGCCGGATCACGGCGCGCGGGGTGGTGACGGCCATCGCATAAACGATACCGGAGACAGGCGCCCGAATTTCCAGCCGCTCGATCTGCCCGCCCAACGCGCGGCGGCGCTCGGCCAATTCCAAAGCGCGATACCCGATATCGCGAAGTTCGGTTTCCGCATCTTCGCGGCGCTGCGAGGTCAAGCGCAGGCGTTCAAGGTCAATCTCGGTGACACGTCCTTCGGCCTGCGCCCGCGCGCCGTGCAACTCGCCCGCTTGCCCTTCAAGCCGCGCGGCTTCGCGCTCCAGTGAGAGCACCCGCGAGACCTGCGCGAGCCCACGCGCGAAGAGGTCACGCTGATCCGTCAGCTCACGCGCAATCAGTTCCGACTGGCGGCTGAGCGCGGCGATCTGCGCATCGGTGCCGCTGATTTGCGCAAGGGTCTGCTCACGGCGCTTGGCGAGTTGTTCCAGCGATTTCTGGAGTGTTTCCTTCCGCGCGACAAACAGACGGCGTTGCCCCTCAATCAAATCGGCATGATCTCGGTTGGATTCGGCAGAGGCCACCAATTCCTCGGGAAAGCGGATCTGCTCGGCGTCATCGCGCTCAGCCTCAAGCCGCCCGCGCCGGGCGAGGATCTCGAAGAACTGCCCCTCGACGATCGCATATTCAGAGCCAAGCAACTCGCCATCGAGCACGATCAACGCATCACCTGCCGTAACGCGATCCCCGTCTTTGACATTGATCTGCGCCACCACCCCGCCATCGGGATGTTGCACGATCTGGCGATTTTGTTCGACCTCCACCCGCCCTCCCGCGACAACGGCGCCAGAGATCGAGGTGAAGCTGGCCCAGAAGCCGAAGCCGAAAACCAAGAGTGCGACGGCGAGGAACCCTGCCATCAAAGGCCCCTTGGCTGACCACCCTGCCCCCTCTTCCCCGACGGTATCTACAACAGCGGGCATCGACCCGACTGGCGCAGTGGAGGGCGCCCCCACCGCCTGACCTTGCGAAGTGGCCCGTGCGGCATCTATCCGAGACTTCAAAGCTGCACTGCCTGCGCGGTCCGGCTCAGCGCTCACATCAAGGCCGCGCTTATCCACGCCGTTGGTGCCGCCTCGGGGATTTGGGGGATTGGTCATACAACCCCTCCACGACCAGCGCGACCACGCACCTCATCTGCAATCTCACCTGCGTTCTGCACCATCGCTTTGAGCACCTCGTCGCGCGGCCCGAAGGCGCGGCGCAGCCCACCCTCCAAAACCAACAGCATATCGCATTCGGCAATCGCCGCAGGACGGTGCGCCATGATCATCACCGCACCGCCGGCGGCTTTGATAGACCGGATTGCGGTGTTGAGCGCTAGGGATCCGTCATTGTCGAGATTTGAATTCGGCTCGTCCAGCACCAGCAGAACCGGATCGCCATACAGCGCACGCGCCAGCCCGATACGTTGGATCTGCCCGCCCGAAAGCTGGCCACCGGTTTGAGAAACGCGCGTATCGTAGCCTTCGGGTAAATCCAGAATCATCTCATGCGCCGCGGCCTTTTGCGCTGCTGCGACAATGGCTTGCGGATCGGTGGTCTGGGACAATCGCGCGATATTTTCCGCAATAGTTCCGTCGAACAATGTCACCCGTTGCGGCAGATACCCGATCAGTGCGCCCAGCGTATCGGGATCGAACTGATCCAACGTCGCGCCGCCCAAACGCACATGCCCCTGCGCCACATGCCAAACACCTGTGACCGCCCGCGCCAATGTCGATTTCCCCGCCCCGGACGGACCGATGATCCCTAGCGCCTGCCCCGGCTCAATCTGGAAGCTCACGCCGCGCAATGCGGCTTTTGTCTGTCCCGGAGGCACGACAGCGAGTTGCGAGACATCAATTTTTGCGGGCGGTCGGGGGAGCGCGGTGCGCGCGGTCTCTTCTGGGATCGCGGAGAGAAGCGCCCCGAGACGCGCCCAGCCTTCTTGTGCACGCGCCACCAGTGCCCAGCCACCAATCGCCTGCTCAACGGGGGCAAGCGCGCGGCCCATCAGGATCGACGAGGCGATCATTGCCCCCGCGCTCAACTCGCCTTGCAGCACCAACCACGCGCCCATCGCCAGCATCGCGGATTGCAAAAACATCCGGAAGGTTTTGGTGAAGACAGAAAAAATGCCGCCACGATCCGAGGCCGCAACTGACGTGGACAGCGCCTGACGTCGCGCGGCCTGCCAGCGGCGAAAGGCGCTTCCGCGCATCCCTAGCGCCTGTATCATCTCGCTCTCGTCGCGCAATTGATCGGCCAGCCGCTCTGCCCGCAGCCCCGCGCCCGTCGCATTGCGCAAGGGCTGAGCGGTGAGGCGCTGGTTCAGCACCGTCACGAGCACCAGAACGAGGCCGCCGCATGTCGCCAGCACGCCGAGCATTGGATGAAAAATAAATACCGCAATCAAAAAGAACGGGGCCCAAGGCGCATCGAAGATCGCCATCAGGACCGGCGAGGCCAAAAGCCGCTGCACCGCCTCAAGATCGCGCAGCCCCGCCGCAGCCGTCGCATCATTCGGCACCTGAGAATTGCGCATCAATGCGGCGGAAAAGACCCGCCCCTCAAGCCGTGCCTGAAACCGTGCACCAACCCGCGTCATCACACGTGCGCGGGTGAAATCGAGAACCCCCATCATCGTGAAGAGAAAGATCACCAGCCCGAAGAGCGCGACCAATGTCGCCTCGGAGCGCGATCCCAAGACCCGATCATAGACCTGCATCATGAACAGCGGGCCCGTGAGCATCAGCATATTCACGAAAACCGAGAACAGGGCCACCGACCAAAACAAGGCGGCACTCTCCCCCCGCGCCTGTCGCAACTCGTTCATGCCACGGAGGAATTCGGCTCGAACCATTCTAAAACGCTCCTCTGGCCTCGGCCTGTAACATGATTACCCAGCCCCACTGGGCTTGTCACCACCCCCGATGCGGTTTATCCGTGGCCTTTGCCTCCCGCAGCCTTCGAGTATGCCATGACCACGCTTCGCCATCTGCCGTTACTCGCCCTCACAGGGCTCGCTGCCTGCGCCCAAGCGCCGGCAACGTCGGATGCAGATCCGTATGAACAGGCTAACCGTAAAATGCACGGGTTTAACAAGGCTGTAGACCACGCAATTTTCGGAAATGTTGATGGAATTTCCCCAACAGCCGATGTGGTTTTTACACATGTCAGTAACTTCTCTGACAACCTTTCACTGCCCGGCAAGGTGGTCAACTCGCTGCTGCAAGGGCGCCCTGAGCCTGCGATTAAGAACACGTTCCGATTCGCAATCAACTCGACATTGGGCCTCGCAGGGATCTTTGACCCCGCAGGAAATGATTTCTCGCTGCCCGAAACCGATACAGATTTCGGCGAAACCCTGCATGTCTGGGGCGCAGCAGAAGGTGATTACGTCGAATTGCCGATCAAAGGCCCCTCGACGGAGCGGGATGCCATCGGCCTTGTCGTAGACTATGCGATAGATCCGATGGGCAATGTGCTGTCTTCAGGGATGAAAACCCTCAAGACCACGGCCTTTGTCGGGTCAAAAGTCGGTGATCGACTGCGCTATGATGACACCATAGACTCCCTCCTCTACGAAAGTGCTGATAGTTATGCACAGATGAAGCTCCTGTATCTGCAGAAGCGTCGTTACGAACTCGGCACGACAGCGGGAAGTGAAAACTATGACCCTTACGACGACCCTTACGGGCAATAAGCTCAACCGGCGCGGTTTCATCGCGAGCGGCGTAGCCCTTGCTACTATCGGCGCGGCGGCCCCTGCGCTTGCTTTGAACGAAGCCGAAGCAAGAACGCTGATCACCGCGTCGCTCAACGATGTGAATGCGGCGATTGCGTCGGGCAAATCGGGCGCGGCGCTGTATTCTGCGTTTGAGCGGATCTTCAGCAAATACGCCGATGTTCCGATCATTGCCCAAAGCGCGCTCGGCCTTGCCGCACGGCAGGCGACGCCCGCGCAAATGCGCGCCTATACCGAAGCGTATCGTGGATATCTCGCGCGGAAATACGGCCGTCGGTTCAATGAATTCGACGGTGCGCGGTTTGAGGTTGTCAGCTCGCGTCCGGTGAAATCCTATTTCGAAGTGAAATCGAACGCCTTCCTCAAGGGCAAAAGCCCGTTCGAGGTTCTTTGGCATGTGTCAAACAAATCCGGCAAGAACCTGTTCTTCAATATCATCATTGAAGGCGTGAACATGTTGGCTTCGGAACGCTCGGAAATTGGTGCGATGCTCGACAAGCGCAAAGGCAATATTGACGCGCTGATCGCGGATCTCAAAGCCGCCAGCTAAGCACCCCTTGCAGCGACAAACAGTCTCCCCCGCCCCAGCTTCGCTCGGGCGGGGGTTTTCGTTCAGGCGATCCCCAGCAGTTCCGGTAGATTGAACATCGAGGAAAACAGCCGCGCGCCCGTTGCCTCAAGCGCAGCGTTCTCGCCATGCGGGGCATAGCCCATGCAGCGCATCTTGGCATTGGCCGCCGCCATCGCCCCCGTCGGGCTATCCTCCACGACAACACATTGCTCCGGCGCCACACCCAGTGCGCGGGCGGCATGCAGATAGAGGCCGGCATCGGGCTTCGGGCAACCGAGATCCTGCCCCGAATAGACATGGCCTTTGAACCGCGCCAGCAGCGCGGGATGCTGCCCCAGCGTCACCGCCATTTTCGCACCGCTGCCGTTTGATCCAACCGCATAGGGGATGCCCTGCGCGTCGAGCGCATCAAGCAATTCGACAACGCCCGCGATCACCGGCGCGTTCGTCTCAAGATGCTTGTAAAGCTTGGCGTAAAAGCTCGGCACCCAATCGGGTGGCAGATCAGCCCCCATCCCGCGCGCGATATCGGCCAGTTTTTCCATCGTGCCGCCAATGAACACCCGCTCCATCTCAGGGATGTCCATCGTCAAGCCACGTTCCGCAAGCTCGGTTTGCAACAGCTCGAACGTCGGCGGCTCGGTATCCACGAGCACTCCATCACAGTCAAAGAGCACGGCTTTAGGGGGGATCATTCGGTATCCAATCATCAGGTTAGTCTGGAGAATGTGCTAAACGGGCATTCTCGCGAGGGTGACGATCGTATCGCCGTATTTGCGTTGGTCGATCTGCTCTAGCGGCGCAGGCACTAAGGGCGCTTTGCTTTCTTCCCAGACCACCATCGCCCCCGCCGCGATCCAGCCATCCGTGAGGCAAGAGGCCAGTGCTTGCTCGCCAAGCCCCAGCCCGTAAGGCGGATCAAGGAAGATCAGATCATAGCCCTCGCCGCGGCACGGCCCCATCTTTGTCGCATCGCGCCGCCAGACATCGGTGACGCCCATTGCACGCATTTTCTCGATATTCTGTCGCAGCAGCGCGCGCGCCGCCAAACCGTCATCGACAAAGGCCACCCGCGCCGCGCCGCGCGACAGCGCCTCTAGCCCGAGCGCGCCAGTGCCCGCGAACAGATCCAGCACCCGCGCCTGCGGAATCGGGTTGCCATGGGTGCCGTTGACGAGAAGGTTAAAAATGCTCTCGCGCACGCGGTCGGTTGTCGGGCGCAGATGCGCAGCGCTATCGCCCTCGCCCACATCCGCCAGCTTCAGGCCGCGCTTCTCGCCGCCGATAATTCTCATTTCAAAAGCCCCTTCAGGTCTTCAGTCTCGCGGATCTGCGCAGGCGTCACCGCCTTGCCACCCTCGATGAGCCGCTTGCCGACCATATAGGCGCGCGGATCATTCAGCGCATCGACCGCAATCAATTCGCCCGCGCGGAAATACCAGATCGAGGTGCCGTCACCTTGGCGCGTGACAGTCTCGTCATAGCCCGTGTTCAGCCCCGCAATCTGGAGCTTTGTGTCGAATTGATCGGACCAGAACCACGGTTTGGGCACATAGGCCTTGCCGGCCCCGAGGATATTTTCGGCAACAAGCTCGCCCATGTCGATGGCGTTCCCGACACTCTCGATCCGTGAGCGCACGCCATGGAGCACAATCGACGCGCAATCGCCCGCCGCCCAGATATGCGGATCACGGGTTTGGCCGAGATCATTCACCGCGATGCCGTTCGCGATTTCCAGCCCCGCCGCTTCGGCCAATTCTGCCGCAGGGGTGACGCCGATCCCGACGATTACGAAATCCGCCGCGAGGCTGCGCCCGTCGGCAAGTTCCACGGACCGCACGCGGGTCTCACCGCGCAGGGCAGTGATCCCTGTGCCCTCCACAATCGTGACCCCATTGCGCTGGTGCAAATCGCGGATCGCATCGGCTGTGGCCTCCGCCGCGACGCGCCCGAGAATCCGCGGGGCCGCCTCAACCAGTGTGACCTCAAGCCCGAGTTTACGGGCGACCGCAGCCGCCTCCAGCCCGATATAGCCGCCGCCGATCACGACGAGCCGCGCGCCTGAACGGAACTCGGGCTGCATCCGATCCACATCGGCCAAACGTCGCACGGTGTAGACACCTTCCAACGCGCCCCCCATGTCAGCGGGCAGGCGCCGTGGCGGGGCTCCGGTGCAGATCACAAGATCGTCATAGCCCAGCTGCTCGCCACCGAACCGCACCTGCTTTTGGGCCACATCAATCGCGTCAACGCGCGCGCCTAACCGCAGGGTGATCTGATGCTCGTCCCAGAAATCCTCCCCGCGCAAGGTCAGCCGCTCCAACGGCATATCGCCCAGCAAATAGGCCTTGGAGAGCGGCGGCCGCTGATAGGGCGCGACAGGCTCCTCGCCCAGAAGGGTGATATCGCCCTGATACCCCAAACTGCGGAGCTTCGCTGCGGTTGAGGCCGCCGCTTGCCCGCCGCCGACAATCACGATCCCTGACATCATTTCCCCTCTGGCTCTTCGTCCCCGCGACCCTATATCTTGTGCGCAATCATGTACAACGCGACAGGAGAGAATAATGAGCATTACCACCGGCGACACCCTTCCGGGCGCAACGCTTCTGCAACTTGGTGAGAACGGACCGGAAGCTGTCAATCTCGCGGACAAACTCAAAGGCCGCAAGGTTGTGATCTTCGCCGTTCCTGGTGCCTATACCGGCGTGTGCACCACGGCGCATGTTCCGTCCTTCATCCGCACCAAAGACAAATTCACGGCCAAGGGCGTGGATGAGGTGATCTGCGTGTCCGTCAATGATCCCTTCGTGATGGCCGCTTGGGGCGAAAGCACGGGTGCAACCGCTGCTGGCATCACGATGCTCGGCGATGCAGAAGGCGCCTTCACTGCCGCCATCGGCATGGATTTCACCGCGCCTCCCGCAGGGCTGATCAACCGCTCGGCGCGCTATGCGATGATGGTCGAAGACGGCGTAGTGAAAGTGCTTCATCATGAAGAAAGCCCTGGCACCTGTGAGATTTCCGGCGGCGAAAGCCTGCTGGAAGCGATCTGATCCGCAGATCGTAAGTTATGAAAAGGGCGCCACGCGGCGCCCTTTTTTGAGTCAGATATACGAGGTTTTATCCGCGCACCTCGCCGCCGCGAGGATCGCCTGCATCGGGCGCGTAAATAACGGTTTGCGTCGGGAAGGGAATCCCAACGCCTTCCGCATCAAAGCCTTCCTTGATCGCGCGGTTGAGGTCGCATTTTAGCGCCCACCAATCAGATGAGTTCGCCCAAACACGGAAAACGAAATCGACGGAGGAATCGCCCAACTCGCGCACTTTAATAAATGGCTCCGGCTCGGCCAGGATACGCGGTTCTTCCTCTGCGATCTGCTTGAGAACCTTCTCCGCCGTGCGCAGATCGCTATCGTAGCTCACGCCGATGGTCAGATCGACAAGCCGCGTTGCATTCACCGAATAGTTCTTGATCGACGACGACCAGATATCGGAATTCGGCAGGATCAACTGCAACCCGTCATAGGTTTTCAACTCCGTAAAGAAGAGCGAAATCTCCCGCACCGTGCCGCTGGCAGAGCCCGCCTCGATGAAATGCCCCACACGAAACGGGCGAAACAGAATGATCATCACCCCTGCCGCAAGGTTCGAAAGCGCGCCTTGGAGCGCAAGACCAATCGCGAGACCGGCGGCACCGATCAAGGCGACAAGCGATGTTGTCTGAATGCCGAAACGGTTCAGAATGAAGATCGTCGCCATCGCCAAGATGATATATTTGACAATGTTCCCGAGGAAGCCAAACAGCGTCGGATCCATCCTCGGATGCCGCGCCGCGATACCCTCAATCCGGCGCTTCGCCCAACCGGAAAACGCCAACGCGACGATCAGAATGACCAGCGCATAGACCACGTTCAGAGAAAGCGCGATGACCGTATCAATCCGTTCTGCGGTGATGTAATCCGCAAAGAGGGCGGGCGAGATATTATCCATTCGACTTTCCTTTCAACAAAACGTCTCTGCGCGACTTAGCCCTCTTCCACGCTACGGAAAGGGCCCATCTCCGTCAGTATCTCGATCTCCTCGCCGATGGCCAGCCGCTCGGCCTGCAAAAACCGCCCTATTGCCGCGCGCAGGCCCTCATGGGTGATGAAATGCGCGGAATAAGTCGGCGCAGGCAGATAGCCGCGCGCCAGTTTATGCTCGCCCTGCGCCCCTGCCTCGACCCGCTTGAGGCCCCGCGCAATCGCGAAATCAATCGCTTGGTGGTAGCAAAGCTCAAAATGTAGAAACGGGCGATCCTCAACGCAGCCCCAGTAGCGGCCATAGAGAACCTCGCGCCCGATCAAATTAAGCGCCCCTGCGATCGGCCGCCCGTCGCGATAGGCAAAGACAAGTAAAACCTGATCGCGCATCTCGTGCAGAGCATCGAAAAAGGTGCGGGTGAGATAGGGCTGGCCCCATTTGCGCGCGCCGGTATCTTGATAGAACTCCCAAAACGCGTCCCAATGCGCGGGCTCGATTTGCGCCCCCGTCAACGCCCGGATCTCAACGCCGTCTTGCGCCGCGGCCCGCTCTTTGCGCAGCGCTTTGCGCTTGCGCGAGGTCAAGCTGGCTAAAAATGCCTCGTAACTCTCGTAGCCCTCATTCACCCAATGAAATTGCTGGGTCAATCGCGGCAAAAAGCCAGCGCCCTGCGCGAGGGTTTGCTCGGCCTCGGTGCAAAAGGTGATATGCGCTGACGAGAGCCCGTTGGCCTGTGCGACCTGCACCATCCCCGACAAAAGCGCCGCTGCCCCGTCACGCTCATACCCCGCGCGGGTCAATAGGCGACGCCCCGTCACAGGAGTGAAGGGAACGGCGCATTGCAACTTGGGGTAATACTCGCCGCCGGCACGGTAGAGCGCCTCCGCCCAGCTATGGTCGAAGATATACTCGCCCTGCGAATGCATCTTCAGATAAAGCGGAGCAACGGCAATGATCTTCCCGTCATAAGAGACTGAGATCGGGCGTGGGATCCAGCCCGTCTCCCCACCGACAGAGCCTGAAACCTCGAGCGCATGCAGGAACGAAAACTGCGTGAAGGGATCATCTGGCGCATCAGATTCGCCATACGCACATGAATTCCAATCATCTTCTGATATTTCAGAAATAGTGGAATGAAGTTTGACCTCAAACGATCCAGCCATTGCGCCCTCCATTGCCTAGGCCCGAGATAGGGCTTGTGGAGGGCGCATCAAGCCTCACGCGGCGTAGCCCTCGAACGTCACGTTATCCGCGACTTCTCGCGCCTTCTTCTCAGCCGCGGCAGATCGGATCGTCCAGCAAAAGATTGGCACGCCCGCTGCTTTCAATTCCGACACGCGAGGGCTTTCGAGATCGGCGGCCTCATGCGAGATGAAACTGGCTTCAACAGCATCGAAGTCAGGGATATTGCGCAGAGTGTCGCGAACCGTCGCAGGCAGCAGCGGCCAATCTTCCGCTTGGTAAGCTGATGTCGTGAGCCCAACCGCAACTTGCGGCATCAGAACGCGAAACGCGGCAACCGCATTCGGGTTGAACGACATCACCGCGACAGGCCCCGCGTAGCCTGCCAATTCGCGCGCGACACTCGCCTCCAGCAGGCCGGTATCCGGCCCCATCGCACCGTCTTGATCCTTGATTTCGATCAGCAATCCGACTTGCCCAGCAACAAGATCTAAGATCTCCCGCAAGCTCGGAATCCCCTCTTCGCAATCGCGCAAGCGCACCGTTGATAGCTCCTCCGCCGTCAGCGCCGCCAGCCGTCCGCCCCGCGATGTCAGCCGCCGCAGATCATAATCGTGGAACACCATCGCCTGACCGTCAGCCGATAGTTGCACATCGATTTCAATATTATAGTCGGCGTCAATCGCGGCCTGCACAGCCCCGCGCGAGTTTTCGGGCCGGCCTGCGGAACGGTCGTGATAGGCGCGATGCGCAATCGGATTGCGCAAAAAAATCTCGGGCAGAACCGCCATCACTCGACCTCGAAAATCGCCTCGATTTCAACCGCGACGCCGCGCGGCAAAACCGGTGCCCCCACCGCAGACCGCGCGTGACGGCCCCGCTCGCCAAAGACCTCAACCATCAGATCGGAGCAGCCATTGATCACCTCGGGCTGATCGGTAAACTCCGGCGTCGAATTCACAAATCCGACGAGCTTCACGACCCGCTTCACCCGATCCAGATCGCCCAAAGCGGCCTTCGCCTGTGCGAGCAGCGCCAAGCCACAATGGCGCGCCGCAGCCGCCCCGCCCGTTGCATCCATATCCAATCCAAGACGGCCTTTGATCATGCCATTTTCATCGGCGCTGATCTGTCCCGAAACGAAAAGCTGGGACCCGCTGCGGACATAGGGCACGTAATTTGCGGCAGGTGCAGGGGCTGCGGGCAACGTCAGGCCCAAGTCCAAAAGCCGTGCTTCGATAGAGGAGGTCATTGCAGTTCCCTTATTTCAGAAATTATAGAAAATATCTATGCAACAAGTGCTTCCGCCTTTTTCAGATCGACAGAAACGAGTTGCGAGACACCTTGTTCGCCCATCGTAACACCAAAAAGACGATCCATCCGCGACATCGTCACCGCGTGGTGGGTGATGATTAGGAAGCGCGTATCTGTGCGCCGTGTCATCTCGTCGAGAAGGTCACAGAACCGCGTCACATTGGCGTCGTCCAGCGGCGCGTCGACCTCGTCGAGCACGCAAATCGGTGCGGGATTGGCGAGGAAGACCGCAAAGATCAGCGCCATCGCCGTCAAGGTCTGCTCACCGCCCGAAAGCAGAGAGAGCGTCGAGAGTTTCTTGCCCGGCGGTTGGCACATAATCTCCAGCCCTGCCTCAAGCGGATCATCGCTTTCCACCAACATGAGGCTCGCATCACCGCCGCCAAACAGGTGGGTGAACAGCAGGCGGAAGCTCTCGTTGACCTGCTCGAAGGCCGTCAGAAGACGCTCGCGCCCTTCACGGTTCAGCCCCGAAATCCCTGCCCGCAGCTTGCGGATCGCCTCTTCCAGATCCGCCTTCTCCTTCACCAAAGCCCCGTGCTCCTCGGAGACCTCACGGCTATCCTCTTCGGCGCGCAGGTTCACAGCCCCCATGGAATCGCGCTGTCGTTTCAGGCGGTTCACATCGGTATCGAGCGCCTCAGCATCGGGCATCTCCGCAGGATCGCAGGCGAGCCCCTCCAGCAAGGCCGCTGGCGTTTGATCATAGGTCTCGCGAATCCGTTCTGCGGCTGCGGCGACGGTTTCGCGCGCCGCCTCAGCCCGCGCCTCGGCCCCCGCCCGCGCCTCGCGCGCCTCGCCCGCCAACCGCACCGCGTCCCGCTCAGCCTCCTGCGCGGCGCGCAGGGCGGCCTCAGCGGCGACGACCGCTTCGCTCGCGGCCGTTCCGCGCGCCTGCGCATCCTCGATCGCCTCCGAAAGATCCGCGCGCTTCTCCGCGATTTCTTCGGGCATCTGCGCCGCCTCGTCCAGATCGAACGCCGTCGCTTCCTTGCGGTCTGCCAATTCGGCGCTGCGTTTTTCCGCCGTCTCCAAACGGTGCCGCCAGCCCGAAAGCTCCTTGGTGATTTCCTGCTTGCGGCGCAGACGTGCCTCGCCCTCGCGGCGCAATTCATCATGCGCGGCACGGTAGGTCATCATCGTGACCCGCGCCGCCTCAACGGCCATTTTCAAATCTTCGACCTGCGCGCGGGCGGCCTCCAGATCCGGAAGCTCCGCCGCTGCAGCCTCCGCTTCGCGCAGCCGCAAGCCTGCCGCGACAGCCTCCTCACGGTGGCGCGTCACCGCGAGGCCCGCCGCTTCAACCTTGCCCGACGCGACAGATTGCGCCGCCTCGGCGCGCGAGACAGCGCGGCCCGCATCGGCCACACGCGTATCTGCAATGCGGCGCGCTTCCCGCGCACGGGCATCCGCCAACGAGGCATCGCTCAGCGCTTGGGTCAAAACCTCATGCGCTTGACGCGCGCCCTCGGCCCGTGCCGCGACCTCTTCGAGATCGCGCTTGAGTTCCACCAGACGGTTGAGTTGCTGCAACCGCAGCGCCGCCGCCGAAGGCGCATCCTCCGCATCCGCGCGGAACCCATCCCAGCGCCACAGATCGCCCGCCATCGTCACGATCCGCTGACCGGGCAAAAGATCGGGCTGCAACGTTTCCGCTTGCTCAGCGCTCTCGGCAAGGCCGATCTGATCCATGCGCCGCGCGAGCACATCGGGTGCTGTGACATGCGCCGTCAGTGCCACCAACCCTGTGGGCAAGGGCTGCGGGGCGGCATAGGGCGCGAGAGCCCCCCAGCCCGAGCGGATATCCCCGCCCAGCTGCGGCGCGCGCAGATCATCGGCCAGCGCCGCGCCCAGCGCTTTCTCATATCCTTTCTCGACCTGCACCAGATCCAGAAGCTGCTTTCCAGTGGCGGCTTCGCGCTCGACCAATCGCGCCAGCGCGGTGACTTGCGCGCGCAGTGCCCCCGCCTCGCCCTCGGCCTCTGAACGCATGGCGCGCGCTGTCGATTCGCGCGATTGAACGTCCGCACGCGCCTCCTCGGCGGCCTCCAGTGCCTCTTCGGCCTCGGCTGCCGCCTCTGCAGCCTCGCTCGCGGCCTCAACTGCCGCCGCAAACTCGTCTCCCGCCGTCTCGAGGGCCGCCTCCGCCGCGTCGCGCGCGGCCACGGCCTGAGCGGCTGCAGCTTCACTGCGATCCAAGCTGGTGCGGCTATCACCCAAAAGCCGCTGCGCCGATTGGTGGCGCGCGGCCAAACGCGCGACATCCTCGGTGCGCTCGGACATCAGCGCCTCATGACTAGACAGCACATTCGCCGCCTCCGCAGCCCGATCGGCGGCCTCCTCAAGCCGTGCGTCCTGCCCTTCCGAGGCTTTCGCAATCTGCGCCTGCTCCCAGTCTAGCCGCGTAATCGTCTCACCCGCGTCCTTGTTGAGGGCAGATTCGCGCTCCATATCGCGGTCCAACTGCTCGATCCGCGCGGCAAGGGTCGCGATCAACGCCCGCGCGCGGGTTTCTTGATCGGCGAGCGCGTCGCGCTCCACATGCAGCCGCGACAGGATCGCCCCTGCAATCGCTTCCTCTTCACGCAAGGCCGGCAAGCCCGCCTCCTGATCGGCGCGCGCCTGTGCCGCCGCACGGGTGAGGGCCTCGGCCTGCGCGGCTTGGCGCAGACGGTCCGCCAGCATATTCACCGTGCCCAGACGCGACTCTTCCGCCTCGCGCCAGCGCCGCCACAGCAGCATCCCCTCAGCACGCCGCAGCTCTGCCGCGATCTCGCGATACCGCGCCGCCGCACGGGCCTGCCGCGCAAGTGAGGCCAATTGCCCTGCGAGCTGTTCCACAACATCATCGACGCGGGTGAGGTTCTGCTCCGCCCCGTTGAGCTTCAATTCCGCCTCATGGCGACGCTGGTACAGGCCGGAAATCCCCGCCGCCTCTTCCAAAATCCGCCGCCGCGCCTTGGGCTTGGCGTTGATCAGCTCGGAAATCTGGCCTTGCCGCACCAGTGCGGGCGAATGCGCGCCGGTTGAGGCATCGGCGAACAACATCTGCACATCGCGCGCCCGCACATCCTTGCCGTTAACTTTATAGGCAGAACCCGCATCCCGTGTGATCCGGCGCACGATCTCCAATACATCGAGATCGTTAAACCCTGACGGAGCCAACCGCTCCGAGTTATCAATCGAGAGAGAGACCTCCGCGAAGTTCCGCGCGCCGCGCGTGGCAGCCCCCGCGAAGATCACATCCTCCATCCCGCCGCCGCGCATCGCGGAGGGGCGGTTCTCGCCCATCACCCAGCGCATCGCCTCCAGCAGGTTGGATTTGCCGCAACCATTCGGCCCGACCACCCCCGTCAAACCATCATGGATCACCAGATCCGTAGGATCGACGAAGCTTTTAAAGCCGTTGAGTCTGAGGCGTGTGAAGCGCAATGGGTGCCTGTCCGATTCTTGTTTAGCCGCTAAGTCTTTGCGCCGCGAGGCGGCGTGTCAACTGCCGCCCCCCTGCATCTCGCCTGTATCTGGCCACATCACGCCGATTATCCACAAGATATACGGGTATTACCACGCCACGCGCCGACACTTCTGCGTCAAGCGCCCCGCTTCCACCGCCCACTCTGGACAGGGAGCACAGGGCGCACTATCTCGGGGGGATGATAGGCAAGAAATCAGACCCAAACTCCAAGCAGCTCGCTGAGAACCGGCAGGCCCGTTATCATTATGCTATCGAGAGCGATCTCGAGGCAGGCATTATGCTGACCGGGTCCGAGGTCAAATCCCTGCGCACTGGGCAATCCAATATCGCGGAGAGCTATGCCAGCGTCGAGGGCGGTGAGTTGTGGCTGATCAACTCCTATATCGCGACCTATAAGCAAGCAGGCGTGTTCGGCCATGAAGAGCGCCGCCGCCGGAAATTGCTGGTCTCGCGCAAGGAACTCTCGCGCCTCTGGCAGGCGGTAGGCCGCGAAGGCATGACCATCGTTCCGCTCTCGCTCTATTTCAACGAGCGCGGCAAGGTGAAGCTGAAGATCGGCGTGGCCAAGGGCAAAAAGGCCCATGATAAACGCGCCACTGAGGCGAAGCGCGACTGGGGCCGCCAAAAGCAACGTTTACTCAAGCAGGGTTGAGGATTTCCCGCCTCCCCCCTTGCACCGAGGCCGGTTTCACGGCAAGGAGTGAGCGGATGAATGGGGGAGCGCGCTATGGATGATCCGAAAACTCTGGTCTCGACGGACTGGCTCGCGGCGCATCTGAAAGATCCCGACCTGCGGATTTTCGATGCCTCTTGGTTCATGCCAGGATCAGATCAAGATGCGAAAGCGAATTACAACGCCGCCCATATCCCTGGCGCGCGGTTCTTCGATATTGACGACCTCTCCGATCAACGCTCGGAATTGCCGCATATGGCACCGCCGGTGGAGAAGTTCATCTCCCGCATGCGCGCGCTCGGTGTCGGCGACGGGCATCAGGTCGTGGTCTATGACCAAGCGGGGATTTTCTCCGCGCCGCGCGTCTGGTGGCTGTTCCGGCTGATGGGCAAAACCGATATCGCGGTGCTGGATGGCGGCCTGCCGAAATGGATCGCAGACGGCCACCCTGTCGAGGACGTGCCGCCGATGATCCGTGACCGCCACATCACAGTGCAGCGCCAAGCGGGGCTGGTGAAGGACGTCACCCAAGTCGCCCATGCCAGCAAGCTCGGCGATTTCGAGATCATCGATGCGCGGTCGAAACCCCGTTTCGCAGGCAGTCAGCCCGAACCTCGCGCAGGGCTGCGCTCCGGCCATATTCCGAATTCCAAAAACGTGCCCTTCGGCGAGTTGATCGCAGCCGATGGCACATTGAAACCCGCCGATGCGCTGCGCCGGATCTTCACGGAGGCGGGGATCGACCTCGCCAAACCCGCGATCCTGTCCTGCGGATCGGGCATCACGGCCTGCGTGCTCGCCCTCGCGCTGGAACGGATCGGGCATCGCGACCATTCCGTCTATGACGGGTCATGGGCCGAGTGGGGCATGTATAACGACCTTCGCGTCGCAACCGGAGAAGCATGATGCTGAACAATCTCAAACCCCAAGCTCAGGATAAAATCCTCGCGCTGATGGGGCAATTCCGCGCCGACCCGCGCGACACCAAAATCGACCTTGGCGTCGGCGTATATAAAGACGCGGATGGCAAAACGCCGATCATGCATGCGGTAAAAGCGGCGGGCAAACTGCTGTCGGAGACGGAAGTCACCAAAACCTACGCGGGCCTCGCAGGCGAGCCCGACTATCACGCCGCGATGGCAGAGATGGTGCTGGGCGCTGGCTATCCGGCAGACCGCCTCTCGGCGCTCTCGACCGTGGGCGGAACGGGTGCATGCCGTCAGGCGTTTGAACTCGCCGCAATGGCCAACCCCGATTGCACGATCTGGGTCTCCGATCCGACATGGCCGAACCACCTGTCGATCCTGAACTTCATGGGTCAAGCCAACAAGCCCTACCGCTACTTCGACAGCGAAACCCGCTCGGTGTGCTTCGATGCGATGATGGACGACCTCAAAGCGGTGAAGAAGGGCGATATCGTCCTGCTGCATGGCTGCTGCCACAACCCGACAGGCGCGAACCTGACGCTGGAGCAATGGGGCGCGGTTGCAGATCTTCTGGAAGCCACGGGCGCAATCCCGATGATCGACCTTGCGTATCAAGGCTTCGGTGACGGGCTTGAGGAAGATGCGGCAGGCACCCGCCTGATCGCCTCGCGCCTCCCCGAGGTGATGATCGCGGCCTCCTGCTCGAAAAACTTCGGCATCTACCGCGAACGCGCAGGCGTTCTGTTCGTGCTGGGCGATCCGGCGACGCGCGAGGTGACGCAAGGCACGCTCGCCTATCTCAATCGCCAAACCTATTCCTTCCCGCCGTTCCATGGCCAAGCGCTCGTCACCAAAGTGCTGACCGATCCGACCCTGCGCGCGCAGTGGCAGGAGGAGCTGGAAGAGGTTCGCCTCGGCATGCTGGGACTGCGCGAGCAATTGGCCGCCGAGCTGCGCAAGCTCTCGAACTCGGATCGCTTCGATTTCATCGCGCAGCACCGCGGGATGTTCTCGCGGATCGGCTGCTCGCCGGAAGCGGTGGAGAAAATGCGCGTCGATAACGGGATCTATATGGTCGGCGACTCGCGCCTCAATATCGCGGGCCTGAACACCAACACGGTGCCAATTCTGGCCAAAGCGATCATCGACGCGGGCGTTTAACGGATATCCGCAAAACGATTTTCGAATAAATATCAAGGTAATGGCGGTCCGTCTCGGGCCGCCATTTGTTTTTCACTTGAAAAGATAAGCAGGCTTATCATATCAGAGCTTACGAAAGTGAGGCCGATATGCCCCTGAATGAAGATATCCAGAACTCCCTTGGCTTCCTGCTGCATAACGCCACCCGCGCGATCAAGAAGCGTTTCGAGTACCGCGCCTGTGAAATGGGGCTGACCTCAGCGCAATGGCGCGTGCTGGTGCAACTCTTGGTCAACGGCCCGCTGCCGCAGGCCCGCCTTGCCGAAGCGCTTGAAATCGAACCGATCTCCGTCTCTCGCATCGTGGACCGGATGCAAGACGGCGGCTGGGTGGATCGCCACCCAGATCCCAACGATCGCCGGATCCGGATCATCATCCCCACAGCAAAGGCAGAGGCCGCCTTCGAGGCCACACGGATGGTCGCGGATACGATCTACGCTCAGGCGCTCAAGGGGATCTCCCCCGAGGACCAAGCGACGGTCCGAGACGCCCTTCGCCTCATCATCGAAAACTTGGCCCAAGCGCCCTCCCCCCTCTCCTCGGAGCCCTCCCATGACAACTGACGTCAAACCCGCCGATACAAAACCCTCCAAACGCCCCAACAAACTGTTGCTGGCGGCCCTTCCGGTTGCCCTCGTTTTGGGCGGCACCTATGCGTGGCTGAGCGCTGGCCGCTATGAAGCCACAGAGAACGCCGCGATCCAGCAAGCGCGGATTTCCGTCGCGCCCGATCTTTCGGGGCGGGTGACGGAAGTCTTCGTGCATGACAGCGAGATTGTCACCAAGGGGGAGCCGCTGTTCCGGATTGATCCGGAAAGCTACCAATTCGCCCTCGCGCAAGCGGATGCCGCCCTCGCACAGGCGCAGATCGGCGTGGAGCAACTGCGCGCCGCCTACCGCGTGGCCAAGGCGCAAGTCACCCTCGCGCAGGACGAGGCAGATTACCTGCGCGGCGAGCTTGACCGTCAAACCAGCCTGACCAAGCGCGGTGCCGCCTCCGATAGCTCACTCGACAAGGCGCGCTATGCCGCCAATGCCGCCAATGAAACGCTCTCGGCCGCGAAACAGGGCGTCGAAGCCGCGCTCGCAGCGCTCGGCGGGGACGCAGAGATCAAAACCGAAGACCACCCCTCTGTCCGTGCCGCTCAGGTCGCCCGCGACAAGGCGGCATGGCAACTCGAACAAACCACCGTGCGCGCGCCTGCGGATGGGCTGGTCTATCAAGCCTCCTCCTTTAAACCCGGCAAATTCGCAGCCGCCGGATCGGCAGCCTTCACGCTTGTGGAAACCGGCGATACGTGGATCGAGGCCAATTTCAAAGAGACCCAACTCACCAATATTGCGGCGGGTCAAACTGCCGAGATCGAGCTGGATATCTTCCCAGATCGCGAGTTCAAAGCAGTCGTTGAGGCCATCGGCGCAGGCACAGGTGCGGAATTCTCCTTGCTGCCCGCCCAGAACGCCACGGGGAACTGGGTCAAGGTGACACAGCGTGTTCCCGTTCGTCTGCGGCTTGTTGACGGCAGCGATACGCAAGGCCTGCGCGCCGGGCTTTCCGCGCATGTGACAGTGGATACTGCGCATCAAACCAAGCTGGGCGAGCTTGTCGCGAAGGCCGAGTAAGATGGACGAGATCACCGATCAGCAGAGGACCCTCATCACCCTCTCGGTGATGCTGGCAACGATTATGCAGGTGCTCGACACCACGATTGCGAACGTCGCTTTGCCCGCGATGCGCGCCGATCTGGGCGCTGCATCCGATACGATCAACTGGGTGCTGACCTCCTATATCGTGGCCGCCGCGATCGTCACGCCGCTCTCTGGCTGGCTGTCGGAAACCTTCGGCCGCCGCGAGATTTTCCTCGTTGCCATCGCTGGCTTCGTGTTGACCTCCATGGCCTGTGGCCTCGCATGGTCGCTGGAAACCATGGTCATGTTCCGGATGCTGCAAGGTGTCTTCGGCGCGGCCATTGTGCCGCTATCGCAGACCTTCCTTCTCGACATCAACCCGCGCGAGAAACATGGCTCGGCGATGGCCATGTGGGGCGCGGGGATCATGGTTGGGCCGATTATCGGGCCAACGCTGGGCGGCTACCTGACGGAGACGATGAACTGGCGCTGGGTTTTCTTCATCAACCTGCCCATCGGGATCATCGCCTTCCTTGGCTGCTATAGGTTCCTGCCGCATATGGCCCGCCGGATCCGCTCGTTCGATTTCATCGGCTTCGGGGCGCTCGCGCTCGGGGTTGGCTGTTTGCAACTGATGCTGGATCGCGGCGCCGAGGTCGATTGGTTCGCCTCTGCCGAAATCTGGATCGAGGCAGGCCTCGCCGCGACGGGCTTCTGGGTCTTCGTGACGTGGATCACCGGCACCCAAACCCCGTTCCTTGAGCCGAAGATGTTCATGGATCGCAACTTTGCCACGGGCCTCGTGTTCATCTTCGTGGTCGGGATCATCCTGCTCTCGTCACTCGCCTTGTTGCCGCCGATGCTTTCGACGATCTACCACTATCCGGTGATCACCACGGGCATGGTCATGGCGCCGCGCGGGGTTGGCACGATGATCACCATGGTGATGGCGGGCAAACTGATCCGGATCATCGACCCGCGGAAGCTGGTGGTGGCTGGCCTCCTGTTCACCGCGACATCGCTTTGGATGATGACATGGTTCACACCGCAAATGGATGCCACACTGATCGTCGCCTCCGGCTTCATCCAAGGCCTCGGCCTAGGGCTGGTGTTCGTTCCGCTCTCCACCGTGGCCTTCGCGACACTCGCGCCGGAATACCGTGGCGATGCGACCTCGCTTTTCAGCCTCGTGCGCAATATCGGCTCGTCGATCGGGATCTCCATCGTGACCGTTCTGCTCACGCATAACGTTGGGGTGAACCATGTGGAACTGGCCTCGACCCTGTCGGCGGACAATCCCAACCTCGCCGTGCTCACCAACGGTGGATCAGGTCTTGCGCAATATGGCGAGTTAGCGATCTGGCAAACACTGGATGGGCTGGTCACGATCCAAGCGCTGATGATCGCTTATATCGACGACTTTAAAGCGATGATGTGGATTACACTTTCGGCCTTGCCGCTGGTCTTCTTGCTGCGCAAGCCGGAGGTGGGCAACGGCCCTGCCCCCGCAGCGCATATGGATTGAGCGCCGATGGGCTGACGGGGGCAACCCCGATCTAGATATGAAAAAGGCCCGAGGAAATCCTCGGGCCTTTTTGCAGTGATTTGAAAGAGATCAGGCTTTGAACTCGGGGTAGGCTTCCATCCCCAGCTCTGCCTTGTCGAGGCCCATCATCTCGTCTTCTTCCGAGACGCGGATGCCGCCCATGACTGCTTTCAGGATCAACCAGACCACCGAGGAGACGACGAAGGTGAAGACACCGACGATCACGATCGAAGCGAGCTGACCATAGAGAGTCGCATCAGGGTTGGTGAAGACAACAGCAATCGTGCCGTAGATGCCGCAAACAAGGTGGACGGGGATAGCGCCGACGACATCATCAATTTTCAGTTTGTCGAGCAGCGGAACGGTGAGAACCACCAGCAAGCCACCGAAGGCACCGATCAACGTTGCAGCGCCAATCGTCGGGGTCAGCGGCTCTGCCGTGATCGAGACGAGGCCAGCGAGCGCACCGTTAAGCACCATGGTGAGGTCCGGTTTTTTGAACAGGAGCTGCGTTGCGATCATCGCCACGATAGCGCCGCCACAAGCTGCCGCGTTGGTGTTCACGAAGATCCGCGAAATATCCGCCACATCGCCAATCGACCCCATTGCGAGCTGCGATGCGCCGTTGAAGCCGAACCAACCGAGCCACAGGATGAACGTGCCGAGCGTTGCAAGGGTCAGGTTCGAACCTGGGAACGGTGTCACGCGGCCGTCTTTATACTTGCCCAGACGCGGCCCGAGGATGAGAACACCAGCCAGAGCAGCCCAGCCACCTGTCGAGTGCACAACGGTCGAACCCGCGAAATCGAGGAAGCCGAACTGCGTATCAAGGAAGCCGCCGCCCCATTTCCACGACCCAACGATGGGATAGATGATCGTGGTGAGAACAACGGTGAACGCCATGAAGGGCCAGAGTTTGATGCGCTCAGCAAGCGTGCCCGAAACGATCGAAGCGGTGGTCGCGCAGAACATGACTTGGAAGAAGAAATCAGAGCCGGTCGAGGCATAGGAATAATCATCCACCGCATCCGCGCCAACGCCGACCGCTTCGAGAACCGCCATCGCGAAGGCCCCGAGATAGCCACCGGTATCATCGGTGCCGATGGTCCAGTTGCCCAGCGGATACATCAAGTTGTAGCCGATGAGGTAATACATCGTGCAGGCAATCGCGAAGAGCGAAATGTTTTTGAGAAGCTGCATCGCCACGTTCTTGGAGCGCACGAGGCCCGCTTCCAGCATCGCGAAGCCAGCCGCCATCCAGAAGACAAGGAAGCCCCCGATCAGGAACAGCAAAGTGTTAAGGATCCAGACCGTATCGGTCGGAACCGCGCTTACAGCGGCGGCCTCTGCGGGCGCGTCCTGTGCAAGCACCGGAAGGGCGGCAACGGCAAGTGCCGCGGCGAGGCCCGAGATTTTGGTGAGATTTTTCATTGTTTGATTCCCTGAGTCCCTGATTCTCAAAGCGCGTCGTCGCCGGCCTCGCCGGTGCGCACACGAACGGCCTGATCGACGTCCAGAACGAAGATTTTACCATCGCCGATTTTGTCGGTTTTTGCGGTCTTGAGGATGGTGTCGACTACCGTTTCCGCCAGAGCATCCGCGACGACGATCTCCAGTTTCACCTTTGGCACAAAGTTCACGGCATATTCCGCGCCACGGTAGATCTCGGTGTGGCCGGATTGGGCGCCAAAGCCTTTGATCTCGGTCACCATCATGCCGCGCACGCCGATGACGGTGAGCGCCTCGCGCACCTCCTCCAGCTTGAACGGTTTGATCGCTGCGATGATAAGTTTCACGTGCTGTCCCTTCCTGTGAGCGCTTCCGCTTGGTGTCGGTCGCGTCAAAGCAACCCCATAGGCTTACAAAGCGCAGAATCTCAGCGCGGCTCAACAAAACCACGGGGGGCACAGGGGGCGAAAACCGCAATGGACGCCTAAAATTTCAACAATTAATCACACATGCTTAAATTATAAGCTGATCACAAATCGAATCGACGGGCAAAGAGCCTTCATTACCTCGGCATTCGCGTGTAACTTCCCAAAAAACGACGAGCATTGAGAAACGACAGGCACCGGACGGAGATCCATGGCGGGAACAGGCGGGCGGCGTGGGCCGCTGGTGGCGGATAGGCGGTATACGTCCTCGGCAACCAAAGCAAAATCGACACCCAGCAGAAAGACCGGCGGTGGCGGCAAGCCCCCTCCGAGAAAGCCTGCTGCGCGTAAACCGCGGAGCAATCGGCCACGGCGTCAGCACGGGTTGATTGTTGGCACGCTCTTAGGGCTGTTGCGCCTGATCTGGCGCGTGGTCTGGGGGATCGGCTGGCGCGTCGGTGCAGTGATCGCGATCGTTCTCGGCAGTGCGACGTTTTATTTCTACAGCCAACTGCCCCCGCTTGAGGCGCTGCTCGATGGTCGCTCACGCGGATCGGTGACGCTGCTGGATCGCAATAACAAAGTCTTCGCATGGCGCGGGGAGACGTTCGGCGGCCAAAGCTCCGCCGACACTGTCTCCCCACATCTGCGCAATGCCGTCGTCGCGGCCGAGGATAAGCGCTTCTACGGCCACTTCGGCGTCTCGCCGCGCGGCATCGCCTCAGCAATCCGCATCAACCTCTCCGAAGGGCGCGGGCCACTTTCGGGCAATGGCGGCTCAACGCTGACACAACAGGTCGCCAAGCTCTTGTGCCTCGGTGTGCCTTACGATTCCAAAACATGGAAAACCGAGGCGCAATACGAGGATGATTGTCGCTCGGGCGGCGTCAGCCGAAAGATCAAAGAAATCCCCTACGCGCTGGCGATGGAATTCAAATATTCCAAGGCCGACATTCTGACGATCTACCTGAACCGCGCCTATATGGGCGCGGGCGCACGGGGCTTTGAGGCCGCGTCGCAGCGGTATTTCGGGAAATCTGCCGCAAATCTGAACGTTCAAGAGGCCGCGATGCTGGCAGGCCTGCTGCCCGCACCCTCGCGCTATTCTCCGACAAACAACCTCAAGCGCAGCCAAGATCGCGCGGCAACCGTGATCAAGCTGATGTGGGAACAAGGTTATCTCACCACCGCCGAACGCGACGAGGCGTGGGCCCATCCCGCAACCCTCTCCGAGGCGGCGCAAGCCCGCGCAGGCGGCTATTTCGCCGATTGGGTGATGGAATCAGGGCCGGACTTCCTGACCACAGACACCACCGAGGATGTGGTAATTCAGACCACGCTCGATCAGCGCCTACAAACCGCCGCGGAAGATGCTTTGCGTGAGGTGTTTGAGACTAAGGTCAAGGAAGGCTCCAAGGCCGAGGCTGCGGTTGTTGTGATGTCCGCCGATGGCGCTGTGCGCGCGATGGTGGGCGGGCGCACGACCAAGGTCACAGGCGCATTCAATCGCGCCACCCATGCGAAACGCCAGACCGGATCGACCTTCAAACCCTTCGTCTATGCCGCAGCCCTCGATCTCGGCTACACGCCCGATACAATTGTCGAGGATGCGCCGCTGACGATCAATGTGAAGGGCTCTGGCCCGTGGTCACCGCAGAACTATACCAAACGGTATCTGGGGCCGATCCCGCTTTGGAAGGCCCTCGCCAATTCGATCAATACGGCGACGGTGCGTGTCTCGGAAAGTGTCGGGCTGGCAGCGGTTAAGAAAGTGGCGACCGATTTCGGCTTTGCCTCCGATCTGGCGGATGGGCCTGCGGTGGCGCTTGGCGTGTCCGAGTCCACGCTGATTGAGATGACAGGAGCGTTCGCGGGCATTCTCAACGGCGGCTCTTCGGTGCAGCCTTACGGGCTGATCGACCTGCGGTTCAAAGGCGATGACCAACCTCTGATCTCGCAAACGGGCGGCATCGGTGAGCGGGTGATCTCGGAGAAGGCCGCGCGAGAACTGATCTGGATGATGAGCAAGGTTGTCGAGGAAGGCTCCGGCAAGCGCGCGGCGCTGGGGGATCGTGAGGTGGCGGGCAAAACCGGCACGACGCAGGCCGCACGCGATGCTTGGTTCATCGGCTTCACCGGCGATTATGTCACCGGCATCTGGATGGGCAATGACGACAACACGCCGCTCAAAGGCGTGACAGGTGGCGGTCTGCCCGCCGAGATCTGGCATGATGTGATGGTCAAAGTCTCCGCCGGAACGCCCGCTGTGCCGCTGCCGAAGGCCGATCCCTCCGAATGGCGCAACAATATCGCGCAGCAAGGCTTTGGCGGGGAAACCTACACCACCGCGCCGCAGGGGAACGTCTCCGCATGGACACCCCCCGCGCCTGTCCCGCAGCAGGAAAAAGAGCCGGACATCGCAGAGCGTATCCTGATGGAAGTGCTCGGTGTCATCACCGGAAAGAACTGAACCAGATCACCTTGAAACTATGAGAAAGGGCGCCCAATCGGGCGCCCTTTTAAATTGGTTCGCATCCCCGTGCAGCTTACCGCCACGTCGGGTGAAAACGATCTGCAGGCGAAAGGGTGAAGATCTCCACCCCGTCCGAAGTCACACCCACCGAATGCTCGAATTGTGCCGAAAGCGATTTATCGCGCGTCACGGCGGTCCAGTCATCCGCGAGCACCTTCGTCTCGGGGCGGCCCAGATTGACCATCGGCTCAATGGTGAAGATCATGCCCTCTTCCAGCACCGCGCCAGAACCTTTGCGCCCGTAGTGCAAAACGTTCGGCGGGGCGTGGAACACCTGCCCGATCCCGTGGCCGCAGAAATCGCGCACCACAGACATCCGCTGGCCTTCCACGAATTGCTGGATCGCATAGCCGATATCGCCAAAGGTATTCCCCGGCTTAACCTGCTCGATCCCCAGCATCAGCGCGTCATGCGTGACTTGGATCAGCCGCTCGGCCTTACGCGACAGGTTCCCCGCCACATACATCCGGCTGGTATCGCCGTACCAACCATCCAAGATCACCGTCACGTCGATGTTCAGAATGTCGCCATCCTTGACCACCTTATCGCCCGGAATCCCGTGGCAAACGACATGGTTCACCGAGATGCAGGATGCGTGCTGATAGCCGCGATAGCCAATCGTCGCGGAGACCGAGCCAAGCTCTGTCACCCGTTGCGTGATGAACGCATCCAGCGCGCCCGTGGTGACACCCGGCTCAACGAGATCCGCGACCTCGTCAAGGATCCGTGCCGCGAGATGCCCCGCAGCCTGCATGCCTTCAAACTCGGCGGTCTCGTAAATCCGGATCCCGTCTTTCGTCAGGCGCCCTTTATGCTCTTGCACAGCCATTCTCCTCAGACTTTCCCCCCAAATAGTCACAAATCCGCGGCTTGACCAGCCTGAGGCTTTCCCACACCCGCATCGGGCGCTACACCTTCGGGAAAAGCACCGGAGATCATCATGACAAACCCTACCGCCGCGATCCTGATTATCGGGGATGAGATCCTTTCGGGCCGCACCCGCGAGGGCAATGCCTATTGGCTGGCAGGCGAACTTTTGGCGGCGGGGATTACCTTGGCCGAGATCCGCGTGATCCCCGATGATCACGCTACGATTGTCAGCGCGGTGCGCGAACTCTCTGCGCGCAACGATACGCTGTTCACCTCCGGCGGGATCGGGCCGACGCATGACGATATCACCGCAGATGCCGTTGCCGATGCGTTTGGCCGCAGCATTGACGTGCGCGACGATGCACGCGCGTTGCTGGCCGCTTATTACGCCTCGCGCGAGTTAGAATTCACCTCCGCGCGGATGCGAATGGCGCGGATCCCTGACGGCGCTGCGCTGATCGACAATCCCGTCTCCGTAGCGCCCGGTTTCAGCATCGAAAATACCTATGTGATGGCGGGCGTGCCCTCCGTCTTTCAAGCGATGGTCGCCTCGGTGCTGCCCACACTTACGGGCGGCGCGCCGCTCCTATCGGAAAACTGGCGCGTTATGCGGGCGGAATCGGAGGTGGCAGATCCGCTGCGCGAGATGGCGGAGGCCTATCCGGCGCTATCCTTCGGCTCCTATCCATTCACGGTGAAAGGCGAATTCGGCACCAATCTCGTCATCCGCGGAACCGATGCCGCCCTGCTCGCAGATGCCTATGCCACGTTGAAAACGCGTTTTCCGGAGGCGTGATGCTACCTGTCTACGAGATCCTTGACACGACATGGCCCGCAAAATCGACCCTAAACGTGGGTGGTTTCACGTTGCGCGTTGGCGAGGGGGGGATCAAACGGATCTCCTGCGCGACACTGGCAGGGCCGCTTAGCGCTGCTTCCATTGACGCGGCAGAGGCCGCTCAGGCGCAGATTGGCCAGCAAAGCCTGTTCATGATCCGGCCTGATCTCTCCGAGGAGGAAGGCTTGCTCGATGCCGAGCTGGAGCAGCGCGGCTATCAGGTGATTGATCCGGTCACCACCTATCATGCGCCCGTCGCGGCCCTCACCGCCGAGATCCCCCCGATCACGGCTTTTGCCCATTGGCCACCGCTGCAAATCCTGCGGGATCTCTGGACGGAAAATGATGTCGGTGCCGCGCGCCAAGCGGTGATGGAGCGCGCCTGCGCGCCCAAAGCTGCACTCCTCGGGCGACTGCAAGATCGTGCGGCGGGCGGGGCATTTGTTGCGATCCACCGCGAGACGGCAATGCTGCATGCGCTTTGCACCGCGCCGCACTTCCAGCGCCAAGGCCTTGGCCGCTATTTGATCCATGAGGCCGCAAATTGGGCCGCCGAGAATGGCGCGCGCGATTTCACCCTCGTCGTCACGCGCAACAACCCCGCCAATGCGCTATACCGCGCGCTCGGGATGCGCCGGATTTGCGATTACCATTACCGTGTGAAGGCCGACACATGATCCGCGCCGGCCTTGCCCTGATCTTTCTAAGCGCCGCACCGAGCTTCGGGCAGGCCGTATCCGACATGTCCACCGCCCTCGCAGGGCTACCAGAAACGGCTGTCGTCAGCGCCTCAGCTCCGAAGGAGAATGCGCGCATTGTTTTGCCCAAAGCCGCATGGCGCGCCGAGGGGATTGAGACATTACCCGTTGAGGGAGAAGTGACCCGCACCGCATGGCGGATCCCGCAGAATCGCGTCAGCCCGCTGGATTTGCTCGCCCCGATCCGCGCCAGGCTTCTGGATGAGGGCTATACGCCGCTTTATGAATGCGCGGCGGCAGAATGCGGCGGGTTCGATTTCCGCTACGCGCTCCCCCTTTTGCCAGAGCCGGAAATGCACGTTGATCTCGCGGATTACCAATATTTCCTCGGGCAAAAAGGCGATGAAATCACAGCGCTGATCACCTCACGCTCTTCCGAGAGCGGGTTTATCCAAGTGATCCAAGTCGGGCGCGCGACGCAAAGCCGCGAACCCGCTGCGGGCGAGCCCACCCTCGCCCCCGCCGCGACGCGCCCGCCCCCCGATGAAACACAAGACGATGTTGCGCAGAGCCTTGACGCGCAAGGCCATGCCGCGCTGGACGATCTTGTCTTCAGCACAGGCGCCGCGAGCTTGGAGCCGCAAGACTACGCATCCCTTGAAGCCCTCGCAGCCTATCTCAAACGCAACCCGGAGCTACAAGTCGCGCTTGTCGGCCACACCGATACCGATGGCGCATTGGCGCTGAACACCGCTCTCTCGAAACGCCGCGCGCAAGCGGTTAAGGCGCGGTTGATTGAGCGTTGGGGCGTGCCTGCCGCGCAGATTACGGCGGAGGGCGCAGGTTGGCTCGCGCCGCGCGCCAGCAATGATACCCCCGAGGGGCGCGAGAAAAACAGAAGGGTCGAAGTGATTATCACCTCGACCCGAAGTTAGCGCCGCCGATGGGGGATCGGCTTTGCGGGAGGGAAAGGCGCGAATTGCCCCTCGCGCGGCGGGGATCCTAACTGCCGTGATTACCAGTTATCAGGGCCCTTATCGGTGAAGGTCTGCGCAAGGAAATCAATGAAAGCGCGGACCTTCGGCTGCGTGAAGCGCCCCGGCGGGTAAACCGCGTAGATGCCCAGCGTTTCCATCGGCAGCTCTGGCATTGCTTCTTGCACCAGCCCTGCCCGCAACGCATCCGCGTAGAGGAAGGACGGCAGATAGGCGATCCCGAGCCCCGCCGTCGCCGCGTGAAGCAGTGATTGGCCGTCATTCACCGTGAGCCATCCCGCCGAACGCACCTGTCGCCGCTCACCCGAAGGGGCGGTGATTTTCCACACGTTGCCCGCGGATTGGTTCGAGTAATGCAGAAGTTTATGCTCGTTGAGATCATCGATCTTCGTGGGCCGCCCATATTTCTCGAAATAGGCAGGCGAGGCGATCATCCGGCGCGAGGTTTCCGTCAATTTCCGCGCCCGCAGCGTGCTGTCTTCCAGCTCGCCCACGCGGATCGCCATATCGAACCCTTCGGAGATCAACTCGACATAGCGGTTGTTGAGCACCATATTCACATTGATATCAGGGAATTCCTGTAAGAAATCGCCCAGCACGGGGGAGAGAAGGTTCACGCCGAAATCGGTCGCCACGGAGATCCGCAGCAGGCCGGAGGGGGCGACCTGCATCGACGTCACCAAAGCATCCGCCTCACCCGCATCATTGAGAACACGGCGGGCGCGGTCGTAATAGGCGAGGCCGATCTCCGTCGGTGACACGCGGCGTGTCGTCCGGTTCAGGAGCCGCGCGCCAAGACGCGCCTCCAAGGCAGAGACATGCTTCGAGACGGCCGATTTGGAGATGCCCATCTTCTTGGCAGCATCCGTAAAGCCGCCCTGATCGACGACCATCGCAAAAGCTTCCATTTCCGTAAGGCGATCCATCGCAAATCTCTCTTATACCGTCTTCGTTAGGCTCTGGTATCGGGGCCAAATCGGGCACAAATGCGGCTTATCACGGACAATAGCGGGGTATTTGGCCGGTTGGTGACGCACGCGAAACGATTGTTCACGCTCTGCGACGTGGTATCCCACACCCATTTTCGACAGCCCTGATTGGCGCAAACCACAATCCATGACGCGGCGTTCAACGTGACAGCGCCTTCCCGCCGCGCGAGATTGTTGCCAACAGGAGGAACACCATGAACGCCTATCCGCATCTGCTCGCCCCGCTTGATCTGGGTCACGTGATACTGCCGAATCGCGTGATGATGGGGTCCATGCACACTGGCCTTGAGGAGACCGGCGACTGGAATCGCGTTGCCGAATTCTATGCGACACGCGCGCGCGGCGGGGTTGGGCTCATGGTCACAGGTGGCATGGCCCCCAACCCTGAAGGCGGCGTGTTTCCGGGCGCGGCGGGGCTCTACACCGCGCAAGACATCGCAAATCACCGGATCGTCACCGACCGTGTCCATGCGGCGGGCGGGCGCATTGCGATGCAGATCCTCCACGCAGGCCGCTACGCCTATAGCAAGGATTGCGTCTCGGCCTCACCCGTGAAATCCCCGATCTCGCCCTTCCCGCCCAAAGAGTTGGATGAGGACGGTATCGAGAAGCAGATCTCTGACATCGTGACCGCCGCCGCCCGCGCCCGTGAGGCAGGCTATGATGGGGTCGAGGTGATGGGATCGGAAGGCTATTTCCTCAACCAGTTCCTTGTGCGCCATACCAACAAGCGCACAGATCGCTGGGGCGGCAGCTATGAAAACCGGATGCGCCTCCCCGTGGACGTAGTGCGCCGTGTGCGCGAAGCCGTTGGCCCAGATTTCATCGTGATCTACCGGATTTCGCTGATCGATCTGGTGCCCGATGGCTCGACGTGGGACGAGGTGATCCAGCTTGCCCATGCGATTGAGGCGGCGGGCGCGAGCATGCTCAACACCGGAATCGGCTGGCACGAGGCGCGCATCCCAACCATCGCGACCTCCGTGCCGCGCGCGGCCTTCGCGTGGCTTACTGCGCGCTTGCGCCCCGAAGTCTCGATTCCGGTGATCACCTCGAACCGGATCAATACCCCGCAAGTGGGCGAAGATCTTCTCGTGAGCGGGCAAGCCGATATGGTCTCGATGGCACGTCCCTTCCTCGCCGATCCTGATTTCGTCGCCAAGGCCGCTCAAGGCCGCGCAGACGAGATCGCGCCTTGCATCGCCTGCAACCAAGCCTGCCTCGATCATACCTTCTCGGGCAAGCTCTCCACCTGCCTTGTGAACCCGATTGCGGGCCACGAGACCGAGCTACTGCTGACCCCGACCCTGAGCCCCCGCAAGATTGCCGTGGTCGGTGCTGGCCCCGCAGGCCTCAGCGTCGCGATCACCGCCGCAGGGCGCGGGCATCACGTCACACTGTTTGATCGCGCCGCAGAGATCGGCGGCCAACTCACGATGGCGCGCAGAATTCCGGGGAAAGAGGAATTCCACGGCCTTACCGACTGGTTCTCCACGATGATTGCGCGCTCTGGCGTAACTCTCTCACTGGAAACTGAGGTGAACGCACCGATGCTGAAGGGCTTTGATGATGTGGTGATCGCCACAGGCGTGACCCCGCGCGATCCGCAGATCCCGGCGACGGGCGGCCAAGTTGTAAGCTATATCGATATCCTCACGGGGCGTGTTAGTGCGGGCGAAAAGGTGGTGATCATTGGCGCGGGCGGAATCGGGTTCGATGTCGCCGAGTTCCTGACGCAGTCGGGCGGAAGCACCACGCTCGATCTCGCAGCATGGCAGCGCGAATGGGGAGTTGGCGACCCAGCCACCTCCGCAGGCGGGCTGGCGCAACCGCAGCCGGAAGCGCCTGCGCGCACCGTCACGCTACTGCAACGCAAGGCCGAGAAACCGGGACGCAGACTGGGCAAGACGACAGGCTGGATCCACCGCGCTCAGCTTGCCGCCCGCGGGGTAAAGATGATTGGCGGGGTGAATTACGAGCGGATCACCCAAGACGGGTTGGAGGTAAGCTTCGGGGAGACACGCGAGCGGCCAGAGCTGATTGAGGCCGACACCATCGTGCTTTGTGCGGGGCAGCTTTCCGAGCACAGCTTGGTTGAGGGCCTCCCGAACGCGCATATCATCGGCGGCGCGGATGTTGCGGGCGAGTTGGATGCCAAGCGCGCGATTGACCAAGGGGTGCGATTGGGCGCGGCGCTCTAAGCGCAGGCCCAAGCGTTTGTCCGAAACACGCGGCGCGCGGGGTTATCCCTGCGCGCCAGTTTCGACACAGTGACGACGAAAGGCCTTTTTCAGAAGGTCCAGCTCCGCACGCAGCAGATCGACTTCGGCCCGCAGATCTTCCCCCACCGGCAGGCCCGCATTGATGATAAATTCACCAATTTGCTCCTGCCCCGCTTTATCAAAGACGATGAAGGACAGAATTCCCTCGCTTAGCAACTCGGCAGGAATCGCCACCGAGACGCGCCAGCGGTCCTTGCCCATATCCTCGATCTCAGGCTTTCCGATCGGCTTTTCGAGATGCAGGATATCAATCTCCGGCGCTTTGCCCGACGCCAGAATCCCTTCCCAGCGGCCCTCGCGCAGGCGCGACATCTGTAACATGGCGATACTCCTCAGATTTCCGCGCGCGGGTGGCGCGACAGGTTGAGATCGCGCAGCACCACTTGGTTCATCTGCGGCCCCTCAAAGATCACATCAATCCAAGCGCTCTCGATCCGCTTCTCGTTCAGCTTGGTATAGGCGAGGTCAAACTCGACCCAAGTCTCGGCGCTCCCATTCAGCGGGATTTCCCGAACGATCTGCTCGGTGTTCGGCCCGTGCTTCACATTGAACCGAGCGAACATCTCCAGCGGTTTTTCCAACTCGACCCGCAGATCCAGCCGCACCAGATGCGAAAGCCGTAGTCCGTCAAGCATCAGTTGCGGCACATCCAGCACCAAGGACAGGAACGATCCATCGAAACGGAAGACATCCATCCGCAGGCCAAACGGCGCGAGGTCCTCTGCGCGCTTATTGCGAACCTGACGAAGTGTCAGCTCCGAGTCGATGCAATCGTGGAACACTTTGACCTCGGCCCCAAGCGCGCTCCGGCTTTCGGCGGCGGCAATCGCTGCCGTTGTCAGACGCGTGCTCCAGAGCTCGGGCCGCCAAGACCGATCCGTTCCCAGAGGGTGGCGCATTTTGCCTGTCTCATGCGGTGGAACGGCCAAGCGATCCTCCGCAACGCGGCGGAACTCATCCAACTCGCGATGCAATGCCTCCGCATCGACCAGCAGGGCGCGCACATCCGCCAGCGGCGCCGTCTTGGCCAGACGCGCAAAACGTGCCCAGCGCGCGACGGCTCGGTTCTGCGACATGCGCTTTAAAAAGGATGTGGGGGTTTTACTCATAAGCAGATCAATCGTTTATACATGGGAAACAATAAATCCCTATCATTTCCAAATTGCAAAGGCAGAACGTGTGGTCAGTGCGAAATAAACATTTCCATACACGGCGCCCAGAGAAGACTATGTCTTCCCTATGCTGTTCAGCGCAGATCCTCAACACGCCCCGCGAAGTCCAATAACAGGGCACGTTGGTCAGCGTCCGAAATATCATAGCCAGCACGGGGCAGTGCAGACATCGACACCATCCGCCCGCCAATCGACGCCAATCCGCGCCAGTAGCTTTCCGCAATCGGCGCGTCCGACGATGTGGAAGAGGTATCACGCAAATGTATCAGCAAAATATCGCCTTGATGCTGGAACGCCAGCACTTGCACGGTAGACGCTTTCCCGACGCGTGACAGGGCTGCACGCCCCGCTTTGCTGGAGAAAAACTGTTGCAAGGCGGGGAAGCTCTCGCGCAGAGGCGATGAAGGCCCAGCCCCTTTGACCGTCGCCGCCAGCGCAATCGGCAGCTTGGGCCGCGCATAGGAACGCGAAGGATAAAGGGCCTCACAACTCCCGAAGAGAACAAAGCCGCCGTCTGTTGTCGCTTTGGTGGCCTCGCGATCCACGCAATACCCTCTCGCTGCCTTAAATTTCATCGTGCCCGCCGCAAGGACTGCCTCGCGTTGCGCGGCAGGTGCAGCGATTCCGCCTCCCCCCTCAGGCATCACACAGCCCGATAGGCCCATAGCGACCACGAACCCTGCCACCAAACCGCGCCGCAGACGCGCCGCCGTCGCGACATGGCGATTTCCCCAAAGTTCTGACACTCGCAACGCTCCTTGATGGCACGGGGCGAAAACCGCACGTGCAACCCGTTTTGCTTTCACAACAAGGCATAAGCCCGCCTTGCCCGCGCGGCAACCAACGTTTCCTCGACCAGCTCGTTATTGCCGCTTCACAGCGGATCGCGCCTCGCCGATTGCAATTCGTTCCGCATCGGACTATCTCCAAGGCTTAAATTCCGTGCCAAAGGGCCAGAACATGAACTGGATTTCAAACTACGTCCGCCCGAAGATCAACTCGCTCTTCTCGCGCCGCGAGGTACCTGAGAACCTTTGGACGAAATGCCCCGAATGCGGGACGATGCTGTTCCACCGTGAGCTGTCGGACAATCTCAACGTCTGCACAAATTGCGATCACCACATGGCGATCACCCCACGCGAACGCTTTACCGCGCTGTTCGATGGTGGTGTCTTCACGGAGGTGAAAGTCCCCGAGCCGGTCGTCGACCCGCTGCATTTCCGTGACCAGAAGAAATATCCCGAGCGGATGAAAGCGGCGCAGAAGAAAACAGGCGAGAAAGAAGCCATGTTGGTCGCTGCGGGTGATATGAACCGCACGCCGATTATCGCTGCCTGTCAGGATTTCTCCTTCATCGGTGGATCTATGTCGATGTATGTCGGCAATGCCATCGTTGCGGCGGCAGAGCGTGCCGTCGAGCTTGGTCGCCCTCTCGTCCTGTTCTCCGCCGCAGGCGGCGCTCGGATGCAGGAAGGCATTTTGTCCTTGATGCAAATGCCCCGCACGACAGTGGCGGTGCAGATGCTCAAAGAAGCGAACCTGCCCTATATCGTGGTGCTCACCCACCCGACGACGGGCGGCGTGACCGCTTCCTATGCGATGCTGGGCGATGTGCAAATTGCCGAACCCAATGCGCTGATCTGCTTTGCCGGCCCGCGCGTGATCGAGCAAACCATCCGCGAAACCCTCCCCGAGGGCTTCCAGCGGGCGGAATACCTGCTCGACCATGGGATGCTCGACCGCGTGACACACCGCAAGAACATGCGTGATGAGTTGGTGACGATCATCCGGATGTTGATGAAAATGCCGCCAGCGGTGAAAGGCGATCTTCCACCGCCTGCCGCCGAGGAACCAGCGGAGGTTGTGCCACAAGACGCTGCGCCCAAGGCCGCACCCGCGAAAAAGGCAGCCCCCAAGCCCGCAAGCTAAGGCTGCACACTGATCACCCCGCGTCAGCCTCAAGCTGGCGCGGGGTCTTTCAACCAAATCACACGGCTCACGCCTTTTTCGGCGCAACCTGTGATGCCCCCTCCCCCAGCTCTCCGAGGCCCCGATGCCGCATGCCGCCAGCTCAGATACCATTCTCACCCGCTTGATGACCTTGCACCCCAAGATCATTGATCTCACGCTGGATCGGCTAACGCGGCTGCTGGAGACGCTCGGCAATCCCGAACGCCGCCTGCCGCCGGTAATCCATCTGGCTGGCACCAATGGCAAAGGCTCGACACAGGCGATGATTCGCGCAGGGCTGGAGGCGGACGGGCTGCGTGTTCACGCCTATACCTCGCCCCATCTCGCGCGGTTTCACGAACGGATCCGCCTCGCGGGAGAGTTGATCTCCGAACCCGCGCTGATGGCGCTCTTGGATGAGTGTGAGGCCGCGAATGGCGGCGAGAGTATCACTTTCTTCGAGGTCACAACCGCCGCCGCGATGCTGGCCTTCGCCCGCACCCCCGCTGATTTCACCCTGCTTGAAGTCGGACTCGGGGGGCGCTTGGATGCGACCAATGTGATCGACGCGCCCACGCTCACGATCATCACCCCCGTCTCCATCGACCATCAGCAATATCTGGGCGAGACCCTGCCAGAGATCGCAGGCGAGAAAGCCGGCATCCTGAAGCGCCGCGTGCCTTGTATCGTCGGCCCGCAGCAAGAAGCCGCGCTGGAGGTCATCGAGGCCCGCGCTGCCCGTCTGGGCGCACCGCTGTTTGTGCATGGCCAACACTGGCACGCCTCTGAAGAGCGCGACCGCCTGATCTTCCAAGATGAGGACGGCCTCGTGGATCTTCCGCTCCCGATCCTCCCCGGCCCACATCAGATCGAGAACGCAGGGGCGGCGATCGCCGCACTCCGTATCCTGAAAAAGGGCGACCCCGAGGCAGCCGTCACCCGCGCGACATGGCCCGCGCGGATGCAGCGCCTGAGCACAGGGCCACTCACAGAAGCGGCCCCCGAGGCCGAAATCTGGCTCGACGGAGGGCACAATCCGGCAGGCGGCGAAGCCGTCGCCGCGACACTGGCACGGATGCCTGCGCGCGAGACCCATCTGATCTGCGGGATGCTCAACACCAAGGATGTCGGCGGCTATCTCACACCGATGGCGCCGCAGATCGCGTCGCTCACCGCCGTCTCGATCCCGGGCGAGGCAAATACCCTGCCCGCCGAAGCCACCGAAGCCGCCGCCAAAGCGAGCGGGATGACAGCGCGCTCATCGGTCGATGTGCTCACCGCTCTGCGCGAGATCACCGCCAGAAACCCGCGCGCCCGCGTGCTCATCTGCGGCTCGCTCTACCTCGCTGGGCAAATCCTCAAAGAAAACGGCTGAGGCAAACCCAGCGGCCTGCGTTTCCAAAGAGCAAAAATATCCTCAGGGGTGAATTGGCGCAGCCAAGAGGGGGCCGAGGCCCCCTATTCCGCCGCCCAATCCGCGCCCTGCATTTCGCGCAAGCGCGAGGCAGTGCGTTCGAACTCGAAACTGCCCGTGCCTTCAATATAGAGGTTCTCCGGCTCTTCAGCGGCGGAACAAATCAACCGCACTTTTGCCTCATAGAGCGCGTCAACCAGCGTCACAAAACGCTTCGCCTCGTTGAAATTGCTGGCCGACAACAGCGGAATATCCTCAAGGATCAACACCCGCACCGCCTCGGCAATCGCAAGGTAATCCCCCGCACCCAGCATCGTGCCGCACAGATCCCAGAACGACGCTCGCCCTACCCCCGCATGGAATTGCGGGATGACAACTTCACGCCCCTTCACGGTGAGCACCAAAGGCCCGGCATCCTTGCGTGCGGAAAGCTCCGCCCAGAGCGCCTCCAGCGCCGATCCGCGCCCAGCGCCCGTGAAATAGACCTGCGCGCCCGAGAGGCGATGCTGGCGATAATCGGTCTCGCTGACAATCTCCTTCACCTCCATGATCTCTTTGATGAAAGCAATGAAGGGCAGGAACAGCTGACGGTTCAGGCCATTTTTATAAAGATCATCAGGGATCCGGTTTGAGGTGGTGACAATCACCACGCCCGCCTCGGTCAGATATTCAAACAACCGTCCGACGATCATCGCATCGGCGATATCAGTGATCTGCATCTCGTCGAAACACAGCAGGCGTATGCTCTGCGCAACCTCTTGCGCCACAGGCCGGATCGCATCTTGCGCGCCGGTTTTGCGCGCCTCATGGAGCTTGGCCTGAATCTCTTGCATGAACGCGTGGAAATGCACCCGACGTTTGGGCACGTCGCACGCCTCATAGAAGAGATCCATCAGCATGGATTTCCCGCGCCCGACTCCGCCCCATAGATACAGCCCTTTCACAGGCTGCGCGGCGGTTTTGCCAAACAGCCCGAACAGCCCCTTCTTCGCCGCAGGGGCCTGCGAAACCTCTTGGCGCACGCGCTCCAAAATCGGCAAAATCGCGCGCTGGGCGGCATCCGCGTGAAGCGTGCCATCTTGCACGCGCGCATCGTATATTTTGAGCAAACTATCCATGCCCTCCCGATACCGCGCAGCCGCGTCTAAGAAAAGCCCCTCCCAGATCGCCTTGGGTGAATGCGCCCTTATTCCCACGGCATTTCCAAGGCGCATGAAACATCCCTGTGCGCCCGCGCCGTCCCCCTGTGCCACTTGAGTGCGCCCCCCGCATGGCATAGTGTCGGGCGATCCTATCTTAGCGCTTCGGAGGCCCTATGAGCGACAAGACCCCCCAACGCCTGCACCTCGTGTTCGGCGGCGAATTGATCGACCCCACCCGCACCGAATTCAAAGACCCGAACGAGATCCATATGGTCGGGATCTTCCCCAATTACGCCAGCGCCCATGCCGCATGGAAAGCCGAGGCCCAGCGCACGGTCGACAACGCGCATACCCGCTATTTTATCGCGCATCTGCATCGCCTGCGCGACGAGGCAGTTGCCGCGTCTCCCACCGAGGAACTGGGCGGCTGATCCACAAATGATTGGTCAACTCGTTCTCGGACTCTGGGCGGCCACGCGGCGCACAAGCACCAAGCGGGTGCTGCCTGCCGTGTCGGCCCCCTCCGAGAACGAGCCCAAGCGGCCCGATGGCCCTTTGATCTGGCTGAATGCCACAACGGAAATGGATCGTGCAGCGGGCAAACTTCTCGCGCAGCATCTCGCGGAGAAGCGGCCCGATCTTACTATCGTCGTGAATTGCGACCTCCCCCGCGAGGAGCAATCGGAGGTCATCCCCGATCATCCCAATGTGATCTGCGCCCCGCTCGGCGCTGGCCCGCGCGCGTTTTTGGCGCGCTGGAAACCTGATCTGGTCGTGCATATTGGCGCGGCGCTAGACGCAGGCCTTGTGCCCCATATCCAAACCCCGCAGATGATGGTCGACGCGCGCATCACCCCCCCGAAAGGCGCAAGTGCGCGGCTCTGGCGTCGGGCAGAGCGGCTCATGTTGGGGAAGATGCTGGAAATCCATGTTCAGGATCAGGCGAGCGCCGCAGAAATCGCGCGGATGAAGCTGAAACCCGCAATCGTGGCGGGCCAAATTTCAGAAACGCCCGAGCCGTTGGACGCCTCCGAATCTGAGCGCAACGCCATTGCTCAAACCCTTCAGGCGCGCCCCGTCTGGGCCGCTTTATCGCTGCCCCGCGGGGAAGAGCGCGCCGTGCTCGCGGCCCATGGTCACGCGCTGCGGCATGCGCATAGAACGCTGCTGATCCTCCAGCCCGAAGACGCTGAGCGCGGCGTAGAGCTGGCCGAGAGCCTGAACCAATCCGGCTGGACGATTGCCACGCGCTGGGATGCGGGTGAACCAGATTCCGACACCGAGATTTTCCTCGTCGATGATCCCAGCGAGGCGGGCCTTTGGTATCGGCTTGCGCCGCTGGCCTTCATGGGCGGCACCTTGTTTGGCAAGGGCAAAGCTCCGCGTTCCCCACTGGAAGCTGCGGCGCTTGGCTCGGCCATCCTGCACGGCCCGAACACCGAATGCTACGGCGCGGATTACGCACGGCTTGAGGCCGCCCGCGCCACCCGCCGCGTGGCCTCGGCCTCGGCTCTGGGCGAGGCGGTTGCCGATTTGCTGGCCCCCGACCGGATGGCGATGCTGGCGCATAACGCATGGGCGGTGACATCTGGCGGCGCGGGTGTCACGCTGGCGCTCACCCTTGCGATTCTTGAAACCCTTGACGCGCTGGAGGCCCCCGCCTGATGCAAGCTCCTTCCTTTTGGGACAAAGACGAGAGTTGGCAGGCCAGTCTGCTCGCGCCCTTGGGCGCGCTCTATGCCGCTGGCACGCGCCGTAGACTCGCCAATGCGCCCCCGTGGCGCGCCCCTGTTCCGGTGATCTGTGTCGGCAATATCAACGCGGGCGGCACGGGCAAGACGCCGACAACCATCGCGCTGCTGCAACTGCTACAGGGGCGCGGGATCGCCGCGCATATCGTCTCAAAGGGGCATGGCGGCACGCTGGAAGGCCCTATCCGCGTTGATGAGCGCAGCCATAGTGCAGCGCAGGTGGGCGACGAGCCATTGCTGCTATCCGCCTTTGGCCCGACTTGGGTCGCAAAGGATCGCGCGGCGGGCGCGCGCGCGGCGGTGGCAGCGGGCGCTGAGGCGATTGTGCTTGATGACGGGCACCAAAACCCGAGCTTGCACAAAGATTTCTCGATCGTGGTCGTCGATGCCGCCAAGGGCTTCGGCAATGGTCACTGCCTGCCCGCTGGACCGCTGCGCGAGCCGCTGGCGGTGGGCCTCGCACGGGCGGATCTGGTGCTCTCGATTGGCGATGCGGCCGCGCAGGCGCGGTTTGAGGCTAAATGGGCACCTCACATCACCTTGCCCCGTCTTTCCGGTGCGCTGGCGCCATTGGAGACGGGGATGGATTGGGAAGGGCTCGACGTTCTCGCCTTCGCGGGGATCGGCCATCCTGAGAAATTCTTCGCCACGCTGCGCGCTCTGGGGGCGAACCTCTTGAGGGCGGAAGCCTTGGACGATCACCAGCCCTACACAAGCGCGTTGCTGACACGGATCGAAACCGAGGCGCATCTGCTGGGCGCGCAACTTGTCACCACGGAAAAAGATGCGGTGCGCCTGCCTGCGCCTTTCAGGCCGAAGGTGCTGGCGCTTCCTGTCCGGCTTCATTTCGCGCAAACAGCCCCGCTCGTCGAAGCGCTGGAGCGGATCGGCCTATAGCGAGACAACACAAATAGAAAACGCCCCGCCAATGCTGGCAGGGCGTTCCCTCATTTAAGCCCAAAGCTGTGCTTACTTCGCCAGTTTCGCATCCAGAATCGCTTTGAGCTCTGTGTAGCCCATGTTCGAATTCTTCTCGCCGTCGATGATCAGCGTCGGCGTGCCTTGCACATCATCCGCCGTTGCGCGGGCCTGGAACGTCGCGACCATTTGCTCGGCGCGCGCGTCATCCGCGAGGCAGGCGTCAATCGCTTCCGAAGTCAGCCCAGCCTTCAGTCCGATCTTCTTGAGATTCGCGGTGATCGTCTCGGGCTTGCCATCCGCGATCCACGTTTTCTGCGTCGAATAGATCATATCGTTGATCGGGTAGTATTTCGTCACGCCGCCGCAATTGGCGATCTGCGCGGCTTTCAGGCCGAACCCATCGAAATAGACCTCACGGTGAATGAACTTCACCTTGCCCGTGTCGATATAGTCCGCCTTCAGCTTGTCAAACACCGTATCGTGGAAATTCGCGCAATGCGGGCAGGTGTAGCTCGCGTATTCGATCATCGTGATCGGCGCATCTGCCGCCCCGAGCGGGATATCTGGCAGAAGGTTGACCTCTTCCGCCTGCGCCGCTGCGGGGATCGAGAGGCTGGTTTGGCCGCTGCCACCGCTCATGTTGCTATACGCAAAGCCCCCGACCGCAAGCGCCGCTACGGCAGCAACAGCCCCGATGATCAGTTTGTTATTCGACATTTATTCGCCTTTCTTTCCGCCGGATCGTTTATCGACCCGCGCTAGAACATTCGTTGCAAGCATCTCGATTGCGGCACGGAGACGATCATCGCCGACTCCTTCAGCCGTTTGCCGCGCCTGCGCCACCACATGGGCGGGCGGCGCGGGTTTTTCGACCTTGGGTGCGGCCCCGAACTGCGCCTGCCCCTCGGCAAAGCCGATGGGGGCGGTTTGGGTCAGCACCACTTTGGAAATCGCATTATAGCCGTAGCAAGCATTCACACGGTCGCGGATCTTGTCGCGGCTCATCATCAGCATAGGTGCTGCGGCCCCGGTGGTCAGCAGCGTCAACGTCGCGCCGAATCCGTCACGACCATAGCCGATCTTCACAGGCCGCGTGTTTTTGGCAAACTCCTCGCCCACAACCTCTGCCCAATGCGTCAGCAGCTTCGCCACGGCAAAGCCGCGCGTCTCACCCGCAACGCGGATTCGTTCGCGCAGCAGCCCCGCTGTCGCCTCGAACCCCCGCATCCGGCGTTTGGGCGGGCGATCCGCCTTAGCCCCCGCCTTCAGCCCAGCCCCTTTCGCCGCGGCTTTGCGCGGTTTTGCCGATTTCGGCGGATCAAAGGGCGTTTGGTTTTCCATCTGGGTGTTCCTTACTCGCGCCCTATACTATGCGCAGTGCAGGGTGATGCCACCCTATTGCGTGAGGGAGCGCCATAAACATTGCGTGACGAGACCGATATCAGCGCCGCGCTGCTCGCGTGGTATGACAGATCCGCCCGTGTAATGCCGTGGCGCATCTCGCCACAAGACCGTGCCGAGGGCGTGCGGCCCGATCCCTATGAGGTTTGGCTATCCGAAGTGATGCTGCAACAAACCACCGTGGCGGCGGTCCGGGAGTATTTTCGCCGTTTCACCGCGCGCTGGCCGACGGTTGAGGCGCTGGCCGCGGCCGAAGATGCCGAAGTCATGGCCGAATGGGCGGGGCTGGGCTACTATGCCCGCGCGCGCAACCTGTTGAAATGCGCCCGCGAAGTGGCGGCACGGGGGGGCTTCCCGCAAACGGCAGCGGGGCTGCAAACCCTCCCCGGAATCGGGCCCTATACCTCCGCCGCAATCGCCTCGATTGCCTTTGACGAGCCTGCCCCCGTGGTGGACGGGAATGTCGAGCGCGTCGTAGCACGTCTGTTTGAGATCACCACCGAACTCCCCGAGGCAAAACCGGAAATTTTTGCGGCCACCGCGCGCATCACCCCCGCCCAACGCCCAGGCGATTTTGCGCAGGCGATGATGGATCTGGGGGCAACGATCTGCACCCCGCGCAAGCCTGTCTGCGCGCTCTGCCCGCTGTCGCACACCTGTAACGCACGTCAAAGCGGGATCGCGGAGACCCTGCCGCGCAAGAAGCCGAAAGCTGCGAAGCCGGAATGCGTCGGGCTGATCTGGATCGCACAGCAAGACGGCGCAACACTGATCGAGACGCGCCCCGCAAAAGGGCTTTTGGGCGGCACGATTGGCTTTCCGACAACCGATTGGCGCAGCCCCCCGCAAGATTTGCCCCCCGTCGAGGCCGAGTGGAGGATCGCCCCCACCCAAGTGCGCCACACCTTCACCCATTTCCACCTGACCTTGACGGTTCACGTCGCCCAGACACAAAACCTGCCACATCGCGGCCGATTTGAGCACAATTTTGATCCCACCCACCTGCCCACGTTGATGCGCAAAGCATGGGACGCCGCGCAGCCGCTCCTCTGAGCATGTCCGAGCCACCACCCCCGCGATCATGTCGCGTTGCGCGGTGGATTTGTTGCGGTATCATCGCGTAGTTTTCATGAGCACGAGAGTTTTGATGTCCAGTCGCCAAGAGATCAGCACAATGCGCCGCGCGCTCCCCTTCTGGCTCTCGCTGGGGATGGTGCCGCTGGCGATCTTGGCCGCAAGGGTTGGCGGCTGGACGCTGATCCTGCTGCCGCTCTACAGCTGGGTGATCGTGACGGGCCTTGATCTCCTCTTGGGACGCAATGAGGATCAACCCGATACAGAGACGCCGGAAACTGATCTGTTTTGGTATCGGCTGATCACCTTGATCTGGTTCCCGATCCAGTTTGTGACACTGTTTTCCCTGATCTATTACGTCACCCATAGCGATCACCTCTCGACGCTTGAGGCCATCGGGTTGTTCTTCGGGGGGGGGGTATTCTCCGGCACGATTGGCATCGTCTATGCGCATGAGTTGATGCATCAGAAAAACCGGATGGAGCGCTGGCTCGCGGATCTGCTGCTGGCGAGCGTGCTCTATTCGCATTTTCGCTCCGAGCATCTTCTGGTGCATCACTGGCATGTCGGCACCCCGCGCGACAGTGTCACCGCGCGTTATAATGAGGGGTTCCACCGCTTCTTCCCGCGCGTTCTGCGCGACTGCCCGCGCTCGGCATGGGAGGCGGAGGTGCGCAAACTGGCCCGCGCGAAACGCCCCGCGCTGCACCTCTCGAACCCGTTCTGGCGCTACGCTGCGCTGCAAGTGTTGATGCTCGCCCTCGCGTTCGGCTTGGGCGGGATCGCGGGGCTCGGCCTTTTCGCTTTCCAAGCCTTCATCGCGATCTGGCAATTGGAGCTGACGAATTACATCGAACATTACGGGCTGACGCGCGAGCATTTGGGCGATGGGAAATACGAGCACGTCAAGCCGCACCACTCGTGGAACGCCGATCACACCGCCTCCAACTGGTTGATGATCAACCTCCAGCGGCATTCCGATCACCATTACAAACCGGATCGGCGGTTCCCCTTGCTACAAACCTATTCCGCCAGTGAGGCCCCGCAACTGCCGCTGGGATATCCGGCAATGGGGGTCTTGGCGATGATCCCGCCGCTCTGGCGACGGCGGATGAACCCGCGCGTCCGTGCGTGGCGGCGCGCGCATTACCCGCAGATCACCGATTGGGCAGCCTATAACAAGGGCAAGACACCGCTACCGCGCGCTTAGCCTAGGCTGACGCAGGGTTCGTCCCGCAATGATAGGCCCAAATAAAAGACCCCGCCGAATACACGGCGGGGCAAGGCTGTGCCTGTGGGCGAACCACAGGCACTGGCGGTAACTGAATATATTTATATGAGATGCGTCTGCGCGCGACGGCCCTTAACGGGTCACGTCCTTAGTTCATCTCCGCGCGGATCTGCTGGCGCAGCAGATCAATCGGGACCATCTTGCCTTCACGTTTGAAGTGCCAATAGGTCCAGCCGTTGCACGAGGGTGCGCCTTCGAGATGGGCGCCGACCTGATGGATCGAGCCTTTCACATCATTGCCCACAAGCGTGCCATCCGCGCGGACCTTCGCCTTGTAGCGATTGCCAACGGAGAACAGCTCTTCCCCCGGACGCAGCATGCCACGCTCGACGAGTTGCCCGAAGGGCACCCGCGGCTCTGCGCGTTTCGATCCGGTGATTTCCAGTGCTTCCTTGTCGAATTTGCGCACGCGCGCGATTCGCGCCGCCGCCACTTCACGGTAGGCGGCTTCGCGCTCGATGCCGATGAACTCACGCCCCAGCATTTTCGCAACAGCGCCCGTCGTACCCGTCCCGAAGAACGGATCGAGAATCACATCGCCCGGATTGGTAGAGCCGATGATGACGCGGTGCAGCAGGCTTTCTGGCTTTTGCGTCGGATGCGCTTTATCGCCATTCTCATCCTTCAGGCGCTCGCCGCCATTGCAGATCGGCAGCACCCAATCGGAGCGCATCTGGATGCCCTCGTTAAGAGATTTGAGCGCCTCATAGTTGAACGTGTATTTCCCGCCCTCGGCCTTCGAGGCCCAGATCATCGTTTCATGGGCGTTGGTCAAACGCTTACCGCGGAAGTTCGGCATCGGGTTCGACTTGCGCCAGACCACATCGTTGAGGATCCAGTAGCCTTGGTTTTGCAACTCCGCGCCCATGCGGAACACGTTATGGTAGCTGCCAATCACCCAGATCGCGCCATTCGGCTTGAGGATCCGGCGCGCCGCCGCGAGCCACTCGCGGGTGAATTTGTCATAGGCGGCGAAGGACGAAAACTGATCCCAGTGATCATCAACCGCATCGACCTTGGAATTGTCGGGGCGATGCAGCTCGCCTTTCAATTGTAGGTTGTAGGGCGGATCCGCAAAGATCAGATCAACGCTGCACTCGGGCAGGCTGTTCATCACCTCGATACAATCACCGCCAATGATCTCGTTCAGCGGCAACTCTACGGGCGCCGCTTTTGTTTTGATTTTGCTCATGTCTGCCTCGTTTTTTCGCCCAATGGACGTCGTCGACTTGTGTCGATCTATGGCGCCTATGATGAGTCAGTCGGGAATCTTCGTCAATTTCTTTTTTGAATCAAAGACTTCCAGAAACCCCTTGATACAAGATATTGTGTACCGGCTTGAACGAACGTCTATGATGCGGGGTAACCCCAAGATTTAGCAGGGCCGCGAGGTGATCCGGCGTGGGATATCCTGCGTTCCGCTCCCAGCCATATCCCGGATATTGTTGCGCTAAATCCACCATTAGCAAATCGCGGGCCTCTTTTGCCAAAATCGAGGCCGCAGAAATCGACACGGAGCGCGCATCGCCCTTCACAATCGGTTCTGCGGAGAGGGTCAGATCACGCGGAAGGCGATTTCCGTCGACCAGCACATGATCGGGGCGCTGCTTGAGGCCCGCCACCGCGCGACACATCGCAAGATGCGAGGCCTGCAGGATGTTGATCTCGTCAATCTCTTCAACGCTGGCATGGGCGACGCAGTAATCGGCGCTCTCCATGATCTGCGCCGCAAGCTCCGCGCGGCGTTTGGCGGTGAGCTTCTTCGAATCATTCAGCCCCAGAGGAATTCTCGCAGGGTCCAGAATCACCGCCGCCGCAGTGACCGGGCCGCACAGCGGTCCTCGGCCAACCTCATCGACGCCAGCCACAAGGAAAAGCCCACGCGCTTGCGCCGTTAGCTCGAACGAATAATCGGGGATCAGTTTTTCTGCCATAACCCTTCCTGCGATAGCACAGCGCGCAAGGCAAGGCTTGCTGCATGGCAAAACGGGGCGGAAGAGATCCGCCCCGTCTGCGATCTCACGACAAGCCTCGCCTGGCTCACCGCCCGATCTGAACGCCCCGCCCTTGCAGACAGCTTGTGCCATAGACCGTGCGCCGCGCACCGCGATCTGTACGGATATCAAAGGCGCAAGCGCGGGGCAGTTTGCCCTCAAAGCGCGAGCGGTTGAGGCAATCTTCCGAGACGGCCTGACTGCGGCCATTGCGCCCCGAGACCGAAATCACGCAAGCGGCGGGAACGCGCAACGCGCGGGCCTCGCGGCGGTGGTCTTCCCGACGGTGGTCGCGCTCCCAGCGGTCCCGATCTTTGCCGCTTTTCCACTTATCGCGATCATGGCCATACCGATCATCGTGGCGGTAATCGTAGCGCGTATCGCGTTTCGGCTCCGACTTTTTCTTGTTCTTGTCGATCTGATGGATAATCGCCCCGAGGGCAGCAATTCCGAGAATCGTGTTCACAACTTTCTGCCCATCGGAGGCGGCGGCGGCAGGGCTGGCGGCCCCAAGCGCCAATGCGCCAGCGGTGAGAAGCGCGATGAAACGGGTTTTGACTGTGGCCATGATAGCTCTCCCAGATGCGGGCCGCATTGGCCCTGAAAACGATGGGTTCACCCTGCCGGTCGCTGCCGCGCTATGCAAAAACACCGCAGTGCTATCGGATAACAAAGGGCAATTGCGCGGCGGATATTGCATAGCGGCGCGGCGCGGCGCAGGTTTGACGCATGAAACATCTCGCGCCCCTCCTCACCTTCTCCAGCCTCGCGTTGATCTTCGCGATGGCAGCCCCCGCACAGGCCGCCTGCTACGCCGATTACAAGGCCAAGCAGGACAATCCGCTGCGCCTGCATTACGGTGTGGCGGAACTGCCGGATAAGGCCTGTGACAAAGCCAGTGCCAAGGCGGCGCTTTCTCGCCGGCTGGCCCGTGACGGCTGGACCTTGTTGAACATTGTCTCCATTTTCGGCCCCGAAGGGCTCGATTCAAGGAAAGCCAGTGCCGGACAAAATTTCCTCCGCTACTGAAAGCCTTCGCGTGGGAAACCGCGCGGTGGTCTTCGGGGTGAGCGCCATCGTCGCCGTGCTGGTCACGACGGCGGCCTTGCTGTTTATCGCCCTGCCGGATGCGAATGCGTTCAACGCGCGGGTAGAGCAAATCTTCGTCGCCAATGACGCGCTGACAGGGGCGAGCGAGCTGCGGCTGCTGGAGGTGCTCGCGCAATCAGGCACGGCCTTTTCCGAAGTGCTTTCCTCCTACCGGATCATCATCTTCATCCTGCTGATCTTCGCCACTGCACTCCTGATCGCGGCGCTGGTGTTTTTGGTGATGATCATCGCGCTCAATCGCCGGATGACGGAAATCCAACGCAGCGGTATCGAAGTGCGAAGCCTGCGGATTCTGCGGGCCGAGAATGCGGTGATGCTGAACGATATGGCCTTCTCCCTGACACCCGCCGCGATTGAAACGCTGGCCGCTTTGGCGGAGGCGCGGATGGATGACGAGATGCTGACGGGCGCGGAGTTGGAGGCGGTGATCTCCGGCAAGCTTGCTGCGGATTGCGACGAGGCCGCAGGGGCCACGCGGATCAAGCGCCTGCGCGATGCGATGGGAAACCAACTCGTTGCGGAGCTGCTTGTCAAAAATATTGCACGAAAGGGTTATATGCTCTCTGTGCCGCCCGAACGTGTTCGGGTAGACTAACGCGGAACGCCTCGGTTTCACTTGCCCCAGCCCCCGCTCGGTCCTATATCGCGGCTCTAATTCACACAGGACGCCCCACTTGGCGTCGCACGTTCGGGGGCCGCCATGATCAAGACACCCTACTACCTGATCGACGAGGCGAAGCTTTTGCAAAATATGCAAAAGATCGCTTATCTGCGGGAAGCTTCGGGCGCGAAGGCGCTGATGGCGCTGAAATGCTTCGCCACTTGGTCTGCCTTCGATTCGATGCGCGATTACATGGATGGCACCACCTCCTCCTCGCTGTTCGAGCTGCGCCTTGGCCGCGAGAAGTTCGGCAAGGAAACCCATGCATATTCGGTGGCTTGGTCGGATGGGGAGATTGATGAGGCGATTTCCTATGCGGATAAGATCATCTTTAATTCGCTGGGCCAATTGACCCGCTACGCGGAGAAATCCGCCCATATCGAGCGCGGTCTGCGCCTCAATCCGCGATTCTCGACCTCCGGCTTCGATCTCGCCGATCCAGCGCGCCCGTTCTCGCGCTTGGGCGAATGGGATATGGCGCGTCTGGAAGAGGCGCTGCCGATGATTTCGGGCGTGATGATCCATTACAATTGCGAGAACCGCGATTTTGATCTGTTCGATCAACAGCTCACGCGGATCGAGACGGAATTTGGCGGTTTCCTGAAGCAGCTCAAATGGGTGTCGCTCGGTGGCGGGATCCATTTCACCGGCGAGGGTTACCCGATTGATCGGCTCGCAGCCCGCCTCAAAACCTTCTCGGAAAGCCTGGGCGTGCAAGTCTATCTGGAACCGGGCGAGGCCTCGATCACCCAGACGACGACGCTGGAAGTCTCCGTCCTCGATATCCTCGACAACGGCAAGAAAATCGCCATCGTCGATAGCTCGACAGAGGCGCATATGCTGGATCTCTTGATCTACCGCGAAACGGCAAAGCTGCCGCAAGAGGGCGATCATACCTATGAAATTGCCGGAAAAACCTGCCTCGCAGGCGATATTTTCGGAGATGCTTCCTTCGCCAAACCGCTGGAAATCGGCGATCGGGTTTCGATCCAAGACGCAGCGGGCTATACTATGGTGAAGAAAAACTGGTTCAACGGCTTGAACATGCCCGCGATTGTCATCCGCCAAGCGGATGGCACCGAGAGGCTGGTGCGCGAATTTACCTTCGCAGATTACGCCGCCTCGCTTTCCTGAGGGCTCGCCCTCGCTTTCGGGCGGCAACGCCCCCTTCCCTGGCCTCATGAAAAGGAGACAGCCGAAGTGAAACGTAACGTGCTCATCATCGGTGCTGGTGGCGTGGCCAATGTGGTCGCCCATAAATGCGCGCAGAACAATGACGTTCTGGGCGATCTGCATATTGCCTCGCGGACGAAGGCGAAATGCGATGCGATTATCGAGGGCGTTCACGCCAAGAAGGCGATGAAGGTTGAGGGCACATTCGAAGCCCATGCCTTGGACGCGATGGATTCGGCTGCCGTGGCGGCGCTGATCCGCGAAACTGGCGCGCAGATCGTGATCAACGTGGGCTCCGCCTTCGTGAACATGACCGTCTTGGATGGCTGCATCGAGACCGGGGCCGCCTATATCGACACGGCGATCCATGAAGACCCCAAGAAGGTCTGCGAGACCCCGCCTTGGTATGGCAACTACGAGTGGAAGAAGCGCGATATTTGCGCCGAGAAAGGGATCACCGCGATCCTCGGCGCGGGCTTCGATCCGGGCGTGGTCAATGCCTATGCGCGCTTCGCGGCGGATGAGTATCTCGACGAGGTGACATCCATCGACATCGTCGACATCAATGCCGGTTCGCACGGCAAATACTTCGCTACCAACTTCGACCCCGAAATCAACTTCCGCGAATTCACCGGCACGGTCTACTCGTGGCAGCAAGGCGCGTGGCAAGAGAACAAGATGTTCGAGGTGGGCAAGGATTGGGATCTTCCCGTCGTTGGCACCTGCCGCGCCTATATGTCAGGCCATGATGAGGTGCATTCCTTGGCGGCGAACTATCCGAATGCGGATGTGCGCTTCTGGATGGGCTTCGGCGAGCATTACATCAATGTCTTCACCGTTCTGCAAAACCTTGGCCTGCTCTCCGAGCAGCCGGTGAAAACTGCCGAAGGGCTGGAGGTTGTGCCGCTCAAACTGGTGAAAGCCGTGCTGCCGGACCCCGCGTCTCTGGCCCCCAACTATACAGGCAAAACCTGCATCGGTGATTTCGTACGCGGACTAAAGGACGGCAAAGAGGTCGAAGTCTTCGTCTATAACGTCGCCGATCACAAAGAGGCTTACCTCGAGGTTGGCTCGCAGGGCATCTCCTACACCGCTGGTGTGCCGCCCGTTGCAGCCGCGATGCTGGTGGCAAACGGCACATGGGACGCAGGCACGATGCGCAACGTCGAAGAGCTGGCCCCAAGCCCGTTCTTGGAGCTGCTGGGAACCCTCGGCCTGCCCTCGCGGGTGATCGACGCCAACGGCACCGACAGCGCGATCTGAGCCAGCGCCCTCCCCCAAGTCCCCGCCCGCGCGAAACCCCTTCGCGCGGGTTTTTCGTTACTCTGGTGAGTCTGCGCGTAGCCACCAAACATACCCGCAGCGCTGGCACTCTTGCGGGTAGAACGAAGTGATTTTCAGGCGAGTGGTGATCCCGACTGGATTCGAACCAGTAACCTGCCCCTTAGGAGGGGGCTGCTCTATCCAGTTGAGCCACGGGACCACATGCACTTAATGCGGCATCGCGACGGAATTCGCAACTGCGTCCAAACGTGAGAGGACGACTTGATGTGAAGCGATGTGTGAGCGGTTTTGGCCCGCCGCCGCCCCGTGACACTGCTGCGCCTGTTTGGACGGAAGCGGGCAGAGCGCTGGCAGGTCTTTGCGCCTGCGCCTCAACAAAGCCGCTCGCGAAAACGCATATCCACACAGATGCTTGCACAAGAGAAACCTTTATCGCTATCAAGGAGGTAGGAACCCTGCTGAAAGGCCCGCCATTGACCCGTCCCCCAATCCCCCCGCGTCGCCCGCTCACGCTGCGCGATGTTTCCGAAGCGTCCGGTGTCTCCGAGATGACGGTCAGCCGCGTTTTGCGCAATCGGGGGGATGTGTCGGACGCGACGCGCGAGAAGGTTCTCGAAGCCTCAAAGCGCCTCGGCTATGTGCCCAATAAGATCGCAGGGGCGCTGGCCTCGCAGCGGGTCAATCTCGTGGCGGTGATCATTCCCTCGCTCTCGAACCTCGTTTTCCCCGAAGTACTTTCGGGGATCTCGGCAGGGTTGGAAGAGACAGGGCTGCAACCGGTGGTTGGCGTCACGAATTATTCGCCCGAGAAAGAAGAGGCCGTGCTCTACGAGATGCTCTCTTGGCGTCCGTCCGGTGTCATCGTGGCGGGGCTGGAGCATACGGACGCCGCCCGCGCGATGATGGAGAATGCGGGTATTCCGATCGTCGAGATCATGGATGTTGATGGACCAGGCGTCGATTCCGTCATCGGGATTTCGCATCGCCGCGCAGGGTTGCATATGGCAGAGGCAATCGTCGCTGCCGGATATCGCAAGATCGGTTTTCTTGGCACGAAGATGCCGGACGACCACCGCGCGCGTAAGCGGTTTGAAGGGTTCAAAGAAGGGCTCGCCTTGGCGGGGTTGGAGCTGGCAGATACCGAATTCTACCAAGGCGGCTCTGCCCTCCTGAAAGGGCGCGAGATGACGGAAGCCCTTTTGAAGCGCAATCCTGATATCGATTTCCTTTATTATTCCAATGACATGATCGGTGCAGGCGGTTTGCTCTGGTGCCTCGACAACAACATCGACGTCCCGGGCAAAGTTGGCCTCGCGGGCTTCAACGGAGTTGAACTGCTCGACGGGCTGCCGCGCAAGCTGGCGACGATGGATGCCTGTCGCCGCGAGATCGGCCTGAGGGCGGCGGATATCATCTCGGGCCATGCCCAAAGCGGCCAGATTGGTGGCGCGATGATCGAATTGGAACCGGTGCTCGAACTGGGCGATACCGTTCGCAAGGTTTGACCCCTTTTTAGCGGGCATGAGTCTAGGGGGCGCTGCCCCCTCTTTGCCTGCGGCAAATTCACCCTCGGGATATTTAGACTCTCTGGAAGCCCTCAAGCGCCCTTCGGGCGGAAGGCTTTGATTTTGGCGGGGTCCGTCTCGATCCGCCCTGCGCCGATCAAATCGAGGCAATAGGGCACAGCGGCGAAGACCGCATTGAGGCAGGTCGCAATCGCGCTTGGCTTGCCCGGAAGGGTGATGATCAGGCTTTTGCCCGCGATGCCCGCGGATTGCCGAGACAAGATCGCAGTCGGCACTTCCAGCAGGGAGGCGCGGCGCATTTCCTCACCAAACCCGTCCAGTTCTTTCTCGATGACATCCTGCACGCCCTCGGGCGTCTCGTCACGCAGCGCAGGGCCCGTGCCGCCCGTAACAAGGATCAGGGCTGCTTCCTCGCTCACCAATTGGCGAACCATGGAGGCCACGCTCTCGCGCCCGTCAGGAATGATGTGACGGGTAATGGAAAGGGGCGTGGTGACCACGCCCCTCAGCCAGTCTTCGCAGCCCGGGCCGCCCTTATCCTCATACTCCCCGCGCGACGCACGGTCAGAGACGGTGACAATGGCAGCCCGCGGCATCATTTTTTCACACGCGCGTTACGGGTCGCGATCAGTTTCAAGCGCAGCGCGTTCAGGCGGATAAAGCCAGCCGCATCTTTCTGATCGTAAGCGCCCGCGTCGTCCTCAAACGTCACATGCGCTTCCGAATAGAGCGAGTAATCCGACCAACGGCCCACACAGGTCGCAGAACCTTTGTAGAGCTTCAAACGGACGGTGCCAGTGACGTTCTCTTGGCTCTTGTCGATCAACGCTTGCAGCATTTCGCGCTCCGGCGAGAACCAGAAGCCGTTATAGATCAGCTCCGCATAGCGCGGCATGATGCTGTCTTTGAGATGACCAGCGCCGGCATCCAGCGTGATCTGCTCGATACCACGATGCGCTTCCAACAATACAGTGCCGCCCGGGGTCTCGTAAATGCCGCGCGACTTCATGCCCACAAAACGGTTCTCGACGAAATCGAGACGGCCAATACCGTGCTTGCCGCCCAGCTCGTTGAGTTTAGTCAGGATCGTGGCGGGAGACATCGCCTCGCCGTTGATCGCAACCGCATCGCCCTGCTCGAAAGTGACTTCGATATATTCCGGCGTATCGGGGGCCTCTTCCGGCGACACAGTGCGCTGGTAGACATATTCGGGCGCTTCCTGCGCGGGGTCTTCCAGTGCTTTCCCCTCAGAGGAAGTGTGCAGCAGGTTCGCATCGACCGAGAACGGCGCCTCGCCACGCTTATCTTTCGCGATCGGAATCTGGTTCTTCTCGGCAAACTCGATCAGCTTGGTGCGCGAGGTCAGATCCCATTCACGCCACGGCGCGATCACGCGGATCGACGGGTCGAGCGCATAGGCCGAGAGCTCGAACCGCACTTGGTCATTGCCCTTGCCCGTCGCGCCATGTGCCACCGCATCCGCACCGTGCTGATGCGCCAGCTCAACGAGACGCTTGGAGATCAGCGGCCGCGCGATGGACGTGCCCAGCAGATAGAGCCCCTCGTACAGCGCGTTTGCGCGGAACATCGGGAAGACGAAATCGCGCACGAATTCCTCGCGCACGTCCTCAATATGGATATTCTCTTTCTTGATGCCCAAGAGCTCCGCCTTCGCGCGCGCAGGCTCCAGCTCTTCGCCTTGGCCCAGATCGGCGGTGAAGGTGACAACCTCGCAGCCATATTCGGTTTGCAGCCATTTCAGGATGATCGAGGTATCGAGGCCGCCGGAATAGGCAAGCACGACTTTCTTGGGAGCAGACATTGGCATCTCCGAGATTAGAGTTTGAGCCGGAATAGTGGGTTTTGCCCTTGGCGACAAGGGCCACGCGCGAGATCCTTCGCCCGTTCGCAGCAGTATTTCATGCAGCTCCTATATGCGGCGAAGGCCCTTCCGGCGCAGACCCTCCCTACATCACCGATGAGGACGGATTGGGGGGATTGATCGCTCCTCCCTTGCAACCGCCCGAAACTCGCGCCAAACCTGCAACATGACCCAATTCGCCCTCCAAGCCCAAGCCGCCACCCGTGCCCTGCGCGCGCTCTTCGAGCCGACGCCGCTGCAACGTAACGACCATCTTTCCGCCCGCTTCGGCGCGGAGATTTGGCTCAAGCGCGAGGATCTCACCCCCGTGCGCAGCTACAAGCTGCGCGGCGCGTTCAATGCGATGCGTAAGGTCCGCGAAGCCTCGCCGGATCAGGGGCATTTCGTCTGCGCCAGCGCCGGTAACCACGCGCAGGGCGTGGCCTTTGCCTGCCGTCATTTCGGGGTGAAGGGGACGATTTTCATGCCCGTCACCACGCCGCAGCAAAAGATCGACAAGACGCGCACCTTCGGCGGGGACGCGGTGGAGATTGTGCTGACGGGAGATTATTTCGATCAAACCCTCGCTGCCTCGCAGCGTTTCTGTGCGGAGGCCAAGGCGCATTTCCTCTCGCCGTTTGACGATGCGGATGTGGTCGAGGGGCAAGCCTCGGTGGGGGTGGAAATCCTTGATCAACTCGGCTCCGCGCCCGATCTGGTTATCTTGCCAGTGGGCGGCGGCGGGCTCTCCGCGGGGGTTACCGGATATTTGCGGGCCACCGCGCCGCAGACAGAATTCCGCTTTGTCGAGCCACTCGGCGGCGCCTCGATGCTCGCGGCCGTAAAAGCGGGGGAGCCTGTGGCACTGCCGCAGGTGAATAGTTTCGTCGATGGCGCCGCCGTGGCGCAGCTCGGGGCGCTCCCGTTCTCGCGCTTGGGCTGGGTGACGCCAGATCAGGTGCTGCTTGCGCCCGAGGATCGGATTTGCACGACGATGCTGGAGATGCTCAACGTCGAGGGAATCGTGTTGGAGCCTGCGGGGGCGCTCTCGGTTGATGTGCTGCCGCAACTCGCCGAGGAGATCCGCGGCAAAACGGTTGTCTGCGTCACCTCCGGCGGGAATTTCGATTTCGAGCGCCTGCCAGAGGTCAAAGAGCGCGCGCAACGCTATGCAGGGCTGAAGAAATACTTCATCCTGCGGATGCCGCAACGACCGGGCGCACTGAAGGAATTTCTCGCGATGCTTGGGCCGGAAGATGACATCGCGCGGTTTGAATATCTGAAAAAATCCGCCCGCAATTTTGGCTCCGTGCTGATCGGGATCGAGACAAAAAGGGCCGCGAATTTCGCAGCCCTTACGGAGCAGCTCAACGCCGCAGGATTTAGCTATCGGGATATCACCGAAGATGCTCTGCTCTCCGAATTCCTGATTTGATCGCTCCGGCCTGCGCGAGGTGACCCCGCGCAGGCCCGATCATCAAGCGACGTTTGAGATATCAACATCGCAGAATTCATGGACACGCCCCATGAAGATCTTCTTTGACTCGCCGTAGCATTCCAGCACCGCAGGGATATCAACCTGCGCCGCCATCCCTGCCGCGGCCATCCACTCACCAGTTTGACACATAGCACCAAAGCTCCTGAAACCGAGGTTCCACGCCGAGCCTTTCAGGAAATGCAAATCGTCTTCGAGCTTCGCAAGGCGTTGCCCGAGGCGCATCACAACGCCTTCGACCTCATCCAAAAACAGCTCCAGCACTTCGCCGAACCCGTCGGCGCCAATCTCGGATTGCAGCTCTGCAACCCGTTCCCAATCAATCATCCCCACCTCCACAAGTGCGAGTTTATCTTCACCACGCCTGACCTTAAGCGCGAAAGATTTCCGAAGCTTTAAGGGGCCAAAATGAAGATGCTTCATCCCCTGTTAACCGCCTCGACTTAGGGTGAGCCTGTGCAAAGAAGCAGGGTTATTGTGTCGCATCTCACCGCCAGCCAGATCGAAGGGACAAGTCTCCCGCCCCTCGCGGCAAAGCGCCGGGTGCTTGTCGTCGATGACAGCAAGATGCAGCGCCGCATTCTCACAACCCTCCTCGAACGCGCTGGCTACGCGGTCTATGAGGCAGAGTCGGGCACGCAAGCGTTGGATCGATGCCGCGAAGTGCTCCCCGATATTGTTTTATCCGATTGGATGATGCCGGGAATGACCGGCCTCGAGTTCTGCCGCGCCTTTCGCAAGATGGAACGCGCCTCCTACGGGTATTTCATCCTGCTGACGTCGAAATCGGAGAAGACAGAGGTGGCGCAGGGGCTTTCCAGCGGCGCGGATGATTTCCTTTCTAAGCCAGTGAACGCAGGGGAATTGCGCGCCCGTCTCGCCGCAGGCGAGCGGATCTTGCGGATGGAGGAAGAGCTCCGCGAGAAGAACCGCCTTGTCAGTTCCACCCTCAATGAGCTGCGCAATGTCTACGATAGCGTGGCCCGTGACTTGGATGAGGCGGGAAAACTGCAACAAAGCCTCGTCAAAGAGCGTCATCGGTCTTTCGGAAACTCCGAAGTCTCACTGCTGCTACGCCCTTCCGGTCAGGTCGGCGGCGATCTTGTTGGTTTTTTCCCGATCAACGCGCGCCGCGTCGGCCTGTATGGCATTGACGTTTCGGGCCATGGCATCACCTCCGCGCTGATGACGGCACGCCTATCAGGTTACCTCTCGGGCTCATCTCCCGATCAGAATATAGCCCTCATCCAATCTGAATACGGGATTTATGACGCCCGCGACCCTGCCGAACTTGCGGCCTATCTCAATGAGATCGTCCTGCTGGAAATGCAAACCGAGAGCTATTTCACTCTGATATATGCCGATATTGACCTCATATCCGGCAAGGTAAATTTGGTGCAGGCAGGCCATCCGCACCCTGCGGTGCTACGCGCCGATGGCACGGTCGACTCTCTCGGCAATGGCGGCCTTCCCGTCGGGCTGATTGAGGGCGCGCGATACGAGACGATCACCACCACCCTCTCTCCCGGAGATCGGCTCTTCATGGTCTCAGACGGCGTAACCGAAGCCGCGGACGCAGCGGGCGCGCTGCTCGATGATGAAGGATTCGCCGACATGATCCGCGCGAAGCCCCATCTGCGTGGCCTCGCGATGCTGGAAGCAATCCAATGGGACCTGGCGGATTACACCTACGGCGAAATGGCAGATGATGTCTCAGCGGTGCTGTTTGAGTTCAACGGGGCAAAAATCAATATCGGCTAAAGCATGCTACCCCAGATAAATGCGCCGCCGATGGGCCTCATCGTGCCTGTCTGGAGAGCTGCACAGCGAGAATCCCGACGGTGATAATCACCACACCGATGATATCGCCCGTGCCCAAGGTCTCCCCCAAGAACAGTGCCGCAATCGCGACGCCGAAGAACGGGTTGAGGAAGTGGAAGGTCGCCGCTTTAATCGCACCAATCCGCCCAACCAGCCAGAACCAGACCCATGTCGCCAGCACCCCTGGAACAAGCGTCGTATAGAGGAAGGCGCCCACCAGCCGCGGGTTCCAGTTTACAGCCCATGTTTCAAACAGGGACGCGGTCACCGCCAGAAGGCCCGCGCCAACAAACATCTGCAAGCCGACGATCATCATGACATTCCCGCCCGAAGACGCGCCGCGCACCGAAAGCGTGGCCACCGTTAGCGCGAGCGCCGCAAGGAAGCACAGCCCGACATAGGCCGGATCTGCCCCACCAGACAACCGCCCGCCCATAATGATCCCAACCCCGATCACCCCTGCGAGCAACCCGATCAGTGCAAGAGGGCGCAGCTTTTCGCGGAACAGGACCCAGCCAAAAAACGCCACCATCAGCGGCATTGTCGAGGCGACAATCGCCGCTAAAGAGGCCTCCACCCGCGTCATCGCGACAAAATTCAAACCGAGATACAGCGCGTTTTGGCAGAGGCCGAAGATAAACGTCGCCCGCCATTGCGCCCGCGTCAGATGCCACGTCTGCCCCATCATCCGGGCGATGCCGACACCGATCACGCCAGAGACGAAAAAACGCAGTGCCAGCGCCGCCAAGGGCGGAGCGTCCGCGACGATCATCCGCGCAGATGTGAACGCCGACGACCACATGAGCGCGAACAGCAGGCCCATCCCCAAAGCGCGAAAATCCATTGTGTCAGGCTCCAAAGCTCTAGGATTAGAAATGAAATAGGGTCGCTCCCGCAGGAACGACCCTATTCCTTGACGGGGTGAAAATCACCCTAAGCCAACGAGATCAGGAATTGACCACGTCTTTAAGAGCTTTTGCGATCGTCACTTTAACTTGCTTATCAGCAGCCTTGGTCATGGTCTCGCCCGTTGCAGGGTTACGAACCTGACGCTCCGGGCGCTCACGGCACGACACTTTGCCAATCCCCGGAAGGGTCACAGCGCCGCCTGCGGCGACTTCTTTCGATACCACATCAGCGATCGCGTCCAGCGCAGTCGTAGCGGTTTTCTTGTCGGTGCCCATGGTCTCGGCAAGAGCGGCAACAAGTTGGGTCTTGGTCATCGGTTTCGACATGTCTGTCTCCTCTCAAATCGCCCCTTTACGGGATCATATATGCCGCCGGTCGCGGTTTTGGTTCATCCCTAAAATCCGGTTTCTTCCAATATGGCAAGCATAATTCGACAATATAAGCGTGTTTTTGCTGGGTTATAGGAAGGCCGTCTCCTCAAAACTACGCAACTTCCTGCTATGGATCCGCTCAAGCGGCATTTCGCGCAACTTCTCCATCGCACGGATCCCGATCTGCAAGTGACTCGCCACCTGTGTGCGGTAGAATTCTGATGCCATTCCCGGCAACTTAAGTTCTCCGTGCAGCGGTTTATCAGACACGCAAAGCAGGGTGCCGTATGGTACGCGGAACCGGAAACCATTCGCCGCAATCGTCGCGCTTTCCATATCCAGCGCAACCGCCCGCGATTGGCTCAGACGGTGAACTGGGCCGGAATGATCCCGCAACTCCCAGTTCCGGTTATCAATCGTCGCCACCGTCCCCGTACGCATGATGCGTTTGAGTTCATACCCTTCCAATTTGGTGACCTCTGCCACCGCCTCTTGCAGCGCGATCTGGATCTCGGCCAGCGCAGGGATTGGCACCCAGACTGGCAAATCGTCATCCAACACGTGATCTTCGCGCAGATATGCATGGGCAAGCACAAAATCCCCCAGCGATTGCGAGTTCCGCAAGCCCGCGCAGTGACCGACCATCAGCCAAGCATGCGGACGCAGCACCGCGATATGATCGGTGGCGGTTTTGGCATTGGAAGGGCCCACCCCGATATTGACCAGCGTGATCCCCTGCCCGTCTGGCCGTTTTAGGTGATAGGACGGCATCTGCGGCATCTTTGCCAAGGGCACAAGATCCTGATCGGCGGCGGTAATCTCGATATTCCCTGGCCCGACGAAGGACGAATATCCCGAGTTCGGATCAGCCAGCATTTGCCGCGCAACCGCCTCGAATTCCTCGACATAAAACTGGTAATTGGTGAACAGAACATGGTTCTGGAAATGCTCGGGCAGCGTCGCCGTGTAATGTGACAATCGCGCGAGCGAGTAATCCACCCGCTGTGCGGTGAAGGGCGCGAGATGCCCTGCGCCGTCGGAATGGTTCGCCGCTGTGCCATTGACGATGTCATCATTCGTCGAGGCCAGATCCGGCACGTCAAACACATCGCGCAGCGAGAAATCAAGCACACCCTCTTGCGGCACATTCACCCCCGGCCGTGCGGCGACGGCAAAATGCACGGGCATAGGCGTGTCAGACCAGCCGACCGAGACCGGCACCCCGTGGTTCTCGATCAAGAGGCCAAGCTGCTGGCTCAGGTAATTGCGGAACAGATCCGGTCGTGTGATCGTCGCGGCATAAGAGCCGGGCAAGGGCACATGCCCGAAAGCCAACCGCGAATCCGCCTTGGCATGGGAGGTCGTGGTGATCCGAACTTCAGGATAAAACGCCCTGAACCGCGCCGCTGGACGGCCCTCGTTCAATGTGGCGTTGAACCGCTCCAGCAGGAAATCTGTCGCCTCAGCATAGAGTTCTTCGAGCCGCGCTACGGCGGCATCCGCATCCGAGAACACCTCATGCGCGTGTTGGATCGGGGTCTGGGTCGGCAAAAGCTGGGAAGGTGTCATCGGGCGCGTCCATTCATACGGGTCGTGAAGATCGGGCCGCTACAACCTTCCGTCGCGCCCGCCCGAGAGGGGCGAGGAACGCGCGCGAAAAGCCGTATCGGCTTATCCTAGGCGTGAGTCTCGCACCCGGCTCTGATAGACACAAGCCATCTTCCGATGACACCTTGCGCCCACCCTTTGCATTGCCGATATTTCCGGCATGAACACACTCCTCTCTCTCGGCCACGGCTATTCCGCACGCGCATTGGCCGCGCGTCTTTTGCCCCTCGGATGGCAGATCATCGGCACGACACGGTCGGCACAAAAGGCCGAAGACATCGCCCGAACTGGCGTTGAAGCGCATATCTGGCCGGAGGCCGATCTCGGCCCGCTTCTTGCCCGCGCGACCCATGTGCTAAGCTCGATCTCGCCGCGCGGCAGCGAAGATGATCCCGTTCTCGCGGAGGCGGAGAAGCAGTTCGCGCGGGCCAAGCATCTGAAATGGGTCGGCTATCTCTCGACAACGGGCGTTTACGGGGATCGCGACGGCGGTTGGGTGGATGAGGAGTCCGAACTCCGCCCTGGAACCAAACGCGGCAAAGAGCGGGTCCGCGCAGAAGCCGCATGGCAAGCCCTCGCGCAGGAGGCAAGCCTGCCGCTGCATATCTTCCGACTCGCAGGGATCTACGGGCCGAGCCGTGGCCCGTTCGAGAAGGTCCGCGATGGCACGGCGCGCCGGATCATCAAACAGGGGCAGGTGTTCTCAAGGATTCATGTCGCGGATATTGCCGCCGCGCTACATCTCTCGATGCAGCACCCGCAATCCGGCGCGATCTACAACCTCTGCGATGATGACCCCGCCCCGCCACAAGATGTTCTCGCTTACGCGGCAGAGCTTCTGGGCCTCCCGTTGCCGCCGGAGGAGGATTGGGACACAGCCGAGATGAGCCCGATGGCCCGCAGCTTTTATGCCGAAAGCAAGCGTGTGCGGAACGACCGGATCAAGGCACTCGGCCTCGAGCTGACCTATCCCGATTACCGTGCGGGGCTGCGTGCGCTGCTCGCTCAGATCGACGATTAGGCCCGCTTGGCCACCGCAACGCCCAAGACCTCAAGCACTTTCGCCTCGATCTGCGGCGCGTTCATTCCTGCGGTCGCGTACATATCCTCGGGTGAGGCGTGATCGATAAACGTATCGGGCAGCACCATCGAGCGGAACTTGAAGCCGCGATCAAACACGCCCTCATCCGCCAAAAGCTGCGCGACATGGCTACCAAAGCCGCCAATCGCGCCTTCCTCGATGCAGATCAGCGCCTCGTGCTCCGCCACCAGCCGCAAAATCAGATCGCGGTCGAGCGGTTTGCAGAAACGTGCATCGGCAATCGTCGGCGCGAGGCCGCGCTGCGCGAGGTTTTCACGTGCCTTGAGCACTTCCGCCAGCCGCGTGCCGTAAGACAGGATCGCGACACGCGCGCCCTCTGCCACGATCCGGCCCTTGCCGATCTCGATGGGAACACCGCGTTCCGGCATCTCGACACCCATTCCCTCACCGCGCGGGAAGCGGAAGGCAATCGGCCCCTCGTCATGCGCGGCGGCGGTGGCGACCATATGCACCAGTTCGGCCTCATCGGCGGCGGCCATCACCACCATGCCAGGAAGGCTCGACATAAACCCAATGTCGAACGCGCCGGCATGGGTCGCGCCATCGGCCCCGACAAGCCCCGCGCGGTCAATCGCGAAGCGCACAGGCAGGCGCTGGATCGCAACATCATGCACAATCTGATCATAGCCGCGCTGCAAGAACGTCGAATAAATCGCGCAGAACGGTTTCATCCCCCCCGCCGCAAGCCCTGCGGCGAAGGTCACACCGTGCTGCTCGGCAATGCCGACATCGAAACAACGGCGCGGGAAGCGCTCTGCAAACAGGTTCAGCCCCGTCCCATCGGGCATCGCAGCAGTGACTGCGGCGATCTTGTCATCATGCTCCGCCGCGCGGATCAGGCTGTCAGCAAAGACTTTGGTGTAGCTCGGCGCGTTTGAAGGCGCTTTCACCTGCGCCCCCGTCACCACGTCGAATTTCGCGGTCGCGTGGCCTTTATCGGCGCGCGCCTCTGCGGGGGCATAGCCCTTGCCCTTTTTCGTCACTGCATGGATCAGCACTGGCCCCGTCGCCCGCGCCTTGAGCGTACGCAGAAGCGGCAGGAGCTGTTCCAAATCATGGCCATCCACGGGACCAACATAGGAAAAGCCCAGCTCTTCGAACAAAGTGCCGCCAATTGCCATGCCCTTGAGCATCTCTTTCGCCCGTCGTGCGCCCTCTTGGAACGGCTCAGGCAAAAGGCTCACCGCGCCTTTGGCTGCGGCTTTCAAATCCTGGAACGGGCCTTCCGTATAAAGCCGCGTGAGATAGGAGGATAGCGCCCCTACCGGCGGCGCAATCGACATCTCGTTATCGTTGAGAACTACAAACACGCGCTTGCCCAGATGGCCCGCGTGATTCATCGCCTCAAACGCCATCCCGCCCGACATCGCGCCGTCGCCGATCACCGCAATCGCATCGCCCGTATCGCCGCCCAATTCGCGCGCCATGGAAAAGCCGACTGCCGCCGAGATCGAGGTGGAGCTATGCCCCGCGCCAAAGGCATCAAAGGGGCTTTCCGAGCGCTTGGTGAAGCCCGACAGCCCATCCTTGGTGCGCAGGGTCCGGATCCGGTCACGCCGCCCCGTCAGGATTTTATGTGGGTAACATTGGTGGCCCACATCCCAGATGATCTTATCGCGCGGCGCATCGAACACCGCGTGCAGCGCCACGGTCAGCTCGACCACGCCAAGCCCCGCGCCCAGATGCCCGCCCGTCACCGAGACCGCCGAAATCGTCTCCGCGCGCAGCTCATCGGCGACGCGCTTCAACTCGCTATCAGACAGCGATTTGAGGTCCGCAGGCGAGGCCACACGGTCCAATGTCGGGGTCTTGGGTCGCTCGCTCATCGCTGCCTCCCGGCGTTCAGGTTTTGCGCGAGATAACGAACCGCGCCGCCTCTCGCAAGGTATCGGCATCCGCGCCGTAAGGCCGCAGGGCGGCGCAGGCTTCCTCAACCAGCGCTTGCGCGCGGGCACGGGCTGGCTCCAACCCCAAAAGCGAGACGAAGGTGGCCTTGCCCGCCTCAGCGTCTTTGCCGAGCCGTTTTCCGGCCAGATCCGCATCGCCCTCAACATCCAAGATGTCGTCCGCGATCTGGAAAGCAAGGCCGAGGGCCTGCGCGTAGTCTTTGAGCGGCGCCGGATCGGCCCCTGCAATCAACGCCCCCGCCTGCGCGGAGAACGAAATCAACGCGCCGGTTTTTCCCGCTTGCAGCTTGGTAATCTGTGGCAAGGTGAGCGGTGTCGCTGCTGTTTCCGCAGCGATATCAAGCGCCTGCCCGTAGACCATCCCTGCAGCCCCCGAGGCCGTGGCCAAGGCTTTTACTAGATCCATCCGCCGATCCGCAGCGCCGATCACCGGATCACAGAGTAATTCAAACGCCAGCGTTTGCAACGCATCGCCCGCGAGCACCGCCGTGGCCTCATCCCATTTCACATGAACCGTCGGCTGCCCGCGCCGAAGATCATCATCATCCATGCAGGGCATATCGTCATGCACGAGCGAGTAGGCATGGAGCGCTTCGACAGCCGCGGCCACGGGCATCGCGCGGGCGGCTTCAACGCCGTGCAATCGCGCGGATTCGATCACCAGAAACGCCCGCAAGCGCTTGCCGCCCTGCACAGCATATCCCATGGCATCGCGTAAATCGCCCGCAGGCAGCCGCGACACTGACTGATTCAACGCAGATTGGGCAGCGCTTTGCGCTGCCGTCAAACGGGCTTCAAACATTAAAGTCCCTCGACCGGAACCGTCCCCGTGGGGCCGTTTTCTCCAAGCGTGATCTTCTCGACCCGCTCTTCAGCCGCTTTGAGAACCTTCTCGCAATGCGCCTTCAACGCCGCGCCCTTCTCATAGAGCGCAATGGATTGGTCCAACGACACATTGCCGCCCTCCAGATCGCGAACGACCTGCTCCAGCGCAGCCATCGCTGTCTCGAAATTCATTGCTTGCACGTCGCTCATCGAAGGCCTCCTTGATTTCGCCAAGATATAGCGGCCCGCCGCATCCAAGGCCACCCGCGCGGGCGCCCCACGCCGTAAAATATCAGGCGTTCAGGCGATCAGCCGCCCATTGGCATGTCCCGTGATCCGCACATCCATCAATGTGCCCTCGGGTTGATCCTCCGCGAAGGCGACCTCGGCAAACCCTTCGGTGCGGCCCAATCGCGGGCCTTCCGTCAAGATGGTGCGCATTTGGCCGACCTGAGCCTCCAGATGACGCAGCAGGGCGGCATCGCCTGCCGCCCTCAGCCGTGCAGCACGCTCCTTGATCAGGGGGCCCTTCACCGCTGGCATCCTTGCTGCAGGCGTGCCCTTGCGCGCCGAATAAGGGAAGACATGCAGGAAGGTCAGGCCACAATCTTCAACGAGGCGCAGTGAGTTCGCAAACATCTCCTCGGTCTCGGTCGGGAAGCCCGCGATGATATCCGCCCCGAAGACAATCGCTGGCCGCAACCGCCGCGCCTCCTCGCAAAACGCAATCGCGTCATCGCGCAGATGGCGGCGCTTCATCCGTTTCAGGATCATATCATCTCCATGTTGCAACGAGAGATGCAGATGCGGCATCAGGCGCGGCTCGGTGGCGATCGCCAGCATCAGATTGTCATCCGCCTCGATCGAATCAATCGAGGAGATCCGCAATCGCGGCAGATCCGGCACCAGCCGCAAGATCCGCATCACCAGATCGCCCAAACGCGGTGTGGCAGGCAAATCCGCGCCCCAAGAGGTCAGATCCACCCCCGTCAGCACGACCTCGTTAAAGCCTTTGCCCACCAAGCGCTTGATCTGCTCGATCACAACGCCCGCAGGCACCGAGCGCGAATTGCCGCGGCCATATGGAATGATGCAGAACGTGCAGCGATGATCGCAGCCGTTTTGCACCTGCACATAGGCGCGGTGCCGCCCGAAGCCGTCAATCAGATGGCCAGCAGTTTCTTTGACGGACATGATGTCATCGACCAGAACCTTCTCGGTCTCGCCAATCAGATCCGGCGCGCGTAGCCCTGCCCAAGTGTCCGCCTGCATCTTCTCGTGATTGCCAATCACCTTCGAGACTTCCTCCATCGCGGAAAATGTCTCCGGCTCGGTCTGCGCGGCGCAGCCTGTCACGATGATCGACGCGCCTGGGTTCTCACGCGCGAGCTTGCGGATTTCTTGCTTGGCCTTGCGCACCGCCTCCGCCGTCACGGCGCAGGTGTTCACGACAACCGCGTTCTCCACGCCCGCCGCCGCCGCGAGCTCTTTCATCGCTTCGGTCTCATAGGCATTCAGGCGGCAGCCCAGCGTTGCAAAGATCGGCGCGCTCATAGCGTCGCCAGAAAGGCTTGGGTTAAATGACCCGAGAACACATGTGCAGTCGCGCCTGTCATCCAAACGCCATCCTCGCGCCAGTCGATTTCCATCGTGCCGCCATCGACATCAACCACCACCTTGCGCCCTGTCAGCCCGCGCAGATGCGCCGCGACAGCCGCAGCACAAGTGCCGGAGCCGCAAGCCAAGGTGATTCCCGTACCACGTTCCCACACCCGCATCCGCAGATGGTCCGGCCCCGTCAGAGAAGCAAATTCGACATTCGTCGCCTCAGGGAAGAGCGGATCATGCTCCACCTGCGCGCCCCATCCGGCGACATCCACCGTCTCGGCATCCTCGACGAAGAACACACAATGCGGATTGCCCATCCCAACTGCCACAGGATCCCCCGCGAGCGGCAGCGCCATGGGATCACCGTTTACGGGAATCAATGGCGCATCGAGAATCGGCGCGCCCATATTCACTGACACCAACCCATCGGCGCGCCGCACCGCTGAAAGCTGGCCGCGCTGCGTTACAAGGGTGACTTCGTTCACCCCCATCTGCGCCATCATGTAATCAGAAACACAACGCGTGGCATTGCCGCAAGCGCCAGCCTCTGTTCCATCCGAATTCCAGAATTTTATCCGGAAATCAGCGCCTTGGGCAGGCAGAATCACCGCAAGCTGATCAAAGCCGACACCGCGATTGCGATCGCCGAGCGCCCGCGCAAGCGCAGGCGTTACCGGATCATCGCCGCTGCGGGCGTCAATCACTACGAAATCATTGCCAAGCCCGTGCATCTTCATGAAGGGCAGGCCAAGGGGGGCGCGCGTGTTTTCCATTCGCGCGATATACGCCCGAGCCGAAGTATTTTCCAGTGGCGCAATTTTTCTCCGAAATCCCTCTTGACCCCACCATCACAGATCCATAGAAGGCCCCAACGTGAGCGGCACGGCAGAAGACGCCTTCAAGTCAACTGCGATGCTGCGAAGCGCTCACTTCAATATGTTGATAAAACATAGAGAAGCGAGATGGTGAGAGCCGGTAGCTCAGCTGGTAGAGCAACTGACTTTTAATCAGTAGGTCCAGGGTTCGAACCCCTGCCGGCTCACCATTCTTTCTATATATGACAGATATTAAGAGACGCGCATATGCGCGTCTTTTGTCGTTTTTGACGTTGCACCACAGCGTACCGCGCCAATGTCGCAATTCCGCCACAGCGAAGCCCTGCGCTATGGCATGATCGAATCACCTCTTGAAGCCATACCCAGGCCTACGTAAAGGCCCAATTATTCAATGGTAACGAGGTCTTAAATGAACAAGCTTTCCTTTATCGCAGCACTGTCCTTCGCTGCATTCTCCCAATCCGCAGTGGCGGGCGAAGTCACTGGCGGCGCGATCGGCTTTGATTACTCCGCCTTCTCCGACGACAGCGTCGTCACGATTGACAAGCAGACGCTCTGGGGTTCGGTCGAATACGGCTTCTCGCGCGATTTCTCCGTACAGGGCGACCTCGCCTTCGCGAAGTTCGGTGCAACAGATCTCGACGCAAACAATGTCACCCTGCACGGCATCTACCACCTCGACGACGCGACCTCCTTCGGGGCCTTCATTGGCCGCGATAAAGTCGAATCCGAGGGCCTGACCTTCTACGGTGCCGAAGCGGGCAGCGAATTTGGTGCGTTCGATGGCGAAGCCTATCTCGCATATGCGGACGACAGCGGCGAAGATGGCACGCTGTTTGGCCTATCAGGCATGTATAATGCAACTGAAGCCTTCGGCTTCGGCATGGATTACGACCGCCTTGACGTCGGCAGCGACGATATCAGCACCGTCGCATTGACCACCGAATATCGTATGGAGCGTCTCGTACTCTCCGCCGAAGTCGGGCAAGCAGATGCAAACGGTGTCGGCTCTGAATCCTACTTCGGCTTTGGCGCGCGCATGACCTTCGGTGCGGACCGTGGCACGACCTTCGCCCGCCGTGGCTTGGTCAACTTCGTTCCCGGCCTCTGATCTGAATTCCGCCTCCCTGCCCTAGAGAGGGCGGGGAGGCACTGCGATGGCTGTGAGCAGAGCAACACTCTCCTCAGAATGCAGCGGTCCGCCGCCTTCCCCCCCAATTTCAGGAATATTCCAAGCGCATATCAAAATGCCTCCCGCGCTATGCTGGCAGGGGCATTGAAAGCAGCGATGAAACCGTCATTCCGTGAAGGTAGCGACTACTTCAAGCTCTCGACAAGCTCGCCCGCAAATTTCGCGATGATACGGGGAGGAAACCTCTGCGCATCGGAAATTGTCACACCGAGAAGCGGGCCTTGTTGTGCCACCGTATCAAGCCGCGCAACAAGGCTCGTGGGCTTGGCGCTCTGCACTCTGAGCGTATAGTCAGCCCCCGTATCTGCCCGCACCACCGGCGCGCCTAATGAGGCCCCCAGCGCCACCTCGACCGCGACGCAAAGGGCGCTCGTCGCCTCGGTGACAGGCATTTCGCAGGCAAAGCTGGCGCTCTGCGCAACACTTCCCGACATCACACCTCCCGCGAGAACAAGCGCAAAACACGCCCCCCAAAGGGCGCGTTTACGTTGCAAAATTCCTGACAGCAGCATAGCGCCTCCGGCTCAGAAATCGAGGTTCTCCACGCTCAAGGCGTTCTGCTGAATGAACTCGCGGCGCGGCTCCACGACGTCGCCCATCAGCTTGGTAAAAATGTCATCCGCCTCGGCAAGATCTTCCACTTTCACCTGCAGCAGAGTGCGCGCAGAAGGATCCAGCGTGGTCTCCCAAAGCTGCTCGGGGTTCATTTCGCCCAAGCCTTTATAGCGCTGTAGCGAGAGGCCTTTTTCGCCCTCTTGCAGAATGGCGGCGAGAAGCTCCATCGGGCCATGAATCAATTGCTCACGATCCTTACGCACCAGTCGTGCTGGCGACGAATACGCCTCTTGCAGTGACTCGGTGTGGGTCGAAAGACGGCGCGCCTCGCCAGAGCGAAGAACCGCCCCATCCAGCACGCGCGCCTCCTCAACACCGCGCAGAACGCGGGTGAAGCGGAGACCATGATCCTGCGTCGGGCGGCCTTGCCAGCCACGCTCATATTCCAGCGCCACGAGATCCAGACGGCGGCAGACCTCATCGGCCACCCCCTGCGCATCAAGGTCCACGCGCCCTGGCACCAACGCGCCAGCAATTGCGGCCTGCTCCAAGATTCGTTGCGGGTAATGCGTCGGGAAGGCTTGCAAAATCCGGCGCACAACGCGCGCTTCTTCAACCAGCCGGACCAGATCCTGGCCCATGATTTCTTCACCGCTCCCGAGCTTCAGGCTCGCGCCCTCCACCCCTTGCTGGATCAAATATTCCTCAAGCGCAGCTTGATCCTTGAGGTAAACCTCAGATTTGCCCCGCGCCACTTTATAGAGTGGCGGCTCGGCAATATAGAGATAGCCAGCCTCGATCAGCTCCGGCATCTGCCGGAAGAAGAAGGTCAAAAGCAGCGTCCGGATATGCGCGCCATCGACATCCGCATCGGTCATGATGATGATCTTGTGATAGCGGATTTTCGAGAGATTGAACTCGTCGCGCCCGATCCCCGTGCCCAGTGCAGTGATCAGCGTGCCGATCTGATCCGACCCCAGCATCCGGTCGAACCGCGCCCGCTCCACGTTCAGAATCTTACCGCGCAACGGCAGAACCGCTTGGTTTTTCCGCTCACGGCCCTGTTTCGCCGATCCGCCTGCCGAATCCCCCTCGACGAGGAAGACTTCGGAGAGTGCGGGATCTTTTTCCTGACAATCCGCAAGCTTACCTGGCAATGAGGCGATATCCATTGCCGTCTTACGCCGCGTGAGTTCGCGCGCCTTGCGGGCCGCCTCGCGCGCCAGTGCCGCCTCGACGATCTTGCCGACGATCAGTTTGGCCTCTTGCGGGTGCTCTTCAAACCACTCGGCCAGCTTCTCGTTCACGAGGTTCTCGACCGCAGGCCGCACCTCGGAGGAAACCAGCTTATCCTTGGTCTGCGAAGAGAATTTCGGATCCGGCACTTTCACCGAAAGCACACAAGTTAGGCCTTCGCGCGCGTCATCGCCGGTGAAATCGACTTTCTCTTTCTTCGCGATCCCCGAGGATTGCGCGTAATTGTTGATCGTCCGCGTCAGCGCCCCGCGCAGCCCCGCGAGGTGGGTGCCGCCATCGCGCTGCGGGATATTGTTGGTGAAGGGCAGAACATTCTCGTGGTAGCTATCATTCCACCACATCGCCACTTCGACACCGATCCCGCGCACTTCGCCGAGCATATAGATCGGCTCGGGCATCACAGCGGTTTTGGAGCGGTCGAGGTATTTGACGAATTCCTTCACGCCACCATCGTAATAGAGCTCGGTCTTCAACGCTTCTGCGGGACGCTCATCCTCGATAATGATCCGCACGCCAGAGTTCAGGAAGGCGAGTTCGCGCAGGCGCGTCTCCAGCGTTTTGAAGCTGAAATCGAGGTTCGAGAACGTGCCTTCCGGATCGGTGAGTTTGGAAGACGCCATGAAGCGCACTTCGGTGCCCTTCTCGCCCGGCGCATCGCCCTCTTCACGCACGTGGACGGTGCATTCGCCCTTCTCAAACCGAGCGTAATAGACCTTGTCGTTGCGCCAGACGCGCAACTCCAACCAGTCGGAAAGCGCGTTCACCACGGAGACGCCAACCCCGTGCAAACCGCCCGAGACCTTATAGGCGTTGCCGCCCTCATCCGTGTTGTTAAACTTCCCGCCTGCGTGAAGCTGGGTCATGATGACCTCAGCAGCCGATACGCCCTCTTCTTGGTGCATATCGACCGGAATTCCGCGCCCGTTATCGCGCACGGAGACCGAGCTATCGGCGTGGATTTTCACCAAAACATAGTTCGCGTGGCCCGCGAGCGCCTCGTCGATGCCGTTATCCACGACCTCATAAACCATGTGATGCAAACCAGACCCGTCATCGGTATCACCGATATACATACCGGGACGCTTGCGCACCGCCTCTAGGCCTTTGAGAACCTTGATGGAATCTGCACCGTAAACAGCGGTGTTCGGGGTATTTTCGGTCATGCCTGCCGGTCCTCTTATTCGTTGAGAATGTATAGGGCCTCAGCCCGCCATTGTCACGTCAAAGACACAAGATTTAGGGGTTTAAGCCTCTGGCGGCAGTGTCAGAGAGCCATCTTCATTGAGCGGCCAGAACGGGTTCATAGCCAATTCCCAGACATGGCCATCGGGATCCGCGAAATAGCCCGAATACCCGCCCCAAAAGACCTTCTCCGGGGCTTTCAGCGCGGTCGCGCCCGCTTTGAGGGCCGCCGCATAGGCGGCATCGACATCAGCCTCTGTATCGAAATTCTGCGCAAGCGTCACAGCGCCGGTGCCAAGCACGGCATCTGGGCGTCCCTGATCCGCGGCCAAGGCATCACGGCCAAAGAGGCTAAGCGCGAGAGCACCGCATTGAAAAAACACGACGCTTTCAGGCGAAGCCACGGGAACCCACCCTAACGCAGCGTAAAACTTCTTCGCCCGTACGAGATCCCCCACCCCCAATGTGATCAGCGTCACGCGTTGCACCGGATATGCCATGCCTTACCTCTCGATAATCTCTGATGTGCCCGCGACATCGCGGACTTCCCAATATTGTGCGCGGGGCCCCAGCGTGTCGAACAAATCCGCATCTGTGCCGGTCATAAACGCCTGAACCCCCAAGGTGCAGATCTCATCATAGAGCGCCGCACGGCGGGTGGCATCGAGATGGGCCGCAACCTCATCAAGCAGAACAATCGGTGCCTCGCCCGTCTCTGCCTGCAACGCCCGCGCATTGGCGAGGATCAAGGAGATCAGCAACGCCTTTTGTTCGCCCGTGGAACATTGTGCGGCAGGCTGATCCTTGGCGGCGTAACGCCCCTCCAGATCGGTGCGGTGCGGGCCCGCCAGCGTGCGCCCTGCCGCCATATCCCGCGCGCGGCCCTCGCTCAGCGCCGCCGCCAGATCTTCCGGCCCCTCTTGCGTCAACATCAGATCCGCCGCCGGAAAGGCCGTCGCCGCGCCCTCCTGCGCCGCCTTCAGCCGCGCGAGAGTGTTCTCGCGGTTGGCGCGGATATCCACCGCCGCCTGCGCCATCCGCTCCTCCAGCGCGACATACCACGACGCATCGCGGACCATATCTTTGAGCAGTCGATTGCGTTCGCGCATGGCTTTTTCATAGAGCAGCACGGATTCGGCATGAGACGGGGTGAAGGAGAGCGTCAGGCGATCCAAAAAACGCCGCCGCCCCTCTGCGCCCTCGATCCAAAGCCGGTCCATTGCGGGCACCAACCAAACCACACGCAGCACGCGGCTCAGCCCGATCTGCGGGGCGGCCTTGCCATCAATCCGAACCTCGCGAGAGGCATTTGGCTGCGCCGAGGTCTCAATCTCTTGCCCATTGCCGAGGCTCGCGCGGATCTTCCAGCCAACGGCCTCATCGCGGCGCATCAACTCCTCTGCGCCCGCGCGACGCAGGCCGCGCCCCGGCGAGAGCAGTGAGATTGCCTCAATAATGTTGGTTTTTCCCGCGCCATTGCCGCCATGGATCGCCACAGGGCGACCATCCAGCACCAATGCCGCACGCCGATGCGACCGAAACTGCAGCAATGTCAGTTCGGTCAGCATCGGTTAGCTTTCAATCGCAAAGAAATCAGGCGTCAAACGCGCATCGGCATGACGACATAAACGGCGGACGTATCATTGCCTTCGCGCATCAAGGTCGGGTCACCCGAGGAGTTGAACAGGAAGACCGCGTTCTCGCGGTCCACTTGGCTCGCGATCTCAAGGAGATACTTGGCGTTGAAGCCGATCTCCAAACGCTCGTCCGAATAGGCCACGGCCAATTCTTCTTCCGCAGCACCCGCATCGGGTGCATTGACGGAAAGCACCAGACGATCCTCATCAAGCGAGAGCTTCACAGCGCGCGAACGCTCCGACGAAACAGTGGCCACGCGGTCCACGGCTTTCGCAAATTCGGACGCATCCACTTCCAAACGGCGGGTGTTGCCCATCGGAATAACGCGCGTGTAATCGGGGAAGGTCCCATCGATGACTTTCGAGGTCAGCGTCAGAGCGGGCGTTGCAAAGCGGATCTTGGTCTCGGAGACAGAGACGGCAATCTGCGCCTCGTCATCATCCAGCAACTTGCGCAATTCGTTGACAGTTTTGCGCGGCACGATCACGCCAGGCATATCCTGCGCGCCGTCGGGCAGCGGCGCATCGATGCGCGCCAAACGGTGACCATCGGTGGCCACACAGCGCAGCACAGGGCCATCTTCGCCAGTGGAGACGTGCATATAAACGCCGTTGAGATAATAGCGGGTCTCCTCCGTCGAGATCGCGAACTTCGACTTATCGAACAGGCGACGCAGAACTGTCGCAGGGGCCGAGAAATTCGCGGTATATTCGGAGGTCGCCATCACGGGGAAATCTTCGCGCGGCAGGGTGGCCAGATTGAAGCTCGAGCGCCCCGCCTGCACCGACAGACGCCCCGTCGCCGGATCATCGGAAAGCTGCACCAGCGCCCCATCCGGCAGTTTGCGCACGATTTCATGCAAGGTCACAGCCGGAACTGTGGTCGCGCCTGCGCGCTCAACAACGCAATTTGCCTTATCGACGACTTCGATATCGAGATCTGTCGCGCGGAAATGGACGGTATCGCCTTCCGCCTCAATCAACACGTTTGCAAGGATCGGGATCGTGTTGCGACGCTCCACGACCGATTGCGCCTGCGCGACTGCTTTGAGTAGGGCTGCGCGTTCGATGCTGATCTTCATTTCAATCCCTCGTGTTAACGGGAGGTGAAAACTAGCAGCTTTCGCCTCGACCGCAATCTTTTTGGCGAATGTCCGCCGAATGGTTTAGATCGTCAAGGGCGGATCAAATTTTCCTCCGCCCCGATTGCCCCCAATTATATCGCGATTAGCCGTCCAACAGACGGCACAGCAGATCGACATCCTCAACCATCTGCGGATCGGATTCGAGCAATTCCTCGATTTTACGGATCCCGTGCATGATCGTGGTGTGATCGCGCCCACCGAACCTGCGGCCAATTTCGGGCAAGGAACGCGTGGTTTTACGCTTAGCGATATACATCGCAACCTGACGCGGGCGGGCAATGGTACGGACGCGCTTGGGGCCGATCATATCTGACAAACGGACATTGTAATGCTCGGCCACCTTACGCTGAATCTCCTCGATCGTGATCTTACGATCCGAGCTGCGCAGAATGTCGACGAGGCATTCTTGCACCAGATCAAGGGTAATCTCACGGCCGACAAGTGAGGCAAAAGCGAAGAGGCGGGTCAACGCGCCTTCCAGAACGCGGACGTTCGAGGTGATCCGATGCGCGAGGAACTCCAGCACCCCGTCCGAAATCTGCAGGCCCGCGTATTGGCTACGGTAAGCATCAACCTTGTTTTGCAAAATCCCGAGACGCAGCTCGTAATCCGTCGCGTGCAAATCGACCACGAGGCCACATTGCAGGCGCGATTTGATCCGATCTTCCAGATCTTTGATCTCACCCGGGGCACGATCCGCCGAAATCACGATCTGCTTGCCCTGATCGACCAGCGCGTTGAACGTATGGAAGAATTCTTCCTGCGTTGAATCCTTGCCCGCGATGAATTGCACATCATCGACCATCAGCACGTCAACGGAGCGGAACAGCCCTTTGAAATCCATGATCTGGCGTTCGCGTAGCGCTTGAACGAAGCGATACATGAACTGCTCGGCAGAGAGATAGAGCACGCGCAGCTCGGGGCGGCGAATCTGAAGCTCATGCGCGATCGCATGCATCAGGTGGGTTTTCCCAAGTCCAACCCCGCCATAGAGAAACAGCGGATTGAAGCTCACCGGACCGCCTTCGGCCACCCGGCGCGCGGCGGCATGGGCCAACTCGTTCGGCTTACCGACAACGAAGGTATCAAAGGTAAAGCGCTGATCCAGCGGCGCGCCCGGAAGCTCTTCCGGCTGCGCACGGCGGCGGGCTTGTTCGGTCAAGGGCACGGCAGCCGGCGCCGCGGCGGCAGGCGCAGGACGCTGATCCGATACGGCGATTTCGACACGCGACACGGAAACACCCGCTCGGCCAAGCTCAATCGCAATTTTATCAAGATAGTTGCGCGACACCCAATCACGCATGAATTTCGTCGGCGCATCGAAGGTGGCAACACCCTCGCTCAGCCCCGCAAGGCGCAGTGGCTCGATCCAGCTTTGGAAGTTATTCTTTCCCAGCGCCTTGAGAAGTTCCCCACGCGCTAGCCCCCAGCTTTCTTCGGTCATCCTCACGCCTCAATTCAAAAATCGCTCGACGCAACGCGCCAAAAAAAACGGCGCTTTGCGCCCCCAAACACATCCTTCGGCCACGCGTGACGAACACGTGCGCAGGACAAACACCCATTTCACAAAAGGACAATCTAAACCGCCGCCGAATTGATCGGCAGCGCGGTCTAGCCCAATCCGCAAGGCGTTAGCCCTCGGTGTTGGAATCGTATCTTCTGCCGTTGCAGCCCGGCATTTATTTCTTTGTATCGAGCACGGCGCAGACACCTACTCAATCGAAACGGAAGATACGTCTTGTCCCCCAAGGCGACGTGAATCGCAGTCTGAAACTAGCAATGTGACGGGAGGCATTTCAACCGATCTTCGCTCTTGACGCCAGATTCCCTGAATCGAATCTCATAGCGGGTAAATCTCGCCACACAGGCAGAGCAATAGATTGATTTAGAAGTAATAATTTGAACGCAAAAAGGGCGCCGCCCAAAAGGCGCGCCCTTGATGCAAAGCTCAAAAGAGCTTAAAAATCAGGCCGAGAGAGCGTTCACACGCGCAGCAAGGCGGGAGATTTTGCGCGAAACGGTGTTCTTGTGCAGAACGCCTTTGGTCACGCCACGTGCCAGTTCCGGCTGAGCGGCGCGGAGCGCTGCGAGTGCGGCTTCCGAGTTGCCCGAAAGGATGGCTTCTTCGACCTTACGGACGAACGTCCGGATCCGCGAACGGCGTGCTTTGTTGATGTCTTCACGGCGCTCGTTCTGGCGTGCGCGTTTTTTCGACTGGGAGGTATTTGCCATGGTGAGGTCCCACTTTCCGGGTCAATTGCAATTGGTATTGCGCAACAAAACCCGGTTCCCAGAGCTCCGGAAAGGATCCGGATGATTCTAGCCTGAGCGGGCTTCACGCGCATGTAAGCGGCGTCTTTAGGACAGATTACGCCGCGAGGGAAGCCGGAAAATTCTAATTCTCCGGCTTTCCCGCGCTTATTTATCGCGGAACTGCGGTTCGCGCTTCTCCAAGAAGGCGTTCATGCCCTCTTTCTGATCCTCAGTGGCAAAGAGCGCGTGGAAGATCCGGCGCTCGAACAAAATGCCCTCGCGCAGCGTGGTCTCATACGACCGATCGACCGCCTCTTTGACAACCATCGCGGTCAGCGATGATTTCTCGGCGATTTTACGCGCGGCGGACATCGCCTCTGTCATGAGTTTCGCGGCGGGCACGACGCGGCTGACAAGGCCCGAACGCTCAGCTTCGGCAGCTTCCATGAAACGGCCCGTCAAATGCATATCCATCGCTTTGGATTTGCCAACAAACCGTGTCAGGCGCTGCGTCCCACCGATCCCGGCAACGACACCGAGATTGATTTCCGGTTGGCCGAATTTCGCGTTATCGGCGCAGATGATGAAGTCACACATCATCGCCAGTTCGCAGCCGCCGCCCAGCGCATAGCCTGCAACAGCAGCGATCACTGGCTTACGCGTGCGGCAGATGGCTTCGGATTCCGGCGCAAAATAGTCAGAGCCGAACATATCCACGAAGCTCTTATCAGCCATCTCCTTGATGTCCGCGCCAGCCGCAAAGGCTTTTTCGGATCCGGTGATGATGATGCAGCGCACCTTATCATTCGCGTCAGCCGCCTTGAGGGCATCCGCAAGCTCGGAGAGCAGTTGAGAGTTCAGGGCATTGAGCGCTTCGGGTCGGTTGAGCCGGATAAGAGAGACATAGTCCTCTACTTCGACGATCAGAGTCTGGTAGGCCATATGGCTTTGCCTTTCCTTAAACTTGAAGGCGAGTCCTATCAGGACGGCACCGATTATCAAGCCTGCATCGCAACACGCCTTGCCGCGCCGCGCGAGAGCGTTGCGTCATCGCTGGCACTCTGGGCAAAAGAAGGTGGAACGACCAGATTGGGCGATCCGCCGAATCTCCCCGCCACAGCCCTCCGTGGTGCAGGCTGCGCCTTCGCGATCATAGGCGCGGAATGTGTGCTGAAAATACCCCAGCTCGCCATCGGCCTGCCGGTGGTCGCGCAGACTCGAGCCCCCTGCCTCGATTGCCTCGGAAAGCACTTCTCGGATGATCGGCACCAGCGTTGCAATCCGCTTCGAAGAGAGCCTGCCCGCCTGCCTGCGCGGATCAACGCCCGCACGGTGCAGCACTTCGCAGACGTAGATATTGCCCAGCCCCGCCAGAATGCGCTGATCCAGCAGCGCGGCCTTGATCGGCGTCGCGCGGCCCTTGAGGCGTCCGATCAAGTACTCCTCGTTAAACGCATTGCCGAATGGCTCCGGCCCGAGGCCCGCAAGCAGCCAATGTGCAGCCTCGCGATCTGTGCGCACCAGATCCATCGCGCCAAACCGCCGCGCATCATTGAAGGTCACCCGCGCGCCCTGATCCATGTGAAACACAATGTGATCATGCTTTTGCGGCAAAGGGTGATCGTGATGGAAGCCCCCCAGCATCACCCCCGAAACCGTCATCCGCCCCGACATCCCCAGATGCACCAGAAGGCTCTCGCCCGTATCCAGATCCGCGAGAATATATTTCGAGCGTCGCCGCAACCGCTCGATCCGTGCGCCCGTCAGGCGCTCCGCCATCCGCTCAGGCAAGGGCCAGCGCAGATCGGGGCGGTTCACCTCGGCGCGGGCAATCACATGCCCTTCCATCGCAGGGGCCAATCCACGGCGCACGGTTTCAACCTCGGGAAGTTCGGGCATAGGGTCCTCAATGGGTCGCTTGGCGGGTGCTTGGCCTTGTGGCCCAGTGTCGCGCTTGGGGTCTCTCTCTGGCGTGCCGCATTGTCATGGCGGCGCAGCGCCCTATAAGGAAGGTGTAATTCAGCGGATCGCAAGGCCCCAGTATGACCCAAGACGGCATGACCCAAGAGCATAAGACAACCCATTTCGGCTATCAGACCGTCGATGAGACGGCAAAGGCGGGCATGGTTCATGGCGTCTTCTCGAATGTGGCCTCAAAATACGACATCATGAATGACCTGATGAGCCTCGGCATTCACCGGATCTGGAAAGATGCGATGATGGATTGGCTTGCGCCGCGCCCGAACCAGCGTTTGTTGGATGTGGCTGGCGGCACGGGCGATGTGTCTTTCCGCTTCTTGGGCCGTGCTGCGGGGTCCACCGCAACTGTCTGCGATATGACAGAATCGATGCTCATCGAGGGCCAAAAACGCGCGGAAGCCGAGAATATGGCGGCGCGGCTCGATTGGGTCGTGGGCGACGCGATGGCCCTGCCGTTCGAGAGCAATAGCTTCGACGTCTACACGATCTCCTTCGGGATCCGGAACGTGACCCGCATTCCCGATGCGCTCAAAGAAGCCTACCGAGTTTTGAAGCCCGGCGGGCGGCTGATGGTGCTGGAGTTCAACCAGATCCCCAACGAAATGCTGCAAAAAGCCTATGATGCTTATTCGTTCAACGTGATCCCGGTGATCGGGCAGATCGTTGCGAAGGACCGCGACAGCTATCAGTATCTCGTCGAATCCATCCGCAAATTCCCCGATCAGGAAATTTTTGCGTCGATGATCCGCGAGGCGGGCTTTGAGCAGGTGAAATATCGCAACCTCTCGCTGGGCATCGCCGCCCTGCATTCCGGCTGGAAGATCTGAGATGCGCGGACCCCATAACATCTGGCGACTGATCCGCACAGGCGCCACATTCGAGCGCACAGGCGCAATGAATGTCGCGCTGGAAGCCGTCGATGCGCCTGCCTCGCTGCGGCTTGTCGCGCGGATCATGGGCTGGCCGTTCAAATGGCTGGGCATCAAGGGCGATACGTCGCTGCCTCCCGTGACCCGCGCGATCACCGCCCTTGGGCCCGCCTATATCAAATTCGGCCAGATCCTTTCAACGCGCCCAGATGTGGTCGGCGAGGATCTCGCGAACCAGCTTCGCATGTTGCAAGACAAGCTCCCGCCCTTCCCGATCGAGGTCGCCCAGCGCACCGTCGAGGCTGAGCTGGGCCGCCCGTTGGGCGAGATGTTCACCGATTTCTCCGAGCCGGTCGCCGCTGCCTCCATCGCGCAGGTCCATTCCGCGCGGCGGGTGGATACTGGCGAACAGGTCGCGGTCAAAGTGCTGCGCCCGGGGATCGAGCGCGCCTTCCGCAAGGATCTCGACGCGTTCCATTTTGCCGCCGCAATGATCGAGTTGATTTCCCCCGCATCGCGCCGTCTGCGCCCCTCAGATGTCGTCGCGCATTTCGAGAGCGTGGTGACGGGTGAGTTGGATCTGCGGCTTGAAGCCTCCGCCGCATCCGAATTCGCCGCGAACACCAAGGACGACGCCGGCTTTGCTGTCCCACGCCCGATTTGGTCTCTCTCGGGCAAACGGGTGATGACGCTGGATTGGGTTCACGGCACGGCGCTCGGTGATGTCGCGGCGCTGCGGGCCGCGGGCCACGATCCAAATGTGCTGGGCGAGCGCGTCTTGCAATTGTTCCTCAACCACGCCCTGCGCGACGGCTATTTCCACGCGGATATGCACCACGGCAATCTCAAGGTCGCGCCGAATGGCGATATTGTCGCCTTCGATTTTGGGATCATGGGGCAGATCGATGAATACACCCGCCGCGTTTATGCGGAGATCCTCTACGGCTTCATCTCGAAGGATTACCGCCGCGTGGCGGAGGTGCATTTCGAAGCGGGCTATGTTCCGCGCGACCGCGATGTGAATGAATTCGCCCGCGCCCTGCGTGCCGTAGGTGAGCCGATCTTCGGCATGGATGCGACGCAGATTTCCATGGCGCGCCTTTTGGCCTATCTCTTTGATGTCACTGAGCGTTTCGGGATGGAAACCCGTACCGAGCTGATCTTGCTGCAACGTACCATGGTGGTTGTCGAAGGGGTCGCACGCTCCCTCAACCCTGCGATAAATATGTGGGAAGTCGCGCATCCGGTGGTGGAAAGCTATATCCGCCGGAACCTCGGCCCCCGCGCCGCTGCGCGCGATCTGCTGAGGGCTGCGCAGGTGCTGGGGCGCTATGGCCCCAAGCTGCCAGCCCTAGTCGAAGGGTTTGTCAGCCAGAATACGGAGAAACCTGAACCCTCTCCGCGCAGCGCCGCTATGCCGTGGGCCCTTATCACTTTGGGCGGCGTAGCCTGCGCTGCGTTGGGGGCCGCGGCCGCCTTAGCGATCTGACCCGCGAAGGCCTCTCGAACCTGCCCTCTTGCGCCAGTCTGTTATCGCGGCTGGCGCAGAGCCGTAGCATCTCCAGAAGCGATCTCTGCCCCGCCGCGCAGAACCAGCACCGTGCCGGAACCAGAAATCCGCGCCTCAGTAATCTCCGAATAGGTCTGCACCTGATCCGTGCTGGTGAGAAGCCCGTTTTGGTAGCTTTGTAGCTCAAACGTATAAAGCCCCGGCTCTGCCATCTCCCCATCCGCGCCAGTTCCATCCCATGCAACGGTCGTGTCGGTGATCTCGATTTCACCGCTCTGCACAATCGTACCCTCGGCATCCCGCACGACGAGAACCGTTTTGTCAGCCCCTGCCGCAGGCTCCGGCACCAGCGTCACGCTCTTGCTCCCATCGAAATAGGCGGGCGCATCCGAGCGCGCTTCCATCCCGACCCACCCCGCAAGCTGCGACATACCAATCGCAGAGAGCTGGGTGGCAAGCCCCTGCAAAAGCTCGTTTGTCTGCACCGCCTGCTCCACCCCTGAGAAGGTCGCAAGCTGGGTTGCATATTCGGTGCTTTCAATCGGATTCAGCGGATCTTGGTTTTGCATCTGTGTGGTGAGCATCACCAGAAACGTCTGAAAATCGCTGCTAATCACGCCTTTATTTGCCGAGCCTGAGGCCGCAGCGGCACCAGATGCGGCAGCAGCATTGCTGGCGGCGGCGGAAGTGGCTGAAGTGACCATGTGATATCCTTTCTAGAATCGGATCCGGTTAGATCCGCAGGTCCAAACCGCGCCCATCACTGTCGAGCGAGATACGAATGGGTTGCAATTGCGCTGAAAGCGACTGTGCGATGGTACGCTCCGATGCCGTCGGCGCGCCCGTCTCAGCGGCGGTCGGTTCAGGCGCCCCAGCCTGAGCGCGGCCCTGCTCCGAATGCTGCGAGAAACTGAACGAGACATCGGAATAGCCCATCTCGCGGAATTCTCGTGTGAGTGAGTCGATGTGACGACGCATCAGATCCAGCGTGTCGTGGCGTTCTGCCTGAACGGAAACGACCATCGTCTGATCTCCCGCCGACTGCAGTGTCAGGCGCACGCGCCCTAATTCCTCCGGCGAGAGCGTAAGCTCGACGGGCCGATCAGCCTGCATGGCGATCCCCGCCGCGATCTGCTGACCGACAGATCGCGCGACATCGGCCCGACTGGTATCAGCGAGATGGGCGGGGCTCGTCAGCGGTGCCTCGGTCATCGCGCGGCGCTCGGCGTTCAGGGTGGGCTGCAAATCCCAGCGGGCGTCATCGCTTTCCCCACCCGCGGGTTTCACCTCAACCATCCCGTCGATTGGCGCAATCATCCCTGGGCCGCTTTGGTCGGGCCTGGAGGGCCCTTCACTGCCAAAGGGCATGGTGCGCTCTGCCCGATCCTCAGTCGCCTCACCTACCTCACGCGTTTCGCTGTGAACCGTTGGGCTTGGGTTATCAGACACCTTTGCAATCTCCGCGGGAGCGACAGGACGACCTTCTCTCGTCGCCTCGACTACGCTGCGCCCTATGCCCCCCGCATTCGATGCCACGTTCGCCGAGATGCGTTCAATACCGTCCGGCTCTTGCGAATCGACAGTCTTAGACGGATTCGGCGTCGCCTGATCAGGGCCTTTAGAGGCTCCCCGAGTGTTTGCATGCGTCGGAGCAGCGGGGGACAAGACACCCTGCGCCGAAGATTCCGCAAGCGCCCCATCCCTCGGCATGGAGAGCGCGGCACTCACCGCCGTTTCCGCCGTTCTCTCTGCCCCCTGTGCAAGCAATTGAGTACTTTCAGTCGAGCTTGGCGCCGTCGGCGATGGATCAAATTCTGCTTCGGGGCGTTGCTGCCCGGCGCTATGTCGCGCACCCGCCTCTGAGGCTGCCATAACCGGACCGCTGATGACAGGCAAAGACCTGGCTCCAGAGACTGCCGGCTGATCGGTGGTGAAAATGCCCTCCACCGAGCGAGCCGCGCCAGAGCCGCCCGCCTCCCCCAAGCTGCCCATCGCGATGAGGAGCTGCGCCGCCAGCCTCTGCGTGTCGTGGACCGCAGGTTGCTCTACCGCAGGGAACGATTGGGGCGAGGATAGAAAATCCTGCATCGGCACAGGGGTGGCCGAGACGAACAACGCAACGTCGCTGCCAATCGTTTGTATCGCGACAAACTTGCCATCGGAGACGGGATTCGTCTGTAGTAATCGCGCATCTTCATCCGTGCTTGGCACATCGGCGACGGTCTCGCCCCCTTCCGATACGGATCCACTATCTTTCAGGTGATCGCCAGCATCCTGACGCCCTGCGTGCGCAAGCTCTTCGCTCGCCCCAACAGTGCCGGAAGACAGTCGCCATGCAAACGGCGTGTGCACCGCCTCAAAGCGATGCCAATCAGGCTGCGCCATAACTTCGCGCGGCGCGAATCCTTCCCTCTCCTCATCCGCGGTATCGGCCTCTGACGCCAATTCAACACATGGAATTCCGCCTTGCTGGCCACTGTCTGGCTGTGCGAGCAACGCATCAAACTCAGCGCCGGAAGCGCCACCGAAATGGTCTTCCATTGTGCTGCTTTGCATCATTGCGCCTGTGACTGTGGCGAACTCGCCTATCTGAATCGGGTCCATGGTCCTCACGACTTCTGCCGGATCTCCTGCAAATATGCTGTCAGATCCTTACCGATTGTTAAGCGCGATCTGCGAATCCTTGGAAAGACGTCGGGGCAGAAGCCCACTCAGAGGAGATGCGTTGTGCAGCAGCTGATTGCCGTCTGGCAAAATTTGGATACGCAACGGCGGATTATCGTCGCGGGAGCAACGGTTGCGGTCTTCGCAGCGGTTCTGGCCTTGTCCAGCTTGGCAGGAAAGCCATCGATGTCGCTGCTTTATGCGGGGATGGAGGGGGCGCAGGCCGCAGAAGTTGTCAGCGCCCTAGAACAACGCGGCGCCATATATGAGGTGCGCGGCGATTCGATCTTTGTCGAGTCTCCCCGCCGTGACGAGCTGCGGATGATGCTCGCAGGCGAAGGCCTCCCCGCGGCGGGCGGCCAAGGCTACGAGCTTCTCGATTCGCTGAGTGGTTTTGGCACCACATCTCAAATGTTCGACGCCGCCTATTGGCGCGCTAAAGAAGGTGAATTGGCCCGCACGATCCTTGCCAGCTCGCAAGTGCGTGCCGCGCGGGTGCATATTGCCAATGCCTCATCGCAGCCGTTTCGCAAAGATATCCATCCGACCGCTTCCGTCTGGATCACCAGCGCGGGCGGCAGCCTGTCCAGCGCACAAGCCAAGGCCATGAAGTTCCTGATTGCCTCCGCGGTCACCGGAATGCGCCCTGAAGATGTCTCGGTGATAGATAGCGAAGGCGGCCTGATCTCCTCAGGCGACGAGGAAACCGGCAATCCCAGTTCCGACGACAAAGCCGTTGAGCTGAAACATAATGTCGAGAGGCTGTTGGAGGCCCGCGTGGGCTACGGCAAAGCGGTTGTCGAAGTCTCGGTTGAGACGGTTACCGAACGCGAGTCGATCTCCGAGCGGCGGTTTGATCCGGACTCGCGCATCGCGATTTCCACCGATGTCGAGGAGCGCAGTAATAAATCCGACGATTCCGGCGCGGGTGCGGTGACTGTTGCCTCAAACCTGCCCACAGGTGCGGGCGGCAGCCAAAGCACCTCGCAGAGCCAATCGAACGAGACCCGCGAGCGCACGAATTACGAGGTGTCCGAGACCACCCGCGAAGTGTTGAAAACCCCCGGTGCGATCAAGAAAATCTCCGTAGCGGTGCTGGTCGATGGTCTCCAGCGCACCGATGCCGATGGCAATGTCACATGGGAAGATCGCCCCGCAGAGGAACTGGAAAGCCTGCGCGCGCTCGTTGCCTCGGCGGTGAGCTACAATGAGGCACGCGGCGATGAGATCACCTTGCGGTCCATGAGCTTCGAGCCTGTGGCCCTCACCGGAACAGAAGCCGTCGCGGGCAGTATCAGCAATATGCCGATCGACCTCACCAGTATCATCCAAAGCGCGGTACTTGCAGTGGTCGCCTTGGTTCTGGGCCTCTTCGTGCTCAAGCCGATGCTTGCGCAGCCAGCGCGCGCGATCGAAGCGCCCAATTCTGCCGCTGAACTCCCACGCCCTGAGGGCAACCGCGCCGCACTCCCGGCCCTGACTGGCGAAATCGACGAGGATCCAGATCTGCCTGGGAACCCGATGACTGTCGTCTCCGATTTCGACATGGGCGAACTGTCGATGCCGATGGGTATGGCGATGGGCAATTACGGCGAAGAGGAAGAGCTGGATCCCGTGGATCGGCTGCGCAAGCTGATCGAGGAACGTCAGACGGAATCCGTCGAGATTCTGCGCGGCTGGCTTGAAGACAGAGAGGAGAACGTTTGATGGCACGTTTGAAGCTGGAAGTCTTCGAAGCGCCAGAAGCGCAAACCGACCAGATTGCCCTCGGCCCGGTGGAGTTTGAAGAAACCAAGCTCGCCGCCTTCGAGAAGGGATACGCCGCCGGATGGGAGGATGCGATTGCCGCACAGGATACGGAATCGGCGCGGCTCACAGGCGATCTGGGGCGCAATATGCTCCAGCTTTCGGCCTCCTACGAGGAAATCCGAAAGCACCTTCTAGAAGCGATTGATCCGTTGTTGCGCGAGATTGTGTCCAAAGTCATGCCGAGTATCGCCCGCGAAACTCTGCCGCACATCGTGTTGGAGCATCTGCTCCCGATCGCGCAAACCGCCGCCGCCGCGCCAATCCGCGTGGTTGCGAACCCGTTAAGTTTGCCCCAGATCCGCGCGTTGCTGGAGCCAGTGTCCACCCTTCCGTTCCAGTTCGTCGACGAACCGAGCTTGAGCGAGGGCCAAGTCTACCTGCGGATGAGCGGCACCGAAACGCGCATTGATCTGGATGGCGTTACCGAGGCAATCGGCGCCGCGATTGAAGCCTATTTCAGAGTTGAAACCCCGGAGAGCGAAGATGAATGACACCCCCCGTATCGATTCGACTGGCGCCAACCCGTTCACCCAAGTGCCGATTGAAATCACGATCTCCGTCGGCAAGGCGCGCCCGTTGGTGCGGGATTTGCTGCGTCTAAAGGCCGATGCGATCCTGCCGCTGGACCGCCGCGTGGATGATCCAGTGGAGCTTTACGTCGGCGACAAGCTCATCGCGCGCGGGGAGTTGACCGAGCTGGATGGCGATCAGGCGGGGCAATTGGCGGTGCGGCTCACCGAAGTTGCCGATCTGCAAAACGGGCTGTGAGGTGACCCTGATGCGCCGCGCCCTTCTGCTCGCGCTTCTGGCCTTGCCCCTGCTTCTCGCAGGCCCAACCGCAGCACAGGATCTATCGCTCTCACTGGGCGACGGCGATAGCCTTGCGGGCCGCTCCATGTTGATCATCGGCGGGATCACGATCTTGAGTCTCGCGCCCGGTCTGGCGATCATGATCACCTGCTTCCCCTTCGTGGTCACCGTATTCTCGATCCTGCGCCAAGCCATTGGCTTGCAACAAGCCCCGCCGAATATGCTGATCATCAGCCTATCGCTGTTTCTGACATGGTTCATCATGGAGCCGGTGTTTTCCGAGAGTTGGGCAATTGCGATCAAGCCACTCATGGACGGGGCAATTGATCTGCCAACGGCTTTCCGCGAGGGCATCGCACCGTTTCGCGGCTTCATGGCCAACCGCGCCGATCCGGAAACCTATGCCGCGCTTGCCGCCCTGCGCCCAGATACCGCGCCAATCAAATCCCTCACCGATGCGCCCCTCTCGACGTTGGTGCCCAGCTTCATGCTCTCGGAAATCACCCGCGCGTTCGAGATCGGCTTTCTGGTCTATCTCCCCTTCCTCATCATCGACCTCGTCGTCTCCGCCGTGCTGATGTCAATGGGGATGATGATGGTGCCGCCTGCTGTCGTCTCGATGCCGTTCAAACTGGCCTTCTTCGTCGTGGCCGATGGATGGACACTACTTTCCAGCGCTTTGGTGCGAAGCTATTTCTAATAAAAAACGCCCCTCGGAAACCGAGGGGCGTTTTCGTCTATCAGGGGATCGATGCCCTCAAAGAGCGGTGTCGATCCAGACTTTCAGCGCCGCTTTCGGGGCCGCGCCAACCTTGTTGGAAATCGGCTCGCCGTCTTTGAACAAGAACAGCGCCGGAATCCCGCGCACGCCGAGTTTGGCAGGGCTATCGGGGTTCTCGTCAACGTTGATTTTCACGATTTTGACCTTATCGCCATATTCGGCGGAAAGCTCTTCAAGCGACGGGCCGATCTGGCGGCACGGGCCGCACCATTCGGCCCAGAAATCAACCACGACCGGCACGTCGGATTGGCGAACTTCCGCGTCGAAAGTTGCATCGGTCACTGCGACAGTGGACATGAGATTCTCCTAAACTGGTGTTGAAGGGAACGTAGGCGCGCCCCCTCCAATCGTCAAGATGCAGTAGCTGCGCGCAGGGCAGCATCAACCTGTGCGCAATCCAACGGCATCAACTGGTTTGTGGCTGTCCAATAGATCTCTGTGATCACATCGTGATCAGGATAAATCTGTTTGATCGCAGCGCGATACGCACCCATCTGCCGCAGGATACCGAGCGGCACAGAGGCCGCCGTTTCGGGCACTGTCGCGTTGGATTTAAAATCAAGAATGCGCACTTCTTTTTCGTCGACCCGCAGAAGGTCGATGGTGCCATTGACCAGCGCGCCGCCCAGTTCCGGCAGTCGCGCCGTGAACGCGACCTCCGCCAGTGCGTTTTCGCGGTATGGGGTCAGATGCGCGCAGAGCACGGTGCGCAGCGCCTCGGCCAGCGCTTCTTCTGGATCCCCCAGATAGCCCGCCAAGACCCCTTCCGCCGCTCTCAATTGCTCGGCTTCGGGCAGCGCAAACAGATGCTCGACAAGCGCGTGAATCACCGTCCCGCGCGCTTTGGCATCATTGCTTTGCTCAACCTCGGAATATGGCCCAAAGACAACCTTCGCCCCGCCCAGATCGGAGGGCGAGACGATTTTCTCTGCGGGAACGCCGCGCGGCGCACTCTGTGTCACCCACGGGAGAAGCGCGATATGGGACTGCTCCGCGACCGTGCGCGGCGCGCTATTCTCCGGCCAATCGCCAAAGGTCAGCCGCTGGATCGGCCCATGCTCAGACGGCACTTCCACCGTCACCGCACCGCTTTTGCCCATCGCATCGGCGACCAGAGAATACCAATTGTCGCCGCCCTCGGTCACCTTGCCCGCCGAGCAAATGATCAGCCATTTCTCGGCCCGTGTCAGCGCCACGTATAACAGCCGCAGCTTTTCCTCCACCCCGCGCTGGACCTGATGCGCCTGCACCTCTGCCAGCGCTTCGGGCACACGATCCTTCGCCCCCGCCAGCACGATACTGCCGCCGAACTCCACAAAAGGCCCCGCTTTTGGCGGCTTGAGATCCTGCGTCTCGGGCAAGATCACAATCGGCGCTTCCAGCCCTTTGGAGCCATGCACCGTCATCACGCGGATCGCGCCGCCGTCCCCCTCAAGCTGCCGTTTCACCTCGACATCGCCGGAAGACAGCCAACTCAAAAACCCCGTCAGGCTCGGGATCTCGCTCTGCTCGAATTTCAGCGCCTGCGACAGCAGCTCGTCAATGCCTTCCTCTGCCTCGCGCCCCAGCCGCGCGATCAGCCGCTCGCGGCCTTTGTGATGCACCAAGAGCCGCTCGATCAACTCGTAAGGGCGCAAGAAATCCGCGCGATCCAGCAGATCGCTCAGCACTTCGCGCGTCGCGGCATGGGCTTCATCATCGCGCAGCGCCTTCCACAGCTTGCCCTTGCGCGGCTGGGCAAGGCGGTAGAGCGCATCCTCGGACCATCCGAACAACGGCGAGCGCAGCGTCTCCGCCAGCGACAAATCATCATCCGTCGTGACCAAAAACCCGATCAGCGCACCGATATCGCGCACCGCAAGCTCCGCGCCGAGTTTGAGCCGATCCGCCCCGGCAATCGCCAGCCCCCGCGTTTTACACGCGCGGATCAACTCGTCGAACAGCCCCCTACGGCGCTGCACGAGGATCAGGAAATCGCCCTCATGCACGGGCCGAGCGCCCGCCCCGTCCGGGATCTGCACACCGCTCTCAATCATCCGCGCGATCTCATCCGCGATCCGCCCGGCCAGCACGACGTTTTCATCGTTCTCGCCGCGCAGATCACGGGGATCCTCCCAATGCTCATCGGGGTCTGCCGCCTCTGGCTTGGGCACAACGGGCCAGAGATCCACCCGACCGGGAAGCGCGCCGAAGAAGGCAATATGCTTGGCCTCCCCGCCGATACCGTGGCGCACCCGCTCGTCAAAGGTCTGATCCACAAGGTTCAGCACGGCCGAGGAGGAGCGGAAAGAATAGGCCAAATCGAGCGATTGCATCGGCACGCCCAGCGCGGCGTAGCGCTGCGCGAAATGCTCTTCCATCCGCCCGAACGCCGCCAGATCCGCGCCTTGGAAAGAATAGATCGACTGTTTCTTATCGCCCACGACAAACAGGGTGCGGCCAATATCACGCGCACTTTCACCTGCAGTGAATTCATCCGCCAGCGCCTCGATCACCTTCCACTGCGCGGGGCTGGTATCTTGCGCCTCATCGACAAGGATATGATCAATCCCGCCGTCCAACCGGAACAAAACCCACTGCGCCACCGAGGAATCGGAAAGCAAGGCACCTGCCCGCTCGATCAGATCGTCAAAATCCAGCCAACCGCGCGCCGCTTTGCGCCTCTGATAGCGCGGCAGGTAGGCCTCCGCGAATTGATGCAGCACGAAGGTTTGCTCCGCCGCCATGAGGCCAAGCCGGACAGGCCGCGCCTCCGCGAACCGCTCCATCATATCGTCCAGCTCGGGGATAAATGCCGAGGCCGCGCCTGCCGCCATCGCTTTTGTCGGCAGCTTTCCGACCTTCGCCCCGTAGGGCGCTGCCGCCTTTTCGCCGAACAAAAACAGCCCCTCAAGCCGCAGATACGTCGCGAGATCGCCCGGCTGCGCCTGCGCCATAATTGCCGCCGACTTGGCATCCGTGACGCCACCCTTCGCTAGGATCGGCGCGAGTTTCCGTAGCATCTCAATATCGCGCGCGGGCATCACCTCCGTAATCAGCCCTTCCATCGTGGCCTCAAGCGGCAGATTGAACAGCGCGCGCGAGGCCGCCCGATCCAGCGGCTTCGTGAACAGCATATGGTGGCGGGCAAGACCTTGCAGGAAATTATCCAAGCTCATCTCAGGCAGATGCGGGGCCATTGCGTCGAAGACGGCGGTATCGCCCTGCGCCGCCATCTCGTCCAAAATCTCCGCGCGCAGCAAGGCCCCCGCGCGCTCGTCCATCTCCGAGAAGCCGTGCGACACGCCCGCCTCTAGCGGGAAGCGGCGCAGCAAGGACGCACAGAAAGAGTGGATCGTCTGGATCTTCAACCCGCCCGGCGTCTCGATCGCCTTAGCGAACAGCCGCCGCGCCTCACGCAGGTTTTCTGCCGAAATTTCCCCCTCTTCGCCCAAGAGCCAAAGTTCCTTGCGCAGCGCCTCCTCCGGCAGCATCGCCCATGTCCCCAACCGCTCGAGCAAACGGTTCTGCATCTCTGCCGCCGCAGCTTTGGTATAGGTCAGGCACAGGATTTTATGCGGCTCGGTGCCACGCAGCAAAAGCCGCGCCACGCGGTCGGTCAGAACCCGTGTTTTGCCCGATCCGGCATTGGCGGAAAGCCATGTCGAGGCGGTCGGTTCGGCGGCGCGCAGCTGCGCTTCGCTTGCGGCATTGCGCTTCATGCGCCCTCCTCCCCAGATGCATTTGGCCCAGATGCATTTGGCCCAGATGCGTTTGGCCCAGTTGCGTTTGACCCAGTTGCGTTTGACCCAGTTGCGTTTGACCCAGATGAATTGGTCGTCGCACTATCCGCCGCTTCGCCCACCGTTTCCGGCACAGGGGCGTTCACATCGCGCCACTCGCCGTAGCGCGAGAGCAAATCATAATCGCTGCCATAGCTGATGAATTGCGGCGCGCGGCGCGCGGTATAGCCCTGCGAGGGGCGCATATAATGCCCGATCAACGTGCGCAGCCTGCGCCAAGTTTCATCCAAAAGGGGCTGAGATAACTCACGCGGCGCAACCTCTCCCGCCCCGCCCAGCCGCAGATAGGTTATGCCAGCCACATCACGCGGCCCCAGCGTCGGAAACGCCCCGCGCTGCACCATAAGCGCTTCCAGAATGAGCTGTTTATCGAAGAGTTTCATCGCCTTATCTGTCGGCGGGGTGCCGGATTTATAATCATATACATGCGCCCTGCCATCATTCAGAAGGTCGATCCGGTCAGGCCGCGCTGTCAATTTGAAGACCGGCTCGCGCAGATCCAGCGCGCCGGTTTCCTCCAAGACCAAAGGCGTGCCCTCAGCTCGTCGCGCCGCTTCTGCCTCGACAAAACTCGCCGCAATCGCCTTGATCCGCGCTAGCCAGAGGCGCCGCGCCGTCGGCCAGACCACCTCGCGCTCCAGCACCTCCTCGGCGATTTCGATCATCCGCACGGGATCCAGCGCCCCCGCGCCCTCCGTGCCGACGGCCTTGGTAAACCCCTCCGCGATCAGGTGCAAAACCTGCCCCCGCAGCCGCGCATCAGGATTAGGCCGGATCGGGTCGAGCTTGCGCAGACGCAAGATCCGCTTGGCGTAGATCTCGTAGGGGTCGCGGATCAGTCGCGCGATATCCGTCACTGGAAGCTCGCGCGGGCGGGCCTCCACGGGGGGCCGCGGCGAGGGGCGCTGCGCAGGGGCGCTCGGCGTTACCTGCTCCAACGCCTGTGCCTGATCGAGCCAGATCTGCCCCCTTGCCCGCATCTGCTCAATCGCCTCGGGGCCACGTTTCACCCGCAGTCCGTCCATCATATTGAGCAATCGGTTCAACCAGCGAGAGCGCACCGTCTGCGCCTCGGAATTGCGCACGGCGCGGGCAAGCACCACGCGCGGCGCGCCAAGCGCCTGCTGGAAATCATGCGCGGAAAGCCCGACTTGCCGTTCCGGCAACAATAGCCCTGCCTCATGCCGCATCTGGCGGCTGAGCCAAGGATCGGGCGCAGGGGCGGGCGGCCAGACCCCTTCGTTCAACCCTGCCAGCACAACCAGCTCAGCGCCTTGAACGCGGGCCTCCAGCGTGCCCCAGATCGCGATGTTCGGATGCGCTTCTTCACTGCGCCGCACGGATCCCGCCCCCAACAACTCGTCGAGCAGATCGCAATATTGCGGCCCTGTGCAGGCGCCGCCGTGGTCAACCTCTGCCTCGAGCCCTGCAATAACTTGCCGCGCCTGAATGCCCGCCGCCTCCAGCCAAAGTTCGCTCCCTTCCACCGTGCCTTCCGGCCCTGCGGCAAGGAGATCGCAAAATGCCAGATGCTGCGCGAGCCAATCGGCCAGCAGCTCTGCGTTCTGCGGAACAGCCGCCTTGAGCAATTGCTCCAGCCACCCCGCCCACACGCGGCGCTGCGGGTTTTCATGCCCGTCCGCCCAAGCGAACAGCGCTTCCGGCGTCGGAAAGGCCGGACCATTGCGCCGCAAGTGCAGATCCAACGCGCGGGTGAACAGCATGTGCAGCCCGCGCCAGCTCTCAACGCCCTCGCCACCCTCCGCGCCTGTTGCGGTCAGCGGATGTTTGAGCAAGATCAGCAAGGTTTCGATCGTCATCGGCTCGGTCATCGCCCGCGCGGCATGGCGCAGGAGCCGCCCCGGCGCGGTGAGCTGCAAAGGCTCCCCCGCGCTGTCATCGGGCACGATCCCCCAACGCCCCAAAGCCGCAGCGACCCGCCGCGTCAGCACCCGATCCGGCGTGATCAGCGCGGCCCGCACACCCTGCTCCGCCGCCTCGCGCAGCACCAGCGCCACGGCCATTGCCTCGCGCCCGACATCGGGCGCTTCGATCAAGGTGATATCCCCCATCGCCTCGACCAGATCGGGCAAGAACTGGCCCTCGTCGATCCATTGATCGGTCACAGGCGCAGGCCGCAGTGCTAAGGAGCCGACCGCATTTCGATCCGGCGCAGGCGCGGGCGTCGCCTCCCAAACGGGGATCTGATCCGGCGTTATCTCCGCCGTTTTACACAATGCCGCGAACCGATATTGCGGGTGATCCTCCAGCGGCATCCTGCTTTCAGTCAGCGCCTGCCACACTTCTTCCGGCATCTCCGCATCGAAACCGGGCAGAACAACCGCCCCTTGCGGCAGCATTGAAACCGCGCGCATGAACTGCGCCGTGGCCCCGCGCGAGCCTGTGGATCCGGCGATGATGATCGGGTGTTCAGGCGGGTTGAGCGCCCATTGCGCGCTCAAATGATCGACCACCATCCGCTGCCGTGCATCAGAATCGGGCGCACTTGGATCGTCGAAAAACTGGGTGATGATATTGATAAAGCCAAGGCTCTTTTGCCAATGCGCCGCATGAGTTTCGGCGATATTGAGCTGCGCGAGCTTGCTGGGGTGCACGCCCTCTTGCTGCATCTCGGCCAGCAATCCCTTGAGGCTATCCGCCAGCGAATAAAGGTTCGACCCAGCCGCAAACTCCGGCATGTTTTGCGTGAGGCCCGAGACCAGCTGCGCCAGTTCCAGCCGCCTGCGCAACGAGGGCACCGCAGGCGGCAGATCCCCCACCGCGCTATGCGCCAGATCCGTGAGCAGCCGCAAACGCGGCAAAAGTCGCGCGCCGCGCGCATCAAACGCCGCGCGCACATGGCGCATCATCCGCGAGGTGTTGAGATAGACCTCGACCTTCGCCATCTCATGCGGCGGCGCCTCCGCCATACGCGCAATCAGCCCGTCCACGAACTGCTGCGGATAATTCCCGCCCAAGGGCAGGCCAAAGAACCGTGCATGAGTTTGCGGATCAAACATGCGCGCCTCGCAGCATATCTTCCGCCAAAGCGATACTCTCTGGCCGCCCGACATCGCACCAAGCGCCCTCATGGACGAGGCCGTAGGCGCGGCCCTCCCGCAAGATCCTGTCCCACAGCACATTCAGTGAAAATGCCGGATCCGCGATCTCCTCAAGCCCCGCCGGATTGAGGATCTGGAGGCCCGTATAAACATAGCCCGCGCCGCGCGTGATCTGCCCGTCTGGCGCGAGGCTGAAATCCCCTGCCCCGCGATGCCCCACGGCGCGCTGCGTCGGCACCAGCATCAGCAGCGCATCCATCCGCGCCGGATCCCATGCCGCCCGCAGTTTCGCGACGATATCCTCGCCGGTCCAAACGGCATCGGTATTCAACGTGAAAACCGGCCCCTCCCCCAGCAACGGAAGCGCTTTGCGCAGCCCGCCGCCGGTCTCCAGAATGGCGGCGCTCTCATCGGAAATCGCGATCCCGCGTGGGGTCAGGTAATCGCGCACCTGATCGGGCAGGTAATGCACATTGGCAACGATCCGCGAAATCCCCGCCGCTTGGGCCAGCGAGAGCGCATGATCGATCAAGGGGCGCCCTGCGACCTCAACCATCGGCTTCGGACGATCCTGCGTCAAAGCCCCCATACGCGTCCCAAAACCGGCCGCGAAGAGCATCAGCGCATCGGGTGCGTTCCACATTGGTCAATCATCCTTTGAAGCATGGCATCAGTTGGCGCAGGCGCGGCGGTGAAGAACGCCTCTTTGATCTCGCCGAGCTGCGGATGCGCCAGATTGCGTTCGATATAGCCCCATGTTCGGGGGATCAACGCGACATAGGATGCTTTACCCCCCGCAAGGCAAAGCCTTGTAAAAACACCGAGAATTCGGATTGAACGCTGCGCACCCAGAAGCGCATAGGCCAGTTCGAACTGCGCCGCATCGCCGTCAAAGGCAGCGCCGTAGCGGGCGCGCTCCGCCTGCTCGACATCGGCGCTCACATCGCGGCGCGCGTCTTGCAGGGCGGAAACAAGATCATAGGCAGGATGGGCTGCAACCGCGTCTTGGAAATCCAGCACGCCGAGCCGCGCAGTGCCGGAACGCTCCGGCAACCAGAGCAGATTCTCTGCATGAAAATCGCGCAAGCACATCACCGGTGCGACAGGGTCCAAAGCAGCATAGGCCTGCGCGATCAGGCTGGGCACGGCGAAATCAGCCGCCTCTCGCCCCGCTGCGGGCAGATACCAATCGCCGCAAAGCTGCGCCAAGTTGCTCAGCGCCTCTGCATCGAGGACGGAAAGCCCCGCCGGCGCAGGCCGCGCGTGCAGCGCGAGCAAAAAATCTGTGATCTCACGGTAAAGCCCGGCCTCCCGTGCGGGATCCTGCGCGATCAACCGTGCGACCAGATCGTCGCCCAGATCCTCTAGCAACAAAAGTCCATCCGCTTGCGCAAGGAGACGCGGCGCAGAAAATCCGTTTTCCGTCAGCCAGTGCCCGATCCGCATAAATCGCTGGATCTCGTCGCCCATATTCGGTGCAATCATCAAAACGGCACGGGTTTGCCCCCGCTCTAACCGCTCGTAGCGCCGTGCCGAAGCATCGCCTGCAAGCGGGCGCCGCTGCGCATCCCCCCATCCCGCCTCGATGAGGAAACGGCAAATCCGCGTCTCGATCTCTCGGGTCATACAGCCAGCCCCGCCAAGCGCTGTGGCCAGTCACCGCCCCCCATAAAGCGGACGCGGCGACCTTCGCCTTCCAGCTCCAGCGCAATATGAAGCGCGTTTTCCGGCAAATGCCCGCCAAGCCGATCCGGCCACTCGACCAGACAAAGCCCCGCCCCGAATGCATCCGTCAGGCCGAGCTCATCGACTTCAGCAGGGCTGGAAAGGCGGTAAAGATCGGCATGCCAAATCTCGCCATCCGCATCCTCATACACCTGGACAAGGGTGAAGGTCGGGCTAGGCACATCCTCCACCCGCGCGAGGCGCGCTTGAATGATCGCACGGGCGAGATGGGTTTTGCCTGCGCCAATATGCCCATCGAGCAAAACTGTGTCGCCCGCACGCAAACGGGACGCAAGGGCTTCGCCCAAACGGGCGGTTGCCTCGGCATCCAGTAACGAAAGGCTTTGAAAAGCGGGGAGGGAGGGCTGCGCGTTCATCCTCGCAGTCTTACCTTGCCCAGCCCGCACCGCAAGCCGTTTGCGCTTAGCTGATAGCCCGCTCCGGATCAGCGCTGCGCATCACCATCAGCTGCGCGCAGGGCGCAAGGAGCGTGAAGCCGATCAGCGTCGCGCCCCCCGTCATGGGCACCAATCGGCAGCGCAGGTCGCTTCCGTCCAATCGGCGGAGGGTTTGCGACCATGGCGCACGCTCCTCGATTTGGGTGGCATAGGCACGAATCTTTGAGAGGGTCTCAGTCGTCTCACAGCTTTGCGCCCACTGACGTACCGCATCCATGAGGCTGATCTGGCCCAAGGTCTCGGACGGATCCACGCCCCAAAGCCGCGTATAGGCCGCATTCGAGAGCACCAGATCGCCCGAGGATTGGAACACGGCAACGGCCTCCTCCAGCGAATCGAGCACCTCACCGCCCAGCTCCAACTCGGACCGGAACCGCCGCGTAAGCGATACTTCCGCCGAGATATCCTCGAACAAAAAGGCCACGGCACCATCGGGATGCGGCCGCCCAGTCACGCGGTAGGTTTGGCCCGACGGCAGGCTCCACACCTCGGAATGATCGCCCGCTGCGGCGGCCTTTTCGAGTGCCGCCATCTGTTGCCGCCAGCTTCGGTAATCCTTCGGTTCCGGCATGACACGGCTTTCGCGTAAACGGTCAAGGAAGGAATACAAGGTCGGGCGGCCCGTCAGGAATTGTGCATCCAACCCAAGCAGATCAATCAGTGCGGGATTGAAGAGCTGCAACTGGCGCTGATGATCGAAAATCGCAAGGCCAATTGGCAGGTCCGCGAAGGTCTTGGTCAGCGTATTCACAAACTCACGCAGCGCACGCTCGGCCTTGACCGTCGCATCCGCGGGGATCGCGAAATGTAACGCGCCGTCCTCCAGCAGCTGCGACTGGCAATCGAACCAAGACACCTGCCCCCCTTCACCATCGACCTTCAGCCGGCGCGGGACGGTGCCTGTTCCGGTCGGAGTTTTTGCGAATAGCCGCGGCAACGGCCAAGTCAGCACGTCTTCCTCCGAATCCAAAGCGCCCGCCCGTAAAATATACGCTCGATTCGCCCATGTGACCAATCCATCGCTGCTTTCCCGCCACGCGAGCATTGGCGCACGGTCCACTGTGCTGCGCAGCAGGGTCAACTCATCCTCGAGCGCGCGCTGACTCAGCCCATCAACAAGTACCCCTTGCCCTTCTGCCTGAGGATCAATGAGGGTGATCCGCGCAAAACCGTTGATGTTTTCCGCCACCAGCCGCATCGGCGCAAGTTCGCCCACCGCCTGCCGTGCCGTCATTTCGATCCGGCCCTCCTGCGCGAGCCGTCCGATGGCTTGCAGGAGGTTATCGAACCGAGGGATCAGAAATGATGCCAATCTTGCCCAATCCGTTGGCGCAACGGGGGTAACATCCAAGAGCCCGCGCGCCGAGGATGTCGCATCAACAAGATCTTCATCGTCGAATATGAACACCGTCTGCTCAAGCACATCACTTCGGTTGATCGCGGCGGCGATCTTTGACTGCTTGGCGAAGAATGTGGACAAAACCATCAGCGCAATCACTGCCGAGGCGATAGACGTGGTCACAATAATGACGGCCAGCACCCAATGTTCCACGACTCGCTCTCCGGTTTCAAAACCCATTTGGTTAAAATCACGAAGATTAGTTAACGCCTCGTTAATCCCCTTGGAGCGTGGCGGTTACTCTGACACGAGGCGCCATAAACGGCGTCAATGGAATGCGGTATTCTCGCCCAGCCCCCCAGAGGTTTCCGCGATCAATCGGTCCAGCGGCCAGCGCACCTCAACGACCGCGCCACGTCGCGGCGCCTCTTCCTCGGCGGTCAAGAAAGGATCTGCGCCATTTGAGAACGAGAGCCGCGCACCTGTTCGCTCTAACAAGGTCTTGGCGATAAACAGGCCCAGCCCCATCCCGTCATATCCGGGCCTTGCAGGTTCAGAGCGTTTCGCGGCGAGGAAAGGATCGCCAATCCGGCCCAAAAGTCCCGCCGGATAGCCTGGCCCGTCATCAGAGACTCGCACTACCAGCAGATCATCCGACCAGCTTGCCTCAACCCACACGGCGGTTTGGGCAAAATCCACCGCATTCTGCACCAGATTGCGCAGCGCATGGATCAGTTCGGGATAGCGGTAAATCGTCGGCTGGCGCGCTGGCCCCCCCTCCATCGGCAGGCAATCGAAATGCACCGCCTTACCACGCTCCAGATGCGGCTCGGCGGCCTCGCGCAGCACCGCGAGAAGCGGCGCGGAGCGCAGATGGAGATCATCTTTCCCCGCCCGCCCCATCGAATGCAAAATATCACGGCATCGGTCGGCCTGTGCACGGATCAACAGCGCATCCTCGCGGTGGTCCTCGCGCTCCAACTCATCGGCCAGTTCTGCACTCACCAGCTTGATCGTCGCAAGCGGCGTGCCCAGCTCATGCGCGGCAGCGGCGACCACACCGCCTAGATCCGTCAGCTTTTGCTCGCGCACCAATGCAAGCTGCGTGGCAACAAGCGCATCTGCCATCGAGTGATTCTCCGATGCGATCCGGTGGGTATAGACGCCCAGAAACACCACCCCGATCACAATCGAGAGCCAGAACCCGAAGCGGAACAACCGTGGCACTTCCAACAGCGTTCCATCGTCGAATGTCAGCGGCAGCGATACCATCGCGACCAGCGACACCACCACGATTGTCACCACACCCAAAAAGATCGTCGCCCGTGTTTGCAGCGCTGTCGCAGCGATTGTCACAGGCACGATGATCAAGAGCGCGAAGGGGTTTTCCAACCCGCCCGTGAGCCCGAGCAACAACGCCAATTGCGCCACATCGAACATCAGCATCGCGAGCGTTTCGCCCTCGGTCAGCCGTTTGGTTTCTGGGAACAAGAAGATCGCGACGAGATTCCCCGCAACGGCCGCGCCCACTGTCAGCAGGCACAGCGGCAGATCAATCGCGATTCCATAGACCATCCGCGCGGTAAAAATCGCGCCCAACTGCCCGAAAACCGCTGTCCAGCGCAGGAAAATAAGGGTTCTAAGCCGCACCCAATCGCCGTGCGCCTCGAGAGCTGGCAGCGTAGATCCTTGTTTCATGCGCGCGCTCCCTGACGGCGAAATCCCTCCGTGACGTCGAATTGTCACACCTTGGCTAAGCCCATTGATACCGACGCGCCAATCGGCGATCAATGCGCGACCCAGAATTAGGAGAGTTTGATGCCTATCGCCCCCAAGACCGCCGCGCTCGTCGCATCAGGTGTTGCGCTGCTCGGAATTGGCGCGATGGCGGTTGCCACGGTGATGCGCCCCGCAGGCGACATCTTCGCGGCCTGCCGCAACGGCGCGGTTGCAGGCGGCACGAGCACGATTGGCGGGCCGTTCGAGCTTGTCGACGAGACCGGAAAGACGGTGACAGACAAAGACGTGATCACCGGACCGACGCTGGTCTATTTCGGCTATACATTCTGCCCCGATGTCTGCCCGCTGGATGCCACCCGCAATGCGGAGGCTACCTATGATCTCGAGGATCGCGGCTATGAGGTCACGCCCGTGTTCATCTCGGTCGACAGTGAACGCGACACGCCCGAGGTCATGGCCGAATTTACCGATATTATGCACCCGCGGATGCTGGGCCTCACGGGCTCTGCCGAGCAGATCAAAGCTGCCAGCAAAGCCTATAAAACCTATTTCAGCATCCAAACTCCGGGTGATCCCTACACGTTGATCGACCACTCGACCCAGTCTTACCTGCTGTTCCCAGAGTACGGCTTTGTCGATTTCTTCAGCCATAATGACCCTGCAAATGTCGTCGCCGACAAAATGGCGTGTTATATCGACGCCGTAGAGGCCGCCAAATAAGCTGCAAGCCAATATGCAATCTGAGCCTGCGCAGGATTTGACCAACCCTCTCCAGCGCCCTAGTCTCCTAGACAGCAGATATTGAAGGAATGCCAATGTCAGACGAAGAGTTCGCAGCGCTGGGACCAGATCGCACCTTGCTCCTCGTCGATGATGACGTGCCTTTCCTCAATCGCTTGGCAAAGGCGATGGAGAAACGCGGCTTCCTTCCCCAAACAGCGGAGACGGTGGCCCAAGGCAAAGCCATCGCCCAATCCCGCCCCCCAGCCTATGCGGTGATCGACCTGCGGCTTGAAGATGGCAGCGGGCTGGATGTTGTGGAGGCGCTGCGCGAAAAACGCGCAGATGCGCGGATTGTGGTGCTCACCGGATACGGTGCTATTGCGACAGCCGTCGCCGCAGTGAAGATGGGCGCGACCGACTACCTGTCCAAGCCTGCGGATGCGACCGATATTACAAACGCGCTTTTGGCCGTTGGCGAAGCGCTGCCACCACCGCCGGAAAACCCGATGAGTGCGGACCGCGTGCGGTGGGAACATATCCAGCGCGTCTACGAGCAATGCGATCGCAATGTCTCCGAAACCGCGCGCCGCTTAAATATGCATCGCCGCACATTGCAGCGCATTCTCGCAAAACGCGGCCCGCGCTAAATACAAATAGGCGGAAAGACGCATATCTTTACGTCACCATTCGGTGTTCAATTTATAATAAGCTTGAACAATCGTGATTTAATTCTATTTTTCCCTCAATTATTTGAAGGGAACCCAAATGATCGATACCCTCGACGATCTCTCCTTGTCGGAGTTGAAAGATCTGCGCACGCGTGTCGAGCGTGCTATCAATAGCTATGAAGACCGCAAGAAGCGCGAAGCGCTCTTGGAGCTTGAAGAAACCGCCCGCAAAATGGGATATTCTTTGGCCGATCTGACGGGCGTGCAAGTTGCGCGCAAACGCAAATCAGTCGCTCCGAAATACGCCAACCCCGAAAACCCATCCGAAACATGGACAGGGCGCGGGCGCAAACCGCGTTGGGCGCAAGCCGCTCTAGATGCTGGTAAAACGCTGGATGATCTCAGCATTTAAACGCGATTTGGCGGGGCAATTGCTCCGCCAAATTTCTAGATGATAAGCCGCTTCCGGATTTTCGCTGCGCCCTAACTCGGCGCGCCGCAAAGGTCTAAAAGATCGGCATGCCGCCGTGTAAACTCTTCGCGCGTCTGCGCGGGGGGGCGCAACACCAGCCGCAAACCGCGCGTCAGCGCAGGATCTGGCTTGCCGAACAGCAGATTCGCCTCCTCCGCGCTAAATCCCGCGATTTGCTCTGCCTCCAGCCGCGCCGAAATCGTATCGGCTGCTTTAATCGCCTTTTTCATTGCGACAGGCAGAACCGCAGGCAGACCAAAGCGCAAATGGATCGCCGCAGTCAGCCGCCTATCCAATTCCAGATATTGCGGGCCAACGGCGGCCTTCACGGGGCTGATCATATCCCCGATGACATATTCCGGCGCATCATGCAGCAAGGCCGCCAAGCGCCAGCGCGCGCTGATCCCGGGGTTCATTCGCGCAAAGATATCCTCGACCAAGAGCGAATGCTCCGCCACCGAATAAGGCCAATCGCCCTCGGTCTGGCCGTTCCAACGGGCGACGAAGGCAAGGCCGTGGGCGATGTCTTCCACCTCAATATCCATCGGAGTCGGATCCAGAAGATCCAGACGCCGACCTGAAAGCATACGTTGCCAAGCCCGCGCAGCCATTGGATTTCTCCTTAAAGGACACCGCAGAATTAGGCCGATGCCGGACCCGTGTAAACAGGATTGGGAACTTTTTGGTGCCCTCACACGTTTCCTTTGCAACTTGAACCAGACAGTAGAGAGGCACATCATGCGCCAGAAACTGATGATCACCGCCGCCGTAATGGTTGGCCTCGCCGTGCCCGTTACCATGGCACAATCGCGGACCGATACCGTCACAGGCTTTTCGCAGCCCGCGCCACGCGCCCACACGGATACCCGCCCGATGGATGATCTGAGCGGCGAAAGCTTCGGCGATCTGTCCGTATTCGACAACATCAGTGCATATGGCAATGATCAATCCTCGACGGAACCTTATTGCGACCTGCGCGAGAACGTCGTGCAGACGCTTGATCACGATTTCGCTGAGCAATCGAAGGCCCGCTCGCCCCTCGCCAAAGGCCGCTCGGTCGAGCTCTATGCGTCGGATATCATGGGCACTTGGACGGCTGTCTATACCCGCGCCGATGGCATTTCCTGCGTTGTCAGCTCCGGTATTGACTGGGAGCAAGGCGATAACCCTGTTGCCCTCTTGGAAAATGAGCAGCTCCTTGCGCAGAGCTAAATCCTCGTCCCCACAGCAAGATACCGCAAAAACCTCCCGCCATCGGCCCTTGTAGCATCTGCTTCGAGGGCCGATGTCTTTGGGGCAGAGATTGTTCCTTAACCCCGATGATGCTAAGGCCCGTTCAACGCAATATGGGAGCCGAGAATGGCCGATTACATCGTCAAAGACATTTCGCTGGCCGCTTTCGGCCGCAAAGAGCTCGACATCGCTGAAACCGAAATGCCGGGCCTGATGGCGCTGCGCTCCGAGTTTGGCGACAGCAAACCCCTCAAGGGCGCGCGTATCGTTGGTTCGCTGCATATGACAATCCAGACCGCCGCGCTGATCGAGACACTGGTGGCCTTGGGCGCTGATGTCCGTTGGGCGTCGTGCAACATCTTCTCCACCCAGGACCACGCTGCCGCTGCGATCGCCGCTGCGGGCGTTCCTGTCTTCGCGATCAAGGGCCAGTCCCTGACCGAGCATTGGGATTACCTCGACCGCTCCTTCCAATTCCCCGAAGGCGCAAACATGATCCTCGACGACGGCGGCGATGCCACGCTCTACGTGCTGTTGGGCGCGCGGATGGAAGCGGGCGAGGATGTGCTGGCGGTTCCGACCTCGGAAGAGGAAGAGGTCATCAAGGCGCAAATCAAGAAGCGCATGGCGGAAACCCCCGGCTGGTTCACCAAAACCCGCGACGCGATCAAAGGCGTTTCGGAAGAGACCACCACAGGCGTGCACCGCCTTTATGATTTGCACAAGAAAGGCCAACTGCCCTTCCCTGCGATCAACGTGAACGATTCCGTCACCAAGTCGAAATTCGACAATAAATATGGCTGCAAGGAATCGCTGGTGGACGGCATCCGCCGCGCGACGGACGTGATGATGGCGGGCAAAGTTGCTGTTGTCTGCGGTTATGGCGATGTGGGCAAAGGCTCTGCAGCCTCGCTGCAAGGCGCCGGCGCACGCGTGAAAGTCACCGAAGTTGATCCGATCTGCGCATTGCAAGCCGCGATGGACGGGTTCGAAGTGGTGCTTTTGGAAGATGTCGTCGCTACGGCGGATATTTTCATCACCACCACTGGCAATAAGGACGTGATCCGCATCGAGCATATCCGCGAGATGAAGGATATGGCGATTGTCGGCAATATCGGCCATTTCGATAACGAAATTCAGGTCGCCTCGCTGCGCAATCACAAATGGACCAATATTAAGGACCAAGTGGATATGATCGAGATGCCCTCGGGCGCGCGGATCATTCTGCTCTCCGAAGGTCGCCTTTTGAACCTCGGCAACGCGACGGGCCATCCGTCCTTCGTGATGTCGGCCTCCTTCACCAACCAAGTGCTCGCGCAGATCGAGATCTGGACCAAGGGCGAGGAATACCAGCCAGGCGTTTACATCCTGCCCAAGCATCTGGATGAAAAAGTCGCGCGCCTCCATCTGGCCCGCATCGGCGTGAAACTCAGCACGCTGAGCCCCGAGCAAGCCGCCTATATCGGCGTGACGCCGGAAGGCCCGTTCAAGCCAGAGCACTACCGCTACTGAGATCGCTCTGATCCACGAGGAAGGGCCGCGCCGCAGGGTGCGGCCCTTTTGCATTGGTCGGCGGCGCGCCTTGACCAAAGGTCAAACACCCGCTGCTCCCTTCGCAAACCAGAAATTGCTTTGTGATCAGCCACAGTTCCCCTAGGATTCGTGAGGAATTCAGCGCCTTTGCGCATCCTTTTGAAACCTTGGACGAATAGGACAACAATCATGGGCAAGAGAGACGATCTCATCGCAAAATATGCCGACGATCTGAAAACCAAATGCGGCATGACCCCCGACATGGATCTGCTCACGAAAGTGACCATCGGCTGCGGCCCCGCGATCTATAACGCTGATGCCTCCACCGTCGCAGGCAGCGATAAAGCCGAGTTGGAAACCGTGAAGGCAAATTTCCTCGTCAAGAAACTCGGTCTCAAAGATGGGCCGGAGCTGGATGCCGCGATTGACGCCGTGATCGAGACCTATGGCCGCTCAGAGCGCAACAAGCATCGTGCCGTGGTCTATTACATGCTGACCAAACATTTCGGCAAAGAGGGCGTCTACGCCTAAGACCATTCGCCTCGCATGAATTTGATCGGCGCGCCAACACGGCGCGCCTTTTCATTCGGGTTAGCAACCTTCGGGCAGGCAAATTGACCCGGAGCGGGAAAATCGCGCGATCAGCCAATCATCGCCTTGATCCCCGCGACATGGGTTGCCTCCGCCGCGCTGGCATCCGCCGTCAATCCCGCAATCATCTCATCCAGCAGATCCGGCGCCACAATCCGGTCCACCAAGCCCCAAGCTAGAGCCTCTTCTGCCTCGATCTTCGCGCCCGCCATCAAGATCATCTTCGCGCGCGACGGACCGATGAGCGCCGCCATCCGCGCCGGATCCGAGGGCTGCGGCAAAAAGCCCAAGCGCATCACCGGATAGAAAAACTTGGCGCTGGGCACGCAGATCCGCAGATCACAGGCCAGCGCCATCCCCATCGCCCCGCCTGCCAACGTACCGTTGAGCGCCGCAATCGTCAGACAGGGCAGCGCCGCCACAGCGCCCGATACCCGCTCCCACACCGGATCAACCGCGAGCCCCGCCCGAGCTTCATCCAGATCCGCGCCCGCTGAAAACATTTTGCCCGCGCCGCGCAACACAAACGCCCGCGCATCATCCGCTGACGCCGCCTCTGCATGATCCGCAATCGCCATCAGCATCTCGCGCGTCAGCGAGTTGGCCTTCTCCGGACGGTTAATAACAACAGTCCAAATCTTCTCGCTACACTGCAATTCGATCAATATTCTCTCCCTCAGTCCAAATGCCACGGACGCATCGCTTGACCTTTCCGCTCGAGGTCATGATGTATCGTAATCTTAGATGAAATGATTACATGTCGTGACCCGCTGCGGCAAAATTAAAAAAGGTGAAAGCGATGTCCTTGAAAAAATCCCTCATTACGAGCACCGCGCTCGCCGCGTTTGCCCTGCCTGCCTATGCCGATATCAGCCCTGATCAGGTCTGGACGATGATGCAGGACTATTACACCAATGCCGGATTGACGGTCACAGCAGACCGCGAAGAGAGCGGCAAGGATCTGACCCTGCGGGATGTGACGATCACCTTCCCGAACGATTCGGGCGATACCGTGCTCACCATCCCTGAGATCCAGCTCGAAGCCGACGGCGATGAGGTCACTATGACCATGGCCGAGACGATGACCGCGACGATTCCGACATCGGCGATGGATGGCACTGGCGTCACCAGCGACATGACCTTGACCCAGAAAGATCTCGTCGCCCAAATCTCCGGTGATCCGGACGATATGGTGATCGATTTCGATCTGCCCGAGATGACCGCCGAATTGACCACCACCGAAGCGCCCGCAACCGAGGGGGCTGTTGCCGTCCCCGTGGTGATGCGCCTTGCGATGGAAAACATGCGCGGCTCCGAAACCGTCAAAACAGGTGCGGCCACCACAGTGACCTCCGATTTCGAAATCGCCAAGGTCAGCTATACCGCGACAGGCTCCGGCGGTGACGAGGCTGGCACCTTCACCAGCTCCGGCGAGATGGCGGATGTTGCGGTGAAGTTCGACATGAATATGCCCGAGGACGCAGCCGCCGCCAATCTGATTGATGCGCTCGGCATGGGCCTGCGGATCAGCGGCGATCTGAAATCCGGCACCTCCACCGGCAGCAACGAAGCCGATGGGCCGATGGGCCCGATGAAAACCACAAGCAAGGCCGAAATGGGCGCGCTGAGCTTCGCCGTCGATCAAGATGGCGCGCGGATCAACAGCACCTCCGCTGGCGTGACGGTGGATGCGGAAATGCCGATGCTGCCGTTCCCGATCCATGCCGAGATGAGCCGCATGGTCGGCGGGTTCGATGTCCCGCTGGTGCCGGGTGAAGAGAGCCGTCCGTTCGGTCTTGAGGTGCGGCTGGAAGATCTGGTCGTCAATGATGAGGTCTGGGCGATGTTCGACCCGACAGCGCATCTGCCGCGTTCGCCCGCAACCGTGATCCTCGATCTCGAGGGAACGGCGAAGGTCACTGGCAAGCTGGAGAATCCTGAAGAGGTCATGGCGAGCGAAAAGCCACCGTTTGAGGTTGAATCGCTCTCGCTCAACGAGCTGCAAGTCAAACTGATGGGTGCCGATCTGACCGGAAAAGGCGCTGCGACCTTCGACAATTCGACGCCAGTTCCAATGCCGACAGGCGCGGTGGATCTGCGGCTCGAGGGAGGCAATACGCTGATCGATAACCTCGTGGCGACGGGCCTTATCCCCTCCGATCAACTGATGGGAATCCGGATGATGCTCGGCCTCTTCGCGGTGCCCGCAGGCGATGATGTGATGACCTCGAAGATCGAGATGCGCGACGATGGCGGCGTCTACGCCAACGGCCAACGCCTGCGCTAATCAGACTGAAAAGGGTGCCCCGCGCAATCGGGGCACCCCTGCCCGCTCAGGGCGACCTCCCATATAGGCGACCAGATGACCGATCTCTCCCAGTTGACCCATGCCCTTCTCGATGCCGCCAAAGCCGCAGGCGCGACCCAAGCCGACGCGATTGCCGTGGATGGGCGGGCGGTGTCGATTGACGTGCGCGAGGGGCGTCTGGAGCAAGCCGAGCGTGCCGAGGGTGTGGAGATCGGGCTCCGCGTGTTGATCGACGGGCATCAGGCCTGTGTCTCCGCCTCCGATATCTCCCCGCGCACCATGTTCGAAATGGCGCAGCGCGCCGTCGCGATGGCGCGCGAAACGCCCGCCGATCCCTATCTCGGCCTCGCGGAGCCCGCGCAGCTTGCGCAGACCTGGGATCTCTCCGCGCTTGAACTCTCTGATTCCGCGCCGGAGCCTTCTGCTGAGGCTCTGGAGCACGATGCCCGCACCGCAGAATCCGCCGCGCTTGCCGTTTCGGGCGTCAATCAGGTGCAATCGGCCTCCGCCAGCTATTCAAGCCGCCGCCTGCATATCGCGGCCACCAACGGGTTTGAGGGCGGCTACGGGCGCACCTCCCGCGCCACATCTGCCGTTGCTATCGCAGGCGAGGGCTTGGGGATGGAGCGCGACTGGGCAGCCGAGAGCCGCACCTTCCAATCCGATCTGCCCGATGCCGCCAGCATCGGCTTGCTCGCGGGCCAGCGCGCGGTTGAGCGCAGCGGCGCGCAACAGCCCCCCACCGGCGCGTTCCCTGTGCTTTATGACGAGCGGATCGCGGGCAGCCTGATCAGCCATCTTCTCGGCGCGACCAATGGCGCCGCCATCGCGCGCGGCGCCTCATGGGCACGCGCACTTCTGGGCGAGCAAGTCCTGCCCGCAGGCCTCTCAATCATTGAGGATCCGCACCGCCCCCGCATCGCAGGCTCGCGCCCGTTCGATGCTGAAGGCCTGCCCACCGCGCGCCGCAGCATCGTCGAGAACGGTGTGCTGATGGGCTGGACGCTTGATCTCGCCACCGCCCGCAAACTTGGGCTGCAAAGCACCGCCTCCGCCTCGCGCGGCACCTCGTCTCCGCCCTCACCGGGTGCGGGAAATATCGCGCTCACCCAAGGCACAAAATCGCGCGCAGAACTGCTCCGCGAGATGGGCACCGGCCTTTGGATCACCTCGATGATCGGGTCTTCGATCAGCCAAACGACGGGCGATTACTCGCGCGGCGCGGCGGGCTTCTGGGTCGAGAATGGCGAAATCGCCTATCCGGTGAATGAATGCACCGTGGCCGGAAACCTGATCGAGATGCTCCGCAGCTTGACCCCAGCCAATGACGCGCGCAGCCATCTGAGCCATGTCGTTCCGAGCTTGCTTGTCGAAGGTCTGACCCTTGCCGGAAAGTGAGACAAGAGAAGCGAACGACCTCACGCTGCTGATCGAGGCGGCGAAAGCCTCGGGAGAGATCGCCAAGCGCTTTTGGCGGCAGAGCCCCGAGATTTGGGAGAAAGACGCAGGCGCAGGCCCGGTGACCGAGGCCGATCTCGCCGTGAATGCGATGCTGGAATCCGAGCTGCGCGCCGCGCGGCCTGACTATGGCTGGCTCTCGGAGGAAAGCACCGATGATCCGGCGCGGCTGGATCACGAGACCTGCTTTATCATTGATCCAATCGACGGTACCCGCGCCTTCATCGAGGGCTCAGACGGGTTCTCCCATTCCCTCGCGATTGCGCGCCGTGGCCAAGTGACGGCCGCCGTGGTCTACCTGCCGATCCGCGACGAGATCTACACCGCGACCGCGGCAGGCCCTGCCCTGCGCAACGGCATGCCCCTCGCCCCCAGCCCAAGCGCGCCGCTAGGCAAAGAGACAACGATCATCACCTCCGCGGCCAGCTTCGCACCGCATCATTGGCGGGGTGGCGACGTGCCTCAGGTCACGCGGACCTTCCGCTCCTCGCTCGCTTGGCGGCTCTGCCTTGTGGCGGAAGGTCGGTTTGATATCGCGCTCTCGCTGCGCCCCGCATGGGAATGGGATATCGCGGCAGGCGCGCTCATCGCCGCGCGCGCGGGCGTGATCTCGACAGATCGCACGAGCGCGCCGCTGCGCTTCAACCGCCCCATGCCGCAATCCAACGGGCTGATCACCGCACAGCCAGATCTACACCGCACCTTGGCGGCGAAAATCCTGCCCTGACCTCCCCCTCCTCTTAACGCTTAAGCGCCCGTTAAACCCTCGCTGCTATACCCCTTTCGGGTGACGTCAACGGGGGCAGACATGGCAGCGCGAGACAATGCAGCGCCGATTATCATCAAGCGCAAGAAAGTCATCAGCGGCGGCGGCCATCATGGCGGCGCATGGAAAGTCGCCTATGCGGATTTCGTGACCGCTATGATGGCGTTTTTCATGCTGATGTGGCTCTTGAACGCCACCACGGAAAAGCAACGCAAAGGCATCGCGGATTACTTCAATCCCACGATTCCCATCAACCGGATATCGGGCGGCGGCGATGGCGCCTTTGGCGGGGAATCTGTCTTCTCCGAAGAGCAAATCGCCCAAACCGGCACCGGCGGCAGTGAGGTCAAACCCACCGAAGAACATCAGGCGCGCGGGCAGACAGGCACAGACTCAGACGAAAAAGAAGCCGAAAGCGCCAAGCTGCAAGAGGTCGCCAAATCCATCGATAAGGCCCTGATGGGCATCGGCGGCGAATCGATGGTGAGCGAACAACTCGCGCGCCATATCGTCACCCGCGTCACAGATGAGGGTCTGATTGTGGAGTTCTTCGATATTGAGAATGATCCCCTGTTTGAGCGCGACACCGCCACGGCGACACCGCTGATGATCGAGATTACCGCGATGATTTCGCGGGTCTTTGGCGTCGTTGCCAACGATGTCGCGATCAATGGCCACATGCGCGCCTATCCCGATATGCTGAAGAAAAACCCCGTGTGGGATCTGTCTGCGGCGCGCGCCCAAGCCGTACGCGAATTGTTCTCAGACGCGGGGTTTGACGCCAAGCGTATCGAACGTGTCTCCGGCTTTGCCGATCGCAAACCCGTCGCACCGAACCCTATGGCCGTGCGCAACAACCGGATTGAAATCATCCTTTTGCGCTCTGATCGCCCGAAGGATTGAGAAAAATTTTAGCTGTTAGGAAGATCTTAAATCACCGCGCGCATTCTGGCCGTCACCGAGGGACACCAGCATCAGAAAGGCGCTAACTCATGTCCATCTCTTCTTCGCTCAACGCGGGCGTGGCCGGCCTCGCCGCCAATGCCACCCGACTGGCGACCATCTCCGATAACATCGCCAACTCCGGCACCTACGGCTACAAACGGGCCGAGGCTGATTTTGACAGTCTGGTGATCACCAATGCCACCAACTCGGGCACCTATTCTGCCGGCGGTGTGCGCGCCACCTCTTCGCGGGCGATTGATGAGCATGGGGCCGTCGTTTCGACCTCCAACGCACTCGACATCGCGATCTCTGGCCGCGGGATGCTGCCTGTTACGACGGAGGTCTCGCTCGGCTCCAATGGCGGGGAAGAGCCATTGATGATGACGACGACGGGCTCGTTTTCGACCGATGAGGATGGGATTTTGAAAACCTCCTCCGGTCTTGTGTTGCTGGGCTGGGCCGCGAATGCGGATGGCACGATCCCGACCAAGCCCCGCGATACGGTGACGGGGCTCGAACCTGTCGTGATCAACGCGAACCAAACGGCAGGCGATCCGACGTCGAAGATGAACCTCGGCGTGAACCTCCCCGCCACCGCCACTGAGGCCGGATCGGCAGGCGAAGCGCTGCCGCTCTCGGTCGAGTATTTCGGTAACCTCGGCACCTCGGAAACTCTGGATGTCACCTTCACCCCATCGGTTCCCGGCACCGGGTCGTCCAACGAATGGACGATGGTGATCCGCGATTCCGCCACGCTGGACGATCCGCTGACCGTCGGCACGGATGAAAGCGTTCTGGGCACCTACACGCTGGTGTTCGACAACACATCGGTCAACGGCGGCACACTTTCCTCTGTCACCACCGTCTCCGGCGCGCCCTATGATCCCGCCACGGGGTCTTTGGATCTGACCGTGGCCGAAGGGCTGCAAACCATCAACATGACCATCGGCAAGATCGGCGATACCAACGGGTTGACCCAACTTTCCGATAGTTTCGCGCCGACCTCGATCACCAAGGATGGCTCCCCGGTCGGCAATCTCACCGCCGTCGAGATTGACGAAAAGGGCTTGATCACCGCGACCTATGACACCGGCTTCACCCGCACGATATATCAGGTGCCGCTGGTGGATGTGCCCAATGTGAACGGGCTGAATGTCCTCAATAACCAGACTTTCCAAGTCTCACCGAAATCGGGCTCGTTCTTCTTGTGGGATGCGGGCGATGGCCCGACGGGCGCGGTCGCGGGCTATGCACGTGAAGGGTCTGCCACTGATGTCGCGCAGGAGCTGACGTCGCTGATCCAGACCCAGCGCGCCTACTCCTCGAACGCCAAAGTTATCCAGACCGTCGACGAGATGTTGCAGGAGACAACCAACATCAAACGATGATCTGAACCGCCGTAATTGGAGACCAGCAGATGAGCATCTCGGGATCGCTTTCCAACGCCCTTTCCGGCCTGGCCGCTGCCTCGCGGGCGGCGGATGTTGTCTCCTCCAATGTGGCCAATGCAATGACCGAAGGCTTTGCGCGACGGGAGTTGGATCTCTCGTCACGCTCTTTGGGAGGCAATGGCGCGGGGGTCGTTGTCAATGGCGTCAACCGCGTCGTCAATACCGCCGTGCTCGCAGATCGCCGCCTTGCCGATGCGCAAACCGGCAATGCCGCGACCCTGACGGGTTTCTATACGCGGTTGGAAGGCGTGATTGGCGAGAGTGGCACCGATGGTTCCCTGACATCGGTGATCGACGATTTCGAATCCGCGCTGATTGAATCCGCGAGCCGCCCCGATAGCGAAGCGCGGCTCGCCTCCGTCCTCTCAAAGGCGCAGGATGTCGCAGCCAAACTCAACACCGTCTCAAAGGAAATCGAAACAATCCGCACCAGCGCCGATTCCCAGATTGGCCAACAGGTTGATCGGCTGAATAAATCCCTGTTGCGGGTGGATGAGTTGAACGCCGAAATCCTCGCCCAGCGCAGCTCTGGCCGCGATGCAACCGCGCTGATGGACGAACGTCAGACCCTCGTCGATACCATCTCCGAGATCGTCCCCGTGCGCGAAGTGGCCCGCGATCACAACCAGATCTCCCTCTATACAACTGGCGGCGCGATCCTGCTGGAGGGCAACGCCCAGACCGTTGGCTTCACTCCCTCCGGTATCGTCACCGCCGATCGGACCTTGACCTCCGGTGCCCTCTCCGGCCTCACCCTCAACGGTATGGCGATCAACAGTTCCGACAGCGGCGTGATGGGCGGTGGCACTTTGGGCGCGCTGTTCACTGTGCGCGATACCGTGGCGCCGCAAATGCAGAGCCAAGTCGACGCCTATGCCCGCGATCTGATCTCGCGCTTCGAGGATAGCGGCGTTGATCCGACACTCCCCCCCGGCGATCCGGGTCTGTTCACCGATAACGGCAATGCGCTCGATATCGCGCAGGAAACCGGCCTTGCCGGTCGCATTTCGATCAATGCCTTGGTCGACCCCGCGAAGGGCGGCGCGTTGTGGCACCTGCGCGACGGGCTGGGGGCCGCCACGCAAGGCCCCGTGGGCAATGCAACACAACTCACCGCCTTCGCGGAGGCCCTCACCTCCACCAATGCGGCACCCTCCGGCAGCTTCACCGGAATCGCGCGGTCCTCCAGCGGGCTGGCCGCTGAAATCCTCTCGCAGGTCTCCACCTCACGACAGGATTTCGAGGATCGAGAAACCTATGCGCTCTCGCGCTCCACCGCCCTCAAAGAGCTCCAGCTTGCCGATGGGGTCGATACAGACCACGAGTTGCAAATGCTGATGCAAATTGAACAATCCTACTCGGCAAATGCGCGCGTGATTCAAACCATTGATCAACTCCTGCAACAGCTTTTGGATCTCTGAGATGAACTTTGTATCCGTCGGCGATATGGCCCAGATGTTCCGGTTGCAGCGCCAAAATGTTGCGATCAAAACCGAGATGGGTCGCTTGACCCAAGAGCTCACCACCGGAAAAAGCGCCGATACGGGGGCCGCGGTGAAGGGCGATTACACGGCTCTCGCGGGGCTAGATCGTTCGTTGCGTACGCTGGAGAGCTACAAATTCGTCACCCAAGAGGCGGAAACCCTCAGCGGGAATATGCAATCCGTGGCGGAAACTCTGAGCGCCCTCACTGATGGGTTCGGCTCCGCGCTGCTCACCGCAGGCTCCTCTGCCAGCAACGCGATGATTGACGCCGCAGCCAATAACGCCAACGAAAAATTCGAAAGTGCCGTCGCCGCGATTAACTCCAATACCGCGGGCCGTTTCCTGTTCTCTGGTCAGGCTACCGACACCCGCCCGCTCGCGGACCCGAGTGTGATCCTTGGCGCGCTCGGATCCGCGATCAGTGGCGAGACAACCACCAGCGGCGTGCTCGATCAGATCGATATGTGGTTCAACGCCCCCGCAGGCGGGGGTGGCTACCTCGACATCGCCTATCAAGGCGGCGCGCCCCTCGCGCCCTTCCACATCGGCGAGGGTGAGACCGCGAATCTCAATATCACCGCCGCCGATCCCGATATTCGCGACACACTCAAATCCCTCGCGATTGGCGCGCTGCTATCGGACGGGCTTTTTGCCGGCGATACAGGCAAACGTGCGCTGATCGCCAATGCCGCAGGCGAGCGGGTGATCACCGCCGCAGGCAGTATAACCAATATCGGCAGCGCAATTGGCGCGGCCCAAGGCAGGGTCGAATCCGTCGCCACCCGCAACGGCGCCGAAACGGCCGCGCTCCAACTGGCCCGCAACGAGATTGTTGCCGTCGACGAATACGATTCCGCCACCGCGCTGGAAGCCCTGCAAACCCAAATGGAGACGCTCTACACGCTCACAGCGCGCCTCGCGAACCTCTCCCTGACGGATTATATGCGATGAAAAAGCTCTTGGCCTTCGTTCTTCTGGCCCTCCTCCCCAGCCTCGCCTTTGCCGCGCCGATCCGGATCAAGGATCTGGTCGAATTTGATGGTGTGCGCGGCAACGATCTGGTGGGCTACGGGCTGGTTGTCGGCCTAAATGGCTCGGGCGACGGGCTGCGCAGTTCGCCCTTCACCGAAGAAATCATGGCCAATATTCTGGAGCGGCTCGGCGTGAACGTGACAGGCGAGCAGTTCCGCCCGAAGAACGTCGCCGCCGTACTTGTCACCGCCACACTCCCGCCCTTTGCCCGCGCAGGCAGCCAGATCGATGTGACTGTCTCCGCCATCGGTGATGCAAAAAGTCTGCTCGGCGGCACGTTGATTATGACGCCCCTCAACGCGGCAGACGGCGAAATCTACGCTGTCTCGCAAGGCACGATCATCGCGGGCGGCGTTTCGGCGGAGGGCCAAGGGGCCTCCATCGTGCAAGGCGTGCCGACCGCTGGCGTCATCCCTTCGGGCGCGCGTGTCGAACGAGAAATCTCCTTCGACTTCACTTCGCTCAACACCATTCGCCTCGCGCTCCGTAGCCCCGATTTCACCACCGCTGGCCGGATCGAGACCGCAATCAATCGTGAATTTGGGCAGCGCATCGCCCTGATGCAAGACGCGGGGACTGTCGCGATTGATATTCGCTCGGCCAATATGCGATCCCCTGCGCATGTGATGGGACGGCTAGAGAATATCTCAGTGGAGCCGGAACGCCGCGCCCGCGTGGTCGTGGATCAACGCTCCGGCACCATCGTCATGGGCGAGGATGTGCGGATCTCCCGCGTCGCGATCAGCCAAGGCAACCTCACGCTGCGAATTCAGGAATCCCCGCTTGCCGTGCAGCCCAACCCGTTTGCCGAAGGGGAAACCGTGATCGTGCCGCGCACCGAAGCCTCGATCACCGAAGAGCCGGGAACGCGGATGGCTGAAGTGCCCGATACAACCTCTCTCTCGGAAGTGGTTGCGGGGCTCAACGCGCTCGGCGTCAGCCCGCGCGATATGATCGACATTCTTAAAAGCATCAATTCCGCAGGGGCGCTGCACGCAGAATTCCTCGTGCATTGATAAAATGGCTTTAGGGGAGCTCAGATCAGCCGCCGCGCCGCCGCAACTGTCAAAAGCTGCGACGTTGTGCGCGCGCCCGTCTTGCGCCGCGCGCCCAGCAATCGCGCCTTCACTGCGCTATCGGAGATCCCAGCCTCCTGCGCGATCTGCTTCACCCGCATTCCGCGCGATAGCATCCGCAATGTCTCCACCTCAAGGGGCGTCAAACTCTGATTGCATCCAACCTCGTCATGCAGCGCCTCAACTCTTTGCTGCAAGACAGATAGCTCGGCCAATGTGAACGCACAGTCTGTCCGGTAGAAGGTCGCGTAGCTGCGATGCAGCCCATCGCCGCGTCGCAAGATCGAAACAACGGCGCCATATCGCAAACAAAATCGCCGCGCATAGACCAAGACCTGCTCCGGATCGGGCAACAACAAATCCTCGATCCGCATCGCACCCGTGTTTGAATACACCCAGCGCATCACCGGATCATGCACCAACAGTCCACGCTTGGTGTAGAACTCGATCCAGTCCACCGGCAGACGGTTCACCTCCCTTTCGGGAAAAGCATAGCCAACATGCAACGCCAGGTAGAAACCCGCCGGAGCCGCCAAGGAAAATGCCTCACAATGCGAAACAAGGGTCATCTAACTACCCAAATCTGTTGCGATTTTTTCAAACCAAAAATAGCATGGCGAGGCGTAGACACAGCGCCGACCCTGCGGATATCACACCCCGTTGCCAGAACTGAGGCCCGATGAACACGCATACCACTTTGGCGATTCAACCCATTCTCGATCAGCTCGAATCGCTGTGTGATGCGGGTTTCGGCATCGCGTTGCATCTTCGTTTCGCGCGCCCGACGCTCCTCTTCACCACCTATCCTGCGGCTTGGCGCGACGCCTACAGCGCATCGGGGTTGATGCTCCATGATCCGGTGATCCGCTGGGGGCTGATGAATACCGGGCATATCCGCTGGGGCGATATCCCTTTGGACGATCCGGAACGAGTCATGGCGCGCGCCACCGAATACGGGCTCAACCACGGCATTGCTTGTGCCGTTGGCCCCGCAAACTCGCGCTCCTTCGCGGGGTTCTGCCGCGCGACGATCCCCTTCTCCGAAGATGAGGCCGAAGACGTCCTCAATATGTTGCAAACGCTGCACGATCTCACGCTGCCCGTTCAGGCCTGAGTGGCCAGCGCAAGCCCGTCCACGACTGCCGTGAACGCCTCGCCGTAATCCTGCCGCGCCTGCGGGCACAGATCCGCCATCTCGCGCGCGACCATGCCCATCAAACTCGATCCGCCAACGAAGACCACCGATTGAACTAGCCAAGGCGCGATCTGCGCCCGCACCAATGTCTCCATCGCGGCCTCGCGGATTTGCGCGCTATAGGCCGCCAAAGCCGCATTCAGACTGCCTTCGGTGATCTGGGCCGCCAAGCCGCGCTCGATCACCCCCATATCAATCTGCGCGCGCGCACCCGCCGCATTGGCCGCGATCTTGCCGCGCTCCACAGCGAAGGCCAGCTCATGCCCCAGCTCGTCTTCCAGCACGGAACCCAAGCGCGAAAGCCCTTGTGGCTCCACCGCGAGCGGCAGCATCTGCGCCACCATCCGCCGTGTCTCGGGCGCGTAGAGGAACGGGATCTTCTCCCATGTCGCCAGATCAACATAGACCCCGTTCGGGATCGGCAGCAGACCCTCGCCCATCTCGCGGCGCAACACCCCGCCATAGCCCAGATGCTGCATCACATGGCTCATCGACACCGCATGATCAAAATTCGTGCCTCCAAGGCGGATCCCGTGGCTGGCGAGGATTTCCACCCGCGTGCCATCCATCCGAAACACCGAGAAATCCGAGGTGCCGCCGCCAATATCCACAATAAGGCCGATCTCGCCGGAGACCGCCGCACCGTAACTCGCGAGTGCCGCCGCTTCCGGCTCATACATGAACGCGACGTCTTCAAAGCCCGCCGCGAGATAACACGCACGCAGATCGGCCTCTGCCTGCGTGTCGCGCGCATCATCCTTGGAATGGAACCGCACCGGTCGCCCCGAGAGTGCTTTGCGCAGGGGGGTGCCTGTGGCAGCTTCGGCCCGCGCCTTCACAGTTTCGAGAAAGGCGGTGATGATCTCCGAAATCGTGCGCCGTTTGCCGCCAATCAGGCGCGGCTCGTGCAAAAGCTGGGTGCCCAGCACGCTCTTGAGGGCGCGCATATAGCGGCCCTCTTCGCCACCGATCAGCGCCGCCCCCGCCGCAGATCCAATCCGCATATCGCCGCGCGTGGCCGGAAAAAACACTGCCGTCGGAAGGGTTTCCCCATCGGTCTCAATCGCAATCCGCCGCACCGCGCCATTCTCAAGGATCGCACAGGCGGAATTCGATGTCCCGAAATCAATGGCAAGCGTGTCGGTCATGGGGGCTCCGGTTTCAGCAAAGCACGCGGCCTAGCCAATTTGCGCGCCCCGCACAAGCCAATTCCCCCTATTTTACGGGTGGTTTGAAGCCTTCCCTTGCGGCTTGGGCCTGTGGGCGGATGCTGCACTCAAGGTGGTGATCGTTGATCAGCCCCATCGCCTGCATAAAGGCAAAGATCGTCGTCGGGCCAACGAACTTCCAGCCGCGTTTCTTAAGATCTTTGGAGATCGCAATCGAGGTTGGTGAGGTGGAAACCGTCTGCGGCTCTACCACAGGCTCCGGCTCCTGCCGCCAGAAATAAGCCGCGAGGGATCCCTCCGCCTCCACGAGCTCTTGCGCCCGTTTCGCATTGTTGATCACTGCCTCGATCTTCCCGCGGTGGCGCACGATGCCCGCGTCTTGCAGCAGCCGCTCGATATCCGCTGCCGTGAACCCCGCCACCACGTCGATCTCGAAATTGCCAAACGCCGCGCGAAAATTCTCGCGCTTGGCGAGGATCGTGCGCCAACTCAACCCTGATTGGAAACTCTCCAGACAGAGCTTCTCGAACAGCCGCCGATCATCGCCGACCGGAAATCCCCATTCTTGATCGTGATAGGCAAAGAACTCGGGGGCTGCGGCGCACCAACGGCATCGCGGCAGGCCATCTGGCCCCAAAACAGTCGTCTCCATTGATCCAGTCTCCCCCTCACTGCCCAGTCGTCGCGGCGCAGTATAGGCCCCCAGCCTGTGCCGCCAATCCCCGATCCCTGCGCTTGCCCTTCCTGATTCCCGCAGAACAGATTATGTTGGGCGAAAGCGGGCCTTGCTCGCGCATCAGCCCGCGATGGGCACATCTGGGAAAGCAACAACATGACGGCGACAGAATGACGATGGCAAAATGACGGTGATCAAATGACGGTGGCCAGCCCCGAAACACCCGAAACCGATCTCCCGCTGCTTCCAGCGCTCGGATGGCAAGCCTTCTTCGCCGACCAACTCGCGCCCGAGGAACCTCACCCCCCCATCCGCATCACCGAGGTGCACCGCAACGGGCTGCGCGGGCGTGGCGAGGGACTCGCGCCGATCATCCCGCCGACAGTGCCGGCCACCGTGGGAGATTGGGTGCTATATGATGCGGAGACTCCCGCCGCGTCGCGCGTGTTGGAGCGCAAAAGCCTGATCAAGCGCCGCGCCGCAGGGCATGAGCGTCAGACCCAGCTCATCGCCGCGAATATTGATACCGTTTTCATCACCACCTCCTGCAATCAGGATTTCAACATCGCGCGGTTGGAGCGCTATGTCGCGCTGGTGCTGGATGCAGGGGTTGCGCCCGTCATCGTGCTGACCAAGGCCGATCTGTGCGACGATCCCGAAGTTTACGTCGCACAGGCACAGACGATCACAGATCTGGTGCCTGTGGTCGTGTTGGATGCGCGGTTCCAAGACCCGAAAATCAAGCTCGCGCAATGGTGTGGGCAGGGGCAAACCGTCGCCTTCCTTGGGTCGTCAGGGGTGGGGAAATCAACCCTCACCAACGCGCTGACGGAAACCGAGGCGATGCTGACCCAAGGCATTCGTGAAGATGACGCCAAGGGCCGCCACACCACCACGCGGCGCGAATTGCACCTGATCCCGCAAGGCTGCGCGGTGATCGACACACCCGGAATGCGGGAATTGCAGTTGACCGATGCGGCCTACGGAGTCGCGGCGCTGTTCCCCGATCTGCACGCGCTCTCCACCGCTTGCAAATTTCGCGATTGCAAACATCTCACCGAACCGGGATGCGCCGTACGAGCGGCAGAGGCGAGCGGCACGGTTGATCTTGAGCGTCTCGCGCGCTGGGAGAAACTCGCCGCCGAAGAAAAGGCCAATACCGCCGTGCTGGAGACCCGCAAATCGACGGATAAGACCAGCGGTAGCAACCTCAAATATATGAAGCGAAACATCCCGAAAGGGCCGAAGCGGCGGCGCTAGGGTTAGATACGGGAAAACCGGGCGGCTCTCTTAGCCGCCCATCGCCAGCGTGGCCTTCACCGCCCGCGACCAGCGGTCATATTTCCGGTCGCGCTCGGTTTCCTCCATCTGCGGAGCGAACTGACGCTCCAGCGCCCAGCCCTCCGCAAAGCCTGCCTGATCGGGGTAAAGCCCGACATGCATCCCAGCCAACCATGCCGCGCCCAGCGCCGTGGTTTCCGTCACCTCGGGGCGGTCAACTGGCGCGCCGATAATGTCAGCGAGAAATTGCATCGCATAATCCGACACAACCATCCCGCCATCAACGCGCAGCACCTCATGGCTTTCGGGTTCGCCCGCATGCGAGGCGGCCCAATCGGCGCTCATCGCCTCCAGCAAATCGCGCGTCTGATAGCCGACACTCTCCAACGCTGCCTTCGCCAGCTCGTTCGGCCCTGAGCCCCGCGTCAGGCCAAAGATCGCACCCCGGCATTCGGGCGCCCACCACGGCGCGCCCAATCCGGTGAAGGCGGGAACCAGAACCACCTCCTGCATCGGATCGGCGGCTTCCGCCTGCGCCTGCACCTCGCGCGCCTCCTTGATCGTCCCGAGCCCGTCGCGCAGCCATTGCACAACGGCCCCCGCGATAAAGATCGACCCTTCGAGCGCATAGGTCGGCTTGCCATTCAACTGATAGGCAATCGTCGTCAGCAAACGGTGCTGTGAGCGCACCATCAGATCGCCGGTGTTCATCAGCGCAAAGCAACCCGTGCCATAGGTTGATTTCATCATCCCCGCCGCAAAGCAGGCCTGCCCCACGGTCGCGGCCTGCTGATCGCCCGCCACACCGCAGATCGGGATCGCGCCCCCGAACAGATCTGCCTGCGTTTCCCCGAAATCTGCCGCGCAATCCTTTACCTCTGGCAGCATCGCCATCGGAATCCCCAACCGCTTGCAGATCGTCGTGGACCAGCGCCCTTTCGCGATATCATATAGCATCGTGCGCGCGGCATTGGTCGCGTCAGTGGCATGGATCTTCCCGCCCGTGAGCTTCCAGATCAGGAAGCTATCCACCGTGCCAAAGCACAATTCCCCCGCCTCGGCCCGCGCCCGCGCGCCCTCGACGTTCTCTAAAATCCAGCGCAGCTTGGTGGCTGAGAAATAGGGATCAAGCAGCAGGCCCGTGCGTGCGGTGACGATCTCTTCAAACCCGTCAGCCCGCAGCGCCGCGCAATCCTCCGCCGTGCGCCGATCCTGCCAGACGATCGCATTATAGATCGGATCGCCCGTTTTCCGGTCCCACACCAGCGTCGTCTCACGCTGGTTGGTGATGCCGATCGCGCGGATATCCGCAGCGCTCGCCCCTGCCTTGTCCATCGCCGCACGAACCGTTGTCACCACCGTGCGCCACAGATCTGCCGGATCATGCTCCACCCAGCCGGAATTCGGGAAATGCTGGGGGAACTCCTCCTGCCCCGTTTCACGCGCCCGCATCCGCGCGTCAAACAGGATCGCCCGCGACGAGGTGGTGCCTTGGTCGATTGCAAGAATATAGGTCATGGTTTCCCCCGAAATGCGTATCCGTAAACTAACTAGCGCGCAGTGAGGGCGCTATCGGAATATGCGCCACAGATCGCACTCCGGCCTGCGGCATAGAAAAGGGGGCGAGGCGCTCCTGCCCCGCCCCCTAGAAGGTTTTAGAGGCTTAGTTCCAAGATGCGATCAGCTCGTCATAGCCAATCGTCTCCGGTGTCGGGCGCTCGTTTTCCAGCTTGGCTTTCGGCGCACCGGGCTGGCTCAGCCAGTATTCCGGATCCATTTCCTCGTTAAGCTTCGGCCCGAGATCGCCCTGAACCCCAGCGCGTTCCAGACGCGAGAGAACCTTCTCTTGCTCGGCGCACAGGCTATCCATTGCCTCTTGCGCGGTTTTCGCGCCCGAGGAAGCATCGCCGATGTTCTGCCACCAGAGCTGCGCCAGTTTCGGGTAATCCGGAACATTGGTGCCGGTCGGCGACCATTGGACACGGGCCGGCGAGCGATAGAACTCGACCAGACCGCCCAATTTCGGCGCGCGTTCGGTGAAGGATTTATCCTGCACGGTCGACTCGCGGATGAAGGTCAGGCCGACATGCGACTTCTTCACGTCCACAGTTTTCGAGGTCACGAATTGCGCGTAGAGCCAAGCCGCCTTCGCGCGGTCCACGGGCGTCGATTCCATCAACGTCCACGAGCCAGCATCCTGATAGCCGACCTTCATGCCCTCTTCCCAATAGGCGCCATGCGGGCTGGGGGCCATGCGCCATTTCGGCGTGCCATCCTCATTCATAACCGGCAGGCCGTCTTTGACCATGTCCGCTGTGAAGGCGGTGTACCAGAACATCTGCTGGGCCACTTCGCCCTGCGCCGGCACCGGACCTGCCTCACCAAACACCATCCCTGCGGCGGTCGGCGGGGCGTATTTGGTCAGCCAGTCAATGTATTTCTCGATTGAGTAGACCGCTGCGGGGCCATTGGTCGCACCGCCACGCGCCACGCAGGAGCCAACAGGCTGCGAGTTCTCGTTGACGCGAATGCCCCATTCATCGACCGGAAGGCCGTTTGGCTCGCCCTTGTCGCCAGCGCCTGCCATCGACAGCCACGCATCGGTGAACCGCCAGCCGAGCGACGGATCTTTCTTGCCGTAATCCATGTGGCCATAGACTTTTTTGCCATCAATCTCGCGGCCCGTGAAGAATTCCGCGATATCTTCATAGGCCGACCAATTGACCGGAACGCCGAGATCGTAGCCATACTTGGCCTTGAAATCTTCCATGTTCTTGGGATCGGTGAACCAGTCTTGGCGGAACCAATAGAGGTTCGCGAATTGCTGATCGGGAAGCTGGTAGAGCTTCCCATCGGGGCCTGTGGTGAACGAGGTGCCGATGAAATCTGCCAGATCGAGGCCGGGGTTGGTGACGTCTTTGCCTTCGCCCTCCATCCAGTCGGTCAGATTGCGGGCCTGCTTATAGCGCCAATGCGTCCCGATGAGATCGGAATCGTTGATATAGGCGTCATAGATATTCTCGCCCGATTGCATCTGGGTTTGCAGCTTTTCCACCACATCACCCTCGCCGATCAGATCATGGGTGATCTTGATACCGGTGATTTTCTCGAATGCCGGCGCGAGCACTTTGGATTCGTATTCATGGGTGGTGATGGTTTCCGACACCACGCGAATATCCATGCCAGCGAAGGGTTTCGCCGCATTGATAAACCACTGCATCTCGGATTCCTGATCGGCGCGCGACAGCGACGAGAGATCGCCGATCTCCGCATCCAAGAAGCCCTTTGCGGCGTCCATATCGGCCCAAGCGGGGCCACTGACCATGAGCGCAAGCGCCATAGCCGTCGAGGTTCTACGCAGTTTCATTATTTCTCCTCCCTGAGAATTGTTGATGCGTATGGGGTGCAGGCGTCAGACCCAGCGGAACACCGCTGCGGCATAGACGAGGCACAAGATCAGCGCCCAAGTGAGCGGGGCACCGAAGGCAGCGAGCCAGCCTAGATTGATAAAGGCCGAGCCCAGCAGGGTGATGAACAAACGATCCCCCCGCGTTGTTTCGATCCGCAAGACTCCCACGCGAGGCGTCTCGGGGAATTTGATCGCAAGCACCGTGAAGGTGATCAACAGGCAGGCAATCACGATGAAGAAAATCGCGGTCGGGGTGGTCCAAGCCATCCAAGCCATGAGCAGGTCTCCTTACACGCGGCCGAGGGCGAAGCCCTTGGCGATATAGTTGCGGACGAAGTAAATCACGAGCGCCCCCGGAACGATGGTGAGAACACCCGCAGCCGCCAGCACCCCCCAATCCATCCCAGAGGCAGAGACGGTGCGCGTCATCGTCGCGGCAATCGGTTTCGCATCCACCGAGGTCAGCGTCCGCGAGAGCAGCAGCTCCACCCATGAGAACATGAAGCAGAAGAAGGCAACGACGCCGACACCCGAGGCAATCAGCGGCAGGAAGATTTTGCCAAAGAACGCCCCGAAGGAATAGCCGTCGATATAGGCCGTCTCGTCGATCTCTTTAGGGACGCCGCGCATGAAGCCCTCCAAGATCCACACCGCCAAGGGCACGTTAAAGAGGCAATGCGCCAGCGCCACCGCAATATGCGTGTCGAACAGGCCAACCGAGGAATACAGCTGGAAGAACGGCAGCGCGAAGACGGCAGGCGGGCTCATCCGGTTGGTCAGCAGCCAGAAGAACAGATGCTTGTCGCCCATGAACCGATAGCGCGAGAACGCATAGGCCGCAGGCAGGGCCACCGCGATCGAAATCACCGTGTTCATCACCACATAGATCAGCGAGTTCACATAGCCCATATACCAGCTCGGATCCGTCAAGATCGTCACGTAATTGGCAAATGTCAGGTTTTCTGGCCAAAGGGTGAAGGAGGAGGTGATTTCGGTATTCGTCTTCAGGCTCATATTCACGAGCCAATAGATCGGCACCAAAAGGAACAGCAGATACAGGCCCATCACGATGGGTTGCGATTTCAGGCGCATCACTTGCCCTCCGCTTTATCGAGGCTGGTCATCACGGTGTAGAACACCCATGAAATCGCCAAGATGGTCAGGAAATACATGATCGAGAAGGCCGCAGCAGGGCCGAGATCGAACTGGCCAATCGCCATCTTCACAAGGTCGATCGACAAGAACGTCGTCGCATTGCCAGGGCCGCCGCCCGTCACAACGAAGGGCTCTGTGTAGATCATGAAACTATCCATGAAGCGCAACAGAACCGCGATCAGCAACACGCCCGACATCTTCGGCAACTCAATGAACCGGAACACTGCCCAGCGCGACGCTTGGTCGATCTTTGCCGCCTGATAATAGGCCTCCGGGATCGATTGCAGCCCTGCATAGCACAGAAGCGCGACCAGCGATGTCCAGTGCCAGACATCCATCACGATGACCGTGGCCCATGCATCCACCGCATCCGAGGTGTAGTTATAGTCAATCCCCAGCGCTGCCAGCGCGCGCCCCAAAAGGCCGATATCCACGCGGCCAAAGATCTGCCAGATCGTGCCGACCACGTTGAACGGGATCAGCAAAGGCAGCGCCATCAGAACGAGGCAGAACGAGGCCCAGAACCCCGATTTCGGCATATTCAGCGCAATGAAAATCCCCAGGGGCACCTCGATCGCGAGAATAATCCCCGAGAAGGCAATCTGCCGTCCCAGCGCCGACCACATCCGATCCGAATGCAGCATCTCCTCGAACCATTCCAACCCCGCCCAAAAGAACTGGTTGTTTCCGAAGGTATCCTGCACCGAATAGTTCACCACCGTCATCAGCGGGATCACCGCCGAAAACGCGACGAGCACCAGCACGGGCAGTACCAAAAACCACGCTTTATTGTTGAGCGTCTTGTCCATCACTTGCCCTCCCCGACAGGTGCGACACGCCAATCATCGGCGTAGACGTTGATTTTTTGCGGCGCGAAGAGAACACGGCTCGCGTCCGCAGAGATCGGCGCGCCCTCCGGCACGGTGATGTTCAGCGGCGTGCCATTGACCTCACCACGGATAATCCGGTGGCGGCCAACATCCTCAACGCGGATCACCTTGAACGGCAACCCGCCGGCCTCTGCGAGCACGCAGAATTCCGGTCGGATGCCGATCTGGGCGCGGCCTGCTATTGGCCCGTAGGCCGCGCCCAGTGGCACCTTCTCGCCGTGAACCACGGCGGAAGATCCTGTCACCTCGGCTGGCAGGAAATTCATCCCCGGCGAGCCGATAAAATAGCCGACAAACGTATGCGCGGGCCGCTCGAACAACTCTTGCGGCGTACCCATTTGCAACACACGTCCTTCAGACATGACCACCACCTTATCGGCGAATGTCAGCGCCTCGGTCTGGTCATGGGTGACGTAAATCATCGTATGGCCGAACTCGCGGTGCAGCTCTTTGAGCTGGGTCCGAAGTTCCCATTTCATATGCGGGTCGATCACCGTCAGCGGCTCGTCAAACAAGATCGCGTTGACGTCCTCGCGCACCATGCCGCGCCCCAGCGAGATTTTCTGCTTGGCGTCCGCCGTCAGCCCGCGCGCCTTATGGCCCAGCTCGGCTTCCATCCCGATCATCTGCGCGATTTGCTCAACGCGGCCCTGAATATAGGCCGGATCCATGCCGCGATTGCGCAGCGGGAAGGCAAGGTTGTCGCGCACGCTCATCGTGTCGTAGACAACGGGGAACTGGAACACCTGCGCGATATTGCGCTCTGCTGTGGGGGCGTTCGTGACATCGGTGTCGCCGAACAAAACCCGCCCATGCGAAGGAACCAGCAAGCCCGAAATGATGTTCAATAGGGTCGATTTCCCGCAGCCGGACGAGCCCAAAAGGGCATAGGCCCCACCATCTTGCCAGACGTGGTCGAGCTCTTTGAGCGCGTAATCTGCCTCTCCAGTAGGGTTTGGCTTATAGCTATGTGCCAGATTTTTAAGGGTAATTTGCGCCATGATCTTACCCCGCCATCGCATAGGAGGCCGGCGCCGCAAGCGCCCCCGCCTCGGTGAACAGATAGACGAAGCTCGGATCGACGGCGATCCGTACCTCTGCGCCGCGCGGCAGATCATGGACGCCGTGGATCAACCCGACCCAAGCCGACTCGCTCTCGTCCGTCATCGCAAAACCTTCCCCGCGGGTAAGGTGCAGATAGGTTTCCGCTCCGGTGATCTCGGTTCCGCCTAAGCGGCAGGCAAACTCAGCAACCTGCCCATCCTGCTGCCCCGCAAGGCTCAGGTGGTTCGCACGGAAGCCCGCGATATAGCGCCCATCGGCAAGGCCCGCAGAGATGCCCGTTGCGGGCGCATGCACCCCCGCACCGAAATCAAGCTGCCCGCCGCGCTTTTCAACGGCCGCAAAATTCATCGGCGGATCGGAAAACACCCGTGCCGTCCGGCGATCAGCGGGACGGCGATAGACCTCTGCCGTCGGGCCGAACTGCGTGATCCGCCCTTCCCAAAGCGCAGCAGTATTACCCCCTAGTAGCAGGGCCTCCTCCGGCTCAGTCGTTGCATAGACAAAAATCGCGCCCGACGCCTCGAAGATCTTCGGGATCTCGACGCGCAATTCCTCGCGCAGCTTGTAATCGAGATTCGCCAGCGGCTCATCAAGCAGCACCAGCCCCGCGCCTTTCACCAGCGCCCGCGCGAGCGCACAACGTTGCTGTTGCCCGCCCGAAAGCTCCAGCGGTTTGCGATCCAGCATCGGGGTCAGTTTCATCATATCGGCGGTCTCACGAACCTGCCGATCAATTTCGCTCGCCGAAACCTTCATCAATCGCAGCGGCGAGGCAATGTTGTCGTAAACGCTCATCGCGGGGTAATTGATGAACTGCTGATACACCATCGCGACCTTGCGATCTTGCACCCGCATCCCCGTCACATCCTTGCCTTCCCAGACAATCCGCCCCTGCGTCGGCTGATCCAGCCCTGCCATGAGCCGCATCAACGAGGTTTTCCCCGAAGACGTCGGCCCGAGCAGCACATTCATCGTGCCCTTTTCCAGCGTCAGGTCGGTGGGGTGGATATGCACCCGCCCCTCGACAACGCTAGATACGGCTTTCAATTCCAAAGACATTCTCGCTCCCTCTGCCGAAAACAGGCCTCCCCGACCTGCTACAGCCTCCAATTATCCTTGCTGCACTTGCGCCATAAACGCTTCTAGCGCTGCGATTTCCTCCGATGTCATGCGCAATCCGAGTTTCGTTCGGCGCCAGATCACATCCTTCACGCCCCGCGCCCATTCGCGCTCCATCAGCCAACGCACTTCAGCCTCATAGAGCGTCGCCCCGAACGCCTGCCCGAGATCCTCTACCGACTGCGCCGCCCCCAGAATATCACGGGCCTCCAACCCGTAGTGCCGGATCATCCGTTCCGCCCATGACGGCGTCAGGAACGGATAGTCGCGCGCCAGATCCTCAATCACGCGGCGCAGATCGGCGGGCTTGAACCCGCCACCGGCCAGCGTCGTTCCCGCCGTCCAAGGGCCGGAAAGCCCGTCGAAATGCGGTGCCAGTTTCGCCATCGCGGATTCTGCGAGACGGCGATAGGTCGTGATCTTACCACCGAACACATTCAAAAGCGGCGCGCCGTTTGTATCTAACGAAAGCACATAATCGCGCGTCGCCGCCGTGGCCGAGCTGGCCCCGTCATTGTAGAGCGGGCGAACGCCGGAATAGGTCCAGACGATATCACCCCGCGAGACAGGCTTGGCGAAATAATTCGAGGCGAAATCGCACAGATATTGCTCTTCCTCTGGAGTGCAGACCGGATCGCCCGGTGCGCCCTGATGATCGGCATCCGTTGTGCCAATCAGCGTAAACTCCTGCTCATAAGGAATCGCGAAAATGATCCGCCCGTCTTCACCTTGGAAGAAGTAACACCGATCATGATCGTAGATTTTCGGCGTCACAATATGGCTTCCGCGCACCAGACGCACACCCTCGGTGGAGTTCACATGCACCCGATTGCGCAGCACCTCTTCGACCCAAGGTCCGCCTGCATTTACCAATGCGCGCGCATGATGGTCCGCGCGGCCGTCCGGCCCTTCGGTCACGATATGCCAGATCCCTTCGCGGCGCTCGGCGGAGATCACCTTGGTCCCAACCCGGATATCGGCGCCGCGCGCCTGCGCATCGCGGGCGTTCAACACGACAAGCCGTGAATCCTGCACCCAGCAATCGGAATATTCATAGGCTTTGGCAAATTTCTCCCGCAGCGGCTTGCCCGCGGGGTCACGTGTCAGATCAAGCGTCCGCGTGCCCGGCAGAAGATCGCGCCCGCCCAAATTATCATATAGAAACAGCCCCAGTCGGATCAGCCAAGCGGGCCTGCGCCCCTTCATCCATGGCATGAACAGTGACAACAGCTTTGAGGTCGGCGTTTCGCTCTCGAACCGCATATCGGCATGATAGGGCAACACGAACCGCATCGGCCAACTAATATGCGGCATCATTTTGAGAAGCGTCTCGCGCTCTTGCAGCGCCTCGCGGACCAAGCGGAACTCGAAGAACTCAAGATAGCGCAGCCCGCCGTGAAACAGTTTTGTCGAGGAAGACGAGGTCGCCTGCGCAAGATCACCCTGCTCGGCAAGTCGCACCGAAAGCCCGCGCCCCGCCGCATCCCGCGCGATGCCGCAGCCGTTGATACCGCCGCCGATGATGAAAAGATCGACCGGGCCACGCGTGCCCGCCGCCCCCTCAATCGTGCCTGCCATCGCCTCAACCACCACGCAGTCCCCCCCTTTTGCCGCTGCTAAGGGGCGCGAAATCGTGCTCATTGTCAAATGTTTTCTTTCGTAAATGTTCGCTTTAAAAAATACGAACATTACTTCGCACATGCAGCATGGGGCGACATCCCGCTGCAATCCCAGATGACAAAGCCGCAAAACTGTGGCAGCAGAAGGATAAGGGGGCGCGATGGCACATAATTTCAGGCAGACCGAAATCCTTGAAATCGCACGCAATGAAGGGCGTGTGCTCGTCGAGGCGCTGGCCGAGCGGTTCAATGTCACGCTGCAAACGATCCGACGCGATCTGACGGAGTTGGCGGAAGAAGGGCTGGTGGACCGCGTGCATGGCGGCGCAGTGATCCGAACGGGGGTCACCAATTTCGCCTATGCCGAACGCCGCAAAATGGCGGAAGGCGCGAAAGCGGCCATCGGGCGAGCCTGCGCGCAAAATATCCCCGACAACTGCTCGTTGATTCTCAACCTTGGCACCACGACTGAGGCCGTCGCGCGCGAATTGCTGCACCATCAAAACATTACCGTCGTGACGAATAATATCAATGTTGCCAATATCTTGCTCGCTAATGAGAGCTGCGATATCATGGTCGCTGGCGGCCATTTGCGGCGCTCCGATGGCGGGCTTGTCGGCGATCTCACCGCCGATTTCATTAGCCAGTTCAAAGTGGATTACGCGATCATCGGCACCTCGGCGCTCGATGAAGACGGCGACCTGCTGGATTTCGATCTGGCGGAGATTCGCGTGAGCCGCACGATCATCCGACAAGCTCGCAAGAGTTTCCTCGTCACTGACAGCTCGAAACTCGATCGCGCGGCGCCCGCAAAGCTCTGTTCGCTTGAGGAGATCGACGCGATCTTCATCGACACTCCCCTGCCCGAAACACTTACAACGCGCTGCGCGCAATGGGGCACGCGGGTCGAGATTTGTCCCAGTTCCCCATGACGCCCCCCGTCTTGATGTAAGCGCGGGCCTCGGCTAGGGTGATGGGAGGACAAGAGGAGTGAAGACAATGGACAAGCGCAACCGGTAATCCGGCAAATGGCCCCCTCTCGGGTACTGCGCTGCAGGCGGCTGACGCCCCTATTCTGTCTTCATGACTCAAGGAATTCCCATGCCCAGATTGACTGGAAAAACCGCCCTCATCACCGGGGCTGCGCGCGGCATCGGCGCGGCTATCGCCACCGCTTTCACCAAGGAAGGCGCGCAGGTCATCATTACCGATATCGATGCGCAAAGCGGCCAAGCCGCGGCGGATGCGCTCGGCGCGCGGTTTATACGGCTCGACGTCGCGCTCGAGACCGATTGGGCCGCGGTGGAAACGCAAATTCCCGCCCTTGATGTGCTTGTGAACAACGCTGGAATCACCGGGTTCGAGGGGCCATTTGAGGGCGCCCCGCCGCAGCATGACCCTGAGAACGCGCGTTTGGAGGATTGGCGCGCGGTTCACGCCGTGAACCTCGACGGGACGTTCCTCGGCTGTCGCTATGCAATCCGCGCGATGCGGGAACGCGGCAGCGGTTCGATCATCAATATTTCGTCACGCTCGGGGCTGGTCGGTATCCCGATGGCGGCCGCCTATGCCGCGTCGAAAGCTGCAATCCGCAACCACACCAAAACAGTCGCGCTCTACTGCGCGGGGCAAGGGCTGAACATCCGCTGCAACTCGATCCATCCCGCCGCGATCATGACCCCGATGTGGGAGCCGATGCTCGGCACCGGCCCCGACCGTGCGGCACGCGCGGCTGCGCTTGTGGCCGATACGCCCATGCGGCGGTTCGGTGAGCCGGAAGAAGTTGCCGCACTGGCTGTCCTGCTGGCGTCAGATGAGGCGGCCTATATGACAGGTTCAGAGCTGACCATCGACGGCGGAATCCTCGCCGGATCGGCTGCTGCCCCTGGAAGCTAGGCATGTGGGGATTGCCCCGTTGCGCAAAGCCAAACGGGCGACGCACTTGTCGCCCGTCTTCCCTGCCGAACGGGCTGGGCAGCCTTAAACTTCACCGCAGAGGGTGAAATTTGCTGTCAAATCGCTTCGCCAAAACGCCGCCCCCTACCCGCAGCACGGCAGAGAGGGGCAATCTCACGGGCGGGTTTTATCGTAGCTGTTGCGCGGTGAATAGGCTATCCTTTCCAGAGTGTTGTGCGAATTGCCGATGTCTTTGATTTGATCACGCGTCACGATTTCATGCGAACCGGATGTAGGGCGTTATGAGTATGCCAAATGATTTCACTGCTCAAATTCTCGCGGGCGAGGCCATTGCCCCGCGCGCGTTTGGCCCGCGCCCCGGATCTCCTGCGGCGCGAGCGCAGGCCGCGATGACAGCTTCAGGTACACGCCCCTCGTGACACACAACGGCTTCGCCCTTCCCGTTAAAATCAGCCTCTGCGCTGCTGGCCTATGGCTTTTCCAGCCAATCAACGCGCTCGCGCAAGCTGAAACGGGCAACCAAAGCCGCCCGCCTGCATATCCCTACCCTGTCGTGATGCCAGGGCCGAGCTATGTGAACACGGGCGATCTCGCGATCCAGAGCGCGCAGGAGATCGTCGTGGATGTGCCCAACGCAATTCACTGGTCGCGATATCAGCGCGGGGTGATCAACGACTGGCGCTATCTGATGTTTCCCGATGGCTCTGCCAAAATCATGCGCGATGGGGATGATGAGACGTTGAAGCCGCCGCTGGCGGCGCTGGTGGTGACGTGCAAAGCGGGCGTGTCATGCGATATTGTGCGGGCGGACGGAAGTCATTTCATAGTTCCGGCGATTGGCGCGCCCCGCCCCAATCTGCCGGAGAACGTTGATGGCGAGGCCCTCGCGCGCTATCTCGCGGAATGGATGCTGGCGGGCACCGGCACGCCAATCGTGGCGCCAGATCCCGCTCCGTCTCCGCCCAAATCTCTTCCCGCCAGCCTGGCGCTGCCCGAGGAGGGCGGCGCGGAACTGGTGCAGGCCACGGATACGGCGGACAGCGGATCAAACACCGAGGGTGACCTCGTGGCGCAGGCGCAGACCGACCTGTCCACAGTCGCCGCGTCGTCACCAACTGACGAGATCGCCCAACCCGAGCCCGTTTGCTCCGAGCAGGAGCCATTCCTGCCAACGGCCTGCGCCCAGCCAACAACCCCAATCGCGCGCCCAGCGCGGCAGCTCCGCAACGCTCTCCTTGCGCGCCCCAAGCCCAGCGTGATTGCGCTGCCCCTGCCTGCCGAAGCGCCCGCGCCCGAAAGCTTGTTCGAGCGCATAGATCTTGCCTGCTCGATCACCGGCAGCACGAGTTTGGGCGTGGCGAAAAAGGGCGGCGCGGGCAGATCCACAGGCAAAGCGCGGGCCAGCCTCGGATGCAGTGCGAAGCTCACGGAAAAGCTCTCGCTGCGGGTCTCTGTTCTCAAATATGCCAACGCAAAAGATCGGGCCTCAGACGATCCCGATTTCACCTACGCATTTTCCTATCGCTATTCGGAGAAGATCACCTTCAGCTATTCCAACTACTCCGCAACATTTGGTGGCGCGCAGGGGGATTTCCTTAAGTCACTGACCTCTGGGAATTTCCGAGGAAGCTACAAACTGCCCAGCATTCCGCTGCCAAATCAGCAACGCTCGGCCTGTTCCGCCAGTATCGGCCTGCCAAACCCGATGGATACGAGTGTAAATCTCTCCTGCGGCTATGCAATCACGGAGAAATTTCGGATCGGCGGCACGGCCAATCTGTATTTCGCCAATGCGCAAGACAGCTACGATCCAGATTACAGCTACACCGCCAGCTATCGGCCCTCGAAGGACTGGCTGATCTCCTACAGCAACTACAGCAACAACAGATGGCCGTGGAATCGTGGTCCCAACCCCGGCCCTGGGTTTGAAGGCGGCAGCATCTCGGTAACATATTCGCTCAAATTCTGAGCCTCAACCTGCCATCCGACCGATCAGAGCAGCGCATCCAGTTCGTCAAGCCGCTTGCGGATTTGATGCGCTTTGCCAAGGACGGCTTGCCGATCCTGTAGCGGGTCGCTCTTCTCGATATATTGCGCCCATTCCGGGATTTCCTGAAAGCCGAAGACCAGCGACGAGCCCTTCAAGGAATGCGCCTGCTGCGCTACGACGCGGCCATCGCCCGCCTGGATCGCACTGAGGATTTTCTCCAGCCGATCCGAAGTATCGGCGACATATTTCTTCGTGAATTCCTTCAAATCCGTGATGCTGAACATCTCCAGCAATTCCTTGGCGGCGGAGGGCGACATCATATCTAGGAGGGAGGTGGCTTCTTGCGGCTCGGGCGCGCTCACTTCCGCTTCGCCGGCCTGCCCGACGGAGGGCGTCTCTGACAAAGGCCCCGCGCTAAGCGCAGTCTCAAAGGCTGATTTGAGGGCCTCAAATGCGATCGGCTTCAACAGCACCGCCTCAACTCCGGCGCGTTTCGCCTCCGCCTCGACACTCCCCATCATATGCGCTGTCAGCAGCAAAATCGGCGGCAATACCTCAGCCGCCCATCCCTCGCGAAGATGGCGCGCGGCCTCGATCCCGTCGAGTTCCGGCATCGCCACATCCATCAGGACGAGATCAAACCGGTCCGGCGAAAACATCTCAATCGCGATCTGTCCGTTCTGCGCCAGCTCCGCCCGCATCCCCATGCGTTTGGCATAGGCGAGCAAGAGCTTTTGATTGATGATATTATCTTCGGCGATCAAGATCCGCTTGCCCGCGAGGCGCACCAGCGACGGTTGATCCTGCGATGCCACGGCGAGAGCGCCCTCGGCATGCGGCTCCGCGATCACAACGGGAAGCTCGAACCAGAACGTCGATCCGCTGCCCTGCGCCGTATCAATGCCCAAATCGCCGCCCAAACCCTCAATGATGCGCTTGCACAGCGCGAGATTGAGGCCCGTGCTGCGGGCATCGGTTGTCAACGCCGGGGCAGCTTTCGCGAAATCTTTGAACAGGTGCTGGATCTCCACTTCTGAAATCCCGCCTCCGAAATCTTCGACATCGACTTGAAGCAACGCGCCCTCGGGATCCGGCACGGTGTTGACGCGCAGCAGGATTGGCCCGTCCTTCGAGTAGTGCAGCGCGTTATCGACGAGGCTCGAGAGGATCTGACGCAGCCGCGCCGCATCGCCAAGGATGCGCGCGGGAACGCTTTTATCAATCTTGCAAATAAGCGAACGATCCGCGCCCTCTTTGCGCGCCTCGGCACTGATCCGAACGCTTTCAATCACGGCGCGCAGATCAACAGGGGCTTGCGACAACGCAAAATCCCCCGCGTCCAGCGCGGCGAAATCGAGCATATCACTGACAATCTGATTCAGACTAAGGCCAGCCGCCTTAGCATCCGCCAACAGCGCTTTCCTATCAGTATTGGACTCGTCGCTCCAGAGAAGATCAACGATCCCCAACATCCCGGCGAGCGGTGTGCGGAGATCGTGGCTCATATGCGAGAAAATCCCACGCAGCGCCGACTGCGCATGCTGCAGCTCAAGCTGTTTCAAAGACAAGAGCTTCTCCACCTGCACGCGCGCCATTTTCTCCCGCTCGTAAGCGCTGCGGAAGGCTTGGTTGTCGGAGGTGTCGCTCATTGTATTCTGATCGCTACGGGCCGCGAAATGAAAACCGAAGGGCGAGCGTTCCGCGCGGGGGGCGTTGCTGAAAGCATCTTTTGCCATCTTGATACGCTCCATAATGACTTGGCCCAATTGGTGAACATATACCCCATTTGCACCGCAGCGGAAATAGGGGCATGACCGTCCCAGCGAAGAGTCTTACGCACGTTCTGCGTGTGAGCTACGCATCAAAATCATTAAAGTACCAATAAAATCCTATTGTATCTAAAAGGTATTCTTCTGAATAGCTCATTATGGCACAGTGGTTCAAAAAGAGAGTCCAACAACCTAAGATTGTTGCGGTACTGCCTTTGTTTAGCCAAGATGGCGTTGTTTGATCGGTTCTAGTTTTAGCCTTCCCATGCCAGCACTCTCCGACTTTCCCGGACTCACAAATGACAACGAGCAAGACATTTATCCCTAAGTTTTTATCGGTCTGGCCGCAGTGCCACGACGGTCTGCGCCCATGACGGACTGCCTGCAGATCATTGTCGCGGAGGATAATCCGATTCAGCGGGAGTATCTTTCGCATCTGATCCGGAACCTTGGCTATGATCCGATTCCTGCGGAAGACGGGCTGGATGCCTTGCGGCTGGCACAAGAAACCGATGCGCAGATTATCATCAGCGATTTCGAGATGCCGAATCTCAATGGCATCGAGTTGACGCGGGAAGTGCGCAAACTTTGCTTGGATCATTACGTCCATATCATCATGATCACGGGCTCCGATGAGGATGATGTCCGCAAAGAGGCGCTTGAGGCGGGGGCTGACGACTTCCTGAATAAAACGGGAAGCCCGACGATGCTAAAGGCCCGCATTCGCGCGGCCACGCGGTTGATCCAGCACGCGATGGAGTTGGCGCATCGGACCCGTATTCTCAAAGAATCCAACGATCAAATTCAGGCCGATCTGCGGGCGGCGGCGAATGCGCAGCGCCAGCTCCTCCCCGATATTCATGAAGACATGTTGGGGATTCGCATCTCATCGGCCTTTGTGCCTTCCTCCTTCGTGTCGGGCGATATGTTCGGGTGTTTCCCACTGGATGAAACATCGCTGGGCTTTTACGCTGTGGATGTGTCTGGCCACGGAGTACATGCCTCGCTCCTCTCGGTTGCGATCGGATATTTGATCACGCCGGAATTTTTCCGAACGAAAGCCCTGCGCGAAGATGGTTCGCCCGATCCTGCCGCCCTCGTGACCGATCTAAACAATCGGTTCAGCGGCGCGGATAATGATGATTATTTCTCGATGTTCTGCGGGGTTCTGAACACCAAAACAGGGCAACTCGAATATTGTCAGGCAGGCTCGCCTTCGCCGTTCTATGTGGATCGATCCGGCCAGACCCAAGCCATCGGCGACGGCGGATTTCCCGTCGGAATGCTGAGCGGTGCCACCTATCACAACGACTCTCTGACCATCGACCACGGCGGCATCCTCGTGATGTGCTCTGACGCCGCGCCCGAGGCTGAGAACCGCCGCAACGAACCCTTTGGCGCGACGCGCCTGCAAGAGATCGTGGCGCTGTGCCCCTCCATCGGCATCACGAACCTGCCCGATAAAATCATCATGGCCCTCTCCGCTTGGCGCAACGGAAAGACGCTCGAAGATGATCTCACCATTGTGGCTCTAGAAAGGACCATACCCCATGATACACACGAGCTTGCATGATCCCGATATCACGGTCGTCCGGCCCGGCGTGCAGCGCCTCACAGCGCAGAACGCCAAGACCTTCAAGGAAGAAGTGGTTGAGTTAATCAACCAAGGCGCGGGCCAGTTGATCATCGATTTTGAAGAGGTCTCGTTTCTCGATTCCTCGGGGCTGGGCGCACTTGTCGGCGTTCTCAAAAAGATCGGAAACCGCGGCGAAGTGGTTGTGTGCGGGCTAAATTCAGAGGTCGCGCAGATGTTCCGCATTTGCCGAATGGACCGCGTTTTCAACATCTATCCCGATGTAAAACTCTCGATCCAAAAGATGAGTGAACGCCTGTGAAGCCCCTGACCTTCCATATGCCGCGCAGGATCGACGACGTTGATTCAACGGTTCTGGCCCTGACGTCAGAAGTGGAAGGTTCGCTCACGGGCGAGGCCAAATTTCGGTTCGAAATCACCGTCAGCGAGGCCCTCACGAATTTGGTCATCCATGCGGAAACCGAGGATCCCGTGATCGAAATACGTCTGACCGTCGGACCAAAGCGGGTTGATGTGGAGATCTTCGATCCGAGCGGCGCAGATCCTTTCGACATCAAAGCCAACGCGCAGGATCTCTCGCAGGTCGAGTTGCTGGCCGAGGGCGGGCGGGGGTTGGGCCTGATTGTCGAATGCGCCGATGAGGTGGCGTACGGGCAGCACGCAGATCGCTACCGGCTGAGCCTTACCTTTATCGCGAGAGAATAACGATGGCACATCCGGCACGCGGCATCACAAGAGACAATCGGAGCGTTCAAATGCACAACAAAATCCCTTTCAAAACGCTCGTGACAGTGGCGGCTTCCTGCCTCCTTCTTTCCTCTGGTGGTGTGGGCGCGCAGGACCAGGCGCAGACGCCCGCTGACCCACCCCGCGCGGTGACGATCGACGACATCACCCTCAACGGCACCACCTATAACAGCGTGACGATCCGATCCGAGTCACCGCTGACTGTGGAGTTTTCCGAACCCGCGGCGCCGCGAGAATGCGCGCGCGGGCCAGCAAATATGTCAAAGGGCCATTTCGGGCGCAGCGGGAAACTCAGCGACCGCGAATATGCGATGGCGAAAACCGCGTGGTCGTATTTCGTCGAGCACTACCAGACCAAAACCGGATTGGTTAATGCCGTCGGCTCCTACCCCTCGACCACCCTGTGGGACACGGCCTCCTATATCAGCGCGCTCGTCGCCGCCTATGAGCTTTGCGTGATCGACAAGCGCGAGTTCGACACCCGCGCGACCAAGTTGATCAATACCTTGCGCAACCTTGATCTCTACCGCGGCGAGGCCCCCAACAAAGTGTATAACACCGAGACCGGTGCCAAGGTGAACTACGCCAACCAGGCGGGCGAGGTCGGCATGTCCGCGCTGGATATCGGACGGATGCTGGTCTGGCTGCGGATCCTGAAAGAACGCCACCCCTACCTTGCCAATAGCGTCGACAACGTCCCCATGCGGTGGAATTTCTGCAATTTGGTGAACGAGGACGGGCGGATGTTCGGCTCGTTCACGAAGGGAGATGGCACGACGCAATACGTTCAGGAAGGGCGTTTGGGCTATGAGGAATACGCGGCGAAGGGCTTTGCGCTTTGGGGCTTTGATACCTCCCGCGCGATGTCACCGGAGCCCGTTTCCTACATTGATATTTACGGCGTGAAACTGCCGTTTGACGGGCGCGATCCGCGCGTATTCAAGAACCAGAACTACGTGCTGACGGAGGGCTATATCCTCGACGGGCTGGAGATGGGGTGGGATCTTCCAACCGATCGTAGCAATGATGGCCTGACCGCAAGCCAAGGCTGGCGCGCGGAATTCGCCAACCGTGTCTATCTGGTGCAACAGCGCCGCTTTGAGCAAACAGGGATCATTACCGCACGCTCCGAGCATCAAGTCGATGGGAAGCCCTATTTCGTCTACGATTCAATTTTTGCGGATGGCTACCCGTGGAATACGCTGGATCCGACAGGCGAATACCAGCCCGACCGCGCAGCAATCGCCGCGAAGGCCGCAATCGGCCTCTGGGCGCTGTGGGACACCGAGTATACCGACCTTCTGTTCGATAGCGTGGCCGATCTCTCCGAGCCGGACCGCGGATTTTATGAAGGGCTCTATGAAAACGGCAACGGTTATATCCCGCTGCATACCGCCAATAATAACGGCATCATTCTCGCGGCGCTGCTCTACAAGGTGCAGGGGCCGATCCTGCAACAGGTGAACACCAATACCCAGCATTGGAATGTCGCCTTCGCGGGCACGGATCTGCGGGGCAACAAATGCCACCCTAATCAGATGGTCGAAGTCGTGCCGTGCTGTGCATGTGAAAACCCAACCCAGATCGCGCCGATCATTCCGGCCGAGGACTTCGTCTATTGCCGCCCGGTCGTGACCGGCGGCGAGCTTGGTGCGACCGAGTGCCGCCCAGAAGAGCACACGATTGCGCCTCCGAAAATCCAGCAAGTTCTCCCGCAATCCTGCCCAGTTCCTGCATCCACAGGCGGGTTGAAGCCATGACCAACAGATCAAAACCCAGAATGGTTTGGTTCGACGCAAACCGCGTTTTCGCGGCGATGGGCGTTGTGTTGATCCACTCCTCGACCGATTTCAACGGCCAGCCCTTTGCCAAAGCCGAGGTCGGCGAGCGGATCTTCCCTGTCTTCTTGCGCTCCATCGGCGAGTTCTCGGGATCTGAGATGTTCTTCCTGTTTTCGCTGTTCCTGATGGCGATGCGGGTGGATACCAAGCTGCCCTCTTATGGCGCCGCCATCGGCCTACAGGCGCGGCGGCTTTTGATCCCCTTTGCGTTTTGGGTCGTGTTCTACGCCTTCTTCCGCCTGATCAAGGCAGATGCCTTCGGCTACGCGCCCTATATTTGGGAACAGCTCAGCCAGCCGGCGAATTGGCTCGGGTATTTCGTGCTCGGAAAAGTGCAGTATCACATGCACTTCCTGCCGACGCTCTTTGCGCTTTTCCTCTTCTTCCCGCTGATGCGAGTAGCGACAAGATACCCAGTCTTCGGCCTCACGGTGTTTTTGACCCTCGGCGTGATGAACAGCGCGCAAGCCTTTGTCTGGGGCCTCGATCTTGATGCCGCGCTGCGCGATTACATCATTCGCGCGCTGAAAATCCTCGGCTACGTTGGCTATGGCTTTGCGGCTTTCGCAATCTATGGCCTCTGGAAAGATGGCATTCCGCGCGGCGAATCCCGGCTTTTGCGGCGCGGCGCGCTCTATTTTGCGGCCTTGGCCTATATCGCCACACTGCCGTTCTATGCGGTTGCGGTGAACACGGGCGCATGGGGTGTGCGCGCGGATTGGGATTTCTACGGCCACTTCCTGATGCCGATCTTCATGCTCTTCCTCTTCATGGGCGGGCAGTTTCAGGAATGGTCCCCCCGCTGGTCGCGCCTCGCACAATACACATTCGGCGTCTATCTCGTGCATCCGCTGATCATCGACCTGATCGATATCTCGCTGTTCAAATCGGGCGCGTCAGGGATGCTCGAACCATGGGCCATCGTCGTGCTGCGCTTTGCCTTGGCCTTGCCGCTGTCCTTCGCGCTGGCGCTCGGCCTCTCGCGGCTCAAACCTGTCGCTTGGGTGATCGGCCTCGGGCCAACCCCATGGGAAATGCTCAAATCACGCAAAGGGGTCGGGGCATGAACGACGACTATTTCCTCAAGTTCGAGGATCGCACCCCGCCGGAGCCGCTGCCCTATTCCGCCCTGCGTGAGAGCCTCTGGCAGTTCCTTGCGACCATCGCCTTGGTGGTTGGCGGCTGGTATATCTGGTGGCGCTGGACGGACTCGCTGAACCCCGAGGCGATGTGGTTCGCGATCCCCTTGGTGCTGGCGGAGAGCTTTGCCTTCTTCGGGATGATCCTGTTCGTGTTCAACCTGTGGAAAGACGAGCCGATCAAGCTGGAGGAGCCACCCGCCCTGTTGCGCGATGTGGCGCCAGATCACCCCGAGGGCGACCGCCCGATCTCCGTTGATGTGATGTTTGCCACCTATAATGAGGATCCCGAACTGGTCCGGCTGGGCATTCAAGATGCCAAGCGGATGACCTATCCGCATCCGTTAGATGTCCGGATCCACATTCTTGATGACGGGCGGCGCGCCGAGATGCGCGCAGTCACGGAGGAAGAGGGCGCGAATTACATTACCCGCAGCACCAATGAGGGTTTTAAAGCCGGCAATCTGCGCAACGCGATGGAGCAGACTTCCGGCGATTTTCTGGTGATCTGTGATGCGGACACGCGGCCCTTCCCGACCTTGCTTGAACACACGATGGGGTACTTCCGTGAGCCGAAGATGGCATGGGTCCAGACGCCACAATGGTTCTACGATCTTCCCGAGGGCGAACGGCTTCCGGCCAAGCTCTCCCGTCGCTTTGGGGGCGCAGGCGGCTTTCTGGCGCGGATGATCGAGCGGCTCATCGGCCCCGTCACCTCTGGCGCGGATCCCTTCGTCAATGACCCGAAGATGTTCTACGACATCATCCAGCGGCGGCGAAACTGGGCGGATGCCTCGTTCTGCTGTGGTGCCGGCTCGATCCACCGCCGCGAGGCGGTGATGGAGGCGGCGCTGCGCAGCTTTGGCGCGAAGGTCGAACAACGCACCTTTGCCGCGGAAGAGATCATCACCGTCTCCAGCAAAGAGCGCGAGGTGTCCTCCGATCTGATGGAAGCCATCCGCACCCAAGCGGCGACAACCGAGCTTCTGACGCCGTATCGCTTCCACGTCTCGGAGGATATCTTCACCTCGATCGTGCTGCATTCCGACCGCGAGCGTAGCTGGAAATCGAAGATGCACCCGATCGTGGAGAGCAAGATGCTCTCGCCGCAGGATCTCCTGACCTGGACGGTGCAGCGCTATAAATACGCGGGCGGCAGCCTCGACATTCTGGTGCATGATAACCCGCTGTTTCGTCGCGGGCTCAGCTTCCCGCAACGGATCATGTATGCCACCACCTTCTATTCCTACCTCGCGCCGATCTGGAATTTGGTCTTCCTCTTCGGCCCTGTAATCTATCTGCTGACGGGGATTTCCCCCGTCGCGGCCTATTCGCAGGATTTCTTCCTCCATCTGATCCCGTTCCTTGTCACGCTGGAACTCGCGATCATGGTGGGCACATGGGGGATTTCTGGCTATGCGGCGAAGGCCAGTTACCTCGCCTTTTTCCCGCTCGGGCTGCGCGCGATCTGGGCGGTGATAAAGGGCGAGAAGATCTCCTTCCCCGTCACACCGAAGGTCCGGCAATCGGGCAACTTCCTGCGGCTTGTCCGCCCGCAAATCGCCGTCGTTGTGTTGACGGTGGTGAGTGCGATCTGGGCCGTCACGGCGCTCGCATTGGGTAACACACCGCATTCCACCAGCGGCGTGGTGGCCAATATTCTTTGGGGATTGAACAACTGCCTCGCAATGGCGGGCATCATCGGCGCCGCGCTTTGGGTGCCTGCGAGCGATGAAGAAGGGAAGACAGCATGAGCTTTCGTGAAAACCTGATTAAGGCCAGAAGTCATTTCGTCTTTTTGGCGGCGCTTGGATGTGGTCTCTACTTGGTTATGACCCTCGAGAAAATTGAAGTTGAGCCGACCAATATCGCCGCGATTACCGAGGCGGATCTCTCCCCGCCTGCGGAGACATTCTCGCTCATGTCCGAGTTCGAGGATATCACCCCGCTGCCCCTCGCCGTTGTCGGCAAGAGCACGCCGCAAGATCTCGCCTACGGGAAGATCGCTTGGCAGTATTTCGTCAATAACACCAATGCCGAGACGGGCCTTGTGAACTCGGCGGATAAATACCCCTCCACAACGATGTGGGAAACGGGCTCCTATTTCATAGCGGTGATCTCTGCGGATCACTTGGGCCTGATCGAGCCGGAAGAGGCGCAAGCACGGATTGCGCTGGCGCTGAAAACGCTCACCTCGATGCGCCTGTTCGATGATCTGCTGCCGAATAAGGCCTATAATGTGCAGACGGGCGAGCTGGTGGATTATACCAATAAGCCTGTTGATCGTGGCCTGGGATGGTCAGCGCTCGATGTGGCGCGGATGGTCGGGGCCTTGGGGCAGATCGAGCATCGCTATCCTAACCTTGCGCCGCAAGTGGCGGGTGTGATGGCAAAATGGGATCTCGATGAGATGGTTGAGGATGGTCAGTTGGTGGGCGGCAATATTGCCAATGACAAGCTGCGCCGTGATCAAGAGGGCCGTGTGGGCTACGAGCAATATGCCGCCAAGGCGATGATGCTCTACGGCTATGATATGTACCGCGCCTATCACACCGAAGAGACGTTGATGGTGAAGGAGGTCGAGGGCTTCCCGATCCCGGTCGATTCCCGCCTGCACCGCAACACCACCCCCTCATTTACCGTCAGTGAACCCTATATGTTCGATGGTCTCGAATTCGGCTTCGATGCGCGCTCACACCGCTTTGCAACCGCGATCTACAAGGCGCAGGAAGCACGGCACAGCGCGACAGGGATCCTCACCGCAGTGAGTGAATCGCATTTGGATGTCGCGCCCTATTTCATCTATTCCTCGGTCTGGGGCGGTGGCGCGCCATGGGCGGTGATGACGTTCCGTGGTGAGCGGCTGGATAGCAAACGCACCACCACGACCAAGGTCGCTTTCGCGTGGGATGCGCTGTTTGGCACGGACTATACCCGCGAATTGGTCGCGGCCCTCGGCCCCTTGGGCGACCCAGAGCGCGGCTTCCCCGAGGGGATTTATGAGGCCGACGGCAAGACGAATAGCTCGGTGACAACCAATACCAATGCCGTCGTGCTTGCGTCCCTCGCGTTCAAAGCCCACGGCCCCTTGATACGGGCTGCGCGTTGAGGGCGCTGACGATAGGGCTCGTGGCGGCAAGCCTGTGCCACGCATCGGCAGCGCGAGCCGAGCCGTGCGTGGGCGCGGGCTTTGATCGCCCGCTTCCCCGCGCGACACAGGTCGTCACGCGGCAAGCCGATATCCCATCGCCACGATTTCCCGGCCTCTGGCAAGAAGGGATGATCGACGGGGCGTTCTATACCCTCTTTGCGAATGGCGAGGCGCTCGTGCAATCCAATCGCAGCGCGCCAGACTGGGCAATCACCGTCACCTGCGATGCGGCCTCCGCAACCTGCACACGCTCGCAAGAAGGGGCAGTGCCGCAAGAGGCGCTGCAAACAGCGTTGCTGCTAGAGCAGTGCCTGTTGCGGCCGGAGATTGCGGATATCGGGAGCCAAGATATCCCATCGCCGGAGATGACGGCCGCGCCCGCTGCGACGCCCACCACGCAGGCAGCCCCGCCCGAAACCTGCGGCTTGGCAGCGCTGCCGCAGGGCGAGCCGGGAATTACCCTGCAAAGGCTTCTTGCGCGCGCGGGCGCGGACCCAGGCCCGATTGACGGATTTCCCGGAAAGCGGACCCAAGCTGCGGTTGTGCAAATTCTTGGGCCTAGCGGCGCGACGATGCCACTCACCGAGACGATCGCCGCGCTGGATCATGTGCTTTGCGCCCCCGTGCGCTAGCGGTGCGTTGCTCTGCGCGCCCACGGCGGATCTGCGCTACCTAGGCTCAGGTGTCATAGCCGGTAGATGACCGTAGCGGCGAGAGCGATAGCCGAGAGGAAGGCCTTCGGGCACCGGTCATAACCGCGGTCCCCGTGCAGCCGGTCGACGTCAGGCAGATTGTCGCAAAGCGTCCGCGCGCCGATGTAGCCGCTGACCATGGGGCTTCGGGAAATAGGGCTCCAGACGCGGCATCTGCGCATCGCTTAGGAATACGAGAAGACATGTCACCGCTCGACTTTCGCGCGGTGAATCATGACCATAGGCTGAAATCAATGGGTCCTGCCCCCAGGACAGCGATGTTCAGAAACCTGCCTTCTGAAACAAAAGGCTAGACTTGAAGGAACATCAAACGGGAAAATTGGTCGGAGCGAGAGGATTCGAACCTCCGACCCCCTGCTCCCGAAGCAGGTGCGCTACCAGGCTGCGCTACGCTCCGACCGTGCGCGGGGATTACCGAACCGCTGCACGATTTGCAAGAGGCAATCGCGCGCCCCTCGTCGTTCTCTGCGCCAAATTTGCCCTAGCCGCGTCGGCCTTGGCTCCAAACCCTTTGCAACAACGAGGAACGCGGCGTGATCGCGGTCTCGTTCCTGCCCCGCGTGCGCAAGACCGGTTGATTTTCGGAGGCATCGGAGCTGCTTTCGCGGAAGACGATGTAGAGACCGGAAGAGATCACGATCGCCGCACCCGCCATCGTTGGCCCGTCGATGCTTTCCCCAAAGAAGAAATAGCCGAATATGACGGCCCAGATGATCTGGCTATATTGCATCGGCGCGACGATCACGGCCTCGCCCGCACGATAGGCAAGAATCTGGAGGAAGGAAGCTGTGAGGCCGAAGAGCGCGATGATCGCCAAGGCTCCCAATTCGGGTAATTCCATCGGCACGTAAACAAACGGCATCGCAATCGCCATCGCGACGAAATTTGCCACCATCGGATAGAGCAGCAAAACCACTGAACGTTCATCCGGCCCGATCTTGCGCACGATCACGGAGGCCAGTGCGCCGCACACTGCCGAGGTGAGCGCGGCGAGGTGGCCGAGCGTCAAATCCGCCTGCCCGGGGCGAACTACCACAAGCACACCGAGCAGCCCGACGATCACCGCCGCCCAGCGACGCAGACGCACTGTCTCCCCCAGAAGCGGGATCGACATCACTGTGATCAGCAGCGGAGTCGCAAAAAGCAGCGGATAAACCTGCGCAAGCGGCAACGTGGTGAAGGCATAAAACGCCGTAACCCCCGTCACCACATTGCACATCGCCCGCGTCATCACCCACCAAGGGTGCACGGGGCGCAGATGCCCCTCGCGCCGATCCTTAAGCAGGATCACCGTGATAATCGGAAAGCTGAACAGCGCCGCGAAGAACACAATCTGAAACGCCGTCAACGTGCCGCCAAGGCTTTTCACGACCGCATCATGGGTCGCAAAAATCGCCATCGACAAAAGCCCGAGGGACGCCCCTTTTAGATTGTTGCTTGCCATCCGAGCCTCTCCCGACAGGCGCGGAGCGCCTCGCCATCCTCACAATGCGCAAAGACGTTTGCGCTAACTCCGATGTGTCAGACTTCTGCCTCACGCTCAAGCGTCGCCGCGTTAGAGCGGGACATTATTGAGGCGAAGCAATGCACTTATACCAACGAAAAGGCCGGATCCGAAGATCCGGCCTTTTGTATTTTAAAGCGACGCGGTGAGCGCTTCGACGATTTTATCGCCCATCTCGGAGGTCGAGACAGCGGTGCCGCCGTCCGGCCCCATCAGATCTGCGGTGCGCACGCCGTCCGCGAGGACTTTTTCGATGGCTTGCTCGAGGCGGGTCGCCTCTTCGCCCAGATCGAAGGAATAGCGCAGCGCCATCGCGAAGGAGAGCACGCAGGCAATCGGGTTCGCCTTGCCTTGGCCCGCGATGTCGGGGGCGGAGCCATGCACGGGCTCGTAGAGCGCCTTCGGGCGACCGTTCGCCATCGGCAGGCCGAGCGAGGCAGAGGGCAGCATCCCGAGCGAGCCGGTCAGCATCGCCGCCGCATCCGAGAGCAGATCGCCAAACAGGTTATCGGTGACAATCACGTCGAATTGCTTGGGGTTACGGACCAGCTGCATTGCGCCGTTATCGGCATACATATGCGACAGCTCGACCTCGGGGTATTCTTTGTCGTGGATCTCTTGCACCACTTCGCGCCACAGAATGCCCGATTCCATCACATTGGCTTTTTCCATCGAGCAAACCTTGTTGCCGCGACGCTTCGCCAACTCAAACGCCGAGCGCGCCACACGGGCGATCTCGGATTCGGTGTAGCGCTGGGTGTTGATGCCCACGCGCTCATTGCCCTCTTGGAAGATCCCGCGCGGCTCGCCGAAATACACGCCCGAGGTCAGCTCACGCACGATCATGATATCGAGGCCCGCCACGATATCTTTTTTCAGCGAGGAGAAATCGGCCAGCGCATCGAAGCATTGCGCGGGGCGCAGGTTCGAGAACAGGTCCATCTCCTTGCGCAGGCGCAGAAGGCCACGCTCCGGCTTTACGGAGAAATCGAGCACGTCGTATTTCGGGCCGCCAACCGCGCCCAAAAGCACCGCATCAACTTCGAGTGCCTTGGCCATCGTGTCATCATGCAGCGGCGTGCCGTGCTTATCATAGGCGCAGCCGCCGACGAGATCTTCCGACACGTCGAAATGGATATCGCGCTTCTCACCGAACCAACCGATGACTTTCTTGACCTCGGTCATCACTTCGGGGCCAATGCCGTCGCCGGCGAGGATAAGAATGGACGGGTTTGCCATGGTCTGCTCCAGTAAAAAAGGGTTGCAAGCGGCGTAAACAATGGCGCGCGCAGGGTCAAGCGCGGCCTGTTCCCTTAGGCAAACTCGGCAGTGGATCAGGGCAGGTCAAGATCGACGTAAACGAGCCGATGCGTAGAGGCGAGCGCCACGGTTGCGGCCATGGGATCCCCCGCATCGGGCCAGAAAACGCCCGATCCGGTGACGGTGAGATCCGCCGAAGGCAGCACGAAATCGACCCGCAGGTTGCCCGCATCTCCACCGAATTCGGCCGTGTCCAATCGCGGATCACCGCGGTGCGCGGCGGCACCTTCCGCAGCCAAGCCGCCAGCACTTTGCGGCGCAGGGTCTTGTATCCGTGGATCCGCCAGCAACGCATGCAGCGCGCCCATGCGGCCATCCCCATCCACTGGATCGAGGTTCACCTTCCCGAGGATCACAAACGGCCCGTCCTCGGATTTTTGCGGCAAACGCCCATCGAGATACGCTTGCCAGAACGCCGTCTCATCATGGTTGCGGCGGCCATTGCGATCTTCCGGCCCATCGAACACGGGCGGCGTGGCGCTATAGGCGAAAAGATGTAACGGTCGGCCCGCACCACCCAGCGTGAGATCCCAATGCGCTGTTGTCGAGAGGCGCTGCACGGCCATCAACTCCGCCGAAAGCCCTGCCCCACCAATCAGCGTCTCGGGCAGATCGGCCCACAGATCCGCCGAGAAATCCCGCGCGGCCTCAATCGGCCTGCGCGAGAGAACCGCCATCCCGTCGTCGCCCGTGAAATACCCGAAGCCCTGCGCATCACGGGCCTCAAAACTGCGGCCATTGCCATCGACATCAAACCCCGTCGGCACGCCGCTATTGGGCGGGGCTGCAAAACGGTAAGGATAGGGCGCGCCGCTCTGCGCAAGCCGCTCTTGCACCGCGCCGAGCAGCGCCTCGCCCGCGTCATAATCCATGCCGGTCAGCAGGAGCACATCGGGGTTTACCTGCGCGATCACCGCAATCGCGGCCTCTACCTGCGCCTCGCCGCGCAACAGCGCTTGCAGCGCCAAGCCCGGCCCCTTGCGCGACAACCCCGCATCATATGTCGCAACGCGCAACCGCTCCGCCTGCGCGCCGATCGGCACCATCGCCACAATCAGACAGATCAGAAGAGGGGCGCGCAACATGGCCGCCCGCGCCCTTACGCCCGCCCGAAACGGGGCGTCGCGGGGGCGGTGTATTCCGCCGCATCGGAGGCGGTATTGAGCAAGCGCTTGGCCTCGATCATTGCCGCGATCCGGTTCATCGCAATGCCGCGCATGAACAGGGCTGCGGGGAGGAACGCCCAAGCCGCCACTGTCCAGATCATCGTCTGCGGCGAGCTCAACGTCACGGGCGTGAACATCACAGAGGCGAGTTTGAGCGCAGGCGGAATCAGGAACGGCAGCAAAACGCCCAACCCCGCATTCACCCATGCATCGCGGCGCAACCGATCCACAACATCGCCGCCAGCGGTCGGATCGAAGGTCGGCAGGTTAACCCAGACATTGAAACCGCCATCGGAATTCGGCCAGCCCATCATCCGCAGGATCACCACGAAATAGCCCAGCGTCACCAACGAGATCATATAGGCGATCCCCGCCGCTGTGCGCACCTGATCAAGATGCGCCTGCGTGCTATCCTCAGGCAACATCAGCACAAGGAGGCGGACCGGAGAATAGGGGAAATCAATCATCCGTGCGAGCGAGCCGCCGAGCACCTGCACAAATTGTGTCAAAGTCGTCTCGCGCGTCTCCGCCAGCACCACGACGGACAGCAGCAGCACCGTCACGAAGAGCGACGCATAGCGGATCCGGTTAAACGGCGGCGCATCGCGGAACTCGATCAATCCGGGATAGGTCGAGGCATATTCGAAGAAGGTCAGCACGGCGGCAAACACCGCGATCAGCGCGACGATCTGCGTGGCGTCAGAGGAAACCCCCGGCAGCAAAAGCGCAGGGGTCGCGATCATCAATACCACCAGAATGGCGCGTATAAACGCCCCTGTGAGTCGCTGAAACACTGACTCGTTCCTCTGCCTCGAATGGATCCGATACGATGCCGGAGCCTTATTCATTTGTTCCCCACCACATTGGGCGGGCTGCCTTATTCTTGCCATGATTTTGCCCATTTCCGCTCTTGCTGGCAACATCTCCTTAACTAAGACAGCGGGAATGCGGCATTTTCTCGGTAGAACTGGTGCGACTTTGCATCAAACTTGGCGCAAAAAAGAGCCGCCCCGAGAAAAATCCCGAGGCGGCTCAATATCTTGTGTCTCACGCGAGGGCGGGCGCTAACGCGTATATCCCCGACATCGCGATTAAGCGTGCATCACACCCAAGGGCGCGATTGTGCGGCGGCGGTCTCGAACGTGTCGATCTCTGCCGCTTTCGCCATGGTCAGGCCGATGTCATCGAGCCCTTCAATCAAGCAATGCTTCTTGAAGCTATCGACTTCAAACGGGAATTCCTGCCCGTCCGAGGTCGTCACCACCTGCCCGACAAGATCAATCGTCATGCGGGCGTTGGCGCCTTTGCGGGCATCCTCCATCAGCACATCGACAACCTCTTGCGGCATCACGATCGGGAGGATCCCGTTCTTGAAGCAGTTATTGAAGAAGATATCCGCAAAGGAAGTCGAGATCACGCAACGGATGCCGAAATCCTTGATCGCCCAAGGCGCGTGCTCGCGCGACGAGCCGCAACCGAAGTTATCGCCCGCAACGAGGATCTCCGCGCCGCGGTAGGCGGGCTGGTTCAGCACGAAATCGGGGATCTCGTTGCCTTGGCGATCATAGCGCATCTCGTCAAACAGGTTCACGCCGAGGCCCGAGCGCTTGATCGTCTTCAAGAAGACCTTCGGGATGATCATATCCGTGTCGATGTTCACAAGCGGCATCGGGGCCGCAACACCGGTGATTTTTTCAAACTTTTCCATCACTGGCTCTCCTTACATCATTTCACGGACATCGGTCAGGTGACCGGTGATCGCCGCCGCCGCCGCCATACCGGGCGAGACGAGGTGGGTGCGGCCTTTGTAGCCTTGGCGGCCCTCAAAGTTCCGGTTCGAGGTGGAGGCGCAACGCTCGCCCTCGGCCAGCTGATCGGGGTTCATGGCCAAGCACATCGAGCAGCCCGCCAGCCGCCATTCAAAGCCGGCATCGAGGAAGATCTGCGCGAGACCTTCTTCTTCCGCCTGCGCGCGCACAAGGCCAGAGCCCGGAACGACCATCGCCCGCATCCCATCCTTGATCTTCTTGCCCTTCAGGATCGCCGCCGCAGCGCGCAGATCCTCGATCCGCCCGTTGGTGCACGAGCCGATGAACACGGTGTCGATCTTGATGTCGGTCAGCTTCTGGCCCACTTCGAGGCCCATATATTCAATCGCGCGCTTCACCGCCTCGACCTTGCCGCCCGTGAACGACTCCGGCGAGGGAACGACGGAGTTGATCGGCAGAACGTCCTCGGGCGAGGTGCCCCAAGTCACAACCGGCTCGATCTCTTCGCCTTTCAGCGTCACGACCTTGTCAAAATGCGCACCGTCATCGGTGTAGAGCGTTTTCCACCACGTCAGAGCGGCCTCGAACTGCGCGCCTTTGGGGGCGTGCGGGCGGCCTTTGACGTATTCGAACGTGGTCTCATCCGGCGCGATCAGGCCTGCGCGTGCGCCGCCCTCAATCGCCATGTTGCACACCGTCATCCGGCCTTCCATCGACAGATCGCGGATCGCTTCACCGCAATATTCGATGACATAGCCAGTGCCGCCAGCAGTGCCGGTCTCGCCGATCACCGCCATAGTGATATCTTTCGCAGTCACACCGGGGCGCAGCTTGCCGGTGATCTCCACTTTCATGTTCTTCGATTTCTTCTGGATCAGCGTTTGCGTCGCCAGAACATGCTCGACCTCAGAGGTGCCGATGCCATGCGCCAGCGCGCCGAACGCGCCGTGGGTCGCGGTGTGGCTATCGCCACACACGACCGTCATCCCCGGAAGCGTCCAGCCCTGCTCGGGGCCAACAATATGCACGATCCCTTGGCGCACATCGGAGACGGGGTAGTAGTGGATCCCGAAATCTTTCGCGTTCTTGTCGAGCGCGTCCACCTGAATCCGGCTCTCTTCATTGGCGATCACGCCCGAGACACGGTCGAGCGTGGTGGGCACGTTGTGATCCGGCACCGCGATGGTTTTCTCCGGCGCGCGCACTTTGCGGCCCGTCATCCGCAGCCCTTCAAAGGCTTGCGGCGAGGTCACCTCATGGACGAGGTGGCGGTCAATATAGAGCAGGCTGGTGCCGTCGGCATCTTCGGAAACGAGATGGGCATCCCAGATTTTGTCATACAGGGTCTTCGGAGCGGACATGGCTCTCTCTCTTTATAAGATAGCTGATGAGATTGATCGACAAAACGGCGCGAAATCGCGCCAGCGCATCAAAGTCGCGCCAGAACCGACAGGCTTTCGCCGTAAAAGCGTTCCCGAAGGCGCGCGCGGTCACCAATGTTCATAAAGTTGATCATGGCGCTGATATAAGCCCTTCTCGCCTTACAGGCAAGGGCGCTGTCATACGCCACCGCCTTGCCACAAAGGCCAATGAAACGCCCCAGAACACGGCCATCGCTGCACGCAACGCTTGACATTGCGGCCAAACTGCACGACCGGAGAGCAGAAATCCGCAACCCGGTCGTTGAGATTCGACGACTCGGGTGTTAGCTTATTGATAAGCCCAGCGTCGGGGCGGGTGCGACGTGCAACTCTTGGAGGACTATGTCCTGTCTCATCCTACTCCCGCAGCTCCTGCTGCAAAGGCGGCTCTCGTGACCGATACTGATGTCATGGAGCCCACCAGCGACGAAGTTCTCGCGCGCGTGATTGCCTCCCTCGAAGACGATAAAGCCGAAGAGATCGTCGTAATCGACCTGCGTGGCCGCTCGGCGATCGCGGATCACATGGTGATCTGCTCGGGCCGTTCGTCGCGCCAAGTGGGCGCTATTGCTGAAAAGCTGATGGAACGCGTGAAAGAAGATTTCGGGCGTTACTGCCGCGTTGAGGGCAAAGAACAGGGCGATTGGGTTCTGGTCGATACGAATGACGTGATCGTTCATATCTTCCGCCCCGAAGTTCGCGAGTTCTACCAGCTCGAGAAAATGTGGATGCCAAATTCCAGCGAGATCTTCGGCGCTCCGCGCGAGGATTGATCCGGCGGAGCCAATGCGATGCGTGTGACGATCTGCGCTGTCGGGCGTTTGCGCAAAAGCCCCGAGCTGGACTTGGTCAATGATTATCTCGATCGCTTCGGGAAAGCCGGGCGGGGCATGGGCCTCGGCCCGGCTTCCATTTTGGAGGTCGAGGATAAGAAAAACCTCGGGATGGAGGCAGAAGCCGTGCTGATCGAGCGCGCCCTGCCCTCCGGTGCCGTGGTGGTGACGCTGGATGAGCGTGGCTCCGTGATGTCCTCGCCCGAATTCGCCGATAAAATTGCCGGCTGGCGCGATGCAGGCCGCTCCGAGCTCGCTTTCATCATTGGCGGTGCGGATGGCATCGCGCCCGCCTTACGCGCAAAAGCCGATTTCTCGATTTCCTTCGGCCGCATGGTCTGGCCGCATATGCTGGTGCGGGTGATGCTGGCCGAGCAAATCTACCGCGCGGGGCAAATTCTCGCCGGAACCCCCTATCACCGCGTCTGATCACACAGCCTCTCGCGGCGGAGAGTTGCCGTTGCACGCCCCGAGGCGTAAGACAGGGGCAACCGATTGCAGGAGGCTCCGATGACCCATCCCAAACCCGTTGTTCTGTGCATTCTCGATGGCTGGGGCGAGCGCGCCGAGCGGGAGGGCAATGCACCCCTTCTCGCCAACACGCCCAACCTCGATAAGATCTGGAGCACCTGCCCGAAAGCGACCCTGATCACCCACGGCCCCGATGTCGGCCTGCCAACAGGGCAGATGGGCAATTCGGAAGTGGGCCACACCAATATCGGTGCGGGCCGCGTGGTGGCGATGGATCTGGGCGCGATTGATCTCGCGATTGAGGATGGGTCTTTCTTCAAAAACGAGGCGATTGTGGCCTTCGCCGCGAAAATCAAAGCCTCCGGCGGCACGGCGCATCTGATGGGCGTGGCCTCGGATGGCGGCGTGCACGGGCATATCGTGCATGTGCTGGCGGCCTGCAAAGCGCTGGCCGATGCAGGGGTTCCGGTCGTGCTGCACGCGATCACCGATGGCCGCGATGTCGCCCCCGATAGCGCGAAGGGCTTTGTCGAGGAGTTGGTCGCGAAACTCCCCGCGGGCTGCACCATCGGCACAGTGATTGGCCGCTACTGGGCAATGGACCGCGACAACCGCTGGGAGCGCGTCAGCCGCGCCTATCACGCGATGATCAACGCAAAAGGTGAGGCCGCCGCCGATCCTGTATCTGCGGTCACTGCCTCTTATGCCAAGGATGAGATGGACGAATTCATCGCCCCCACCGTCATCGGCGGCTACCAAGGCGCGAAGGATGGCGACGGCTTCTTCTGCCTCAATTTCCGCGCCGACCGCGCCCGCGAGATCCTCGCTGCCATCGGCCAGCCGGATTTCAACCAATTCGATATCGGCACCCATATCAACTGGGCCGCGATGCTCGGGATGGTGGAATATTCAAAAGCCCATAACGCCTATATCGCCACCGCCTACCCCAAGCGCGAGTTGAAAAACACGCTGGGCGAATGGGTTGCGAAACAAGGGCTTACCCAGTTCCGCCTCGCCGAGACCGAGAAATATCCGCATGTGACCTTCTTCCTCAACGGTGGCAAAGAGACGCCAGAGGAGGGCGAGGATCGGTTCATGCCGCTCTCGCCAAAAGTCGCGACCTATGACCTCCAGCCCGAAATGTCCGCGCCCGAGGTGACGGCGAAATTCGTTGAGGCGATTGAGCATGGCTATGATCTGATCGTCGTCAATTTCGCCAATCCGGATATGGTTGGCCATACAGGCTCTCTGCCTGCCGCAATCGCGGCTTGCGAGGAGATTGACCGCGATCTGGGCAAGGTGCTGGCCGCGCTAGAAAAGGCGGGCGGTGCGATGATCATCACCGCCGATCACGGCAATTGCGAAGTGATGATTGATCCCGTCACGGGCGGCCCCCACACCGCCCACACCACCAACCTCGTGCCCGTCGGCCTTGTCGGTGGGCCGGAAGGGGTGAGCCTGCGCAAAGGTCGCCTTGCAGATCTCGCCCCCACGCTGCTCGATCTCATGGGGCTGGAGAAGCCCAAAGAGATGACCGGCGAGACATTGATCCAACGATGATCCGGCGCAGCGTTCTTTTCTGCCTCGGCCTTTGGGCGAGTGCTGCGCAGGCGCAAGACATCAGCGAAAGCGCGCTCAGCGCCGCCGCAGAGCTGCGCGTTGCGGTGGAAGCCCTGCAAGGGGCACAAAGCGCGGATGATCGCGTTTCGGCCCTGACAGAGACGATCACCGCTTATGAAAAAGGCCTCGGCGCGCTGCGCGACGGGCTGCGCCGTGCCGCCGTGCGCGAGGATGAGATCAAGGGCCGCTTTGAAGCCAAACGCGCCTATCTCGGGCAATTGCTCGCGGTGATGTCCACGATGGAGCGCTCGGACGGACCTCTCCTATTGTTGCATCCCTCGGGGCCGGAAGGCTCTGCCCGTTCGGCAATGGTGCTCTCGGATGTGACGCCTGCGCTGCAATCGGAAGCCGAGAAGCTGCGGGTGGATCTTGAGGAGATCGCGGGCCTGCGGTCGCTGCAACAAAGCGCGGCGAATACCCTGCGTGACGGCCTTGCCTCCGTGCAATCGGCCCGCAGTTCGCTCTCCCAAGCGGTGGCGGATCGCTCCAAACTGCCCGAACGCTATCTCGAAGACCCCGAGGAATTGCGCGCCCTCGTGGAAAGCGCGGATACAATGGAGGGGTTCGCCACGGGTTTGGCCGATCTTGACGAGGATATCGGCGCCCCGATGGAAGATTTCGTCGGCGCGCGCGGCACCCTGCATTTGCCGGTCATGGGCACGCTCTTGCGGCGGGCGGGCGAGGCCGATGCGGCAGGCATCCGCCGCCCCGGAATGATCTTCGCAACCGAGCCCGCCGCACTTGTCACAACCCCGTGGCCCGCGACCATCCGCTACCGTGGCCCACTGCTGGACTACGGAAACGTGATGATCCTTGAGCCGGAAGAGGGCTATCTTCTGGTTCTTGCGGGGTTAGGAACGGTCTATGGTGCGACAGGAGACGTGCTATCCAAAGGCGATCCGATTGGCCTGATGAGCGGATCGGAGCCCGCAGCAGAGGAATTTGGCGCAGAATTTGTTGCCGCCGCCCGAGAAGGCGCTGGCGCGGGGCGCAGTGAGACGCTTTATATGGAACTCAGACTGGGCGGAAAGCCCGTGGACCCCGGATCGTGGTTCATCGAGACGAAGGATAACCAAGGGTAGACGATGAAGAAATTTGTAATCGCTGCACTCGGCGGCACCGTGGCTGGCCTGCTGATGACGACGCAATTCGCTGGACCGCTGATCGCGCAAGAGGCCGACAAGCCTGCCAACGTCTACAAACAACTCGATTTGTTCGGCGATGTGTTCGAGCGGATCCGTTCGGATTACGTGGAAGAGGTCGATGAGAGCAAACTCATCGAGGCGGCCATCAATGGCATGCTGACCTCGCTGGATCCGCATTCCTCCTTCATGAACGCCGAAGCCTACACCGATATGCGCACCCAGACGCGCGGCTCCTTCGGGGGCCTCGGCATTGAGGTGACGCAGGAAGACGGGTTTGTGAAAGTCGTCACGCCGATGGATGGCACCCCTGCGGATGCGGCGGGCGTCGAGGCGGGCGATTTCATCACCCATGTCGATGGCGAGAGCCTGATGGGCCTGCAACTGGATGACGCGGTGGAGTTGATGCGCGGCGAAGTCGGCTCCGAGATTGTGATCACGGTTGTGCGCGAAGGCGAGCCGGAACCCTTCGATATCTCGATCATCCGCGACACGATCAAGATGACGGCTGTCAAAGGCCGCACCGAGGGCAATGTCGTTGTCCTGCGGATCACGACGTTTAACGATCAGACCTTCGCCAATCTGAAAGAGAACCTTGATAAATCCGTCAAGGAACTCGGCGGGATGGATAAGGTCACGGGCTTTGTGATCGACCTGCGCAACAATCCGGGCGGGCTTTTGAACCAAGCTGTGATGGTCTCTGATGCCTTCATGGAAAGCGGCGAGATCGTCTCCACCCGTGGCCGCAACCCCGATCAGGCTGAACGCTTCAACGCGGAAGCGGGCGATCTGGCGGAAGGCAAACCGATGGTGGTTCTGGTCAACGGCGGCTCTGCCTCCGCGGCGGAAATCGTCACCGGCGCGCTGCAAGATCACCACCGCGCGATTGTGGTGGGCACGCGCTCCTTCGGCAAAGGCTCGGTGCAAACCGTCATGCCCGTCGGCAATGGCGATGGCGGCATGCGCCTGACCACGGCGCGCTATTACACGCCCTCTGGCCGCTCGATCCAAGCTTTGGGCATCGCGCCAGATATCATCGTCGAGCAGCCCCGCTCCACGCCAGCGGCCGAAGATGAGGCCGATGCAGAAGAGAAATCGATCGCCAAGCGCACCCGCTCGGAAGCCGATCTGCGCGGTGCGATCAGCAACGACTCGATGACAGAGGATGAAAAACAGCAGGCGCTGGACGAATTGGCGAAGGCGGAAGAGGTCGCGAAGCTGCGCGACAGCGATTACCAACTCGCCTATGCGATTGATATTCTCAAAGGCCTCTCGGTGCTGCAACCCGGTGTCGAGGAAGCCCACGCCGCCGCGCAAAAGCAATAAGCGGCGCGACGAGACCATAACGGGGCGCCTTCGGGCGCCCTTTTTTCCACGAAGAAGAGACCCAACATGACCCCGCAAGAGATCGAAGCCCTCCCTTATCGTCCCTGTGTCGGGATCGTGCTGATCAATGCCGAAGGGCGGATCTTCGCGGGCCAGCGCCTCGATAACCCCACCCCCGCTTGGCAGATGCCCCAGGGCGGGATCGACGACGGCGAGAAGCCAAAGGACGCCGCCCTGCGCGAGCTTTGGGAGGAAACAGGCGTCACGGCGGATCTTGTCGAGGTGATCGCCAAAACCGAGGATTGGGTGACCTATGATCTGCCCTCCGAGATGGTCGGCAAGATCTGGAAAGGGCGCTATCGCGGCCAGAAGCAGAAATGGTTCCTGCTGCGGTTCAACGGCACGGATGCGCAGGTCAATATCGCAACCGAGCACCCCGAATTCTCATATTGGGATTGGAAGACCCCGCAAGAGCTGCTCGACTCCATCGTGCCGTTCAAGCGCGCGGTCTATGCCGATGTCTTTTCCGCGTTCAAAGATCAGCTTTAACGGCTTGTTCCGTTAGGGGTTATCGCCCATCCTCTGGCGGATGCCCCGAAACACGACAAGCGACACCATCCCCATGACAGACCACCCCTACCGCAAAGCTGGCGCCACCGGATATTGGCGCTCTGGCGTGGCGGAAAAGGGGCTCTTGGGGATCGAGAAACTCTGGTCCGCGCGGTGGCCGCTGCCCGAGAATGCAGGGTTCATCACCTTCGGCTCGTGTTTTGCCCAGCATATGAGCCGCGCGCTCACCTTCCGCGAGATGAATTGGATCGACGCCGAACCCGCCCCTGCGGGCAGCTCATGGGCGATCCGCAACAGCTATAATTACGGGGTCTTCTCGGCGCGAACCGGCAATATCTACACCGCCGCGCAGCTTCTCACATGGGTGCGGCTGGCCGCTGACGAGATGGCGGTTGAGGTAATCGAGCTTTGGGAAGATCGCAGCGGGCGCATCTATGACATGCTGCGCCCGCAGATCGAGCCAAAAGGATTTTCCTCGACATCCGAGGCGCGCGCCGCCCTGCGCTCCACCGCGCGCGCCCTGCGCCGCGCGATTGCGCGCGCGGATGTTCTGGTCTTCACCCTCGGGCTGACCGAGGGCTGGTCGCATGCACAAACCGGGATGACCTATGCGATCTGCCCCGGAACGGGGGCGGGCCAGTTCGATGCCGATCAGCACCAGTTCCACAATTACACCTATCCCGAGATCCTTAGCGATATGGAGCAGGCCCTCGCCATCCTGCGGGCGCTGAACCCCGATCTGAAGATGATCTTGACGGTTTCCCCTGTGCCCCTTGTCGCCACAGCCAGCGGCGATCACGTCCTCACCGCGACCACCTATTCCAAAGCCGTTCTGCGGGCCGTGGCGGGCGATCTGGCGGCGCGGCATACAGACGTGGATTACTTCCCTGCCTATGAGCTGATCGCCAGCCCCCCTGCCCGCGCGATGTTTTTCGAGCCCGATCTGCGCGGGATCGCCGCCGAAGGGGTGCAGCTGGTAATGAAGCATTTCTTCGCTGGGCTTGATCTCTCCGGCCCCGCGCGTGCGCAACAGGAGAGCGCCGATGGGACTGCGGACGACGCCCGCACCGCAGCGGAAGACTTGGTCTGCGAAGAGCTGATGCTGGAGCGGTTCAATGACGCCTGAGATGCTATTTCTCGGCGATAGCCACACGGTTGCCCTTGCCGATGGCGCGGCTTTGCTCGGCGTGGAGACTGCGAGTGTCTGGTTTTCCGGAAGCCTCTGGCATGACGGAAATTTCGCCTATGGCGAAGACGGGTTCGAGCCTGTCGAAGCCCCGATGGGCGAGGCGCTACTCGCCCGATTGCGCGAAGCGACAGGCAAGCGCGATCCTTTCGCGGGGGATCTGCCTGTGGTGATGAGCTTCGGCTTCCATCTTGGCCGCCTCACGCGCCCGTTCAACCGCTCTGGCCACCGCAGCTATACCGAGGGCGCGCCGGAGGAAGAGGGCACGCTCTTCGCCTCCAAGGCGCTGACCGAAGCCTATGTGATCCACCACCGCCAGCGCCATATCGAGACCGCCCTGCGGATCGCCGCGAAAGCGCCCGCCGTGATGGTTGCCCCGCCCGTTTTCACCGAAGAGCCGAACTTCTTGACACTGCGGGACACCGTGATCCGCATGATGCGCGCCCAAGGGCTCACCGTGTTCGATCCGATGGCGACGCTGTTTGGCGCAGGCAATCCGATCCCAAGCGATGTCATGATGGAGGATGGCCAGCACGGCACAGCCGAATACGGGCTCCGGGTCTTGGGCGCGCTCGGTGAAGCGCGCCTCATTGAGTAGGGTTAGAAATCGAGGCCGAGATCCAGAGTCCGCGCGGAATGGGTCAGCGCGCCGGACGAGATGTAATCCACCCCCGTCGCCGCCACTTCCGCGATCCGCTCCAGCTTCATATTGCCCGAAGCCTCCAGCGTCACCCGACCCGCATTGATCCGCACCGCCTCTTTCAGCGTCTCGGTATCCATATTGTCGAGCAAGACAACATCGGCGCCGCCAATCGCCAGCGCCTCCTCGAACTGCTCGATCCGGTCCACCTCTAGCTCGATCCGCATCATATGGCTGCGCGCGGCTTTTGCGGCCTCCAGCACGGCGCGAATGCCCCCTGCGGCGGCAACGTGGTTATCCTTGATCAGGATCGCATCGGAGAGGCCATAGCGGTGGTTGAACCCGCCGCCATGCGTTACCGCTAGCTTCTCGATAGCGCGCAAACCCGGCGTGGTTTTGCGGGTGCAGGTGATGCGGGTTTTTGTGCCCGCCGTCTGCGCCACAAATCCGGCGGTGAGTGTAGCAATCCCCGTCATCCGTCCTGCGAAATTCAGCGCCACGCGCTCGCCCATCAGGATCGACGCAGCAGAGCCCTCAATCGTCATCAGCACATCACCCGGCGCGCAGGGCTGGCCATCGGCAACCTGCGTCTCGATCTTGAGCGCGGGATCCACCAAGCGGAACGCCATCGCCGCGATCTGCATCCCCGAGACCACCCCCGCCTCCCGCGCATTGAGCCGCGCCTGATAAGTCACCCCCGCAGGGATCACGGCGCGGGTCGTCGCATCGCCCATCGGCGCGAGATCCTCGGTCAGCGCCATACGAACAAGCGGTTCCAGCAGGAAATCAGGAAGCGACATCTCAGAACTCCATCGGGTTGGCGCGCACGTTGAGCGCCTCGGAAAGGGTAATATGCGACCGCGCCGCCATGGCGGGGTTCGCTTCGGGGTAATCAGTGCGGAAATGCCCGCCGCGGCTCTCATGGCGCAACAGGGCGGAGGCGGCAATCAGTGTCGCGGTGGCGGTCATATTGAGCATCGCTTGCGACGGGCCCGTCTCAGCCTTCCCCGACTCAGCCTCAACCCGCGCGATCTCACGCAGCGCGAACCGCAGCCCCTCGGCATCGCGCATAACGCCGACATGGTTCGTCATCACGCGGCGCAGTTCGGTGACGAGCGCCTCATCAACGCGCTCAGACCCATAGGCAAAGTCGAGCGGCACCGGATCGGCCTCGGTCAGATCCGGCAGCGCGGTCTCGATCCCCAGCGCACAAATCCGCGCGTAGACCAGCGCCTCCAACAGACCGTTGGAGGCCAAACGGTTCGCCCCGTGCAGCCCCGTGGAAGAGGCCTCGCCACAGACCCAAAGATTGCCCAGAGACGCCCGCCCCTGCGCATCGGTCTCGATCCCGCCCATGTGGTAATGCGCGGCAGGTGCCACGGGGATCGGCTCGCGCGCGGGGTCAATCCCTGCGGCACGACAAGCCTCGGCGACAGCAGGGAACTTGGTAATCACCTCTGCGCCCAGCGCGGCACGGGTATCGAGCATCGGGCGGCGTCCGGCCTGATGCTCGGCAAAAATCGCGCGGGCGACGATATCGCGCGGCGCAAGCTCCGCATCGGGATGCACATTGAGCATAAACCGCTCGCCCAGCGCATTGATCAGCGTCGCGCCTTCGCCCCGCAGTGCCTCGGTGGCGAGTGGCGCAGGATCGCCTCCGACATCAATCGCGGTCGGGTGGAATTGCACGAATTCCGCATCGGCGATCTTCGCCCCTGCCCGCGCCGCCATGCCGATCACTTGGCCCCGAATCCGTGGCGGGTTCGTTGTCACCGCGAACAGGCCGCCAGAGCCGCCCCCCGCCAGCAAAATCGCAGGCGCGCGCAGCAAGATCCGCGTCGAGGGCCGATCCGCCGCTTCCAGCCAGACGCCGACAGCAGCGCCGTCTTCCACTTCGATCCCCGAGGCCAGAACGCCCTCGGCAATCTGCACCGATGCCGTCTCGCGCACCGCGCCAATCAGCGCCTGCATGATCTCGCGGCCTGCCTGATCGCCCTTCACCCGCACCACGCGGGGCTTGGAATGCGCCGCCTCGCGCGACATCACATAGCCGCCCTGCGCATCGCGATCAAACGGCGTGCCGAGATCGGTGAGGCCAAAGATATGCGCCTGCGCCTCGGCCGTAACCATCCGCGCGATTGCCGGATCCACCGTGCCCGCGCCTGCCGTCATCGTATCGAGCGCATGGGCCTCGGGGCTATCGGTTTTCGACATCGCCGCCGCAACGCCGCCCTGCGCCCAAGCGGACGAGGCCCCTATGCCCAGCGTCTCGGGCGAGATCACCAAAACAGGCCGCGGCGCGAGTTTGAGCGCAGCATAAAGCGCGCCGAGCCCTGCGCCGACGATGATCACCCGATCCGTGGTGAGCGTGGTCATTTCCGCGACATCTCGATCATGCGCCCAACCGCAACCCGTGCCTTCTCGGCGACGATGGGATCCACAACCACTTCCGAACTCATCGTGTGCAGCGACCACAGGATTTTCTCCAAGGTGATCTTCTTCATGAACGGGCACATATTGCACGGGCCGACAAATTCGACCTCGGGGTGCACATCGGCGATATTTGACGCCATCGAGCATTCCGTCACCAAAAGCGCCTTGCTCGGCTTCTCAGAGGCCACGTAGTCGATGATCCCCTTTGTCGAGCCGGAGAAATCAGCCTCGGCGACAACATCGGGCGGACACTCGGGATGGGCGATGATGCGGGTATCGGGCTGCCACTCGCGGAAATCGCGCAGATCCTGCGCGGTGAAGCGCTCATGCACGATGCAGGAGCCTTCCCACCAGACGATGGTTTTCTCCGGCACCATATTCGCGACATTCTGCGCCAGATATTGATCCGGCGTCATGATCACGATGTCGCTCTCCATCCCGCGCACGATCTCCGCCGCGTTTGACGAGGTGCAACACACATCGGAGGCGGCCTTCACCTCGGCAGTGGTGTTCACATAGCTGACCACAGGCGCGCCCGGATACTTCGCGCGCATCTGCGCGATATTCTCGGCGGTGATGCTCTCGGCCAACGAACAGCCCGCCTCCATATCAGGGATCAGCACCGTCTTCGCCGGATTGAGGATCTTCGAGGTCTCGGCCATGAAATGCACGCCGCATTGCACGATCACATCCGCCTCGACGCGTGTCGCCTCGATCGCAAGCTGCAAACTATCGCCGACAACATCGGCAACCCCGTGATAGATCTCCGGCGTCATATAGTTATGCGCAAGGATCGCGGCGTTGCGCTGTTTCTTGAGCGCGTTGATCGCGACGACATAGGGCGCATAGCGCACCCAATCGGCGAACGGCACAACCCGTTCCATCTTCGCGTAGATATCGCGGGTCGCTTCCGCAAGCTCCGCATTGGGCGCCAAATCATAAGACGCAGCCAAAGTCGCACGGATAGATAGCATATCCAGCATGGGTTCCCCTCCCCAACCGAAAAACAGAGCCTCACTTAAGGGCAGGAGGGGGGGAGGTTCCATGGGAAATATGACAGAAATCACTCTTTCTTGGTGATTTTGGCATTTCAGTCAGAGAGGTTGACCATCTTTCCAGACAGTTTTGAGCCGCCAAGCCTCATCTAACAGCACAAAATCTGCGCGCGCGCCCATGGCAATGCGCCCCAGATCCGCGCGCCCGATCACATCTGCGGGCAGGCGCGTCGCCATCGCAAGCGCGCGCTCTGGGGCAATCCCCCACGCGATGATATTGGCAACCGCCTCCGCAAGGCTGAGATCCGCCCCCGCCAAGGTGCCGTCTTCCAACGTCAGCCGCCCGTGCCGCCGCAGGATCCGGCGGCCTTGGAGCGCGAACTCCTCCAGATCCGAGCCCGCAACCGCCATCGCATCCGACACGAGGAAGATCCGATCCGAAGCGCGCAGCGCCGCCATCGCGGAGGCGGGGTGAACATGCAGCCCGTCCGCGATCAACCCCGCGTAAAACGGCAAATCCAGCGCCGCCCCCACAAGGCCGGGCGCGCGGGAACCGAGCTGCGACATCGCATTATAGAGATGGGTGACAATCTGCGCCCCTGCCGCGTGATAGGCCTGAGCCTCCTCATAGCTGCACTCGGAATGCCCAAGAGCGACAAGCACACCCGCCCGCGACAGGATTTGAACCTGCTGCTGCGTCACGGAAGCTGGCGACAGTGTGATTTTCAACAAGGCCAGCGCCTGCGCCGCCTCCAGATAAAGCGCGAGATCTGCCTCCGCCATCGGCCGGATCAGGGCCGGATCATGCGCCCCCGCGCGGCGCGTATCGAGATGCGGCCCCTCCAGATGGAGGCCAACAAGCCCCCCATGCGCGATGGCCGCCGCAATCACAGCGCGCGTGGCCTGCGGTGTATCGGTGATCAGCGTCGGCAGGATTGTCGTAGCACCCTGCCCCGCATGAGCGGCGCAGATCTGCGCAATCGTCTCGGCGGAACTTGCGCCATCCAACATCACCCCGCCGCCGCCGTTCACCTGCAGATCCACGAATCCGGCGCAGATCGTGCCGGATAGACGCGTCACGTGGCACTCCTGCACGGCGTCTTTATGGCACAGCCCCACGATCCTGCCCGCCTCCAGCAGGAGTGCGGTGTCGCTCAGAAACCGCTCACCATCAAAGATCCGGTCGGGAAGAAGCGCCTCACGCATTCGGCTCCTCCCCGCGCATCGCAAGGCGCACCGCGCCATCAAGCGCCGTGCCCTGTGCAGCGATCACATCCCACCGCGCGGCAAAAGCTTCAGCGAAAACAGGGCCTAACCCGCCCAAAAATACGACTGGCAGCGCGGTCTCGCCAGATTGCAGTTGAGCGACAGACTCGGCGACCTGCGCGCAGGCGCTCTCGAACAAGGCAATCGCCGCCACGTCCCCCGCCTGCCGCGCGATCAGCAGATCCGGCACCAGCCCCGCGAAATCACTCGGCACGGCGGAGGCTCCGAAGGCGACGATCCCCTGCACGCCGCCCAAGCGCAGAACAAGCGCCTCAATCAGCGGGCTTTGCGCGCCTCCCGCCTCAATCGCCCGCAGAGCGGCGCGGCACAGCTCTCGCCCGATCCATGCGCCCGAGGCCTCATCGCCCAAACGCAGCCCCCAACCGCCAATGATCCGGCGCTGGCCCGCGCGTTGCGAGGCGAAGACCGATCCCGTGCCTATCGCCGCGATGATCCCGTCTTGATCGTTCAACGCACCGATCAGCGAGGTCTCCACATCCTGCACGATCCGCGCGGATTTGAAGGGCAGATGCGCCGCGATCCAATCGCGCGGCGCGGACAGGCTCGCCCCAGCGAGGCCCAGCCCTGCGGTGATCTCTTCCAGCGCGCAATGACCTGCGGCAACCTGCTGTGCCACCCCCAGAATGCTGTGCAACGCCTGCGCGCGGTCCGTCGCGATATTGGCCGCACCGGAGGCCGCCTCTGCCAGAACCTTGCCCGTGTGATCCACCAGCCGCCCGCGGCATCCCGTGCCGCCACCATCCATCCCGAGGTAAAACCTGCCCGTCATCACGCGCCCCCGCTCATAGACATGACGACAAAACGATCAGCGCGGCGGTTTCCGAGCAGATCACCATCGTGCCCAGCACATCCCCCGTCTGCCCGCCCAGCATCCGTGTCGCGATCCGCGCCACACCCAGCGCCACCAACGCCACGGTGAGGAGTGCCGCGATCCCAGCGGAGCCGAACAGGACAGCAGCAAGCCCCGCAATCGCACAGACCAGAATGAGATGCGGCACCGGAACCTTCCCCGCCGCCGCGCGGCCCAACCCATCCGCCCGCGCAGGCGGCATCAGATGCAGCGCGAAGGGAACCACAGCACGCGAAAGCACCGCAGGCAAGATCACCGCCGTTGCAGGAAGCTCCGCCAAGGCCGCCCAGCGCAGGCCGATCATCAAGATCAGCGCAATCACCCCGTAAGAGCCAATCCGGCTGTCGCGCATGATCTCCAGCTTGCGCGCACGGTCCGCAGTTCCAAAACTATCGACAAAATCCGCCAGCCCATCTTCATGCAGCCCGCCCGTCACCCCCGCCATCACCGCCAGCGCGAGCCCTGCGGAAATGAGAGGTGAAAGGCCAACGCTCGAACTGATCCACAGAGCCAGCGCGCCGATCAGCCCGATCACCGCCCCCACCAGCGGGAAGGCCCAAGCAGCCTTCGCCATCGGCGGCACAGCCCCCTCGATCCGCCCCGCAGGCAACCGCGTCAGCGCCATCATCGCAAGCTGGATCTGCGCGGTGGTGATCATGCCTCGCTCACGCCCGCTTCGCCGAAGGTCGCCATGCCGTTATGGCATTCCAGTGCCGAGCGCAGAATCCCCAAAGCCAGTGCCGCGCCGGAGCCCTCGCCCAAGCGCATATCAAATTCCAACACCGCGCGCTGATGGATCGCCGCCAGCAAACGGCGATGCCCGGGCTCTGCGGAGGCATGGCCAACTAAGCAATGATCGAGCAATTTCGGGTCCGCCGCATAGAGCACGGCGGCGGCGGCGGTGCAGATGAACCCGTCCAAAATGACCGGAATATGTGCCATCCGCGCGGCCAAGATCGCCCCGCAAAGCGCCGCCTGCTCCCGCCCGCCCAGCCGCGCGAGGGTTTCCAGCGCAGGTTGGCCACCGTGCAGCGCCAGACCGCGCTCAATCGCGTTGATTTTCCGCGCCAGCCCCTCGGCATCCGATCCCGTTCCCGGCCCGACCCAATCGCTCGGCGTGCCGCCAAACAGCGCCGATGTCAGCGCGGCGGCGATGGTGGAATTGCCGATCCCCATCTCGCCCAGAATCACCACATCCGCGCCCTTATCGACAGCCGCAGCCCCACGGTTCATCGCGTCGATGGTCTCTGCCTCGCTCATCGCGGGGCCTTGGGTGAAATCCGCCGTCGGGCGATCCAGATCCAGCGCGATCACCGCAAGTTCCGCGTCGTTCACACGGCAAAGCTGGTTGATTGACGCGCCGCCCCCTTCGAAATTAGCCACCATCTGCGCGGTGACCTCTTGCGGGTAAGGGTTCACCCCCTGCGCACAAATCCCGTGGTTTCCGGCGAAGATCAGCGCCTGCGCCCGCGCGATGCTGGGCCGCGAGGTGCGCCGCCACCCCGCCATGAACACCGCCAGTTCCTCCAGCCGCCCGAGCGAGCCTTGCGGTTTCGTCAGGCTATCCTGCCGCGCCTGTGCTGCGCGCGCGGCCTCCGCATCAAAGCTCGGCAAAGGCAGGGCAGCAACATCGGCAAAACTCTTCAGAACCAGCGGCATCTATTTCACTTTCATTGGCAGACCACAGACTGCGAGGGTCACCTCACTCGCCGTGGCCGCGATTTTCTGGTTGAGCGCGCCTGCCGCATCCCGGAATGCACGCGCCAGCGCATTTTCCGGCACGATCCCGGTGCCCAGCTCATTGGTGACGAAAACAACGGGATGCACCTGCTCTGCCAGCGCCTCCAGCAATGCCTCCGTGGCGGCGTTCCAATCGTGCTCCCCGAGCATCAGATTGGTCAACCAAAGCGTCAGACAATCCACCAAACGCGGTGCATCATCCGTTGCGCGGATCACCGAGACAATATCGAGCGGCTCCGCATGGTTGATCCATTCCGGCCCCCGCCGCGCGCGATGGGTGGCGATGCGCGCCTCCATCTCCGCGTCAAAGGCCTGTGCTGTCGCGATATAATGCGCCTGCGCGCCCGTCCGCAGGGACAGGGTGCGGGCTTCCGCAATCGCGCTTTTGCCCGAACGGGCGCCGCCAGTGATGACAATCGTCTTGCTCATGGCATCGTGACAAAGCAGAAACGAGCGAACATCGAAAGAGGGAATGCGACGATGCGCGGCAATCAGACGACAGAGATCTTGATGATCCGACATGCGCCCTCATTGGACGAGGGGCGTCTGGCGGGCGCGCGTGATGTTGCGGCGCGGCTGGAGGGCGCGCGGATTGCGCCGCTTCGTGCGGCGATTGGCGCGGTGGATCAGGTGATCGCCAGCCCGATGTTGCGATGCCAGCAAACCGCTGCCGCCCTGTTCGAGGCCTGGGAGGATGCGCCCGCGCTACGTGAGCAAGATTTTGGCGCTTGGGAAGGGGTTCCTTACGCAGACTTGCCAGATATCGGCGCGATGTCGGGCGCGGAACTGGCGCAGCACCGCCCCCCTGAGGGCGAGAGTTTCGCCGATCTCTGCGCCCGCGCCTGCCCTGCGATCACCGCGCTCGCCGCCCCGCAAGCCGTCCCGCAAACCCAGCGCAAGGTTGCGCTTGTCGCCCATGCCGGCACGATCCGCGCGGCACTGTCGCTCGCTGTTGGCCAACCCGCAGCCTTGTCGTTCCAGATCGCAAACCTGTCTCTAACCCGCCTGATGTTGCTCCCCAACGGGCTATACTCGATCGCAGGGGTGAACTGGCAACCATGATCCGGGTCGAGGGACATTTTGGCGAACTCATGCAGGGGCGGCTGGGGCCATCTGGCCCTGTTGTGCTGCTCTCCTTGCCTTGCCCGGCGCTGGCGGTGACAGGCTCAGTGCAGCGCAGCACAGGCCTCGCGCTTCACGGCAGCGGCCAGCGCCTCGTGACGCCCGCGCGGGCGCGGCGGTTTCTTCACGATCTCGGCTATCCCCTCACGGGTCGCGTCATTCTGCGCGCGCAGATGCCCGCAGGCGGCGGCGCAGGGGCGTCAACCGCCAGCTTGACCGCGCTAGCGCGGCTTGCGGGGGCGACCGATCCCGATCACATCGCAAGTGCCTGCCTGCGCAGCGAGGGCGCGACGGATCCGTTAATGTATGGTGATGCGGCGCAGCGCCTCTGGGCCTCACGATCCGCAGAAACAGTCTCTATCCTGCCCAAACATCCACCCTTTGACGTGATCGGCGGTTTTTTCGGGGCGGCGCAACGCACCGACCCTGCGGACACCGATTTTCCCGACATATCGGATCTCGTCCGCCGCTGGCCGGGGGCAGATCTCGCCGAGACCGCGCAGATCATCACCACATCCGCCCGCCGAACCCTCAAACGGCGCGGCCCGCAGAGCGACCCTACAGAACAGATCGCCCAGCGCCTCGGCGCGCTGGGTTGGATAACGGCCCATACCGGATCGGCGCGCGGCCTGATCTTCCCGCGCGGCGCAATTCCGCAAGGCGCACGGGCGCATTTGATCGCGAGCGGCTTCAAGGGCGTGATCACCTTCGGAGCAGGCCAATGAGCACCGCTTGGATCATGTTGATCGCCATTGGGCTGGATGCGGCCCTCAGTTGGCCCGCAGCGCTCTATGCGCGGATCGGGCATCCGGTGACATGGATCGGTGCGCTGATTTCAAAGCTGGAAGCGCGACTGAACCAAGGCGCGGCACGACGCGCAAAGGGGGTTCTGACGGCGGTTATCGTCATCGGCATCGCGGGCGGATTGGCTGCTGTGGTGGAGATAAGTGTAAGCAGTTTCGTCTCAAATAAGGCCCAATCGGCCCTCTTCCTTGGAATACTCGCTTGGCCCTTCATCGCCACCCGCTCGATGTATGATCACGTCAAAGCCGTCGCGACCCCTCTCACCAAGGGCGATCTCGCTACGGCCCGCTTGGCCGTCTCGATGATCGTCGGGCGCGACCCCTCTGCGCTGAATGAGGCGGGCGTCTCGCGGGCAGCGCTTGAGAGCCTCGCAGAGAACACATCCGATGGCATTGTTGCACCGATTTTCTGGGGGCTTGTCGCGGGGCTTCCCGGGATCGTGGCCTATAAAGCGATCAACACATTGGATTCGATGATCGGCCACCGGACGGAACGCTATGAGGCCTTTGGCTGGGCTTCCGCGCGGATCGATGATCTCGTCAACCTGATCCCCGCGCGGCTCACGGGGCTGTTGTTCGCACTGGTGTCCCCCCATCCGCGCGCCTCATGGGCCGCGATGATGCGGGATGCAAAGCACCACCGCTCGCCCAATGCCGGATGGCCCGAGGCGGCGATGGCAGGCGCTTTAAGGGTGCGACTTTCCGGCCCGAGGGCCTATAACGGCAAAATCGCGCAAGAGCGTTGGGTCAATGAGACGGGGGCCGATCCCATGGCCGCCGATCTCGCGCGCGGGCTTCGGCTTTACGTTCGGGCGATGATGGTGATGGCGCTTGGCGTCGCATGTTTGGTGGGGATATGATGCGCGATCACGGCGGAAATCTTGATGCGGCAAAGCTGAAATACGGCGGGCACGATTGGATCGACCTCTCCACAGGCATCAACCGGTCCCCCTATCCGCTCCCCCATATACCTCTCGAGGCATGGACAGCCCTACCGTTGAAATCCGCGACGGCGGCACTCTGCACGCAGGCCCGCGCGACCTACCATGTCGCCCCGCAAGCCGCGATCACTGCGCTCGCGGGCGCGCAAGGCGCGATCCAGCTTCTTCCGCATCTGGGCACGCCCGGCCATGCGCGGATTTTCGGGCCCACCTATAACGAGCACGCCGCCTGCCTGATCGCGGCCGGATGGCGGGTCGAAACCGTCTCTACCCTTGCGGAAATTGAAGGCGCGGACCTTGGTGTGGTGGTGAATCCCAACAATCCGACAGGGCATCGCTTTTCGCCCGAAGACCTCCTTTCGCTGCGCGCAAAACTCGGCACGCTGATCGTGGACGAGAGCTTTTCCGACCCCTCGCCGGAGCTCTCCCTCGCGCCGCATTGCGGGGCGGAGGGGCTCTTCGTCCTGCGGTCTTTCGGAAAGTTCTACGGTCTCGCGGGCCTGCGCCTTGGCTTCGTGATTGGCGCATCTGCGCAAATTGACGCTATACGAGAGATGGCGGGCCCGTGGCCAATCTCCGGCCCTGCCATCGAAATCGGTCGGATCGCATTGGCGGATGCCACTTGGGCAGCGGCAACCACACGACGTCTGCGCGCGGAATGTGTGGACATCGACAAGATGGCTGCACAAGCAGGTTGGAAACTCGCGGGCGGGGCCGAGCTTTTCAGGCTCTATTCCAGCCCGAATGCGCGAGCGGCACAAGAACGCCTCGCGCGACATCAAATCTGGAGCAGAATTTTCCCGTGGTCTGATACATTGATCCGATTGGGTCTCCCCAGCGGGCCGTCAGAATGGGGTCGCCTGCGCGCGGCCATGGAGGAATAATGGAATTTACATCCGAACAGGCGCTGGTATTACGCGAAATTCTGCGATGGCGCCGCGATGTCCGACATTTCCGCACCGATCCAGTCGATGAGGAGGTTCTGCGGATGCTCATCGCGGTGATGGCCGCAGCCCCCTCGGTGGGCAATGCGCGGCCTTGGCGGGTGATCCGTGTGCGTGACAAAGGATTGCGTCAAGAGGTGCGGCGCGAATTCGAGCGCTGTAATTCCGCCGCGCTAGAGACCTATTCGGGCGAGCGCGCCGAAACCTACGCGGGCCTCAAACTGGCGGGGCTGGATGCTGCGCCGGAGCAATTCGTGATCTTCACCGATATGGAACCGGAGGCAGGGCATCGCCTTGGCCGTGCGACGATGGCCGAGACCTTGCGCCAATCCACCGCGATGGCGATCCACACGCTCTGGCTGGCCGCGCGGGCCGAAAACCTCGGTATGGGGATGGTTTCGATCGTCGATCCCGAACGGATGGAGGAGATCTTCGATGTCCCCGCCGATTGGGAGTTTGCGGCCTATCTCTGCATCGGCCACCCCGAATATAAGGACGATATGCCACTGCTGCACCGTGCCGGATGGCAAGAAAACGCGCCAACCCTCTGGGAAGATCGCTAACGCGCGATCCCGAGAAGCGCATCGACATCACAATGCGCCTCCAGATGGGCCGCGAGTTGATCGAGCGTCTGCTCGACCAGCGCGCCGTGCTGAAGCCCCGAGTTCGGGGCGCCCAACTCCGCCAGAAACGCGGCGCGGAACGCATCATCCGCAAACATCCCGTGCAGGTATGACCCGGTGACGCGGCCATCGGCAGAGGCCGCGCCCTCCGGAGCGCCCCCGATTTCGGCGAAGGGTCGCGCGCAATCCGGCCCTGTCGTCGCACCGATGTGGATCTCGTAGCCGTCTATATCCAGGCCGGTCCGCAGATGGCGCGCACGCGCGCGACTGAGGCGTTTATCTGGTGACATCAGGGTCTGCACTTGCAGGAAACCGAGGCCCGGCATTTCACCTGCTGGCCCCTCGATCCCCTCAGGATCGGAAATCGCCTGCCCCAACATCTGGTATCCGCCACAGATCCCGAGCACGCGGCCACCGCGCCGGATATGGGCCTGTAGATCAATCTCCCAGCCCTGCGCGCGCAGATAGGCGAGATCGCCCCGCGTCGATTTGGAACCGGGAATAATTACCAGATCGCACGGCGGAATCGCCTCGCCCGCGCGCACCATCGTCAGGCGCACCGAAGGCTCCGCCGCGAGCGGATCGAGATCGTCGAAATTCGCAATGCGCGAGAGGGTCAACGCGCAGATATGGATCGGCCCGTCGCCCGCCGAGCGCCGCAGATCGAGCGCATCTTCCGCCGGAAGATTTCCGGCCTGCGTGAAATAGGGAACAACGCCCATCCCGCGCCATCCGGTGATCTGCTCGATCAACCGATAGCCATCGTCAAACAGGCGCGGATCGCCGCGAAACTTGTTGATCAAAAACCCCGCGATCATCGCATTATCCGCCGGATCCAGCACCGCTTGCGTGCCCACAATCTGCGCAATCACCCCGCCGCGATCAATATCGCCTGTCAGGATCACCGGAACATCTGCGGCCCGCGCAAAGCCCATATTCGCGATGTCATTCGCCCGCAGATTGACCTCCGCCGGACTGCCCGCCCCCTCAACGATCACCAGATCGACGGAAGCCTTCAGCCGCTCGAAACTCTCCAGAACCGAGGCCATCAAAGACGGTTTTAAGGCGGCATAGTCTCTTGCGCGCACCGTTGTTAGGCGCTTGCCCTGCACGATGACCTGCGATCCGGTCTCGCTCTCGGGCTTCAAGAGAATCGGGTTCATATCGACAATCGGTTCACGCTTCGAGGCTAGCGCCTGCAATGCCTGCGCCCGCCCGATCTCGCCCCCATCCACCGTGACTGCGGCATTGTTCGACATATTCTGCGGCTTGAAGGGGGCGACCGACATCCCGCGCAGCACGGCGGCACGGCACAGCCCCGCCACCAAGAGCGATTTGCCAACATTGGAGCCCGCCCCTTGGATCATCACCGCCCGCGCAAGTGGTCCCACCATCTATCAGAACTCCACGCCAACCTGCGCTTTGATCCCCGAGCGGAACGGGTGTTTGACCAGCGTCATCTCCGTCACCAGATCCGCGATCTCGATCAACTCCTCCTTCGCATTGCGCCCCGTTAGGCACACATGCGTCATCGGCGGTTTTTCTTCCCGCAGGAAGCGCACGACCTCGTTGATATCGAGATAATCATAGCGCAGCGCGATATTAATCTCATCGAGCAAAACAAACCGGATTTCGGGATCAAGGATCAGCTCTTTCGCCTTCGCCCAGCCCTTTTCCGCCGCCGCAATATCGCGCGAACGATCTTGGGTTTCCCACGTAAACCCTTCGCCCATCGCGTGGAATTGGCACAGATCGGAGAAATTCGCCTCGATCAGCCGCCGCTCGCCCGTATCCCACGCGCCCTTGATGAATTGCACCACCGCACAGGGCATCTCATGCGCGATGCAGCGCAGGATCATCCCGAAACCGGAGGAGGATTTGCCTTTCCCCGCGCCGGTATGCACCAAGATCAACCCCTTCTCGCCCTCCTTCGCCGCCATAATCTTATCGCGCGCGGCCTTCTTCTTGGCCATTTTCATCGCGTGACGGGCGTCAATGTCGGTCTCGTCGGTCATCTGCTGATCCATCCTTGACAATAGGGGCTGCGGTGCCTCACTTGGGCCTCGCGTTGGTTCCTGTTCTAGGACAGGTGAAGAGGGAATGCGACAGGTTTACGACCGCCCATCGGTCGCAACCGAAGCGCAGCCGCCCCCGCGACCGTGACCGGAGAGGTCCGTCAAAGCCACTGGGAAACCGGGAAGGCAGGCGGTCCGCGGGGAAACCCAGATCCGCAAGCCGGGAGACCTGCCAGCGCATGACTGAACGGGCGAACGGGGTGTTTCGCAACCGGCAGGAACCGCGCGCGGTTTTGGCTGGCTATGCCCTATTTCCCCAATTTTGAGGAGAGGCCGCATGGCGACATTATATGTCTGCACCACCTGCAAACGCGAAGGCGCGGATCCCGAAGCCGAGCGCGATGGCGCAAAACTGTTGGCCGCGCTCGCGCATGAAACGGTGCCGGAAGGCGTGACAATCACCCCCGTCGAATGCCTCTCCGCCTGCACAAACGGCTGCGCGGTCGCGCTCTCGGACGCTGGCAAATGGACCTATGTCTATGGCCGGATGGACCCCGAGATCCACGCCGCCGAAATCTTGGACGGGGCGGCAAAATACGCCGCCTCAACCGACGGCATCGTGCCGTGGCGCGATCGCCCTGTCATTTTCCGCAAACAATCTATCGCCCGCATCCCGCCCATTCTGACGGCTCAGGAGTAACCCATGTCCGATCTCGCAAAAATCCCAGTCACCATCATCACCGGCTTCCTCGGCGCGGGCAAAACGACCCTCATCCGGCATTTGATGCAGAATCCGCAGGGCAAACGCCTCGCGGTTCTGGTCAACGAATTCGGCACCGTGGGTGTCGATGGCGATATCTTGAAGAGCTGCGCAGACGAGAATTGCCCCGCTGAGAATATCGTCGAACTGGCAAATGGCTGCATCTGCTGCACGGTCGCGGATGATTTCATCCCGACGATCGAGGCGCTGATGGCGATGCCGCAGCGCCCCGATCACATCCTGATCGAGACCTCGGGCCTCGCCCTGCCCAAGCCACTGCTCAAAGCGTTTGACTGGCCCGCAATCCGCTCGAAAATCACCGTGGATGGCGTGATTGCGCTGGCCGATGCCGAGGCCGTTGCCGCTGGCCGCTTTGCCCCTGATGTCGCCGCCGTGGATGCCCAGCGCGCCGCCGATGACAGCCTCGATCACGAGACCCCGCTCTCGGAAGTCTTCGAGGATCAGATCGCCTGCGCCGATATTGTGCTGCTGTCGAAAGCCGATCTGGCAGGCGAGGCGGGGCTTGCCGCTGCGAAAGCCGTGATCGACGCCGAAGCGCCGCGCAAGCTGCCGATCTTGGCGATGACCGATGGCGTGATTGATCCGCGCGTGATCCTTGGCCTCAATGCCGCCGCCGAGGACGATTTGGATGCCCGCCCCTCGCATCACGATGGCGCAGACGATCATGAGCATGACGATTTCGAATCGGTCGTGATCGAGATGCCGGAGATCACCGATCCCGAGGATCTCGTCGCCCGCATCACCCGCCTTGCCCGCGAACAGCATATCCTGCGCGTGAAAGGCCATGTCGCGGTGGCTGGCAAGCCGATGCGCCTGTTGGTGCAGGCCGTGGGGGAGCGGATCCGCCATCAATATGATCGTCCGTGGGGCGCAGATCGTCACGCGGCCCTCGTCGTCATTGCGGAGCATCACGATATCGATGAAGCCGCGATCCGCGAAGTGTTGCTCGGCTGATGCACGTCGTCTTCCGCGAAAGCCACGGCCTTGAGGAAAGCGAGACGCCGACAGATCTGGGGCAGACGCCCGCAGATTTGGTGGTGTTGTCCTTCTCGGATAGTGACCTTGGGGCTTTCGCGGCAGGCTGGCATCGGGCCAAGGGCGGGCTGCCAAGCCTGCGCTTGGCCAATCTCGTCGCGCTGAAACACCCGCTCTCGGTTGATGTTTATTGCGAGCAAACTCTGGCGGGCGCGAAGGCCATTCTCGTGCGATTGATCGGCGGCGAGAGCTACTGGCCCTACGGCCTCGCCTCCCTACAAGATCTCGCGCGGCGCAATGGCATTGCCCTCGCCATTCTGCCCGCCGACGGCCGCGAAGACGCGCGCCTTGATGCGCTTTCGACCCTACCGAAATCGACCCTATCCCGCCTGAAATCGCTTTGCGACGCAGGTGGGGCGGTCACCGCCCAAGCCGCACTGGCTGAACTCGCGAAAGCCGCCGGATTGCCCGCGACAGCAGTTGAGGGAGAAACTGAACTCCCCGCGCAGGGTTGGTATGATCCCGATCTGGGCCTCACTGCACGCCCCGATAGCCCCGTCATCGCCGTCACCTTTTACCGCAGCTATCTCGTCTCCGCCGATACCGGCCCTGTAGATGCCCTGATCCGTGGCCTGCGCGCGCGCGGGCATAAGGCGATGGGCCTGTTCGCGGCCTCCCTCAAGGGCCTCGCCGCCGGATGGATCGCGGATGAGCTTTCAGTCGCAAACCCGCGCGCGATTATCAATGCGACGGCCTTTTCGGCCAAAGGCACGGATGGCACCTCGCCGCTCGATGCTGCGGGCTGCCCCGTTTTCCAAGTCGCGCTCTCGACCGCCCGCCGGAAAGAGTGGGCCAAGGCAGATCGCGGCCTCTCGCCCGCCGATCTCGCGATGCATGTCGTTCTGCCCGAGGTTGATGGCCGGATCTTCGCCGGAGTCGTCTCGTTCAAGGCCCCCACGAAACGCGACCCTGCGCTGGAATATTCCCGCTTTATCCACCGCGCAGACGCCGGCCGGATCGAGGCTGCGCTGGACCGTGTGGAGGGCTGGTTGCGCCTCGCACAGACCCCGCCCGCCAAGGCGCGCATCGCGATTGTGCTCTCAACCTATCCGGGACGGGCGGATCAACTAGCGCATGCTGTCGGGCTGGATGCGCTGGGATCAACGCAAGATCTCTTGGAGACGCTCAAACAAAACGGCTATGAAACAGGCCCCGTAGCCGATCTTGGTAAGGCCTTGATGCGCGAGCGTATCCATTGGCCCATTGCGACTTATCGAGACGCAATTTCAGGCGAGTTAGAGCCGTTTTCTGACCTTAAAGACGCTTGGGGAGACCCCGAAACGGATCCGCTCGCACAGGATGGCGCATACGGCTTTTCTGCAATCCAGTCCGGCAATGCGCTGATTGCCTTGCAGCCAGAGCGCGGCGATGTGATCACGCGCGAGGATGAGTATCACGACCTCTCCCGCACGCCGCGCCATTCCTATGTTGCCTTCTACCTCTGGCTCCGCGCGCAAGGCGTTGATGCGATTATTCATATGGGGGCGCATGGCACGCTGGAATGGCTGCCGGGCAAGGCGGTTGCCCTGTCGGAGGCCTGTTGGCCCGAAGTTCTGACCTGCGCGCCCGTGATTTACCCGTTTATCGTCAACGACCCAGGCGAGGCCGCGCAGGCCAAGAGGCGGATCGGGGCTGTCACACTCGGCCATATGCCGCCGCCCCTGCAAGAGGGCGCGCTCCCCGAAGGGTTCGAGCATCTCGAGCGGCTGCTGGATGAATATTCGACCGCAGACGGGCTGGACCCAAAACGCCGAGAGCGCCTGATCGAGCGGATCCGCGAAGAGGCCAAAGGGCGCGGGGTTGAGGCGGATCTGGGTATCCCCGATGGCGCCTCCGCCGCCGAGGCGATCACGCGGATTGACCGTTTCGTCTGCGACATCAAAGAATCCCAATTCGGCGACGGGCTGCATATTTACGGGCAGGCCGAAGGGGAAACATCGGGGCTTCTCAAGGCCCTTGCGGGGCGTTTCGTGCCCGCTGGCCCTGCCGGATCGCCCTATCGGGGCCGCGATGACATCTGCCCAACGGGGCGCAACCTTTACTCCGTCGATCCGCGCGCCGTGCCCTCCCGCGCGGCCCATGCGCAGGGCGTGAAACTGGCCGAGGAATTGTTGCGGCGGCATTTGCAGGACAGTGGCGATTGGCCGCGCGGGCTGGTGATTGATCTGTGGGGTTCCGCCACGATGCGCACGGCGGGCGAGGAATTCGCGATGGCGCTGCATGTGGCGGGTTTGGCGCCGACATGGAACGAGGGCTCGGCGCGGGTCTCGGGTTTCGAGATTATTCCCCTCGCCATACTGGGCCGCCCGCGGATTGATGTCACCCTGCGCACATCTGGCCTGTTTAGAGACGTTTTTTCAGGGCTCAGCCAGATCTTCGAGTCTGGAGCCGAGGCACTTTCCACGCGCGAGGAAGACCCCTCCGACAATCCCTATCTCACCCGCACCCCGCGCGTGTTCGGCCCGAAACCGGGCCTCTACGGGATGGCGATGACGGACGCTTTGGAGGATTACTCCGACGCGGGCCGAAAAGCGGCGGGCGAGGCTTGGTTGAAAAGCTCGGAATGGGTTGTTGATGCGCAGGGCCAGGCACGGCAAGAACGCGCCGCGCTGGAAGGCCGCGTGTTGGCGGCGGACGGGTTTGCCCATGTGCAGGATCTCACCGAGAGCGACCTGTTGCTCGCCTCGGATTACGCCGCACATGAGGGCGGGTTTGCCGCTGCGGTGGCCACGTTGGGCGGGCAAAAACCGAGCCTATACCACCTCGATACCTCCAATCCGGCCACGCCCCGCGCCCGCGCCCTCAACGAGGAAATCGCGCGGGTCGTTCGCGGGCGGGCGGCCAATCCGGCATGGGCAAACGGGATGATGCGGCACGGGTTCAGGGGCGCAGCGGAGATCACCGCAACCCTCGACCATCTCGCCGCCTTCGGGCATCTGACGCGCGAGGTTCCCGCGCATCTGTTTGACCTCTATTATGAGGCGACTTTGGGCCGCAAAGACCTTGTTGCCTTTATGGAGGCCGAGAACCCTGCTGCGCTGCAGGCCTTGCGGGATCGGTTCGCGGCGCTGCATAAGGCGGGGATCTGGTCCACGCGGCGGAACTGGATTGCGGATGCGTTGGAGGGCGAGAATGGCTGACCCAATAAATCAAGGCCCGATTATTCAAGGATGGTGCCCTGGCGCGCTGCGGCCGATGATGTCCGGCGATGGGCTTGTGGTGCGTATCCGCCCGCGCGAGGGGCGGGTTTCGGGCGCGCAACTTGCCGAGATCGCGCGGCTTTCGCTTGCGCATGGCAATGGGCTGATTGATCTCTCCAACCGCGCCAATCTGCAACTGCGCGGCGTGACAGAGGCCAGCCACGGCCCGCTGATCGAAGCACTGCGCGCGGTGGGCCTTGTGGATGCAGACGAGGCGATTGAGCGCCGCCGCAATATCGTCGTCTCACCGCTCTGGGCGCAGGATGACGGCACACTGCGGGTCGCCCAGCAGCTCGCCGCGCTGCTTGAGGTCGCCGAAGATCTCGATCTGCCAAGCAAATTCGGCTTTTGTGTTGATCTCGCAGGCCCTGCCGTGCTGCGCGATTGCGCGGCCGATATCCGCATCGAGCGGGATGGCGCGGCGGCGGTGATACGGCCTGACGGGCTGATGCGCGGCGTCAATGTGCCACTTGAGAAAGCGGCGGAAACCGCACTGCGGCTGGCCTATTGGTTTGGGATGACAGGCGGCGCGAGTGAAGGGCGGGGCCGGATGGCCGCGCATGTAAAACGCGCGGATGTGGCCCTGCCGGCGGCTTTCAGCCACCCCGTAACCCCTTGGGATAAAATGCCCGCCCCCGCGCCGGGCGCGCATGATCTTGGGTATTTCATCGGCTTCGCCTTTGGTCAGATCCACGCAGAAACCCTGACAGAGCTTGCGGGATTGGCGGAGTTCATCCGTGTCACACCATGGCAAATGCTGCTGCTGGAAGGTGTCTCTCATCTCCCACAGGTGGAAGGGCTGATCACCGAGGCCGCCGATCCGATGCGCCGCGTGCGCGCCTGCACGGGCGCGCCGAGCTGCCCGCAGGGATTGCAGTCGACGCGCGATCTGGCCCGTGCCTTGGCGCCGCAGGTCCCTGAGGGCAAGATGCTGCATGTGAGCGGCTGCGCCAAAGGCTGCGCCCATCCCGCGCCCGCCTCTGCCGTTTTGGTGGCACAAAAGGGCGGCTTTGATCTTGTGCAAAACGGTCGGGCATCGGATACGCCCTGCAAGACTGCGCTTTCAGCGGAGACGTTGATCGCCAAGGATGAGATCTGGGGGCATGATGGCTTGGGACTATGAGAAAAACGGCGCGGCGATCTATCTGCAATCGTTCAAAACGATCCGTGCAGAGGCCGATCTGGCACGCTTCACCCCCGAGGAGGAAATCGTCGCGGTGCGGATGATCCACGCAGCAGGGATGGTCGGGCTGGAGAAATACATCGAGTTTTCCGACGGTATGGCGATTGCCGCCCGTGCCGCGCTGGAAGATGGCGCGCCGATCCTGTGCGATGCACGGATGGTCTCCGAAGGCGTCACCCGCACCCGCCTGCCGCGCGACAACGAGGTGATCTGCACCCTGCGCGATCCCCGCGTGCCCGAGATGGCGCAGGCGATGGGCAATACCCGCTCTGCCGCCGCTTTGGAACTGTGGCGCGATAAGCTGGAAGGCGCGGTTGTGGCGATCGGCAATGCGCCCACCGCGCTGTTCCATCTGTTGAATATGCTGGAAGATCCCAGCTGCCCGCGCCCTGCCGCGATCATCGGTTGCCCCGTCGGTTTTATCGGTGCGGCCGAGAGCAAAGACGCTTTGATGCAGGTGCAGCCCGTGCCAAGCGTGATCGTGCGCGGGCGCTTGGGCGGATCTGCAATCACGGTCGCCGCGATCAACGCGCTGGCGAGCCGGAAGGAGTAAGACATGGCGCGGATCATCTGCACTGGGCTCGGGCCCGGCAATCCCGATCTGATGGCGGTGCGCTCGGATCGGCTGATCCGCGGGGCGACGCAGGTTGCCTATTTCCGCAAAAAAGGCCGTAAAGGCCAAGCGCGGCAGATCGTTGAAGGGATGCTGCGCCCCGATGCTGTCGAGCTGCCAATGGAATATCCGGTCACCACCGAGATCCCCTTCGACAGCCCCGAATATATCCGCCTGCTGGCCGAGTTCTATGATGATTGGGCCAATCGCCTTGCCGCGATGGAGGGCGAGGTGATCGTGCTCTGCGAGGGCGATCCGTTCTTTTACGGCTCGTTCATGCATCTCTACACACGGCTGATCGGGCGGGTGGAGGTTGAGGTGATCCCCGGCATCACCGGCATGACCGGCTGCTGGAACGCGACGGGAACGCCGATCACTTGGGGCGATGACGTGATGACGATCCTGATGGGCACCCTGCCGGAGCCGGATCTGATTGCGCAGATGGCCAGTTCGGATGCGATTGTTGTGATGAAAACTGGCCGCAACCTGCCGAAAGTGCGCCGCGCGCTGCAATCCGTCGGGCGTCTTGACGAGGCTTGGCTGGTCGAACGGGGAACAATGGCGGGCGAGCGGATCATCCGACTGACCGAAGCCGATGAGGCCGATTGCCCTTATTTCGCGATTGTTCTGGTGCATGGCCAAGGCCGCCGCCCCGAGGTCGCGCAATGAGTGCGCAGATGGGGAGCGCGCAGATGGGGAACACGCCGCTGGCCGGATGGGTCAAGATCGTCGGCCTCGGGCCGGGACGCGAGGATTTGGTGACGCCGGAGGTGCGCGCCGCGATTGATGCTGCCACCGATATCGTCGGCTATATCCCCTATGTTGCCCGCATCGCACCGCGCGACGGGCTAACCCTGCACGCCAGCGACAACCGCGTCGAGGTGGACCGCGCCGCTCATGCGCTGGAGATGGCCGCCAACGGGCAGCGCGTCGTCGTCGTCTCCTCCGGCGATCCCGGCGTGTTCGCGATGGCGGCGGCGGTGTTCGAGGCGATGGAAGATCGCCCCGATTGGCAGGCGCTTTCGGTCTCTGTTCTGCCTGGAATCACAGCGATGCTCGCCGCCGCTGCGCGCGCGGGCGCGCCTTTGGGGCATGATTTTGCGGCGATCAATCTCAGCGATAACCTCAAGCCGTTCGAGCTCGTGGAAAAACGCCTCCGCCTCGCGGCACAGGCCGATTTCGCGATGGCGTTCTACAACCCCCGCTCCAAATCCCGCCCGCATCAATTCGCCCGCGTTTTGGACATCCTGCGCGAAGAATGCGAACCGGAACGCCTCATTCTCTTCGCCCGAGCCGTCTCAACGCCGGAGGAAGAGATCCGCTGCGTGTCACTGGGCGAGGCGACGCCGGAAATGGCGGATATGCGCACGATGGTGATCGTCGGAAATTCCGCCACCCGCCGCGTCGGCCCACATATCTACACGCCGAGACGCGCCTGATGAAGCCACGCCATCGCCTCTCGCACCGTCCCCAACCGCGCCCGTTCGGGAAGATCCGGTCGCTCGATCAGCACCACGGGAATGTTGAGGGCGCGCGCGGCGATCAGCTTGGCCTCGGCCCCCGCGCCACCGGAGTTTTTCGCGACGATATGGGTGATCTTGTGCTCCTGCAGCAGCGCCGTATCGCCCGCGACAGTGAACGGCCCGCGCGCGATCACCGCCGCGCAATCGGGCAGCGGCAGGGCTTCGGGCGGATCGACCAAGCGCAGCAGGTAGTGGTTCCGTTTGGCGGCGAAGGGCAGCAGCGTTTGCTTGCCGATGGCGAGAAACACGCGCCCGCCCTCCCCCAGATGCGCAACAGCACCCTCAATGCTCTCCACCCGCGTCCAATCATCCTCCGGCGTGGCGGACCATGGCGCACGCTCAAGACTCAGCAGAGGGATTTGCGTCTCTGCACAGGCCAAAATCGCATTTTCACTCATCTGCCGCGCGAAGGGATGGGTCGCGTCAATGACATGGGTGATCGCCTCTGCGCGCAGATACGCCGTCAGACCGCGCACACCGCCAAACCCGCCGATCCGCGTTGGCAAGGGTTGCGCGACTGGGGCTTCGGTGCGCCCCGCGTAGGAAAAGACCGCATCCAGATCCGCGTCATTGAGCGCTCGCGCCATGGCGCTCGCCTCTGTCGTGCCGCCGAGAAGGAGGATGCGCATGTCTGAACCTTGGCTGGTCATTGTGGGTCTGACGGAAGATGGACTGGCGGGCCTGCCGAGCGCAAGCCTTGCCGCGATCCAGCGCGCCGAAATCATCTTCGGCGGGGCGCGTCATCTTGATCTCGTCGCGGCGGGCGCGCGGGGCCACGCTTGGCCGATCCCGTTCGATATCGAGCCTGTTCTGGCGCAAAAGGGCAAATCGGTTGTGGTGTTAACCTCCGGCGATCCGTTCTGGTATGGCGCGGGCAGCAGCCTTGCCGCGCATCTTTCCCCTGATGAATTCCGCGCCTTGCCCGCGCCCTCCGTTTTCTCGCTGGTCGCCGCCAAGCTCGGCTGGGCGCTGCAAGATACAACTTGCGTTGGCCTCCATGCGGCGGCCTTCGCCATCTTGTTGCCGCATCTCCATCAAGGCACCCGCCTCATCGTCACCCTGCGCGACGCGGAGGCCGTCGGCCTATTGGGTGGGTGGATGAGTGCGAACGGGTTTGGGGCCTCAACCCTGCATATCTGCGAGCGGATCGGCGGGCCGCATGAGCGGATACAGCAGAGCAGCGCCAGCGCCGTTGGTGCGCTCACCTGCGATAAGCTCGTTGCCTGCGCGATTGAGCTGCGCGGCAAGCGCGGCCTTCCGCGCGGTTTCGGGCTGCCCGATACCGCCTTCGCCTCTGACGGGCAAATCACCAAACGCCCGATCCGCGCGATCACCCTCTCGACCCTCGCACCGCGCAAAGGCGAAGTGCTGTGGGATCTCGGCGCAGGATCGGGGTCGATCTCGGTGGAATGGTGCCTGAATGGCGGCACGTCCCATGCCGTTGAACAGCATGCCACGCGCGCAGAGAACATCCGCCAGAATGCAAAAACCTACGGGCTTGAGGCCGCTCTCACGCTGCATCTTGGCGATAGCCTCACAGCCCTTGCCGCGCTGCCTGATCCCGATGCGGTGTTCATCGGCGGCGGCGCGAACGCAGCCCTGATCGATGCGGTCATCAAGCGGCTACCTGAGGGCGCGCGGCTTGTGATCAACGCGGTGACGCTAGAAACCGAAGCGCTCTTGGTCTCGGAACACGCAACGCGCGGCGGGCAGCTCATGAAGATCGAAATTTCCGAAACTGAGCCGCTCGGCCGACTGCGCGGCTGGAAGGCGGCGCGGCCCGTGCTGCAATGGAGCTATGAATCATGATCCGTATCGTCGGCATAGGATGTCGTGCAAACACAAGCGAGACCTCACTGCGCGAAGCGATCGAGATGGCCCTCGTCTCGGCCCCCGGCCCGCTGGAGATCTTGGCGACAACCCGCGAGAAGGCGGAGAGTGAGGTGGTCAAGCGCATCGCGAAACACTTCCGCCTGACACTCACCGCCGTCGAGAGCGAAGATCTGCGCGGTATCGAGACGATCACCCGCTCGGAGCGCATCATGGCGCGATTCGGAACGGGAAGCCTTTCAGAAGCCGCGGCGCTCTTCGCGGCGGGCTATGGCGGCAGCCTGCGCTGCGCGCGACAGATCGCATCGGATGGCATGGCAACCGCGGCAATCGCAGAAGGAGACGGCCTATGACAGTGCATTTTATCGGCGCAGGGCCGGGCGCGCCCGACCTCATCACCCTGCGCGGGCGTGATCTGATCGCCGCCTGCCCTGTCTGCCTCTATGCCGGATCTTTGGTGCCTGAAGCGCTGCTCGCGCATTGCCCTGCAGGGGCGAAGATCGTGAACACAGCGCCCCTGAGCCTTGACGAGATCATCGCCGAGATCCAAGCCGCCCATGAAGCGGGGCAGGATGTCGCGCGGCTGCATTCGGGCGATCTCTCGGTCTGGTCGGCGATGGGCGAGCAACTGCGGCGCCTGCGCGCGCTTGGCATTCCCTATGATGTCACCCCCGGCGTGCCGAGCTTTGCTGCCGCCGCTGCCGCACTTGGCGCGGAGCTGACTCTCCCCGGCGTGGCGCAATCTGTTGTGCTCACGCGCACTTCGGGCCGCGCCTCCGCGATGCCTTCAGGCGAAACGCTGGAGAATTTCGCCCGCACAGGCGCGGTGCTGGCGATCCATCTTTCGGTGCATGTGCTAGAAAACGTGATCACAGAGCTCACCCCGCATTACGGGGCGGAGTGCCCCGTGGCGGTGGTTTGGCGCGCGAGCTGGCCCGATCAGCGCATCGTTCGCGCGACTTTGGGCACTCTGGAAGCCGCTATCGGGGCAGAAATGGCCCGCACGGCGCTGATCCTCGTCGGCCATTCGATCGGCGCGGAGGAGTTCGACGAAAGCCGTCTTTACGCGGGCGATTATGATCGCCGCTATCGGCCCGTCGGCACCGATCCGCGCTTTCCCGAGGTAACTGATATCGCTGAGAAACCTGCCGGATGACCGCGGGCCTTCTGATATCGGCGCCAGCCTCGGGCACGGGCAAGACAACGCTCACACTTGGCCTGATTGCCGCCATGCGCGCGCAAGGCGTAAAAGTGCACGGGTTCAAGAACGGGCCGGATTACATCGACCCCGCCTTTCATGCCGTGGCCTCCGGCTTGCCGAGCTACAATCTCGATTGCTGGGCGATGCCGGAAAGCCAGATCGGCGCGCTGATCGAGAGTGCGGACGGCGCAGATATTATCATCGCGGAAGGCTCAATGGGCCTGTTTGACGGGGTTGCAACCCGCGGCGCGACGGCCAAAGGGGCGACGGCCGACCTCGCCGCACTGACTGGCTGGCCGGTGATCTTGGTGCTGGATGTCAGCGGGCAAGCACAATCGGCGGGCGCGGTCGCGCTTGGCTTTGCGAAGATGCGGCCAGATGTGACGATTGCGGGCGTGGTGGCGAACCGCGTCGCCTCCCCACGGCATGAGGCGATGGTGCGCGATGGCTTGGCGCAAGCCGGTATCCCCTGTCTTGGCTGCCTGCCACGTAGGCCAAATGTCGAGTTGCCCGAGCGCCATCTTGGCCTCGTGCAGGCACAGGAAAATGCCGAGTTAGAGACGATTTTGGCGCAGGCAGGCGCGTTTATCGCCGAGCATCTCGATCTCGATGCAATCCGTGCCGTGGCCCGCCCTAGCGCGATACGGGGCGAGCATCGCATCACGCCTCCGGGCCAACGGATCGCGCTGGCGCAGGATGTCGCGTTCTCCTTCATCTATCCGCATTTGCTGCAAGGATGGCGCGATGCGGGCGCGGAGATTTTGCCGTTCTCGCCGCTCAAAGATGAGGGGCCGGATCCGCAGGCCGATATCTGCTGGCTTCCCGGAGGATACCCCGAGCTGCACGCGGGCGCGCTGGCGCAAGCGCGGCATTTCCGCGACGCGCTGCGCGCTTTCGCCCAAACCCGCCCCGTTCACGGTGAATGCGGGGGCTATATGGCGCTCGGTGCAGGGCTGATCGACAAAGGCGGCACGCGGCATGAGATGGCGGGGCTGCTCGGGCTGGTCACCTCCTACGAGAAGCGCAAGATGCACCTCGGATACCGGATTGCCACGCTTCACGCGCCAATTCCCAATCTGGCAGCAGGGGGCCTCGCGCGCGGGCATGAGTTCCACTATTCTACGATTATCGACCAACCCGATGCGCCCCTCGCATCGGTCCAAGATGCCGCTGGCATTGCCGTTCCGGAAACCGGATCATGGCGCGCCTTTGCGGACGGGGGCCGTGTGACGGGGAGCTTCTTCCACTTTGTCGCGGAGGCCTGATGGCTGGCTTTGTCTCATTCGTGTCGTCCGGCCCCGGTGATCCGGAGTTGCTGACGATCAAGGCTCTGAACCGCCTGAAATCGGCCGATGTCGTGCTGTATGACGATCTCTCCTCGGGGCCAATTCTAGCGCTCGTCCGCGAAGGCGCGGAGTTGATCGCCGTGGGAAAGCGTGCGGGCAGGCCCTCGCCGAAACAAGAATATGTCAGCGACCTGCTTGTGACGCATGCGCAAAGCTCCGAGCGCGTGGTGCGACTGAAATCCGGCGATTGCGGGATTTACGGGCGACTGGAAGAAGAGATCCTCGCCCTGCGCGCAGCAGGCATTAGCTTCGAGATTATCCCCGGCGTCACCGCCGCCACGGCAACGACAGCGGCAGCGGGCATTCCCCTGACCCGCCGATCCACCTCGCGCCGCGTGCAATATGTCACGGGCCATGATCTGACGGGCGCGTTGCCCGAGGCGCTCAACTGGGCCGCCCTGACCGATGCAGGGACGACCACCGTTGTCTATATGGCCCGGCGCACCTTCCCTGATCTCGCCGCGAAGCTGATCGCGAATGGCTTGGCCCCCGAGACCCCAGCCCTGATCGCGGAAGGCGTCTCGACCGAAGCGGAAAACATCCGCCGCTTCACAGTCGCCAGCCTCGCGGCCTATCTCGCCGAGACACCTGCCCCCGAACGCGCGCCCTCCTTGATCATTTACGGCCCGTTGATGACGTAAACCGCGCGCCAATGTCGCGCGGGAAGCTTGACCGGTCTGGCTTCACGTGAAACACCAGTGATGACGGTTCCGTGATGCACCAACATGCTAACGGATGAAAAGGGAACGCGGTGAGGTGTAGCCATCAGGCGCCAAATCCGTGACTGCCCCCGCAACTGTGAGCGGTGAGCCGCCCCGAGAGATCCACTGGCGCAAGCTGGGAAGGAACGGGGAAGCGGAGACCCGCAAGTCAGGAGACCTGCCGTCATCAAGGGGCAACTGCCCGCAACCCAATCCGCCGTCGGGGATGACGGCTAGGAGGATGACATGCATATCGAACCGGGCGTCGTGAATGGCGCCAAACTTGCCCTGTCTTACGCAACCGCCGCAGGGGCCGCCGTTTACGCTGGCCGTGAAGCGCTCAAGACAATCTCCACCCGTGGCGCGCTGTCGTTTGTTGCACGCTCGTTGATCGCGACAATCGGCACCTTCGTCTTCTTCGAGATCCTGCCGCATTTCGCCGTAGGTGTTTCGGAGGTCCACCTGATCCTCGGATCGACGCTGTTCCTGATGCTCGGCATTGGCCCTGCGGGGGTGGGTCTGGCGCTTGGTCTCTTGATCCAAGGGATGTTCTTCGCGCCGCAGGATCTGCCGCAGTTCTTCATGAACGTCACCACGCTTCTGGTGCCGCTCTTCGCGCTGCAAGCCGTGGCAAACCGCACCATCGCCAAGGATACCGCCTATGTCGATCTGGGCTACGCGCAAGCGCTGAAACTCTCGGTTGCCTATCAGGGCGGCGTGGTCGCGTGGGTCGCCTTCTGGGTGATCTGGGGCCAAGGCTTCGCGGCTATGGCCGAAATCATGACCTTCGGCGCAGCCTATATGACGGTTGTTCTCTTGGAACCGCTTGTTGATCTCGCCGTGCTCGGGATTGCGAAATCGCTCAAGGGCCTCAAAGGCTCCGGCCTTGTTGAAGAGCGCCTTCACAACGCCGCCTGATTTCGGCACAAGGCACATGCGGCCCCCCACGCGGGGGCCGTTTTCATTTGGAGGCAAGATGGAACTTTCTTTGGTCGGCATTGGCACGGGCAACCCCGAGCATCTGACACTGCAAGCGATCCGCGCGCTCAAGGCCGCCGATCTGATCATCGTGCCGCGCAAATCCGGCAAGGATGATCTGGCGGAGTTGCGGCTGTCGATCTGTGCGGAACTGGCCCCGAATGTGGCCCTACGGGAGTTCGATCTCCCGTCCCGCGATCCGGCGGAGCCTGACTATGCCAAACGCGTCAATCATTGGCATGATGCGATTGCCGAAGTCTGGGCAGAAACGATTGGCGATGCCGAGCGTGTTGCCCTGCTCGTCTGGGGCGATCCCTCTCTTTATGATAGCACGCTGCGCATTGCCGCGCGTCTCACGCCCGCGCCGAAATTGACTGTGGTGCCGGGAATCACCTCGATCCAAGCCCTCACCGCCGCCCATGCGATCCCGCTCAACGAAATCAACGCACCGGTGGTGATCACGACAGGGCGACAGATCCGCGATGCGGGCTGGCCTTCGGGGGCAGAGACGATCGTAGTGATGTTGGACGGGGAATGTTCGTTCCAGCATCTGCCCGCAGAAGGGATCGAGATCTGGTGGGCGGCTTTTGCTGGCATGCCGCAACAGATCACCCTGCACGGACCGCTGGCCGAGATTGGCCAAACCATCATCGACACCCGCGCAAAAGCGCGTGCGGATCATGGCTGGGTGATGGATATCTACCTCATGCGTCGATCAGGAAAATCCGCAGATCATTGACGTTCGTGCCCGTCGGCCCTGTCACGAGAAGCTGATCCACAGCGTGAAACGCGCCCCACGCATCATTGCCATTCAGCGCGGCAAACGGATCTATCCCGGCGCGCTGAATCGCATCGAAACTGCCGCAATCGAAATAGGCGCCTGCGTTATCCTCCGTGCCGTCAACCCCGTCGGTATCCGCCGCGAGACCGGAAATGCCCTTGGCACCGCGCAGCGCAATCGCGGCCCCCAGCGCAAATTCCGCGTTGCGCCCGCCGCGCCCCTTAGCCCGCACCGTCACCGATGTCTCCCCGCCCGAGAGCAGCGCGAGGGGGCGTTTTGCGAACCCGCCCGCGCCCATCGCAATCGCGGCCAAGACCTTCCCTGCCTCGCGCGCCTCGCCCTCGATCCGGTCCGACAGGATCATCGTGTGATAGCCCCGCCCCTCCAGATACCGCGCCGCCGCCTCTAGTGAGATCTGCGGTGACGCGATCATCCGCGCCTCCAGCGGGCCGGTTTTCGGCAGGTGTGAGGCCGAGGAGGCCAGCGCGGCGGCCACCTCCGTGCTCGGAGTGATCCCGTAGCGCGTGAGGATGACCTCAGCGCTCTCGACATGCGGAGGGATTTCGACCGTCGGCCCTGAGGCCACAGTTTCCGCCGCGTCCCCCGGCACATCCGAAATAAACAGCGTCACCAGCTTTGCCGGCGCTGCTATGGCAGCGATTCGCCCGCCTTTGACTTGGCTCAACCGCTGACGGATGACATTCATCTCGCCAATCGTCGCACCCGAGTCCAAGAGCGCCCGCGTGACACCCTGCTTCTCCTCAAGCGAAAGCCCCTCGAGCGGCTGGCACAAAAGCGCGGAACCGCCCCCCGAGATCAGCGAGAGGACCAAATCGTCTGGGGTCAGCCCCTGCAACAGATCCATCATCTTGCGCGTTGCCGCCAAGCCTGCGGCATCGGGTACCGGATGCGCCGCCTCGACCAATTCGATATCGCGCAGCATGATTCCCTCGGCATGGCCGTAGCGGGTGATCACCAGCCCGCTGATCGGCCCCTCCCACTGCGCCTCGACCGCAGCCGCCATCTGCGCGGCGGCTTTCCCCGCGCCGATCACGATCACCCGTCCCTTTGGGCGCAGCGGCAGAGCCTGCGCCACACAAAGCGCCGGATCCGCCGCCCGAACGGCGGCGTCAAACGCGCCGCGCAGAGTATCCTTGGTCAATTCAATACCCTCACTGGTTGCCCCGCGAGAAACGCCTCGATGCTCTCGATCACTTGGCCCCAAAGCGCGGTCATCGCCTCTTCACTCGCCCAAGCAATATGCGGCGTCAGCAGCACGTTTGGCAAATGCGCGATCCGCATCAGCGCATTGTCCGGCAGGGGTGGCTCCGGCGTTGTCACATCGACCCCGAGGCCGGAAATAAGACCCTGTTCCACCGCAATCGCTGCCGCCGCCTCTTCGATCAACCCGCCGCGTGCGGTGTTAATCACCACAGGGCGCCGTTCCATCCTGCTGAACTCTTCAGCACCGATCAGCCCCTTTGTCTGCGCATTCAGCGGACAGTGAAGCGTGATCACATCGCTTTGCGCCAGAAACGCATCGAAGGTGACTCGCGTTGCGTCCCCAGCCTCACCTTTGCGCGCCGCATAGATCACCCGCATCCCGAAGGCCTGCGCCAGCCGCCCGACCGACTGGCCAATCGAGCCGCCCCCGATGATCCCCAAGGTCTTCCCCGCGAGATCGCCGATCGGATGGGTGAAGAAGCAGAACTGCCCCGAGCGCGCCCATTCCCCCGCCAGCACATCCGCGCGATACCCCGCGAGTTGACGTTTAAGCGACAGGATCATCGCCATCACATGCTCGGGCACCGAGTTCACCGCATAACCGCGTACGTTGGATACGGTGATCCCCAGCGCACGGCAGGCCTCGATATCGATCACGTCATAGCCCGTCGCCGCAACCGAGATGAATTTCAGATCAGGAAGCTGTTCGAGCGTGGATCTGCGCAGCGGAACCTTGTTCGTCACCGCAACCGATGCACCACGCAGACGCTCAAGCGCTTGATCCTCGCGGGTTTGCGGATACTCCACCCAGTCATGCGCACCGGCTGGCCGGATCACCTCAACCTGCGGGCCAATCGTCCCGCGATCCAAAAATACAATCCGTGCCATGGCTCTGCCTCCCCTTTATCCGATGGGAAGTATAGCCACGCCGCATGGCATGGCCAGAGCGGATCAGGCCGAGATTATCTCGCATATTGGAGCCTATGATCGCCCGAAAAGAAAAAGCGGCCAGCGCCGGAATGGGCGCTAACCGCTTGAAATTTCTGGTGCCGCTGAAGGGCACCTAAGTTTTGCGTCTACCCGTTGCTGTCGCGCTCAAACTGTCATTATATGTGAGTGACTTCGGGGGCAATACGTCCCAAGCGGGGTCACGATCTCCGCAGCAAGCGCGGCGAAAATGTGGGGCTGGCTGTGGGGCTGAGATGGCAAAAGACAAGCTGACCGCGATCAAGGTGAAGGCATTGGGCGCGGGCCGACACACGGACGGCGCTGGATTAATCCTTGAGAAGCCAGCCTCCGGCGCTGGGAAATGGATCTTCCGATATTCGTTCGCGGGGCGGCGCAGGGACATGGGCCTTGGGTCTGCCGCTGACGTCACCCTAGCACAGGCCCGCAAGGAGCGCGACCGCTGGGCCGCCGTGATAGCTGATGGGCGAGACCCGATTGACGCACGGGACCGCGAGCGTAGGGAGGCCGTGACCGCGGCGCGGCGCGATGACCCGACTCTTGCCGAATTGGTGGACATGGTCTTTGAGGCGCGCAAGTCCAGCCTCAAGGGTGACGGCGAGGCGGGGCGCTGGATGAGTCCGCTCAAAACGCACATTCTCCCGCGCCTCGGAAAGCTCACCGCCAGCACGATCACAACGGCGGAGTTTGTCGACGCCCTGCGCCCGATCTGGAACAGCAAGCCCACCGTCGCGCGCAAAGCCCACGGCCGCCTGCGCATGGCGCTCGAGGTTGGGCGGCGCATCGGCTATGCCGTGGATCCGGTCACGATTGAGCGCGTGCCGGATCTGCTCGGAGACCTGCACATTGAACATGCACACATCGAGGCGACACCGTGGCAGCGCATCCCCGATCTGTTCGCGGCGCTCAATAGCACGTCATCCGATTCCTCCGGCCGCATGTGCCTGCGGCTGCTGATCCTAACCGCCGTTCGATCCGACAGCGCGCGAGGGGCACGGTTCAGCGAGATTGACGGCGATATCTGGACGGTGCCGAAGGAGCGGATCAAGGGCCTCAAGCGAAAGGTCGATGACTTCCGCGTCCCGCTATCAGCCGCGGCGCTCGAAATCGTTGAGCAAGCGAGGCAGGTCAACCGAGATCCGGTCAATGGCCTGCTTTTCGCCTCACCGAACAATGAGCATAAGCCGATTTCACAGAATGCCCTGCTGAACGTATTGAACGACATGGGGGAAGCTGGCCGCCCGCACGGGTTCCGGTCCTCATTCCGTGATTGGGTGCAAGATACCGACGCATGCAGCTATGAGGTGGCGGAGACTGTTCTGGGCCACATCGTCGGCGGAAAGGTCGAGCGGTCCTATGCGCGGTCTGATTTGCTTGATCGGCGGCGGGCTGTGATGGATGCATGGGCGGCACATGTGACGGGGCGGGAGGCGTGAAACGCAAAAAACAGCCCCCACCGTGAGGCAGGGGCCGTTGTGATTTTCCGCGAACTTGCGATTTATCGCATATTCACGATTTCAGCGCTCGCCCTCACCGCACGCCCCACTTCTTAAACACGGCAATGTTGCTGACCGCCCCGAGCACAAGCCCGGACACGCCCGCGATCACCTGCTCAAGGCCGATGGTTACGGTGTGCGTGGTGGCGTCATAGCCGATCCCGTCAATCATGGTTGCGAGGCCAGCAGCGCCAGCGCCGAGGATGGGGAGAAGTGCGTAGACCGCGAGGCGGGTGTAGACGTTTTGCATCGGAGTTATCCTTTCGTGATGCCAAGAATGGTGAGGATGATCCGCCACAGCGAGGGCTGGGGTGCAGGATCGGGAGTTTCGATGGCGGAAGCCTCAGGCGTGCGAGGAAGGATCTCCGCTATGACCTTGACGCCGGATGCCTTGGCCCTGAGCGCGCGGTGAAGCGCGGCGCGGGTGACCTGCCCCGCCATGCCGTCAACCTCAATCCCTGCGGCCTCCTGAAATCCGCGCACATCGGTGGCGGAATGGCCCAGCAGCACCAGCGCGCACCGGACATAGAGCGCCAAGCGGTCTGTCAGCCCATTGTGTCCGCCGTTGACGATCTCTGAGACACGGACGCAATCACCAGCCTCGCAGGCCGCCATGAGCTTCGGGCGCGTGGTGAAAAACCAGACAACCGAGATCCCGAGCCATTCCGGACGCTCCAGCGCTTCCGGCGTCTGCTCAAAATCCGGCGCCGCGGGAAACAGCCGGCGCACCCATGCGGTGAGGTTCCGATAGTTGAACCGCCCCGTGTTCTGGATCAGGTCGCGCCCCATGAAGCGCTTGCCATCACCAGCTTGGGTATTGCCCAGATCGGCGCGCCACTCGTAGCGCTTCTGCGCGGCGGTCGGCCCCCAGATCTCGCGCACGTATTTGAAGCGCCCGCTTTCATGGATCACCTGCGCGAGAACCTGCGCGAGGATGTGCAGCGGCAGGAGGGCAGCACCGAACCGAACCAGCGTGGCGATGAAGCCAGCCTTTCGTTCGGTGTATGTGCGCGATCCGGTCATAAGGTTGAGGTCTGAAACGTCCATGATTTCCCCATGAAAAAGCCCGCGCGAGGCGGGCGGGTGTCGGTTGAATGTTACTCAAATCGGTTTGCGTTACAGATCGGGCGGATTTTTCACCACAAACCGCGCGCTCACCCATCCCTGCGAGACAGCAGCGTCTTGATATCGCGCCGCAGCTCATCCAGCAGGGCGAGCGTGGTGCCGCGCGACTCCCTGTGTGATTGCTGATCTTCCTCGCGCTGCCGCCACAAGCGCCGGATCTCCGCCGCGTTGGCCTTCGTGTTGCTCTCGACGCGCAGCGCCCATGCGATCAGGGCGACGATGCCAATGACAACGCCCCACCACTCTTTAATCTCAGTCATTGATCCCCCGTTGGGCTGAGTTTGGGCGCGCGGCCCCGTTTGGTCATAAAAAATCCCGCGCGAGGCGGGGCGTGCAGAACGGTAGTGAAGTGCTTTTTACTGGGCGCGATCCATTACCATAAGTGTCGCTTGCGCCACTCGGCCAGCGGGGTCTGCCACCAGCGCGTTATCTCGATACAGACCGCCGAGCCGACCATATGGCGACTGGAACACCCCAGAACCGTCATTGGTATGCACCGCAATAACAGTCCCGTCTGCGCGCACCTGAATTACGGCATTTCCAGACCCGTCAACAAGCGCATGCAGGCTGATTTGCCCCGCCCATGCGCCGGAACCAGAGGTTTTGATGGACAGAGCCGCAAAAACACCAGAAGCATCATGTAGCACACGGAGAATATCTGCTCCCGTCGACGTGCGAAGCGCAACAATCGAGGTTTTACGGCGGCTTGGCCCGTAGTCTCCCGCATCTTGGAAGGCGTATTGCGTCGAGAGGACAACTCCCCAGCCGACCGGAATGTTACCGTCAACGAGAATGTTGGTTGAACTGGACAGCTTCGGCACGATCTCGGGGCGACTGTCGTCAAATGCAGGCAAGAACACCTCGCGCACCGCAGCGACGGAATAAGCAGAGGTGGCCACCTCACCGTAATCGTCAACGATCAGGAACCCGCCATATTCAAACTCACCCGCACCAGCACAACGGAAACGTAGGCGCGAGAGACCTGCGCGCAACGTAGCCACGAATATGTGGCTCTCTGCGGGTCGATTGACTGTGTCCACGCCCGCTTTGCCGAAGTCGATTTTAACACCGTATTCGTCGGCAACATCTTCTATCACACCCTCAATTAATTCCTCGTGAGATGATCCGATTGCCCCAACATACGCGTACGCAGAGTTAGCTCCTGACACAACTGAGCGATCAGGGCTAACATAGATCACGCGCCGCTCACGATCCGACCACACCCAGGAATGTGCCGCGATGTTGACGTTCTCCGTAGCGGTCAGCCGCGCGGAATACCCCCATGCGTTGTTCATCAAGTAGTTGTAGGAGACGGTGACAGAAGGATCGAACGCGGCATCTTGCGGGCCAATCTTGGAGCCGTGGGATACGTCAATAACGCGGTGCCGGAAAATCTGTGTCGCGATGTACTGCGCGATCAGAATATGCCCCTGATCAGACCAGTGTGTCCCGTCTGGCTGATAGTCTCCGATCCGGTACTGGTCCGTCCGGTCGCGCTGCCAGTCCTGTTGCAGCTTGTTCGTGTCGATCAGGGCGAGGCGGTATTCGCTGACGATTTCCTCAATCACTGCCAGCAACTCGCCCTGCATAAGCGGGTTGGGCCGCAGACTTTGCGCCGAAATAAGCCAAGGCGTCATGATGATAGGAACACGACCGGACGCGCGCACCGCGTCAATCAGTATCTTGTATTTCTCTTTGAAAATGCCCGCATCCCACGGCGCTCCGCCATCGCCCTTGATATCGTTCAACCCGAAACACAGAATGCAGTATCCGCTGTTGGGGTATGGGGTAGTGATCTGCGCCGCGTAATTATCGATTGCCCAGTCATCAATGACTTTCTTGCCGCCGCTACCGCCGTTATAAGTGGCGACGTTCGGATTTCCAGACATGGATCGCAGGATGGAGCCTAGCCGGTTCGGCCAGTTATTGAACGATTTTTCAACCTCATCCACCCCGAGGGTCGAGCTATCGCCGTAGCAGGCGATCCCAAAGGCTTCACCGCCCTGCGCCCTGCGCGCGATTTCGTGCAAGATGCCATTCGAGGATTGCGGGGAGAAATCGGGAAGATATTCCGCGCGGCTCTGGATCGACAATTTCACGCCATTCGCGTTTATCGCGTCATATGTTGCCGCTCCGCTGGCAAGGACGATCAGCGAAAGGCCCTCCGCAGTTGCGAAGACTGCATTGCCAGCCACCACTGTTCCGGGCTGTCCTGCGGTATAGGTCATCGCGGTGTCCGCGCTGAACCCAGCCACGCTGTCGATGCGGTAGCCGTCATAGAGCGCCGCTTGTGCTGCGGACAGGGCGGCGGCGGCGGCGCTGTCAGCGGACTGCCCAGCCGCTACTGTTGCCCCCTCAACTGCGGCGACAGCCTCTGCAAGAACATCAGGCGGCGTTGGCTCATCTGGAGCCTGTGTATACAGGGATGCGAACGACACCGGACCGGACACTGGAACAGAGATAACCCCGAGGCTCTCGGTGACAGTGCATTTTGCGGCTGTCGAGAAGTAGCGAACGGTCACATCATAGTTCGTGAGAAGGTCAAGGCTCGCGCTTGCTTGCAGCGTCACATCGAGATTGCCGCCCGCGTCCAGCACCGATTCCACCGTCTCGCGGATATAGGTGGTCGTGCCTGCGGTCGCGACACGGCGCAGCTTGAACGTCATCCGGCCATAGGCAGGGATGTCACCGTTAGGCACGCGAACAGGACCAGTGATCTGGGTCATTACAACGGGCATATTTTTTCCTTGGATTTAGGAGACCGTGGCGCTCATCGGTCCGGTTGTTGTGCCTGCGATGCCCGAGCCATTCAGGGGGATCGCCCAGAGGTAATAGGTGCCAGCGGTCAACCCGCTATAGGTCACGTCTTGGGTGACGTTTGCGCCTGCGATGACGGTCGCAACGAGGAGCGCATCGCCCAGAACGGTTGTGGTTCCGGCGTAGATCTGGACCGCAAATTGGTTCACATCGTTGGCGGTGGTGAAATCGGTCACAACCTCGCCGATACCGCCAGTCGCAGAGGCGCTAACAAGGGCCGCTGGTGGCGTTGGGTTTGCCGTAGCCGTGACGGTCAGGATCGCAGACCAATCGGTTGCCCGCCCGCCCGCCGTGGTCGTCTGCCACTGCACGTCATAATCCTGCCCGTCATCCACGACTGCGGAATAGGCGAATAGATCATCCATGTTGACGGTGAAATACTCATAGACCTCGCTGCCGGTGACCGCATACCGGAACCGATAGAACCGATCCACGCGGGCTGGCGCATCGAAGGTGGCCCGCAGGCGAACCCCCGCCCCGCTGCCGCTGGTCAGCACGCTTTCCGCCACAACAAGAACGCCCGTTGCTGCCCCGACATCGTTGTCGATATTGAGCGATGGCGATAGCGACGGCGGCGCGCCCTCTTCGCCATCTACGAGGTCATATCGATCGGTCTGCATCGGGACCACAGCGAAGGAGGCATCCACCCCGCCCGCGCCCTCTTGAACTGGCGTCACGATCTCGAAATCACCAGAGAAGTTTGCGTCATAATCAAGGTCAATGGTGCGGACCCCCTTCGCCAAGACGCCCTTAATGGTGGTCTGGAGTGCGGCGCGCTTCACCGATGCCGAGCGCAGGCCGATAGCCTTGCCGATCCGCACCGCCTGATTGTGGTTGTAGCAGCCCAGCACATCGACGCTGAGATAGTTCGGCTCGCTGGTGCCATCATAATAGTTCGGGTTCTTCCACGGCGCGGCGGGCTGTTTCGTGTAGCCAAGCGTCGGCTCGATGTAGTTGACGATCACGCCATCAACCGCGGTCTCGCCGTCATCAATGATCTGCGTTTGTGCTGACAGGATATCCCGGGCTGCCGTGAATGACAGCGTGGGGGCCTCATAGATCCCGACGCGCGGCCATGCGCGGCCTTCGTCGTCATATGCTACGAACCCGTCACAGGTGAGCAGGATGTCAGCCTCGCATTCGTGGCGCGGTTTATTGTCGGGGAAAGCCACGCCGCACCGATAGCGCGGGATGGCGGTTCCGGTCCGGTCCAGCACTGTTTGATCGCAGATGTCAGCCTGCGCCGCGACCAGATCCCACGCGATCTCTGACATGGGTCGAGCGCGCCCAACGGCATTTGTCCGCCACCATGCCCAGATGATTGCCGGATTCCCGTCGCTCGCAGTCCACGTATCCGGATCGTTGATGTCGTGCGCCACGTTGCGCGGGTCATACATGCGGTTGAAGTTGCCGACGATGGAAACGGCAGGCTCACCGAGCCCAAGCGCGCCCCGCCAGCGCATCGCCTTGCTGTAGTCTTGCAGGGCGACTGAGCGGCACCGGATAATCGAGTAGCAGACGCCAGCGAGATAGAAATCAGACGGCAGATCAGGGAACGCCGCAGTAAATTGCGCAGGCAGGGCACCGTAAATGTTCCCGACCGATGGCGTCACTGTGAAGATGCGGAAGTTCGGCTTGCGCGGCTCAGACCCATCACCGCCATATTGGTTGTCATCCTTGTTGAGGCAGAACTCCTCGGTAATCACGTCCCCATCCTCAATGTCGCTGGCGACAATCCATGAATTCGGCTCAGTCCCGACGACGCAAGGTGCAATGGAGCGCCAGCTTCTCGGGGTGAGGAATTCGGGGGGGCCGACAACCTCGATGATTCCGACAGAAGCGCCATCAGCCATGTCGGCGGCGCGCGCCCAGTCGTCATCAGAGGTGATATAGATGCCGTTCTCGACGGGATTGGTTTGCCCACGAACAAGAACGCGGCTCTCCAGTGTTCCGCCAGTCTCTCCCGACAGCGCTATGTTGGTGCTGAATACCTTCGTCACCGCAGGCAGTTCCGTCACCTCGCCAACCCGTGAGATCTCCACCTCAATCCCATCTAGGATGTATTTCGCGTTGCCGATCAGCTCCGCATCGCCGTGGCAAACCGCAAACCAGAAGTTTCCATCATCGTCATATTCCGCGAAGATCCCGACCTCACCACCTGTTGCGACCGTCCCGCCAAGCTGCCAGCGCGGCGCATCTGACAGACGGGTGTTGACGCGAGCGTCCGCGATGGATGGCGCGCGGGCCTTAGATGTCAGCAGCGCGGACAGGCCCACGTTGAGAATGATCGTGCCAAGGGTGCTGGTGAAGAAGGCGCCGATTGCGAACGCAGTGGGCGCTAGAGCTGCGGCGACTGCGGCGGTCGTCCCGCCAACCCCAGCAATGCCAACGAAGAACGCCGTAACGGGGTCCGCATGGGCCGAAGCGGGCATCAGCAACGCGGTGCAGATCATCAGGGCTGTCTTGATTTTCAAATGACCCAAGCCCCCAAAACCTCGGCGCGCACCTCAATCAGCCCACGGCCCTCAGCCATGAATGCGATGCGCTGCCCCATATCAATTCCTGCAATCTCATGACCGCCGATCAGGCAGACCACGGGCCGCCCAATGGCCCGATCACCCTCAGCGAATCCCGCCAAGCCCATTCCGTGACGGAACAAGTTCAAAGCTCCGCCGTGCGCTTCGTAAATCCCTCGAGCGCCCGCCTCGTCGTGATATGTCCCGCGCCATGGCGCTGCTGGGTCAATCCCAGTCACCGCCAGCACATGATTGCATGTCGCCATGATGCAATCCGTCTCGCCCCATACAAACGTGCTGCGCTGCCAGAGCGCACGGGTGTCAGCCGCCGACAAGGAACGTCCTCCGGCTGTTGACCGCAACGAAGCTGCACCCGCTGTCCGAGGCGAGACCGAGAAGTCGCGCCCGCTCACGCTGCGCAGTGTCTGTGATCGTCCCTGACGGAACCCGCGTGCGGCCGTATTCCAGCGAGCGGCAAATGACCGAGGCCGAGCGCGTGAATGATACCTCGCCGCCGTCCATGGTGGCCGCCTCAGAGAACTGCGTTCCCCGGATCAGCATGCGATAGCTGAAGCGCAGCGGCGTCGTCGGCAGCAACCCCTCACCCACCTTGAACAACGCATGATAGCAGGTCATTTCGCGACCGCGAGCCAAGTCCTGATCGGCTTTGAGCGCGTCGAATGTCGTTTTGTCCAGATATGGGATACCAAACTCATAGCGTGGCGATGATCCGTCACGGCTATCAGCAACGGCAGGGGCGCGGTGGTGGTTATTCCCGTCCGCGTCATAGGTGCCGAGCCATTCATAACCGCCCGCATTCAGGACGCCGACGCCATCCCAGAGTCGCGTTGGGTATCCATCGAAATCGTAGAAGAAACAGCGCCGCACCATGGCCTTGATATCGTAGCTATCCGACGCCGTGCCGAGAATATCCAGAAGCTCACTCTCGAAGCTCATACCAAAGCCTCCGCAAAGCGCGCACCGTTGAGCTGCATGTGTCGCCCGCTGGTGAAATTGCTCATGACCTCACGCGCGTTCCGGCATGTGACCAGCATCGCTGGCCGGAACAGCATTGCATCCGAGGTGGTCAGCGCCCGACGCAGCGGCGGCGATACCTCAACCGTCGCCACCCCTGCTGCATAGGTGATATCCATGACCATGTGCGCGAAATCGTAACCGCCCACATTGAACCCGATTACATGGCCAAGCCGCAGAATCTCCCCGACATCCGTCATGTCTACCGTGAAGCTGGCCGCGCCCTTTGCCGCGACGGCCGCAACTGGAACCTGCGGGGCCCAGCGTGTCGGCTCTCCGTCCGATGCAGGGCTATCGCTGATCGGTTCGTAGTGATCAGCAGCTGAGCCGAAAAGATCAGCCCCCTTCACGAGCTGCACGGAGTCCCAGAGGCGAACGCGCATCACGTTGCCGTTGCAGATCCGGCTAACCGTCCACGACGCATTGAGGTTTGCAGCCTCGGTCGCAAAGGCCGAGAACTCCAGAGCAAGCTCTGCGCGCCCACCCGGCTCGGGGCTCTCCACCGATACCCCGCCCAGCGTCATGCCGCCGTCAGTGGCCTGCCCTGCCGCGCGGAACACCTGATTGATCGGGGCCACATCATCCCGCCAGTCGTAAATCGTGGGCGTATAAGTCATGCAAGCGCCCCGTCTGATTGGATCTGATCGTTCCATCCCTTGAGATTGGTCCGAACCTGCCCCACAGCCTGACCAACAATCGCCGGGGCATATGCCCGCATGGCTGCTGCGATCTCTTCACCGACGCCCTTCTGCGCGCCGCGCGCATCGATGTGGAAGGTGTTGCCCCCTCCACCATTGCCAAGCCGCCGTGAGGTCTCCCCGCGCGACGTGACGACAGCACCGCCAGCCGTCGATCTAACCAGCTCGGGGCCGTTTTCTCCAACGATGCCAGTCTGGCCGTTGCTGATGACCCCGCCCGCATCGAACAGGCCAGCGAAACCGCCCGTTAGCCCCTTCATCAGCAGCGTGCCGACGCTATCGGAGGCGGATCCGCCGTCGATGGAAGCAAGCAGGCGCTTCTTGGTGATGGCCAGCACGATCTCTTTAATCATGTCTTTCAGCGCATCCTTGAGGCTCATCGTCCCGTCAATCAGCCGGTCCAGAGCCGCGCCGCCAGCATCTTGGAATGCTGACCACACATTGACGCCCTTCTGCGCTGCAAGGGTTGCGCTATCAAAGCGCTCCTGCGCCAGTTCGTTCGCCCGCGCCGCCTCGGTGGCGTCGATCTTTCCTGCCTTGAGGGCGGCGTTGATCGTCTCTTGGGCATCGGCATATGCGTTTGCCGCTGCGGTGAGCGGGTCAAGGCTGCCGATCAGGGAGCGGTAGGCAGTTGCGGCCTGCTCTGCCGTGTCAGCGCCGCTGCGCCCTCCGCCGCCGCCCTTTGATACCTTCGGCGCACCCCAATCTACACCGCCGATGCCATTGGGTGCGCGCGACGGGCGGGCGCTTTCATTTGGCGCGTTTTCGGTCGGGAACATGAACGGCGAAGGGCTGCTAAATCGGTTCAGATCCGGCGCATACCCGCCAAGCTGAGATGCTGCCGTAACTGCTGCTTGGAAGTTTCCAGCAAGGATGGCTGCCTGATAGGCCGCCGCCGATATGTTTCCGGCCATATCAATCCCCGCGAGGCCAGAAGCGCTGGACTGGGCATCGTCAATATAGCCCGAAAGCACAAGCGCCTGTTGCGCGGCGTTCAGGGCCTCGCGGGCGGTATCTATCATCTCTGGAGGGATCTCTGCGCCAGCCCGCTTTGCGTCCATTAAGGATTCATAGAGCGAGCGTGCCGAGTCCGCTACTTGTGCAGGACCGGATGCGTTTGCCATCGCGTCGAGCGCGCTTGTCACGTCGCGAGCTTGGATTAGGGTCAATCCATATTCATCACCCATGTCGGCGATCAGGTCACGCAACTGCCCAGCCTGAACGCGGCGGCGATCCTCGTTGTCGTAGATGGAGAGTGAAATTTCCTGATACTTCTGGTAGTAGCTCACCAGACCACCAAGGCTCTCAGTGATGGCCGCAGTCGACGCGGCGAGAGACTGCTCTGCATCGAATGTGCGCATCTCCACGATCAAGGCAAACAGTTCACGTGCCTTAGCCGTATTTTCTCCGAACTGATAGCTCATGTCTGACCATGACTGATTTGCATCATCGATCGATGATTTCAGGCTACCAACGGAACCGGCTAGAGTGTCCAGTGTCTCGGTGAGGCTGTCGCCCTTCTCATCCACCCCGCCAAGCGCGGAGATCAGGATCGGCAGGCCAATACCAGCCAGAACCCCGACGACCGTGCCGATGGTGCCAAATGCCAAGCCAATATCCGGCAACTGGATCGCCAGCGCCTGAACTGCATTGCCAGTTGCCATTGTTTGCTGTGCGACCTGCGAGAGCTGCATCGACACGGGGCGGGCTGCCGCTGAAAAGCGCTGCATACCGGATGCGGCCTGCGTGGCCCCTCCCGCCAAGACAACGCCTGCGCGCTGCCCCTTGGCTCCCAGAACGTCAAGCTCACGGCCTGTTGTGGCCGCCTTACCCTTGAGCCGATCTAGCGCATTCTCCGCCTGCCGCTCACCCGCAACCATGCCGGATGGATCAAGCTGAAGCCGAAGTCCCGCCATGTTGTGACCTTTCCGCATTGTCGAGAGCAACAACCATGCGGATCGTGCGGCCTACATAGACCGGACAATCAAAGCCGCAGAAGTCGTTGCAATATTGGATGATCGCTTGAACGGGGATCGTCCCGAGGCCGAACCCGCTTTGGCGCGATGTTCGCAGGTGGTGGAAGGCCTGCCAGAAGAACCAACTCTCCGGCGCAACCTCATTCTCGAGTTCTGGCGACCCCTTGCGCCTCAGATACTCCAGCTCATCGGCGGAATATCTGAGGTTCCAAAGGAGCGCCTCGGTTAGTTTTTTTCAACGTCTCCGTCTGCCTTGAGTAGATCGGCGCCAGCTTTCAGCACATCCTTCTCAAGGTCAACAAGCGCCGCTGCGATCTCTGGCATCCGCACCTCGGCCAGATCAAGGAAGTTCTCGCGCGTGGCTTCAATGGGCTTGCCTTCGCTAAGAATATTGGTGCGCCATTCGATCACGCAGGCGTCATAAAGGACGCCCATGCGCTCCCGCAAAGCCGTCATCACGTTGCGGTTTGTCGTGGTGATGAAGTCGGCATCATCCTCGACCTTCTGAGCCTTGCGGTCGAGAACCCGCATCCGCAGGATCAGCGCCTCGGACGCCGCCACATATTTTTGATTGATCGCCCCACCGGCGCGCGCATCAACCTCAATGAAGCACTCCTCACCTTCCGGCCCAAGGAATGCAGGCAGAACGCGCTGGAAGCTTACCAGCGGGATCTCACGGCTGTTGAGTTTAAGCGCCATTCTTCACCTTCTTTGCCAGATCGGGCTTTTTCGTGAGCCCCATTTCCTTCGCCTCGGAGTCGGTGATCGGGTCACCCTCCGAGAATTCCTTCTCAGCCCCGCTGACGACGCCAGCGAAGCCACGCTTTGCGACCCAAGGCATCACGCAATGGCCCGCGTGATGATCATCGTGCAGCCATCGGCCACGCTGTATTGCGGGCGGATTTCGACATTCTGGAACACGCTCGCCGCGCTGGTGTCGATCTCGGTTCCCGCGAAATGGCAGGACGGGAAGACGAGCGAATACTTCTCGCCAGTCACCGAGCCAATCGGGATGGTGACGGAGAATGCGGCATGACGGTCGCGCGAGGCGTTGTAGATCGCGAGGAAGTTTTCCTCGAGATAGATGTTTGCCATCAGGACGGGCAGGAAATCGCCGCGCGTCACGCCGCAGAAGTCGTTGCTCGCGATCTTGGGCTGTGCATCGCGGTTCTCGAACGCGAAATTGATCTCGAGCGACTGCATGCAATCGAGCGTGTATCCATTGAAAGCAATGGTCCCGACATCTTCACCGGACGAGATCGGATCAACAATCGTCGGATCGGTGTAGGTCGCGCCCGTGATCGCGGTGGTGGTGGCATCGTCAGACCCCATGCCGAACAGGGTCAGGTTGAGCTGTGCCGCCTGCCGTGCGGTGAGTGTCAGCGTTCCTGCCGTAGCCTCAACGCCGCGATAGCGGAGCATGGTGGAGGTGCCGCCGACGCCCGCAGGCATGGCGTTCTCGACCGATACAGCGGCGTGAACCTTGCCATCTTTCAGAACGTCCGAGGACCACGCGCCTTGCAGCAGCGTAGCCAGAAGGTCATCGCGCTCACCGTAGACCAGCGGACCCTCAGAGGTTCCGGTAACATCGATCCCCGTATAGCCCTGCCCGAGACGAGCGCCCTTTGCGATCAGCGAACGGCCCTCGATGGTCGTTGGCTTTGCCATCATGCGCGCGGCGGTGTGCAGCGTTTTGAAAGCTGGGGTTCCGGGCGTTACCCCGGGCGTTACCTCGACCACGTGTGCCGAACGGATTGAGCTTGATGCAGTTCCAGCCATGGTGGCCTCCTTAGGTAAAATCGTAGCGCACGAACGGCGCGGTGATGTTGGTGATCAGGAAGGGCGCATCTGCGAATGACGCCGAGATATAGGGGTGCTGTTGCTCCCCGCCGTTGATGCTTGGCGGAGAGAACCGGACGAATGCGTCAGCCGATGAGGCAATGACTGCACCGGACTGGCTCAGCGTCACGTTGCGCAGGAATCCAATGATGGTTTCGGCGTAGCCCCGCCACTTAGCCGATCCCTTGCCGCCCTCGGTGTAGATTGTCGCAACCAACGTCCCGACGCATTGGATCTGGTTTGAGGTGCGGCCCGTCGATCCCTGCAACTGAGCGCCGCTGTTGATCGTTAGGCGCACACGGTCAAACAGCGGGTTACCGTTGCCGTCAATCGTGGCGAAGGCCTGTCCATCCATCCCGAGAGGGGTTTGGGTCGCCCATTGAGCGATGAAATATGCCTCGATTGCTGATCGCTCAAGCTGATAGCTCATCAGATAACCTTTCCATCGAACTGCGCTTGGATCTCTGCGACCGTCAGGCCCATCATTCCGCCTGGGGCCTGCATCGAGCTGCCGTCCTCAAGAGGCTCCGCATATGGCAGGTTGTTGGTGATCCAGATCGGCGGGTATCCCTCAAGGGCCGCGTAGGCCATCGCCGAGGTCTGGCCCTTCTGGATCGTGACGCCACCGTTGATATCGAACTCATCGAGCGTGCCCGTGAGCGGGGTTCCGATGCTGAGCTGCCAGTTCGCCTTGAAGCGGCCTGTGTCCACTGGTGACTTGTTGACCACACCGCGCAGGGCGTAGAGGCCGACCAGAGCGACGAACTCGTGCGCCTCCTCGATCATCTCCGCAAATTCCGCATCCAGTTGAAGCGCAAACTCACGCGCCTCATTGGCATTGCTCATCGGGCGACAACATAGAAAAGCGAGCCAGCAGCAACAATGTCCTGCACCTGTCTGATCGTGCGATTCTTGCCCGCGAAGCTCAGCTTCCAGTTCTCAACGGGAAGCGTCGTGAACCCCTCAAGCAGCACAAGGGCGTCAGACGGGCCAGCGACATAAGCGGGGAAGATGTCTGCGATCGGCTTCACGCTGTCCTGCACGGCGCGACCTGTCAGTGTGACGTCGACAACCGTGTAGGCCCCCGCTACCGGATCATATGCGCCCTGTGTTTGATATGTGATCTCCGCTGAGTGAATTGCGCCGCTGATTTTCGTGGCCACCTTGTCAAAGGCCAGATTGGCGATCTGTGCGACGGTTTTCATCCGCGCACCATTGCGACCTGACCAGCGCCTGCGAGCATGTAGGGCCGAAGCAATGAATCGACCGCCACGATACGTGGCCGCCCTTTGCCGCCAAGATATTCCTCCTCGGTTTCAACAGGGCCAGCCTTGACACGCTCAACGCTGATGATGCCGGAAACCGTCTCGAACGGATCCAGCCCTTCCCTGATCAGATGCGCCATCTCGCACTGGGCATCCTTCACAGCCTGCGGGATCGTTGCGGATGAGACCTCCCATCCATCCACGACGCCGATGCAAACGCGCGGGAACTCGCGGGCCTGCGTCCGAATTGCGCGATACCCTTTGAAGCTCTTGCCGCGATCAACCCCCAGCGCGCCGCGCCGCAGATCGACCTCGTTCTCTTCATCGGTATCGGCCAGCGTCCAGCCCATTGCCTCGGCGTAGGCGGTGTATTCGGCCAGCGTGACGTAGCTGTCTGCCAGCGTCCCGCCGATGGTTGTGTCAAGCGCCATGTGTCACCTCTGATCTTGAGAAAGGGGGCAAGATGCCCTGCCCCCTCAGAAAGATCAGCCAAGCAAGACGCCGCCGTGCTTTCCGTTCGGCGTAGCGGTGCCCCAAGCCAAGCCGATTTCGTACTTCACGCGGCGGTACTGCTTGTAGAGCGCCACTTGGAAGGTCAGGCCAGAGATCGGATCAGTGATCGTGGTCACATCCTCGGCCTCGTCGCCGCCTTCAGGCATTGCGGGCTGGCGGGTTGCCAGAAGCAGCGCATTCCGGTGGTAGAACATGTTTCCGGTAAAGCTGTTGCCGACAGTGATGGCGTTGTTGTCAGGGATGGCGACACGCAAGCCCGGCCCTTGGATCTCAATGGTGCCGGAAGCGCCCACTACGCCAGTCTTCACCACGTATTTGTTCTCAGTATCGGCGGCGAAGGTGATGACATCGCCCGCCTTAATGCCAGTCGCCCCAGCGGTAGCGCCATCAAACGGGATGGAGGTTTCCCCAACTGCCAGTGCGCCATTCACCAGAGCGCCAGTCGCGGAGCCCTTGGTGTGGCTTGCGATGCCAGCCGAGTAGCCCATGCCGAAGCCCATCAATTGGCGCATTTGGCGCTGGCGCAGAAGGGCCCCAGCGTCACCAGCTTCATTGACCTTGAACAGCTCGGAGTGCTTGCCTTCCAGCTTCGCACGGGCAGCGGAGCCAACGATCATCACGCGGCCAATCTGAGGGGCGCCGTTATCGTCCAAGATGCGGTTTGCCTCGGCCATGTCCGTCATGTCGTTTGCGGTGGCGAAGGGGGTTGTCCCTGCCGTACCATAGGCGCGCGACATGCCTGCATAAAGTGCGCCGAGATCCGTCTCGACAGCATTTGTGAGGGTGCGCAGGCCTTGGGCGAACTGGTCCGCAAGGATCGTGTTGACCACGCCGTTTGCAGTCACCGAAAGCTGCTCCTCGCCAGTCCAGCGGATCGGATAGGCCTTGCTTTTGGTGATCGTCACATCTTGGTAGCCGATAGTTTGGTCGCCGCTATCCGCAGGACGGTCGCCAGCAACGATGTCTTCCAGCGTGCCTTGCGGAACGATTGGGCTCCGAACCGCCTGACCAATCGCCGCCATGTCGGCGGTGCTGTCCGAGTTCACATTCGGGATGAACCCGATGAGTTCGCGCGAAACTTGGTCCAGCGCATTATAGAGGGTGGGGATAAGCCCCGTCAGAGTGTTAGCCATTGTGAGGCCCTTTCATTAATCGGTGAGGGTTGTGCCAGCGCGCATTGCGTCTTGCTTTGCTGCTGCATCCAGCGCGTCGAATGCGGCGCGCTTCATGGTCTTCTGTGCTGGCGTCCCGCCATTCGATCCGGGCTGCTTCCCGCTGCCCCCTGCGCCGCTATCTTTCACGAGATACGGCATGGAACCCGCCAATTCCTTGGCAAGATCTGTGAGGGTTGCCCCATGATCTGCACCGCTGCCGATCATGGGCTTGCCCTCTGGCGACAGAACCTTAACTGATCCGTCGTCATTGAATTTGATGCGCTGAGCCGCGAATGTCGCCAGCATGTCCAGTCCCTCTGGCACAACCCCAGCTTTCGCCAGCTCTGCCTTTAGGTCGGATTGCGTGCGCTCCGTCAGGAGCTTTGAGAAGCGGCTGTCGCGCTCGCCCAGCTTGGCCTCGTATTCAGCCTTCATGGCGTCGAGCTTGGCCTGAGCTTCCTCGCCACCCTTGCCGCCCTTCGATGCGGCCTCCTCGAGGGTCGCGATGCGCGCCGCAATCTCTTCCGGCTTGCCGAACTTCGAGTAAGCCCCAGCCGCTTCCCGTTCCTTCACAAGGGCGGTTTTCAGCCCCGTCAGGTCTTCGGTCGGCATAAGCTGCGACAGATCAAGCTCGCCATCGGTGACAAGCGCGCGCAAAGCCTCGGGAACACCCGAAGCGTCTTCGATTTTGATTTTCATGGATCAGCGTCCCGCTGTTAGAAAGTGGCATCCCGCCACGAAAAAGGCCCCGCGATTGCGAGGCCCGTTGGTCGTCTAAATCTTGCAGTGGCTCAGCCCCAGAGGACCGATCTGCAATCTGCGCACCGGATCTGCTTTTGACCCGCTGTAACCTTGCCATCCCTGACCGTGCGACCGATCCGCACCTCAACACTTGCCCGGCTTCCACAGGCGCACACCAGAGGCTCGCCAGCATAGATGCGGCGTGGCTTGGCGGGCTTGCTGTCCACCAGTCTTAGGTTAGGCCTGCTTTCGTCCAAGCTTCGCGCTCTTTCTGCTTCAGCTCTTCAAGGGTCAATTCGTCGCCAGCCTTGCTGACAAAGCGGTCCATGGTCAACCCGCCATCACGGAACAACTGGCCTTTTGCCTTGCCCAGAACCTCATTCTGAAACTCAATGGGCTGTTTCCGCAACCATTGGTCATATGTCACATCCTCGGCGACTTGACCGTTCATGCTCGCCCGCGTCGATTTTGGCGCGTCGATGTTCAAGCCCAGATCGCGGAACGATTTCAGCACCGGAACCGTGCTTGACCTGCAATTCGGGTGCGCCGGGGGGCGCGGACCGCTATCTACTGGGTAGACCGTGCCGTCGCGAGCCCGACAGACTGCCGATGTGCGGCCGTCCAGCGTTGCCGACCACTGCACACCCTTGATTAGGCCTGCATTGCGCTCGTAAACCCGATCCCTTGCGACATTCGCCGTGTGCGCTACCGCAGTGCGCACCGTTGCCTCTGCGGCGCGGCGGTTGATCTGTAGAACCCCATCCTTGTAGCCCTGCGCCCGTGTCCCGCGCAGCTCGCGCACGATCTGGTCAACCGTTCTGCCTTCCACGACACCAGCGCGGATCGTGTCGCGCAGGCGGCGAAAGGCCCCGGCTTCCAGTTCCGAATACCATTCCTTGAGCAGCTTGCCTTGAAACGGACGGGCATTTACCGCGGCGATGATCTGATCCGCTGCGGGCCGCACGAACTCCAGACGAACCGGCACGACACGTTTGAACATGTCCGCCTGATACTCGCCCTCGTATGTCGCCAAGCCCTCCAGCTCGATTTGCAGCGCGCCAGTAGCGTCCTTGTAAACGCTGTCGATGATCTTGCGCAGATCCTCCAGCATCCTCTCCAGCCTAGCGCGGCTGATCTCGGTCACATCGTCGCGCAACAGGCGCTCAAAGATGCGCGCGTCTGACCTGTTGAGCATCGCGACGATCTTGCGCACAGTGCCGTTGCTAAGGCGTTGCAAGCCAACCGAGTGGCGGGTTAGCTCGTCTGCGATCTCATCATTGACCGCCATCATTCATCCCCAGCGAGTCGCCGCCCTCGTCCTGAATGCGCTCAACCTCATCAGCGATATTCAGATCAGGCTGCACCATCCCGCGCCGCGCCAGCTCATTCAGGAACGTCTCGCGGCTCAGTTGCCCAGTATTCACTGCGGTCAGCAGCAATTGAAGCTCCTGCGCGGTCATCATGCCAGCGCCGAACTCCTTGTTCACCTTCACCTCAACCGAGGCGTCAAGCCCGCCATACTGCGCCATCCAGATCAGTGCCTGCTCCAGCGTGTCCTTGAGCGCATCGGCAGTCATCGCAAGGATGCTCGTCTCCTTGGCCGCGTCCAGCGTGGCCCCTGTGGCGCTCTGTGATTGAGCCACCAGCAATTGCAGGCCGTGCGCTTCCATCTGGAACTCAAGGTCTTTGAGATCCTGCCGACCAGCGCCGATTGCAGATCCGGAATGCTCAACCCATTCTAGCTTTGCATCTGGGTTGCTTGATACCGTTGCCATTCCGGCACTGATCACAAGCGGCCCATCCTCTTCTGGGCGGCCCGCAGCAAATAGGATCGGGACACGGGCAAAGTGCAGGATGTTGCGCTGATCGCTTTGGCTCTGCCAGTGCGCGATATTCACGTCCGCGAGGTCATCCAGCAACGGCTTGGCTTTGAAGAACCCTGCACGATTGGCATAGAACGGCACAACCGTGATTTCCGTCAGGCCAGATATCGTGGGCTCGCCAAATAGTTCCCATTCGCCAGCCTTGTTTACCGCTTCAACTTGCCGATACAGGCGTGTTTGTACGCCTGCGTCGGTGCGATCCAGCACGCGAACCTGCTTTACCTCGATCTGCGAAAACTCATCCTTCGGGTTCTGCTCTGAAATGGTCTCCATGATGCGGAGCTGCGTGAGTGTCTGGGCGTTGTTGATCGCCTCTGACTTCCAGCCAAGGATGCTCTCAACGCTCAAATGGATCATATACGGGCGCAGGTTCTGCATGGCAGCTTGTGCCTGCGTCACCACCCCAGAGCGCGGCGGGGCATCGACAAAGATATAGCTTATGCCAGCGTCAATCCCATCCTCGAACACATCGCGGGAGAAGGTCGAAAGGTCGCGGCCCGCAAGATCCACATTTTCACACCAGTCAACCACACGGGGCGTTGATCCGTCGCCCAGCTCAACCGACTTCGAGAAGACACGGCCAGACATATCGCGAACCGTCTTGCGGTATCCGTTGAACAGCCATGACGCACCCAAGCGGGCGTTGTATGCCTCCCGATCCTCTGCCGGAAACTTCGGCAGGTGGGTCTCTCCAGCGGCGCGCATCGCCTCGGTGCCACCCATCAGCGCACGGCCCTTGGCGCAGGCGGAAACCATAGCCTCTGACTCTTTGCTGCGGATCGCTACTGAATTGCTCATCACATCCCCTAAATCCGTAGCGGTCCAACGTCGAAACGAGGCTTAATCACGGGCATCCGGTCAAAGACGAAATAGCCCTGCGCGTCATTGTGGTGGTCATGCCCTGTTGTCTTATCTGGCACGCCGTTTTTGTCGTAAGCCTGTTGCTCCTGTGCCTCGGCGAAGCGCTTGGCCTTGCTGTCGTTCACCCAGAGCTTGCCCTTGGTGTAGGCGGTGTTCACGGCGATGATACGATCCTTGACTGGCGGGTTTGCATCCTTGGCGCGGACCTTGAACCCAGCCTTCCGAAGTAGGCTTAAATCACTCTCCGATGCGTTCACCGTTTTCCGGCTCCCACCAGAAGCATCGGGGTAGATGTAGATCGTATGCCCCTCAAACCGCGCCTTGAGCAGGTCAATCAGCGCGGGCGTGTCCATGACGCTGTCCAGCTCACCTACCGTGTGCCAGCCTGCCTGTGTGGCGTGCTGTGGGCGCTCAACGTTGATGACCGAGGCCATATTGCCGACGTTGAAGTCTTGCCCGATATGCAGCGGCTCCTTGCCCGTGATGACCTCGGACGAGCGACACCTGATCCGGTCATAGTTCCGGTAGACTGTCCCGCTTGTCAGATTGACGAACTCGCCCATCAGATAGGCGCTGATTAGCTCGGACGGGTAGCTGTCCAGCAGTGAGCTGATGTAATCCGGTGGCAAGAACTGTTCGTTCTCGTAGGTGCTTGCCTGCACCATGCTGTAATCGCGCTTTGGTTCCCGCGCGAACGTGTCATAGACGAACCGGAAGCCCTCAGGCGTTGTCGTGACGCCAATTCCGTTCACCACCCCGGGGATACTGAGACGCATCCGAGCGATAATCTTGCGCCACGCCTCCGTGGCCTTCTCCTTCGACATGATGTCGATCTCATCGACCAACGCGCGGGCGACCTTAAACCCGACGATGCCACCCGGATCATCCATCGATCGGCAAATGATCGTGCCGTAGTAGGACCGGCCTCGGTAAAGCTCGACCTCCTTGTCGGCCCGCTTGATCTTCGTCCTGAAACCAAGGAGGAACGCGGCCTCGTCCATGGTGGGCCAGAACGTATCCCGAATGTCCCGATAGGTTGGGGCGAAATAGCCCTGCACCGTCTTCGTGTGCTGTGCCGCGAATAGGCCAAGATCGAGGCAGCCGACGAACGTCTTGCCGCTGTTGTGGTGGATCAGCCCTGCCGCGCAAACGTAATTGTTCGTCTCCAATACCTGCAAATCATAGAACGCAAACTTGCCTATAGTTTCTACATTCGATATTATTTCGGCATCAGATGTGGAGCGACTATATGCCTCGTGATGGATATCGAAAGTTTGACCTCGGCTTGATCCAGTCCCTTTGTGACGGCAAGCGGACCTCAGTCGAGATTGCTCAGATCGTTGGGTGCTCTCCGAAATACATTCAGAAGCAGATGGCAAAGCATGACCTTCCCCGCCTTTCCCGTGGCGCGAGGATTGGAAGCAATCATCGCGACTGGGTCGGGGGCCGCCACATTGACCTTGATGGATATGCCTTAGTGAAGGCGCCAGAGGGGCATCCGTATGCTCGGGCGATTGGCTTGATATACGAGCACCGCCTAGTGATGGAGCGGCAGTTGGGCAGACTCCTTCAGCCCGAAGAAGTTGTTGACCATATCGACGGGCTTCATCTGCATAACGACCCATCGAACCTGCGAGTGTTTCCAGACAATGCGACTCACCTTCGGGAGACCACATCGGGGCAGACGCCAGAATGGTCGCAAGCTGGGATTGTCGAGCAGCAGGTAGCACCTCTCCGGAGGAAAGGCCGTCAGCGCGTCGATACATACCGGACCCGCAAAAAACGCGGTGATGTGCGGCTACGGCAAGTTCTCCTTGCGTGGTTGAGATTTGACGAAGCTTCGCCGCACCTTTTGGGAACGCGCCACCTGTTAGAGCAAGCTCAAATCGACCCTTCCTCTCGTTCCAGCTTAGAACGCGCATGGGCCGATCTATCTTCTCGACTGGAAGCGGACCTTCTTCCGTCAGGATAATCGTTCCCGCCGCGACGCAGCCAAACCCGCCAACATAGGCGCGGAATTTGGTATTCAGGCCGGAGAGGAATATCCCCTGCGGCGCGCTAACCCTCAGATCGTGTGACACGAATGTCTTTCACGGGCTCTGCGGAGGTGATGTTGATCGTCAGTTGCGGTGCGTCATCCTCGGACGGCAGGCCCCCGAGGTGCTTGAGCAGGCTCTCCAATGCTGCGCGCTTGTCAGCCATTTTCAGCTTCACCCCAGTTTGCGTGAGTGAAACCTCAACGATTGCCGCGGCGGTGTCGTCATCGACCTCATCCGAGGGGACAAGCTCAACGGGATATGGCGCATCATCCCCATTGGGAACGCTGCCCCAGCGCACAGCCTTGCGAATGTCGGCAAACCCAATGCGGGCCAGCTCGGCAAGCACGCGGTCCTGCGTGATCTCTGTTCGTTCCGCGCGCTTCGATTGGGCCTCTTGGATCGCTTGCGCTACGACAGGTTTTGAAAGGTTCTCCGACCCAGCCTGTCTTGCCGTTCTTTCGCTGTATCCGGCCCTGATTGCTGCTTGTGTTGCGTTCAGGTCAATGAGGTATTCCGCCACGAAGCGCGCCTGCTTAGCAGTGAGCGCCATTTCAGACTTCCCGTCTTTGTGGTGTTGCCCCGCATCCCGCGCGGCTTGGTGGTGTGAAAACGAAAAACGCCCCGAGTGTTTCCACCGGAGCGCTATGGCATAACCATGCCGTTGGTCTTGGCACATGGATGCTCAAATCATTATAGACCAGTTTCCACGTGTCGCGGGAAAAGTCAACTATGAGTTGCTTATTGCGCTGAGCTTGATCTGCCTGCGTACAATGCCAATCGAGTTTTCGACATGGTGCGCAATGCCGTATGGATCATCAAACATTGCGTGGTATTCAGTTGGGCCGATGACCGGATGCTTAAGGTCCATTGCCACCTTCCTGACGAGATCTGAGGCGTCATCTGGGTCAGCGTCGAACCACTCACCATTCAGGTGGAAGCCGAGGTCTTTTAGAACCCTGTGGCATTCGGCCTCAATTCGCTCAGCGAATGGCCGCCCTGTGTAGGAGGCCGAGTAGATGCTGAGAGGATGAGGGAAAGCCGTCTGCAATGAGGCAACGCGGGCAATAACATCGCTCGCAATGCCGATCTTGATTGCCCCGACCGCCTTTGAGCCAATGACATATACGCCAGTCAGGGGGGTTGACCCGCGCTGCTGCCCTTGTGCGGGGCTATTGGACAAGAACGGGGTCAATCCCTCCATCTCCGAATGGTCTGAACAGAAGTATTTTCGCGTGCTGCCAGTCTGGCCGCGACAGGTGTAGATATGGCAGCCGCCATAATAATTCGATCTCATATCAAGCCCCCGCGATCTCAGCCAGTCGGCGCAGTGCCGCATTAAATCTTTCCCCTGACGCCAGAATGACACCTCCATCATGTAGCGCAAGCCGTGCATATAGGCCTGAGAAGAATGCGCTCTCGTCTGCTGAGCTCAGGGATCTTACGTTTGCATGCCAGCGCATCCATGATCTGACAACACTGGAATCCTTTTCCTCATCGGATCGGTCGTCTGACGTTAGGCTGGGGTCAACCTCAAAGCGCTCCGGCATATACTCAATCTTACCGCACTTGGCATGCCTTCCGCGCCCAAGAATGCGCCGATGGTATGCCTCATCGATCCTGTCGAAGTCGCAGAAGACTTTCCACAACCGATCACGCTCCTGCTGATCTGAATTTCCGAGGTGGATTGCGATACCGACATTGTCGCTCAGCATGGGCCACGTAACTGACAACTGATCTTCCTTCCGTTCTGACTTACCTAGGCGCCTACACCGAGCCGCCAGCACAACCTCGCGCGGGTCCTCCTTCACTTGCCGCTTGCGCTCAACGAAGCAGCCATCCTTTCCGCGCTTGGATGATGGGGCGATGCCGAACTCATCAGCGATCGATGAAAGCGTGCGCTCGCGCTTCTGCCGGCGTTTTGCTGCGCGGCTGTAGGCGGGCGGGGTGATTTGGTCGTGTTTGGTCATGCGCCGCGCTCCCGTCTCATTTTTGGCCTTAGGTCAAATCCGATAGGTTGCCGCTCAACCTTGACCATAAGCGGCCCGCCATCCGGCCCAAGCAGCCGAGGGTGACTGCGAAATAGCTCCGTGCAATCCTCAAAAACATTCCCTCCGAAATGCCCCTCAACGCCGTCCCATGGGTCTCGCGTTACGATCATATCTCACCACCCCCTGCCGCCATCTTGCGCTCCCACTCCTCAGCGCTCAGCCGCACTGGCTCCGCATCGATCGATTTTGCAGGGCTCGCCTTATCCGGCGCGCCGATCACGGGCATGCCCATCTCTGCCGCGATCCGCTGGCGCTCTTCCACGCTCAGAACCTGCCGCTCTGGCTCAACTGGCTGCGGCTGCTCGGTCCGGTGCTTTGCCAAGATCCGTGCGCGTCTGGCGTCGATGATCTCACGGATGTGTCCGAAGTTTGGCCGCTTTCGCGGGTTGTCGATCACCCACTTTTTGCAAGCGCCCGTGATCTCATCCGGCGAATAGTTCTCTAGGCAATCCATCCAATCGCGCGCCGTGATCTCGAGCTCAGCCTCGCTTGGCGTGGTGGTCCAGTAATTACCCAGCAGCGCACGCGCCCGCACACCGATCCAGAGGCGATGCTTAGAACGATCCTGCGGCGCGAGCGATTGCGCGTAGAGCTGAATTGCTGGCGGCATCGCCGTGGCGTTGGTTGCTGTCATTGCGTTCATTTCGGCCTCCTGTCGGATCGATTGGGGTAAGCTGCGGTGCGCTCAGTTCGCCTGCGCGCTTGCGCATCGGCTTGGTGAAATATGAAAACGTGGCTGGCGGCCCGTCGCGCTTCTTCGCCATGACCTCGCGGATGACGGTTTCCTGATCGTCCAACGTCAGGCCCATCTCAGCCCAACGCCCTGCCTCTGCCATGTCCCCCGGATTGCCCAGCATCCGGCCCGTGGCGGTGATCCCGCTAGTCAGTCCCATCGCTGCGAGAAGACGTTCCCTCGGTGTCGGCTCGTCGGGCAGAATTTCGGATCGCGCGCCCGCGCTATCACCACCATGTTCTAATGTTGGGTTGTTGGGTTGTTGGGTTGGATATATCGGCGGTTTGTCCGTGGAGTTATCCGTGGAAAGTGCCACATTGTTATTTTCCAATGAGTTATCCGAATTTTCGGCGTTTTCCTCGTTGAAGTCAGGCGCTCCCTGAGGTTCAGCGTAAGTGCTACTTTCTGGTGAGGTGCCGTTTTTCCGGTCGCTTTGAGCCTGCAAGAAACGCTCCACAAACGCAGCTTCTTCCCGCAATTTCTTCGATGTCAGGACGCCATTTTCGGAGATCAGGAAAGGTCTAATTGCGGGGCCAACGCGCGACTTCCAGAGGCGCGAAGACACCTTTGACACCCGCGCCAACCGCATATCGTCGTCCGGAAAATCGCACGTCTCACGTGTCCACATCGCCATGATGATCATGATGTATGCGCCGATCTCGTCGGCACAGAGCATCTGCGTGTCGCGGTGAAATGCGTCCACCCAGATCGGGCAAGGCCTCTTGCCGCGCGCCTTCTTGGCGTTGAATGGCTCTTTTTCGGTCATCAGTAATCACCCATCAATGAGCACGCGAACGACACAACCTGCATGTGGAGGTCGTCGACAAACTCGTCATAATCGCGCTTTCCCTTTGCCTGATTGCAGGCTCGGCATGCCGGAATCAGGTTCTCAACATCGTCGGTTCCGCCTTTTGCGCGTGGCGTGATGTGGTCCGTGGAGAGCGGCCCATCTGACTTGCAGTAGTGGCACTTGTGCCCATGCGCCCCGAAGGATTCCGCCTCAGCGCGGGTGAAGTTTGTCTTGGTCGGTCCGTTGTGAACCTTGAAGAAGTCCCGCTGTGCTCTCATCCCTCACCCCCAGCCCGCGCCGCCGAAGCCCGCAAGCCATGCACAACTGTGCTGTGATCGAGCCCGAAGAACCGACCGATACGGGGCAGCGAATAGCCCAGCCCGTCGCGGATCCGGCGCATTGCATCCTGCCGCGCGTGGGCAATGTGATGCGTTGTGCCGGTCATGATCTCATTTGCCGTGATGCCAGCCCGTGCAGCCTCGTCAGCGGCTATGATCGCCATCGGTGCAGGCATGGACCGCGCGGGGCCAGCAACGACCCTCACAGTGGCGGCTAGGAACGTGGCGCGGCTCATGCTGTTACCTCGCCAATGACGGATGTGAAGGCTTCGATGAATTTCGCGGCGGCTTGCGGAACGATTGCGTTGCCGTAACCGCGCAATCGCACCACTCGGGCGGGTATCCCATGAGCCAGCGGGAATGTGCCGGGTTCAACTGGCCTCCACTTTCCATCCCGGCAGAAGAGCCAGTCAGGATCTCTCCATGGGTTTTGATCCGCGCCGGGCCATCCGGCGTTGACCACGCCGTCAAGTCCTGAATGTTGTGGCCCGCCACGTCCTTCCCCAAAAGCGCCTCTGTCTTGCGGCTGTAGTCCGTATTCCCCGCCATGTTGTTGCCGTTCATGGCCGACGAACCCGCTTGCGGTGTCGGCCAGCCTGTCATGCCCGCCAAATGGTTCAGACTCACACTCACCTTGCGCCCGTCCGGCGTCACGCCCGTTGCGCTCAAGCCCGCGCTGCTCTGTGAGCCCATCGCGTTCCCGACTGTCGGTGTCGGCCAGCCCGCCACCCCCACAAGCATCGATAGCTCGATCGACTTCCCGATCTCCTTCCGGCGCTGGATTGCAGGGCTGTCCCAAGACCCCCGATCCCGGTTGTCTGCCGCTGTCGGCGTCGGCCAGCCGGATAGGACCGCTGCATTTGGGACCGTATCCGCTGGGTGTCCCTTCCGATCCTGCCGACCCGCTCCGCTCTCCCCTTTGAAGTCCCTCGTCGCCGGTGTCGGCCAGCCGCATATCAGCGCCGCTTGTCCCGTATCCTGCGGCCCGCCCTTCCTTGCGATTTCCGATAGCGCGCCCTCGATCGTTCGCACGTTCTTCTCGCCGTCCGCTGTGCGCGGTGTCGGCCAGCCCGCAAGCATCGTCGCCACCGTCTGCAAGTCCTGTCCGCCCTGACCGTGGATTCCCGGACTGTTGGCATTTTGAGATTTTGGTGTCGGCCAGCCCGTCAATAGCGCCGAAAAATGTTCGCTGGCGGATATGGAAGCCGCCGATGCCCGCAGCCGGTATATCTGACGCCCCAACGGCGTAGTGTGCTGCTTCCAGACGGTCTTGTAGATCATCGAGCCACGCCCATTCAGGCGCTCTTGCAGCCGCTTTTCGAGCGCCGCTTGCAGCCTTTCCGAAGACAGCCGCGCTGGCGACTTGCTCGCCAAACAGCACTCGGGGGCGGCAGGCCCTGACCAAGCTGATAAAATGGGGGGCGAGGTGACGCGCATCAGATCTTCCAAGCCCTGCGCCAGCCGCGCTAAACGGCTGACAGGGAGGGGATCCTGTCCAGACTGGTCGATCATCCGGCCATCCGGCGAGGCGCAGGGCATAGCTCCATCCGCCGATCCCTGCGAAGAAGTGGCATTGGGTAAAGCCTCGCAATTCATCAGGCTGAACATCGAGAATTGATCGGTCATCTACTTCTCCATCCGCGATCAGGCCGCGCTTGATGAGTTCGCGCAGCCATGCCGCCGCCTTTGGGTCAAATTCGTTGTAATAGGCGCTCATTCCAGCCCCTCCCCATGCCCCGGCAGCGCGGCGACCCCGCCGCAACACCCGACAGCATCCGGCATGATCCGGCGATGCAGCTCTGCATAGCCATCGCGCGGCGAATGCTCGGTGATCGTCACGACCACACGACCGCCCTTGATCGGCGCCGAAAACTCCACGGGCCAGACACAGGCGAATGTCTTGTCATCCATCCCCAAAGCGTCCGCGATGCCGTCGATAGCGGCCTTCTGCGTGTGTGGCATGTTCTGCATGTCAGGCAGCGCCTTGGTGCAGGGGTGGAATGCGAATGTGAGGCGCGGACGGATCAGGCCAGCACGCTTGACGCCAGCCTCCAGCGCGAGCGCGTGGGCCTCTTGGCGAGCCTTGGCGATAGATTGCGACTTTGGCCGCCAGTGGCCGCGCCAATTGGCCCAGAGCGGGCGCGCAGGCCATGAGAGGTGAAGCTGGGTCACGTCCGAGCACCCTTCGCGGCCCGCTCCACCCGCCGCAGCTCCAGCACATCGTCATAAGCCTGCGTTGGACTGCGCCCAATCCGCTCAGCCACCCGACGCGCGGTCTCCTTCGCTGTGAGATCCTCGCCATTCGCCGCAGCTTCGGACTGCACCGCAGCCACATGGATCGCCACTTTCGCCAAACGCGTTTCACGCTCGGCCCGTTGCTGCGATCCGCTCTTCCATGTTCCCAACACGGGCGCGCACTTTTCCGCCTTCGCGATCAGCGCGGCCTCGAACGCCTCGAATCGATCCGCTGCCGGTTCAGCCCGCCGCAACGCCGGACGCGCGCCGATGCGGCCCGAGAGCCAGACAGGATCGCGAGGCTTGATGGCGAATGTGGGTTCTGTGGGTGCTGGCGCGGGCGGTGTGGGGGCGGCTTCCCACGGCGCGCGCGGTAGGGTGACGTTGTTGGCGCGGATGCGCTCACCGGCTTGGAATTCGCGGGTGATTGTGGCGGTCATTGCTCACCCCCTTCCATCGCGTGCACAGCTTCCATCAGTGACGAAAGCGCAGATTGTGCCTCTGCCCCCTCCTTGCGCAGAGCGGTCGCATCGCCACTGGAGAGCATCGCAAAGATCGCTGGAGCGATATCCGCTTGTTCCCGCAGGGCCTCATCAATCAGACGGTTGATATTGTCGCGCTTCGGGCAAGTGCTGCGGCGTGCAGCGAGCATGTCGGTGATCGGGAAGCGGCCAAGCGCATCCTCCAGTGCCGCCCAGTGATGCACCTGCAAGGGCAGATCGCCCGACGCCTGCTTGCTGATCGTGGACTTCGCCACGCCGAGCAGCGCGGCCGCCGCGTCCATCCCGCCGAAATCTTTGACGAGCTGTCCGTAGATGGTGCGGATAGCAGGGCCTTCGTAAACTCTGGTCATAGGGCTACCTCGGAAACGGGGTTTTCTTGTCGCTCCCACCGATCAGCGCCAGACAGGCAGCATGGAAAGGGAAACGGCATGTTGAATGGAGAAAGGGCGGCCTTAGGCTGCCGCCCCTTTGGATTGGATCTTGGAGCGATTGGCTCGCATGAAGGCGCGCAGCTTCTTCTCGGTCTCAGGCCAGACGCGGCCATTCGAGCGGAGACGGGCGACAACCTCGGAGTTTCCAACAGCGGCCTTTCCGAAATAGGTTGGACCCATTCCGGAGCGCTCAAGGAAAGCGTCGATTTCTTCGATAAGGGTTTTCTGATGCTTGCTCATGGGTGCAATGTATCCTCTTTAGCGGATACATCAAGCGAATTCGATAGAGGACGTGCAAAAGCATCCTCGTTCGAGGACAATTCGCCTATGGAAAACGACGATTGGAAGGCGCGCCTCGAGCGGGCCATCAAGGAAAATGGGGCCTCAAAGCGTAAGGTGTCTCTCGATGCCGGACGTGGCCCGGGCTATGTCCACTCGATATTGTCCGAGGGGAAAGACCCATCAGTTCAGCACCTCATGGAGGTCTGCAAAGTCCTCGGTGTCAGCCTTCAGTACATCCTGTTTGGGTATCAGATAACGCCGGAGACTGAGCGCCTTCTTGGGATATTTGAGAATCGCCCTGAGACGCGGGATGGCATCCTGAAATTGCTGGACAGCCAAGACTTGCCTCGATGAGGTCAGAGATATTTGTCAACGCGGGAGCGCTGGCATTGGAAATCAATCTACAGAATACGGAAACCTTCATCGCCACCCCCTAGCCAAAGCCTACAGCCAGAGGCGGTGAGAACGCAACAAGAACAAACGGCATAGTCGAAAGTCATTTCGCGCTGAATTAGCATAGATAAATAGCATAATACGCAATGAATTATGGGTGAAAGCATGAATAAGTTTGTTTTATCACTGCCACTTCTAGCGCTTTCGGCGTGCGGTGGAATCTCCTACGCGATGAACAATTATCACGGGGTTGAGGTTGTCACCTTCGAGGATTCGGAAGACAAATGGCGCATCTTCGACAAGCCGGAGGAGGGTCGCGCGATGGTCACACCGTCAATCCTTCGGTCATCCGTGAATGGCTCGACCTATGGGGCGACGGCTGCGGAGGTGGCGAAGTTTCAGGGGGCCGCTCAGTCGTATATCGCGGGGACGGGCCGCACATGCACAATCACCTCAACGAACAAGGTTCTGCCCTTGCAGTATGAGTTCTTCTACACATGCAAGGGCAAGTGACATGTCAGAGCAAGAAATCGGGAAGCCCGTAAAGCTGAGCTTACCCACAGAATTTGTGAGGAAGGTATGACGATGCGAGCTTTGTCAGATGATAGCTTTGAAGTTGTCCAATACGCAGCTCAGGGGGAGTTGGATCCCGTAGATTTCCGGCTCGACCCTGAAGATCAGACAATCTGGGCGACGCAGGCACAAATTGGTGCACTTTTTGATACGGCACAGCAAAACATATCTTACCACCTCGGGAAGGTGTTCGAAGATGGCGAGTTAGATGAGGTGAGCAATACAAAGAAAGTTGGTATTGCTACCTCCTCAAAGCCCGTAACGATTTACAGCTTGGATGCAGTTATTTCGGTCGGATATCGAGTTAACTCTAAGGCTGCGACTCGCTTCCGCCAGTGGTCCACCAGCACGATCAAGGCCTATATCGAGCAAGGCTATGTGATCAACGAGAGAGCCCTTCGGGATTCTCCACAGAAGCTAAATAAACTTGCCGCCGAAATCCGCGCCTTACGAGCTGAAGAGAAGCAAATATATGCAAAAGTCAGGGAGTGCTTCCGCATCAGCGCTTCCGATTACGAGCCGAATTCAAAGGCCGTAAAGAAATTCTACGCACTACTTCAAGATAAATTTCACCACGCAATCACCGGCATGGAAAGCTCAAAACTCATCTTGGATCGTGTGGATCACATGCGAGACAACATGGGGGTAATCTCGTTCGCAGGAAAGACGCCAACGATTGCGGAGGCGTCAACAGCCAAGAACCTGCTTAACGCCGAAGAGTTATACCGCGTTCACATGCTGTCCTAACAGTTCCTTCTTTTCGCTGAATCCACTGCGCTGGCACAAAAGAAAATGACTATGGACTCCCTGCACAACCAGCTCGACAGACTCCTCGAGCTGAATGATTATCAAGTCTTCTCGGGATGGAAGGCGTTTATCAAGGGAGATGCCGAGCGTCACGCGCGGCAGGAAGTCGGGCTATACAAGAAGCGCCTCAAGATAGAATCTCTAGGTGTCACATATGATGAGGATGCGTTGGCAGACGGCGAGTATGATGAAATGCTAGTTGATTGGGTAACCGCTCCCTAAACACATATAACTCATCACCACCTCATAGCCCCGCCCAGTGCGGGGTTTTTTCGTTTCTATTCTAGCGCTTGCCTTCCACATCGGCTTTTGCAACGATTTTTTATCCTCTATCGCGGATATAATGCTTGCACTGTCCTCAAAAGAGGATATGTTGCTCCCATCGACAGCGACACGCTGAGACAATGGGAGACACCACATGAACGCCCTCACTCACCGCAGCTTCATCCCCGCATCGGTCACAGTCCAACTGTGCATCGAGAGCGCAGACCTGACGCTGGATATCTACGGGATCTATGAAGCCGATAGCGGATCGCTGGTGTCGCTCCTGATCGAAAGCAAGCCCGTCTCCGTGACGGATGCGGAGAAGGCCCTCGCCCTGCTCGGGATCGACGCGGGCAGCTGGTCCGATGACCTCGATGAAATCAAGCTCCACGCGGCTATCGACGCCGCTGTGAGCGATGCGCTGGACGGATACGGGGATTATCTCCGCGACCTCCGCGACGACCGATAGGCGGCCCTCCCTCCGCCTCTGCCTCGGCCCCTCCTCCTCACACCACACAGGGCCGAGGCACCCCATAACCCCCGCCGCGCTGATGCATCGCCCGTCGCGCGGCCAACTCCCCCGGCGTTTGCTGCTCGCGGCGCTGGGGCCTTTATTCACAGGAGAATGACATGAAAGACGCCTTTTCCGATCTCCGCGCCCTGAACAACGAGATCCACGCGTTGATGAAGCGCGCCGCCGATCTGGGCCAGCGCGAGATCGTCAAGCACCTGACCGCCGCACGGATCGAAAGCGACCGCGCCGTTGATAGCTTCCAGCATGAGGAACCCACGACATGACCGCCGAAGTCCTCCCCCTCTTCCCCCGCGATACCGAGGTCCAAGCCCGCAAGGTGGCGCTTCGTGTCCGCGATCACAGCAGATCTGGCCTGCGCAAAGCGCTCTGCGTCCTGTCCAGCGATGATCAGCGGGACGCGCTCTATGTGGGCCTGATCCTCGCCGAGCTGGACCGCCGCGAGCAGGCCACGGCATCAGCTACCGCACTGGCGCGCCAGATGATCTCGCAGGCCACTCCGGTTGAGCCGCGAGGGTTTGAGGCAGCGATCATCACGGCCCCCGCACCACAGCCCGCACCGCGCAGCGCTGGCTTGCGTGACGCCCTGACCGCCGCCGTTGTGGCTGGCGCTCTGGCTCTGGCGCTGGTGTTCGGCACCTCGGCTGCGGCCAAGGCTCGGGCTGATGTGGCGATGTATGATCGGATGCAGGGGGTGGCGCGGTGATCCGCAGGCCAACCCCCACCGCCAAGCTATTCGCATGGTGGAAGGCGGCAACAGAAGGCAGAGCCGCGCCGCGCCACGATGGATTGCCGGAATGCGGCTTCTACAAGAGGAAGCTGGTCAAAGGCGGCCCGTGGGTTCCGGTCAAGATCTTTATAGAGCGCGTGATTGACCCTGAGACCGGAGAGCTGACCGAGCCGGAACGCTTCGCGTGCATCGTCGACGGTGTCCGCAGATCGGCAGAGGCGCAATGGACGTACCTCACGCCGATCACCCGCGCCGAATTCCAAACACTTACGGAGCTGGGCGAAAGCCTCCCTGAAATGGCCGCCACAATGGTGCGCATCGATCTTACCGAAAGGGCAATGAGACCATGAACGACATGACACACGCTGGTATCGGCCACAACGGACCGCCTGCGGCTTCAATCCCTGCCGTACCCGCAGAGATGCTTGAGAAGGTTCAGAATTTCAGCGCTACCGCTGGCGAATGGCTCGATCTCAAGGAGATTGACAACGAGGCGCGCGCCGTGCGCTGCACTGACTTCTTGTCTGGCGCAAAGGGCCTTCTCTCGTTGATTGATGACGAGCGCAAGCGGCAGAAGAAGCCGCACGACGACGCAGCAAAGGCCGTTCAGGACGCTTTCCGCAAGTCGATCGATACCGTTGATTTTGCCATCAAGCGCGTTGGGCTGATCCAGACTGCGTGGCTCAAGGCTGAAAAAGCACGCGCAGAAGAGCGCAAGCGCCAAGAAAAGCGAGATGCTGATGAGAAGGCGCGTCAGGCTGACCGCGCCGCACGTGAGGCCGAGGCCCGCAATGACGTGGCTGGAATCGCCGCCGCACAGGCCGCGCAGAAAGATGCCGCGAAAGAAGTAAAGGCCGCCGCCACACCCGTGAAGGCGCGGGCCGGATCCGCAACCGGCGCGGGCCGCACAATCAGCCTGCGCACCACATGGTTTGCCGATGTGCAGAACATCAATCACGCCTTCGTAGCCTATCGGGAACACCCCGAGGTGCGCGCCCTCTTAGAGCGCCTTGCAACCGCAGATGTGCGCTCGCAGGGCGGCGAAAAGACCGCGCCGCAAGGCTTCACCCTCCGCAAAGAAGAGAAAGCAGCATGAACGCTCCTGTTTTGAAATTGAACCAAGCCCCGCTCCGTCAGGTGGATAATGTCAAAGGCCTGCTGATGAATGCACAGGCCCGCGATCAACTTGCAGCCGTTGCGGCAAAACATATGAACCCCGAACGCATGATGCGCGTGGTGGCGAATGCGATCCGCACGACGCCGAAGCTTGGGCAGTGCGAGCCTATGAGCTTCCTTGGCGCGCTGATGCAATGCGCAAGCCTTGGCCTCGAGCCAAACACCATCCTCGGCCACGCCTACATGATCCCGTTCGAGAACCGCCGCAAAGGCGTTGTCGAGGTGCAGGTGGTCGTTGGCTACAAGGGTCTGATCGACCTTGCGCGCCGCTCCGGTCACATCACGAGCCTTTCGGCCAACATCCATTACAGCGATGATGAACTCTGGATTTACGAGGAAGGCACAGAGGCGCAATTGCGTCATCGCCCAGGTCCGCAATCCGGTGAAAAGCTCCACGCCTACGCCATCGCCAAATTCAAGGACGGTGGCCACGCCTATGTTGTTCTGCCTTGGGCGCACATCTTGCGTATTCGCGATGCCTCGCAGGGTTACCAGACAGCCAAGAAGTACGGGAAGAAAGACAGCCCTTGGATGGCTTACGAGGATGAAATGGCGAAGAAGACCGCCGTTCGCGCCCTGTCAAAATACCTCCCCCTTTCCGTCGAATTCATGGATGCGGTCCAGATCGACGAAACGAGCGCCGATTACCGCGGCTTCGCGCTGGACCCGACGCAGGGCGTGGCGATGAACGATGAGCCAGACGAGATCGAAGAAGCCGAGATCGAGGCCGATCCAGTGGTGGAGAACACCGCCCGCGCCGAGGCCAAGGCAGAGCCGAAGAAGCAGGTTCAGAAGGCTGATGAGCTTCCCGCAGCATCCCCCGACTGGCAAAGCCTTGTGAGCCGGATCGCTGGCGATCTTCTGGACGGCGCAAAGGCCGATGAGCTTCGCGAGACCTTCGCCGACCAGATCGAGCAGATGAAGGTGGAAGCGCCTGAAATGCACGCAAATCTTGAGGCCGAATTCGCCTCTTACACCGAATAAGGGGCCGCATGGTGCAGCCTCGGGCGGCGGTGTTTTCAACGGGCCCGCCGCCCAGCCAAACAAGGGAGACGATCATGGCCGGAGCATCCGCCACTTGCATTCGAGACCACCTAGGCGGCGGCGATGCCGATGGAAGCTATCCGCATGATGCAGGAGATTTTGGACGCTGTGAGGCGATGCTCGCATCCAGTTCCGATCTCGCCGCAAAATTCGAGCAGATGGCAGACCTGAATGCCTATTGGCGCGCCCTCGTCCCGCGCTGGCCGGAAATCGTGGCAGCGGCACCGGAGGCACGCAGCGAGATCATCGCGTCAATAGTCGGGCCAATTGAGGCAATCGACCCAGAATGCGGCCGCATGGGATCAGCGCTGGTGCGGATTGGCGGAAAGGTAACATTCCAGGGCGAGGGCGCCCCCAAAAAGAAGGGACGAACACCTATGAAAGACGATCCCGATTTTCGCAAACACAACCAGCACGCCTACAGCGTCACAGCCGACGAGCTCCGACAGTTCATCGAGCAGTGGGAGCACCTCGAGGCCGAGAAAAAGGACATTGCGGCGCAGCAGAAGGACATCATGTCTGAGGCCAAGAGTCGCGGATACGACACAAAGGGCATCAGGAAGGTCATCGCCCTACGCAAGCGCGACAAGGACGATATCGCCGAGGAAGAGGCGATCTTAGAGCTCTATAAAACCGCGCTCGGAATGGGCTGACCTCCGGTGTCTGCCCCCACGCGGGGCGGCATCCCGAGAGACAGCAAACAGGAGAGAGAACATGACGCCATGCCCATATTGCGGATCAGACACTCGCCTAAGCAAGTATTCCAAACGGATCGGAAAGGCCGCGCCGCATATTTTTCAAACGGCGCAGGTGAAATGCAAGAGGGCCTCTTGCGGTATGTCTGGGCCTCTATTCAAGGGTGAAAACTGCAACATCAAGGCCATCCGGCATTGGGATGGATGCCACTTCCACCCGACGATGCGAAAATCTCAAGCGCCGATAGCCCCATGACAACCGCCCTCCTCATCCCCGCCATCGCCATCGTCGCGGCCCTGTTCGTCGCTCTCATTCTGATTGGACCTGACCAATGAGCCAGCCAGCCATCCCCTGCCCGATCTGTGACAACCCCAAGCTGGAAACAGAGGGCAAGACCCACGACACACGATTTGTGCGCTGCGAGGCTTGTGGTTTCGAGCTTCATCACTGCGGGCCAGACGCTCGCGTTCTGGCGATGAATGCCGCGCTTAAAGCTGTTCACGCGAGGCAGGCACTGGAGGCTGAGAACCGCATCCTACGCGGTCAGCTCGCCGCCGTGCTTGGGCCTAAGCGGGAGGTGGCGTGATGGCTGACAAACCAACCCTATTCTCCGCGCCGATGGTGCGCGCCCTGCTCGATGGCCGGAAGACCCAGACGCGGCGGGTTATCAAAGATCGTGGGGACTTGCCGGAGTTTTGCGCGGGTCGTCACGACGATAAAAACGACCCGTCAAACTATGGGTGGGAGGATTGCGAGCGTGGTGAGTGGATTACGCTCGACCAATTCCACAGCTATAACTTTGTTCCCATCGCCGTTGGAGACCGCCTTTGGGTGCGGGAGGCGCACAGCCTGCATAATGCCCACGGGACGGATCGAGATGATGACAGGCGCTGGGGGCCATGGGGCGGATTGCCTACGGCGTTAAGCCCTGACAAAGAGATGATCGCCTATTACCGCGAGGGCTTTGACCGCTGCGGCTTCAGTAGCTGGCGCCCCTCCATCCACATGCCACGCTGGGCCTCCCGCCTGACCCTAATCGTCACAGATGTGCGCGTGCAGAGGTTGCAGGATATCAGCCGCGGCGACGCGATGGCCGAGGGGTGCCCATTTGCCAATATGGCGGCCGGCCCAAACCCCTGCGATTGGTTCGCTGACCTTTGGGGCGAAATCAACGGCCCCGAGGCATGGGACGCAAACCCATGGGTGGCCGCGTATTCGTTCCGCGTGATCCGCGCGAACATCGATAGCGAGGACGCCGCCCATGGATGACCCCGACCGCCTCCCCCACCTCGCCCGCCTAGCCGAGACCCACGAACCGGACCTAATCCGCGCCGAGATCGAGGCGAAGGTCGCCGAATGGGCAAAACCGAAGCGTTCTAACGCCCTCTGGAAGATCGCGCCCCTGATGATCATCCTAGCTTCGCTTTGGTGGACGACATGACTGCTCTGATCGTGAGCGTGGTGCCGTGGCTGGGTTTTTTCAAACTGATTGGAGTGCTGTGATGCCAGCTTACCGTTCACCAGCCGAAGCGGAAATTCGCGAGCCTGTCGTCGCTAGACTGCGCGACCTCCTGCCGAATTGCCGGATCATCCACGAAATCCAATGCGCGACATGGGGGCCGAACCGGATTGACGTGATGGCAGTCACGCCGGAGCGGATCGTTAGCGCGGAGATTAAAAGCTCACGGGACAAGATCGATCGCCTGCCCGCGCAGCTTTCCTCGATGCATGGGTGTTCACATCACGCAATCGCAGCACTCCACCGAAAGTTTTTCAAGATCGAGGCTAGCCCATTCGGGGGGCTGATGGTCACGGAGCCGGAAGAGGCGCGGATCGGGATGGTTTGGGGGTTTGATCTGCCGGAAAGCAAATTCGCAGAGCAATACCAGCGCCACGAACTTTCTCACCGCTACGAGAAGCACATGATCAGCCCGCCAAGCGGCGCACTGGACATGCTGTGGCGCGAAGAGCTGCGGATCATAGCAGCGCGCAAGGCGCTCTCCACGAAGACCTCGCGCCTGACCATGGAGGAGCTGCGCGATCTGATCATCTGGAACATGACAGGCAAGCAGGTCACGCGCGAGATTTGCGCCACCCTGCGCGCACGGAAATGCCCCGAAGCTGACCCGCAGATTTTCACTGATGATGAGGTGCTGTGATGGAAGACCCGATTAAAGACAAGGCCGCGCTTGAGGCGAGGCTTGCCAGTATCCAAAAGCAAATATCTGTAGTCGAATCCGGAACGAGACTTCGATTTGGTCATCCTGAGTTCTCCGCAGATCACGATACTGGACACAGGATTATAACCGATAATCACAAGCTGATCGGCGTATCTCACGATCGAATGAAATCCTTCGCTTTGGACTGCCTGCGCGCTGCCGAGGTCGAAACGGAAGCCAAAATCCACGCACTGCGCTTTGAGATCGTCCGGTTCGCGAATGAGCAACTGGCGCGGGTGAGCGCGGAGATTGCGCAGCACAACAAGGGGCGCATGTGATGACCAAGGAAGTTGACGCTCTGCGCGGGTTTGCCCGCTTTGCACTAACGAATGATTATTGGGGGCCACGTCTCGCACGCTCCAAGCGCGGCGATTACGTCAAGGCCCGCCGCGCGGCGCAGGAGATCAGAAAACTGCGCTCCGAACGTGACGACCATCGCGCAATGCTTATAAGCATTTCAGGAGAAAGGGACAGCGCGACAAGGGCACGAGACGAAGCTCTGGCCGCTCACCGTCACGAGCTTACCCAGAGGATGGCGGCAGAGGCCGAACGTGACGCCTTCCGCGCAGAGCTGAACCGCACACTGGGCGAGATCGAAAGCCTCAACGCGGAATGCGACTGCCGCCATACCGCCTCCACCCTGGCGCCTGACGAAGCCGCCATCCGCGCCGACGAGCGGGCGAAGGTGATCGCGGAGGCGTCACACATATGCGAGCTAGGGCAGGTTTATGAAAACTGGATCCTTACCTGCTGCCTCATTGCCGATCTCCACACCCCCGCCAGCCGTGCAATCGCGCAGGCCACCCCATGACCTTCCACACCCCAATCACCGCGCAGACGGTCCACATCACCGACCATTTCCGCGCACGCTTCGCCGAGCGGATCGGCCCCGCTGATTGCGTTGATCCCCTATGCGCCGAGATCAGGGCGGAGATCGAGCGCGGCGGCTCTGACCGCGTGCAGTATCTCGGGCGGCAGGGTCGCGCAGGCAGGCGGCGCGCAACATTGATCCATCACGGTGTCAGTATCGTGGTGGTGTTCCGGTCCGCGCATGACGTGTGGACGTTTATCACGGTCTATCGGCCGGAGGAGGAAGAGTGAACGCTTTCGGAAGATTTTGCACCAAGCGCAGGTGGGCCATGTGGGGTCTGGTATTTCCAATGCTGCTCGCGTTCTACCTCGCGTCCAGACTTCGCCAAGCCTTCACTTGGGGGTTTTTGGATGCTGTTGAGGAAATACAGCGCGCAATTAATGAACGGGAGCGTGACGCATGAGCAACGATGAGCCGAAAAAGATCGTGATCGACATGGTGGGCGTCATGGAGAAGATGACGCCAGAGATGATGGACCATGCGCGCGACATTATGATCGAAGGCCTGATCAAAGGCGGTAAAGAGCACAAGGATCGCGCAGACAAAGCAGAGGCTAATTGCGCCATCCTTCGCGAGGCCCTGACACACTGCATTAACAACAGTGATAGGCCGACCTTGATTGAGGAACTTGCAATTCGAGCCCTTGGAGATACGGCATGAGCAAGCATGAGGATTTCAAGAACGCCGCGATCCTGCCGGCACTGATGCGCGTATCCGAGGCCCAGAACCATTTCAACGTGTCGCGGTCCACGATCTATCGCGCTGCGAAGGCGGGCGAGATCAAGCTCTATAAGAGGTGCGGGACGCGGGTTGATACGGAGGAGCTGCGGGCGTGGTTGTCGCCGGATGATGAAGGTAGCGAGAGGCCCCAGTAAATTCATTCTGTGGGGCTGGCCGTGGGGCTGGCCCACACAGAAAAACCTGAGCGTTAATAATATCAACAGGTTATCTGGTGGAATTGGTGCCGCTGAAGGGACTCGAACCCCCGACCCCATCATTACGAATGACGTGCTCTACCAGCTGAGCTACAGCGGCCTGGTGGCGCGCCGGATAGCACCTTCTCCGGCGGATGTGTAGCCCCTTTTTTAGGTCGGGGCTTTTTTCCGAAGATTTCCGACGCGCCGATTGAGGTTAGACTGTCTTTCGCGCCATAGCGACCGCGTCATCAAGGGGAAGAACCTCCGCCTCTTCGACATCCGATATCTCGGCCTCCTGCGCGTCCTCCGCCGTCGGCTCTTCGACCTCTTCCGCCTCGTCGATCTGCGGCTTACCGACGATCAACGGCAGCATTTCCGCGCCATGCGGCAGGGTGGTCGTCGCGTGCGGCGCATCGCGCCATGACAGCGTATCAAACCCGCCGCAATTGGGGCAAACAGGGCCCCATTCCTCATGCACGGATTGGCAGGTATCGCAGATCCATTGCTTGCCGCGCGGCGCGGTCAGCGCCCGCGTGAGCCAGCCGCGCACGACCGTATCATCAGCGCCTTCGCCCCGCTCAACTGCCGCCATGATCGTGAGGGCGCGCACGGTAGGCCGTGTCGAGATCAGATCGCCCAGCGCGCGCCGCGCTGCGGGGAAGTCTTCCGCCGCGATCAGCAATTCCGCCTGCAGCAAGCGGCTTTCCTCGGCGTCGGGCGCCTGCTTGATCAGTGCCGCAAAACGCTTGAGACGCGCAGAGGGGGCCTCATCGGGGGCAATCTCGGCATAGGCGGAAGCCAGATCGGGATGCGGCTGCGCGCTCCATGCTTTCTCCAGCACCCGCGCTGCGTTCTTTTGTTGGCCATTGGCAATATAGCCCCGCGCCGCCATCGCCGCCGCCGGAATCAGATCCGGCGAGGCTTTATTCGCCGCAATCGCCGCCTCACGCGCCTCCACGGAGGCTGTCTCGTCGAGAATGCCTTTGGCCTCCTGCAAGGCCAAAACGGCATCACGACGGCGGTGCACCTCTTTGGGCAATTGCCCCTGACGCGCCTTCGCGGAAAGCACTTCGCGCGCGCCCTTCCAATCGCCTGCGCCCGCTTGCAGTTGCAGCAGCGTATCTTGTGTATCCACATGCTTGGGCTTCATCGAGAAGGCCTTCTCGGCCAGTTTCAACGCGGTTGCCGTATCGCCCTCGGCCAGTTTTTGTTTCATCAAGCCGCGCACGCCGACGAAGCGGCTCCGGTCATCGGCCAGCAGGCGCTTATAAACGGCGGTCGCTTTGCGGGTATCGCCCAGCATCTCCGCGGCCTGCGCTGTCAAAAGATTGGTGAGCTGCGGACGGCCCAGATATTTCTCCGCCTTCGCGGCTTTCGAGAGGGCAACTTTACCCTCCCCTGAGGCCAGCGCCATCATCCCTTCGGACAAGGCCTCATAGCCTTTGCGCTCGCGGTTGCGGTCGAAGTAGCGCGAGATCGCGGTCTCATCGCCGTTCAGGAACCGCAAGAACGCCATGATCAGGCCGAGCACGCGGATCACCGCCCAAATCACGAAGAACAAAATCACCGCGAAGATCGCGGCTTGGAGGGGTTGCGGGTTCAGCTCATAGCCAAAGCCTTGAATAACAATCCCTTGCCCACTGTCGGCGAGCAATGTCGCGCCATAAGTCAGGGCCGCGACGAGGACGAGAAACACTGCAATCTTGATGAACGACCAGATCATGACGCCCTCCTCAGTTCAACGATTGGGCAAGCTGGCCCAGCGCATCGGTTGCGGCGATATGCGATTGGGCGCTTGCCACCCAAGCCGCCATAGCCTCTTGCCCTTCAGCGGGCAGCTTGGCGATTTCATCCAACGCGGCCTGCAATGCGCCACCCGTGACAGCCACCCCCGCACGCGAGAGAACCGCATCGGGATCGTCGCCCTCCTGCGCCTCGAGGGAGCGCACGCCCGTCTGCGCAATCAGGAACGCCCCGATCTTATCGAGCGCCCCATCCCCTGCGACGGCTTTGCGCGAGGCGGCGAGCGCTTTGCGGGCGGGCTCATCGAAACTATCTTTCAGCGCGGCAAGCGAGGGCACGTCAGCGCTGAGCGCAGGCGGGATCTCAACGCCGGTCTCGGCCACGGTGGCCAATGCCTCCGCCGTGCCAACACCGGAGGCAATCGCAACGCCGAGCTGCGCGACAGCAGCACGGCCACGCGCCTTATCCGCATCGGCTTGGGCCGCCGCGCGCAGGTTTGCGGCTTCCGCTTCCGCACCGGAAATCCGCGCCGCTGCCTCCTCGGCGGCGGCCTCGATCTGCGCTTTCGCGGCATCGGAGCTGTTGCGCCCCTCTTCAATCAGCGCCTTCATCTGTGCAATCTCGCCCTGTACCTGCTCCATCGCGGCTGCCGCTGCGGGGTCGCTTTCCAAGGCACGATCCCCGAGCGCGGCCATTTGGCTCTCGACAGATGTCACCTGCGCGGTGAGTGCTGCGATTTTCGCATCGGCATCGGCAAGGGCTGCTTCCAGCGCGCTGGTATCCGCTGCGGCGGCGGGCGCGGGAAGCGCTGCGATTTTGGCCTCCAACGCATCAACGCGTGCGGTTTGCGCGGCGAGAGCTTCCGCCTGCGCGGGATCTTGTACCGGAGCGGCAGGCTGCAGTGATTGCGGCAAATATTGCGCGGGGATCTGCGGCAAAGCATAGATCGCAGCGCCCGCCCCCAAGCCAGCAGCAACGACGCCGCCAAGGAAGATTGGGAAGAAACCGGATTTTTTCGCAGGCGCAGGCGCAACCGGACCCACAGGCGCTTCAGGCTTCACTGCGGCTTTATCGGCTTCGGTTTTATCAGATGCCTCCACGGGCTCGTCAACCACGAGAACATCCCCGGTTTGCGACGCGGTCGGCGCCTCAGACGAGAGATCCGCAACCAAGGCAGGGTCAACTTCCGGCGTCATGACGTCAGGCGTTGCATCCGTGGGAGATGTTGGATCTGACGGCGCATCAAGCACCACCGGTTCGGCCTCCTCAAACGGGCTCGCGGGAACGCTATCTGCCCCTGACACCTCCGCCTGCGCAGGCGCCTCATCAACCGGAGTGATCTCGACGGGATCAATGGCTGCTTCGCTGGTCTTATCCGCGCTCGTCTTACGGGTTCTCGGCTTCGCCACGCTGCTCTCCTCGATATACAAATAGCGGACGACCAGCCCGCTCACCTAACCTAGACCCGCAACCTACAGGCCTCAACCCGTTCCGCACGTTAGAGTTCCCGCTAGGAAGCGAATGAGCGGATTTGCCGCTCCATCGCATCCATGACACTCGCGGCATCTGGGAAGTCGGCGATCTCAATCCGCGCCTGTGGGAGGCCGTGGAGTTTCTCCGCAGCATTTCGTGAAATCGGGCAAAGCAGCAGCCGCGCATCTGTATCGCGCGCCTCAAAGGCGAATAATTCCGCAGATCGCGGGGAGAACAGCGGCACCAAAAGCGGGATGCGCACGGTCAGCAACGCCCGCACATGGCGCGGGAAGCCAATCGGCATCTGCTCATAGACCACCGCCTGATGTGTTTCGATCCCCGCCGCGCTCAAATGTGCGGAGAGGTTAAAGGCAACTTTCGCACCATGCGCATGCAGCAAAGGCCCCTTGCCCAGCGCCCCTTGGCGATGCAGCCCTTCGATCAGATCCGCCAACCCGCGCCCATCGCCCGGCCCGACAATTGTCTCAAATCCGGCCTCCTGCGCGACTTTCGCCGTGCGCGCGCCCACACAATAGGCACGCCGCCCCGCCGCAGCCTCGATATGCAGGAAGCTGGAAACCCCCGTCTCGGAGGTGAAAATTAACGCTTCCGACGCAGGAACATCCGGCATCAACGGCACCACTTCCATCAAGGGGGCGATGATCATTGGCCAGTCATCCCCGAACCGCGCCGCAAAGGATAGCGCGAAGCGGCGCGATTGCGCCTCGGGTCGGGTCAGAAGAAGGGTCGGACGCGGATCGGGCAATGTTCCCTCGGGATTGTGCGCGCTGCCCCTCGGTGTTACCTCGTGGACAGGGTTCACGCAACCGGAACGACATGACCGATACACTCACCTTCCTCGGAATTGAATCGAGCTGCGACGATACGGCAGCGGCCATCGTGCGCCTTAGTCAGGGGCGCGCGGAGGTTTTGGCCTCGGTTGTGGCTGGGCAAACCGAACTTCATGCCGATTTTGGCGGGGTCGTGCCGGAAATTGCCGCCCGCGCCCATGCGGAAAAGCTCGATATCTGTGTGGAGGAAGCGCTTGCGGCCTCCGGCCTTGCGCTGCGCGATATTGACGCAGTCGCCGTCACTGCGGGCCCCGGTCTGATCGGCGGCGTGATGTCGGGCGTAATGTGCGCCAAAGGGATCGCGGCGGGGGCAGGCCTGCCCCTCGTCGGCGTCAATCACCTTGCGGGCCATGCTCTGACCCCGCGCCTGACGGATGGGATTGCCTTCCCCTATCTGATGCTTCTGGTGTCGGGCGGGCATTGCCAATTCCTGATCGCGCATAGCGTTGATCGGTTCGAGCGATTGGGCGGCACGATTGATGATGCCCCCGGGGAAGCGTTCGACAAAACCGCGAAACTCCTCGCGCTGCCGCAACCGGGCGGCCCCTCTGTCGAGGCGGAGGCCGGTTTGGGTGATCCAAAACGTTTCCCGATGCCGCGCCCGCTGTTGGATCGCGCAGGCTGCGATATGTCGTTCTCCGGCCTGAAAACCGCCCTATTGCGCGCCCGCGATGCGATTGTGGCTGAGCATGGCGGGCTGCCGCGCCAGCTCAGATCAGACCTCTGCGCGAGCTTCCAAGCCTCGGTTTGCGCGGTTCTGGCGGAGAAAACCCGCCGCGCGCTCCGCGAGTATATGGCGCTATCGCCCGCCGAGCCTGTCATCGCAGTTGCGGGCGGTGTTGCGGCAAACAATGCCATTCGCGGCGCATTGGAGACGGTTGCATCGGAATTTGACGCGCGGTTCCTCGCGCCGCCCCTCGCCCTTTGCACGGATAACGCGGCGATGATCGCATGGGCGGGCATCGAGCGCTACCGCTCTGGAGCACGCGACGGGATGGATCTCGCAGCCCGCCCGCGCTGGCCGCTGGATTCCACAGCGCCTGCGATGCTGGGATCAGGCAAAAAGGGAGCGAAAGCATGACGATTGCGGTTCTTGGCGCAGGCGCTTTCGGCACCGCCCTCGCGATAGCTCTGGCGGCAAACGAGCCGGTGACCCTCTGGGCCCGCAGCGAGACCGCCGCGAAAGAGATTGACGCAGCCCGCGAAAACACCGCGCGGCTCGCAGGGGCGCCCCTGCCCGAAAACGTCTCTGTTACGGCGGAAATGGCGGATATCTCAGCTTGCGATACGGTCCTTCTTGCAATGCCGATGCAGCAGATGGCGGGCTTTCTCGCGCAACATCAAAGCCGACTTGACGGCAAGCGCCTTGTCGCCTGCTCCAAAGGGATCGACCTTGCCAGCGGCCAAGGCCCAGCGCGCATCATCGCTGAACATTGCCCAAATGCGGTCCCAGCGATTTTGACGGGGCCAAGCTTCGCCGCCGATATCGCACGCGGCTTGCCAACCGCCCTCACGCTCGCCTGCTCTGATCGTGAGCAAGGCGAAATCTTGCAGCGCGCGCTTTCCACGCCGGTTTTGCGGCTCTACCGCTCGGAAGATATCATCGGCGCGGAACTCGGTGGCGCGTTGAAAAACGTGGTCGCGATTGCCGCTGGCGTGGTGATCGGCGCAGGCTTGGGCGATAGCGCCCGCGCGGCCCTGATGACGCGGGGTTTTTCCGAAATGACTCGCATCGCGCAATTGCGCGGCGCGAAGGCGGAGACACTCAACGGGCTTTCAGGCTTCGGCGATCTCGTGCTCACCTGCACCTCCGCGCAATCGCGGAATTTCCGCTTCGGACAAGCATTGGGGCGTGGCGAAACCTTTGATGCGGGCGTCACGGTAGAAGGCGCGGCGACGGCAAAAGCCGTCTCTATTCTTGCCCAAAAGCACCAGATCGAACTGCCGATTGCCGCTATGGTCGCGGCGCTCGTAGATCAAAAGATCACTGTTGAGGCTGCCGTCTCGGCGCTGATGTCCCGACCACTCAAGGAGGAGTGAACCATGCTCTATGCCGTTATCTGCCGCGATAAACCCGACCACCTGCAAACCCGTCTCGATACCCGCGAGCGCCATCTGGAGCATATCCGTGGCTCGGGCATCGTCGCGCAGGCAGGCCCGTTCATCGAGAATGAAAAGATGTGCGGCTCCTTGGTCATTCTCGAGACAGATAGCCTCGAATCAGCGCAAGATTGGGCCGCGAAGGATCCCTACGCCCTTGCAGGGCTGTTTGAATCCGTCACCGTGATCGAGTGGAAAAAGGTGATCGGCTGATGGCGAAATGGCTGTTTAAATCCGAACCGAACAAATGGTCTTGGGACCAGCAGGTCGCAAAAGGCGACGAGGGCGAGATCTGGGACGGGGTGCGCAACTACCTCGCGCGCAACAATATGCGCGCGATGAAGATCGGCGATCAGGGCTTCTTCTATCACTCGAATATCGGCAAGGAAGTTGTCGGGATTGTCGAGGTCTGCGCACTGAGCCACCAAGACCCGACGACCGACGATCCGCGCTGGGATTGCGTGGATATTCGCGCGATTCGTCCGCTGAAAACCCCCGTCACACTTGCCCAAGTCAAAGAAGATCATCGCCTGAAAGAGATGGCCTTGGTGACTTCGATGCGGCTCTCCGTGCAGCCGGTGACAGAAGAAGAATGGAAGATTGTCTGCGAGCTGGGTGGGATTAAGCCTTAATCCCAAAAAAGTGGAGGGTTCCGGCACCCCTACCAGAACCCTCCTTCACCCCACGCTGCCCCCCTAGAGCACCACACGTGAAACTATTTGGTTCTGGCCATCCTAGCCGTTAGGGGGCTTCTACCCCTAAGCTCACTGTAACACAAGGATGGACTACTTAAAAATATAAGCAAATTCAGATGCTTAATCTAAATACTCTCTTAACCATACCGTCGCGATCCGCGGATTTTGCAGTGCGATTGCCAACCGCCGCCCCCGCCCTATCTTCCTCGCAGGAGGTTCCTATGCCCGCAGCTATCCTCGTCGCGCATGGCGCGCCCGCTGATCCAGAGCCACAGGATCTGGTCCTGCACGATCTGGCAAAGCGCGTTGGTGCCCTGCTGCCCGATTGGGAGATCAGAGGCGCGACGCTGGCCCGCGAAGGCTCGCTGGCTTGCGCGTTGGACGGCATGACCTCCCCGCTCATCTATCCGTTTTTCATGGCCGAGGGCTGGTTCACCAAGCGCGAACTGCCGCGCCGCGTCGCGGAGGCGGGTCACCCCGATCTGACCTATCTTGATCCTTTGGGCGTTGACCCTGATCTGCCCGATCTAATCGCCCGCGCGGCCCAGGGCGCGGCGATGGAGGCGGGGTTGACCCCGTCAAAAACCCATCTTCTGCTCGCGGCGCATGGCTCCAAAATCGCGCGAAAGTCGAAGGATGCAAGCTATGCGATGGCGGAGCACATGCGCCAGCAGGCAGGGTTTGCGGCCGTGTCCGTCGGGCTGATCGAAGAGGAACCGTTCTTGGCCAAGGCCGCAGCGGGGCTTGGGGCCGCCGTCTGTGTGCCGTTCTTTGCGCTGCGGGCGGGGCATGTGATTGGGGATCTCCCCGACGCGTTGGAGGAGGCGGGCTTTGAGGGGCCGTGCCTACCGCCCATCGGCGAACACCTTGAAATCCCTGCGCTGATCGCCGCCGCCCTGATCCGCGCGACGCGCTGACCTCTACCGTCCTCACCCACACTACCGCCTAAGGCCAAGTTCGCTCTCCCGATGCTTTGTCGCATCGGGATACGCATTGTCATGAAGCTGTTACATTTCGTTCGCATAAGCGTCATGCAACCAGCCTAGACGGTCAGCAGGCCTGTTGGATGGCCAGTGAAATTTTCAGGAGTGATCCATGAACACCGTTAAACTTTCTGCCTCGGTACTGGCAATCATCGCTGCCTCGGCAACCGTCGCAACCGCTCGTGACCAAGTCCAAGTGGCTGGCTCCTCGACCGTGCTGCCCTATGCCACGATCGTTGCAGAAGCCTTCGGCGAAAACACCGACTTCCCGACTCCGGTTGTGGAATCGGGCGGCTCCTCGGCTGGCCTCAAGAAATTCTGCGAAGGCGTTGACGAGAACACCATCGATATCGCGAACGCATCGCGCAAAATCAAAGACAAAGAAATCGCTGCCTGCGCAGAAGCTGGCGTAACCGACATCATCGAAGTCCGCATCGGCTATGATGGCATCGTCTTCGCCTCCGACATCAACGGCGAAACCTTCGAGTTCACCCCTGCCGATTGGTACAAAGCCCTCGCAGCAGAAATCGTTGTCGATGGCAAAGTCGTTGCGAACCCGAACACCACCTGGGATCAGGTGAACCCTGCCTTCCCGAAACAAGACATCATGGCCTTCGTTCCGGGCACCAAGCACGGCACACGTGAAGTGTTTGAAGAAAAAGTGATCCTCGCTGGCTGTGAAGAAGCAGGCGCGATGGAAGCTCTGGTTGCTGCAAAAGGCGACGAAGACAAAGCCCATGACGCTTGCATGGCGCTGCGCACGGATGGCAAATCGGTCGACATCGATGGCGATTACACCGAGACCCTCTCGCGCATCGACAGCAACAAAGCCGGTATCGGTGTGTTTGGCCTCGCCTTCTATGAGAACAACACCGACAAGCTGAAAGTGGCTACGATGTCGGGCGTGGTTCCGAACACCGACTCGATCGCAAAAGGCGAATATCCGGTCTCGCGTCCGCTCTACTTCTACATCAAGAAAGCACATATCGGCGTTGTCCCGGGCGTGAAAGAATTCGCTGAATTCTTCGTCTCCGATGACATGGCTGGCCCCGATGGCCCGCTGGCGGCTTACGGCCTCGTGTCGGATCCGGAACTGGCAGCGGTTCAGGCAACCGTCGCTGACGAAACCGTAATGGCGAAATAATCCCTATCGGCAGCGCCCTCCACGTGGGGGCGCTGCCATCCTTTCCGGGCACGATCCTCGCGCCCGTTTTTTGGTTCCAAGCCTTTCTTGTCCCTGAAGCTCGAGGCCTCCATGACCGTCGCGAATATTCTTCTCATCGTCCTGATGCTCGGCGCTTTGGGCTATATCGCCGGCCGCCTGCGCGCGCGCTCCGTCTCTGGCGGCGATGCCCGTCTCTTGCATTCCCTCCCCGGCTATTACGGCTGGAACGCGGCAATGTTCACCTTGATCCCAGCGCTGGCCGTGATGATTGTCTGGTTGCTCGCGCAGCCGGTTCTGATCGAACGCGGGATCAGCGCGATGATCTCCCCCGATATGATCCCCGAAGGCTCCAGCCAATCGCTCATCATGAGCGATCTTCGCCGCGTGGCTGAAGGGCTGGATAACGCCGTTGCAACAGGCCGCATGACCCCCGATCAGGCCGCAAATATCGGCAATGACGGCGCGAATATGCGCAGCGCCCTCGCGGATGTGGGCGTGGCCCTTGGGAATGATATCACCCCCGAGGTGATGGCCGCCGCGCAGGAGTATCGTGCGAAGAATGTCAGCGGCACCCGCGCATTGGCAGCGATTGCCGTCGTGCTGGCGCTGGCAGGGCTGGGCTATGCGGTCTTGCAGACCAAAGCCGACTTCCGCGCCCGCAACACGGTTGAGGCGGGTATCAAAGGCCTGTTGATCCTCGCCTCGGTGATCGCCATCGCGACCACGGCAGGGATCGTGTTCTCGATGCTGTTCGAGGCGAATAACTTCTTCCGCCAATATTCGTGGACGGAGTTCTTCTTCGGCACGGAATGGTCGCCGAACTTCCGCGGGAATTCGCAGCTCGGGATGCTGCCGCTGCTGTGGGGGACGCTCTATATCTCCTTCATCGCGCTGGTGGTGGCGGTTCCGATCGGCCTCTTCGCCGCGATCTATATGTCGGAATATGCAGGGCCGAAGTTTCGCTCTGTCGCGAAACCGCTGATCGAAGTTCTCGCGGGTATCCCGACCATCGTTTATGGCCTCTTTGCGCTGATCACCGTCGGCCCCTTGCTGCGCGATTACTTCGCGCAGCCGATGGGGCTTGGCGAAAGCGGCTCCTCGGTGATGACCGCAGGTTTGGTGATGGGGATTATGATCATCCCCTTCGTCTCCTCGCTCTCGGATGATATCATCAACGCTGTGCCGCAATCGCTGCGCGACGGCTCGCTCGGGCTTGGCGCAACGCCGTCGGAGACGATCCGCCAAGTGGTTCTGCCCGCCGCCCTGCCGGGGATCGTCGGCGCAGTGCTTCTGGCCGCTTCGCGCGCCATTGGCGAGACGATGATCGTGGTTCTGGGCGCTGGCGCCGCCGCGAGAATGGGCCTCAACCCGTTCGAAGCGATGACCACCATCACCGTTAAAATCGTCAGCCAGCTCACCGGCGATACCGATTTCGCCGCGCCGGAAACCCTTGTTGCCTTCGCGCTTGGCCTGACCCTCTTCGTCATCACCCTTGGCCTCAATGTCATCGCGCTGATCATTGTGCGCAAATATCGGGAGCAATACGAATGACCGATCTCGCCCTCCCTGCAACCCCACGCTCGCTTCTCACCGCCGATGCGCGCACGATTGCCCGCAACCGCGCCGAGAGCCGCTTCAAGAGCTACGGTCTCGCGGCTGTTCTGACGGCGCTTCTCTCGCTGGCATTGCTGCTGTTCTCGATCTTCGGCAACGGGCTTTCCGCCTTCCAGCAGACGAAGATCCTGATCCCCGTGGAACTGACCGCCGCGAAACTCGATAAATCCGGCACCCGCGATCTGGAGGTGATGAAGAAAGTCACCACCATCGGCTATGCTAACCTGTTGGATGCGGCGCTGATCGGTGTGGTCAAAGCGCAAGGCATCCAGATCGACGGGCTGACAGACAAAGACATCAAAGGGATCATCTCGAAAGAGGCCCCGGCAACGCTGCGCAATATGGTCCTCGCGGATCCCGAATTGATCGGCCAGACGATTGATGTGCATGTTCTGGCGAACGGGCGCGTGGATGGGTTCTTCAAGGGTCGCGTCACGATGGAAAGCGCTGAGCTGGATAGCAATATCACGCCTGCGCAGCTTCAACTGGCCCAAGCCCTCACCGACAAAGGCGTGATGGGCAAGGAGTTCAATCTGGACTTCATCTTCGCGCCCGATGCCTCCGATCAACGCCCAGAGGCCGCGGGCCTCGGCGTCGCAATCCTCGGCTCGGCCTATATGATGCTGGTCGTCCTGTGCCTCGCGCCCCTCATCGGCGTCGCCGCCTCGATCTATCTTGAGGAATTCGCGCCGCAAAACAAATTCACCGATCTGATCGAGGTGAATATCTCCAACCTCGCGGCGGTGCCCTCCATCGTCTTCGGGATCTTGGGACTCGCGATCTTCATCAACTTCGCAGGCCTGCCGCAATCAGCCCCCATCGTCGGCGGCTTGGTTCTCACACTCATGACCTTGCCGACGATCATCATCTCCACCCGTGCGGCCCTAAAAGCGGTGCCGCCCTCGATCCGCGATGCGGCGCTGGGAGTCGGAGCCTCGAAGATGCAATCGGTGTTCCACCACGTGCTGCCCCTCGCCGCACCCGGGATCATGACGGGCGCAATCATCGGCCTCGCGCAGGCTCTGGGCGAAACCGCGCCGCTCCTGCTGATCGGGATGGTCGCCTTCGTGCGCGAATACCCGGGCGCACCGCTGGACGGGCTGTTCGATCCGGCTTCCGCTTTACCAGTTCAGGTCTATAACTGGACTCAACGTGCGGATCCGGCCTTCGTAGAACGGGCCTCAGGCGCAATCATCGTGCTTCTGGCCTTCCTCATCATAATGAATACCATTGCAATTATTCTTCGCCGCCGCTTTGAGCGTCGGTGGTAAAAGGGGCGAACCCATGAACGATATGCGACTGACGGAGCGTGCTGTGGATAGCAAAGAGATCAAAATCGCGGCCCACAATGTGCAGGTCTATTACGGCGACACCCATGCGATCAAAGACGTCAATGTCGAGATCCTTGATCGCACCGTGACAGCCTTCATCGGCCCCTCGGGCTGCGGGAAATCCACCTTCCTGCGCACGCTGAACCGGATGAACGACACGATTGATATCTGCCGCGTTGAAGGGGAAATCACCCTTGATGGCGAGGATATCTACGATAAGCGCGTCGATCCGGTGCAGCTTCGGGCGAAAGTGGGGATGGTGTTCCAAAAACCGAACCCGTTCCCCAAGTCGATCTTCGATAACGTGGCCTACGGCCCGAAGATTCACGGGCTGACCCGCAACAAATCCGAACTGGAAGAGATCGTCGAGAGCTCGCTGCGCAAGGCCGCACTGTGGAACGAGGTAAAAGACCGCCTCCATTCCCCCGGCACGGGCCTTTCCGGCGGCCAACAGCAACGCCTGTGCATCGCGCGCGCTGTGGCGACCTCGCCCGAAGTGCTGTTAATGGATGAACCCTGCTCGGCGCTCGATCCCATCGCGACAGCGCAGGTCGAGGAATTGATCGACGAGCTGCGCGAGAACTTCTCGGTCGTCATCGTGACCCACTCGATGCAACAGGCCGCGCGCGTCAGCCAGCGCACCGCCTTCTTCCACCTCGGCAACCTCGTGGAATACGGCGAAACCGGCCAAATCTTCACCAATCCGCGCGATCCTCGCACGGAAAGCTACATCACCGGCCGGATCGGCTAACGGAGGCTCCCATGTCCCAACATATCGTTTCTGCCTTCGACCGTGACCTCGAAGCCGTCCAAGCCCTCGTTGTCAAAATGGGCGGCATGGTCGAGGCGCAAATCCTTGATGCCGCGCAAGCACTTGATACCCGTGACGCAGACCTCGCGCGAGATGTGCGCCAGCGTGACAAGGCGATTGATGCGCTTGAAGAGAAGATCAACGAGGAGGCTGCGCGCCTGATCGCGTTGCGCGCACCTGCGGCGGGCGATCTGCGCACCGCCCTCACCGTGATGAAAATCGCGGGCTCGCTGGAGCGTGTCGGCGATTACGCGAAGAATATCGCGAAACGCTCGGATGTGCTGATGCAAGCCGCGCCTGTTGCGGGCTCGGGCGGCGCGATCCGCAGGATGGCGAAAGCCGTCGAGGGGATGATGCGCGACGCGATCGACGCCTATATCCAGCGCGATGCGGCACTGGCGGCCGATGTGCGCGCCCGCGACATCGAAGTCGATCAGATGTATAACGCCCTGTTCCGCGAATTCCTGACTTATATGCTGGAAGATCCGCGCAACATCACCTCCTGCATGCACCTGCATTTCATCGCCAAGAACATCGAGCGGATGGGCGATCACGCGACCTCGATTTCCGAGCAGGTGATCTATCTCGTAACGGGCGTACTCCCGGACGAGCCGCGCCAGAAAGATAGCAGCGTTCAGACCGTGGAAGGATAACCGATGGCATCTGTTCAATCCCCCTGCGTCTTGGTGGTTGAGGATGAAAGCGCGCAGCGCGAAGTCCTTAAATACAATCTCGAGGCTGAAGGCTTCCGCGTCGCAATTGCGGTGAACGGGGATGAAGCCCTCTTGATGGTGCGCGAGGAAAAGCCAGATCTGATGGTGCTCGACTGGATGCTCCCGAATGTGTCGGGCATCGAGATTTGCCGTCAGGTCAAGGCCAACCCCGATACGCGTCAGATCCCGATCATCATGCTCTCGGCGCGCTCCGAGGAAACCGACCGCGTGCGCGGCTTGGAAACCGGCGCGGACGATTACGTGGTGAAACCTTATTCCGTCGTTGAGCTGATGGCCCGCCTGCGCACCCAGTTGCGCCGGACCCGCCCCGCGACGATGGGCGAACGGCTGACCTATGACGATATCATTCTGGATGCGGGCGAACATCGCGTCTTCCGCAGCGGCGATATGCTGCATCTCGGGCCGACCGAGTTCCGCCTGCTCTCAACGCTGATGGAGAAACCTGGCCGCGTTTGGACACGCGATCAATTGCTCGACCGCGTTTGGGGCCGCGATATCTATGTCGATACCCGCACGATTGACGTCCATGTCGGCCGCTTGCGCAAAGTATTGATGCAAAACGGCGGTACAGATCCGATCCGCACCGTGCGGGGCACAGGCTATTCGCTGGGCTGATCGCGCAGAAACGCGTCGACTTCCGCGCGGGTCGGGATCGCATCAGCGGTTCCGGCCCGCGTCACTTTGAGCGCGGACGCCGCCGAGGCCAAACGCATCGCAGCCGCTTGAGGCAGGCCCTCTGACAAAGCCGCCGTTAGGTAGCCCGCGAAAGTGTCACCCGCGCCTGTGGTATCCACCGCACTCACCTTGAACGCGGGGATCGCGATTTGCGCACCGGCCTCAAGATCATACCAGATCGCCCCATCCGCGCCGCGCGTGACAAGAACATGCGGCACCGGTAGATCCTCCAGCGCCACGCCGAGCGCCGCGCTCAACTGCTCTGCCTCCACGGCGTTCAAAAGCAACAGCCAGACATAGGGCAGCACCTCCTGCACGGCTTTGGCTTCAAACGGCGCGGCGGAATAGATCAATTTTAGACCCTGTTCGCGCCCAAAACGGGCCGTATCAGCCTGATGAACAGTCTCGTTCTGCATCACCAGAAGGTCACCCGCCTGCGCCTTGGCAAGCGCCTGAGTGATGTGATCCGGCGAGATCGTCCGGTTCGCGCCGGGATAGAGCACGATAGTATTCTCGCCCTCAGAATCGACATTGATGATCGCATGGCCCGAGGGGGTCTCGCCTTGTTCCACGTGGCGGCAATCGACACCCGCCGCCTGCATCCGCTCGATCATCCACAAACCATCTTCGCCTACCGCCCCGATATGGCGCACAGCGGCACCCGCTTTCGCCAAGGCGACGGATTGGTTCGCCCCTTTCCCGCCCAAGCCGCGCGTGTAATCCGCGGCGGCAAGGGTTTCCCCCGCGCAGGGAAAATGCCCGAGACGGTAGACATGATCGGTATTGATCGAGCCGAAATTATAGATCGTCGCCATGGCCCGCTTTCTGGTTGCTAAAAATATCCCACGGGGGTGCGGGGGCGTGACGCCCCCGCAAGCTTCACTTGTCCTGACCCAAACGACAGGCCGCAATCGCTGCCATATTGAGGATGTCGTTGACGGTCGAGACGGTCGAGCAAATCTGCACCGGATGCGCAATCCCTGTGAGGATCGGCCCGATGACCGTCGCCCCCGCCATCTCCTGCATCAACTTGACGGAGATCGACGCCGAATGCCGCGCAGGCACCACCAGCACATTCGCAGGCCCTGTCAGGCGGCAGAACGGGTAATGCGCCATCTGATCGGCGTTGAGCGCAACATCCACCGTCATCTCGCCCTCATATTCAAAATCGACACCGCGCCGATCCAGAACAGTCGCGGCCTGATGCATCTTCGTTGCCCGCTCGGAGACCGGATAGCCGAAGGTCGAGAACGACAGGAACGCCACCCGAGGCTCCAACCCGAGGCCACGCGCTACATGCGCGCCGCGGGTGGCGATATCCGCGAGATCTTCCTCGTCGGGCCATTCATGCACAAGCGTGTCGCCCATCATCACGATGCGGCCCTTATGCAAGATCGCCGTGATCCCCACCGCGCCATCCGTCGGCTTGGCATCAATCACCTTGTTGATCAGCTCAAGCACATGCGCAGATTTCTTCGTGGTGCCCGTCACCAGCCCGTCGCCATGGCCATGCGCCAGCATCAACGCCGCGAAGACATGGCGGTCGCGGGTCGCCAGCTTATGCACCTCTTCGCGATCAACCCCTTGGCGCTGCAAGCGTTTATAGAGGAAGGCTTTATAGGCATCGATATGTTTTGAATTTGCCGCATTGACGATTTGCAACTCGCGGAAGGCATCGCCAAGGCCAGCTTGCTCCAGCTTTTCCTTAACTTCGGCCTCGCGGCCCACAACAAGCGCCTGCCCCATGCCGCCACGTTGATAGGCAACGGCGGCGCGCAACACCCGCAGATCATCCCCTTCGGCAAAGATCATCCGTGCCTGCGCCTGACGCGCACGGGCCTGAATCCCCTGCAGGATCGAAGCGGTGGGATCCATCCGTGCCTTCAGCGAATGGGTATAGGCCGCCATATCAATGATCGGGCGCCGCGCCACGCCCGTATCCATACCCGCCTTCGCAACCGCAGGCGGGATCACGTGGATCAAGCGCGGGTCGAACGGCGTCGGGATGATGTAATCGCGGCCAAACGAGAGCTTACGCCCGTATGCCATCGCGACCTCATCGGGCACATCCTCACGCGCCAGCGCCGCAAGCGCCTGCGCACAGGCGATTTTCATCTCGTCGTTGATTGCCCGCGCATGGATATCGAGCGCGCCACGGAACAGATAGGGGAAGCCGAGCACGTTATTAACTTGGTTCGGGTAGTCCGAACGGCCCGTGGCCACAATCGCATCGGGGCGCACCGCATGGGCCTCTTCCGGCGTGATCTCGGGATCGGGGTTCGCCATCGCGAAGATCACCGGATTGTCGGCCATAGACGCAACCATCTCCTGCGTCACAGCGCCTTTGGCCGAGACGCCAAGGAACACATCGGCACCCACCATCGCATCATCCAGCGTGCGCGCATCGGTATTGGCCGCATGGGCCGATTTCCACTGGTTCATCCCTTCGGTGCGGCCTTGGTAGATCACGCCCTTGGTATCGCACATGATGCAATTATCATGCTGCGCACCCATCGCCTTGATCAGCTCGAGGCACGCGATCCCTGCCGCCCCCGCGCCGTTCAGGACGATCCGGCAATCCTCGATCTTTTTGCCCGAAAGCTCCAAAGCGTTCATCAGGCCCGCGGCACAAATCACCGCCGTGCCGTGCTGATCGTCGTGGAACACCGGAATATCCATCATTTCTTTGAGGCGCTGCTCGATGATGAAACATTCAGGGGCCTTGATGTCCTCAAGGTTGATGCCGCCGAAAGTCGGCCCCATCAGCGAAACCGCCTTGATGATCTCCTCCGGATCCTCGGTATCCAGCTCGATATCAATCGCGTTCACATCGGCGAAGCGCTTGAACAGAACCGCCTTGCCCTCCATCACCGGCTTGGAGGCCAGCGCACCGAGGTTCCCAAGGCCCAAAATCGCCGTGCCGTTGGAAATCACGGCAACCATATTGCCCTTCACCGTATAATCATACGCCGTCTCGGGATTGGCGGCGATCGCCTCCACAGGCACCGCAACGCCCGGCGAATAGGCCAGCGATAGATCGCGCTGGGTGGTCATCGGTTTGGTCGCGACGATCTCGTATTTACCGGGACGAGGGTCGATATGATACGCCAACGCCTCTTCGGGCGTGATGCGATTTTTCGGGGACATGGGGCCATTCCTCTCTGTAAGCTGCACCCTTCTAACGCCCCGTTGCGCACCGCTCAATCGAATTGGCGCTTTTACCGAGCCGCGCGCTTTTGTAGGGTCTCCCAAACCTGTTGGGGGAATGATGTCAGAGCAAACTGTCACGCCGATGATGGCGCAATATCTCGGAATTAAAGCGCAAAACGCAGGCGCGCTCCTGTTCTACCGGATGGGCGATTTCTACGAGATGTTCTTTGAGGATGCGGTGGCCGCCGCCAGCGCCCTCGATATCGCGCTGACCAAGCGCGGCACCCATGAGGGCGAACCGATCCCGATGTGCGGTGTGCCGGTTCATGCGGCAGAGGGCTATCTGCTGACGCTGATCCGCAAGGGCTTCCGCGTCGCGATTGCCGAGCAGATGGAAAACCCCGCCGAGGCGAAGAAACGCGGCGCGAAATCGGTTGTGAAACGCGATGTGGTGCGGCTGGTCACGCCTGGAACTTTGACGGAAGAAAGCCTGCTGGAGGCGCGGCGCCACAACTTCCTCGCCGCTTGGGGCGAAGTCCGCGAGGATGCGGCGCTGGCATGGGTCGATATCTCGACGGGTGAATTCCGTGTCATGCCCTGCCCGATGATCCGCCTCGCGCCCGAACTCGCGCGGCTTGGGCCCCGCGAGGTGCTGGTGAGCGAGACGAAAGAGGCAGATCTGGCCGAGATAGTCTCTGATACGCGCGCCGCGCTGACGCCGCTCGCGCGCTCCAGCTTCGATAGCCAAGGTGCCGAGAAGCGGCTTTGCGATCTGTTCGGTGTCAGCTCGCTGGATGCCTTCGGCAGCTTCTCGCGCGGCGAGATTGCCGCGATGGGCGCGTTGATCGACTATCTCGATATGACGCAGCGCGGCAAGCTGCCACTGTTGCGCCGCCCCGTGCGTGAGGAAGCTGGCTCTGCGATGCAGATCGATGCCGCAACCCGCCGCAATCTGGAGCTCACCCAAGCGCTCTCCGGCGGGCGCGAAGGCTCGCTGCTGCACGCAATTGATCGCACTGCCACCGCAGGCGGCGCGCGGCTGCTGGAGCGTCGGATCTCCGCCCCCTCGCGCGACCTCGGTCTGATCCATGCTCGGCAAGGATCGGTGCGGTTTCTGGTAGAACAGTCTCGATTCCGTGCTGACCTGCGCGAAGATCTCAAGCGCTGCCCCGATATGGACCGCGCCCTCTCGCGCCTCGCACTGGAACGCGGCGGCCCGCGTGATATGACCGCGATCCGCAACGCGCTGGAACAGGCCGCCTGTATCGCGGAACGGTTTGAGGGCCAAGACGCGCCCGCGCTTTTAAGTGAGGCAAGCGAGGCGCTCACGGGGCATGACTCGCTCCTCCTCTTCCTGAATGCCGCCCTCGTGGCAGAGCCACCCCTGCTGGCCCGCGATGGTGGCTTTGTCAGTGTTGGCTTTGACGCCGAGCTGGATGAGACACGACAGCTTCGGGATGAGGGCCGTTCCGTCATCGCCAAGATGCAGCAAGATTATGCGACGCAAGCCGACATCCCGAGCCTGAAGATCAAACATAACAACGTGCTGGGCTATTTCATCGAGGTCACCGCAACCCATGCAGAGAAAATGCTCTCCGCGCCGCTGAATGAGACCTTCATCCACCGCCAAACCACCGCCAGCCAAGTGCGGTTCACCACGGTGCCGCTGTCCGAGATCGAGACGAAGATCCTGAATGCCGGCAACCATGCGCTGCAACTGGAGAAAGCGATCTTCGAGGATCTGCGCCAAGCCATCTTGAAAGAGGCCGGCCCGATTGGCGAGGCGGCGCGCGCGCTTGCGGAGCTGGACCTCGCTGCCGCCTTCGCCGATCTCGCAGCAGGGGAAAGCTGGGTCGAACCTGTGATCGACGCGAGCCGCGCGTTCCACGTGGAGGGCGGGCGGCATCCGGTGGTGGAACTGGCCCTCAAACGCGCGGGCGAGAGTTTCATCGCCAATGATTGCGGCCTGACGGAAGAAAGCACCCCCGCAATCTGGCTGCTGACGGGCCCGAACATGGCGGGTAAATCGACCTTCCTGCGGCAAAACGCGATCATCGCGCTGCTGGCGCAGGCGGGGGCCTATGTGCCCGCAACCAAAGCGCATATCGGGCTGGTGAGCCAACTCTTCTCCCGCGTGGGCGCGGCTGATGATCTGGCACGTGGGCGCTCAACCTTCATGGTCGAAATGGTCGAGACTGCGGCGATCCTAAACCAAGCCGATGATCGCGCGCTGGTGATCTTGGATGAGATCGGCCGCGGCACCGCAACCTATGACGGGCTCTCGATTGCTTGGGCCGTGATGGAGCATCTGCATGAAACCAACCGCTGCCGCGCGCTCTTCGCCACCCATTACCACGAAATGACCGCGCTCTCGCAAAAGCTGGACGGGGTTGAAAACGCGACGGTATCGGTGCGCGAGTGGCAGGGCGATGTAATCTTCCTGCATGAGGTCAAAAAGGGCGCGGCGGATCGCTCCTACGGGGTGCAGGTCGCCCGGCTGGCAGGGCTGCCCGATAGCGTTGTCGCCCGCGCGCGTGTCGTCTTGGAGGCGCTGGAGAAGGGCGAGCGCGAAGGCGGTGCTAAGAAACAGATGATCATCGACGATCTGCCGCTGTTCTCTGTCGCCGCGACACCGATCTCTGCGCCGCCCGCCGGCCCCACAAAGCTGGAAACCCGCCTCGAAGATCTCGCCCCAGATGAAATGACGCCGCGAGAAGCTCTCGCGGCGCTCTATGAGCTCAAAGCGCTTCTAAACGATTGAGCTTCCACTGAGGAGAAATATCCTGCGGGGGTCTGGGGGTGCAAAACCCCCAGCCGTTCCACATGAAACCCGTTAGGATTTCGGGGTGGAGGACACACCCACCTTGGCAGGCCGCAACAGGCGATCATGTAGCATAAAGCCGTCATCCATCACCTGAATGATATCGCCTGCAACCGTCCCAGGAACGGGGGCCTCGAACATCGCCTCATGCGCCTGCGGATCAAACCGATCGCCGATCTGCGGCATGATCGCTTTCACGCCATGGCGCGCGAACACGTTGAGCAGCTCGCGCTGGGTCAGCTCGACCCCTTCGATCAACGCGGGCGCCGCTGCGCGAACCTCTTCGCTGGCCGCATCCAAGGCGCGCTTGAGCGCGTCGAACACCGGAAGCATATCGCGCGCCAGTTTCGAGCCGCCGTAATTCTCGGCTTCACGACGATCCCGATCCGAGCGCTTGCGCGAATTCTCGGCATCCGCCAAGGCGCGCATGAACCGATCACGGTAATCGTCCCGCTCAGCCCGCAGCGCCTCCAGCTCGCTCTCCATCACATCCGCATCCGTGCCAAAGGCCTCGGAGAGCGGATCGTTCAGATCCATCTGATCGTTCAAAATCTCGTCTTTCTTGTCGCTCATGCGTCTCATCCTTTGCCGCGGCCAGACACCATTCGCCCGACCAGCTGCGCTGTATAATCCACGATCGGAACGATGCGCCCGTAGTTGAGCCGCGTTGGCCCAATGACACCGACCGCACCGATGATCTTTCGATCAGCGTTCATATAGGGAGAGACCACCAGAGAGGAACCCGAAAGTGAAAAAAGCTTGTTCTCCGAGCCAATAAAAATGCGCACACCGTCGCCTTCTTCGGTCAGATCAAGGAATTCCGCGATATCACGTTTTCGTTCGAGATCATCAAACAGCGACCGCACCCGATCCAGATCGAGTTCCTCACCGATGAGATTCGACCGCCCACGGACGATCAGCCGCTCGTAGCGCTCGCCCTCGTTCTGCCAGAGCGCCAGTCCACTCTCGACCAGATCCGCCGCGAGGATATCGAGCTCCTGCCGCCGCTCGCGGATTTGCACGGTGATCTCGTCGCGCAATTCCGACAAGGTGCGCCCCTCGGCGAGCGCGTTGAGGAAATTCGCGGCCTCCCGCATCGAGGATGGCGTTTGGCCCAGAGGTGGGGTGAACACACGGTTTTCAACCCGCCCATCCGCAAAGACCAATACCACCAAGGCGCGATCCGCCGCCAGCGACACGAATTCAATATGCCGGATCGGCGCCTCGATCTTCGGGGTCAGAACAAGGCTCGCGCCGTGGGTGATGCCAGAGAGAGCCGACCCTACACGATCCAGCAAGGATCCGACATTGGGATCATGCGCCCCCATCGTCGCGTCGATCCGCTCCCGGTCCTGCGCGCCCAGCTCAGACACTTCCATCAGCCCGTCGACAAACATCCGCAGTCCAAGCTGCGTCGGCACACGGCCCGCGGAGACATGTGGCGAGCCGAGCAGCCCGAGATATTCGAGATCGTTCATCACATTGCGGATCGTCGCCGCCGAGAGCTTTTCCGCCATCGAGCGCGCCAAGGTCCGCGACCCCACCGGATCACCGCTGTCGAGATAGCCCTCCACAACGCGGCGAAACACTTCGCGCGACCGATCATTGAGTTCTGAGAGGATCTGCTGTTGGTCCGTCATTTCAGGCCCCTTTCGGTGCGAGTTAACGGGCTAGGGCCACCTTCGTCAATCACAGCTAGGCCAGATTGCCCATTGAGGCTTGCATCATTTGGCCTGCCCCCTCTAATTGGCCACGAAATACCACACGCGATACAGCAGAAAAAGGAAATGCCATGCGCCCCTCTGGTCGGAACTTGAGCGAAATGCGGTCGATCTCGATTGAGACCGGCGTGACCAAACATGCCGAGGGCTCGTGCCTGATCAAGATCGGCGGCACCCATGTTCTGTGCACCGCGACGATTGAAGACCGCGCGCCCTCCTTCCTTAAAGGCTCCGGCCTTGGTTGGGTGACGGCAGAATACGGGATGCTGCCGCGCGCCACCCATTCGCGCAACCGCCGTGAGGCCGCGATGGGCAAGCAATCCGGCCGCACCCAAGAAATTCAACGGCTGATCGGGCGCTCCCTGCGCGCGGGCGTGGACCGTGTTGCCCTTGGCGAGCGGCAGATTGTGGTGGATTGCGATGTGATCCAAGCCGATGGCGGCACACGCTGCGCCGCGATCACCGGCGGTTGGGTCGCACTTCGTCTGGCCGTGAACAAGCTGATGAAAGCAGGGATTGTGGTCTCTGATCCGCTCATAGATCCGGTCGCAGCGGTGTCTTGCGGGATCTACGGCGGGCAAGCGATCTGCGATCTGGATTATGCTGAGGATTCCGAGGCGGGCACCGATGGGAATTTCGTGATGACCGGATCGGGCAAGCTGATCGAGGTGCAAATGTCGGCCGAGGGATCGACCTTCTCGCGCGATCAAATGAACACGCTTCTGGATCTGGCCGAGGCGGGCGTTGCCGAACTGGTCGCAGCACAAAAGGCGGCAACAGCATGAGAAAATTTGCCGAGAAACGCCTCCTCGTCGCGACGCATAACGCGGGCAAGCTGGAGGAAATCTCCGCCCTGCTCGCCCCCTTCGGGATTGAATGCGTGGGCGCGGCCGAGATGAGCCTGCCTGAGCCGGCAGAGACGGAAACCACCTTCGTCGGCAACGCACGGATCAAAGCCCATGCGGCAGCCAAGGCAACCGGCCTGCCAGCGCTTTCCGACGACAGCGGGATCGAGGTTGATTGCCTCGATGGCGCGCCAGGCGTCTATACCGCCGATTGGGCCGAAACCGAGAATGGTCGCGATTTCACCATGGCGATGACCAAAACTTGGGACGCCTGCGAAAAGATCAACGCCCCGCAACCGCGTCTCGCGCGCTTCCGTTCGACCTTGGTTCTTGCCTGGCCCGATGGGCATGATGAGGTCTTCGCGGGAAAAGTCGAAGGGCAGCTCGTCTGGCCAATGCGCGGCGCTGCGGGCCACGGCTATGATCCGATGTTCCAGCCCATCGGCCATGAAGTGACCTTTGCGGAGATGGACCCCGCTGAAAAGAACGAGATCAGCCACCGCGCCGACGCGTTCCGCCAGCTTGTCACGTGTTTCGAGGCCTAAGATGCAGCGAATTACTTCCGGCTCTCCTTTCGAGAAAACCATGGGCTATTCGCGCGCGGTAGTGAAAGGCCCATGGTGCTTTGTGTCCGGCACCACGGGCTATGATTACACCACGATGGAAATGCCTTCGAGCATCGCCGACCAAGCGCGCAATTGCTTTAAGACGATTGAAGCGGCCCTGATCGAGGGCGGCTTTGCGATGTCCGACATCGTGCGCGTGCAATATACCGTCACCGATGCGGCGCTTGTCGAGCAGGTCATTCCCGTTTTGGGCGAAACCTTAGGCGAGATCCGCCCCGCCGCCACGATGGTGATCGCGGCTCTGATCAAGCCGGAAATGCTCATCGAGATCGAGGTCACCGCACTCAAATGATGGAAGATTGGCAAAACGGCGGCTTCGGGCTCTACCTTCACTGGCCGTTTTGCGCTGCCAAATGCCCCTATTGCGATTTCAACAGTCATGTCACGCAAGAAATCGACGAAAACCGCTGGCAGAGAGCCTTTTTGAGCGAGATAGAACGCGTCGGAAAGCTTACCGAGGGCCGCTTGCTGAATTCGGTATTTTTCGGCGGCGGCACCCCTTCCCTCATGTCACCCGATCTCGTGCACGCAATCCTCGATAAGGTGCGTGCCACGTGGACCCTTGCAAATGATATCGAGATCACCTTGGAGGCCAACCCGACCAGCATCGAGGCCGGTCGCTTCCGCGGCTATTCAGAGGCGGGCGTCAATCGTGTCTCGATGGGGATGCAGGCCCTCAATGACCGGGATCTGAAGGCACTGGGCCGGATGCATAGCGTGGCTGAAGGGCGCAAAGCCTTTGATATCGCCCGCGCACAGTTTGATCGCGTGAGCTTCGATCTGATCTACGCCCGCCAAGACCAAGATCTCGATCACTGGCGCCGCGAGTTGAACGAGGCGCTGTCTATGGCGGTTGATCACTTCTCGCTCTACCAGCTGACAATTGAAGATGGCACAGCCTTCGGCGCACGCCATGCAGCAGGAAAACTGCGCGGTCTGCCCACGGATGATATCGCTGCGGATATGTATCTTCTGACGCAAGAGATTTGCGATCGGGCGGGGCTGCCAGCCTATGAAGTCTCTAACCATGCGAGATCAGGCTGTGAAAGCCGCCACAATCTCGTCTATTGGCGCTACGGAGATTACGCAGGTATTGGCCCCGGCGCGCATGGCCGCCTGACGATAAATGGCATCCGCCACGCAACAGATACGCCAAAGCAACCGGAAGCCTGGCTTGATCAGGTGGAGCGCACAGGCGCCGGCGAGCGGGAGTTCGCGGCACTCCCGCTTGACGAACAGGCAACCGAGTTTCTTCTCTTCAATCTCCGCCTCGCGGAAGGTCTTGACCCAAGCCGATACGAGGCGATGTCAGGCAAGGCGTTCAACCCGCAATCGCTGCGGGATTTGCAGAATATGGAGATGATTAAGCTGGAAGAGGGTCGAATTAAAGCGACGAAAGCGGGCCGCGCGATCCTGAATGCGGTGATCAGAGAACTGATGCCATGATCCGCGCGCTGTGGCTGATTGGCGGGTTGATCTCCCTCGGCCTCGGGATCATAGGCGCTGTGCTTCCCCTCTTGCCGACCGTTCCTTTCCTCCTGCTGGCCGCCTTCTGCTTCGCGCGTTCTTCAGATCGGCTGCATGGTTGGCTTCTTCACCACCCTACCTTTGGGCCAGCCATTAGAAACTGGCGCGATCACGGTGCGATTTCACGCCGCGCAAAACGGCTGGCCACAGTCTCTATCCTTGCTGCTTTTAGTCTATCTGTCGCACTCGGGCTTGGGCCCAAAATACTAACAGCCCAAGCGATTACGCTCGGGCTGGTCAGTCTTTTCATCTGGTCGCGGCCGGAGAGTTAATCAAACACCACGGCTCAAAAGCTGGCAGAGCGCATCGAGATCATCTAGGGATCCGTAAGTGATCGACAGCCGCCCACCCTGCCCCGCGTGATCGATCGTCACTTTCATACCAAGCCCAGCCGAAAGATCGCCCTCAAGCGCACGCGTATCCGCATCTTTCTCGGGAGCGCGGCTGCTCGCCACTGCAGGGGCTGGCTTCGCCTCCAAGCCCTGCGCATCGCGCGCCAGTTTCTCCGTCTCGCGGACGCTAAGCTGCCGGTCAATGACCTCATGTGCCAGCTTGAGCGGGTTCTCGGATGTGATCAAGGCCCGCGCATGTCCCGCCGAGATTTTCCCTTCGCGCAGCATCAACTGCACCTCGTCAGGCAGTTGCAGCAGGCGCATCAGGTTCGCGATATGGCTCCGGCTTTTCGACAATGCCTGTGCGAGTTTCTCCTGTGTGTGTCCAAACCGCTCCATCAACTGGCGATATCCAAGAGCCTCTTCCACCGCATTCAGATCAGCGCGTTGAATATTCTCGATGATAGCGATTTCAAGGACTTCCGTATCGTCGAAATCGCGAAGAATAACGGGCAACTCATGTAGTTGGGCGAGTTGAGACGCGCGCCAGCGGCGCTCCCCCGCAACAATTTCGTAATGATCCGCCTTGCTGGGATGCGGGCGAACAATCAAAGGCTGAATAACGCCCTTCTCGCGAATAGATTCCGAAAGCTCCTGAATCGCCTCACGCGAAAAATCGCGACGCGGCTGATTTGGATTCGGTTCAATCCGTTCAATAGGAACGCGCATATCCGCGCGGCGCATTGCGCTCATGCTATCCTCGGCGACAGGCGCAGCAACATCCGCCATCAATGCGGACAAGCCCCGGCCAAGACCGCGGCGTTCCATTCTTTTCTCGGACATCTTACGCTCCTTTGCGAAGTTGGGCCTCATGCCGCGCGATCAGCTCGACCGATAAAGCACGGTAGGATTCAGCGCCGCGCGACGCGCTATCGTAGGTCAAAACAGGCATTGCATAGGAAGGCGCCTCAGAAACCCGTACATTTCGCGGGATCATTGTGCGGAAAACAACCTCCCCCAGTGTCGCGCGCGCGTCCGCCTCGACCTGCTGCGAAAGATTGTTGCGTACATCATACATCGTCAAAACGACGCCCTCGATCCGCAGATGCCTATTCGCGGATTGCCGGACCTCACGAATCGTCAACATGAGCTGCGAAAGTCCCTCCAAAGCGAAGAACTCCGCCTGCAACGGTACCAAAACCGAATCCGCGGCAATCATTGCATTCACCGTCAAAAGACTGAGCGACGGCGGGCAATCAATCAAGATATAGTCGAGCGCGAACCCGTCCATCGCTACTTGTCGTAGCGCATCATGCAATAGGAAGCTGCGCTTTTCATTCGCGACCAATTCCATATCCGCCGAAGAAAGATCAATCGTGGCCGGACAAATGAAGAGCCCTTCAATCGCAGTCGGCTGGACGACATCTGCAGGCGCAGCCTCTTCCAGAAGCAAATCATAGGTGGTTTTCTGGCGATCATTCGGCTCAATCCCGAGCCCTGTCGAAGCGTTTCCTTGCGGGTCAAGATCAACCAGCAGCACACGTTTTCCAATTTCAGCGAGCGCCGCAGCGAGGTTAATCGCCGTCGTTGTTTTGCCGACACCCCCCTTTTGGTTGGCAATCGCGATAATTCTGGGGCCCACGGGCCGAGTTGGATCAGACACGCTTTACTCCGTTGATAACAAGAATAGCCGCGTCGCTATCTGTTTTGCTCTCATGCGCCTCAAACTCGAAAGACCAGACTTTCTGCGCAGCGGCCAGTTCTTTCCGCCAACTTTCTCCCTTCGGGAAAATTCCGACACCGTCAGATCGCAGATGAAGCGTTGAGAACTCGAAAAGCTTCTCAAGCGGTGCCAGCGCCCGCGCGCTAAGAACATCTGCAGAAAGGGCCGGAAGCTCCTCTATTCGCTGCGAAAGGATTTGAACGGAGAGATTCATCTCCCGAGCGGCACTTGCGAGGAAGGCTGATTTTCGAAGATCGGATTCAACCAAGGTCACCCGAAGATCCGGCTTTTTCTCTGCTGCAAGTGCAGCAATAACCAACCCGGGAAATCCGCCCCCGCTTCCCAGATCCACCCAAGAGTTCCCACTCGCTGCAAGATCAAAGATCTGCGCTGAATCGAGAAAATGCCGAGACCAGATCTGAGATAAAGTTGTCGCCGAAACGAGATTTATGCGCGGATTCCACTTTGTAAGAAGCGCTTCATATGCCGCCAATCTCGAAATTGTTTCACGTGAAACATCGAAATGCTCAAGGAACTGCGCCGCATCACCAGATCTCATGCAATTTTGTCCTTCGTGGCGTGCCGAAGCCGCGCCAAAATCAGAGTGAGGGCCGCGGGCGTCATCCCATCGATCCTGCGGGCTTGCCCGAGATCCTGCGGTCGCGTTTTCGCGAGCTTCATCTTGAGTTCATTGGACAAACCCGACAATGATCCATAATCGAAATCATGCGGAATTTTCCAGCTTTCGTCACGCTCCAGCCGCGCGATATCGGCGGACTGACGCTCAATATACGTCGCATAGAGCGCATCCCGCGCGAGTTGCTCGGCGATATCCAGCTCCAACACTCCAAGATCAGGAACCGCATCGGCGAGCTGAGTCATCGTCACGTCAGGAAATGACAGAAGCACGAAGGCAGAGCGACGTGCGCCATCCAAATTCACCGGAATTCCGGCATCCCGTGCCTGCTTGGGCGTAAACTGAATCGAATCGAGAAGAGCACGGCCCCGCTCCAGCGCCTCGCGTTTCGCGCCGAAAGCGCGCTGCCGCTCTTCCGAGACACAACCGAGATCGATCGCAAATTGAGTCAACCGCTGATCAGCGTTGTCAGCGCGTAGTGAGAGCCGAAACTCCGCGCGCGACGTGAACATGCGATAGGGTTCTGTAACACCGCGCGTCGTGAGGTCATCCACCATCACGCCGATATAGCTGTTTGACCGGATGAAGTTGATGGGATCCTCGTCTTTGCTACGCGCAGCGGCATTGAGCCCAGCGACCATCCCTTGCGCAGCGGCCTCCTCATATCCTGTGGTTCCGTTGATTTGCCCCGCAAGATATAGACCACGCAGATCGCGCAACTCCAAGGTTGATGTCAAAGCGCGCGGATCAACGTAATCATATTCAATCGCATAGGCGGGCTGTAGAATGGTTGCGGCCTCAAGCCCCAGGATCGAGCGGACATACTCCTCCTGAACCTCCTCAGGAAGCGAAGACGAGATCCCGTTCGGATAGACGGTGTGATCATCCAGCCCCTCGGGCTCCAGGAAGATCTGGTGCGATGTTTTATCCGCGAAACGAACGACCTTATCCTCGATTGAGGGGCAGTACCGCGGACCTACCCCCTCAATATGCCCGCCATACATTGCCGAGCGCGAAAGATTGGCGCGAATAATATCGTGCGTACGCTCATTCGTATGGGTAATCCCGCACGCGACTTGCCGCACCGCAGGCCTCTTGTTCAAGAAAGAGAACATGACTGGCTCATCATCGCCGGGTTGGGTATCGAGAATATCCCAATTGATCGTGCGCCCATCGAGACGCGGCGGAGTCCCTGTTTTTAGGCGGCCCAACGGCAGATCCAACGCATGCAATCGACGTGCGAGATCAATGGAAGGCTTATCACCCATCCGGCCACCGGATTTCTTCTGATCCCCGATATGGATGATCCCGTTCAAGAAAGTTCCTGACGTCAGGATAACCGCGGAGGCGGTAACCTGACTGCCATCGGCGAGGCAAACCCCTTGAACCACATCCCCAACAACAACGAGATCGGAGACCTCTGCTTCAATAATAGAAAGATTTGGTTGCGCCCGCGTCATCCCGATAATTGCTTCGCGGTACAGCTTACGGTCCGTTTGGGCACGCGGACCTTGGACGGCTGGCCCCTTCCGCCGATTGAGTAAGCGGAACTGGATCCCTGCGAGATCTGCCGCGCGGCCCATTACGCCGTCAAGGGCGTCAATCTCACGAACGAGGTGCCCCTTCCCAAGGCCACCAATCGCCGGATTGCACGACATCACCCCAATCGCATCCGCGCGCAGAGTGATCAGCGCCGTTTGAGCGCCCATCCGAGCACTCGCATGCGCAGCTTCGGTGCCAGCATGGCCACCACCGACAACAATGACGTCAAAATGTTTCACGTGAAACACTCCTCACTTCCCGATGCAAAAGCTCGAGAAAATTTCATCCAACAGATGCTCGACATCCACGCGGCCCACTAAGGACTCAAGCGCGCGAACAGCAGTCCGCAACTCTTCCGCTGCCATCTCGGCGCGGTCCGAGCCGAGCAATACCTCATTTCGCGCCGATTCCATAGCCTGTAACGCAGTTTTCATCGCGATACGGTGGCGCTCGCGCGTCATCACGCCTGCACCCGCCGCGCGGCTCTCAAGAATTCGCGTAATCTCGCCCACAAGCTGGTCCAAACCGTCTCCCGTTTTACCAGAAACCGCGAGACCCTCCGTCGGTAAGAGATCTGCCTTCCCCCGCACAACGAGATCATCGCCGCGCGGTTCCAAAAGCGGAATCTCTCCCTCGTCGATCAGAAAAACCCTTAAATCAGAAGCATTTGCGCGACTCACGGCGCGTTCAATCCCGATTTTTTCAACAACGTCCTGCGTATCGCGAAGCCCTGCGGTATCAAGCAAGGTCACCGCGATTCCGCTGAGATCCATCCGCACTTCAATCACATCACGAGTCGTCCCTGCAACTTCAGACGTGATTGCAGCATCGCGCCCTGCCAGCGCATTTAGCAGCGTCGACTTCCCTGCGTTCGGGCGCCCCACAATCGCGACCTCGAATCCTTCGCGAATCCGCTCAGAGGCGGAGATTCGCCGCGTCTCTTCCCGAATCTCGCGCAGAACGCCGTCAATGAGGACGATAACCTCCGGCGACACGTCCACCGGAACCTCCTCATCCGCAAAATCAATTGTGGCCTCGATCAGCGCGGCCGCCCGGATCATATCCAAACGCCAACGATCCGCGACCTTGCCGACCGCGCCCGACAGCACTTTCAGCGCTTGCTTGCGCTGTGCTTCAGTCTCGGAGTCAATCAGATCGGACAGCCCCTCGACCTGTGTCAGATCAAGGCACCCGTTTTCCAGCGCGCGACGGGTAAATTCACCAGGTTCCGCCAAGCGCAGCCCGGCGATGCTCGCAAGCGCGTTGAGAACAGCCGTCACTGTCGCGATAGAGCCGTGTATATGGAATTCAACGATATTCTCGCCAGTAAAGCTCGCGCCATGCTCAAAAACAAGCACAACCGCCTCATCCAGAACTTCATCGCCTAGGCGCAGCTTTCGCAGACCAGCAACGCGCGGCGCAGGCAGTACCCCCGCCAAAAGACGCCCCGCCTCAGAGGCTTTCGGCCCCGATACGCGAATAACAGACACGCCCGCTTTGCCACGGGCAGAGGCCAGTGCAAAAATCGTTTCCATAGTTAAGCCCCTGATTTAGAAAGAGGATTACCCGTTCATGGAATCGAAGAACTCGCCATTCGTCTTGGTTTGCTTGAGCTTCGAAATCAGGAACTCGATCGCATCTGTCGTCCCCATCGGGTTCAAAATGCGGCGCAGCAGGTAGGTTTTTTGCAAGTCTTTCTGCTCAACCAGAAGATCTTCCTTCCGCGTGCCCGATTTCAGGATATCCATCGCGGGGAAGACGCGCTTATCGGCGACTTTACGATCCAGAACGATCTCAGAGTTGCCCGTGCCTTTGAATTCTTCGAAGATCACCTCGTCCATCCGCGAACCGGTATCGATCAGCGCAGTCGCGATGATGGTGAGCGAGCCACCCTCTTCAATGTTCCGCGCCGCCCCGAAGAAGCGTTTGGGACGTTGCAGAGCGTTCGCATCGACACCCCCCGTCAGGACCTTGCCGGACGACGGCACAACGGTGTTAAACGCGCGCCCGAGGCGGGTGATCGAGTCGAGCAGGATGACCACGTCACGCTTATGCTCAACGAGGCGCTTCGCCTTCTCGATGACCATCTCTGCCACGGCCACGTGCCGCGTTGCTGGCTCATCGAAAGTGGAGGACACAACCTCCCCTTTCACCGAGCGCTGCATATCGGTCACCTCTTCGGGCCGCTCGTCGATCAGCAGGACGATCAGATAGCATTCCGGATGGTTCTGCGCGATCGAATGCGCGATGTTTTGCAGCAAAACGGTTTTACCCGTCCGCGGCGGTGCCACGATCAGCGAGCGTTGGCCCTTCCCGATCGGGGAGACGAGGTCGATGATCCGCGCAGAGCGATCCTTCAACGTGGGATCTTCGATCTCCATCTTGAGGCGCTCATCCGGATAAAGCGGGGTGAGGTTATCGAAGGCAACCTTGTGACGGGCGCGCTCGGGATCCTCGAAATTGATCTGTTCGACGGTGGTTAGCGCGAAATAGCGCTCATTTTCACCGGGGGCGCGGATGACACCGGAAACGGTATCCCCTGTCCGCAAGCTATACTGGCGCAAGATTTCGGGCGAGACGTAGATATCGTCTGGGCCTGGAAGGTAGTTTGCCGCCGTTGAGCGCAAGAACCCGAAACCGTCTTGCAGCACTTCCAACACGCCGTCGCCACCGATCTCCCAGTCTTCCTCAGCATGCTCTTTCAGGATCGAGAACATCATCTCGCCCTTGCGCATGGTTGAGGCGTTCTCAATTTCCCATTCTTCCGCCAGCGATAGCAGCTCTGCAGGACTTTTCGCTTTCAGATCGGCAAGGTTCAAACGCTCAGTGCTAACGGGGGTAGTCATGGGAAATCCACCATGTCGGGGCGCGATATATCACGCGGAGGTATGTCAATTCGGAAGAACCTGATTGCCGGACGGCAGGGGCTTGACCCGCAGATACCGAGAGCGCGTCGAAGAGTCAATGAAACTTAGAACTTTACGATCACCGAGAGCACAATCACGACCATCAAAACCGTCGGCAGCTCGTTCAACATGCGCCAGTGACGCCCGCTGAGGCGGTTTTTGCCTGCGATGAAATCCTTGCGGCGTGCGGCGAGGAACATGTGAAACGCAGTCATCCCGATCACGCTGATCGCTTTCGCCCAAGGCCAGATCATCGACCAATCCACGATCCCCGGTGTCATCACCAGCAAAAGCCCTGCGCCCCAAGTCGCAATCATCGCCGGGTTCATAATGGCACGGAGCAAGAGGCGTTCTTGATGCTGGAACAGCTGATCCATCTCGCTGCCGGCAACCACCCCCGCCTTTCTCAGCCCTTCAACGTGATACACGTAGAGCCGCGGCAGGTAAAAAAGCCCTGCCATCCAAGCCAGAACTGCCATCACGTGAAACGCTTTGATCCATGGATAGGCGGCGATCAGAATGTCAGTCATGGCGTCCTCGCGAAAAGCTACGTCCCTCTTAATAATAAAGTAAGATTTATAAAAGAATGATGATGATGATGGTCCTGTGGATAATGTGGATTAACCATTCATCAACCATTTTGTGCACAGGCAGAACAAGGCGGGATAGTTCTGTGAGCACCCCCTTCATAGCGCTTTTTTATAAGGGTTTCGCAGCAGATTCGTAGGCTGTGGATATCTTCCTGAAATTGTCGCCGCGCGAACTTATCCACAACCGCTCAATTTCGCTTCCCACAGGTGGAAAATGCCTGTGCTTCCTTGACATGGAATGGGGATATCGGCGAACCCTCGGTTTCGGGCGCAGTTGCCCACGGATTTTAGCGGGATTTATCCACACGCTCATGCACAGCCTCATTCTTGCCTCCACCTCCGAGATCCGCGCGCAGCTTTTGCGCAATGCGGGCCTGTCTTTCGACATCCGCCCTGCGCGGATTGATGAAGAGATGATCCGCCAATCTTTGCAGTCGGAGGCCGCCTCTCCACGCGACGTGGCCGATGCTTTGGCAGAGATGAAAGCCCAGAAGGTGTCGCTGAAAGCGCCCGAGGCGATGGTGTTGGGCGCGGATCAAGTTCTTGCGCTTAAAGGCGAAATTTTCTCAAAGCCGGAAAGCCCTGAGAAAGCAGAAGATCAGCTCAAACGGCTTTCCGGCCAGATTCATCGTCTGCTGTCTGCGCTCGTCGTCTATCAAGATGGCAAGCCGCTTTGGCGGCATATCGGCGAGGTTCGCCTGCATATGCATTCGCTTTCCGATGCCTTCATTGCAGAATATGTGGCGCGGAACTGGGAGAGTATCCGCTGGTCCGTCGGCGGATATAAGCTGGAGGAAGAAGGCGTGCGGCTGTTCTCCAAGGTTGAGGGCGATTATTTTTCCGTTTTAGGCTTGCCCCTCATCGAATTCCTGTCTTGGCTACGGGCCAGAGGAGATCTGACGACATGAGTGAAAACCGCATCCCGCTCGCAGGCGTTATCGGCGCGCCAATCCATCATTCCCGCTCACCAATTTTGCAACGATATTGGTTAGAAACCTATGGAATTAAAGGATATTATATCCCGATGGAGGTCGCTTCCGAGGATCTCGAGACGGTTCTGAGAACCCTCCCAAAGGCGGGATTCGTCGGGTGCAATGTCACCTTGCCGCATAAAGAGGCCGTGCTCGCGCTGGCGGATGTCGTGACAGATCGCGCAGCGGTGATCGGGGCGGCGAACACGCTGACCTTCCTGCCGGATGGGCGGATTCAGGCGGATAATACAGACGGGTTTGGCTTTGTTGCGAATATGCAGCAACACGCACCGAAATGGGATGCGAAGGCTGGCCCTTCCGCGCTCTTCGGGGCGGGCGGCGCTGCGCGCGCCGTGATTTCCGCGCTGATCGAGATGGGCGCGCCCGAGATCCGCATCGCGAACCGCTCGCGTGCGCGTGCCGAAACGCTGCGCGAAGAATTTGGCGGGATGATTACCGTCTATGACTGGGCCGAGGCTGGAGCAATGCTGGAGGGGGCGGTGACGGTCGTGAACACGACGTCGCTGGGGATGGCTGGCAAGGATCCGTTCACCGTTCCTCTCGATGCTCTTTCGCCCACTGCGACCGTCTGTGACATCGTCTACACGCCGCTGCACACGCCGTTGTTGATCGCGGCCAAGGAGAAGGGCTGCGTGACGGTTGATGGGCTTGGGATGCTCCTGCATCAAGCTACGCCGGGGTTCGAGCGCTGGTTTGGAAAGCGACCTGAGGTCACCGATGCGCTGCGCGACGTGGTGTTAGGGGCATGAGGGGGCGGCCCTTTCGCCTCGGGCTGACAGGCTCGATTGGGATGGGCAAATCGACCACTGCAATGATGTTTGCCGAGGAGGGCGTCCCTGTCTGGGATGCCGATGCTGAGGTGCATGCGCTCTACGCGCAGGGCGGCGCAGCGGTGCCCTTGATTGCGGAGGAATTTTCGCAAGCGGTGAAGGCTGGCGCGGTGGATCGGGCAGCGCTTCGCGCCTGCCTTGCGGGCGACAAAACGGCTCTAACCCGCCTTGAAACGATTGTTCATCCGCTCACGACCGCCGCGCGAAACGCCTTTCTTGAGCGCCATGCACAAGCACCTATCGTGCTTCTTGATATCCCGCTGCTCTATGAGACCGGTGCGGAAAACACCTGCGATGCCGTTCTAGTGGTCACTGCCCCAGAGGAGGTGCAACGTTCCCGTGTGCTCGCGCGCGGAAGTATGAGCGCTGAACAGTTCGATCTGATCTTGTCGCGCCAATTGCCGGATGCGCAAAAGCGTGCGCGTGCGGATTTCATCATTGAGACGCTGAGCCTTGAACAGACCCGCCGCGCCGTGCGAAACCTACTGGCGGACTTAAAGGGAAAAACCGATGCGTGAGATCGTTCTGGATACCGAGACGACGGGTTTTGAGCCTTCAGAAGGGCACCGGATTGTCGAAATCGGGGCGGTTGAGCTTTTTAATCACATGCCGACCGGCAAAACCTATCACCAATATATCCACCCCGAACGTGATATGCCGACCGAGGCGTTCAACGTCCACGGAATCTCCGTTGAGTTCCTCGCCGATAAACCGAAATTCGCGGCCATCGGGCAGGCGTTTCTCGATTTCATCGGGCCGGATTCCAAGCTGGTGATTCATAACGCCGCCTTTGATATGAAATTCCTGAATTTCGAGCTGCAAAAGGCGGGGCTTGCGACAATCGCCAATGATCGCGCGCTTGATACGCTGATGATTGCGCGCCGCAAATTCCCTGGCTCCCCCGCGTCTTTGGATGCGCTATGCCGCCGTTTCAACATTGATAACTCGTCGCGGACGCTGCACGGTGCGCTTCTCGATTCCGAGATCCTCGCCGAGGTCTATCTTGAGCTGATCGGCGGGCGTCAGCCCGATTTCGGCCTCTCGAGTGGCCCCGATAAAAAGAAAACCGCCGCGCAGATTGATGCTGCGTGGCGGCCCACTCCGCGTCCAAATCCCCTGCCCTCACGGCTGACGGAGGAGGAGCGCTCCGCCCATGACGCGATGATCGCAAAACTGGGCGAAGCGGCGATTTGGTCTAAGTTTTCCTGATCAAACGAAGCGGTTCCACAGGTTTTCAAGCCGTTCCTGACGGCCTGAGCGCGGCTCTGGGTTGATGCCCTTGGCGCGAACATCGGCCTCAATGGACGCAAGATCCGAGCCAAGCATCGCCTTTGCAGCCTCCGCGTCCCATCCGGCGTAGCGGCTGTCGCGCGCGGCTTCCAAGCCACCATCTTCCAGCAGCGCAGCCGCTGCCTTCAGCGCCCGCGCGCAGGTATCCATCGCGCCGGCATGGGCCAGGATAAGGTCTTCTGGGTCAATCGACTGACGGCGCACCTTGGAATCGAAATTCGTGCCGCCGCTGGTGAAGCCACCGCCGCGCAGGATCTCGTAATAGGCCTTCGCCATTTCCGGAACGTTGTCGGGGAATTGGTCGGTATCCCAGCCGGATTGATAATCGTTCCGGTTCATATCGATGGAGCCGAAGATCCCGAGCGAATTCGCCAGAGCGATCTCATGCTCGAAGCTATGGCCTGCGAGGATGGCATGGCCTTGCTCGATATTGACCTTCACCTCGTTCTCCAGCCCGAAGCGCTTGAGGAAGCCATAGACCGTGGCGACATCGTAATCATACTGATGCTTCATCGGCTCCTGCGGCTTGGGCTCGATCAGGATCGCGCCTTTGAAGCCCATCTTGTGCTTATAATCGACGACCATCGACAAGAAGCGGCCCATATGTTCCGCTTCGCGCGTCAGATCGGTGTTCAGCAGGGTCTCATAGCCCTCACGGCCGCCCCAGAGCACATAGTTCTCTCCGCCGAGCTTGATCGTCGCATCCATGCAGGTTTTCACCGTGGCCGCCGAGAAGGCGAAGACATCGGGATCAGGGTTTGTCGCCGCGCCCGACATGAAGCGCCGATGCGAGAACAGATTGGCGGTGCCCCACAGGAGTTTGGTCGAGGAGCTTTCCATTTTCTCGCCGATGTAATCGACGATCGCTTCCAGATTACGGGTATTCTCCGCAAAATCCGCACCTTCAGGGCGGATATCGGCATCATGGAAACAGAAATACGGTGCTTGCAGGATGTCGAACATCTCAAAAGCCACATCGGCCTTCAGTTTGGCCAGATCCAGCGCATCGCCGAACCATGGGCGATCGAAGGTCTGCCCGCCGAACGGATCGCCGCCCGGCCATGCGAAACTGTGCCAATAGGCGACCGCAAAGCGCAAATGGTCTTTCAGGGTTTTTCCGGCGACGACCTCTTCCGGATTGTAATGGCGGAACGCGAATTCGTTGCGGCTCTCGGGTCCTTCAAATTGGATTTGCGGAATGTTCTTGAAGAAGTCGGTCATGTCAGTCCTCGGATGGATTGGGCCGCTGCTTTGTAGCGCGCGAACCCGTCGTTGAAAGAAGATGAGAGCGCAGAAACAGGCTCTATTACACGTGAAATGGTTGGTTTTTGCGCCAGTTCGGCCCCGCCGCCCGTGGCCGCCATCTGCGCCAGACGCGCCGCGCCGAAGGCACCGCCGAAATCGCCGGAGACGGGGATCGACACGGGCGTATCCAGCGCCGTCGCAATCGCCTCAACCCAATATTGTGATCGCGTGCCGCCGCCCGCCGCGATCAAAGTGTCGATCTTGGTGCCTGTTTGCGCCAGCGCATCGCGGCAATCGCGCAGTGCGAAGGTCACGCCCTCCAATACGGCCCGGGTCATCGCATCGCGGTCGGTCGCATGTTCCAACCCGATGAACGAGCCACGGATCGCGGAATCGTTCAAAGGCGTGCGCTCGCCGCCGAGATAGGGCAGGAACCGTGTCTTCTCAGGGGCCTTGAGTGGGCCAAGCCCCTCGGTGAGGGTCGCCGCCCCAACACCGGAGACTTTCGCAAACCAGTTGAGCGCATCTGTCGCCGCGAGGATCACCCCCATCTGGTGCCATGTATCGGGCAGCGCGTGGCAGAAGGTGTGCACAGCCGTCGCCGGATCGGGTTGATAGCCGTCATTTGCGGCAAAGAGCACGCCCGAGGTGCCCAGCGACACGAAGGCTTCCCCTGCCCGCACGACCCCCAAACCGATGCCCGCAGCGGCGTTATCCCCCGCCCCGCCTGCAATCAACACGTTGCGCGGCAACCCGAAACGCTCCGCGAGCGCGGGCCGGACTTCGGCGGAAACGTCTGAGCCTTCAACAAGCCGTGGCATCTGATCGCGCCGCATATGCGAGGCTTTCAGCAGCACATCCGACCAATCGCGCGCGCCAACATCTAGCCAGCTTGTCCCTGCCGCATCGGACATTTCCGCGACATGTTCCCCAGACAGCCAGAACCGAAGATAATCCTTCGGCAGCAGCACTTTGGCAACTTTTCCGAAAATCTCCGGTTCGTGTTTCTCGATCCACAGCAGTTTCGGCGCGGTAAATCCGGGGAAGACGATATTGCCCGAAATCGCCCGAAACTCGGAGATCGCGTCAAGCTCTGCGGCTTCCTCATGCGCGCGGGTATCGTTCCACAGAATGCAGGGCCGCAAAACGTCATCGGAGGCTGAAAGCAGCGTTGCGCCATGCATTTGGCCCGAGAGGCCAATCGCACGGACATCGCCCAGCCCATGCACGGCGAGCGCGCTGAGAACCTGCTCTGCCGCGCCAACCCAATCCGCCGGATTTTGCTCTGACCAACCCTCAAAAGGCCGCGACACGCTGAGCGGGGCCGTCGCCTCCGCGACCACATTTTGATCGGAATCCATCAAAACCGCCTTGAGGCCCGATGTTCCGAGATCTAGCCCGATATACATCACGCGACCCCGCTTGGTTTTTTGCCGAGAATGATCATCCCGAGGATATCCTCATCGGTCACTTCATCGACATTGACCGTCCCGATCAGCTCGCCGTTCTTCATCACGCTCGCGCGGTCACACAGATCCATCACCGCGTGAATGTCATGCTCGATCAGGAAGATGCCCAAGCCCTGTGCTTTCAGCTCTTGGATCAGCTCCGCCACCATCTGGGTTTCTTGCGGGCCGAGGGCCGCTGTCGGCTCATCCATGATCAGGATTTTCGCGTTGAAATAGACCGCGCGGGCAATCGCGACCGATTGCCGCTGCCCGCCCGAAAGCGAGGAGACCGGCGCGTTGAACTTGCGGAAGTTGGGGTTGAGACGCGCCATGATCTTGCGCGTTTCGGCCTCCATTTTCGCGTCATCTACAAAGCCGGTGGAGGACACAAGCTCGCGCCCGAGGAACAGGTTCGAGGCGGCATCAAGATTGTCCGCCAGCGCCAGTGTCTGGTAGATCGTCTCGATATTATAGTGCCGTGCGTCCCGCGGATTGCGGATCTCGGCCTTTTCGCCGTTGATGAAAATCTCGCCGGAATCCATGCCGTAAGCGCCGGAGAGGCATTTGATCAGCGTAGATTTCCCCGCGCCGTTATGCCCCAGAAGTCCCACGACCTCCCCCGGGTAGAGATCAATCGAGACCTTATCCACCGCTTTGATGCCGCCAAACGAGATCGAGATATCGCGCATCTCGACGAGCGGTGTGCCTTTGTTCATGCTCATGTCAGGCCCTTTCACTTGATGTTGCGGCGGTAAAGCGTGTCGAGATAGACCGCGACCACGAGAACCAGTCCGACGACGATCTGCTGCATCGCGCTATCAAACCCGACGAGCACCATGCCCGCTTGCAAGCTCTGCATCACGAAGGCGCCGAGGATCGCGCCATAGATCGTGCCCACACCGCCCGCGAGAGAGGTGCCGCCGATGACGGCTGCGGCGATGACGTAGAGCTCATCCAGCGTGCCGAGTGAGTTGGTCGCGGAGTTCAGCCGTGCGGAGGCGACAACGGCGGAGAGGCCGCAGAGGAAGCCCATGAGCGAGAAGATTTTAACCGTCATCCAGCGGGTGTTGATGCCCGCGAGCGCCGCGGCATCAGGGTTCCCCCCGATGGCGAAAACGTAGCGGCCAAAGCGAGTGCGGGTCATGACCACCGTCATAATGATCGCCACGCCTGCGAGGATCAGCACCGGAAGGGCAAACCCATGCGAGATGAACAGACCTTCTGCCGGAACCTCGATGTTGTTGGCTTTTGCGTAGTTGCGCACAATGCCCTTGGGCCACGGATAGGCGTTGACCAAAAGCACCGCCCCGATCACCACTCCGCAGCCTGCCAGCCCGAGGAAATACTCCGCCCATTTCGGGCGCAGCGGGAATTCAAACGCACGGCGCTGCTTGCGGCCATGCACCAAGAGCCAGATGATCCCGACACAGGCTATGATGCCGACAACCCAGCTACCCATTGCGCCCACCGCGCCGTAAGGCCCGCCGCCCAATAGGGTGAAGGTCGGATCGAGAGGCGAGATCGTTTTGCCGCTGGTGATCAGATAGGCAACACCGCGCCAGACCAACAGCCCGCCCAGCGTCACGATAAACGCAGGCACATTGCCATAGGCGATGATCGCGCCCTGCAAGCCGCCGATAAACGCGCCGACCATCATCCCGATTAGCGCCGCGACGATCCAAAGCATCGGATGACCGAGGCCGAGGAACTGCGGCAGAATTTGTGTCTGCAAAACCCCCATGACCACGGCGCACAGCCCGAGGATGGAGCCAACGGAAAGATCAATATGGCGGGTGATGATGACGAGAACCATCCCCGTGGCCATAATCCCGACGGAGGCGGTTTGAACCGAAAGGTTCCAAAGGTTACGCGGTGTCAGGAAGGCGCCAAAGCCGTTTTCCATCACGCCGTAAAGGTGGAACCCCACCCAAATCAGCAGCAGGGCCCCGACCATGCCAAGCATGCGGGGGTCGATCTCAGTGGCACGCATGAAGCGCGAAATGGCATTGGGCGTTTGATCGCCAGCCTTGGAAGAGGATGTCGAGGGTGTTTGGGTCATGGGATGAGCCGAATTTCTCTGGAGGATGGGGGCCGAGGGCGATGCCCAAACGGAAGCCGCGCTGCGCTGCGCGCTATGATGTGGGCGCCCCGCCTTAAGCAGGGCGCCAGATCGGAGATTACTCGCAGGCTTTGACGCCAGCAGCAGCCCCTTCGCAGGCTTCCTCTTTCGAGATATGGCCCGCATCAATCACGACATCGAGGTTGTCTTGGGTGATCGGCGTCGGCGCGAGGAAGATCGCGTTCATCTCAACGCCCTTCTCGCCGCCAGCCCATTTTTGCGCGCCCTCAACGGCGGAGGCTTCTGTGCCTTCCGCAAGTGCCACGGCAATGTCGGCGGCCGCTTTGCCAAGCTGGCGCGAATCTTTCCAGACCGATACCGTCTGCGTGCCGCGTGCCACACGGTTCAGCGCGGCGAGATCGCCATCCTGACCGCCAACCGGAACTGCCAAGCCTTGCGCGGAAAGCGCCGCGATCACGCCGCCCGCCATACCGTCATTCTCGGCGAGAACCGCATCCACTTTGTTGTCATTCGCGGTGAGGATCTGTTCCATATTCTTTTGCGCGTTATCGGGCTTCCAGCCGTCAGAGAAGCTCTCGCCGACGATCTTGATCTTGCCAGTTTGCACATCCGCGCCGATGACTTCCATCATCCCTTCCAGCAGGAAGGCCGCGTTCGGGTCGCCCTTATCGCCTTTGATGATTGCGTAATTGCCTTCAGGCTGCGCCTCGCGCACCTTTTCCGCGATGATCTTGCCGACGCCTTTGTTGTCGAATGTCAGGTAGAAGGCGCGCTCGTCTTCCACGAGACGGTCATAGCCGACGACCGGAATGCCCTCAGCGGCGGCTTTATCCACGGCGGGGCCGACTGCATCCTTGTCAACCGACAGGATGATCAGCGCATCCGCGCCTTGCGCGATCAGCGCTTCCACATCGGTGAGCTGCTTGGCCGCCGAGTTCTGCGCATCAGCGGAGATGTATTTGTTGCCGTTTGCTTCGAGCGCGGCCTTGATTGCGCCCTCGTCAGTCTTCCAGCGCTCCTCTTGGAAGTTCGACCAGGACACGCCAACGGTCATTTCGGCCCAAGCCGAGGTTGCCATGCCGGCTGTCAGTGCGACAGCGGCGAGAATGATCTTATTCATGTAGTCCTCCCTCATGGGCCCACAACGACCCTAGCCCCAACAGTTCCGTCGAGATGCCTCACGCTACTCTTGAATAAATTCAGTTGTCAAAATAAAAATGAGACAGCATGATACAAATTGCAGAAGTTAGACCAAGATTTGGCTGCAATGCAGCGAAAAATGAGCAGATGCAGCATGCTAAAGGCAATGTTTACTTAGGGTGGTGAATAAATGACAGAGGAACTGACCTCCGTTCGGATCGGTCGCGGAGCGCCGGGATGTGGCCCGCTCATTTCCTATATGTCTGAAACCGCCCGCCCGTTGCGCCAACAGATTTTCGAGCGTGTGCGGGCCGCCGGATCCATCGCGCGGGTGCAGCTCGCGAAAGATCTCTCCGTCAGCCCCGCCTCTGTCACGACGCTGACCTCTGAATTGATCGAACTCGGCTATCTCGAAGAGGTTGCAGCACCGCGCGATTCCGAGACGGGGCGCGGGCGGCCTGCGGTCGCGCTTGGCGTGCGGCCGAACGCGCATTTTGTGGCTGGGATCAAGCTGTCAGATCGCGAGCATACCGCCGTGATCGTGGATTTCGCTGGGAATCTTCTAGCAAATGAGGCGATTTCGCGAGTGCCGCATGCGCTCGCAACCTCTGATCTATCGGACGCGGCGGATGAGCTTCTGACCCGTGTCTGCGCGAAAATTGGATTGCGACGCGATGAATTGACCGCCGTTGGCCTCGGGGTTCCGGGGTTTGTGGATTGCCCCACGGGCATCGTGCATTGGTCGCCCGTCCTCCAAGATATGCATGTTCCGCTGGCGAAGATTGTCTCGGAACGGGTCGGGCTTCCGGTGCATGTGGACAATGATGCCAATCTTGTCACGCTGGCGGAGCTTTGGTTTGGCGCAGGGCGCAGCCTGCCCGATTTCGCCGTGGTGACAATTGAGCACGGGCTCGGGATGGGGTTTGTTCTGAACCACCGTCTCTACCGCGGCGCGCGTGGAATGGGGATGGAACTTGGGCATACGAAAGTGCAACTCGATGGGGCGCTGTGCCGCTGTGGTCAGCGCGGCTGCCTTGAGGCCTATGTTGCCGATTATGCGCTCGTGCGGGAGGCACAAACGGCTCTAAACCTGCCCAATCGCGATACGCAATCCACAGGCGTCTTGTTGGAAAGCCTCTATGATCACGCCAAAGCAGGCAACCCTGCGGCGCGTTCGATCTTCCACCGCGCGGGGCGGTATCTCGCTTTGGGTCTGGCGAATGTGATCAACCTGTTTGATCCAGAGTTCATCATCCTTTCGGGGGAGCGGATGCGCTACGATTATCTCTACGCAAAGGAAACCTTCGCCGAGATGCAGAATATGGTCCTGAAAACGGGGCGCAAACCGCCGCATATCGAGACCCATGCCTGGGGGGATTTGCTTTGGGCGCATGGCGCAGCGGCGCTTGCTCTGCATGAGGTCACCGAAAGCCGTCTGGGCGTCGCACGGGATCTCGCAGCATGAGAGGTCTTCTTTACGCCCTCACGATTTTGGCTTGGATAGAGCCTGCTTTCGCGCAACCCGCCTTTGTGGATGATCGCGCGGGCTTGCCTTCGGAGCATCTTTATACTGGCGGGTGGGAGCATTTCGTTGGCGGCGGCGTGGCGGTGTTTGATTGCAACGCAGATGCACGGCCAGATCTGTTTGCCGCGGGCGGTGAGGCCACAGTGAGCCTGTTTATCAATGCTTCAGATCCGGCAGGCGCGATCCGGTTCGATCAGGGTGATCTCGACGGGCTTCCTGTCGATCTGCTCACCCATGTTACCGGCGCTTACCCGTTGGATATTGATAGCGACGGGGTGATGGATCTCGCCGTTTTGCGCGTCGGGGAAAACCAACTTCTGCGCGGTCTTGGCGATTGTCGGTTCGAGCTGGCGAATGAGGCGTTCGCCCTGCCCACCCGCGACGCGTGGACGGCGTCTTTTGCTGCGACATGGTTGGAGGGTGATGATCTACCCTTGCTGGCCTTTGGCAATTATGTGGATCGTTTTGATGCAAATGGGCCGTTCCAAACCTGCGACAGCTCGGAAGTCATCACCGAAAAAGGCGAGACTTACGGTGAAATAGAGACGATTTCGCCGGGCTACTGTGCGCTTTCGATGCAGATTTCCGATTGGCAGCGCAAAGGCACGCCGGAACTGCGCGTCTCGAATGATCGCCACTATTACGTGCGGGGCGGCTACGAGCAGATGTTCCGTCTGCACCCTCTGAAGGAGCGCGCAGACTGGCCGCATATCTCGCTTTGGGGGATGGGGATCGCCAGTCAGGATATCAACGGCGATGGTCTGCCCGAGGTGATGACGACCTCGATGGGGGACCAGCTTTTGCAGTTTAATCGGGGCGATCGCTTTGAGAATGCGCCGTTTTCAATCGGAACCTACGCGCAGCGCCCGTTCATTGGCGATGATGGCCGACCTGCGACGGGATGGCACGCCGAGTTCGGCGATATCGACAATGACGGGCGCTCCGATCTGTTCATCGCGAAGGGCAATGTCGATCAGATGCCCTCGAACGCGATCAATGATCCGAATAATTTGCTGATTCAGCAGGCGGATGGCACATTTGTTGAGGCGGCAAATGAGGCGGGCGTTGCCTCCGTGGCGCGGTCGCGCGGGGCGGCGCTGGCGGATCTGAACGCTGATGGCCTGCTGGATATTGTTGTCGTCAATCGCCGCGTGCCGATGGAGATTTGGCGGAATGTGACGGAGAATACCGGACATTGGGCTGAAATAGAGCCTATTCAGGCTGGGATCAACCGGAACGCGGTTGGCGCTTGGGTTGAGCTGCGCACCGAGGCGGGCACCCAGTCACGCGAGGTCACGGTCGGCGGGGGCCATGCGGGCGGGCAAGCCTTGCCGCTGCATTTTGGCCTCGGCGCGGCAGAGACGGCAGAGGCGCGCGTGATCTGGCCCGATCAAACTGTGACGAGTTGGCAGCCCGTCGCAGTCGATGCGCTGACGCAGATCACGCGGGATTAACGCTCCACAGGCAACCCGCTTGGAACGGATTCGGGGATACCGAACCGCCCGTCGAGTGCGGCGCGATCCGTGAGCGTATCGAGAAATGCCAGAAGCTCGGAGAGATGCGCCTCACTAAGCGGCGCGCCCTTCGGGGCCGCGGCAGCGATTTCCGCAACCTGCGCGGGATCCTCCATCACCACCCAATCAGGCTTGGTGTTTGGCAGATCGGGCAGAATGGCACGCTGGAACCGTCCCAATCCGGCCTTTGGCTCCGCGTGATCGCGCAGGAATTGCGCCAGATCTTGATGCGCGCCCGCGTGCCCCCATGGCCCTGTCACCACGACATTGCGCAGTGACGGCGTGCGGAAGGCAAACCGATCCTCCGCACGGCCCGTCACACGGCCACGGCCCTCATCGCGGGAGTGTTTCTCAAACCGTTCCGCCTTGCCCGGCCCGATTTGTGGTGCGCCCATCGCATGGAACCCGTGATCGGTTTGCAGCGCACCGGAATGGCAAGAGGCGCAACCGCCCTCGCCGTAGAAATATGCGGCCCCCGCCTGTGCTTGGGCAGAGATCTCACCGGTGCCGCGCAGCCATGCATCAAACGGGCTGCTATCTGAGCGCCACTCAAATTCGATGAAGGCCGCAATCGCGTTTGAAAGATCGGTGAAGGCAATCGGACGCCCTGCCCCGATGTCGGGGTAGATCGCAGAAAACGTCTCTGCATAGGCGGGAATCGCTTCAATACGCTTGGAAATCACATCCCATGCGCCGCCCGCCCCCGTGATCCTGCCCGAGCGCACAGCTTTGGCGACATCGTTCTCGGAATAATGCCCTGCCATCTCGTCTCCCGAAAGCACAGGGAACATCGTCTGGGCGGAGAGGATGGAGGCAAATCCGGTCACCATCTCCTCTTCCATCGGTGTTCGCAGGCCAGAAGGCCGCGTGGGATCAACGCCGATCCTGCCATCGTGGAACAGGGTGGTGAATTGTTTCGCGCCGAGGTTGAAAAGCGCCGGCGAATTGCGGGGGATGCGCTGTTCTGGCGTATTCTCCAGCGCCACATGCCGCTTGGCCCCGAGACCGGTTGCCCCTTCCCCCAGCCCGAGGCTGAGCCCGTCGGACGTGCCCAAGCTGGGGTGATGGCAGCTCGCGCAGGAGATGTTGCGATTGCCCGAGAGGATCGGATCATAGAACAGCAATTGACCCAGCCGTGCCTCGGCTGGGTCAACGCTCACATAATCAGCATCCGTCAGCGGCGCGGGCAACTCGGCCAGCGCCGCGCTGGCCCCAAAGGCCACCGTCATCAGGGCAAAGGACGCGGAGCGGTTCATTCGCTTTCCGAGGATTGGGCCCAGAGATTGATCGGCTGGTCCACCGCATGTCGATCAATCTGCGCAAGCTCATCTGCGGTGAAATCGAGATTGCCGATAGCGCCTGCGCAATCGACCACTTGCTCGGGCTTAGATGCGCCGATCAGCGCCGTGGTGATCCCGCCGCCGCGCAGGACCCATGCAATCGCCATTTGCGCCAGTGTCTGGCCTCGGCCTTGCGCAATCGCATCCAGCGCGCGGATATTCTCAACCGCCTCGGGCGTGATCTTCGCCGGATCTAGCGATTTGCCCTGCACAGCGCGGCTGCCCTCAGGAATCCCGCCGAGGTATTTCCGCGTCAGCATCCCCTGCGCCAGTGGTGTGAACGCAATCGAGCCGATGCCCAACTCTGCCAAGGTCTCTTTCAGCCCGTCCGTTTCGACCCAACGGTTGAGCATATTGTAGCTCGGTTGATGGATCACACAGGGCGTTCCCAGCTCTTTTAGGATCGCTGCCGCCTCGCGGGTACGTTGCGAATTATAGGACGAAATGCCCACATAAAGCGCCCGGCCTGAGCGCACGATGTGATCGAGCGCCATCATGGTTTCTTCCAGCGGGGTATCCGGGTCAAAGCGGTGCGAGTAGAAGATATCGACGTAATCGAGCCCCATCCGCTTGAGCGATTGATCGCAGGACGCGATCAGATACTTCCGGCTGCCCCATTCGCCGTAGGGGCCATCCCACATCCGGTAACCAGCCTTGGAGGAGATGATCAGCTCATCGCGGTAGCCGTTGAAATCGGTCTTGAGAATCTGACCGAAGGCCTCTTCGGCGCTGCCTGCAGGTGGGCCGTAGTTATTGGCGAGATCAAAATGGGTAATACCGTGATCAAAGGCCGTCTGGCAAATCGCGCGTTTGGTGGCATGGGGCGTATCATCGCCGAAATTATGCCATAGACCCAATGAGATAGCGGGCAACTTAAGGCCCGATTTTCCGCATTTTCGATAGGTCATGCGCGTATATCGGTCACGCGCGGGTGTATAGGTCATGTCGGTCTCCTCCGTTAGCGCAAGCAGAGCATAAGACAAAGCCTGTGACAAGTTGCGCCTGCGCGCATCCTGAGCGATGATCACCGGATGATTAGTCTTCAAACCCTCCCGTCTCCGTCGCAAGCATGGCGCTTTATCACGCGTGTCGCGGATCGCATGGCCGCCGGCCATATCGGCCTGATCGCCGCTGGCGTGGCATTTTACGCAATTTTTGCTTTATTTCCCGCGACTACGGCGACGATTGCGCTTTGGAGTTTGATCTCTGACCCGAGCGTTATTGCGCGCTATCTTGAGGTTGCTGCCGGTTTCATCCCTGAGCAGGCCTACACGCTGCTCAACGATCAGGTGACGGCTTTGCTGTCGGGGCCGCGTGCGACTTTGGGGTGGGCAACGGCGGTTTCTGTGGCAATTGCGCTCTTCTCGGCGCGCGCGGGGGTTCAGGCTTTGGTGCAAGGGATCAATGTGATCCATGGGTGCCCCTCTCGCAAAGTTCTGCGCGGGGTGTTGGCGGGCTATTTGATCACCCTTGCACTCGTGGCGATTACGCTCGCGGCGTTCGCAATCATCATCATCGTGCCGATTGGAATCGCCTTCCTGCCTATCGGCATTTTGCGCGATTGGCTTTTGACGGAGCTCCCGTGGGTGATGATGCTGGCGTTGATCTTCGTCGCTCTCGCGATCCTGTATCGCTTCGGCCCTTACCGCGCAGAATCTCGTGCGGGCTGGATCAGCCCGGGCGCGATTGTCGCCGCAATTGCTTGGGCGGCGGGGTCGCTCGGGTTTTCGTATTACATTGCAAATTTCGGCGCCTATAACCGCGTTTACGGCTCTATCGGCGCGGTGATTGCTTTGCTGATGTGGCTCTATATTTCGGCTTATGTGATCTTAGTGGGGGCGGCGATTAACGCTGAAAACAAACACCGCCCCTCACTTCCCGATCAATAATCTTTCTCGTAGAAGATACCGATACCGCTGTTCCCATCGGATTCAACACTGCCACGTGCGGTGATATTCGGCGTCACGTCAAGGTTCAGGTTGATCTGTGTGTTGCCGCCGGAGTCTACGGAAACATCGGTATAAACCTTCTCGGAGATGTATTTCCCGACTGTTAGCTCGGTATTGCCTGCCGCATCGGTGGAGACATCGAGATCGTCCAGCCCCGTGCTTTCGCGCAGCCGCGAGATGATCCCCGCGCCGCCCTTGCCCGCAAGGCTGGCCACTGCGGAGGCAAGCTGCGCCGCCTGCAAGGCCGAAAGCGATGTGATGTCACGGCTGAATAGAATCCGCGAGAGAACCTCTTCCTGCGGCAGTTCTGGGTTGGAGTAGAGGGTCACTTCCGGCGATGTCGCCTCGCCTTCCAATTGGATTGTGGTGGAGACGTCGCCGCTCTGAGTGGTCGCCACGAAGCGGATCCACGGCACCAGCGCGCCTTGCAAGGCGACCTGCCCGTCACTCAGGACGAAGCGTTTGCCCAAGATATCCAAGCGGCCACGGATCAGGCTGAACTGGCCGATCGGGACCACATTCGCCGTGGTGCCTGTGACACGCAGCGATCCACCCAGCTCGGCATCCAATCCGCGACCGCGTACAAAGATCTCGCGCGGGGCGGAGATGGTCAGATCGAGCGGGAAGGCCGCGCTCGTCGACTGCGCGCCGTCTGCCTGCGTCTCGATCAATCCGGCTTTCCGGCGGGTCTCGCGCCCTGCTGCGGTTTCCCCGATATGGGTGATGTCAGGAATCTCCGCGACCGAGGAAATCCCAGTGGAGGGAATTCGAAGCTCGGTTTTGCCAAGCTCGATACCGCCGGAAATCCGCGCGCCACCTGTCAGCGGCCCTTTGATCGCGAGTTGGCCGGAGACAACGGTCTCGTAGAGCTCGGGATCGCGCAGGATCAGGCGGTTCAGGGTAATGCCCAGATCGGCCGTGTTCGGCGCATCCAGCGAGATCGGCCCCGAGACGGTCAAGGTGCCGCCTGTGGACAGCCGCGCGCCCGCGTTCACTTGCGCGCGCCCGTTTGCGAGGTCGGTGGTGAGATCGACATTCTCCAAGATCAGCCCCAGCGCAGGGGCCACCAACCGTGCACCGCTTGCGACGATACGGCCCGAGAGCGAGGAGAGTGCGGGCTTACCTTTGATCGCGAGGTTGAAGCCCAGTGGTCCTTGCAATGAGCGCGGCTCGATAAACGCATTCGCCAGCGCAAGCTCGGTGCTGCCTTCAACATTGAGATCCAGCGCGGTGAGTGCCGGATCCAGCCCGCCGGTCACACTCGCCCGTGTGCCGCCTGGCCCTGTGGCGTTGAGATCGAGGATGTGGCGCTCAGCTGTGCCGCCGACCGTTCCGGTGAGTGTGATCGGCCCCGGGAACCCAGGTGCCAGAAGGGCCGCATTCGCAAGGCGTGCATCCAGTTTGATATCGTGCCGCCCGTTATCGACAGTGCCGCTTGCATCGAGCGAGAGCTGTCCGTTGCGCAGCGCCGCTGTTTGCAGCGTGACACGCCCATTTTCTTCCTGTGCGACGATGTTCAGCGTCAAAGCCCCCGCGAGAATGCGGTTCACTTCGGCCACTTGGGTTGCAAGCCCATTTCCAACCCCTTCCAGCGTCAATTCACGCTTGGCGCCCGCGCCTGTCAGATGCGCTTTGAGATCGACTGCACCGCGCAGGCCCATTTGCGTCAGAGAGAGATCCTTCAGGCTCAGATCAGCGATGATGTCGGTCGCGTCACTCGCAAGATTACCTGAGGCTTTCGCATCTATCCCACGAGTGGACAGGGTCGCATTGCGCAGGATCAGCCCCGTCTCGTCGCGCTTTGCGGAGAGGTCGATCTTGCTGGTTCCGGCAAGAATAGGGTCGATTTGCGCGATGCCGCTGCGCAGGTTCTCGCCCACGATCTTCCCGTTGAGGTCAAACGCCCCGCTCAATGCGACAGCCTCGCCATCCAGTTCCGCGCTCACCGATCCGCCCAGAGATTGCCCCGTGAGCAGGGAAAGCCGATCCAGCGCATCATGCTGTGCCTGCAGCGCACCCTTGATCTTTATGCCGCCGGCAAGATCATCGAACGAGACCTGCCCGCGTGCCGAGTAATCCTTGCCCGTCAGGTTCATCCGGCTCAGGCGCAGCGGCTCGCCAGCACGCCATGCGAACAGGGTCTCCAAGGAGACGCTCTCCCCTGCTGCGGCTTGGAGCGCCGGATCATCAAGGGCGATTCCATCCGCCGCGATGCGGATGGTGCCGCCAACGGCAGGGCTTTGCGCATCAGGGCGGATCCGGCCTGAGCCTGACAGAGCGACTTTCTCTACCCGTCCCTCATCACGCGAAATCCCGTCGATATTGCCAACCAGTCGCCAGCCGTCGCTTTTGGTTTGATCGTAGGCGAGGGTAATTTCCGCGCGGTCGACATAGGTTTCCGGCCCCGTAATCGGCAGCAAGACAGCTCCACCTTGCAACTCCACAAGCGTCTCAAGGTTGAAGCGTTTCGGAATGCCGCCGGGGAGGATTTCAGCCGAGCCATTGACCTTGAGCGCGGCGCTTTCCAGCGCGAGCGTGTCGAGGGTGAAGCGGCCATCGCCGCCGCTCGATCCTTCGGCTTTCAGTGCCGTGGTCGAGCCGAAAAACGCGCGGTATTGGGCGGGCAGAAGCGGCGCGAGATCGCCGCTCAGATCGGTAATGAAACGGGTCGCATCGCTGTCGGGCGAGGTCAGAAGCTGGATCTTACCCGCAAGGCGATCAGACCCGTCCGACGACAGTCGCAAAGTCGCGCCGAAATTATCCAACGGGCCGGTACCCGCCAGTGCGAGCGTGAGCGCGGGCTGCCCCGGTATGCCCAGTTTACGCGCGATAATGCCGCCTTTGGCCTCGCGCATCAGCAGATCAAGGCCAAGTTGGCGTGTTCCATTGGCAAAGCTGGCGGTGAGCGAAATCTCCGCATCCTTATCGGTGCGTTTCAGATCTAGCTTCGCCTCGCCTTCGCCATCCGCGATCCGCAAAGAGCCCCCCAGAGTGGCGGTGAGCTCTTCGCCAATCACGGGCGCGCCAAGGGTCAGTTTCTTTACATCCAACTTCCCGAGCCGCACGGAGACGGGCAGATCAGGAAGCGAGAAGGGCTGTGCCTCTGGCGAGGGCGCCGAGGCATCCTCACTGGCTTTGGGCAAGCGCGGCACGCTGATTTCATCCGCGCTCAACTCGTCTACCTCGATTGCCCCTTTGAGAAGGGCCGAGCGGTTCCAAGAGATCGCGCCATTGGTGATTGTGATCCAAGCGCCATCGGCATCCGAAATCGACATCACATCGAAGGTCGCCTTGGACGAGAGCGCGCCTTTGAACCCATCAATCCGCACGGTGCGGCCTGCGCCCGAGAGATTATCCTCAATCAATCCAGTGAGATAGCTGCGATCCCGTGCGGCTTGTTGCGCCTCCTCGGGGGAGTCCTGTGCGAGCAGGGGTGCCTGTGCAGGCATCGCGAGAAAGAAGGATAAAGCGAGTGGTTTAAGAATACGCATCAGAATGATTGCCCGATCCCGATATAGATTTGTGCGCCATCGCCGGTGCTGCCCGAGACTGGGCCCGCCACATCAAGGCGGATTGGCCCGATGCCAGTGTTATAGCGCAGGCCAAGCCCTGCCCCGCTTTGCCATTCCCCGTCCGAGAAGCTCGTCGCACCGACGTAACCCGTGTCATAAAATGCGACGATGCCGATGCTTTTGGTGACATTCGCGCGGAACTCGCCCGAGGCTGCGAGGAACGCGCTACCGCCCGTGCGGCGCGTGCCGTTATCGACAACCTCGACTCCCAACGACTGGTAGGGATGCCCGCGCACGGTGCCGCCGCCGCCCGAATAGAACAGATACTCTCGCGGTGTTTCCTCGAGATCCGATCCCATGACAGATCCGGCCTGAAACCGCCCTGCGATGACATATTTCGACTCTTCCCCAAAGCCGCGATAGGCGCGGACATCGGCTTTCATCTGGATCCCCGTGCCGGTTGTGCCCAGCCCATAGAACGGTGTCGCGTCGAGCGAGATGTAATACCCGTCGGTCGCGTTGAGCGGATCATCGCGATTGTCGAAGGTGAGGGTTCCCGGCAAGGCGATTTGCCGGAAAATCGTGCGGGTATCGCCTTCAGTCGTATCCGACCAGCGATAGGCGATGCCCAACTCACCCGAAAGACGCGGATGGAAGACATGGCCGACACCGAATTCGAAATTCGCACTATTGGTCAGCGCGTCCGGCTCGTCCAGCCGTTTCACCTCGGTGGCGATATAGGCTGTGGTGTCTGGGGTGAAGGTCGCAGGCCGGTCAATTCGTGTGGAGAGACCATAATCAACGCCGCTCAGCGTTCCGCCGATCCCGCCAACCTCCGCATCGACCCGCAACCGCTCACCGCCGCCCATCAGGTTGCGATGCAGCCAATAGCCCGAGACAGTCAGGCCTTCTAGCGTGGCAATTTCTACCCCTGCCCCGATCCGGCGCGGCTTGGCTTCAACAACCGCAAGCCCGACATCCAGCGTATTATCGGGCCCGAGTTTATCGGCCTCGGTGAGACTGACTGAGCTGAAAATCCCCGTGCGTCGAAGCCGTGCCGCCACGGTTGCGAGCTCGTCAGGGCTATATCTCTCGCCTTCGGGGAAGCCAGCGATTTTGGCCAGCCGTGCGGGGCGCAGCCGCTCATAGCCCTTCATTGTCAGCGTCCCGAACCGCGCAACAGGGCCGGGGGCGAGGCGAATATCCGCGTCAATCGTGCTGTCATTGTGGTTCGCGGCGATGGATTGGCTGCCGACATTGGCCTTCGCATGGCCGGCGTCGCGCCATGCGCTCACGCCCGCGCGCGCGGCGGAGACGATTTCGCCAGAGCGCGCAACCTCGCCCACGCGATACCCGTCGGGGAGCTCGGTTTCTGCGGCAAGCGGTTCGATATTCGCGCGTTTGAATTTGAATTGTTCGCCAATTTTGATCCGAACGGTGACAGTCGAGATCGATTTCGGCACATCGAGCGGCGCAATCGAAGACACTTCACGCCCGTTTATCTTGATCGAGACCTCTGGCGAATAATATCCGTTGTCATAGAGCGCGGCGACGATGCGGGCGTAATCCGCGCGTGCGGCAGCAAAAATGCTTTGCTCGTCTGCATCGTCAGCGATGGTTGATTCACGGGTCAGCGAGGCGTCGGCGATGGCTTGCCAGAGATCCCCGCGCGCGCCCGGTGCGAGGAAGGAGAAGTCCAAAGCAGAAGCCGCCTGCCCGCTCAACGCAAAAACCAATGCGAGCCCGCCAATTAATGTCTTATGTGCCACTGCCGTGCCTAGCCCCCGCCGAAACATCACCCTGATGGGCCAAGAGTCGCAGTAAATGCACATAAAAGAAAGAGGCACGCATGGATTTTGGGCGGGGAATCGCCGTGATCCCGTTCACGCGCTCGGGAGCATCCCGAAAATCCGGCGCGCATGGTCGCGAAGATAGATCGCAAGCCAAGCGGAATAGGCCTCTGGCGTGGCGGCAACATCGGCGATGAGCCTATCCAGATCAACCCATTGAGCGGCCTCAACCTCGTCTGGGTTGAGCGCGAGCGGCAGATCAAGCGGTGCTTGCGCGACGTAGACCTCGACCAATTCATGCTCCGTCAACCCGCCACCGACATCGGCGCGATACTCGATCTGATCGACATGCTCCAAGGTGAGGCCGGTGATGCCGAGCTCTTCCTGAAGACGCCGCTGCGCGCAATCCGCAAAAGCTTCCCCCCAGCGCGGGTGGGTACAGCAGGTGTTCGACCATTTCCCGCCGGAGTGATATTTTGTGAGGGCGCGTTGCTGCAAAAGCACCTGAGTGCCTGCCATAACAAAGACGGAGATGGCTTGATGGCGCAAGCCACGCTGATGCACTTCGAGTTTCTCAACAGGGGACAGCGTGCCATCCACCCAAGCGGGGATCATCTGGATCGAAGGATCATCTGCAGGGCTGGGCATGGTCTCTCCCGCAATAAGAAAGCGCCGCCCCGAATAGGACCGGAGCGGCGCGGATATGGATCGCGGGCGCTTAGGCGTTCGCGGTGGTCGCTTGTGCTTCTGCGGCAACGCGCTGCATTTGCTGGCGGTAGAGGGCCGCAAAATCGACGGGCTCCAGCATGAACGGCGGGAAGCCGCCATCGCGGGTGACGTCCGAGACGATGCGGCGCACATAGGGGAAGATCATCCGCGGGCATTCGATCAGCAGGAAGGCATGCATATGCTCTTCCGGCACGCCTTCGACATGGAAGATGCCCGCGTAATCCAGCTCCAGCAGGTAGAGCGTCGCATCGTCGCCCTTGTTCTTGGAGTTGATGCGGAACTTGGTGGAAACTTCAAACTGGTGATCGGCGGCGCGTTTGCGCGCGTCCAAGCTCACCTGAACCTGAATCTCCGGCGAGACTTCCCCGTTTTGCAGGCCCTTTTGCGCGAGCGCATTCTCGAAGGACATATCGCGGATAAACTGCGCGAGGATGCTCATTTTGACTTGAGGAGCCTGCGGTGCGGCGCCGTTTGTTTGCTCGGTCATAGGTGTCTCCCAATTTGGTTGGCGAAGGTGTAGCAGGCTCCGCCGCGCCACTCAATGCCAAGAAACCTTGCGACGGAGCACAGTAAACACGTGCTTTTATCGCGATTGCCTGCAGGAATGGGCTTTAGTCGCGCGGCTTGGTCCAGCCGGAAGGACGGTTGCCAATCGGCTTGGCCTCAGGCTCGATCTCGGAAAAGTCGCCATCAATCACCCCGTCCTGATCCGCGCCACGGTGGAAGGGATGCCCCGATTGTGGCCCTGTGCCGAACCCGGCACTGAAACCGCCTGCGCGGGTGCCCATCTCGAATTTCGCGACCTGAACGCGTTTGCCAAATTCACGGATGACGAAGTGTCGCACCTTGGGGATCAGCAGCAATAGGCCACAGGTGTCTGTGAAGAACCCCGGCGTGACCAAAAGCGCCCCCGCGAGCAAGATCATTGCGCCATGCGCAAGCGGCGCCATCGGATCGCGCAGCTCCGCCATGGAGCCGCGAAGGTCCGCCATCGCCTGTGCACCTTGGCTGCGCACGAGGGAGGTGCCGACAATCGCCGTCAGCAAAACGATGCCCAGCGTCGGCCAGAGGCCGATCAGCCCGCCGACCTGAACGAACAGGCCGATCTCGATCATGGGAACGAGGATAAAGGCGATTAGAATCCACATAGGCATCTCCGAACAACAAGTTTGGCAGGCGGTGGACTTGATCCCGCCCCTGCCCTACATAAGTGTGCAACCATGCCGATACCAACCCCGTGTATCACAATAGCGTGCAAAGGATTACTCAGATGGACGATTCCGTCATTCAGGTGCTTGTTTTGGCTGCTGTTGCAGTCTTTTTGGTCCTGCGCTTGAAATCCATACTCGGCACACGGGAAGGCTTTGAAAAACCGCTCGTCGAGGATGAGCCTGAGATCCATCGCGCAAATCGCGGCTTCGAGGTCATTGATGGTGGCCCCGATCACGATATTATCGACAACCTTCCTGAAGGCTCCACCGCGCTGGAGCCGCTCTCCGCGATGAAGCGGGTCGAGCCGGAATTCTCGGTGACGAAATTCCTCTCAGGGGCGCGTGGCGCTTATGAGATGATCCTTGTGGCCTTTGATAAGGGCGAGATGGAGCGTATCCGCCCGTTCCTTGCGCCGGAAGTGTTCGAGGCGTTCAACGGGGTCGTCGAGCAGCGCGCGGCGCAGGGCTTGCGGGTCGAGGGCGAGTTTCTCGGCGTGCGGGAGTTGGTGCTATCTGAAGCGGCGTTTGATCGTAAGACCAATGAGGCGGAGATTACCGTTCGGTTTACCGGCGAGATAGTCTCTGCGGTGCGGGATGCATCCGGCGAGGTCATTGAGGGCGATCCGAAGCTCTCGCGCAAGCAGCGCGATACTTGGACCTTCGCGCGGGTGATGGGCGCAAACGATCCGAACTGGCGCCTCGTCGCCACGGGCGGATAAGTCAATGCGCGGCCCTCGGATCGCGCATCGCCAGCAGCACGCCGCCTTTTGGGCGGCGTTTTGCGTGGTGCTGCGGTGAGACGGCGGCGCAAACTCTCCGCGGAAGAGCGTGAGCTGTGGTCCCGTGTGGCGGCCACGACCCAGCCCGCGCGCCCGCAGAAATCCGCGCCCGAGTTGGAGGCCGAGCTGCGCTCCGCACTCACGCCGGAAGTTGCGCCGCGCGATGATGCGAAACGCAGTATGAAAGCCAAGCCTCAGCCCCCCGCCGCGCCAGATCTGCGCGAGTTCCGGATCGGCAGGGCCGCACCTTCCAAACGGTTGAGCTTCGATCTGGCCCCCTCCGTCAGCGACCATCTCGCGGCGCAGCCTGTGCAGATGGACCGCAAGAAACATCAGAAAATGACCCGTGGCCGGATCGAGCCGGAGAGCAAGATTGATTTGCACGGGATGACGGTGAACGAGGCGCATCCCGAGTTGATCCGGTTTATCCTCAATGCGCAGGATCGCGGTTGCCGTTTGGTGCTGGTGATCACGGGTAAGGGCAAGCTGGGCCAAGATGACGGGCCAATTCCGGTGCGGCGCGGCATTTTGCGGCATCAAGTGCCGCAATGGCTACGCTTGCCACCCTTGGGGGAAGCGGTGCTTCAGGTCAATCAGGCGCATCTGAAACACGGCGGCGCGGGGGCCTACTACGTCTATCTGCGCAGAGGTTGATCGCTGATCGGTGTCATCACGATACTTGTCGCGTTTTGAACTGTCAGCACCACACCTGGCAACAGCCCCGTCCGCCCTTGCTGGCCAGAGGCCAAAGCGGTGTTCGCCTGCGTTGCCTTGCGCAAAATCGCCATCAGCGTCGGGGATGTTCCCACGATAAAATGCGGGTCCGATCCGGCAAAGGCGCTCACGTCCACCAAGGTCACTTTCAGATCGCTCAGCCGCTCAGGATCGTCAATCAGGCCGAGGCGATCTGCCTCGCCGGAGATCCTCGCCGACAGCCGTAAGATCGGATCACGCGGCGAGGTGAAGATCAGGAAGGGTTGCGGGAGTTTGCCGATATCGCGCGCTTGGCTGTGGAACAGCGAGACGTCGATATCAGGCGCCATCAGTGCGACCCCCGAAATCCGGTTTCGGACATGGGCGGGATCGTTGCGCGACAGATCCCGCAGGCTTTCCATCACCAGTTGCGCCCCCATCGAATGCCCGAACAAAACGATCTTCTTCGCGCCAGCGCGGGTCATCTCTTCCATCAGCTCGCGCAGGCCATCGCGCGCGAAAAGGGCGGAATCGCGATCATAGGCATATCCCAAGGGCTGCCCCATTGAGGGCCAAGAGTAGTGCACCAACACCCCGGGAAGTGCGAGATCATCGCCCAGTTGCGCCATCCGGTAGAGGCCCTCGGCGAAGGTGGTGTTATAGCCATGCACGAAGATCACAGCCTCGCCACCATGCGCGCGCAACGCTTTGCCAAGATCGGATCGGAAAGCGGCGGGGGTGTCATAGCTCTCGATGCCGGTTGTCAGAAAATCCTTTGCCGGATCGGGCCTGCGATTGGGCAAAGAGATGGGAATCTCGCCTGCGATACGATCCGGCGGGATCGACACATCATACCGCAGGAAGCGCAGCACCTCGGAGCGTCCGCGTTCAGATTTCGGATCCTCAGAGGGCGTTCCCAAGCGCGTTGTCCCGACAAAGATATCGCGGGTGGCGACAGCCTTGCCGCCTTCGGGCATCATAACGATGTCCCCGCGCGGTGCGCAGCCGACCAATAGGCCCGCCGATAAGATCACCGTGCAGAGTCGCAAAATCCGCATATCGCCCCCCAACTTTGCCGCAGCCTAGCCCTGCGGCGAGGGCCTGCCAAGCTTAGAGCACGTAGCGGCTCAGATCCGCAGAGCGTGACAGATCGCCGAGGTGTTTTTCCACGAAGGCGGCGTCCACCGTTACCGTATCTCCCGCCCGATCCGGCGCGGTGAAGGAGAGCTCCTCGAAGACCCGCTCGATCACGGTATAGAGCCTGCGCGCCCCGATATTCTCAACGCTCTGGTTCACCTCTGCTGCGATCCGTGCCAGCGCCGCGATGCCGTCTTCGGTGAAGCTGACGGTGACCTCCTCCGTCGCCATCATCGCGGTATATTGGCGGGTCAGCGCGTTTTCAGTCTCCGTCAGAATCCGAACGAAATCTGCCTCCGTCAGAGGCCGCAGTTCAACACGGATCGGAAGACGGCCTTGCAATTCAGGCAGCAGATCCGAGGGTTTGGCGATATGGAATGCGCCCGAAGCGATGAACAGGATATGATCGGTTTTCACCGGCCCGTGTTTGGTTGAAACCGTGGTGCCCTCGATCAGCGGCAACAGATCGCGCTGCACGCCTTCGCGTGAGACATCCGCGCCACGGGTCTCAGCGCGGGCGGCGACCTTGTCGATCTCGTCGATGAACACGATGCCGGATTCCTGCACCGCCTCCAGCGCGGCGGCTTTCACCGCTTCGTCATCCAACAGCTTATCCGCCTCCTCCGAGATCAGAACCTCATAGCTTTCTGCCACGGTCATCTTCTTGCGGGTCTTGCGGGTGCCAAAGGCCTTGAACAGGTCTTGCAGCCCCTGCATTTGCAGTTCCATGCCGGGTTGGCCCATCGCCATGGGCGGGGCGGATTGCTCGGCCACTTCCAACTCAATGATGGTCTGATCCAGCTCGCCGTTGCGCAGCTTCCTGCGGAACATCTCGCGGGTCGCTTCGCGCGCATCGCTGCCCGCCAATGTCTCGATCACCCGCTCCTCGGCGGCCCCTTCGGCGCGGGCTTTGACTTCCTCGCGCATCCGCGCGCGGGTCTCGACCATGGCGGTATCTGTCAGATCGCGGATGATCTGCTCCACATCGCGGCCGACATAGCCGACTTCGGTGAATTTCGTCGCTTCCACCTTCAGGAAGGGTGCGCGGGCGAGCTTTGCCAGACGGCGCGAGATCTCGGTTTTGCCAACGCCCGTCGGCCCGATCATCAGGATGTTTTTCGGATACACCTCTTCGCGCAGATCATCCGCCAACAGCTTGCGCCGCCAGCGATTGCGCAGCGCCACCGCTACAGCGCGTTTCGCATCCGTTTGGCCGATGATGAAGCGGTCAAGCTCCGAGACGATTTCGCGGGGGGTGAGATTGGTCATTGGGGTTCTCCCGTTTTGGGGGCCGAGACGGCAGAATAAGGGGGTAGGCGATCCTTGAGCGGGAAGTTCGGCAGCGCGCGCATCAGGCGGGCGCGCAGATCAGTCCAGAATGTGCCGAGCAATGTCAGGAACACCCCTGTGATGAGCAGAACATTCACCCAAGACCGCGGATCGGAGGCATCCGAGACCGCATAGCCGATGAGGAAGATCAGATAGCCGATGCCCGCCGTGAGGAAGGAGCGGCGATCAATGATCAGAGCGAGAGCGGACACCAGCAGCAGCGCGAGCGCGAGCAAGCCGTAGCCCAGCCCTGGGCCCATATTGTAGAAGGTCAGAGCCACCGTGTTGACCAAGGCGGGCGCGGCCAGAAGATGCAGCCAAAAACCGGACGCCGAGGTGAGGCCAAGCCGATGCGGATCGCGCATATCGAACCACAACCCGCCGATCAGCGCGCCGATCCCGAAGAGCAAGGTGCCAATCGACGTGCTCGCGCCGCTACGCAGATCGAGCTGCATCCCGCGCTGCACAAACCCCTCAATACCGCCGATATGGCCTGTGATCACAAGCGCGACGCCGAGCCCCACGAGACCGAGCAGGAACATGGTGAAGGGCACGCGGAACTGGCGATACCACAGGATCAACCCGCCGCCGACGCCCAGAAGCATCAGCAAGGCGGGGATGGTGACATGGATATCGCTGGGCAGCAGCTCGATTAACACCTGCATCACGATGCCGATCAGCGCGAGCGCATAGGTGATGACCAGCACGATAGAGGGCAGCATCATCCGGCGTTTCAAGGTGAAATACCGCGCCAACCCCCAAGCCGCTGCGGCGATGATCAGCATCATAATCGAGGGGAAGCTAAACAGCGCCGCAAGGCCACCGACGCCGCCGATCAGGATCATCAACCCAACGGAGACAAAGATCTCCGCGAAGCCTTTGAACAGCTCGAACGGCTCATCCTCGGCGATCCGCTGCCCTGCGCGCGATTGCGCAAGGGCAAGAATGCTGGCCGCTTGTGCCTCCGAGATATGCCCCGCTGCGACGCTGGCGCGCAGATCGTCGCGGGTGACCTCGCCAGAGCGCAGCCCCGTCGCAGCCGCATCAGCCACCTCAACCACCGATAGACTCCACCGTCAGATTGCCGTTGGTGTAGACGCAAATCTCGGAGGCGATTGCCATCGCTTTGCGGGCAATCGTTTCAGCGTCATGATCGGTCTCGTAAAGCCCGCGCGCGGCAGCGAGGGCGAAATTCCCGCCCGATCCGATCGCCGCGATATCGTTTTCCGGCTCCAGCACATCGCCCGCGCCGGTGATCACAAACAGATCCGTTCCATCGGTGACGATCAGCATCGCTTCCAGATTGCGCAGGTATTTATCCATGCGCCAATCCTTCGCCAGTTCCACCGAAGCCCGCGCGAGTTGCCCCGGTGCGGCTTCCAGCTTTTTCTCGAGCCGTTCGAGTAGGGTGAAGGCATCCGCCGTGGATCCGGCGAAGCCTGCAACGACTTCATGCCCGCCCGGATTGAGCCGCCGCACCTTGCGCGCGGAGCCTTTGATGACGGTCTGCCCAAGGCTTACTTGCCCGTCACCCGCCACCACCACGCGCCCGCCTTTGCGCACGCCGATGATTGTCGTTCCGTGCCAGCCGGGAAATTTATCGTCTGCCATGAGGCCCTCGCCGTTCAATCCGTGTCACCGCAAGACTTGGGCGTTTGGGATCAAAAGGGCAAGGGGCAGTCTCAATCGAGCCGGAAAACGCGGTCCAACGAGATCCGGCCGGGGCCGAATTTGATTACCGTCAGGAAGGCCGCCGCCCAGAGGCCGTGGGTCATCCATGCTTCGGGGAAGACGAAGGTCTGGATGACCAGCGTCATGCCCAAAAGCGCCAGCGCAGACAGGCGCGTGGCCAGCCCGAGGACCAAGAGGATCGGGAAGAGATGCTCCGCCACGCTGGCCATGATTGCGGCGAGATGGGGGGGAACAAGCGGGATCGCGTAGATGTCTTCAAAGAGCGCGAAGGTCGAGGCTTTGATCGAGAGCCCGTCTACCTTGGTGCGGCCTGAGGCCCAGAACACGGCGGCGGGGAAGATCCGCACCGCGAGCAGCGGGATCTCTGCGGGCAATTTCGCGAGCAGGCGGTTGATGCGGTGCAGGATCATGGTATCTCCAATCGCTCAAGGGTCAATTCGGGGTCGATGCTGAGATCTGCTGGTCACAGATCAGGCTCAAAAAGGCCTGCATAGGGTCGAAACTTGGGTCAACCGCCATGGCCTGGCTGATGGCTTCAGAACAGGGTTTCTCTGCGATCAAGGCTTCTAGAAACCGTGCGTCTGCGGCGCTGATCGCACGTGTGATCACATCCATTCCGGCACGGGAGACGAACACCTGTTCCGGCACCCATTTTACCTCCTCTTGTGGTGCGTAGGGCTGTTGCCTGATCCAAATCGCATAGCCGGGCTGTGCGAGCCAAAGCACCTGCGCCGCTGGCACCAGTTTGAGGCGCACCGTCGCGATGTCTGGGATGATGTCTTGCAGCGCCTCAAGCGTCATCACCTGTGCATCCGCGGCGTGATAGGCTTGCCCGCGCGCGATTTCGATCCGCGCGACATCGGGCAGGTAGGGCAGGCTCTCGACGGGCGGGAAGCTGGTCAGAAACGCCGGAAATTCACCGCCCCATTCGTGCAATACCGGCGAGCGCGGCGGATGGTTGCGCACGAACTCTCGCGCCATCATCCCGAAGAACTCTGCCCCCACGAGGCGATCTACGGCCGGAAACCGCGCGCGCAGCGCTTCGATCCGCGAATGCAGGGAATTGTTGCGATAGACATCAAAACGCGCGCCCTCCCCGATGGTGCCTTCAGGGGCGATTTTAGTGTCTATTCCTGTCTGAAACGCCTTTGTGAACTCAAGATGCGAGAGCATGATCGGACCTCTCGATAATGGCGGCCGCGCGGGCGGCATCGGCGTAAAGCACGGCGAATTCCGGGACATCATTGTCCCATTCGATCAATGTCGGCAGCGCGCCGCAGCGGGCCATCGTCTCTGCGTAAAGCGCCCAAACCGGATCGGCGACGGGCGCGCCATGCGCATCAATCAACAGCGGGCCTTCCGGCAGTTCTTCCTCGGAATGGCCACCGAGGTGGATCTCGCCCACGGCCTGCATCGGGAAGGCTTCAAGATAGGCGCGCGGATCAGCGCGGTGATTGAAGCAGCTCACAAAAACATTGTTCACATCCAACAGCAGGCCACAGCCCGTGCGCTGGGTGATCTGGGTCAGGAATTCGGTCTCGGGAATGACAGATTGCGCGAATTGCACATAGGTCGCGGGGTTCTCCAACAGCAACTTGCGGCCCAAAACCTCCTGCACGCGGTCAATGTGATCACAGACCAGCGTGAGGGTTTCCTCAGTATAGGGCAGCGGCAAGAGATCGTTCAGGAACTCCTCATTATGGCTGGCCCATGCCAGATGTTCGGAGAAGCTTTCGGGGGCGTAGCGATCACACAAGACTTTCAGCCGTGCGAGATGGTCTTCATCCAGCGGGCCGGAGCCACCGATGGAAAGGCCGACCCCATGCACCGAAAGCGCATAATCCTGTCGTAACCGTGTGAGCATCGCATGGGGCGGACCGCCTGCGCCCATGTAGTTTTCGGCGTGGATTTCCAGAAAGCCGAGCCTCGGCTTGGTCTGCAAGATGTCGCTGTAATGCTGGGGCTTGAACCCGAGCCCTGTCTGGTTCGGTAGCATCGGATCCTCCATCGTGCCGTGTAGGTTAGCAGTGATAGGAGGGGGCAGTTTCCCGCCCCCTGCCCTGTGATTACATATCGGTCGCTTCGAGCGAGCCCATGCCCATCGGTGTTTTCATCTCGACGCAGGTGCCAGCGGGGACGTATTTCCAAGCATTGCCTTGGTAGTCCTTGGTCGCGGTGCCTGCGCAGGTGGTGCCCGGGCCAGCGGCGCAATCGTTTTGGCCAGCCATTGCTACACCGTAGCATTTCTCCATCTCGGCCTTCGCCATGCCGTCAGCATGCGCTGCGCCAGCGAAGGAAACGGCACAGGCCAAGGCGGCTGCGAGGCTCATCGAAAGATCGGATTTGGTCATTGGTATCTCCCTCAGGTTGGTGGGGCTCCATCGGCCCTCACAAACCCATTCGCGGTGGCGGCGGGATCTGTTACGGCGATCACGCATCCGTGAACAAAAAGTTTTATTGGGTCTTTTTTTCGGTGAGGTTGTAACAATCCCCACAGCGGCAACGTATCGGAAGTATGATGCACGACAGATCAGCGGATTGGGCGGCGCTCCTGCGCGCCGCGAATGCAGGAGACGCGAAGGCCTATGCGCTGTTTCTGAAATCGGTGACGCCTGTCATCCGTGCGGTCGTTTTGCGGCGCGGCGGCGGGGCGGATGCGGAGGATATCGTGCAGGAAGTTCTGCTCGCGATCCATACGCGGCGCCAAACGTGGCGTGAGGAAGATCCGGTGGCGCCTTGGGTTTATGCGATTGCCCGACACAAGGTGATTGACGCATTCCGCAAGCGGGGCGCGCGGGTGATGGTGCCGATTGAGGAATTTGCCGATGGGCTGCCTGCGGAACCTGAACCTTGCCCGACCGAGAAAGGCGACATAGATCGCATGATCTCGGAACTGGAGCCGCGCGCCGCCCGAGTGGTGCGGGCGATCGGGATCGAGGGGCGAAGTTTTGCCGAGACTGGTGAGATGATGGAGATGAGTGAGGGCGCGGTGCGGGTGATGCTGCACAGAAGCCTCAGCAAATTGGCGCAGCTGAGAGAAAGGCTGATCGAGATATGAAGACCGAAGATCTGATTGCGGCCCTGTCGCAAGACACCCAAAAGCGTGCGGGCCCGATGCAGGCTCTGGGCGGAGCGATGCTTCCGGCGCTGGCCGTGTCGATGGTGTTCTATTTCGCCGCGCTGAATTTCCGTCGTGATCTTTTGGGGAGTCTGACGGATCCTGCGATCTTGGGGAAATTCGTGCTTCCGGCGCTCGTCATCGCGCTGATGTTTCCGGTGATGCGCGCGATGACGCGGCCACAGGTGCAGATGCGGGCGGGTGTGTTGATTGCCTTGCCGATCTTGGCGCTTATCGTCGTGGCGCTGGGCTATCTCACAACCCCGTCAGGCCTGCGGATGCAGGGCTGGTTGGGAGGAACGATCCTGCCCTGCCTGATGTCGATTCCGGCGATCTCCCTGTCGATCTTGGCGGCGATGCTTTGGGGGATGCGGGCGGGCGCCGTCACCCAGCCCCGCCTTGCGGGCGCGATGGCGGGGCTTGTTGCGGGCGGGATCGGCGCCTTGATCTACGCCACGCATTGCACCGAGGATAACCCAATGTTTTACGGCACATGGTATACGCTGGGCATCGCGATTGTCGCGGGGATCGGGGCGGGTCTGGGGCCGAAAGTGCTGCGCTGGTGATCAGCGCTTCACGCTCGCGGTCACGTAATTGACCGACAGATCCCGCTCCGAGAGCGACCAGCCCCATGTGACGGGGTTGAACACCATCCCCATCCGATCCATCGGTTCAAGCGCGGCCTCTTCGATCAGCTTGTAAAGCTCGTCCGGCGTGATGAATTTCGACCATTCGTGCGTGCCCTTGGGCAGCCAGCGCATCACCCATTCTGCCCCGACAATCGCTACCAGATAGCTCTTGGGGTTGCGGTTGAGGGTGGAGCAGAGCATCAGCCCGCCGGTTTTCATCAAGCTCGCGCAGGTGCGCACAAACGCCTGCGGGTTCTCGACATGTTCGATGATTTCCATCGCGATGACGACATCGAACTGCTCGCCCGCGGCGGCCAGATCCTCGGCGGCGCAGTGGCGATAGTCGATCTCCAGCCCTGATTGCTCGGCATGAAGCTGCGCCACGGGGATATTCCCGGCCGCCGCATCCGCGCCGATCACCGTCGCGCCAAGCCGCGCCATGGGTTCGGACAAGAGCCCGCCGCCGCAGCCTATATCGAGGATCCGAAGGCCCGCGAACGGCTTCGGCGTGGTCAGATCGCGCCCGAATTCGGCGGCGATTTGCGAGGTGAGGTAATCCAATCGGCAGGGGTTGAGCATATGCAACGGCTTGAACTTGCCGTTCGGATCCCACCACTCCGCCGCCATCGCCTCAAATTTCGCCACTTCTGCCGGATCAACCGAATTCATACCTTATCCTCATTCTCGCCCATGGCGGGCCATCGCTAGACATTATATAGTGCGTTCATGGACAGAACCGCAGGGCAAAAGCGCACATCCGGCGCCTTTCTTTATCCGCCGATTGATCGTTTCGATCAGCGGCTGCTTGATATGGGCGACGGGCATCAGGTTTACGTGGAGCAATCGGGCAACCCTGACGGGGTTCCGGTAGTTGTGTGCCATGGCGGGCCGGGGGGCGGATGCAGCCCGGCGATGCGTCGGTATTTTGACCCCGCTTTCTACCGGATCGTGCTGTTCGATCAGCGCGGCTGCGGGCTTTCGCGGCCCTATGCGAGCGTCGAGGCCAATACCACCAAAGATCTGATTGCCGATATGGAGCGGATCCGCACGGTGTTGGGGATTGAGCGCTGGGCCTGTTTTGGCGGCAGTTGGGGCGCGACTTTGGCGCTGCTCTATGCGCAGGCACATCCCGCGCGGGTGCTGCATCTGGTGCTGCGCGGGGTGTTTTTGGCCGAGCAGACCGAGCTGGATTGGTTCTATGGCGGGGGGGCAGCGCGGTTCTTCCCCGATCTCTGGGCGCGGTTCACCGATGTGATCCCCAAGGTCGAGCACGAGGATTTGATCGCGGCCTATCATCAACGCCTGTTCAGCGGCCATTACCCGACAGAGTCGCGCTATGGGCGGGCTTGGGCGAATTGGGAGAATGCGCTGGCCATGGTGGATCCCGATTTCCCCTTGGGTGAGGCGCCTTCCGATTACGCGCGGGCTTTCGCGCGGTTAGAAAACCACTATTTCGCGCATCATTGCTTTATCGACGAGGGGCAGATCCTGCGCGATAAGCACCTTATTTCCCATATCGGCGCGGATATCGTGCAAGGGCGGCAAGATATGATCTGCCCGCCCGCCTCTGCGTGGCGTCTGGCGCAGGGCTGGGAGAAAGCGCGCCTTCAACTGGTGCAGGCGTCGGGCCATGCGCTCTCCGAACCACGGATCAGCGCGGCACTGGTGGAGGCCACGGATCGGCTGCGCGACGTCTTGCAGCCCGCGCCGTAAAATGGCCCCGTAAATGACCCCGAGAACGACCGCGTGACAGATCGCTTGCAGACTCAGTTATTTTCGCCTATATGGCCTTCAACAGCGGCGTTTCAGGGTCCAAACCTGAAGCCCACCGGACAGATGCAACGGGCCGCTATGGCCCGTTTTTCATTTGCGGGTCGCCATGTGATTTAGTCAGAGGATCGGATATGACCGAGCTGATCGCCAAGACCGCCATTGACCGGCGTCTGGCAGAGATTGTCACCCCCGCGATTGAGGGGCTGGGCTACGAGCTGGTCCGCATCCGCTTGCAAGGTGGCCGCACGGCCACGTTGCAAATTATGGCGGATCGTCCGGACGGCGGGATTAACGTCGACGATTGTGCTAAGATTTCGACTGCGGTGTCTGCCGTGCTCGATGTCGAAGATCCGATTGAAGATAACTACCATCTTGAAGTCTCCTCGCCGGGGATCGACCGTCCGTTGACGCGTTTGAAAGATTTCGACGCTTGGGCGGATTACGAGGCGCGGATCGAAACTACCGAGCTGATCGACGGTCGCCGTCGGTTCAAAGGCTTCCTTCGGGGCACCGAAGGCAATGAAGTGCTGATTGAGATCGAGGAGGCGGGCGCGCCTTTGACCATCGGGCTTGAGTTCGAATGGTTGTCTGACGCAAAGCTGATCCTGACCGATGAGCTCATCGCCGAGATGCTCCGCCAGAAAAAAGCGGCTGGTGTGATCGACGAAGAGGACTTCGACGAGATTGTAAACGATACCGATTCTGACCCTTCCGAGGAGGCGTGAAATGGCAATCACCTCTGCCAACCAGCTCGAACTTCTGCAAACCGCTGAGGCTGTTGCCCGCGAGAAAATGATCGATCCGGATCTCGTGATCCAGGCGATGGAAGACAGCCTCGCGCGCGCCGCGAAATCGCGTTACGGCGCGGAGATGGACATTCGCGTGTCGATCGATCGCAAAACCGGCCGCGCGACCTTTACCCGTGTGCGCACCGTCGTTGAGGATGATCTGCTTGAAAACTACCAAGCCGAGCTGACCGTCGCACAGGCGAAGCAGTATTTCTCGCATCCCGAAGTGGGCCAAGAGATCATCGACGAAGTTCCCCCTGTGGAGCTGGGCCGTATCGCGGCGCAATCGGCGAAGCAGGTTATCCTGCAGCGCGTGCGCGAAGCCGAGCGGGATCGTCAGTTCGAAGAGTTCAAAGATCGCAAGGGCACGATTATCAATGGCCTTGTGAAGCGCGAAGAATACGGCAACCTGATCGTCGATATCGGCCGCGGGGAAGCTATCTTGCGCCGGAACGAGAAAATCGGCCGCGAAAGCTATCGCCCGAACGACCGGATCCGTGCCTATGTCAAAGACGTGCGCCGCGAGGCGCGTGGGCCGCAGGTCTTCCTGTCGCGCACCGATCCGCAGTTCATGGCCGAGCTCTTCAAGATGGAAGTGCCGGAAATCTATGACGGCATCATCAATATCAAGGCCGTGGCCCGTGATCCGGGTTCGCGCGCGAAGATTGCTGTGATCTCGAATGACAGCTCGATTGATCCGGTCGGCGCTTGTGTCGGTATGCGCGGTTCGCGCGTTCAGGCCGTGGTCGGCGAGCTGCAAGGCGAGAAGATCGACATCATCCCGTGGAACGAAGATCAGGCGACCTTCCTCGTCAACGCATTGCAGCCGGCAGAAGTGTCGAAAGTTGTGATCGACGAAGAAGCCGGCAAGATCGAAGTCGTCGTGCCGGACGAGCAACTCTCGCTCGCCATCGGCCGTCGCGGCCAAAACGTGCGTCTGGCGAGCCAGCTCACCGGCCTCGATATCGACATCCTCACGGAGGCCGAAGAATCGCAGCGCCGTCAGGCCGAATTTGCGGATCGGACGAAATTGTTCGTCGACTCCCTTGATTTGGACGAGTTCTTTGCCCAGCTTCTGGTGGCAGAAGGCTTCACCTCGCTGGAGGAAGTTGCCTATGTCGATCTCGACGAGCTTCTGGCGATCGAAGGCGTGGACGAGGGCACCGCAGGCGAGCTGCAAGCCCGTGCCCGCGATGTGATCGAAGAACAAAACCGCAAGGCCATCGAGGCAGCAACGGCGCTGGGCGTCGAGCAATCGCTGTTCGATTTCGAAGGCCTGACGCCGCAAATGATCGAAGCTCTCGCGAAAGACGACGTGAAAACGTTGGAAGATTTCGCGACCTGCGCCGATTGGGAGCTGGCAGGCGGTTGGACGACCGTTGACGGTGCGCGCCATAAGGACGAGGGCATTCTCGAGAAGTTCGATATGTCCCTTGAAGAGGCGCAAGCCTTGATCATGACCGCGCGTGTTCAACTCGGCTGGGTTGATCCCACCGAGATGGAAGTTGAAGAAGAAGAGCCTGTTGAAGGCGAAGAGGAGGCCGAGGTTTAATCCTCGGGTGACGCTATGAGCCGTGGTGGCCAAGACAAAGATCGGGAAGATCCGGAACGGCGTTGCGTCGTTTCGGGAGAGGTTCAGCCCAAGTTTGGGATGATCCGCTTTGTTCTGGGCCCTGACAACATGATCTATCCCGATCTGGCGCAAAAGTTGCCAGGTCGGGGGATCTGGGTCACGGCTGATAAAGAGCTGATCGCGAAAGCTGCGACCAAGGGCCTGTTTGCCCGCGCGGCGAAAACGGCGGTGACGGTGCCTGAAGGGCTGGCAGATCTTGTCGAGCAAGGTCAGGCACATCGGGTTGTGGAGTTGGTGTCGATGGTCCGGAAAACGGGCCGTGCGGTGATCGGCTTCGAAAAGGTTAAAGGCTGGCTCTCTGAGGGCCGCGCCAAAGTTCTGCTTCAGGCATCGGATGGTTCCGAGCGTGGAAAAGGCAAACTCTGGACGCCCGAAGGCGGGCGTTGGTTCGGTTGTTTGACCGCCTCCGAATTGGGTTTGGCTTTTGGGCGGGATCATGCGATACACGGCGCGCTTGCCAAGGGTGCACTCACCCAGCGCGTCATCGAAGAAGCGGCGAAGCTTACGGGCTTGCGCAAGCAGTGCGGCGAGATACTCGTCGGGAAGGATACGAAGACGGCATGAGCGATACAGACGGTAAAAAACCCCTTGGTCTTGGCGGCGGGCGTCCCGGTTCGGTGAAGCAGAGCTTCTCGCACGGGCGGACGAAGAGCGTTGTTGTTGAGACGAAGCGCAAGCGTGTGGTGGTGCCCAAGCCGGGCGCCGCACCGGGCGCAAAACAATCTTCTTCGGGCAACCCCTCCTTGGGCGATCCTTCCAAGCGCCCCGCTGGGATTTCCGATGCGGAAATGGAGCGCCGTCTAAAGGCCCTCCACGCCGCGAAAGCGCGTGAAGTCGAAGAGGCTGCCACGCGCGCCGCAGACGAAAAGGCCCGCGAAGAAGAGCGGAACCGTCGTCGTGCCGAGATCGAAGCGAAAGAACGCGAAGATCGGGAGCGTGAAGAAGCGCTCAAGGCGAAAGCGGATGAAGACGAGCGCAAGGCCCGTGAGGCCGAGCTGCGCGCGCAGAAAAAAGAAGAAGTTCGCAAGGCACCCGCTAAAGACGCGGCCCCTGCGGATCCGGCCGCGGCCGAAGCAGCTGCTTCGCGCGCCGAAACCAAAGGCGTGTCCACGACCGGACCGCGCAAGATCGACCGTGACCGCGATGACCGCGCGGGCGCTGATCGCGATCGCGCGAAGAAGGGCGTAGCCGATGATAGCCGTCGCTCCGGCAAGCTGTCGCTGAGCGCGGCGCTGGCAGGGGGCGAAGGTGGCCGTCAACGGTCGATGGCCGCAATGAAGCGCAAGCAAGAAAAAGCGCGTCAAAAAGCCATGGGCTACGGCCAAAAAGCCGAAAAGATGATCCGCGACGTTCAGCTTCCTGAGACCATCGTGGTTCAGGAACTGGCAAACCGGATGGCTGAACGCGCTGCGGATATCGTCAAATCACTCATGAAAATGGGTATGATGGTGACGATGAACCAAAGCATTGATGCGGATACGGCTGAGCTTGTGATCGAAGAATTCGGCCACAAAGCGGTGCGCGTTTCGGATGCTGACGTTGAGCAAGTGATCGACAAGGTCGAAGATAAATCGGAAGATCTGCAGGTTCGTCCGCCGATCGTCACGATTATGGGCCACGTTGACCACGGCAAAACCTCGCTTCTCGATGCGCTCCGTAAGGCGAACGTCGTTTCCGGCGAAGCTGGCGGGATCACCCAGCATATCGGCGCCTATCAGGTGACCACCGAGAAGGGTGCCGTTCTGACCTTCCTCGATACGCCGGGCCACTCGGCCTTCACCTCGATGCGGGCGCGCGGCGCGAATGTCACGGATATCGTGGTGCTCGTGGTTGCAGCCGATGACGCTGTGATGCCGCAGACGATTGAAGCGATCAACCATGCGAAAGCGGCGAAAGTGCCGATGATCGTGGCGATCAACAAAATCGACAAATACGAGGCGAACCCGCAAAAAGTCCGCACCGATCTCTTGCAGCATGAAGTTGTTGTGGAGGCGATGTCGGGCGACGTGCAGGACGTGGAAGTGTCCGCGAAAACCGGCCTTGGTCTGGACGAACTCTTGGAGGCGATTGCCCTTCAGGCAGAGGTTCTAGAACTTCGCGCAAACCCGACGCGTTCCGCGCAGGGTGCTGTGATTGAAGCGAAACTCGATGTTGGCCGCGGTCCGGTTGCGACTGTTCTGATCCAGCACGGGACTTTGCGTCAGGGTGATATCTTCGTCGTCGGCGAGAAGTGGGGCAAGGTCCGCGCGCTCATCAACGACAAAGGCGAACGCGTCAAAGAAGCTGGGCCTTCGGTGCCTGTAGAGGTCTTGGGCCTCAACGGGACTCCGGAAGCAGGCGACGTGCTCAACGTGGTTGAGACCGAAGCGCAAGCCCGCGAGATCGCAGATTACCGCGAGCAAGCGAGCAAGGATAAGCGCGCTGCTGCTGGTGCGGCCACGACGCTGGAACAGCTGATGGCGAAAGCCAAGGCCGATCTGAGCGTGGCGGAACTGCCGGTTGTCGTCAAAGGCGACGTGCAGGGCTCCACCGAGGCGATTGTGCAAGCGCTGGAAAAAGTCGGCAACGACGAGGTCCGCGTTCGCGTGCTGCATTCGGGTGTTGGTGCAATCACCGAGAGCGATATCGGCCTTGCCGAAGCCTCCGGTGCCCCGGTCATCGGCTTTAACGTCCGTGCGAATGCGCCTGCGCGCGCCTCCGCGAACCAGAAAGGTGTCGAGATCCGCTATTACTCGATCATCTATGATCTGGTGGATGATATCAAAGCCGCGGCTTCGGGCCTTCTGAAAGCGGAAGTGCGTGAGCACTTCATCGGCTATGCCGCGATCAAAGAAGTGTTCAAGGTTACCGGCGTTGGCAAGGTTGCTGGCTGTATCGTCACGGAAGGCGTTGCACGCCGGTCCGCTGGGGTGCGCTTGCTGCGCGAAGACGTGGTTATCCACGAAGGCACGCTCAAGACGCTCAAGCGCTTCAAAGACGAAGTCAAAGAGGTCATTTCCGGCCAAGAATGCGGGATGGCTTTCGAGAATTACGACGATATCCGCCCCGGCGATGTCATCGAAATCTTCGAGCGCGAGGAGGTCGAGCGCAAGCTCTGATCCTTTGCGATACCGACAAGAAAAGGGGGGCTATGGCCCCCTTTTTGCTATCCGAATGAGTGTCTACCGGATTGAATTCGATAAAGAAAAGGGACGCCTGAGCGCCCCTTGATCCCGATCAAACGGGCCTTTAGTGCTGTATGATCGGCGGGTCTCAGCGTGCTGTGAGACTGGGCCGTTCAATCGGGCGACCTTCAAACAAGGCCTCGCCAACACGGATGACGATTTTCCCACTGTCGCTTTGACGCTCAAACAAGCCCTGCACAAGAACGCAACTGCCGATGGTGATAGTCCTGAGCATTCGAAACCCTCCCAAGTCTCCAGAATGCAGTGATAATCACCAATTCCAAGCAGATCACAACCAAATAATATCTTAAGGTTGCAACTTTCGCTTTATCCGTGCCGGTTAAAGCCAATCCCGCAGAATCGGGATAAGCGGTTCGTCGGCGGGGGGCATTGGGTAATCCCGTAAATCTTTCGCACGGACCCACGCGAGCTTTTGCCCTTCACGGGGTTGCACAATGCCGTCCCATTTCCGGCAGGCAAACAGTGGCATCAGCAGGTGGAAATCGTCGTAATTGTGGCTCGCGAACGTCAGCGGTGCGAGGCAGGACGCCCAGGTATTGATCCCCAGCTCTTCGTGCAGCTCACGGATCAGGCAGGCCTCGGGGGTTTCGCCCGGCTCGACCTTACCGCCCGGAAACTCCCACAGGCCCGCGAGGGATTTTCCCTCGGGGCGCTGTGCAAGCAGAATCCGGCCCTCAGTGTCGATCAGTGCGACAGCGGAGACGAGCAGCAGTTTCACGAACGGTAATCCGCGTTGATATCGATGTAGCGGTGGGTCAGATCACAGGTCCAGATCGACTTCTCTGCGGTTCCGAGCCCGAGATCGACGCCGATCACCAATTCTTGCCCCTTCATATAGGCCGAGGCGGCAGCCTCGTCGTAATCAGGCGAGCGCCAGCCTTTTTCGGCGAGAACCATCTCTCCGAAGGAAATCGTGAGAAGATCGCGCTCCGCCTTCGCACCGGATTTTCCGACGGCTGCCACAACGCGGCCCCAGTTGGCATCCTCACCCGCAATCGCGGTTTTCACGAGCGGCGAATTGGCAATCGACATCCCGATGAGATGCGCATCGCGCGGGGTCGCAGCGCCCGTCACGCGGACCTCTACGAATTTCGTCGCCCCCTCGCCGTCTTTCACGACCTGATGCGCGAGATCCATCATCACGGCGCGCAGCGCGGCCTCGAAATCCTTCGCGACCTTGGAGCGCAGATCACCAATCGGTGCCGCCGTCGAGCGGCCCGTTGCGGCAATAATCAAGGCGTCTGAGGTTGAGGTATCACTATCCACTGTGATCGCATTGAACGTATCATCCACCTGACGCGAGAGCATTTTTTGCAGCGTCTTTTGCGGAATTTTTGCATCGGTGAAGAGATATACCAGCATCGTCGCCATATTCGGCGCGATCATGCCAGAGCCTTTCGCGATCCCTGCGATGCGGATCACACCGCCCTCTCCCTCAACCTCGGCGCAAGCGCCTTTGGGGAAGGTATCGGTTGTCATGATCGCCCGCGCAGCGGCCTCGATGCCGCCCGCATCCAGCCCTGCGGTCAGCTCTTCTACCTTCGCCACGATGCGGTCATGGGGAAGCGGCTCCCCAATCACTCCTGTGGAGGAGGAGAACACGCGGCTGGCAGGCACGCCTGCCGCTTTCGCGACAGCCCCAGTCACCGCATCGACGGAGGCCTGACCGACCGCGCCAGTGAAGGCATTGGCATTGCCCGAGTTCACAATGATCGCCGCGCCGGCCGTTTCGTCCGGCTTCAGCGCCAGCTTGGCTTGGCAATCATGCACGCAGGCGGCGCGGGTTGAGGAGGTGGTGAACACCCCCGCAACCGTCGAGCCCGCCGCGACTTTCATCAAGGTCACATCGCTGCGACCTTGATATTTGATACCCGCCTGCGCCGAAGCGAATTCGACACCGTCGATCATCGGGAGATCGGGGAATGCGGCAGGCGCCAAAGGAGAAACAAGTGATACCTTTTTGACGGGTGTCGCCTTTGCTGCGGCGGCAGCCTTCATGGCTTTCGCGCCGCCCTTTACCGCCTTCTTTGCCGATTTAAGTTCGGCTTTCAGCTCTTTGGCTTTCGCCTTCCACTTCTTCATTCCCATATCTCACTCTCCCGATGCGCTTCAGCGCTGGCGTGCGTTTTCCGAAATCAGTCTGTGAGAATATCCGTCGAGCGCAAGACCGAAGGATCCATCCCGTCCACCATTTTCTCGATCTTTGTCGATTCCATCATTTTGGCGACATGGGCTTCTACGGCAGCCGCCCGAACTTCGCCCTCAATTTCTTCGCGAACATCTTCGATTTTCGGAGCTGCCGCCAGACGATCTTCAAAGAGTTTTACGATATGCCAGCCAAATTGCGTCTGCACCGGCTCGGAAACCTCGTCTGCCTTCAGGCCTGCGACGGCTTTACCAAACGGCTCCACCATAGCTTCAAGCGGGAACCAGCCCAGATCGCCACCGCTAGCGGCCGATCCGTCGAGCGAATGCTCTTTGGCTTGTTCGGCAAAATCAGCACCGCCGACGATTGCCTCATGGATCGCCTTGGCCTCTTCCTCGGTTTTCACAAGGATATGTGCCGCGTGATATTCGCGCGAAGGCTCTACGCTGGCGTATTTCGCGTCATAGGCTGCTTTGACAGCCTCCTCGGTGATCGCGGATTCCGCGATATGGTTGAGAACAGCGCTGGAGAGATAGGCGCGGCGATCTACTTCGATCATCAGCTTGTCACGCTTGGTGATCTCGGCTTCGCGCTCTTCTGCGAGGGCGGTTTGCTGGATCAGTTGCTCCAGAACGCCCTCGAACAGCACTTTGTCATCGAGCGAGAGGTATTGCTGGGGCAGGCTATCGCGCAATGCGAGCATATGGCCCAGCGTAATTTCGGTGCCGTTCACGGTTGCAACAACGGTATCGGCGGTCAGGTCTTTTGCGGCCTCATCGGCCCAAACAGGTGCGGCAAACCCAGCAACGATCAGGCTGAGCGCGGCAAAAGACATCTTTACGTTGGAAATCATCGGCATTCGAGCAACTCCGGATGGCCCGCGGTCTCCCGCGGCGTTGACACTGTGACGGGCGGCGCTTACATCGCCAAGGGTCTTGTAGTTTGTCCCGTCCTTTATTCGTTTGCTGTTCTAGGCGGGCGCGCAGGTGCGAACAAGGGCACGCAAGACACGAAATGGTCAGGAACCCGCGGAGAAAACATGCTGGGCCTCGGAACGCTCGCCAAAAAAGTTTTTGGCACACCCAACGATCGCAAAGTCAAATCGGTTCGTCCGCTTGTCGCGAAGATTAACGCGCTTGAGCCGGAGTTCGCAGAACTGACGGATGCGCAGATCAAGGAACGCACCGAAGCACTGGCGGCGCGGGCGATGGGAGGCGAAAGCCTCGATGCGCTGCTGCCGGAAGCCTTCGCGAACTGCCGTGAGGCCGCCAAGCGCGCGCTCGGGCTGCGGGCCTTTGACACACAGCTGATGGGCGGGATCTTCCTGCACCAAGGCAATATTGCGGAGATGAAGACGGGCGAGGGCAAAACCCTCGTTGCGACCTTCCCCGCCTATCTCAACGCGCTGGCGGGCAAAGGCGTGCACATCGTCACCGTCAATGACTACCTCGCCAAACGCGACGCGGAATGGATGAGCAAAGTCTACGGCGCGCTGGGGCTGACGACGGGGGTTGTGTACCCCTACCAGCCCGAGGATGAGAAACGCGCCGCCTACCGCGCAGATATCACCTATGCGACCAATAACGAGCTGGGCTTCGATTACCTTCGGGACAATATGAAGGGCTCCATCGCGGAAATGGCGCAGCGCGATCATTTCTACGCGATTGTCGATGAGGTGGATAGCATCCTGATCGACGAAGCGCGCACGCCGCTGATTATCTCCGGCCCGAGTCAGGATCGCTCGGATCTCTATGTGACGCTTGATAAGTTCATGGAAGAGATCCAGCCCGAGCATTTCAAGCTCGACGAGAAGGCGCGCTCCGCGACCTATACCGAAGAAGGCAATGAGTTCCTCGAGAAGCGCCTGTCTGAGGCGGGTGTCTTGCCCGCAGGCCGCTCGCTCTATGATCCGGAATCGACGACTGTTGTGCACCATGTCACGCAGGCGCTTCGGGCGCATAAGCTGTTCTTCCGCGATCAAAACTACATCGTCCGTGATGGCGAAGTGGTGCTGATTGATGAATTCTCTGGCCGGATGACGCCGGGCCGTCGTCTGTCGGACGGGCTGCATCAGGCGATTGAGGCGAAAGAGGGCGTGGAAATCCAGCCCGAGAACGTCACACTCGCTTCCGTGACCTTCCAGAACTACTTCCGCCTCTATGACAAGCTCGGCGGGATGACCGGCACGGCGACCACCGAGGCCGAAGAATTTGCGGAGATCTACAAGCTGGGCGTGGTCGAGGTTCCAACCAACCGCCCCGTGCAGCGTAAAGACGACCATGACCGCGTCTACCGCACAGCAACCGAGAAATACGCCGCTGTTGTCGAGGCGATCAAAGAGGCGCATGCCAAGGGGCAGCCGCTGCTCGTCGGCACGACTTCGATCGAGAAATCGGAAATGCTCTCGGATCTGCTCAAAGCCGCAGAGATCCCGCATAACGTCCTGAACGCGCGCCAGCACGAGCAGGAAGCCCAGATCGTGGCCGAAGCGGGTAAACTGAATGCTGTGACGATTGCGACGAATATGGCGGGCCGCGGCACCGATATTCAGCTCGGCGGCAATGTCGATATGAAGGTGATGGACGCGCTTGCGGCCAATCCTGAGGCCGATCCCGATGCGCTGCGCAGCCAGATCGAGGCGGATCACGCCGACGAGAAGGCCAAAGTGCTTGCGGCTGGGGGTCTCTTCGTGCTCGCAACCGAACGCCATGAAAGCCGCCGCATCGACAACCAGCTGCGCGGTCGTTCGGGCCGTCAGGGCGACCCTGGTCGCTCGCTATTCTTCCTCTCGCTGGAGGATGATCTGATGCGGATCTTCGGCTCCGAGCGTCTGGAAAAAGTGCTGGGGAGCCTTGGCATGAAAGAGGGCGAAGCGATCATCCACCCGTGGGTGAACAAATCGCTCGAGCGCGCGCAGGCGAAGGTCGAAGGCCGGAACTTCGATATCCGCAAGCAGCTTCTCAAATTCGATGACGTGATGAACGATCAGCGTAAGGCCATCTTCGGCCAGCGCCGTGAAATCATGGAGACCACCGAGGTTGAGGAAATCACGGCCGATATGCGTGAGCAGGTGATCGAGGATCTCGTCGATCAATATATGCCGCCAAAAACCTACGCCGATCAGTGGGATACGCAGGGCATGCAAGCCGCGCTGGTGGATCGCCTGAATCTTGATCTGCCAATTGCGGAGTGGGCAGCGGAAGAGGGCGTCGATCAATCCGATATCCAAGAGCGGATTGAGGAATCGGCGACCGCTTACATGACCGATAAGGCGGAGCGGTTTGGCGGCGATACGATGCGCCAGATCGAGAAGCAGGTCTTGCTCAACACCATTGATACCAAATGGCGCGAGCATCTGGTGACGCTGGAGCATCTGCGCTCTGTCATCGGCTTCCGGGGCTATGCGCAGCGCGATCCTTTGTCGGAATATAAGACCGAGAGCTTCCAGCTGTTCGAGTCGATGCTCGATGGGCTACGTTCGGATGTCTCGGAGCGGCTCTCCAAGATCGCACCGATCTCGCCGGAGGAGCGCGCCGAGATGATCCGCCAGATGCAGGCGGCACAGCAGGCCCCCGAGGGGGACGCGCCGCAAGCTGATCCGGCCTCGGTCGAGGCCAAGCCAGAATGGGCCGATACGCCGCGCAATGCGCCATGCCCCTGTGGCTCTGGCGAGCGCTACAAAAACTGCCACGGCAAGTTGTGATTTAGAGAAGGCGGCCATCTTGGCCGCCTTTTTTCTATCGGGCATGGCCATAGCCTCGCCCAAGCTGCGCCACGCCTTCGCCTTTTTCGAACTGTAAGCCTTGTGCAAAGTAATCAGTTCCGGAGGCCGTCATGCAGTTCCCGAAATTCCCCAAAATGCCGAAACCGTCGAGAACGACTCAGCCTGCAGATCTGGCAGAGCAGGGCGGTTTCAACCTGACGCAAGGGATCCGCGCGGGCCTCACGAAGATCAAGTCGGATCCGGTTCTGAAACGGCGTGTGGCGATGGTCGGCGCGGCGGTTGTCGTCGTCGCGGGCGCAGGGCAGTTCATGGAGGGCAGTTTCGGAACAAAACCCGTTCGCGAGATCGCCCCGATCGCTGTTGCGGATCTGATGGTGGTGCCGCAGGCTGTCGCCCAGATAGCGCCTGTAGCTGCCGCAGAGGCGCTGCCAATGCAGGCTGCTGACGCGGTAATTCTGGACGGCGAGGCCGTTGACGCCCTCGCACCTGCGCCGCAGCCACAGCGCCTTGCAGAGGCCCGGTCAGAAGGAGCCTTGCTGCTTCCGCAGGATCCTGAGGTGGCGGGGCTCGATATGGCGGGGCTGAGCACCGAGGTGACACTGGGCAGCGAGCTTGTAGTGTCGGATGGTAGCCAAGGAACCGTGCAATGTGCGGCCCCCTCACTGGCTTTGGCTGAGGGCAAGGCCGGGATGATTGACGTCACGTTTGATGCGCCTTGTCTTGGGGCGACGATGATCACTGTGCGGCAGTCTGGCGTTAGCTTTAAGGCGGAAACCACGCCGGAGGGGCATTACCGCGTTGCGATGCCCGCGCTGACAGATGCGCCCATCGTGGACATTGGCATGGAAGATGGCGAAGCGCTGACACGAACGATCAGCCTCTCGAAGCCGCTCGACGGGCAACGGATTGCTGTGAACTGGGGCGGGGTCACCGAGATTTCTCTCAACGCCTATGAATATGGCGCAGCGTTTGGCGGGGCAGGGCATGTGCGTGCCAGCGCCGCGCGCGCGCCGGAGACGACACTGGGCGGCTATCTGGTGCGGCTGGGGGATGAGAGCCTGATGCAGCCGCAGATCGCCGAGATTTATGTCGCGCCCGCTGGGCTTTCGGATGTTCGTTTTGACCTTGAGGCGCAAGTCAGCGCCGCCACCTGCAATCAGGATCTTTCCGCTGCGATTACGCGGGTGCGCGGCGGCACTGCGGAGCCGGGTGAGATCGTGACACTTGCGATGCCCGATTGCGAAGTGCTCGGCGGAGCCATTGTGATGCCGCTGCCGGAAGACGACATCACGCTCGCGATGGCGCAATAGGCTGCGGTGCGGGGCCCTTTCGGGGGTCTTGTTACTGCTTCGGCTAAAGATACCCCTGCGCGCGGAAGCTCAGCTCACGGTTTTTGCCGATGATCAGATGGTCATGCAGGACAATGCCCAAAACCTCTGCGCCTTTGCGGATCTGATCGGTCATCGCGATATCAGCCTCCGACGGGGTCGGATCGCCGGAGGGATGGTTGTGCACGAGTATCAGCGCCGAGGCGTTTAACTCCAACGCGCGCTTCATCACCTCACGCGGGTAGACAGGCACATGATCAACGGTGCCCTGCGCCTGCGCCTCGTCGGCGATCAGCACATTCTTCCGATCCAGATAGAGCACGCGGAATTGCTCGGTCTCGCGATGCGCCATCGTCGTGTGGCAATAGTCGATCAGCGCCTCCCATGATGATAGCACATGGCGATTGATGATCTTGGAGCGGGCAAGCCGTTGCGCTGCCGCCTCGATGATCTTCAACTCCACGATCACCGCATCCCCGACCCCGTGCATCTCCCGCAAGCGGGCAGGTGGGGCAGAGAGCACGCGGTTAAAATCCCCGAACTTGTCCAGCAGACGCCGCGCGAGGGGTTTGACATCCTGTCGCGGGATTGCGCGGAACAGCACCAATTCCAACATCTCGTAATCCGGCATCGCCTGCGCGCCACCAGCGAGGAAGCGCTCGCGCAGGCGGGCGCGGTGATCGGAAATATAGGAGGGCATCCTTCCCTTGGCGTTGATCGGGGCCGCAATCGCTTCATCGCTGCGAAACAGCGGCAGGGACGATTCGTGGAAGGCGGGATGCTGGGTCATAGAGGAAGGGTGCCGCCGCGTGGTTAAGAAAGCCTTAACGGGAGGTGGTGCGGAGGTGTTTTGCGCGCATAAAAGAAAAGAGCGCCCGAGGGCGCTCTTTGATCAGGTTTTCATTCCGTCCCAGAAGGTCTTCACCTTCTTGAAGAAGGAGGCCCCTTCGGGGTTATTCTCCGCTTCGATCTTCTCGAATTCGCGCAGAAGCTCTTTTTGCTTCGAGGTGAGGTTCACGGGCGTTTCAACCGCCAGTTCGATCACCATATCGCCGACCCCGCCACCGCGCAGCGCGGGCATGCCCTTGCCACGAAGCCGCATCTGGCGGCCTGATTGCGAGCCCGAGGGGACTTTCACCCGCGAGCGCCCGCCGTCGATCGTCGGCACTTCGACATCCGATCCAAGCGCGGCAGAGACGAGGCTCACCGGCACGCGGCAGAACAGCGTTCCGCCATCGCGCTGGAAGATCGCGTGTTCGCGCACTTCGATGAAGATATAGAGATCCCCCGAAGGCCCGCCCCGCAGCCCTGCTTCGCCCTCGCCAGACAGGCGAATGCGGGTGCCAGTTTCCACCCCGGCAGGGATGTTGACGGACAGTGTGCGGTCTTTTTCGATCCGGCCAGCACCACCGCAAACCTTGCAGGGGTTCTTGATGACTTGGCCTTGGCCGTTACAGGTCGGGCAGGTGCGTTCAACGGTGAAGAACCCGCTTTGCGCGCGGACCTTGCCCATGCCAGCACAGGTCGGGCAGTTCTGCGGCTCTGCGCCGCCCTCCGCGCCCGTGCCCTTGCACGAACCGCACGCGGTCGAGCCGGGAACATTGATCGACTTCTGCGCGCCGGTGAAGGCTTCTTCCAGCGTCACACGCAGGTTGTAGCGCAGATCCGATCCGCGTTGCGCGCGCGAGCGTTGCCCGCCGCCGCCACGGCCGCCCATGAAATCGCCAAAGAGATCTTCAAACACATCGGAGAAAGCGGAGTTGAAATCGCCGCCTTGGCCGCCGCCAAAGCCGCCACCGAATCCACCGCGCCCGCCGCCGCCCATGCCATTCTCAAACGCCGCATGGCCATAGCGGTCATAGGCGGCTTTCTTGTCGGCATCTTTCAGGACGTCATAGGCCTCGTTCGCTTCTTTGAACTGGGCCTCGGCCTCCGGCTTATCGGCATTGCGGTCGGGGTGAAGCTCTTTCGCTTTGACGCGATAAGCTTTCTTGATCTCCTCGGCAGAGGCACCCTTCTGGATGCCCAAAACCTCGTAGAAATCACGTTTCGACATATCTCACCCTCTCGAGGAAGGCATACGGCGGCCCGCGTTAAACGGGCCGCCGTGCGCCGCGCTTACTTGCGCTTATTTTCGCCAAGGTCCTCGAAATCGGCGTCAACGATATCATCGTCAACGTCGCGCGGGGCATCCGGATCGGCCTCTGCTTCGCCTTCAGCGGCTTCTGCCGAGGCTTTGTAGATCGCTTCGCCGAGCTTCATCGCCGCGTCGGTGAGGTTCGAGATACCACCGCGGATTTTGCCGATGTCTTCCGACTTCAGCGCATCCTCGAGCGCGTTCGCCGCAAGCTCGATGACTTCCACAGTGGAGGCATCAACCTTGTCGCCATGCTCTTCCAGCGATTTGCGGGTCGAGTGCAGCAGGCTTTCCGCTTGGTTCTTGGTCTCGACAGCTTCCTTGCGGTCCTTATCGGCCTCGGCATTGGCTTCTGCGTCGCGCACCATTTTCTCGATATCCTCATCGGTGAGGCCACCGGAGGCTTGAATGGTGATGTTCTGCGTTTTGCCCGTGCCTTTATCCTTCGCGGAGACCGACACGATGCCGTTGGCGTCGATGTCGAAGGTCACTTCGATCTGCGGCATGCCGCGCGGTGCCGGCGGGATGTCTTCGAGGTTGAACATGCCGAGCATCTTGTTGTCGGCTGCCATCTCCCGCTCACCTTGGAACACGCGGATCGTCACCGCGTTCTGGTTGTCCTCGGCGGTCGAGAAGACCTGAGACTTCTTCGTCGGGATCGTGGTGTTGCGGTCGATCAAGCGGGTGAACACGCCGCCCAGCGTCTCAATGCCGAGCGAAAGCGGGGTCACGTCGAGAAGAACAACGTCTTTCACGTCGCCTTGCAGAACGCCGGCCTGAATCGCAGCCCCCAGCGCCACAACCTCATCCGGGTTCACACCCTTATGCGGCTCTTTGCCGAAGAACTCGGTGACCGCTGCCATAACTTTCGGCATACGGGTCATCCCGCCGACCAGAACCACCTCGTCGATATCGCCTTTGGACAGGCCAGCGTCTTTCAACGCAGCTGCGCAGGGCTTCATCGAGGCTTTGATCAGATCCGCGACGAGGCTTTCCAGCTTCGAACGGGTCAGCTTCACCACCATATGCAGCGGCGTGCCGGTTTTCGGATCCATCGAGATGAACGGCTGGTTGATCTCGGTTTGCTGTGCGGAGGAAAGCTCGATTTTGGCTTTCTCGGCAGCTTCCTTGAGACGTTGCAGCGCCATCTTGTCTTTGGTCAGATCGGTGCCATGCTCTTTTTTGAACTCCTCAGCGAGGTAGTTCACGATGCGCATGTCGAAATCTTCACCACCCAAGAAGGTGTCACCATTGGTCGATTTCACCTCAAACAGACCGTCGTCGATCTCAAGGATGGTAATATCGAAGGTGCCGCCGCCAAGGTCATAAACCGCGATGGTGCGGGTTTCTTTTTTGTCGAGACCGTAGGCCAGCGCTGCCGCTGTCGGCTCGTTGATGATGCGCAGCACTTCGAGGCCAGCAATCTTGCCAGCGTCTTTGGTGGCCTGGCGTTGCGCGTCATTGAAGTAGGCCGGAACGGTGATAACCGCTTGGGTCACTTCTTCCCCGAGATAGCTCTCGGCGGTTTCTTTCATCTTTTGCAGGATGACGGCGGAAACTTGCGCGGGCGAGAATTTCTCACCGCGGACGCCGACCCAAGCATCCCCATTGCCGCCATCGACGATGTCGTAGGGCACGAGGTTGCGATCTTTTTCCACTTCGGCATCTGTCACGCGACGACCGATCAGGCGCTTCACAGCGAAGATCGTGTTGGTCGGGTTGGTGACCGCCTGCCGTTTGGCGGGTTGGCCGACGAGACGTTCGTCGTCCGCATATGCAACGATCGAGGGCGTTGTACGCGCCCCTTCGGAGTTCTCGATTACGCGGGGCTGCGAGCCGTCCATGATGGCAACACAGGAGTTCGTAGTCCCGAGGTCGATCCCGATGACTTTGGCCATGATATATACCTCTTCATTAGGCGATGTATTGGATTGCTGGCCCGAGCACGGCCCCAGCCTTCCGATCCCAGTTTTCAAGTCCCCCGATTTCGGATCTTGTCTGAAAGGAAAGCTTCCAGACCGATTTCCGCAATCGGCGTCTGGGCGTATATAGGGAGGGGTGCAAGAGCCTGCAAGCGCTGGCCCGCATGGAAGGCGAGAGGAAAATGCGCGAAATCGAATATAATCTGAGCAATCGGCCCGATCCGCAGGAAATTCGCGGGTTTCTGCACTATGAGGGCTGGCTGGATCGCGCAGAGCAGCGGCAGATCCTCGCCGATTTACGTGAGGTGATTGCGAAAGCGCCGCTGTTTTCGCCCGTGATGCCCTCGGGAAAGCCGATGTCGGTGCGGATGACCTCGGCGGGGCGCTTTGGTTGGATGACGGATCGCAGCGGCTATCGCTATGCGCCTACGCATCCGAACGGCACGCCTTGGCCCGCGATCCCCGCCTCGCTCCGCGCGATTTGGGCGGCACTCTTGCCGGAGGCACGCGCCCCTGAGTGTTGTTTGATCAATTTCTATTCCGAAAGCGCCAAGATGGGGCTGCACCAAGATCGCGACGAGGCGGATCTCAGTCAGCCCGTGCTGTCCCTCAGCCTCGGCGATGACGGGTTGTTCCGGATTGGCAATAAAACCCGTGGCGGATCCACGCAAAGCCTGTGGCTGCGCTCGGGCGATGTGATGGTAATGGGGGGCGAGGCCCGTCTGGCCTATCACGGGGTGGATCGGATCGCGGCGGGCACCTCGCCTTTGATGCCCAATGGGGGGCGGGTGAATGTGACGTTGCGGGTGGTGACGTGAGGCGCTGAGTGGAGAAATCAGCCCTTCGCGCCCCAGCTGATCGAGGCATATTGGCGGGTGTAGAATTCGCCCATCATCCCGATCATCAACAAAGCCAAGCCGACATAGAGCGGATAGCTCACAGATGAGTAATGCGGGTTGTAGTTGATGAAGGTAAAGCCGCGCGCCTGATCAATCGTGTGGAACAGCGGGTTCCAGTTGAACATCACCAGCATCTTATGCGGCAGGTTGTTCGCAAGGAACATCTTCCCCGAGGCGATCATATTCGCGCGGGAGTAAACTTGGGAAATGATCCCGATCGGCCCTGGCGCCCAAGGTTTGGCGGCCATGAACACCGAGCCAATCGCGACCCCGGTAAACCACGAGAGAAGCACCATCCCAAACGCGCCAACAGGATCTTCGATCTCGATCGGCTGGAACGCGACGTGATAGATGTAGAGAACGCAAACCATTGACAAGACTTGGATATAAAGCGCCCCGAGTGCTGCGGAGGTGATCGAGACAGCGGTGCTCATCGGCGCGTGTTTCATCATCGCGCTGGTCGGGCCTTCGGCGGACATCACCGCGCCCATTGCCTTGGAATGCGTCATGAACAGGAAGATGCCGGACATAATGTAGAGCAGGAAATCGCCCCGCACCGTATTCCCGCGCATCCCCAGCACATTGAACATGATATAAAACGTCACCACGAGGATGACAGTCTGCATCATATTCATCAGCAGGCCGATGATCGCATTGCCGTGGCTTTTGCGGATCGAGCGCACCGTCGAATGGAAGATCAGCTCAAAAAGCGCGAAGGAGGATCCCAACGTGCTGTTGCTGCGTTCTGCCTTGAACATGGCGATCCTGTTCCGATCTGCTGCTGATACCGTTGTGATAGCGGATTATCGCTTGGAAAACTTGCTGTTCCCTTGAGGGCCAAGCATAAGGGGGGAAAGCGTGCGGATCAATGAATTGCGCGCGCAATCGCAAAGGAGTGTGCCAATGGATTTTGACCGTCTTACCGTGATCATGCGCCGCCTTGCTCTCGAAGCGGGCGATAAGATTATGGAAATCTACAATTCGCCTGAGTTTGAGGTGAAATCCAAATCTGACAACTCGCCTGTGACTGAGGCGGATGAGGCAGCCGATGCGCTGATCTCTGCCGGTCTGGCAGAGGCTTTCCCGCAGATGCCGCTGGTGACCGAAGAGCAATCGGAGTCGCACGGGCAGAGCGTTTCCACCTTCCTGATCGTTGATCCGCTTGATGGTACAAAAGAATTCGTCCAGCGCCGCGGCGATTTTACGGTCAATATTGCCTATGTCGAAAACGGCGTGCCTGTGCGCGGCGTGGTTTACGCCCCTGCGAAAGGGCGCCTGTTCTACACGATGGCGGATGGCCGTTCGGTCGAAGAGCTTGGCGCGTTTGAGAAAGACGTCATCGGCGAACAAAAGCCGATTACCGTCTCGGTGCCCGATAACCGCGCGCTGATGGTTGTGGCCTCCAAATCGCACCGCGATCAGGCGACGGATGATTACATCGGCCAATACGCGGTGAAAGATATGACATCGGCAGGCTCGTCGCTCAAATTCTGCCTTGTCGCGACGGGGGAGGCGGATCTCTACCCGCGTCTTGGCCGCACGATGGAATGGGATACGGCCGCCGGCGATGCAGTCTTGCGCGGTGCGGGCGGCGAGGTGATTCGTTTTGATGATCACACCCCGTTCACCTATGGCAAAGACGGGTTTGAAAACCCGTTCTTCATCGCTTACGCCCCCGGCGTTTTGCTGGCGAAGTAATGTCCACGCTCATCGTCATCCCCGCCCGCTACGCCTCCACCCGTTACCCCGCCAAGCCCCTCGTGGCGCTGACGGGGGCGAGCGGTATCGCGAAAACCCTGATCCGTCGGAGCTGGGACGCCGCAATGGCTGTCAAAGGGGTGGATCATGTTGTCGTGGCGACGGATGACGAACGGATCAGGGCCGAGGCGGAGAGCTTCGGCGCACAGGTTGTGATGACGTCCGAGGCCTGCCAGAACGGCACGGAGCGTTGCGCCGAGGCGGTGGCTACGCTCGCGGCTCAAGGGAAGGTTTTCGATATCGTCGTGAACCTGCAAGGCGATGCGCCGCTCACCCCTGCTTGGTTCGTTGAGGACCTCGTGGCGGGCCTGCAAGCAAACCCTTGGGCCGAGCTTGCCACGCCGGTGCTGCGCTGCGAGGGCGAGATGCTCGCAAGCCTGATAGAGGATCGCCACCAAGGCCGCGTTGGCGGCACGACGGCCGTGTTCGGCGCAGGCAATCGCGGGATATATTTCTCGAAAGAGGTGATCCCCTTCACGTCGCAAGCCTATGGACCGCAAGACCCCACCCCCGTGTTCCATCATGTCGGCGTCTATGCCTATCGGCCCGATATTTTGCGCGCCTATCCGAGCTGGCCTGTCGGTCCGCTGGAGGTGCTGGAAGGGCTGGAACAGCTTCGCTTCTTGGAGAACGGCCGCGCGGTGCTGTGCGTTGAGGTCGAGGCGCGCGGACGTCAGTTTTGGGAATTGAACAACCCGTCGGATGTCGCACGGCTCGAGACGATGATGCGCGAGATGGCGTTAGATTGATCGCTTCCCGCTTTTAAGCGGAGAAGCGCTGAAGAATTTCGCAACAGTTTGGAAAAGCGTCGATCTGCGGCGGCGGATTTATTCCACCGCCCGTTGCGGTGGGTTGAAAGACGTCCCATAATCAGGCTTTATCATCAATGAATAACAGCAAGCTGGACGATATTCCGGCAGATTAGGTGAATGAGCATGAAACGCAAAGTGACCAAGGCAATTTTTCCGGTTGCAGGGCTCGGGACACGGTTTCTTCCCGCAACTAAGTCTATTCCAAAAGAAATTATGACCCTCGTGGATCGCCCGTTGATTCAATACGCAATTGATGAGGCGCGTGCGGCTGGCATTAAAGAATTTCTCTTTGTGACCTCGCGCGGCAAATCCGCGCTGGAAGATTATTTCGACGATGCACCAGAGCTGGAAAGCTCACTGCGCAAAAAAGGCAAGACGCAGATGCTCGAAGAGCTGAAGGCGACGAACATGGATTCGGGTGCGATCGCTTATGTGCGCCAGAACCGTGCTCTGGGCCTTGGCCATGCCGTTTGGTGTGCGCGCCGTCTGGTCGGCAACGAGAGCTTCGCCGTTATTCTTACGGATGACGTGATTGCGGCGGAAAAACCATGCCTCCAGCAGATGATGGAAGCGCATGAGGAAACCGGCGGCAATGTCGTTGCGGCAATGGAAGTTCCGGCTGACAAGGTCTCGTCCTACGGGGTGCTCGATATCGAAGAGGATATGGGCGCGATGGTGAAGGTCAAAGGCATGGTTGAAAAACCCGCGCCGGGCACCGAGCCTTCAAATCTCGCGGTGATCGGGCGCTATATCCTGACGCCGAACATCATGCGCAATCTGAACAAGAAGAAAGAGGGCGCGGGCGGCGAAATCCAATTGACCGATGCCATCGCCGAGGAAATCACTGCAGGCGAACCTGTTTACGGCTTCCGCTTCCGTGGTCAGCGCTATGATTGCGGCTCGAAAGCGGGCTTCTTGCAGGCAACCGTGGCCTTTGGCCTTGCCCGTGAGGATCTGCGCGGCGAGTTCTCGACCTATCTCGATGACGTTCAAGCGATGCGCAAGGCTGCGGAATAACGGAATGCAAAAACATGTCTTGGTGACGGGTGGTGCGGGCTATATTGGCTCGCACGCTTGTAAAGCCCTGAAAGCCGCAGGCTATACGCCCGTTACCTATGACAGCTTTGTCACTGGCTGGAAGCAGGCAGTGAAATTCGGCCCGTTGGAAGAAGGTTGCCTCACAGACCGCGCGCGGCTCGATGAGGTCTTTGCCAAATACCAGCCCGTCGCCGTGATGCATTTCGCGGCGCTCTCGCTGGTGGGCGAGTCGATGGCAGACCCCGCAAAATACTGGCGCGGCAATGTCTTGGCCTCGCTGACACTGGTTGAAGCGGCGGTCGCGGCGGGGTGCCTAGATTTTGTATTTTCCTCGACCTGCGCCACCTACGGCGATCAGGATGGGGTAGTGCTCGATGAGAATACCCCGCAACGCCCGATCAATTCCTACGGTGCGTCAAAGCGCGCAATTGAGGATATTCTTCACAATTTCGGGGCCGCGCACGGCCTAAATTCGGTGATTTTCCGCTATTTCAACGTGGCAGGGGCGGATCCGGATGGCGAGATTGGCGAGCAGCATATCCCTGAGACGCATTTGATCCCGCTGATGCTGGATGCAATTGATGGCCGCCGCCCTGCGCTGACCGTCTTCGGATCTGATTACGCGACTCCCGATGGCACCTGCATCCGCGATTATGTCCATGTCTCCGATCTCGTCGATGCGCATGTGCTGGGCTTGAAGTGGCTTGAGGCTGGCAAAGGGTCGACCGTGTTCTGCCTTGGCTCGGGTAACGGGTTTTCGGTGCGCGAAGTGGTTGCCCGCTCGAGCGAGGTGACCAATCGCGAGGTGCCGATTATCGAGGGTGATCGCCGCGCAGGCGACGCGGCTGTGCTGGTCTCGGGCTCCGCCCGGGCGCAGAATGTGTTGGGATGGAAACCAGCGCGATCCGAACTCTCAACGATGATCGCAGACGCGTGGCGCTGGCATCAGGCCGGAGATTATGAATACTGACCCGATAAGGGGCAGGAGATCGGGCGCGGATGCTCAAAATCAGAGAGTTACGGGAAAGATATCGACTGCGCCTTAAGCGCAAGCGGCTCCTGTGGCGTGCGTTCCGCAAGCGTGGCCAACTGGCCCTTGTCAGCAAAAAGCCAGAGATCCCGCAGGGTGCGATCCTTGCCTGCGCCGTGATGCGCAACGAGGCCGTGCGCCTGCCGTATTTTCTCCAGCATTACCGCGCGCTCGGAGTGGATCATTTCCTGATTGTGGACAATGGAAGCGAGGACGGTAGCGCCGAGATCCTCGCAGCGCAGCCGGATGTGACGCTCTGGTCGACCCGTTCGAGCTATCGTCTCTCGCGGTTTGGCGTGGATTGGATCACGTGGTTGTTAATCCAATATGGGGAAGGGCATTGGTGCCTCACCGTCGATGCGGATGAAATCCTGATCTACCCGTTCCATGAAACGCGCCCGTTGCAAGCGCTGACGGGATGGCTTGAGGCGCGGGGTCAGATCGCGTTTCCGGCAATGATGCTGGATCTATACCCGAAGGGGCCTGTGAGCGGCGCGCTCTATCAGGCTGGGCAGGACCCGTTTGAGATTTTGCAGTATTTTGACTCTGGGAATTATACGATCCGTCGGCAAAAAAAACTGAAATCCCTTTGGATTCAAGGCGGCCCGCGCGCCCGAACCTTTTTTACGGATCGCCCCCGCCGCGCGCCGACGCTGTCAAAAATCCCGCTGGTGAAATGGTCGCGCGGGTTTGCCTATCTGAACTCGACCCATTCCTTGCTGCCGCCCCATCTCAATCAAACCTATGATCGAACCGGTGGCGAGGCAATTTCTGGCGTGCTGCTGCACACCAAATTTCTGCATACGATTGTTGAAAAATCTGCGGAGGAAAAGCGCCGTCGCGAGCATTTCGGCGCGCCGGAGGATTTCGATGGTTATTATGATCGCCTGATTGCAGATCCCGATCTCTCGCATCCGCATTCTGCCCGCCTAACGGGCTGGCGGGGTCTTGAGGCGCGGGGCCTGATGTCGCGCGGTGGCTGGATCTGATCTCTGATTGTATCCCTATGAGATACAAATGTTTACCTCTTCTTCTGAACCGCATATCTTGCTGAAGAATACGCAGCACATGTCAGGATGTGAATGCGAGATGAACTGGGGGGAGCGGTTTCCGATTTCGGAACACTTAACCCAGTCTTCAGCTTGAGCGGGCAAATCTTGGCAGAGCTGCAGCCAGAGGGATACGGGGCGACTATTGGGTCTCAGGACACAAATTCAACTACGGCGAGAGCGGCGTCGGCGCCAGTTTCAGGCGTTTCGAAAACGTCGGGATCTGCGCTGTGTCGTGGATCGCACGCCGGAGATTAAGCCCAAAGATGTTCTCGTGTTTGCGACCCTGCGCAACGAGCGGATCCGCTTACCGTATTTCCTGCGCTACTACCGTCAGATGGGGATCAAGCACTTCCTGATCGTCGATAATGATAGCGACGATGGTTCGCGGGAGTATCTCGTAGAGCAGGTGGATGTCTCGCTCTGGACGACGGAGGCCTCTTACAAGGCCTCTCGCTTCGGGATCGATTGGATGAATTGGCTGCTTCGCAAGCACGGGCATGGCCATTGGACATTGACCGTCGATCCTGATGAATTCTTCGTCTATCCATTCTGCGATACCCGCCCGATCACGGCCTTGACCGATTGGCTCGATACCTATGATATGCGGTCGTTCTCGGCGTTTTTGCTGGATATGTATCCAAAGGGGCCGATTGATGCGGTGCCCTATGTCGAGGGCCAGAACCCGTTCGAAATTGCCTGCTGGTTTGACCCCGGGAACTACGTGATATCGCGAAACCATTACTTCCAGAATCTCTGGATCCAAGGTGGGCCGCGCGCGCGGATGTTCTTTGCGGATGATCCGTCGGCGGCGCCGTCACTCAACAAGATCCCGCTGGTGAAATGGCACCGCAGCTATACCTACGCCAGCTCTACCCATATGTTGCTGCCGCGGGGCCTGAATATGGTTTACGATGATTGGGGCGGGGAAAAAGCCTCTGGCTGCCTGCTCCATGCGAAATTCCTCTCGCCTTTGACGGCCAAGGTCTCGGAAGAATTGGAACGCCGCGAGCATTATGCGGGGTCACGTGAGTATAAAGCCTATTTTGCGGAGCTTTCAACTGAACCCGATCTGTGGTGCAAATGGTCTGAGAAATATATCAACTGGCGACAACTCGAAATTCACGGGCTGATCTCCAAAGGAAATTGGGCGTAGGGGTTTTCCGATGACCGTTGGTTTCATCATGATGTGCCATGATGCGTTCGACCGCGCCGCCCAAGTGGCCCGGTTCTGGGCGGAATCGGGTGCGCCCGTTGTGATCCACGTGGATAAGCGCGTCGGTGATAAACCTTATAGCGAGTTTACTAAAGCGCTGAGCGATCTAGAGAATGTATCGTTCTGCGCGCGGTTTAAATGCGAATGGGGCACGTGGTCGCTGGTGCAGGCCGCACAGGCAGGGGCAGAGCAGATCCTGACGCGCCATTCCGACGTACGCCACGTCTTTCTGGCGTCTGGTTCCTGTCTCCCGCTGCGGCCTGTCGCCGAATTAAACGCCTATCTGGATGCCCGCCCCTATACCGATTTCATCGAGAGCGTCACGACAACTGAGGTGGGTTGGACAGTCGGTGGGATCGACATCGAGCGGTTCACGCTGCGTTTCCCGTTCTCGTGGAAAAAACAGCGCCGGTTGTTTGATCGCTATGTCGAAATTCAGCGTAAGTATAAGTTCCGCCGCCGGATCCCTGATGGCATCGTGCCGCATCTTGGCTCGCAATGGTGGTGCCTGACTCGGCAGACCCTCTCTGCGATTTTGGAAGATCCGGATCGGAAATTGTATGATGCCTATTTCAAGCGCGTCTGGATTCCTGACGAGAGCTATTTCCAAACGCTTGCGCGGCTGTATTCCACCTCGATCGAGAGCCGATCCCTGACGCTGTTCAAGTTCGATTATCAGGGTAAACCCCATATTTTCTACGACGATCATATGCAGCTTCTGCGCCGATCCGATTGCTTTGTGGCACGGAAGATCTGGCCGCAGGCGGATAAGCTCTACAAGACCTTCCTGACGCGCAGCGCGGGGCCAGTACGCGGTGGCGAGCCCGATCCGACCAAGGTTGATCGGCTGTTCTCGAAGGCGGTTGAGCGGCGCATGAAGGGACGTCCTGGCCTGTACATGCAATCGCGTTTTCCGCAGCGCGACCGCGAGAATGGCAAAACCTCCGCGCCCTATTCAATTTTTCAGGGGTTCTCAGACATCTTCGAGAACTTTGAAGGCTGGCTGACCAAAGCAGTTGGGGCACGTGTGCATGGGCATCTCTATGCGCCGGAGCGCGCCGAATTTGCGGGCGGGGAGACGGTGTTCAACGGCGGGCTGATCGACAGTGCGAAGTTGCGGGATTACTCGGCCCGCGCCTTCCTCACGAATTTGATCTGGAACTCGCGCGGCGAACGGCAATGCTTCATGTTCTCGCCCCGCGATACCCAAAATATTAACTGGTTCACGGCGACCGATCCCCATGCCCAAATCTCGGTGATCACTGGGGCTTGGGCGGTGCCGTTGTTCCGGTCCAATTTGAACTTCGCTGAGATCCGCCGAGAAGCAGCGCGCCTGCAACGGATCGAGTTGGCGCATGTCGATATTCTGCGCTCGATGTATGTGAAGGCACGGGTGCGGATCTGGACGGTGGCGGAATTCATTGAAAGCCCCATGGAGCCTTTGCAAGCCATCATTGACGAGATCAACCCGCGCGCGACGCGTCGCCTCTCGGAGGTGCCACAGCTTGTGGATCTCAGCGGGTTCGGGCAGTTCTTGCAGAACCTCAAGAACCAAGGGATGCAGCCCCGCCTGATGGGTGATTTTCCTGTGGACGACGATCCGCGCCCGATCAATACGCGGCGCGGGCGCCCCTATCTGGTGAAATGAAATATGGCGGCCCGAGGGCCGCCATATTTATATCTTGGGGGATGTGGCTGACAGATCAGGCCACTTGCACGCCCTGCACCTCTGTGAGGACGGCATGGAGAGCGGACGGGTCGGTATTGGCGCGCAGCTTCGCGCAAGTCTCCGCGCTGCGCATCGTACGCGACACCAGGGCAAGCGCCTTGAGATGCTCGACCCCCGAATCATTGGGCGCAAACAAAGCGAAGATCAGATCGACCGGCTGACGATCCACTGCATCGAACTCCAACGCCTTCTCAAGCCGCAAGAACACGCCAATGACAGAGGAGAGCCCGTGCAAACGCGCATGCGGCAAAGCGACACCATGCCCAACGCCCGTTGGGCCAAGGCTTTCGCGTTCTTGCAGCGCGTCGACGGTTTGGGTCGCATCCAGCCCGTAGGCTGAATGCGCGATGTCGCCGAGGTCCTGAAACAGGCGCTTCTTGCTCGTGACATTGGCCAACACCTTGACGGCGCTTGGCTGAAGCAGGTTTGAAAGCTGCATGTGTCCTTACATTTCCGCGCCCGTCTGGGCACTCATTTGATGCTACGAGGGTCAATCCAGCCCACATTGCCGTCGGGACGGCGATGGACAACGTTAACCCCACCATGTTTTTCGTTTCGGAAAACGAGCATCTCGGATCCGGCAAGTTCCATCTGCATCACGGCCTCGCCAACCGACAATGTGGGGACCTTGGTCTCCATCTCGGCAACGATCACTGGTGCGAGGCTCGTGCCTTCATCCTGCGACTCTTCGTCTTCTGACGCGAGCACATAGCTGGGCTCGGAGCCGAATTCAACCGGTTCGCTGCGTTCGCGGTGGTGATCCTTTAGGCGGCGCTTGTGGCGACGAAGTTGCTTATCCATCTTCTCGCGGCAGGATTCAAAGGCGGCGTAAACCTCGTCGGCATGGCCGCGTGCGGCGGCATTCAGCCCCGTTGAAAGGTGAACGGTGGATTCGCAGATGAACTCATGGCCGTTTTTCGAGAAGATCACGACAGCATCGGTCGGACGCTGGGAGTATTTCTCCACCGTCTCGCCTAGCTCGGTCTTCACATGGGTTTGCAGGGCCTCGCCAATGTCGAGTTGCTTGCCGCTGATTTGATACCGCATGGTTCCTCCTTCAGGTATTTGACTCGATCCCGCCGTTGATGGGGGTCGCGCCGGTTGAAATCTTGGAAGGGTTTGCGTGGCGGACCACCCGCGCCGAAGCCACTCCCTTACGGGGGCATCGGGGCAACGCTGAAAGGGTGGCACGATGATTACGCATTGATCCAATTGGCTCCCATCCGAGGCGGGATGTCAACGGAATTTGCGGTCACATCCTCGCGCGAGCGGAAATTCTCTCAAACATCGCGCGGGGCTAACTTGGGCGGATTAAAGGATTTTAAAGCCTTCGCCGAGGTAAACGCGGCGCACGTTCTCATCGCGCACGACCTCGTCACGTGTGCCGGACATCAGCACCTTCCCATCGTGCAAAATATAGGCACGATCGACGATCTCCAAGGTTTCGCGGACATTGTGATCGGTGATCAATACCCCCAGACCACGGTCTTTGAGTTGGCTCACGAGATCGCGGATCTCGGCGACGGCAATCGGATCAACGCCCGCAAAGGGCTCATCCAGCAAAAGATATTTCGGATCAGCGGCAAGACAGCGCGCGATTTCTACGCGCCTGCGTTCCCCGCCCGACAGCGCCAAAGCAGGCGCCTGCCGGATGTGGCCGATTGAGAAATCCCCCAACAGCTCTTCAAGCCGCTCGCGGCGCTTATGCGGCTTGTCCTCGCAAATTTCCAACACCGCCATGATATTGTCTTCGACAGAAAGCCCGCGGAAGATCGAGGCTTCTTGCGGCAGATACCCGATCCCGAGGCGCGCGCGGCGATACATCGGTAGGCCTGTTACATTGCGCCCGTCGATGGTGATTTCACCCGCATCGGGCATGATCAGCCCCGCGATGTTGTAAAAGCATGTGGTCTTGCCGGAACCGTTCGGCCCCAAAAGCGCCACCACCTCGCCGCGCCCGAGCGAGATCGACACATCGCGCAGAACCAGCTTTTTGCGGTAACTTTTACGGATATTTTTGACCATGAGCCCCACAGAAGCGGCGCCGTCTTGCGTGGTCATCTGGTCGCGCGGCATCACTTACTCCTCGGCTGCAACACCGTTCGGACGCGGCCCGCCATGGTGCCCGTGCCTGTCGTCAGGTTGACGGTGAGACTTTGGCCCGCCATCACATTTTTACCCTGCGTCAGCAACACATCTCCGGTGAGAACTACCGTCGAAGTGCCCAGCGTATAGACCGCCTCGCGTGCTTCGGCGGCCTCGGTTGCGGAAACCAGCGTCACCCCGCCCGATGCCCGAAGCTCCGAGATATCGGAGTTGGTTTCACCATATTCCACAAGCACCTGCCCCGCAGAGAGCCGCATGTCGCCTTGGCCGATCAGCACATTGCCGGAGAAGGTTGCGATGCCAGTGCTCTGATCGACGGTGAGGTTATCGGCCGTGATCTCGACAGGCGCTGTGCTATCGCCGCGAATGCCGCCAAACGCGATCTGCTGCGCCAAGGCTGCGCTTGCGGGGACGATCAAGGCGATGAGCATCGCCGCAGGAAGGATCGCTGCGAGATGGCGCAGCGGTCGGGCGATCAGGCGGGAGAGAAGCGGATGGCTGGTCATGATGTCCTCATTTCGCCGGATCATATATCAGTTTCACCCCGTTCGTGAAACGCAGAACATGGGAATCGCCTTCCGGCGTGAGCGTCATTGCGCCCGCAGTCAGTGTTCCGAACGGGGCTGTTCCCGCGATTTCGCTGGGCGCGGTCATTTCCCCTTGCTCGGCACTGCCTCGCACCGTGGCGGTGTTGAACGAGAAGCCTGTCGACGTTGTTATATCGACGCTTCCATCCAAGGTAATCTCGCCAGTGGCGGGATCAATCGCGCCCGTTTTCGAGGCCAGCCGGGCACTGAAGCCGGAAGGGGCGTCCAGCGTGGCGACGAGGTCCATCGCCTTGGGCTCGCCCGCCGCATCTTCGCGCGCCTCGGCGGCAGTGACGGTTAGGGCAGAGCCATCGCGGGTCAGACCAGAAAACTCTGGCGCGCCAAGGCGCGGTTCGCGCGCCAGCTCGTCGATATCGGCCTGCGCATAGGGCAGCGGATCGGTGGGGTCAGCCTTGCCGGAGAAGAGGAACAGCACCGACAGCAGCCCCAAAGCAGCCAAAGGCAGGACGATCTTCGCCCATGCCACCAGCCGCGAATGTGCGTTGTCGAACTGTTTCATCGCCCGCCCGATCAGACCACGCCTGCGCGCAGGCAGTCATGGATATGTAGGATGCCCTCGGGGCGGCCCTCATTCACGGCGAAGAGGCAGGTGATCTTGCGCTCATCCATCACGGCGACGGCGCGTTCGGCCAGATCTTCGGGCCGGATCGTGCGGGGATTATGGGTCATCACCTGATCGGCGCGCAGATCCAAAAGCCCCTTCATATGCCGCCGCAAATCGCCATCCGTGATGATTCCGGTCAGATGGCCGCGTGGATCCAGAACGCCCGCAACGCCAAAACCCTTCGCTGTGATTGCCAGCAAGACATCCGCCATCGGCGTATCTTCCGCCACCAGCGGCATCTCGCGGTGCATGAGGTCTGTGACCTTGGCAAGACGCGCGCCCAGCTTGCCTCCAGGATGGAAGGTGCGGAAATGCTCAGGTGTGAACTGGCGATGCTCCATCAGCGCCACGGCGAGCGCATCCCCCAGCGCCAGTGTCATCGTGGTGGAGGAGGTCGGCACAACCCCCGTGCCGCAGGCCTCCGCCGCTTGCGGCAGAACCAGCGCGACATCCGATTGCCGCAAAAGCGTCGACTCGGGGCGGCTCGCCACGCCGATCATCGGGATCGAGAAGCGCCGCGTATGGGCGATCATATCCGCAAGCTCCGGTGTTTCGCCCGAGTTCGAGAGCACCAGCACGACATCGTCTTTTGTGACCATACCGAGATCGCCATGGCTGGCCTCGGCGGGGTGCACGAATTGCGCGGGCGTTCCGGTCGAGGCAAAGGTCGCGGCAATCTTGCGCGCGATATGGCCCGATTTCCCCATGCCGGAGATAATCACCCGCCCGCGCGCGGAAAGAATCACCTCCACCGCCTGCGCGAAGCTTTCATTCAAGCTCGTGGAGAGAAGGTCGAGGGCTTGCGCCTCAATGCCGATAACGCGCCGAGCGGTTTCGAGGTAGTCAGAGGCGGTGCGATCAGTGTTGGAAGATGTCATTGGGGTCCCCCCAGCCGAGAAGATCAAGCTGCGCGCGCGCGGGAAGGAAATCGAAGCAGGCCTGCGCCAGCTCCGTGCGCCCTTCGCGCGCGAGGCGCTTTTCTAGGTCGGCTTTGATCGTATGTAAGAACAGAACGTCAGAGGCCGCATATTCGAGTTGCGCCTTTGTCAGTTCCGGTGCGCCCCAATCGGAGCTTTGCTGTTGTTTGGAGATATCCGCCGAGGCGCATTCCTGCACGAGGTTCCGCAACCCGTGGCGATCAGTGTAGCTGCGCACCATTTTCGAGGCGATCTTGGTGCAAAACACCGGCGCTGTCACAACGCCGAGCGCATTATAGAGCGCGGCGAGATCGAACCGTGCGAAATGGAACAGCTTGAGCACTGCAGGATCTGCCATCAGACGCTCCAGATTCGGCGCGCTTGTTTGGCCTTTGGCGATTTTAACCAGATGCGCATCACCGTCGCCGGCAGAAATCTGCACGAGGCACAGCCGATCGCGGCGCGGGTCAAGGCCCATCGTCTCGGTATCCACGGCAACGCAGGCACCAAGGTCGAGCCCGTCGGGCAAGTCGTTTTGATAGAGGTGAATGGTCACGCGCGACCCCTTTGCGATCTGTTGTCGTCATATAAGCCTGTTGCGACGGCCTTGCCAATGGAGCGGTGGAAGATGGCGCGCGGCCTCGCGCCGAGGTGATCCGAGGGGGCGCGTCTTTGTGGGGTCTTCGAGAGGCTTAAATGCAAAAACCCCCGCGTGAGCGAGGGTTTTGCAAACGGTGCAGGTACACCGAAAAGACATGGTGCCCAGAAGAGGACTCGAACCTCCACGCCTTGCGGCACACGGACCTGAACCGTGCGCGTCTACCAATTCCGCCATCTGGGCTGATGTCGTGAGCGGCGATGTATAGGGGGGCGAGGGGGGTGTCAACGGGAATTGTGAAAGAATTTTCATAGCCATTCGCTTCGTTGCGGCTTCTAAAGCCCTTTGCCCTTGTTTGGCGGGGTGCATGGCGCTAATCAGAGGAAAATTCAGTTACCGAGAGGCAGTAGCCCATGTCGAAGCTTGTCACGATCTATGGCGGTTCGGGTTTTGTCGGGCGCTACGTCGCCCGCCGTATGGCGAAACAGGGCTGGCGTGTGCGGATTGCCGTGCGGCGGCCGAACGAGGCAATTTTCCTGAAGCCTTACGGGGCGGTTGGTCAGGTTGAGCCTGTGATGTGCAACCTGCGCGACGAGGCCTCCGTGGCAGCAGCGATGCGCGGAGCGGATGCGGTGGTGAACTGCGTTGGGATCCTGAACGAGATTCGCAAAAACAAATTCGATGCGATCCAAGCTGAGGGTGCGGCCCGTGTGGCGCGTTTGGCTGCGTCCTCTGGCGTGAAAACGCTGGTTCATATCTCTGCGCTCGGCGGGGATGAAAGCAGCTATGGCCGCACCAAGGCGCTGGGCGAGGCTGCCGTGCTGGAGGCCTTCCCGAGCGCAATGGTTCTGCGTCCATCGATCTTGTTCGGGCCGGAAGATAGCTTCTTCAACTTCTTTGCCTTGATGGCGCGCTTCGGTCCGATCCTGCCAATCGTTGGTGGCAACACCCGTTTCCAGCCTGTCTATGTTGATGACGTGGCTGCGGCTGCGGTCAAAGGCGTTAACGGCGAAGCGGCTGGCGTCTACGAGCTCGGCGGACCGGATGTCGAGACTTTCAAAGAGCTGATGCAGCGGATGCTGAAAGTCACTTATCGCTCGCGCCTGATCCTCAACGTGCCCTTCTTCATCGCACGGATCATGGGCGGCGCGCTCGATCTGGTGCAGTCGGTGACGGGCGGGTTGATTGAGAATAAGCTGCTGACCCGCGATCAGGCAAAAAACCTTGAGCGTGATAGTGTCGTCACTGAGGGCGCGCAGGGCTTTGCGGCGCTGGGCATCGCGCCGACGCCAATGTCGGCTGTGCTCGCAGATTACCTCTGGCGCTTCCGCCCGCATGGCCAGTTCGATGATATCCAAGCCTCCGCGAAGAACCTGCGTAAGCCTTCGTAAATGGAACAGACAACAATCATCGCCGCCCTCCTCGGTCTCCTTGAGGGGCTGACGGAGTTTATTCCGGTCTCGTCCACGGGGCATGTCTTGCTTGCAGGGCATTTCCTCGGGTTCGAGAGCACAGGGAAAGCCTTCGAGGTGGTGATCCAGCTCGGCGCTATTCTGGCGATCCTCGGGGTCTATGCAAAAAAACTGATTGCACTCTTCGCGGCTGCCCCCAGTGATCCGGTGGCGCGCAGGACGATCTATTCCGTCTTGATTGCGTTCATGCCCGCGGTGGTGATCGGCGTTATGGCACATGATTTCATCAAGACGGTGCTCTTCGAGTCGCCCTTCTTGATTGCCGTGATGTTGATCGTTGGTGGTGTGGTGCTGGTTGTGCTCGACAAGCTGCCGCTGTCGGAACGCCACGATGACGCGATGCATTTCCCGCTCGGGATGTCGCTCAAGATTGGGTTTATTCAGTGCCTCGCAATGGTTCCGGGCGTTTCGCGCTCGGGCGCGACGATTGTCGGCGCGATGATGCTGGGGGCCAGCAAGCGCGCGGCGGCGGAGTTCTCCTTCTTCCTATCGATGCCGACGATGGCTGGGGCCTTCGCGTATGATCTTTATAAGAACCGCGATGTCCTGACCGCAGCGGATCTGAACATCATCGCGGTGGGGTTTGTCTTCGCCTTTATCGCGGCGGTTTTCGTGGTGCGCGGCCTTTTGAATTTTGTCGGGAAGCATGGCTATAGCGTGTTTGGCTGGTGGCGAATCGCCGTTGGGACGGTGGTTTTGCTAGCAATTGCTGCCGGGTACTGACATTAGGTCATTGGGGCTTACCTAAATTTCCAAAATAAACACAAGCTAGGCGCTGTTAAGTTAAATAATTTGCCATATAGGTCATACATGCTGACTTTTCATTTTGAAAAGTCCTCTGTATGAAGGGCGCACCCGTATTGTCCTTTGGGAGGCGCAAAACATGGCAAAGCAACCTATGCTAAAATTCGTAAAAACGTCGCGCGAGACGCCTGAAAAGCGCGATGCCACTGTGCGCACCCAAGATCATCACGAGATTTACAGAGAATTCGCGGCCCAAAAAGCCGCCGAGCAAGCCTCGCGCTGTTCGCAATGTGGTGTGCCCTACTGCCAATCGCACTGCCCGCTGCACAACAATATCCCCGACTGGCTCCGCCTCACCGCGGAGGGCCGCCTGGAAGAGGCCTATCACCTGAGCCAAGCCACGAACTCCTTCCCTGAGATCTGTGGCCGGATCTGCCCGCAGGACCGCCTGTGCGAGGGCAATTGCGTGATTGAGCAATCGGGACATGGCACCGTGACAATCGGCGCGATTGAAAAATACATCACCGATACCGCGTGGGACAATGGCTGGGTCAAGCCGGTTAAGCCGCTGGTGGAGCGCACGGAATCCGTGGGCATCATCGGTGCTGGGCCGGGCGGTATGGCGGCGGCGGATATGCTGCGCAAAGCGGGCATTCAGGTCACGATCTATGACCGGTATGATCGCGCAGGCGGCCTGCTGACCTACGGCATCCCCGGTTTCAAGCTGGAAAAAGATGTGGTCATGGACCGCGTGAAGCAACTAGAAGCCTCCGGCGTGCAATTCGTGCTGAACTGCAATGTCGGCGTCGATATCAGCTTCGATGCGATCCGCGGCAAGCATGATTCCGTGCTGATCGCCACCGGCGTTTATAAAACCCGCGACCTCACCGACGATGGCGCGGATGCGGCGGGCATCGTGAACGCGATTGATTACCTCACCGTATCGAATCGTTTGAGCTTCGGCGATGACGTGGCTGAGTTCAACGATGGCTCGCTGAATGCCGAAGGCAAAGCGGTTGTCGTGATCGGCGGCGGCGATACTGCGATGGATTGTGTGCGCACGGCGATCCGCCAAGGCGCGACCTCGGTGAAATGCCTCTACCGCCGTGACCGTGCGAACATGCCGGGCTCGCAGCGCGAAACCCAAAACGCTGAGGAAGAAGGCGTTGAATTCGTCTGGATGGCCGCGCCGAAAGGCTTCTCGGGTAATCCGGTCTCCTCGGTGACCGTGCAACAGATGCGCCTTGGAGCGCCGGATGTTTCTGGCCGCCAAGCGCCCGAGCCGATTGAAGGCGGGATCTACGAGGAAAAAGCCGATCTGGTCATCAAAGCGCTCGGGTTCGAGCCGGAAGATCTGCCGAAGCTCTGGGGCGTTGACGGGCTGGAAACGACCCGTTGGGGCACGATCAAAGCGCAATATGGCAACCATGCGACCTCGCTTCCGGGCGTTTATGCGGTGGGCGATATCGTGCGCGGTGCGAGCCTTGTTGTCTGGGCGATCCGCGATGGCCGAGAGGCAGCAGACTCGATCGTGAAATACCTCGATGAGGCAGCGCAGGTCGCAGCGGAATAATCAGGTCGATCCGCGCGTTAGGCCACGCGGGTCGGATCAGAAATAGATAGGTCAGATCCGCTGACGCGGACCCCATCAAAGGATGAAAACCATGTTCGCAGCACGCGTCCTTCTTGCAACGCTCGGGGTCTTCGCCCCCGCGTTCGCATGGGCGCAAGCAAGCTGCGAGTTGGAAATGACGGTGCAGTTGCAGAGCTGCGAAGTCGCCAATTTTGAACGCTGCGGCGATGGCTGGCGGATCACCTATTCTGATGGCGGTGGCCCGTTCTTCGTCTCCGAGATCGACAATGAGACCCGCTGGACACGTTCGATCTCGCTGGAATGGGGCGATGCGGATCTGCTCTCCCCTAATGCGGCGGATGAGGCGTCTTTTTCCGAGCTTCTGGCAACGGGGCGGGATGAGTACGATTTCAAAACCCGCAATTCCGCCAGCGGGCAGGAAACGCGCTACGTCGGCTATGATGTCCTCACCGGCGGCAGCGTGACGATTGATGGCGTGCAGCTGGAGCGCTCGCAATTTGCGATGACGGCTTACGGCGCGGACGGAGCGATGATGTGGAGCCGCGAAGGCACGCAATATATCTCGCGCGAGATGCGGCTGTTCTTTGCGAATGCGGAAGTGTTCGAGAATGCCGAAGGGCATCGTGAACAACGCGCCTCCGCCCCCGTGAGCTTCGCATTCAAAGGCGAAGAGGGGTTCGGAAGCGATCAGCCCGAACTCTCCTGCGATATGGTGCTCTCTGCGGCCCCCGTTTGGAACAACGGTGCGGATCTGCTTGGTGGGCACTCATGATGGGGCTGTGCGATTTCGGCTCTCATCTCCAGAATTCCCGCGCGCAAGGCCGGCTTGCCGAGCGCGCGCTCAACACTGCGGAGCATCTCGCTTCGATCGTAACTTTCGGGAGTCTCGGACGCGATCTTCGCGTTCGTCGGGCCGCAGGGGCAACAGGCGGCACGCGCCGCACGCCGCTCATGCCGGTTCGGCAGACCCTTTCTCTGAGGAGGCACTGACATGACTGAATTCGACGCAAACTGGGTTGCCGCCGAAGAGGCCAAGCGCAAATGGATGGACGAGAACTCCCTCTATAAAACGGATGACGAGAAAGCGTCCTGCGGCGTTGGCCTCGTGGTCTCGTTGAACGGGAAGCCCTCGCGCAAGGTCGTGGAGAACGGGATCGACGCGCTCAAAGCGATCTGGCACCGCGGTGCGGTGGACGCCGATGGCAAAACCGGCGACGGCGCGGGCATCCATGTGCAGATTCCGGCCCCCTTCTTCTACGATCAGATCCGCCGCACTGGGCATGAGCCCGATATGGGCAAGATGGTCGCTGTCGGCCAAGTCTTCCTGCCGCGCACCGATTTTGGCGCGCAAGAGCGCTGCCGGACCATCGTGGAGACGGAAGTTCTCCGCATGGGCCATTATATTTACGGCTGGCGCCATGTTCCGGTGAACACCGAAGTTCTGGGCGAGAAGGCCAACGCCACCCGTCCCGAGATCGAACAGATCCTGATCCGCAACGAGAAGAACATCGACGATGAGCAGTTCGAGCGCGAACTCTACATCATCCGTCGCCGGATCGAAAAAGCCGCAATCGCCGCGCAGATCCACGGGCTCTACCTGTGCTCGCTCTCGTGCCGCTCGATCATCTACAAGGGCATGATGCTCGCCGAGCAGGTTGCGACCTTCTACCCCGATCTGATGGATACGCGGTTTGAATCGGCCTTCGCGATCTATCACCAGCGCTATTCGACCAACACCTTCCCGCAGTGGTGGCTGGCGCAGCCGTTCCGGATGCTGGCGCATAACGGTGAGATCAACACGATCAAGGGCAACATCAACTGGATGAAGTCCCACGAGATCCGCATGGCGTCCTCGACCTTTGGCGAGATGGCAGAAGACATCAAGCCGATCATTCCGGCTGGTGCCTCCGATTCCGGCGCGCTGGATGCGGTGTTTGAAGTCATGGTGCGTTCGGGCCGCTCTGCCCCGATGACCAAGACGATGTTGGTGCCGGAAGCCTATGCTAACTCCGGCGAGATGCCGAAGGCGTGGCAGGATATGTATGCCTATTGCAACGCAGTCATGGAGCCGTGGGACGGCCCCGCCGCACTGGCGATGACCGACGGTCGTTGGGTCTGCGGCGGCTTGGATCGCAACGGGCTGCGTCCGCTGCGCTATGTTGTGACGGGCGACGGGCTGCTGATCGCCGGCTCCGAGGCGGGCATGGTTCCGACCGACGAGGCGACCGTGGTCGAGAAAGGCGCGCTCGGGCCGGGGCAGATCATCGCGGTCGATATGCGCGAGGGCAAACTTTACCACGACGTAGAGATCAAGAACCGTCTCGCCAACAGCCAGCCGTTCGGCGACTGGGTGGAGAAGGTGACGGATCTCAACCAAATCATGCGCGATGTTCCGGAAGTCGCGGGCTTCACGGGGGCCGAGCTGCGCAAGCGTCAGGTCGCTGCGGGTTATTCCGTCGAAGAGCTGGAGCATATCCTCGCGCCGATGGCCGAGGATGGCAAAGAATCCATCGCCTCGATGGGCGACGATACGCCGCCTGCGGTTCTCTCGAAGCAATACCGCCCGCTGTCGCATTTCTTCCGTCAGAACTTCTCGCAGGTCACCAACCCGCCGATCGACAGCTTGCGCGAAAGCCGTGTGATGTCGCTCAAAACGCGCTTCGGCAACCTCAAGAACGTGCTCGACGAGGATAGCTCGCAGACCGAGATCCTGGTGCTGGAAAGCCCGTTCATTGCGAATGGTGAGTTCGGCGAGTTGATGCGCCAGTTCGGCGCGGCGGTCACCGTAATCGACTGCACCTTCCCTGCGGGCGCCGATCAAGAAGCGCTGCGCGAAGGTCTGGCGCGGATCCGTGCCGAGGCCGAAGACGCTGTGCGCTCTGGCGCGCTGCATCTGGTGCTGTCGGATGAGTTGCAAAGCGCCGATAAGGTTGCGATGCCGATGATCTTGGCGACCTCCGCTGTGCATTCGGGGCTGACGGCAAAGGGTCTGCGGACCTTCTGCTCGATCAATGTCCGGACTGCGGAATGCATTGATCCGCATTACTTCGCAGTGCTGATCGGCTCGGGTGCGACCACGGTGAACCCGTATCTCGCGCAGGATTCGATTGCGGATCGGATCGAGCGCGGCCTGTTGGAAGGCACGCTTCTTGATTGCATGCGCCGCTACCGCGATGCGGTGGATGCAGGCCTGCTGAAGATCATGGCGAAGATGGGGATCTCGGTGATTTCCTCCTATCGCGGGGGTCTGAACTTCGAGGCGGTCGGTCTGTCGCGCGCGATGGTCAACGAATATTTCCCAGGGATGCACAGCCGCATTTCGGGGATCGGTGTGCACGGCATCCAGCACAAGATCGAGGAAGTCCACGCGAAGGGCTGGAAGGGCAATCAGGAGGTTCTGCCGATTGGTGGCTTCTACAAAGCCCGCCGCACCGGCGAGAAACACGCGTGGGAAGCGCAAACGATGCACATGCTGCAAACAGCTTGTGATCGCGCCTCCTATGATGTGTGGAAGAAATACTCCGCAATGATGCGGGCGAACCCGCCGATCCATATTCGCGATCTCTTGGACGTGAAGCCGCTGGGCAAGCCGGTTCCGATTGAGGAAGTGGAATCGATCACCTCGATCCGTAAGCGTTTCGTGACGCCGGGGATGTCGCTGGGGGCGCTCTCGCCCGAGGCACATAAACTGCTGAACGTGGCGATGAACCGGATTGGCGCGAAATCGGATTCGGGCGAAGGCGGCGAGGATCCGGCGCATTTCGTTCCCGAAGCGAATGGCGATAACCCCTCCGCGAAGATCAAACAGGTGGCCTCGGGGCGCTTCGGTGTGACCGCCGAATACCTCAACCACTGTGAAGAGCTCGAGATCAAAGTGGCGCAAGGCGCGAAACCTGGCGAAGGCGGCCAGTTGCCGGGGATGAAAGTCACCGATCTGATCGCGCGTCTGCGGCATTCGACCAAAGGCGTGACGCTGATCTCGCCGCCGCCGCACCACGATATCTACTCGATCGAAGACCTCGCGCAGCTGATCTACGATCTCAAGCAGATCAACCCGCGCTGCAAAGTCACCGTGAAACTGGTGGCGTCTTCGGGCGTTGGCACGATTGCGGCGGGTGTGGCGAAGGCAAAGGCCGATGTGATCCTGATCTCGGGCCACAATGGCGGCACCGGCGCAAGCCCAGCGACCTCGATCAAATACGCGGGTCTGCCGTGGGAGATGGGCCTGACCGAGGCGCACCAAGTCTTGGCGATGAACAACCTGCGCGAGCGGGTGACGCTGCGGACCGATGGCGGCCTTCGCACGGGACGTGACATTGTCATGGCCGCGATGATGGGCGCTGAGGAATACGGCATCGGCACGGCTGCGCTGATCGCGATGGGCTGTATCATGGTGCGTCAGTGCCAGTCGAACACCTGCCCGGTGGGCGTCTGCACACAAGACCCTGAGCTGCGTGCAAAGTTCACCGGCACGGCGGATAAGGTCGTCAACCTGATCACCTTCTACGCGCAAGAAGTGCGTGAGTTGCTCGCCTCGATTGGCGCGCGCTCGATGGATGAGATCATCGGCCGCGCCGATCTGCTCACGCAGGTTTCGCGCGGGGCGGCGCATCTCGACGATCTCGATCTGAACCCGCTGCTGATTACTGTCGATGGCTGGGATAAGATCGTTTACGATCGCTCCAAGCCGCGCAACTTCGTGCCCGATACGCTGGATGCGGAGATCATCCGTGACGGCGCGCGGTTCTTCGAGGACGGGGAGAAGATGCAGCTCTCCTACGCGGTGCGCAACACGCACCGCACCATCGGGACGCGCGCTTCCTCGCATATCGTGAAGAAATTCGGGATGCGCAACGCGCTGCAGCCCGATCATCTCACGGTCAAGCTGACGGGGTCGGCGGGTCAGTCGCTCGGGGCCTTCGCGGCACCCGGTCTGAAGATCGAAGTGTCAGGCGATGCGAACGACTACGTGGGCAAGGGCCTTTCGGGGGGCACGATTGTTGTGCGCCCGCCGATGGCTTCGCCGCTCAAAGCTTCCGAGAACACGATCATCGGGAACACGGTGCTCTACGGCGCAACCGACGGCTATCTCTTCGCGGCGGGCCGCGCGGGCGAGCGGTTCGCGGTGCGGAACTCGGGCGCGAAAGTGGTGATCGAGGGCTGTGGCACCAACGGGTGTGAGTACACCACGGGCGGTGTGGCCGTTATCCTCGGGCCGATTGGCGCGAACTTCGGCGCAGGGATGACGGGTGGCATGGCCTATCTCTATGATCCTGAAGGCACGGCGGAGGATAATATCAACCTCGAAAGCCTCGTGACCTGCGCGGTGAGCCACCCGCATTGGGAAGCCCAACTCAAGGGCCTCATCGAGCGCCATGTGGCGGAGACGCAATCGGTCAAAGGCGCGGAGATCCTCGCGCATTGGGCCTCCGAACGGGCGAACTTCCTGCAGGTCTGCCCGACCGAGATGCTGATCCATATTCCGCACCCGCTTTCCTTGGAGGATGCGGCGGTTCCTGCGGAATAAGCGCGCGACGCGAGACACAGTTTGGCGATGGCGGGGGGAAACCTCCGCCATCTTCGTTTTAACCGACCGCTGCATAGCCCCGAAGGGCTTGACCTGACAGCGGCTGACATGACTTATGACACTCATGGCCCGATCGACCAAAAAATCACGAAAACCTGCCCCCATGCCGCCAAAACTGCGGTTGTTCCGCTGGCTCAAAAAATGGGTCGGGCGGGGGCTTCTGGCTGGGTTTGCGGCCCTCTTGGCGCTGGTTGTTCTTTACACGGTGATCAATCCACCGACCACGATGACGATCCTGTCCGAGCGGCACAGGCTGGGGCGGGTGGATCGGCAATGGACGCCGATTGAGGATATCAATCCCGTCGTCGCACGCACCATCGTCGCGGCGGAAGATGCGAATTTCTGCCAACACTGGGGCTTTGATATGCGGGCAATCCGCTCCGCGCTGGATGACGGCGCGAATCGCGGCGCCTCGACGCTCTCGCAGCAGGTCGTCAAGAATGTGTTCCTCTGGCAGGATCGGAGCTGGGCGCGTAAGGCGCTGGAGGCGCTGATCACGCCGATGGTGGAGCTGGTCTGGTCCAAACGCAGGATTGTTGAGGTCTATCTCAACGTGGCGGAGTTTGATGAGGGGGTGTTCGGGGTGAACGCCGCCGCCTTCCGCTATTTCCGCGTGACGCCCGATAAGCTCACCGCGCAGCAAGCGGCGCTTTTGGCAACGGTTCTGCCCGATCCAAAAGGCCGCAATGCTGCCAAACCCGGCCCGTTTATGCGCAAGCGGTCCGCGCAGTTGATCGACGGTGCCGAGACGATCCGCCGCGACGGGCGTGCTGCGTGCTTTGAGAAGTAAGCTGCACTGCCCTGCAAGATGATGCCGCCTGCGCGCGGGGCTTTGCCCAGTCGCATCCGCAGGCATTGATCCTGCCTGTCTCGGGGGCTATCAGAAGGGGTGTTCCTAAAAGGTGTTGCTATGAACCGTCTCTATCACGTTCCTCTTTCGCCATTCTGTCGCAAGGTCCGCCTGACCTTGGCGGAGAAGCGTATCGAAGTTGAACTGGTCGAGGAGCGGTATTGGGAGCAGGGGCAGGAATTCCTGCGCCGCAACCCTGCGGGCAAGGTGCCTATCGTTAAACTTGACGGCAAGATGCTGAGCGAAAGCCAAGCGATCTGCGAATATCTCGAAGAAATCGTCCCCAATCCGCCGCTATTCCCGCGCGATGTGGAGGGCCGCTACGAGGTGCGCAGGCTTTGCGCTTGGTTCGATGACAAGTTCAACCATGAGGTCACGACCAAGATCATGGGCGAGCGCGTCTGGAAAAAGGTGATGAAGAAGGGCTATCCCGATTCGATGGCGGTGAAATCCGGCCTGAAAGCGGTGAAATTCCACCTTGATTACATGGGCTGGCTCTTGGATCAGCGCCGTTGGCTGGCAGGGGATAATATGACGCTGGCCGATTTCGCGGCTGCGGCGCATCTGTCCTGCCTCGATTACATCTCGGATGTGGATTGGAACCGCTCGCCGAATGTGAAGGATTGGTATGCGAAGATCAAATCGCGGCCTGCCTTCCGGTCGCTGCTGGCGGATCAGCTTTCTGGAATGCCGCCTGCGCCGCATTATTCAGAGCTGGATTTCTAAGGTTCTGCGGGGGCTTTGCCCCCACACCCCCAGGATATTTTGAGCAACCAGAAAGGCGGCGCGGTGGAAGATCTGAAGGCGCGTCTGGAGGAAAGGGCCCTTTTCGAGGGGTTTTCCAAAATGCGCGTTTGCAGGCCCGATGCGGTGCCCGAGATCGCGGAGCGTCTGGCGGCGTTTGTCGCAGAGGGCATGCACGGTCAGATGGGCTGGATGGAGGAGCGCATGGCGTGGCGCGGTGCGCCCGATGCGCTCTGGCCGGAGGCGAAATCCGTCATCATGCTGGCGGAAACGTATACGCCCGAGGGCGATCCGATGGCGGATGTCGGGCGCGCAGGCGTTGGCAATATTTCTGTCTATGCGCGCGGCAAGGATTATCATGATCTTGTGAAAAAGCGCCTCAAGCGGGTGGGGCGGTGGCTGTTGGATCAAGCGCCCGAGGGCGAGATCAAGGTGTTCGTCGATACCGCGCCGGTGATGGAAAAACCTTTGGCGCAGGCGGCAGGCTTGGGTTGGCAAGGCAAACACACCAATCTTCTCGCGCGGGATCTGGGGTCTTGGTTCTTTTTGGGCGCGATCTTTACCACGGTGGAACTGGCGCCCGATGCGGCGGATGTCTCGCATTGTGGCTCGTGCACGGCGTGCTTGGACGCCTGCCCGACGGCGGCCTTCCCCGCGCCCTATCGCCTCGATGCGCGGCGCTGCATCTCCTATCTGACGATCGAGCATCGTGGCCCCGTCGCGGAGGATCTGCGCGCGGCGTTGGGCAACAGGATCTATGGGTGTGACGATTGCCTCGCGGCGTGTCCGTGGAACAAATTCGCCGCCGAAGCGCGGGAGATCGGCTATGCCGCGCGCCCGATCTCGCAAGGGCCGGAACTGGCGGCCCTGATCGCGATGGATGATCCGGCGTTTCGCGCGGCTTTCGCGGGATCGCCGATCAAGCGGATCGGTCGCGACAGGATGGTGCGAAACGCGCTCTATGCGGTGGGCAACCAAGGGATCATCGCGCTGCGAGGGGCCGTGCGCGCGCTCTGCTCCGACCCAGATGAAGGCGTCAGCGATGCTGCAAGATGGGCCTTGGAAAAACTGGATAAAACTGTGGTTTCGCGCGAAGTTTAGCCATTCATTTGGTTGCGCCCTACGGCGAATGCGCTAGCTTGGCCGCATGGAACGCGAACCCCTTTCTGGCCCGCTTCGTGGCATTCTGTGTAAGCTGGGCGCTGTTCTCGGCTTCATCTGCATGTCGATTATTCTGAAAGTCACAGCGGATGAAGTTCCACCGGGCGAGCAAGTCTTCTTCCGGTCGTTCTTTGCGATTCCGATCACTTTGGTCTGGCTGGCGGCGCGGGGCGATCTGCGGACAGGGCTTCGCGTGGCCTCGCGCTTGGGCCATGTCTGGCGCGGCGTCGCGGGGACATTGGCGATGGGGCTGACCTTCGCGGGGCTTGGCATCTTGCCCTTGCCCGAGGCCACCGCGATTGGCTATGCGGCCCCCCTGCTGATCGTCGTATTCGCGGCGATGTTTCTGGGGGAAGAGGTGCGGGCCTTCCGGCTATCGGCGGTGGCGCTCGGGATGATCGGTGTTTTGATTATCCTAAGTCCGCGGTTCAGCGGAATCGGCGATGCGCGGCAGACCCTGGGGGCGAGCTTTGCGCTGATGGGCGCTGTGTTCGCGGCCTTGGCGCAGATTTTCATTCGAAAGCTGACCGTAACCGAGACCACCTCCGCGATTGTTTTCTGGTTCTCCTGCACGGCGACGTTGCTGTCGTTGGTCACCATTCCCTTCGGCTGGGTGGTGCCCTCGTCGCAGGCGGCGCTGTTGCTCATCGCTGCGGGGTTGATCGGTGGGGTCGCGCAGATCTTGCTGACATCTGCCTACCGCTTTGCGGATGCCTCGATCATCGCGCCTTTCGAGTATTCCTCGATGCTTCTGGCACTCTTGGTCGGCTATTTCGCGTTCTCAGAGGTGCCGACGATGATGATGCTATCGGGGGCGGGGCTTGTGATTCTGGCGGGCGGGCTGATCATCTGGCGCGAGCGCGCCTTGGGGATCGAGCGCGCAAAGGCCCGCAAGGCCGCCGCGCCAAGCGCCTGAGATCCACGCGCTTGACACTCACGGCAATGTTCCGCGCGCCTGCTGCGCTGCGGCGTGCTTGCAGGGTGATTCTATGCTAGGTTTCCCCCCTCACTCAGCCCAAGGAGGTATAGGATGAGCCGTCATATTATCGACCATGCGCCGACCAAATCGGACCCGCAATCGGGGGGAGAGCGCCTGCGCAGCTATCTCGAGATTGAGCGCCGCGCCGGAATGCACCCTGCCATTGCCACGTTGCGGCAGCGCCCTGCGCTGCGGGGCGAGCAAAGCGTCCGGCTGGAAGAATACGCGCGGATTGCACGCGGCGAGACGGTTTGACCAAAAGCTAACGGCGCCTCGCAACGAGCGCATAGAAAAAGGGCGCACTCCTAATCGGAGCGCGCCCTTTTGAATTGTTGAGTGGCCCGTGCGTTAGGCGCGAACGAGCTTCTCGTAATCTTCCGAAATCTCGCGGGTCAATGCGCCGACTTCAAAGATGAAATCGCCGATCTGGCCCACGGGTGTCACTTCCGCAGCGGTGCCCGTCAGCCAGCACTGCTCAAAGCCTGCGAGCTCCATCGGGTTGATCCGGCGCTCATGAACGGTGACGCCCTTTTCCTTCAGCATCCCGATCACCGTTTGGCGGGTGATCCCGTTGAGGAAGCAATCGGCCAGCGGGGTGTGAACTTCACCGTCTTTGACGAAGAACACGTTCGCGCCGGTCGCTTCCGCCACATAGCCGCGATAATCCAGCATCAACGCATCCGAGCAGCCTTTGGCTTCGGCGGCATGCTTGGACATGGTGCAGATCATATAGAGGCCGGCGGCTTTCGCTTCGCACGGAATCGTAGCTGGATCAGGGCGGCGCCATTTTGCAATGTCGAGCTTGGCGCCCTTCATCTTCGCGTCGCCGTAGTAATTGCCCCATTCCCAGCCAGCGATTGCGAGACGGACAGGGTTTTTCTTTGCGGAGACGCCCATATCCTCGCCCGCGCCGCGCCATGCGATTGCCCGCACGTAAGCGTCGGTCCAGCCGTTGGCTTCCAGCATCGCGTATTTCGCGGCTTCAATTTCTTCAACCGAATAGGGGATTTCCATATCCAGCAGGTTTGCCGATTTGCGCAGGCGGATCGAGTGCTCGACGCCTTTGAAAATCTTGCCGTTGTAGCAGCGCTCACCCTCGAACACGGACGAGGCGTAATGCAGGGCGTGGGTCAGCAGGTGGACATTCGCGTCCCGCCATTCGACGAGCTTGCCGTCCATCCAGATCTTGCCATCACGATCATCATAAGCACCGGCCATAGCACCCTCCTTGAGTCGAGCCAATTTTCACAAGTTGCGTGATAATCGGTCGTGTCCGACATATTATTGCGCAAATCGTCAGCACGGGTAGCATTTGAGACTTGGAAAGTCAACAAGGCTGACATAAAATGATCGCAAAGAAGGAGTGGCGAATGGCAGAGGGTAGTGTGGGCGTTGCGGGCGGCGAGAGCCTCCTTTTCCTGACCGACGAGCAACTTCGCAAAGGGGTCGAGGCGATGTTCTTCGCCTATCGCGGTTTCACGGCAGATCCCGATCGCATTCTGGAGAAGCACGGATATGGGCGCGCTCATCACCGTGCGGTGCATTTCATCAATCGCCAGCAGGGGCTGACGGTCACCGCCCTGTTGGAGATGCTCGGCGTCACCAAACAATCGCTCAACCGTGTCCTGCGCACGCTGATTGAGGATGGGCTGGTGGAGAGCCGCGTCGGCCGCAAGGATAAGCGCGAGCGTCTGCTTTATCTCACCGAGACTGGCATTGCGCTGGAGCGTGAGCTCTCCGAGGTGCAGCGCGCACGGATGCGCGGCGCCTATCGCGCGGCGGGGCCGCAGGCGGTGGCGGGGTTCCGTCAGGTGCTGGAAGCGATGATGGATCCGGACCTGCGTCGGCATTACCTCAAGCGTGAGGAGACCGAATGAATCAGCACGCGCCGCATCTTTTGATCGTAGATGATGACGAGAGAATCCGCAGCCTGTTGCAGAAGTTCTTGATCCGAAATGGATTTCTCGTCACGGCGGCGCGCGATGCGGCCCATGCGCGGCGGCTTCTGGCGGGGTTGGAATTCAGCCTGATCGTGTTGGATGTGATGATGCCGGGGGAAGATGGTCTCACCCTCACCCGTGATTTGCGCAGCAAGATGGCGACGCCGATCCTGCTATTGACGGCGCGCGGCGAGACCCGTGACCGGATCGAGGGGCTGGAGGCAGGGGCGGATGATTACCTCGCGAAACCGTTCGAGCCGAAGGAATTGCTGCTGCGGATCAACGCGATTTTGCGCAGAGTGCCGCAAGCACAGGTGACCGGGCCCAAGATGTTAACGCTTGGGCCGCTCCGCTATGAGTTGGATCGCGGCGAGCTGTGGCAGGGCGAGGCGCTGGTGCGATTGACCGCCACAGAGGCGCAATTGATGCGGATTTTCGCGGCCAAGCCCGGCGAAGTGATCTCGCGCGCCGATCTCATTGAGGAGATGGGCCGCGACAAAAGCGCCGAGGCCCGCGCGGCGGAAGCGCGTGCGGCAGAGGCGAAAGCGGCAGAGGCCGAGGGCAATGGCCAGAACGGGGCCGTCAGCGGTCAGGATCGGGCGATTGACGTTCAGATCACCCGTTTGCGCCGCAAGATCGAGCCAGATCCGCGCGAGCCGCGCTATTTGCAGACGGTGCGCGGCGCGGGCTATATGCTGGTTCCGGAATAACAAGGTGCAATTGTCGGAATTGGCACGTTGTCCAAAATGCCGGATCCTCTAAAAATCAGGGCGATGCGCGCTATTGTCCGCTAGACGCAAGCAATTGTGATTGCTACAAGCCCGCCATGTCTGGCTGCGTGCATGCGCGGCCTGCAAGTCGTATGGCCTTTCTCAAGGCCCGGGAAGGGAGAAACACGTGTCCCACGAAGATACCGCAGGCACCCGGAGGGATTTCCTCTACTACGCGACCGCAGGCGCGGGCGCTGTCACTGCCGGCGCTGCCGTTTGGCCGCTGGTCAATCAGATGAATGCTTCCGCCGATGTTAAGGCGTTGTCGTCGATTTTCGTCGACGTGTCGGGCGTTGAGCTGGGCACGCAGCTCACCGTGAAATGGCGCGGTAAGCCGGTGTTCATTCGTCGCCGCACACCGGATGAGATCGAAAGCGCACGCGCCGTTGATATCTCGACGCTGATCGACTCGAGCGCTGAGAACGCCAACAAGCCGGGCGCTGATGCTTCCGACGAGAACCGCACGCTGGATGAGAATGGCGAGTGGCTGGTGATGCTCGGCGTTTGCACCCACCTCGGCTGCGTTCCGATCGGTGATGGCGCTGGCGATTTTGGCGGATGGTTCTGCCCCTGCCACGGCTCGCACTACGATGCAGCTGGTCGGATCCGTAAGGGCCCCGCACCGCGCAACCTCGACATTCCGCTCGCTGCGTTCACCGACGCGACGACCGTCAAGCTGGGCTGAGGGAGACAAAAATGGGTATTCCGCACGACCATTACGAGCCCAAAACGGGCGCCGAAAAATGGCTTCACAAACGTCTCCCGATCGTGGGTCTCCTTTATGACACCCTGATGATCCCGACGCCGAAAAACCTCAACTGGTGGTGGATCTGGGGCATCGTCCTCGCCTTCTGCCTCGCGCTGCAAATCGTGACCGGCATCGTGCTGGTGATGCATTACACGCCGCACGTCGATCTGGCCTTCGCGTCTGTCGAGCACATCATGCGCGATGTGAACGGCGGCTATTTCCTGCGCTACCTCCATGCCAACGGCGCGTCGATGTTCTTCTTCGCCGTCTACATCCACATCTTCCGCGGCCTCTACTACGGTTCGTATAAAGCACCGCGCGAAGTGACATGGATCGTCGGCATGATCATCTATCTGATGATGATGGGCACCGCGTTCATGGGCTACGTTCTTCCGTGGGGCCAGATGTCCTTCTGGGGCGCGACCGTGATCACCGGCCTGTTCGGCGCTATTCCGGGCATCGGCCCTGATATCCAAGCCTGGCTCCTCGGCGGGCCTGCGGTGGATAACGCGACGCTCAACCGCTTCTTCTCGCTGCATTATCTTCTGCCCTTCGTGATCGCTGGTCTGGTGATCGTGCATATCTGGGCATTCCACACCACGGGCAACAACAACCCGACTGGCGTGGATGTGCGCACGACCTCGAAAGAAGACGTGAAGAAAGACACACTGCCGTTCTGGCCGTATTTCGTGATCAAGGATCTCTTCGCTCTGGCGGTGGTTCTGCTGATCTTCTTCGCGGTTGTTGGCTTCATGCCGAACTACCTCGGCCACCCCGATAACTACATCGAAGCAAACGCCCTCGCGACGCCTGCGCACATCGTTCCGGAATGGTACTTCCTGCCGTTCTACGCGATCCTGCGCGCTTTCACCGCGGATGTTTGGGCTGTGATCCTCGTGAACAAGCTGACCTTCGGTATCGTTGATGCGAAGTTCTTCGGGGTTATCGCGATGTTCGGCGCAATCATTGCAATGGCGCTGGCGCCTTGGCTCGATACCTCCAAGGTTCGTTCGGGCCAATATCGTCCGATGTTCAAATGGTGGTTCTGGCTCCTCGCAGTTGATTTCGTGGTTCTGATGTGGGTGGGCGCAATGCCGACCGATGGCATCTACCCCTACATCTCCCTGCTGGGCGCGACCTATTGGTTCGGCTATTTCTTCGTCATCCTGCCGCTGCTGGGTGTGATTGAGAAACCGCTTCCGATGCCGGCGACCATCGAGGACGATTTCAATGCCCACTACGGCAAAGCCGAGTAAGGGAAAGGACTGACAAGATGAAGAAACTCATTCTTTCCGCAATCTCGGCACTCGCTATCGGCACGGGCGCAGCCCTTGCCGCTGGCGGTGGCGGACATGTCGAAGATCACGCCTTCTCGTTTGAGGGCCCCTTCGGGAAATACGACCAAGAGCAACTGCGTCGCGGCTTCCAAGTCTACCGCGAAGTCTGCTCGGGCTGCCACGGGATGAAATTCGTCCCGCTGCGCTCGCTGGCAGATGAAGGCGGGCCGGAGATGAATGCGGATTGGGTTCGCGCCTATTCGGCAGAGCTTGATTCGGTCATCGACCATGAAACCGGCGAAGAGCGTCCGCGCAAGGAAACTGACCACTTCCCCACCCGTTCGGGTGAAGGCATGGGGCCGGATCTCTCCTTGATGGCGAAATCGCGCGCAGGCTTCCACGGGCCTTACGGCACGGGGATCTCGCAGCTGGTCAACGGGATCGGCGGGCCGGAGTATATCGTCTCGCTGCTGACCGGCTACTCCGGTGAAGAGAAAGAAGAAGCGGGTTCGACCTTCTACGAGAACCACACCTTCTCTACTGGCTGGATCAAAATGCCGCCGCCGCTCGCAGAGGGCGCGGTTGAGTATGAAGACGGCCACGAGGCAACGGTTGAGCATATGGCCGAAGACGTTGCGGCCTTCCTGATGTGGACCGCAGAGCCGAAGATGATGGCGCGCAAACAGTGGGGCTTTGTGGCCGTGCTGCTGCTCGCTCTGCTCTCGACGCTTCTTTACCTCACCAACAAGCGGATCTGGGCACCTTACAAAGATCAGCACTGATCTTTTGCCAAGATTTAAATTTGACGCGCTCCCTTCGGGGGGCGCGTTTTCATTTGGGGCTTTGGTTTCTTGTGCGCGTCTTTTGGCACTAATCGCCGAGATAGGCGCGCAGCGCGGGCGGCGGCGACGCCAATAGCTCTTTGGTTGGCTGTGGCGCGTGGGCCTTGCCTTCCGCCACCAGAACCGTCTGCGGGCAGAGTCGCAACGCGTCCTCGGGATCATGCGAAACCATGAGCACGGTCAGCCTTTCCTGCGTGGCAATCTCTTCCACAAGGGTCAGCATCTCCGCCTTCAGCGCGGGGCCGAGCGCCGCGAAAGGCTCATCCAGCAGCAAGATCGGGCGCTTGCGCAACAAGGCCCGCGCGAGGGCCACCCGCGATTGTTGCCCCCCCGAGAGCGCATCGGGTTTGCGCGCACCAAGCCCCGTGAGCCCCGCGCGGATCAGGCTTTCTTCGATGCGGGCATGATCCGCCACGGAGAGCCGCAGCGCGGGCGAGATCCCCAGCCCGATATTCTGCGCGACGGTGAGATGGGGAAACAGGTTTTGATCTTGGAACAGGATCGACAGCGGCCGCTTGCCCGCCTCCATCCGCGTGATATCGGCCCCGTCCCAGAGAACCCGCCCTGAGGTCGGTGGCAAAAACCCCGCGATGGCGGAGAGTAGGGTCGATTTCCCCGCGCCCGAGGGCCCGATCACCGCCGTGCGCGAGCCTGCTTCCAGAGTGAGGTCCGCCGCGAGGTGGAAGCTGCCTGCGGAGAGTTGGAGGCTATCGAGCGTGAGCATGGCCGATCCGATCAAAAATCCAGAACAGGGCAAAGGTGAGTACCATCAACAGGCAGGCCGCCGCGGCGGCTTGGTCCATCCGGTAGGCGCTCATCAGTTGGAACAGCGCGAGGGGCAGGGTTTGGGTGCGGCCATCGGAGAACAGCGTGATGACGCCCAGATCCCCCATCGAGAAGGCCGCGCTCAGCCCCGCGCAAAATCCTAAGGGCGCGCGCAGACGGGGCAGGGCGACAAGGCGCAGATAGCTCAGCCCTGTGATCCCGAGCGCGGCGGAAAGCCGATCATAATCGTGCCGCAGGCTGCGCGCTTCGGGGGCTAGGATCCGCAGGGCGAAAGGCGCGGCGAGGGTGGCATTGGTGATCAGCGTCAACGGCAGGGCGAGGCTGGTCGGGTTCACATAGGGCCGCGCGATCAGGAACAGGCCTGTGCCCATCACCAGCGCCGAGGCCGTCATTGGCAAAGTGCCCGCCGCCTCCGCCCATGGCCGCTGCGCCAGCGCCAGTGGCAAGGCCATCGCAAGGGTCAGCGCAGCGGAGGCCAGCGCCAGGATGAGCGAGGTTGCCGTGGCGGCCCAGATCGTTGAGGGGAGATCCATGAAGGTGGGCAGGCCGCGCAGCAGAATGATCGCCAGCGGGGCAATTAAAAACACGCTCGCGGCGAAGATAACTGGCGCATCGATCCGGCTCACGGGCAGGTCTGACGCCCGTAGCAAAAGCCCTTGCGTGCTGGCCCCCTGCGGCGCGATGCGTAACGTCAGCCCGACAGCGATAACGCAAATCCCCGTTTGCAGCAGCGCCAAAGAGGCGGCGCGGGCGATATCGAAATCAAACCGGAAGGCCTGATAAATCGCAAGTTCAATCGTCGTCGCCCGCGGCCCGCCGCCCATCGTCAGCGCCACGGCGAAGGAGGTCAGGCAGACGAGGAAAATTGCGAGAAAGGCGCTTGGCAGCACGCGCCCCAGCATCGGCATCTCCACATGGCGGAACCGATCCCATGCTCGAAACCCGAGCGAGGCCGCGAGGCGGTGCCGCTCTTGCGGGATTGTCGCCCAGCCGTGCAGCAGCATCCGCGTGGCCAGCGGCAGGTTGAAGAACACATGCGCGAGGATTACCCCCTGCGCGCCGTAGATCGTCAGGCTCGGTAGGCCGAGCGCGGTGAGCCCCGCATTGATCGGTCCCGCGCGCCCGAAAAGCGCAATCAGCCCCATCGTCGCGACAATCGTCGGCAGCAGAAACGGCGCGCCGAGCAGGGAGATCAGCGCCGCCCGCCCGCGAAACCGGCGCCGATGCAATGCGCGCGCGACAGGAACCGCCCCGAGGCAAGAAAGCGCCGCCGAGAGCAGCGCTTGGCCAACCGTGAATTGCACCGCGTCCAGATCCGCGGGCCGCAGCGCGCCAAGCCCGCCCGCGAACCAAATGGTCGCGATCAGCGGGCCAAGGACCAGCGCCGCCAGGCAGATTGCGGCGAGCGGCGCGGGCCGGATCATTTGAAGGCAGCGAGCCATTCATCCAGCGCGGGCTGGCGCAGGGCCTCTGCCTCGGCTTCCGAATAGGAGAAGGTCTTGGCAGGGCGCGGCAGTGCCGCAAAACCTTCAGGCAGGAACCCTTCCTTGATGATCACCGGATAGGACCAGTTCGCCGTTGCGATCATGCTTTGGAACCCGTCCGAGAGAATATAATCCATGAAGCTCTGCGCGAGGTCCGGCGTGTCCGTCGTGTTCAACTGCGCGGCAAGCTCGGTATAGAGGTAATGCCCCTCCTCAAAGATCGCGGCGGCCTTCGTGTCGTCCTCCTCGGCGATGATGTGATAGGCGGGGGAGGTGGTGAAGGAGAGCACCATATCCACCTCGCCATCGGTGAAGAGGCCGTATGCCTCCGACCAGCCCGGCGTCACGGTCAGGACTTTGGGCGCAAGCTTGGCCCATGCCTCGGGGGCTTTGTCGCCGTAGATTGATTTCACCCAAAGCAGCAGGCCGAGACCGGAGACGGAGGAGCGCGGATCTTGGATCGCGATTTTCACATCCATGTCCAGAAGCTGGGCGAAGGAGGTCGGCGGGGTGGCGAGTTTGGTCTTGTCATAGACAAAGGCCAACTCTGACCAATCGAAGGGCAGGAAGGTCTCATCCTCCCATGCGACGGGAAGCGTCAGCCGCGTCGCATCCTCGCCATGGGGCGCGAACAGGCCCGTCGCACGGGCGCGGGCGGTTTGATCCGAGTTCAGCCCGATCACCACATCCGCCTCGGTCTTGTCACCCTCCAGCAGCAGGCGTGGCAGGATATCGCCCGCAACGAATTGCAGATCACAGCCGCAGCTTTCCTCAAATCCAGTTTCAATCGCGGGGCCCGGACCCCATTCGGAGGTGAAATATTCAGGGGCATAAACGGTGAGCACAGGTTTATCATCGGCCAGCAAAGGCGTGGCCGCGACAAGGCATCCGAGCAGAAGGCCGCCGAGCGTCAGGTGTGAGATCGCGAGGGTGGTTTTCATAGGTCTCTCCATAGCGCCGGACGGGGCAAGGCGGGAGAACCCGATACCTTCCCTCCGCCGGTGTTAACCGGTTCAGGTTCGACGGGTTCGCTTGCGCATCTCAGCCGTGAGGCACCCCGAGGTTTGGCCGACCATAGGCTGTCACAAAGGCCGCGCAAAGGGGAATTTCGGGGATTTCGCTTGGAATTGCGGGGCGGCACCGCTAATCGGAAGGCAAAGGAGACCCGTGATGAGCTTCAACACCTTCGGCCATATGTTCCGCGTCACCACTTGGGGGGAGAGCCACGGGCCTGCGCTGGGCGCAACCGTCGATGGCTGCCCTCCGGGGATTGAGCTGACGGAGGAGTTCATTCAGGTGTTTCTGGATCGCCGCCGTCCGGGCCAGAGCAAGGAAACCACGCAGCGGCAAGAGGCCGACCGCGTGAAGATCCTCTCCGGCGTGTTTGAGGGCAAGACGACAGGAACGCCGATCCAGTTGATGATCGAGAACACCGATCAGCGCTCAAAGGATTACGGCGCGATTGCGCAGCAGTTCCGTCCGGGCCATGCCGATATCACCTACCACCAGAAATACGGCATCCGCGATTATCGTGGCGGCGGTCGGTCTTCCGCGCGGGAAACCGCGGCGCGGGTGGCGGCAGGTGGTGTCGCGCAGGCGGTGCTCAAGGCGCTGGTGCCGGATCTGGTGATCACCGGCTATATGATCCAGATGGGCGCGAAACATATCAACCGCGCACGGTTCGACCGCGACGAGATCCTGCGCAATCCGTTCTTCATTCCCGATGCCGAAGTCGTCGCGGAATGGGCGGATTATCTGCAAGCGATCCGCAAGGCGCATTCCTCCGTGGGGGCGATGATCGAAGTGATGGCCGAGGGCGTTCCGGCCGGCCTAGGTGCGCCGATCTACGCGAAGATGGATACCGATCTCGCGGCGGCGATGATGTCGATCAACGCAGTCAAGGGCGTGGAGATCGGCGAGGGCATGAATGCCGCAACGCTGACCGGCGTCGAGAATGCGGATGAGATCATCATGGGGCCGAACGGGCCGGAGTTCCTCTCGAATCACGCAGGCGGGATTTTGGGCGGGATCACCACGGGGCAGCCCGTCTCGCTGCGGTTCTCGGTCAAGCCGACCTCCTCGATTCTGACGCCCCGCCGCTCGATCAATGCCGCTGGCGAAGAGGTCGAGGTGGTGACCAAAGGCCGTCACGATCCCTGCGTGGGCATCCGTGCGGTGCCGGTTGCCGAGGCGATGATGGCTTGCGTGATTCTCGATCACCTACTGCTTGATCGTGGCCAGACGGGCGGCATTCGCGGCAAGATCGGCTAACGGCTGTCGCAGGGTTTGCGCGGGGGTGTCCGGTGCAGCGCGCCCGTAAACTCGCGCAGCATCGGCACGCGGCGGGGGCGGAAGCTTTCCTGCGTCGCGGTCACTTTGAGCATCCGTGTGATGATGAAATGGCGATAGGCTTGGCGTAAGCAGCACCACGCCAGCAACACCTGCTCGCGGTCCAGATACACAATGCTGAGCGGCCAGATCCGCCGGAGGCTCTGCGCGCCCTCACGATCCTCGTAGCTCAGATCCAGCGCTGTCTCGTCCCAACAAGCGGAGCGAATGACCGCGAGATCGACAGGGGGCGCGCGTCGCAGCTCGAATCGATGGGTCGAGAGCACCGCATGGGCCGCTTGTGCGGCTTGGCGCTCTGGCAGGGTTGCGGTGGTTTTGGACAGCGCCATCTCCCCCGCACGCGCCAATTCCGGGTCCGCCATATGACGCAGTGAGGCGATGCCGAGGGTGAGCGCCTCCAACTCCAATCGGGTCAGCGATTGCGGCGGCAGCGCGGGATCTTCCTCCAGCACAAACCCGTAGCCCGCCGCGCCATCAATCCGCGCGCCCGAACGGCGCAACGCCTCGATATCGCGGTAGATCGTGCGCTCGGAGACTTCGGTTTCCTGCGCGAGCTGCGTCGCCGTTGCGGGCGCGGGCAGGCGGCGCAGCGCATCCAGCAGGTGAAACAGACGATCCGCGCGGGCCATGAAACCTCCATCATAAAATTATGCTTAGGCCGGCCCATCCTGTCAGAAACTGTCAGGATCGCAATGCTATCTTGAGCCTCGCAACGTCCTACAAACCTACGGAGTTTTCCCATGATGGATTTTTACCACGCCCCGCAATCGCGCTCGACTTCGGTCCTCACCCTGCTGGATGAGCTTGGCGCGCTCGATCAAACCCAGATCCATATCGTGAATATCATACGCGGCGATGGCACTGGCGCGGCCGATCCTGCGAACCCGCATCCTGAGGGCAAGGTGCCCTACCTTGTTGACGGGGCGGAGCATATCCGCGAGCGCGGCGCGATCTTCGCCTATCTCACCGATAAATTCCCGCAAGCTGGGCTTGGCCCGCAAGTGGGCGAGGCGGGGCGCGGGGCCTATCTGAGCTGGCTCGCCTATTATCAGGGCGTGGTGGAGCCGGTGCTGGTGGCGCAATTCTTGAACATCGAAAATGACCAGTGGCACAGCACCTTCCGCGGCAAGGAAGATATCGGCGCGCGGATTGCCGAGGCGCTGGCCAAGGGCCCGTGGCTCTTGGGCGAGCGCTATAGCGCGGCGGATCTGCTGCTGGCCTCCCCCTTCGTGTGGTATCCGCCGTTTATGCCCGATGTTCCGGCAATCCACGACTGGGTCGAGCGGGTGAAAGCACGGCCTGCGCAGGCGCGGACGATGAAGATGGAACAGGATTGGCGCGAGACCGTCTAATGCAAAAGGCTCCGGCGGGGGAACCGCCGGAGCCTGATTTTCACGATCAGCAGAGCTTAGAAAACAACGACCGAGCGGATCGATTCGCCCGTGTGGATCATGTCGAAGCCCTTGTTGATATCTTCCAGCGAGAGCGTGTGGGTGATCATCGGGTCGATCTCGATCTTGCCGTCCATGTACCAATCGACGATCTGCGGGACATCCGTGCGCCCGCGCGCGCCGCCAAAGGCTGTGCCCTTCCAGACGCGCCCCGTGACGAGTTGGAACGGGCGGGTCTCAATGACCGCCCCCGCAGGTGCCACACCGATGATGATCGATTGGCCCCAGCCACGGTGCGTGCATTCCAGCGCGTCGCGCATCACTTTCACATTGCCGGTGCAATCGAACGAATAATCCGCGCCGCCGATCTGATCGAACGGAGTTTTCGTCAGGTTGACGATGTGATCGACAACGGAGCCTTCGATCTTCGACGGGTTCACGAAATGGGTCATGCCGAAATGCTCGGCCATCTCGCGCTTGCCCTCGTTGAGATCGACGCCGATGATCATATCCGCACCCGCAAGGCGCAAGCCTTGCAGCACGTTGAGGCCAATCCCGCCGAGGCCGTACACCACAGCTTTCGCGCCAATCTCGACCTTGGCGGTATTGATCACTGCGCCAATGCCCGTGGTTACGCCGCAGCCGATGTAGCAGATCTTGTCAAACGGCGCGTCCTCGCGGACTTTCGCCAGTGCAATTTCCGGCACGACGGTGTGTTGAGCGAAGGTCGAGCAGCCCATGTAGTGATGGATCGGGGTGCCGTCCAACATCGAGAAACGGGTCGAACCATCCGGCAGAAGCCCTTGACCTTGGGTCGAGCGGATCGCGGTGCACAGGTTGGTTTTCTGGCTCAGGCAGCTCGGGCACTGGCGGCACTCGGGCGTGTAGAGCGGGATCACGTGATCGCCCGGTTTCAGCGTGGTGACGCCTTCGCCGACCTCGATCACGATGCCCGCGCCCTCATGGCCGAGGATCGCGGGGAAGATGCCTTCAGGATCCGCGCCCGAGAGCGTGAATTCGTCGGTGTGGCAGATACCAGTGGCTTTGATCTCGACAAGAACCTCGCCCGCTTTAGGGCCTTCGAGGTTTACATCCATCACGACCAGTGGTTTGCCCGCCTCAACGGCGACGGCGGCACGGGTTCTCATAGCAAACTCCTCATTGTATAGATGCGGGGGACACTTGCCTAACGGCGAGCGCAACGCAACCATGGGGTTCTGTGAAATGAAAAAAATGTCGATCTTTGCAGGGGTCCTCCTGCTGGCCGCATGCCAACCTGCGGCCCAAGAAACGGTGATGACTGAGACAGCGGCGATCGCCCCTGCCGAAACAGTTTTTGAAGAGCGTCAGCCGGATCTGTGCCATGCGGTTGATTACGTGCCTTATCTGAGCCAGCCGGGCTCGGTCGTGCCGACATTGGGGATTGATCGCCGCTACCGTGTGGTGGAATGGCGCGGGATCGAGACGCAGGAATATGACGCGCAGCGCATTACCTTCCGCCTCGATGCTGCGGGCAATATCTACAATATCGACTGCGGCTGATCGCAGCCTCTCTGCGCTGACAGAAGAAACCCCCGTACTCTTCCGAGGCGGGGGTTTTTATGCAGGTGCTCTCGAGGGTGCTATACGCGGTGGGGGCGGTTACGCGCACCCTCGAGAGCCTTCGCGTTACACGCTGAGATCTATATCGCAGCGCGATGTGGCACAGTGCGGGAGACAAGGCGAAGTTTCTGCGGTGATTCCTTGTCGGAACTGCGGCGTGCGGGCCGATAGGGCGCTTGCCGCCCGTGGTGTGACGGTTGAGCGACGTTGATTTATCATCGGTGCGGTGGCACGATGAGAATATGACGGTTCAACCACCGATCCCTTTTCCACAAAACGGCCCTGCTGCGACGCAGGTCGCCTTTGATCGGCGCGAGCTGACGCAGATCATGGGGCTTTATGGCCGCATGGTCGCCGCGGGCGAATGGCGCGATTATGGGCTCAGCTTTCTCACGGATGTCGCGGTCTTCTCGGCCTTCCGGCGGGCGGCTGAGACGCCGCTCTACCGGATCGAGAAACGCCCCAAGCTGCGCGCCAAACAGGGGATGTATGCTGTCCTCGGGCCGGATGGGCAAATCTTGCGGCGCGGGCATGACCTCACGCAGGTGCTGCGGGTGCTGGAGCGCAAGCTGATTCGGCCGATTGACTAGCCCGAGTGTGGTGACGACTGGGCCTCAGGGGCGGTGTAGCCCGAGGAATGGCCCGTCGCCTTGTGCTTCAATCCGCGCTTTGGCCTCGTCAATGCCTTCATACATCACACACATATAGGTGGAATTGGCGTGCAGGATCCGCGCGTCATCCGCGACCCAAGCCACATGCCCGCGCCAGAACATCAGGTCTCCGCGCTTGGGCGGGCCTTCTGCGGCGGGAAAGGCCGCGCGTTGCAGATCGCTATCGGCAGGGCAGGATCGCCCTGCGGCCTGCATCCCGATTTGCACGAGGCCTGAGCAATCAATCCCGAAGCGCGAATTCCCGCCCCAGAGATAGGGCGTGCCGATCAGGCTTTCTGATACCGCGACAGGATCGGTAGCGGGTTGATCGCTAAGATGCTGAAGCGGAATCCATCCCTCCTCGATCTCGGCGAACTGTCCTGTGATACCGATTAAGGTCACGCGGCTGCCAAGTGAGAGGCTCATCCGGTCCGGTGATTTGAAATCGGGGGCGGTGTAGATATGCGTGGAGGGCGCGCTGACGCGGTGGGTGGCGATGCTGGTCGCGCCCAAGGCCGCGCTGCGCACCCAGCCGCAATAGCCATCTGCCTTCGATTGCACGTAATCAAACGCGCCGCGCTGATCGACGCGCAGAACCTCTGCGCCAAACAAAAGCTGACGATCCCGCTTGGCCTCCGCGCCGCCAGCCGCTGACATTACATCGACCACGGGGGCCGTTACGCGGGCGGGCGTGCCGGTGGTAAACCGCGCAGCGTTCACCGTTCCGCGCAGCGACTCTAACGCGACCTCGCCAGAATAGGGTGTAAGCCGACGATCCATCACGCGAGATCCGGCAGCAGGGCGGGCAGCGCCGCGAGAATGGCGCGTGCGCCTTGCCCGACGCCGCCTTTCGGGCGTGCGGGGGCGGCGCTGGGCTGCCATCCGTAAATATCGAAATGCGCAAATCTTTCTGGGTCGCTCACAAAGCGGCGCAGGAACAGGGCTGCGGTGATCGATCCAGCCATCCCGCCCGCGGGTGCATTATCGAGATCGGCGATCGCGGGCTCGATCATCGCTTCATAGGGCTCCCAAAACGGCATCCGCCACAGCGGATCGCGGGCCTCAGAGGCGCCCCGCGCCAGCGCCACCGCGATATGGTCGCTATCGGTGTAGAACGGCGGGATATCCGGCCCCAAGGCCACCCGCGCGGCCCCCGTCAGCGTTGCCATGCACAGCATCAGATCGGGGCTTTCCTCCGCCCCGTAGGCAAGCGCGTCGGCCAGAACGAGACGCCCTTCGGCATCAGTATTATTCACCTCCACCGTCAGCCCTTTGCGGGAGGTGAGGATATCTTGCGGGCGGAACGCATCGCCGGAAATCGCATTCTCCACTGCGGGGATCAACACGCGCAGCCGCAGCTTGAGCCCCAGCGACATGATCATAGACGCCAGCCCGAGGACCGTCGCCGCGCCGCCCATATCCTTCTTCATCAGCCCCATCGAAGATCCCGGCTTGATGTTGAGCCCGCCCGTATCGAAGCAGACCCCCTTGCCGACAAGCGTCAGCATAGGCCCGCTCTCGCCCCAGCGCAGATCCAGCAGACGCGGCGCGCGCGGCGAGGCGCGGCCAACGGCATGGATCATCGGGAAGTTCTGCGCGAGCAGATCCTCGCCGCGAATGACGGTGAGCTTCGCGCCGAAACGCTCCGCAACGGCAGCGGCGGCGGATTCCAATTCTTGCGGCCCCATATCAGAGGCAGGTGTATTGATCAGATCGCGCGTGAGGGCCTCGCCTTCGGCGATCGCGCGCACCCGTTCTGGATCGACGCCCTCAGGGCAGATCAATCGGGCTTTCTGTGGCTTCGATGATTTATAGCGATCAAAGCGATAGCCTGCGAGAAGCCACGCCAGCGCGTCCTCCTCAGTGCCCTCGGACAATGCCCAATCCCCCTCAGGCAGCGCCGCCGCCGCGCGGGCGATGCTCATCCTTGACGGGTCGCGGCCAAACAAAGCCCCCGCGGGGCGGCCATCCTCAGCTGGCAGCACGCAAAGCTGCCCCGCAGCGCCGGTAAACCCCTGCGCGCTGGCCCAAGCCGCTTGCGCTGGCGTCAGATCCGGGCGCTGCCCATCCGCACAAATATAGAGAGGCAGAGAAGTCTCGGCGGAGGCGGGAGCGAAGTCGGGGATCATGGCAGGCCTTTCTGGCAATTTGCCCTAGCCTAGCCATCCCCACGCCGCCCGCAAGGCCCCCCAATGCATCCCAAAGCGCCTCAAAGCGCGGCATCAGCGCCGTTTAGCCGATTAGATCGCCGCTATCCCAGATCGCGGTGAGCGCCCGATCTCCGATCCGGATCAAGCGGTTAAGCGTCGCCGCCAGCCCGACCTGATCTTCCGCCTGTGCGCAGGCAATGACATCGCGGGCCACGGCTGCGATCGCATCCATCCCGAGCGGCACCGCCAGCTTCACCAACTTCTCCCCCGCGATGATCACGCGGTCCGGCGCTTTGCGCTCGGCGGCGCGGGACATGGTGGAAATATGCACCGCCATATCCTCCATCGCGCAGGCGAGAAGTTGCTCGGCACCTTGCGGCCCCAATTCCGCATAGAGTGCGATGACATGCGTTTGATCCAACCGGATGGCTTCATCCAGCCTTAGCTTTTCGATTTTCGACATGACTATCCCCTATATCCCGTTTGATCGGGCCCCCAAGCCCAGAGCGACAATGACGCGAGGGTGTCAAGAAAACGTGTAAGGGTGTCGTATTTCCCTCTCGAATTAGATCCAATTTGCGCCTATGAAATGACAGGTCAACGAAGAGGTATTTTCGATGAAATCCGCCATCCGGCCCCTGCCGTCCTATCTCACGCAGCGCTATCACGGTTGGAAAGCAACCACTTACACCGAGAATAGCGCCTGGTATAAGCGCCTTGCGAATGAGGGGCAGCGCCCGCGCGCTATGGTGATTTCGTGCTGCGATAGCCGCGTCCACGTGACATCCATCTTCGGCGCGGATCAGGGCGAGTTCTTCATCCACCGCAATATCGCCAACCTTGTGCCGCCGTTCAATCCGGATGGCGATCACCACGGGACATCGGCCGCCGTTGAATATGCGGTGACAACATTGAAGGTCGCGCATCTGATCGTGCTGGGCCATTCGCAATGTGGCGGTGTCGCAGGTTGCAGCGCGATGTGCGAAGGCCACGCGCCCGAGCTGGAAGAGAAAACCTCCTTTGTCGGCACATGGCTCAACATTCTGCGCCCCGGATATGAGCGGGTGCGCGAGCTTCCGGCGGAGGAGCGTGTCGCCGCGCTGGAACGTGAAGCGGTGGTCGTCTCGCTCGAAAACCTGCTGACCTTCCCCTTTGTGCGCGAGATGGTCGAGGCAGGGAATATGACGCTGCACGGGCTTCTGACCGACATCGGCGAAGGCGCTTTGCTGCAATATGATCCCGAGACGGATGAGTTCACAGCGATCTAAGCTTGGCCTTCACCGGATGCTTTAAGGCGGCGTTAACGTTGTTTTTGGAATTACGGGCCAAGCTGCCCGTATGGAACAGCAACGACTCATCTCGATCAAACTGCCTCTCTCGCTGATCGCCGCGCTGGAACGGGCGGCCCATGCGGGGGAGGTCTCTCCGGCAGAAGTGATTCGCGCCGCTTTGAAAGCGTCTTTCCCGTCGCAGCGCGGCGGGGCAGCGGATGATGCGCAAGCGCGCGCCGATTTGGGTGCCGTGCGCGCGGCGCTTATGGAGGCGCAGGGCTGGCTCGATTTGCAGGGGCGGTTGCGCGCTCTGGGCTATGTGCTGCGCGTTGACGGCGAGGGGCTGATGCTCTGCACTTGGCCGATTGAGGCGCAGATCTTGCCCCTCACGGCGCTGGGCACGGATTTGCCAACACTTGCATTTCGGTTCCGTGCCCCGTTTCCGGGGATGGTGCCGCGCGCAATAGGCGCAGCACCGCTGTTTCGCAGCAAACGGGCGGGGCAGCCAAGAAGCCAGCCCGCCCGCGCGCCGGATGCCGCTTAGCGCAGGATCTTCCCGTCCGGCCAGCTCAGATCGCTCTCGATGCGGATTTCCTCGCTCGCGCCTGCGGCAAGATCGAGGTCCCAGGCCCAAACGCCGCGCTTGTTGTCAATATCCTTCGCGCTGGGCGCGGGGCTGGATTTCGCGCTGACGGTCAGGTTCTCCTGTTCCGAATAGGGAACACGGTCGAGCACGCGGATCGGCCAATCCTTCTGGGTCAGGTTTTCCACCGTGATCACCGTCACCTCATGACGTGCGTTGGATTTGGAGATAAACCCGCGATCGCCTTGCAGGGTTTCGGGCTCTGTCCGTTTGACTTTCAGCCCGTCAATCGCGCCAAAGCCGACGCGCAGCTCATCGCCTGAAGCCGTCAGCGGCAGTTGCATAGCCCCTTTAAGCGCGCCATCCGCATAGAGCAGCGCCTCACCCGGCAGCATCAACTCGCCCGTGTTCTGCGTGGTCGCCACGAGATAGGCCGTGGTATCGGCCAAGGGAACCGCCTCCGCGCTGACATCCGCGTTCAGGTTCAGATGGGCGAGCGAGAGGCGCAAATCTTCGACCCCGTCGCGCAGATCAACCGTGGTGGGGTATTGGTAGACGACGGTTTCGCCCTGCGTGTCCATCGTCATATCCATCGAGACGGGGGCCGCTTCCGCATAGCCAGCCCCATCCATCGCGCTGAGAGAGCGTTCCGCCTTCATCATCGGCGCAGGCGCCGCCGGATCTTCGGCGCTGACCAGACGCGGCCAGATCTCGGAGGGCATCGCGCGCTCATTCGGGCGGGCGGTGGAGAGGGTCAGATCAACGCCGCTCCAATCCTCGCCCGAGGCTTGCGATACGAGAACCGAGCGCTCCACATCCAGCGTTCCGGCCTCGCGGTCGAGGCGGATATCATAGGCCGGACGCCATGCGGCGGCATCGGTATAGGTGGTGATGGTCAGCGTGCCGGAGCCCTCGATTTGCGCAGAGAGCGTGGCCAGCGGCGCGGAGTTCTCCAACGCTTTGAGCGCTTGACGGGCGCGCTCGAGCGCCTCCTGATCGGGCTTGAGCGCTGCCTCTGCCGCCTTCGCCTCTTCCTCTGCCTTATGCGCGGCCGTGGCGGCGATCAGCACCTCATCTGCGACCATCCGCGCAAGATCCCGTAGCGCCTCCGGCTGCGCGCCCTCACCCGCCTGCATGCCGCGCAGGAAAGCGATTTCTTCCTCTGCCGCGCGCACCTTCAAACGGATCGCGCCAATCTCGGCTTGCTTGCCCTCCAGCGCCGTCTCAAGCCGCTCGACCTCATCGCGCGCCGCCTTGATTTGCGGCGAGGTGAGGTCTGAGGTTGCAGGCTGGCGATCTGTTGCAAGCGAGACAGCGCCGAAGGTCACATCGCCCGCGAGGCGCAGCGAGTTGGCTTGGGTATTGGCGGGCAGATCGGGGATGATGAGATCATGCTTCCCCTCGGGCGCATCGATCTTCACCTCTCGGGTCACTTGCGCGCCCCACGGGAAGATCGTCACAGCGGTGACTTTCGAGCGCGCCTCGATGGTATCGGCAAAAAGCGCGGCGGGGGCTGTGGAAAGCAGCAAAGCAAGACAGATAGGACGCATCGGGACCTCCGAAAATGATTTGCGTCACAGTCGCTTTGAGGCCCGCCAAAAGCAAGAGGGCGCCCGAGTAGGGCGCCCTCACGTTTCGGTCAGATCGAAGTGATCAGCCCTTTTTCAGGCAGCGATTGCCGAGCGTTTCTGCGATCTGAACTGCGTTGAGCGCAGCCCCTTTGCGCAGGTTGTCGGAGACGCACCACAGGTTGATCCCGTTGTCGATGGTCGGGTCTTGGCGGATCCGCGAGATGAAGGTCGCGTAATCGCCAACACATTCAACGGGGGTCATGTAGCCACCCGCTTCGCGCTTATCGATGACCATGATCCCCGGCGCTTCGCGCAGGATATCGCGGGCTTCGGCTTCGTCGAGGTGATCTTCAAACTCGATGTTGATCGATTCCGAGTGGCCGACGAACACCGGAACGCGCACGCAGGTCGCGGTCAGTTTGATCGACTTGTCGAGGATCTTCTTGGTTTCGGCGACCATCTTCCATTCTTCCTTGGTCGAGCCATCTTCCAAGAAGACGTCGATATGCGGAATCACGTTGAAAGCGATCTGCTTGGGGTAGACCTTCGGCGCAACTTCCTGGCCGGGAACATACATGCCCTTGGTCTGATCCCACAGCTCGTCGATCGCCTCTTTGCCCGAGCCGGACACCGATTGGTAGGTCGAGACAACAACGCGTTTGATCTTCGCGCGGTCATGCAGCGGCTTGAGCGCGACAACCATCTGCGCCGTGGAGCAGTTCGGGTTGGCGATGATCATTTTCTTTTTATAGCCGTCGACGGCCTCGGGGTTCACTTCCGGAACCACCAGCGGCACATCCGCGTCATAGCGGTAGAGCGAGGAGTTATCGATCACGACGCAGCCTTGGGAGGCGGCGATGGGGGCGTATTTCTTCGTCGCATCGGAGCCGATGGCGAAGAGTGCGATATCCCAACCGGTGAAATCGAAGCCTTCAATATCCTTAGTCTTCAAAGTCTTGTCGCCGAACGAGACCTCAGTGCCGAGCGAGCGGCGCGATGCGAGAACGGCGATTTCATCCACCGGGAATTGGCGTTCGGACAGAATGTTGAGCATTTCGCGCCCGACATTCCCCGTGGCGCCAGCGATGACGACTTTGTAGCCCATAAGGACCTCCTATGATATAGAACGACGCCGTTTACCGCATAGGGCGCGTGAGGGGAAGCGGATTTATCCGCGCGCCTTATTCCATTGGCCTATTTCGTCCGGCGCAGAGCGCGAGAACAGGTAGGCAAACAGGCCGAGCGCAATCGGAATCGCGAAGAAACCGATCAGCGTGCTGTAGGTCTGTTCTGGCGTGCCGGTCTCCGAGGCGATCCGGTAGACGGGGCGCGAGGCAAATTGCGCCAGCGCAGAGCCACTGATCGAGAACAGGTTGAGGAAGGTCACACCGCGCCCGACAAGATGCGGCGGCATGAATGCCCGCCCATGGGCGATCAGCGAGGGGAAGGCCGCGCCGAAGAAGCCGATGGCCGCGAGCAGCGCCGTCACCCGCCAAAGTGGCGCGTCAGGGGCGGCGGCCAGCGCGAGGATCGAGGTGAGGAGCAGCGCCGTGCCCAGAATATTGGTCCGCTTGTGTGAGCCGAGGATCCGCTCTGCCGCGCCGTAGACGAAATTCCCCGCGACCATCGCCAAGCCCATCGTCAGTGTCACCCAGCCGATGGTTTCCTTGCTTACATGATGGACCTCGGTCAGCAGCGGCCCGGCCCAGACACCGCGAATGCCCGCCGCCGGCATATAATTCACCATCATCAGCGCGAGGATCGCCCATATCCCCGGAATCTTGAGAATGTCCATCAGGGAGCCCGCGCCCGAGTCCGGCATCTGCGCGCGTTCCGGATCGCGCAGGAAGGCCCAGATCGCGGCAGCGGTGGCGAAGGTTACCAGCGTCAGCCCCCAAAGTGTCGTGCGCCAGCCGATGGTATCAATGACCCAGACCAGCGGCGCTGTCCCCGCGATATTCCCGAGCGACCCCAGCGCCACGATCAGCCCTGCCATCGTGCCAAAGGTCGCAGGGGGCAGTGTCCGCGCGATCAGATAATAGGATCCCATCAAAACCGGCGCGCAGCCGATCCCGATGAGAAGCATGGCGATATGGATGCCCCATGGCCCCTGCGCGAGCGCAAAGCTCGCAGCCCCGCCGCCGCCGCCGATGGCCAGCACCAGCGCCACGACACGGCGCGGCCCGACGGTATCGAGCCAACGCCCGATTGGAATCTGCATCGCGGCAAAGCCGAGATACCAAAGCCCGAGCGAGGTCGCGAGATCGGCTGGCCCTGCGCCGATTTCACTGTTCAGAACAGGGGAGAGAACCGCGAGAAAGGCACGGTAAAACTGGCTGAGCACATAGCCCAGAATAAGTGTCGCGAGTCCTGCGGTCATGATACCCCTTCAAGGGCGTCACGGCCCTCCCCCTTGCGCCTCCTCGCGCGCGCTCACGCTGGCGTGAAAGGGGGCAAGGTGCAAGGGGGAGGGCGAAATATATAAAGAAGGGCAGGGCGGTAGCGCGGCTTATTGCTCTTCCAGTCGCGTCCGCAATTCGCGCAGAACCGGCAGCGCTTGGCGCACTTTATCTTCGCCAATCCCGCGCACGATATCGCTGATGACGGGCATGAAGGCCGCCAGCGCCGCATCGCGGGCGGCGCGGCCCGCAGGCGAGATCGCCACGAATTTGCGCCGCGCATCATCCCAATCGGGGCGGATATGGATATGCCCCGCCCACACCAGCTTGGAAAGCGTGTTTGTCATCGCGCCGCGGGTGACGTGGAAGGTCGCCGCGAGCTGCGCGGGCGTGCGCTCTTCGTTGAAATGCGCGAGGTGGTTGAGCACGGAGAAATGCGAGATTTCCATGCCTTTTGGCAATGCCCGAGAGACGCGGTTGCGCGCGAGCTGATCGGCCATGAACACTTCCGCGAAGAGCGCGGCGGCCAGTGGATCGGCGCTCTCGCTCATGGCGCATCCTTTGCGATAGGCGTGGGTAGGGAAAAGGCGCGGTCATGGGTGATCGACGGCACGCGCCCCCGCGCGCGGGCGACCTCGGCCAGATCCAGATCGACGACCATGATACCCTCTGCTTCGCCGCCATCCGCGAGAACCTCCCCCCAAGGGGCGATGACCAGCGAGTGGCCATAGGTGCGGCGCGGGTGTTTCGGGGCACCGCCCTTGGTCGCCGCGTGCAGCCCGCATTGCGCGGGGGCCAGCACGAAGCAGCCCGTCTCGATCGCGCGGGCACGCAGCAGCACCTCCCAATGGGCGGCGCCCGTTGTATCGTTGAACGCGGCGGGCAGGGTGAGAATTTGCGCGCCCGCATGGGCCAGCGCGCGAAACAGATGCGGGAACCGCAGATCGTAGCACACTGCCATGCCGATCGTCGCCTCGTCCGCCGCAGTTGTCACCATCGCCGTTATCGCCGCATCGCCGGGCCGATAGGCGGCACTCTCGCGGTAGCTTTCGGTTTCCGAGACGGTGACATCGAACATATGAATTTTATCGTAACGCGCTTTGATCTCGCCGTCCGGCCCGATCAAGAACGAGCGGTTCGCAAAGCGGCCATCGGCATCGCCCGTCTTGATCCCGAGCGAGCCGATCAGAAGCGTGACGCCGAGGCGCTGCGCCTCCGCGCATAGGGCACGCAGGGTGATATCGTCGCTCTCGTGCTGCAAGGTCGCGGCCTGATAGGCGCGATCCGACGACAGCAGATTGGTGCATTCCGGCGTCAGGATGAACGTGGCCCCCTCGCCCGCAGCCTGCGCGATCAACGCGCGGGTGCGGGCGAGGTTTGCCACCGGATCATCCGAGACGTTCAGCTGGACAAGGCCAACACGCATCACGCGAGCAGCGCGTCGAGTTTGCCCGCCTGTTCGAGGGCGTAAAGATCGTCGCAGCCACCGACATGGGTCTCGCCGATGAAGATCTGCGGAACGCTGCGTTTGCCGCCTGCGCGGTCTGTCATCGCGCTGCGGATCGCCGGATCGACGGAGACGTCGGTCTCCTCATAGCTCACGCCTTTTTCCGCCAGCAGCGCTTTTGCGCGGTGGCAATAGGGGCAAGTCGGGGTGGTGTAGATTTCAACACGTTGCATCGGTATCCCTTTCAGTCGTTCCGGTCCTGCGTCAGGCCGGACAGTTGGCGGTGACTATAGGGATTTAGGCATCCCGCGCAACGCGTGCCAGTACCGCCACCGAAACGATTGCAGCGCCGCCCGCGCGGCAGGCCTCGGCGCAGGCCGCGAGGGTCGCGCCGGAGGTCAGGACATCATCGACAATCAGGATCTCGCGGCCTTGGATCGCGCCTGCAAACCGTGGGGTGACGCAGATCGCGCCGCTGAGGTTCGCCGCGCGCTCCGCCGCTGATTTTCCGCCTTGGCTGGCCGTCGGCTGGGGGCGCGACAGTAAATCGGGAATATGCTCCAACCCATGCGCTGCCGCGATCCGCTGTGAGAGGAGCGCGGATTGATTGTAGCGCCGCTCGAAGAACCGCTTGCGGTGCAAGGGTACGGGGGCCACCAGCATCCCGTCATGGATGAGAGGGGCCGCCGCCGCCGCCAGCCACCGCGCCAAAGGTTTTGCCAGCAGGTGCCGATCGTTCTTAAGCGCGAGGACCATGTCGCGCCCCTTGCCGGTATAGAGAAACACCGCCCGCCCACGCGCCCAAGGCCGCGGGGAAGCGGCGCAGTGATCGCAGAGCGCGGGGGCCTGTTCCTCCTCCCCCGGCAGGGGCAGGCCGCAGCAATCGCAGGCCAGACCACGGATAAAATCCGTCTCGCCCCAGCAGGCGGCGCAGAGCCCGCCCTCATCCATCACGAATTCCGCGCAGCAGGCACAGCGCGGCGGAAAGACCGCATCCAGCGCGTGCTTCGCGATCTGGCTAAGCGAGGTCCGAAGCATCATCGCGTCTCTGGCATCCGGCCCTCTGGTAACCGATTGGCTTGCTGCTTAATATATGCGCCATGACGACACCTCCCGCGCTGACTGATCGCCCCGCCCATCTTGCCCACCGCGCCCGCGCCACGCGCGCTGGGCTGTTTTTGCATGAGGACGCGGCCGCCGAGATTGAGGAGAGGCTGAGCGAGGTTAACAAATCGTTTACGTCTCCCGCGATCGTCACCGGTTTCCCCGATCCGTGGCGCGAAATCTTCCCCAATGCTAAAATCGTGCCGGATGACGAGGTGCTGGATCTGGTGCCGCAAGAGCATGATCTGGTGATCCATGCGCTCGGTCTGCATTGGGCGAATGATCCGGTGGGGCAATTGGTGCAATGTCGCCGCGCGCTCAAGCCGGACGGGTTCTTTATCGGCGTGGCTTTTGGCGGGCAGACCCTGTCGGAGCTGCGTGCGGCCCTCGCGCAGGCGGAGGTCGAGGTCACGGGCGGGCTCTCGCCCCGCATCTTGCCGATGGGCGAGATCCGCGATCTGGGCGGGCTTTTGCAGCGGGCGGGCTATGCCCTTCCGGTGGCGGATAGTGCGCTCAAATCGGTGATGTATCGCGATGCGCTGCACCTGATGCGCGATCTGCGCGCGATGGGCGAGACCAATGCGCTCACCAGCCGGATCCGCCACTTCACCCGTCGTGCGGTGATCGCCCGCGCGGCACAGATTTATGGCGAGAGCTTTGCGCAGCATGACCGTATCCGCGCCAGTTTCGAGATGATTTATCTCAGCGGCTGGGCCCCGCATGAAAGCCAGCAAAAGCCGCTCAAACCTGGTTCGGCGCAGATGCGACTTGCCGACGCATTGGCGCAGGCGCAGCTTGACGCGGCCCCCATGGCGGCTAAGTCGGACACAACAAGCCAGAGTGGCGAGCAGAACGAGGGATTTGAGTGATGTTGACCAAAGCTGGCGCAGGCCGTCTGACCCATGCAGCCGCAGATCATCCGGCGGTGATGGAGCCGAAAATCGGCATCTTGTTTGCCAATCTGGGGACGCCTGACGGCACGGATTATTGGTCGATGCGGCGCTATTTGTCGGAATTCCTCTCCGATAAGCGTGTTGTCGATATCCCCGATTGGAAATGGCAGCCGCTGCTGCAGCTGATCATCCTCGCGCGCCGCCCGTTTACCTCGGGCGCGAATTACAAGCTGATCTGGAATAAGGAAGCGGATGAAAGCCCGCTGATGACGATCACCAAACAGCAGGTTGCGAAGCTCAAAATCGCCGCCGAGGCGCGCTATGGCGCGGAGGTGATGGTCGATTTCTGCATGCGCTACGGCAATCCGACAACGCAATCCGTGGTGGATAAGATGGTCGCGGCGGGCTGCGAAAAGATCCTCTTCGTGCCACTCTACCCGCAATATGCGGGCGCGACATCCGCCACCGCGAATGATGCGTTCTTCCGCGCGCTGATGAAGGTCAAACGCCAGCCCGCTGCAAGGATTGCGCCAGAGTATTTCGAGCGCCCGAGCTATATTGACGCGCTGGCCGGATCGGTAGAGCGCGCCTATGCCGCCTTGCCGAGCAAGCCTGACGTGCTCGTCGCCTCCTATCACGGCATGCCGATCCGCTATCTGATGGAGGGCGATCCCTATCACTGCCAATGCCAGAAAACCTCACGCCTGCTGCGCGAGCGGCTGGGCTGGGAGAAAGGCGCGATCGACACGACCTTCCAATCGGTGTTTGGCCGTGAGGAATGGCTCAAACCCTACACGGTTGAGCATGTCGCGGAATTGGCCAAGCAGGGCAAGAAGCATATCGCAGTGATCTCGCCCGCTTTCGCCTCCGATTGCATCGAGACGCTGGAGGAAATCAACGGCGAGATTCGCGAGGCATTCGAGCACGCGGGCGGCGAGACCTTCACCTATATTCCCTGCCTCAATGATGAGGACGCGCATATCTCCGCGCTGATGGAACTCGTTGAGGATAACCTCTTGGGTTGGATCAGCTAAGAAGCCCATATGACCCCCATAGGGGTAATCCAATGAAAAAGGGCAGGTCGTTTGACCTGCCCTTTCCTATTTAGATGCTTTGGCACGCCTTAAATCAGCAAGACCTGCGTGCCGACTTTGGTCAGATCGAACAGCTCTTTGATGTGCTCATTGTAAAGCCCGATGCAGCCGTTCGAGGATTTGCGGCCGATCTTGCGCGTGTCATGCGTGCCATGGATCCGGTAATACTGCCACGAGAGCCACAGAGCATGGGTGCCGAGCGGGTTATCCGGGCCTGCGGGCACGAAATCGGGCCACTCGGGGTTGCGCTCTTTCATCGACGGGGTCGGCGACCAAGTCGGCCCTTCCACCTTCTTGATGATCTCGGTCCGGCCGCGGCGCGTCAGGTCAGCAGTCAGCGGCACCGAGGTCGGGTAGAGCTTGTAGATCGACTGATCTTCGGACCAGAAGTGCAGCGCGCGCGACACGGTATCGACGAGAACAGCGCCATTGGCCGTGTTGTCGAAATAGGGACGCCAGTCGAGGGTGCGGAACGAAGAGATATTGCGACGGTCATTGGTATAATCCGTCGTCTCATGGGTCTCGGATGTCGGGTCGTAAACCGCCTGCGTTTGTGCGAGGGCGGGGGCGGCAAGCCCTGCGCCGAGGGTTGCAGCGGCGGCCCCAAGGAAGCGGCGGCGGTCAAAAGGGGTGCGCGAGGCGGTCATGTCTCAACTCCATCAGCCCCGAATCACTCGGGCATAGAAAACAGGGCTTAAAACCCACTATTTCGCCCTAATTATTGCGCTTCTGTTGCAGGTGCAAATCAAACCACTGTCATCTGCGCCGATCACGTAGAGTTGCGTTTGCCCCCGAGGCCGCAACACTGTATGGCTCGGCACCGTCACAAACGGGTAGGTCCTATGTCTCGCATCGCTATCGTTTTGCTTTCGGTTTTGTCTCTCGCGGCTTGCGCATCGCAGCCTGAAGCGCGGTTTGGCGCGGATGGGAAGCCTTTGCCGCAGGTCTATAAGATCAAATCCTCGGACGAGGCGAAGATCCCTTACCGCGTTCTGGATTCGCTCAACGCGCTGCGCTCCGCACGCGGTGTCGCGCCCGTGACCCTCAGCGCAGAGCTGACCGCCGCCGCCGCGACCCATTCGCGCGATATGTCGGTGCAGAACCGCGCTTGGCATTTCGGCTCTGACGGGTCCTCCCCGATCGACCGCGCCCGCCGCGCAGGCTACATGGGCCAAGTCTTGGGGGAGGATATCTCCGAGACCTTCGAGACCGAATCCGAGACCCTTGCGGCATGGATGAATGTGCCGGATACGCGCGAAGTTCTGCTGAGCCCGGAAGCCCGCCAAATCGGGATCGCATGGCTGCAAGAGCCGACCGGAAAAATCTGGTGGACGCTGCTCACGGGGAGCTGATCCCATTGATCTAAAAGACTAAAAAGGGGGCCACGCTGGCCCCCTTTTCATATCTATCTGCCTGCCTGACTTAGCGGCGTGCCAACCTTCAATCAGGGGAACAGGAAGATGACAGTGCCGTCCTGCACCATCGCCCAGATTTCCTCGATCTCGTCATCGGTGACCGAAATGCAGCCCGCAGTCCAATCGCGGCCACGGCCCTGATCCTTGCCCGCACGGCCATGGATGAAAATATCCCCGCCCGGTTTCTTGCCCATTGCCTCTGCCTTCGCGACATCATTCGTGTTGGGATACGAAATCCCCAGCGAGAGGTGATAGGCTGAATTCCAGTTCCGGCGATCGATCAGATAGGTGCCTTCTGGCGTCTTTGAATCGCCTTCGAACTCCTTGCGGCCAACGGGGTTGCCGCCCAGCGCGATCTCATAGGTCTTTACGACCTCGGTCCCGCTGATCAGATACATCTTGCGCTTCTTCTTGAAGACTTGGATCTGCGTGATCGGCGGCCCGTCATAGCGCAGCAAGCGCCGCTGGCGGGCAGGGGTATAGCTGAAGCTATCCCCGCCGCAGGCCGAGAGCAGGGCTATGGCCGAAAGGCCCATCATCGAACGACGGTTTAACATGATCTGTCCTGTAGTGTTTTTGCTCGATTGCTTTTTTCTTTGCTCGTAGCTGAACACAGGTTGCTTGAGAAGGGGGATCAAACTCTCGTTATCGTGATCCGCGCGTGACTTTTAGCGTGATCAGCGTGTGAATTCTGCCACCAATTCCACATGGGTTGACCAGCGGAATTGATCCACCACGGTCAGCCGTCCGAGGGAGAAACCCACCGCGAGCAAGCGTTTCGCATCGCGCGCGAAGGTGATCGGATTGCACGAAACATAGGCTACGCGTTTGGTATTTGAGAGCGCGATCTGGTTGATCTGCGCGTCCGCTCCGGCGCGTGGGGGATCCAGCACGACGACATCGAACTGATTCAGCTCATCGGGCAAAAGCGGGCGGCGGAACAGATCGCGCGCCTCGGTGGTGACGCGCTTGAGGCCTTGGGCCGAGCGCCATCCGGCGTCGAGCGCACGGATCATCGCAGGCTCTGATTCCACCGCGTGAACCTCGGAGACTTCCGCCAGCGGCAGGGCAAACGTGCCGCATCCGGTGAACAGATCCACGATTCGCGGCGCATCGCCTACAATCGCCTTCACCGCCTCCAGAAGCGCCGCCTCACCGTGGCGCGTGGCTTGCAAGAATGCGCCGGAGGGGGGCTGCACGCGGGCCTTGCCCATGGTCTGCTGGGCGGGCGCACGCGTCGCGACCGCCTCGCCATTCCACGAAATCCGCGCGAGGGCGTGGCGTTCGGCCAGCCCTGCCAGATCGGTGAACAGCGCGGTATCCATCTCCTTGCCGCCCTCGCAGGCCATATCGACGCCTGAATCGGAGAGGGTCAGCGTGAAGGCGACCTCGCCCTTGCGCGATCCGCCCAGAGCTGTCGCCTCATGCGCTGCGGGCAGCGCCGCCATCAGCGCGGGATCGAGCAACTGGCATTCAGGGATCTCGATGACTGTATCAGAGGCCCGCGCATGGAAGCCGACCAGCGTGCCCTTCTTCGTGCGCCGCCCCGTCACAACCGCACGGCGGCGCGAGCGGGCGGGCGAGGTCAGCGTAGCCGAGGCCCGCGCCTCGATGCCTTGCCCGCGCAGCGCGGTCTCAACCACCTCTGCCTTCCACCGCGCGACAAATGCCTCGCTTGCATGTTGCAACACGCATCCGCCGCAGGCGCGGTAATGGGCGCAGGGCGCTTTGACGCGATCCTCGGACGGGGTGACGATCTTGGGCGCGGTGATCCGCGCCTCGCCTGTGTCCTCCACCACCTCACCCGGCAGCGCCATGGCGACATAGATCGGGCCGTCCGGCGTCTCGGCAATCGCATCGCCCAGATGCCCGAGGCGGGTGATGGTGAGCGTCTTGCGCGCGGCGGGCGTTTGAGGCGTGTCGGTCTGCGGGGCGTCAGAAGGCTGGCTGGACATGGTTGGCGGCTCCTATTCGGCCGCCTCCTTATCATCATCGCAGCCGATGAATCCACCCGATTGACGCTCCCAATAGCGCGCATAAAGCCCGTTCCGCGCCAGCAGTTCCGCATGCGATCCGGTCTCGACGATCTTGCCATCCTCCAGCACCACGATCCGGTCCATCTCCGCGATGGTGGAAAGGCGGTGCGCGATCGCAAGCACGGTTTTGCCCTCCATCACGCGGGTCAGCGCGTCTTGGATCGAGGCCTCCACTTCACTATCCAGCGCCGACGTTGCCTCATCCAGCACAAGGATCGGCGCGTCTTTCAGGAAGGCGCGGGCCAGCGCGATGCGTTGGCGTTGCCCGCCCGAAAGTTTCACCCCGCGCTCGCCCAGAGCCGCATCATAGCCGCGCTTGCCCGTGTGATCCTCCAGTTTGAGGATGAATTCATGCGCTTCGGCGGCCTTCGCGGCGGCGATGATCTCCTCATCGCTCGCATCGGGCCGCCCGTAGAGGATATTCTCGCGCGCAGAGCGGTTGAACATCGCGGTCTCCTGCGTGACCATCCCGATGTTGCGGCGCAGGCTTTCCTGCGTCACATCCCGCAGGTCTTGCCCGTCGATCAGCACGCTGCCCGCCTCGGTATCGTAGAGCCGTAAGAGCACGGAGACGAGCGTGGATTTCCCCGCGCCCGATGCACCGACAATGCCGATCCGCTCGCCCGCGTCGATCGCCAGATCAATCCGGTCCAGCCCGCCCTTCTTGCGGCCATAAGCGAAGGACACGGCGTCAAATGTGATCGCACCCTCGGCGCGCGGCATCTCCACCGCATCCGCGCGATCTTGCAGCGTATGCGGCGGGGTCAGGGTTTTCATCCCGTCTTCGACCTCGCCGACCGAGGCCCAGATCCCCATCAGCGACATCGACACCCAGCCCGACATCTGCGCGATCCGCATCGCGATGGAGCCGGAAGTGGCGATATCGCCCGCTGTCGCTTGGCCCTGCTGCCACAGCACAATCGCGCCGCCCACCAGCATCAGCGGTAGAAGGCCGGAAAACGCCATCTGCGTCGCTCGGTAGCCAGTGTTGATCCGCCCGAAGCCAATCGCTTTCTCGCGGAATTTCGCCATGGATTTGAGGGCTTCGCGATCCTCGAACTCGGCATGGGCGAAGAGCTTCACCGTCTTGATATTGGTAATCGTATCGACCACTTGCCCTGTCACCATCGCCCGCGCAGCGGCCCGTTCTGCTGATTTTCCGCGCACCTTGGGCAGGAACCAGCGGATCAGCGCGATATAAGCCACGAGCCAAACTGCCAGCCCGACCGCCCCCAAGATATCAATCCCGACCAACAGCAGGATCGAGCCGACGACGGAGGCCAATGCGAAAGCGCCGGTGTTGATCGTCTCGGAGGCGACATCGGTTACAGCGCGGGCGGTCTGCATCTGTTTCTGGGCGATCCGTCCGGCGAAATCATTGTCGAAGAAGGTGACCGACTGCCCCATCGTCCAGCGATGCAATCGTGAGAGGACCAGCGGCATCACATTGGGGTTCACCCAGATATTCGAGCTGGCCGAGCTGGCCGCGAAGACAAGCGGGCGCAGGATCAGGTAGAAGACGACATAGCCGCCAATCAGCATCAGGTTTTGCCCGAAGAAGGCCTCTGGCCCCGCCAGCGTCGCGTCGATCACCATGCCCAGAAGCAGCGCGGCCAGCACATCCATCGTCCCCGCCAAGGCCGAGAGCACCGCCGCGATTGAAAGCGTCGGCCAGCTTCCTTCCAGGCACCAGCGCATGAAACGCCCGAGGCTTTGCGGTGGGTTGCCCGTGGCAGGTCGGAATGGATCAAACATATTACGCCTTTCAATTGCCCGCAGGATATAGGGCGCTGGCGGGATCTTTCACAGTAAATCAGTTCGCGTGAGGGTGAAGCCGGAGGCGATCCAGCGTGCTTCCAGCTCTTTCAACCGCGCGCCGAGCGCGGGGCCGGTATAGTCTGGCATCAGATCTTCCGGTTTAATGGGGAAGCGTGCGGCCGCGCCGAGGGTGATCTCGGCTGCAATCTCCTCAGGGCCGCCCTGCGGCATCTCGAACAGCGCCGCGCGCAGCACCATCGTATCGCTTGCCGCTGCCGCGCCCAGCCGATAGCCCAGCTCGCGCGGGCCAGCGGTGCCCGTTGCGGCCTCCCGCAGCAGCGATACGCGCTTGGCCTCGGCTTTTGACAACCGTAACGCATTGGCCACATCTTCGCCGCCCAGAGCCGCGAGGCGTGTGACCCAATCGGCCTTCGGCGCGAGATGGATCAACGGCCCCAGCGCGCGCGGATCGGCCCCTGCGAGAACCTGCGCCAGAACGCCCGCCGCCTGCATCGAGCAGATCGCGGGCAAAGGATCGGGCGCGGCGAGCAGCTTGCGCATCTCATTGCCGATCCGCTCGCGCGAGAGCCGCACCATACCATCCGCATGGGCGGCACAGGCGGCGAGGCCGTCTTCGTCCAGATCCTCGCCGTACCACGCGGTGAACCGGAAGAACCGCAGGATCCGCAGATAGTCCTCGCGGATCCGCGTTTCCGCATCACCGACAAACCGCACCCGCCGCGCCGCGAGATCACGCAGCCCGTCGCCCAGCGGATCCAGCACTGCGCCCGAAGCCTCGGCGTAAAGCGCGTTCATCGTGAAATCGCGGCGCTGGGCGTCATCAAGGATCTGCGACGAGAACGCGACTTTTGCGCTGCGGCCATCGGTGGCTATATCGCGGCGGAAGGTGGTGATCTCATGCGGGATGCCGCCCGCGATCACGGTGACCGTGCCGTGTTCAATCCCCGTGGGGATCGGCTTGAACCCCGCCGCCTCCGCCAAGCGCACCACGGTTTCGGGCAGCGCATCGGTGGACATATCAATATCGGAGACCGCAGCACCCAAGAGCGCATTGCGCACGCAGCCGCCCACCAGATAGGCGCGATGCCCCGCATCGGTCAGCATTTTGAGCACCGCTTGGGTCTCGAAGCGGTGCAGCCACTCGCCGCTGATCACGGCGTCAGCGCCTTGCGCGCGCGCGGAACTCATTGGGCCATCCGGTCTGCGAGCGCGCGCAGAATACGCGCCGTCGCGCCCCAGATATAATAGGGGCCGTAAGGCACGGTGTAATATTGCCGCCGTGTTCCGCGCCAGCGCCGCCCTTCAATGCGGAACTTCGTCAGATCGGCCAGATGCGAGAGCGGCACAAAGAAGATTTCTTCGACCTCTCCGGCCTCCGCGCGCGGGGTAAACGGACCGGTAATCCGCGCGAAGACGGGGGTGACGTGAAAGCCTGTCACCGTCTCATGCGGCTCGAATCGGCCCAGCACCTCGACCGAGGCCGGATCCAGCCCGACTTCCTCATGCGCCTCTCGCAAAGCGGCGGCGGTGGGGGTGGCATCAGTGGGGTCAACCTTCCCCCCGGGGAAGGCGATCTGTCCGGGATGGTGGCGCAATTGCGAGGACCGTTTGGTGAGCATCAGCTCCGCCCCCGAATGGCCCTCGCGAAACGCAGCCAAAACCCCCGCCTCTCGAAGCGCTCGGCCTTCCGGCAGCACGATATCGGGGTTCAGGTCATAATCCGATGACGGCCGCCCCGGCTGCGCCAAGGCACGCAGGATCGGGGCGAGCGGATCATTCATCTTTTGCCTCAGGCGCCGGTTTCTCGATCGGTTCACCCTCGGGTGTCACGGTCGCCTCAAACCCGAGTGAGAGCGGATCAAACACGTAATGCGCGCCGCAGAACTGGCAATCCGCCGTTACCGTGCCCTCTTCGGTGGTCATCGAGCGGATATCCTTAGCGGAATAGATCGCCAAGGAGTCGCGCACGCGGTCCGCCGAACAGGTGCAGCCGAATTCCACCCGCTGCGGATCATAGACGCGCGGTTGCTCCTCATGGAACAGGCGCACCAGAAGATCCGTCGGGTGCACGCTCGGGCCGATCAGCTCCAATTGCTCCACCGTATCGAGCAGCAGATTGGCGCGATTCCAGTTCTCCGCATCCTCGCCTTGCAAAATATCCGCGCCCTCAACGAGGCGCTCGCCAATTTGCGATGGATCTTGCGGCGCGGCATCGGCCATCAGCGGCGAGGCTTTCGGCATGGTTTGCAGCATCATGCCGCCCGCGCGCCAGCGTTCACCCTCTCCCGGAAGCGTGGAGCGCCCGAAGGCGAGCGAGAACCGCGTCGGCAATTGCTCGGATTGCGCGAAATAGGTCTGTGCGCAGGCCGACAGCGATCCCCCCGTGAGCGGCGTGATCCCTTGGTAGGGCGTGGTGCCTTCGCCTTGGTCGATCAGCACCGCGAAATAGCCATCCCCGATCTGGGCGAATCCGTCCCCGTTCAGATCGACCGCCTCCCGATCAAAGCTCGCCCAGCCGCGAATCCCTGCGGGCGCGCCATCGCTGGCGGGGGCGTAGTAATCGGTGGCGATGATCCGGATCGGGCCGTTGCCGCGGATTTGCAGCGACAGCTTCCAGCGCAGCTTCATCGTCTGGCCGATCAGCGCGGTCAGCAACGCGACCTCGGCGACCAGCGCTTCGATCACGGGCGGGTAATCATGCTGCGACAAAACCTGCTCCAAAACGCCGTCAAGCCGCGCAACGCGGCCCCGCACATCGGGCAGGTCAAGTTGGAATGGTAGGACGGTATCGTCCCAAGCGATTTGCGAAAGCGTGCTCATATGATGTTCCTGTCCCCGCCAGTAGGGTCTTGGCCCCGAAACGGGGTAATTTCGAAGATGTCTTGGCTGGCATACCGTGCCTATATAGGGTCGGCAACCGATGACCCAAGGGGGAGAGCGCAGATGCGCCGTTTTGGAGACGCGCCCAAGCGTGGAATACCTTACCGTATACGCCAAGGAGCCTATGCGGTTTTAATGCGCGAGGGCGAGATTCTTTTGACGCATCAAGCCAGCCCCGAGCCGGAATTCCAGCTTCCGGGTGGGGGGATTGATCCGGGTGAAAGTGCCCTTCAGGCCCTGCACCGCGAGGTCAATGAGGAAACCGGCTGGGCAATTGCCGCGCCGTTGCGCTTAGGGGCCTATCGGCGCTTCACCTATATGCCCGATTATGATCGCTGGGCGGAGAAGATCTGCACGATCTATCTCGCGCGGCCCGTTTTACAGCGCGGCGCGCCGATTGAGCCGGATCATCAAGCCATTTGGTGCGATGCGCAGCAAGCTGCGCGATCCCTCTCCAATACAGGCGACCGCCATTTCCTATTGCAGGCCTTAAGGCGCAGCGGCACGATTGTTTCTAAATAGGTCATAGATCTATTACTTTGCGCAAGATTTTGCCCTTTACGTCAAACATCTCGCTAGCAACTGTGGCAGGATTAAGATATATCTATTGGCAGCAGTTATAACGAGTTGGCCAAAGGCCACGGGTAATGAGGCGGAGTATTGTAAATGGTGAAGTCAGTTGACTTCGCTGTTCGTGGTCACACGGGCGGCGTGAATCGTGGTATTGTAAGTGGCGACGGTGCGAGCGATTTCCTCGCGGTGGGGTCGGGCGACGAGATTTCGCTGAACCTTCGAAAATCCAACATTCTAAAATATGTGCGCGAAGGCTCTGATCTGCAGGTTGTGCTGATCGATGGTCGCGTCATTACGCTGAGCGGCTATTTCAACGCGGCTGCAGGCGACGAGAACAAACTCTTTATCTCCGCTGATGGCGAGATCACGCAAGTGACGCTCGACTCCGGCCCTGATGGCGTGATCTTCGCCAGCTATGGCGGCGAGATGGGCGGCGAAAAATGGAGCCCCTACGACCAGATCACCTTCTATGAGGGCGACGAGCTGGTGTCTGATGCGGTTGTCGGCGAAGCGACTGGGATGGCGGCCTTCGCGCCCCTCTTGGGCGGGCTTGGCGCATCGGCGGCGGGCGCGGGCCTTTTGGGCGCAGGGCTTCTTGTTGGCGGCGGCGGCGGTGGTGGCACCGCAACGGACCCGACAGACGGAACCGATGGCACGGATGGCACTGACACGACGGATGCAACCGACGGCACGGATGCAACGGATGGCACGGATGCAACGGATGGCACCGATGCAACCGACGGCACCGATGCGACCGGCGGCACGGATGCAACCGACGGCACGGATGCGACCGACGGAACGGACGCAACGGGTGGCACTGACGTAACTGACGGAACCGATGCGACTGACGGAACGGACGCAACGGGTGGCACTGACGCAACTGACGGCACTGACGCAACCGACGGAACAGACACGACAGATGGCACGGATGGAACCGATGGAACGGACGGCACCGATGGAACGGATGCGACCGATGCGACGGACCCAACCGAGGTTATCGAACCCGCAGTAGATAACCCTGATGCAGATAGCCTGCTGACAACGAACACTGCGGCGACGGCCTCCGTGTCCGGCACCGGCGCGCCTGGGTCGCATGTGGAAGTGGTCATCGGCGGTGAGACCGTGACCACCACGATCGGCACCAACGGGCGCTGGGCTGTTACCTTCGAGGGGGATACATTCCCTGCGGATGGCGATTATAGCTCCACGGTTACCGTCACAACCGGTAGCACGGTTTACACGCTCGACGGCCCTGATTTCCTGATCGATATGACCCCGCCTGCGGTGGACTTCACCGAAGGCACGATGAGTGTCGGGGATATCGAGAATATCGCGGACTACCGCGATGGTGTGACCATCGGCGGCGAAGGCGAAGCGGGAGCAACGGTTCAAGTGACGGTGCTCGACGCGACCCGCACTGTCACGATTGGCGCGGATGGCACTTGGGAAGTCACCTTCACACAGGCCGAAGTTCCGGGCGGTGAATATGAAACCGCCGTGACCGTCACCGCCACGGATATCCACGGCAATGTCAGCACCGTCACCGATATGCTCGCGATTGACACGGTGATGGACGTGGCCTTCGATGAGGCATCCATCACCGCCGATAACGTGGTGAACGCCGCAGAGATGACCGCTGGCGTGACCCTCACCGGCACGGCGGATGCGGGCTCACATGTGACCGTCACGGTTGGCACGGTTGCGCATGATGTTGTGGCGGGCGCGGATGGCAGCTGGTCGGTGGTCTTCGCTTCGGGCGAGATTGCAGGCGGTGAGCGCGATGTGCGCGCGACCGTCACCGCGACGGATGCTGCGGGGAACACCGCTACTGATGCGCGCTGGATCAATCTGGATACCCAAACCCATGTTGCGATCAACCCGACGCAAGCGGGCGACAATGTGATCTCGGGCGCTGAACGTGTGGCCGCAGGCGGCGTGCCGCTGGTTGGCACGGCAGAGGCAGGCTCGACAGTGGTTGTGACCATGGGCCGCGCGAGCCACACTGTTACCGCTGGTGCCGATGGCACATGGCGCGCGACCTTCACAGCAGCCGAAATTCCGGCTGGCGAGAGCACAGCGACAATCAATGTCACCGCGACCGATCTTGCGGGCAATACCGCGAGTGCAACACAGTCGATTCAAATCGACACGGCAGTCACGCGCCTCACCCACACCACGGCGACGCCGGGGGCTGACAATGTTGTCAACGCGGCTGAGGGGGCGAACGGGGTTGTCGTCATGGGGACGGTTGAGGCTGGATCCAGCGTCGTTCTGCGCCTTGGCACGAACGGGACCGTCAACGCGACGGTGAACTCTGACGGCACATGGACGGCAACGATCCCCGCGAGCCATCTGCCCGCGACGGAAACCTCGATGCAACTCAACGTGTCGGCCACCGATCCCTATGGCAACACCGCCACGCAGACCTCCTCTGTGACGTTCGACCCAATTGTGCGGAACTTCATCGAGACGGGCACGATTGCGGGCGACGGTGTGGTCAATGCGGATGAGGCTGCGGCGGGCTTCACCATCGGCGGAACAGTCGAGGCGAACTCCACCGTGCAGGTCGAGCTGGCGAATGGTGCTGTGCGTAGTGTGGCGGCTGGCAGCAATGGCCGCTGGTCGGTGACCTTCACCGATGCCGATCTGCCGCAAGGCGAAGGCACGATGGGCTACACGATCCACGCGACCGACAGCCATCAGAACACTGCCTCGCATAATGGTAGCTTCGAATATGATCTGGTGACACCGGATGCGCCGAATATCCTGTTCTTCCAAGCCGAATCCAACGCGCTGCGCGGGATCGGGACGATGCTCACCGATGATCACTATTCGATGACGCAGATCGCGGCGAACGGCGCCAGCAGTGAGATTGCCTTCCGTCAAAGCGATGATGTGCAATATGACGAGAGCTTCTTCCGCTTCAACAACACGGTTCCGGATGGATCCTACCTCGTTGTGACGGCCGAAGATGCGGCGGGCAATGATGCGTCCACGCTGTTGATCGTCAACAACACCGAGGCGGTGAACGTCAATCTGGACCGTGTCGGGTTGGAGAATTTCGACTTCGGGACGATTGATCTGAGCTTCGCCCCCGAGGCGAATCTGACGATCACGGAAGCGCAGATCATGGGGCTTACCGATAGCGATCACACGCTGATCGTGCGCGGCGATAGCGCCGATCATGTCACCGCACATGGCGCGGTCGATACCGGACAGACGGTCGAAGTCGATGGCGCGGTCCATCACGTCTATACGCTGGGCGATCACGGGGCGACGCTGCTGATCGACGATCAGATTACGAATGTAACGATCTAAGGAGCGCGCGATGACCCGGAGGGAACACACCAAACTCCCCCGGGCCTCTTCGGCGGTCCGGTTGGGCAAGGCGCTCTGCCTCGGCTTGGTTCTGGGTGGTTGCGCGCTGGGCGGGGGATCGCCTCTCACCAGCATGCAGGCGTTCAGCCCTGCGGGGCGCGATGCGGCCCTTGCCCCTAGCACTCCGGGAACCACGGCGGAAACCTCCGCCGTGATTTCCAATCTCAAATCGCGCAGCGCTATTTTGCCCGATCAAGGGCCCTATGATCAGATCGCGCAATCGGTTCTGGCCGCCTCGCGGGGGCGGGCGGAGGCCGATCTGCGCGTGGCACGGCTGACAGCGAAAGCGCGCGCGTCCAATTGGTTGCCGCAGCTTAGCCCGCAGATCTCGCTCAACTCGTTGGGGGATCTGGTCTCGTCGCTGATCGTCGAGCAAGTCCTCTTCGACAATGGCAAAAAGAAAGCCGAGCGGGAATTTGCGGCGGCGGATGTTGAGGTCGCAGCGGTCAGCTATGCCGCCGAGATGAACGAGCGGGTGGCCTCGGGGCTGACGCATTACATCGCGGCGCGGCGCGCGAATGAGCAAGGGGCTGCCGCACAGGCCGCCAGTCTGCGGCTCAAGGAATATGACCGGATCATGCGCGAGCGTGTGAGGGGCGGGTTGTCCGATATGTCCGAGGCACGGGTGATTTCGCAGAAATACGCCGAGATGGAAGCCACCGTTCGATCCGATGCAGATAGCCAGCGCAGCGCCCTCGCGCAGCTCAACGCGATGGCCGATCGCGATTTGCAGGGCGTTGCGGGGATGGATCAAATCGCGGTCTCGGGGCGAGATGCGACAGCGCTCTCTGTCGTGATGGCCGAGGCCGAACGCGGGCGCTCTTTGGCGGAGGCCAAGATCCTGCGTGCGGGGTATCTTCCCGGTCTTTCGGCGCAGGGGAGCGTTGGCTCCGGCAAATCCGATCTCGGGTTGACCGCGAGCGTCGGCAATATGCTTGGCTTTGGCACTGGTGATGCGCTGGCCGCGATTGAAGCCTCCAAGGCGAGCGCGGATGCGGCCGTGGCCGAGGCGCAGCAGACCGCCGAAATCAAGCGCGTCACGCTGGAGCAAAAGCTGGCGGCGGCACGGGCAAAATACGCCCGCGATGCCGAGGTCACGCGCCAGACAGGCAGCGGGCTCGAGATGTTCACCGAACAATATAAGGTGGGGCGCAGAACCTTGCTGGAGCTGGTGAATATGTATGAAAGCTATGCGGCGATGGAACGCGCGCAGATCGCTTTAAAATACGACATCGCCCTGCTAGAGATCGATATCGCTAGTGAGTTGGGCCTGTTGGCCGATGGGACGAGTATCTAAGGGGCGGAAGGCAGTTTGACCGACCGGATTATCGCGTTTGACATCAATGCGGCCCGTGTGAGTGGGGCCGACGGCGGTGCTATGCCCCGCGGCACCCCCGATCCGGCGAAAGCTGCCGCCGCCAAACCCTCAATCAGCAAAGCCCGCGCCCGTGCCGAACTGGCCTCCGCCTATGCGGGGCTGTTGGGCGCGCAAATCCCTGCTGCCGATATTTTGGAACAGATGCTGCTCGCGGTGGGCGAGGCGACGGCGGCGGTGACGGGGATCGCGGCCTCGGAAGTCACGCCTGAGCAAGTCGCGGCAGTGCTGAAGGTCGCAGGGATGCAGGTCGAGATCGAACAGATCTCCGGCATGGAACCCGGCCATTGGCCCGCGATTGCGGTGATGACCAGCGGCCAGATGGTGCTGGTGATCGGGCAGGAGGACGGCACTGTCATCGTCTTTGACAAGACCCGCCCCGATGGCCGCGCCGAAGTGCCGTTGCAAGAATTCGGGCCGTTCTTCTCCGGCAGGATCGTGCGGGCGCGCTCCACCCTGCGGCAGATCGAGGAACGTCACCGCTTGCTCGACGGGCGCAGCCATTGGTTCTGGGGCGAATTCCTGACCCAGCGCCGCACCTTCGCGGAGGTGGCGATTGGCTCGCTCTTCGCTAATATTCTCGCGGTTGCCGTCGCGCTGTTCTCCCTGCAAGTCTATGATCGCGTGATCCCGCATAAATCCGAGGCGACGCTTTGGGTTCTGGCGGGGGGCGCGTTTCTGGCGATGTTGATGGAGGGCGCACTGAAACAGGCGCGGTCCTCTCTGATGGATGTGTCTGGCCGCAAGATCGAGCTTTCGGTGCAAAAGCTGCTGATGGAGCGGCTCTTGGGGATGAAGGCCTCCCCCGCCGCGCGCGCGCCAAGCCAGCTATTCTCCGCGATGCGGGAGTTCTCCTCGGTGCGGGAATTCTTCACCGCGACGACGATTGGCGGGCTGGCCGATATCCCCTTTATCTTCGTGTTCCTCGCGCTGGTGGCCTCGATCGGCGGCAATCTTGTCTGGGTGCTAATCGCGGGCGGGGTGCTGATGGTCCTCCCCGGTTTCCTGATGCAGAAGAAGATGATCGCGCTGACCAAAGCCACGCAGGGCGCTTCGGCGCGGGCCTCCAAACTGTTGATGGAGGCGATCTTTGAGCATGAGACCGTCAACACACAGCGCGGGCAGGATAAGTTCAAACGGCTCTGGGAGGAGTTGACGACGCTTTCAGCGGTGAAATCCTCCGAGCAGCGCAAGCTCTCGGCATGGCTCACCGGCTGGGCGCAGGGCGTGCAGCAGGGCACCTATATCCTCGTTGTCGTGATCGGGACGTATAAGGTCTTCGCGGGGGATTTTACCGTTGGCTCGATCATCGCAATCGGGATGCTGACGACGCGGACGCTCGGCCCTCTGACGCAACTCTCCGCCACGTTGGCGCGCTGGTCGAATGTGAAATCCGCGCTGACGGGGCTGGAAGCGATTGCTGGGTCCGACCAGATGCAGGATCCCGAGCGCGCCTATCTGCGCACGGAGAAAATCGGCGGCAGCTTCGAGTTGCGGCAGATCGAGTTCCGCTATGATCCTTCAGGCGCGGCGAATGTTGATATCGCGGCGCTGGCGATCCCTGCGGGGCAGCATGTTGCGGTTTTGGGCGCGAACGGGTCGGGCAAATCGACCCTCCTCAAACTTCTGGCGGGCGTCTATGAGCCAAACGGCGGGCGGGTGCTGTTGGACGGTGTGGATCTGAGCCAGCTACACCCGCGGGATCTGCGGCGCGGCGTAGGGTATCTGAGCCAAGACGTGCGGCTGTTTTCCGGCACGTTGCGCGATAACCTGAACCTGACGCAATTGGAGCGCAGCGAGGACCGGATCTACCAAGCGCTTGATTTCGCAGGGCTCGGCCCGTTCTTGCGCAGCCATCCCAAGGGGCTGGATCTGGAGATCAAAGACGGCGGCGAGGGGCTTTCCGTGGGCCAGCGCCAATCCATCGGCTGGGCGAGACTCTGGCTGCAAGATCCGCAGGTGGTGATTTTGGATGAGCCGACAGCGGCGCTCGATACCACTCTGGAAACGACGCTTGTCTCGCGGCTGGAGGGCTGGCTGAAAGGCCGCACCGCGATCATTGCGACGCATCGTGTCCCGATCCTGTCGCTGACGGACCGGACGTTGATCATGCAAAACGGACGGTTGATGGTGGACGGGCCGCGCGATGCGGTGCTGGCGCATCTCAACAAGGCCAAGGCGCAATGAGCACGATAGACCCCGCCGCGATGGGCGACCGCTCCAAGCGGCCGTCCACAATCATCTGGCTGATCGCGCTGACGGTGATCTTGTTCATCGGCTGGGCCTCGGTGGCATGGGTGGATGAAATCGTGCGCGGGCCGGGGGAGATCGTTTCGTCCTCCAAGCCGCAGATCATCCAGAATTTGGAAGGCGGTATTCTCGCTGCGCTCTATGTGGCCGAGGGCGATACTGTCGAGCCGGGGGATGTTCTGGCGCGGCTGCAAGGCACGCAATACCAATCGCAGGTCGATGATCTGGAAAGCCAGATCGCCGCGCTGGAAGTGCGCAAGCTGCGGCTGGAGGCCGAGATGGCGGGGCTGACCGATTTCGAGCCCTCGATGAATGAGGAGAAGCTGGTCCCCGCGATCATCGCCTCTGAGCGCGCGCTGCTCACGGCGCGGCTGGAGGATTTCACCTCGCGGAAACTGGGCGCGAAGCGGGTCTCCGAGCAGGCAGCGGCGGAGTTGAAACTGCTGGAGAACATGCTCAAGAAAGAGATCGCGCCACTGATCGAGGTGACGCGCGCGCGCAAAGTGGCCCGCGATGCGGAGAACCAGCTTTCCGATATTATCACCAAGACCGAGTTGGAGCGCGCGGGGGAATATTCCGACACGCTCGCCAAGCTCGGCACGCTGCGCCAGCAGATCAAATCGGCGGAAGATCAGTTGGATCGCACGATCTTGGAAAGCCCGCTCAAGGGCATCGTCAACAAGCTCTCGGTCACGACAATTGGCGGGGTTGTGCGGCCCGGTGAGGAGATCTTGCAGATCATCCCGCTGGATGAGGAATTGTTCATCGAAACACGGATCAAGCCCGAGGATATCGCCAATGTGAAGCCGGGGCAGGATGCGACGATCAAGCTCTCGGCCTATGATTATACGATCTACGGATCGCTGAAGGGCGAGGTCTATGTGCTCTCCGCAGATACGTTCAAGGACGAGCGCGACCCCAAGGCAGTCCCCTATTACAAGGTGACGTTGCGGGTCGATGTGACTCATTTGACCGAACGCCAGCGGAATCTTCAGATCAAACCGGGGATGCAGGCGACGGTGGAATTGCGGACGGGGGAGAAGACCGTTTTGAAATATCTTCTCAAGCCGCTCTACAAATCCCGTGAGGCGCTGCGTGAGCCATAAGGGCGCGGCATAAGGTGATCAAAAAGGCCCGCCGGATTGGCGGGCCTTTTGAATTTGGCGATCAGCGCAGCGCGAGCAGCACTTCACGATCAGGGATCCCGTCGACCGTCATCCCGCGCGCCGCTTGGAAGGCGCTGACGGCGGCGGCGGTCATTGATCCGGTGCGGCCATCGGTGCCGCCGGTATCATAGCCCATCGCGGTCAGGCGCTTTTGCAGCTCGATCCGCTCCGCCTCGTCCAGCTTGTTCGGATCGCGCGGGAAGCCCTTGATGAACGGGCCGCCGCCGTCGATCCGGCTGGCGAGATGCGCGACGCCGATCGCATAGGCATCCGCGTTGTTATAGCGCAGGATCGCACGGAAGTTGTTGAACACCATCAACGCGGAACCGCCTTGGCCCCCCGGCAGCAGGATCGAGGCCGCGCCCGCATTCGGCAGCGCACCGCCCCGCGTGTTGCGCACGCCCATCGCCGCCCATGCGCTCGGATCCTTGCGGGTATCGCGGCCGATCAGCCCGTAGTTAAAGCCCTCGGGCAATGTCACCTCAACCAGCGCAGGCTGCCCTTGCTGCCAGCCCGAGCGTTTGAGATAGGCCGCCGTGGAGGCCAACGCATCGGCGGGGTTCTCCGACCAGATATCGCGTTTCCCGTCGCCGGTGATATCGACCGCGAAGGCGAGGTAGGAGGTCGGGATGAACTGGGTATGGCCCATCGCGCCTGCCCAAGAGCCCGTCATATGCGCGGAATCGGTATCGCCCGCCTGAATGATCTTGAGCGCGCCGATGAGCTGTTGCTCGAAGAAGCTGGAGCGGCGGCCTTGATAGGCCAGCGTGGCCAGTGCGGGGATAATCAGCGTGCGGCCACGGGTGGTGCCGTAATTGCTCTCCATCCCCCAGATCGCGGCGACCGCCTCGCGGTCGACACCGTAGGTCGCTTCGATCTTGTCAAACAGCGCATCGTTTTGCGACAGTAGGCTGCGCCCTGTGGTCACACGGGTATTGGAAACGGCGCTATCGAGATATTCCCAGATCGATTTTTTGAACTCGGCTTGGTTATTCGAGCTCTCGATCACTTTGGGGTTGAACGGCACATCGCGCATCGTGCGGTTCAAGGTGGCCTCGGAGATCCCCGCCGCGCGGGCGCGGGGCAGGAAGCTGGCGACCCAAGCATCCATCCCTGCCTGCACATCTCGCGAGACGGGAGGGATCGGATCAATCGCGGGGCGACCGCCGCTGGAAGAGCGGAATTGATCGCCCCCCGAGCAGGCCGCGAGCACGGAGAGCAGGGCCGCCGAAAGGGCGACGGAGCGGAGAGCCTGTTTCATATTATACCTGTTTTACTGCCGGTTTCACTGCGCGTTTTTTGAGAGTGTAACGCAATTGGCAACAGATACAAAGGCTCACGCCAAGGTGGGATCCGGCATCTGCCGATCTTTGCCGAAGAACGGCTGGAGTTGAACGACGATCACCGAGTTCTCGTCCAGCGCGCGCTGCATCAGCTCGCGCTCGTCCTCGCCAATCTCATGGCCTTGGGCGAGGCGCTCTTCCAATGTGCCATAGCCGGTGACATCCAGCGGGGCCATATCGGCCTCTTTCAGGATCGCCACGGTCTCGCGCACCGCTTCCGCCTCTTCGACGCCGGAGGCAAAGCACATGATCCCCGCGCCGGTCGCATTCTTGGGCAAGCCATCGCCCTTCTTGCGGCCAACTTCGACAACGAGCGTGTAAACCTCCTGCTTGCGCTTCACCTTGGCAGGTTTCGCAGGCTTTTGCGGCTCGTCTTCGTCGTCATAGATGAATTCGGGATCGTCACTCATGGCTCTCTCCTGAAAGCGAGGGCCCCCGCCGTAGGGGCCCCGTTTCGTGCAGTCTATCAGATCAATCGCGCAGCAGCTCGTTGATGCCGGTTTTGGAGCGCGTCTTCGCGTCCACCCGCTTCACGATCACCGCGCAATAGAGGTTGATGCCGTTCTTGGAGGGCATCGAGCCGGAGACGACGACCGAGTAGGGCGGCACTTCGCCGTAGGTCACGGTGCCAGTCTCACGGTCCACGATTTTGGTGGATTGGCCGATATAGACGCCCATGCCCAGCACGGAGCCTTCGCGGATGATGCAGCCTTCCACGACTTCCGAACGCGCGCCGATGAAGCAGTTGTCCTCAATGATCGTCGGGCCAGCCTGCATCGGCTCCAACACGCCGCCGATGCCGACGCCGCCCGAGAGGTGCACATGCTTACCGATCTGGGCGCAGGAGCCAACGGTGGCCCATGTGTCGACCATCGTGCCTTCGCCGACATGCGCGCCGAGGTTCACGAAGGAGGGCATCAAGACCACGCCTTTGTCGATGAAGGCGGATTTGCGCACGATCGCGTTTGGCACGGCGCGGAAGCCTGCGGCTTTATACTCCGCCTCGCCCCAGCCGTGGAATTTGCTATCGACCTTATCCCACCACGAAGACCCCTGCGGGCCGCCCGATTGCAGTTCCATATCCTTCAGGCGGAAGCCAAGCAGAACCGCCTTCTTCGCCCATTGGTTCACATGCCAATCGCCGTTTTCCTGACGCTCTGCCACGCGCAGTTTGCCGCCGTCGAGCGCGTTCAGTGTCGCCTCGATAGCCTCGCGCGCCTCGCCTTTGGTGGCGGGCGTGATCGTGTCGCGGGCTTCCCACGCGGCTTCAATGGCAGTTTCGAGGGCGGCATTCGACATAGGAGCGTCCTTCTTTCACGGATTGAGGTAGTTTTTGCTGCCCTCAGCCTATAGTTGGAACAGACCAAACGCGCAATGATCAGGAAGACAATGAACGACGATAGCCGCAGCCACCCGTTCCGCGATTCCATCGAGGATTCCCGCGCCGCCAAGCGCATCCCTGACACGCCGCAGACCCGTGCGCCCGCGTATCGATTGGCGTTTAACGATCCCGATTTCATGATGCGCGAGGAATTGCGGCCCGTGCGCTGGCAGTTGGAGCTGTTGAAGCCGCAGCTGGTGATGGATGAGCGCGGGATCAATTCCACGGTCGTGATGTTCGGCGGGGCGCGGATTCCGGCGCCGGAGAACCGTGAGAGCGCGAAGACGCCCTATCTCGTGGAGCTGTCGCAATATTATGAGGAAGCGCGCAAATTCGCCGAGATCATCACCAATCGTTCGATGACAACCTATGGCCGCGAGAATGTTATTTGCACCGGCGGTGGGCCGGGGGTGATGGAGGCGGGCAACCGTGGCGCGCATGAGGCGGGCGGGCAATCCATCGGCCTCAATATCGTGCTGCCGCATGAACAGGCCCCGAATGCCTATGTGACGCCGGATCTCTCGTTCAACTTCCATTATTTCGCGATCCGCAAGATGCATTTCTTGATGCGCGCGAAGGCTGTCACCGTGTTCCCCGGCGGGTTCGGGACATTGGATGAGATGTTCGAGGCGCTGACCTTGATCCAGACGGGCCGGATGAAGAAGATTCCGTTCATTCTCTTCGGGGTCGATTTCTGGAAAAAGGTCGTGAATTGGGAGATGCTGGCCGAAGCGGGGACGATCTCGCGCGACGATCTGGACCTGATGAGCTTTGTCGAGACCGCAGAGGAAGCGATTGCGATCATCGATGGCTGGAAAGAACCAGACTGCGATTGATCCAGCGCGCAGCGGATAGCGCCGAAATGACAAAGGCCGGACGCGATGTCCGGCCTTTGTCATATTGCGCGGGGGGAAGGCAGGCTTAGAGCCCCGCCTCCGCCGCAATCGCGGCTTTTGATTTGCGCGCGCGCTCGGTTGCGGATTTGAGCTGACCGCACGCCGCCATGATATCTTCGCCGCGCGGGGTGCGGATCGGCGAGGCGTAGCCCGCCTTGTAGATGATATCGGCAAAGGCCTCGATCCGTTCCCAATCCGAGCGCTGATAGGGCGCGCCGGGCCATTCGTTGAACGGGATCAGGTTGATCTTCGCAGGGATGCCTTGGATCAGCTTCACAAGGCGGCGCGCGTCGGCATCGCTATCGTTGACGCCTTTGAGCATCACATATTCAAAGGTGATCCGCTCGGAGTTCGACACCCGCGGATACTCTCGCAGCGCGTCCAACAGCGTCTCGATATTCCAGCGCTTGTTGATCGGCACCAGCTTATCGCGCACCTCATCCGTCGTCGCGTGGAAGGAAATCGCCAAGAGACAGCCGATTTCGGCCGCCGTGCGCGCGATTTCCGGCACGACGCCGGAGGTCGAGAGGGTGATCCGACGGCGCGAAAGAGTCAGCCCCTCGTTATCCATCACCACCTGCATCGCATCGCGCACGTTCTCGAAGTTGTAGAGAGGCTCGCCCATGCCCATCAGAACCACGTTCGACACGAGACGCGTCTCGTTCTTCGGGGCGCCTTGCTCTGGCCATTCGCCCAGATCGTCGCGCGCGAGCATGACTTGGCCGACGATTTCGGCGGGCGTCAGGTTGCGCACCAGCTTTTGTGTGCCCGTGTGGCAGAACGAGCAGGTCAGCGTGCAACCAACTTGGCTTGAGATGCAGAGCGTCCCGCGGCTTTCCTCGGGGATATAGACCGCCTCGACCTCATGCCCGCCCGCGATCCGCAGCAGGTATTTGCGGGTGCCATCCTCGGAAATCTGCCGCGTGACGATCTCGGGGAGGGTGATCTCGAAGCGCTCATCCAGAAACGCGCGGTAGTCCTTCGCGAGATTGGTCATCAGCGCGAAATCCCGCACGCCCCAATGGTAGATCCATTGCCAGATCTGCCCGACCCGCATCTTCGCCTGTTTTTCCGGCGTGCCAGCCGTGACCAGCGTCTCGCGAAGCTGATCGCGCGTCAGCCCGACAAGGTTGATCTTGCCGCCCTCGGGCAGCTTGCGCGCAATCGTCACCACATCTTGGGTGATCGGGGCGGTGATCGACACGGGCGTCGAGCCGGGCGCGGGGGCGCTTGTCGCTTCGGGGGCGTTGGTCATGGCGAGAATCCTGACTTGGAGAAGAGCGCGATATAGGGGATTCGCAGAGCATTTTACAGCAAAAATGAAAAAGCCCCGCATCGGCGGGGCTTTCGCGTCCGATCAGGCCGGATTATTTACACTGCTTGCCCGCTTCATCAATGGTGGCGGTGAAGCCGAGCAGCGAGAATTTGTCTTTGGTTTTGGTGCCGCGCGACGATCCGCCGGACAATGTCGCGTCCGATCCAGCCTTCAAGGCGGCGATGATTTTCGCATCTTCCTCCGGCGATCCGGCCCATGCGCCCTCACCGTCGGTGAACAGGGTGAAGCTCTTGCCGCCGATGTTCATATCGACCGTCGAGCCCGGCGCGAACGGGTAGCCGCCCATGAAGGACACTTCGCCCGGCTTGCCCGGACGGAAGGTCACGAACAGGCGGATATCGCCACGGCGCACGGCCACGGCTTTGCCATCCTTGGTGTTCACGGTCTCTTTCGGGGCGGATACGGCCCAGCATTCCTTCGGGCTGGCGCCGACAAAGCCGCTCCAATCCGTGTTTGCTGCGACGCGGTTGGTTTCTTGTGCGAACGCGGTTTGTGCCATCAAGGTGATGATGGCAGCGCTCAGCCCATGACGAATAATCGTTTTCATTGGTACAACAGCCTCCAGCTGTAACTTGCCTCTGCGTCCACCCGTCTGGGCTTGATGCCCTTTTTTACGTTGGAAGACGCGATTTCAACTCGATTTCCCAGTGATAACGCAATTGTGCCAATTTGGGAAAGCCCCGATGGCGGGAAATTGATCGGATTGGGGGTGAAAGGCGCGATGGCCAGCGAATTCTTGCCTTCTTTGGCCGCGGAATGAGGGTCAGCGGGCCTCGTCCGCAGAGAGGAGCCCTTCCGCGACGAGTCGCGCGGCCCAGCCCTCTGGTCCCGTGAACAGATGGGTTTTCCAGCCGCGCGCCTCTGCGGCGGCGATATTATCGGCGCGGTCATCGGCGAAGAGCAGGCGATCTGGATAGATCCCACAGTCTTCCTCCAGCATCCGGTAGATCGCCGGGTCGGGTTTGATCACGCTCATATGGCCGGAAATATAGGATCGGTCGAACTCGTTCAGGAACGGATAGACCTCCCGCGCGAGGGCGAAGGTTTCGATCCCGAAATTGGAGAGCGCGAAGACGGGGATGCCCTTGGCCCGCAGCGCGCGCAAGAGGCGCACCGAATGCGGGATTTCCGGCGAGGCCATTTCCAGCCAGTCATCATGCCAGCGCTGGATCTCGGCCTTGAACGCGGGGAATGCGGCGGCGCATTCGGCAACTTTTGTGGGGAAATGCTCGCCGCGATCCACGCCATCATTCATCGCGTGCAAATCCACGGCGGCGAACATCTCGCGCCGCCGCGCCTCGCCGATCACACGGTCATAATGCCGTTCGGGCTGCCATTCGATCAGCACATTGCCAATGTCGAACACGACTGCATCAATCATTCGCCTTCTCCCTTTCCGCTGCCCGCGTCACACGGTCGAGCGCGTCCAGAAACCGCGAGCGATCCGCTTTCGAGAACGGTCGCCCGCCGCCTTGGCGGAACGGATCTGCCGCGCGCAGATCCTGCATCAAATCGCGGGTCGCCAGCACATTGCCGATATTCGCTTGGGTCAGCGGCTCGCCATCATGCTTGAGCACCCGCGCCCCCGCCTCAACGCACTTCGCGGCCAAGGGGATATCATTGGTGACAACGACATCGCCCTTCGTCGCGCGCTCTGCGATCCATTTGTCGGCTTCATCCGCGCCATCGGCGACATAGACCAACTCCACCAAAGGGTTGGCAGAGGGGCGCAGCCCGCCGTTGCAAACCATTAGCAGCTTCACCCCGAGCCGTGTCGCCACGCGCTCGGCCTCGTCTTTCACAGGGCAGGCATCCGCGTCGATATAGATCACCGGTGCAGCGCCTCGGCGTGGAAATCAATGTGATCCGCGATGAAGCTGGAGATGAAGAAATAGCTGTGGTCATAGCCGTCCTGCATCCGGAATTGGCCCGCTTGGCGGCGTGCCATCATCGCCTGAGCGAGGGCTTCGGGCTTCAGCAGATCAAGGAACTGATCACTGGTGCCTTGGTCGATCAGCACCTCGCCGTCAAACCCGTGTTCCGCCATCAAAAGCGTTGCATCATGCGCGGCCCATTTGGCCTCATCCGCGCCAAGATATGCGGTGAACTGCTTGCGGCCCCAATCCGATTGGGTCGGGTTGGCAATCGGCGAGAAGGCGGACACCGAGCGGAAACGGCCCTTCAGCGTCATCGCCAAGGTAAGCGCGCCATGCCCGCCCATCGAATGGCCTGTGATCGATTGGCGATCCGCGTCGATCGGGAAATTCTTGGCCAAGAGCGCGGGCAGCTCATCGGCGATGTAATCCCACATGTTGAAGTGCTTGGCCCAAGGGTCTTGCGTGGCGTTCAGATAGAATCCAGCGCCTTGGCCCAGATCATAGGCCTCGTCATTGGCCACGCCTTCGCCGCGCGGCGAGGTATCGGGGAACACGAGGCCGATGCCATGATCGGCGCAAAATTGCTGCGCGCCGGCTTTCGTCATCGCGTTTTCATGGGTGCAGGTGAGGCCCGAGAGGAACCACAAAAGCGGCACGGGGCCATCTTGAGCGTCTTCGGGTAGGAACAGGGCAAAGGTCATTTCAGTGCCCGTCGCGGCGGAGGTATGGGCGTAGACACCTTGGGTTCCGCCGAAGCATTTATTCTCGGAGATCGTGCGCATAGTGGCTCCTCTCAGTAGGTTTGTGGCGTTCCCCGTTTAATGTCCGGTGACCCAAGCGATCACAAGGGGCACGGTCAGGATCGACCCAGCGGTCGAAAACAGGATCGCGGCGGAGACGCGGCTGGGGGCCACGTTGTAATGCTGCGCGAGCATGAAGACATTGCCTGCTACGGGAAGGCTGGCGGTGGCGATCATGACGCCCGCGGCAAACGCATCCACGGGAAAGATCATCAGCGCCACGAGGATCAGGGCCGGATGCAGCACCAGCTTCGCGAAGGAGAGCCACGCGGCAGGCGCAACCCGCTCCGCCGATTTATCGGCCAGCGAGGCCCCGATGGCAAAGAGCGCGCCCGGTGTGGCGGCAGCGCCAAGCAGCGTGACAAATTCCATCAGCGGCGCGGGGGTTGGGATGTGGAAACCTGCCCATGCCAGCCCGACCACCATCGAGACGATCATCGGGTTTTTGACCAATCCGAGGGCCAGAGCCGACATCATCGACAGGGAGATCCTGCCATGGCGCGCACCTGTTACGAGCAACGTAAACAGAGACGAAAACACGATGAGATCGAGCGCCAAGACCATGAGGATCGGGCCTACAGCGCGCTCGCCCAAAATCACAACCAGCATAGGGACGCCGAGGAACCCCGTGTTGCCTGTCATGCTGGTATGGGCTTCCATCGTCGCATTCACGACGGGCTCCCCACGGAACTTGGCGATGGAGAAACTAATGATCCAGAGGGCCAGGGATCCGGTCAGATAAACGGCAATGAAATTCGCATCAAACAGCGCGGCCAGATCCAGTGTTGCGGAAAACCGGAACAGCATTGCCGACAGCGCGAAATAGAACACGAATTTGGTCAGCCATGCCGTCGCCTCAGCGGTAAAAAACCGCGTCCGCCCCGCGAAATAGCCGAGGCCGATCAATGCGAAAAACGGTAAGGTCTTGAGGAAAATCGCCAACATGGGGAATGGCTAGCACGGGGTTCTGGCGCTCGCTAGCGCGATTGCGGGGATTGGCGGAAAAATCCGCTCAGCCGCCACCGATCAGCGCGCCCGCCGCAAACACTAGCGCACCGCCAACGACCACTTGGAAGACGGCGCGCAGCATCGGTGTCTGCATATAGCGGTTCTGGATCCATGCAATCGCCCATAGCTCGATGAACACCACGATCATTGCGATGGTGGTCGCGGTCCAGAAATCGGTGATCAGATAGGGCAGGGCGTGGCCCATCCCGCCGAGGGTTGTCATGATGCCCGAGGCCAGACCGCGCTTGATCGGGCTGCCACGACCCGAGAGGACGCCGTCGTCATGCGCGGCTTCGGTGAAGCCCATCGAGATCCCCGCGCCGATGGAGGCGGCGGAGCCGACGAGGAAGGTCGTCCATGTGTCTTGCGTGGCGAAAGCGGTGGCGAAGATCGGCGCGAGGGTCGAAACCGAGCCATCCATCAGCCCCGCCAGCCCCGGCTGCACCCATGTCAGGATAAACTGGCGATGCGCGGTGCGGCTTTCCTCCTCGCCCTCCTCGCCACTCAGATTGGCCTCGGCCAATTCGCCAGCGCGTTGCTCATGCCCTTGCTCGGCCGCGGCCAGATCGCCCAGCAGCAGGCGGGTATCAGCATCCGTCGTGGCTTTTGCGGCAAGCGTGTAGAAATTCGCCGCCTCATGCTCCATCGCCTCCGCCTCGGCGCGCATAGTCTCCAGCGGCAGGTTCTCCACCAGCCAGACCGGCTTGCGGGCATAAAACCCCGCCACATGCTCGCGCCGGATCAGCGGGATCACCTCGCCATAGCGGGCGACATGGCGTTCGATCAGGCGGCGGCGATGCTCGTCTTCTTCCAGCGCCATCCCGTCAAACACCGCAGCCGAGGCGGGGAAATCTTTGCGCACGCGCTCGGCATAAAGCCGATAAATCCGCGCGTCATCCTCTTCCGAGGAGATCGCGAGCGCGAGGATTTCTTGCTCTGAGAGGTCTTTGAAGCGGCGACGGGAGGAGGCGAAACCGGGGATCATGGAACTGTCCTTTTAGAATAATTCTAAACTACAGCCCGTGCGCAGTTTGGCAAGTGCTTTCCCCCCGTGATCAGCTGGTGAACGTGAAGGGAAATTGACCTTCGCATCGCAAACTGACCCGAAATGGAGAACCGGACCCTTGCACAGATTCTCGTGACGGCCGGATTTGTGGCCAATGCAGTCATTGATCCTGTTGATGAATTTCCCTATGTTCTGGCCGTCACAGAAGGAGATTTATGCACAGAGGTATCGATTGAACCGCATCTAGCGGCATCGCTCGGCACATGGTTGCCGAACCTATTTGCATGATTTCTGTGGAGTTCTCATGGAGAATATAACTTTGGTGATCCGGCCTTTTGACGCGGCGACGGATCTGAAAAGACTATCCAATATCTGGTTCGAAGCCTCAATGAAGGCGCATCCTTTCATCGGTGAGAAAAGGCTGATCGAACAGCGAGGGCTGATCGAAGGCGAGTACCTCCCGAAGGCGGAAACGTCAGTAGCTTGCCTTGACGGCGACGCTGTTGGGTTCATCAGCCTTTTGGGCAGTTTTATTGGCGGGATCTTCGTCGCGCCAGACAGGCAGGGCTTTGGCATCGGGCGCAAACTTATCGCCGATGCACTGGCTCGGAAGGGCGAACTGTCCCTAGAGGTCTACACCGAGAATGAGCAGGCCGTTCGCTTCTATGAAAAGCTCGGATTCCAAGAGATTTCTCGGCGTGCCATCGACGATTTCGGGTTTCCGTTCCCGAATGCGGCCCTGACTCTGAAAGGTTGAAAACAGGTCGGGCGGGGCTTTCATCGCCTTGCCCGACCGCCGAGCGCGACGGTAGTTTTGAGCGCTCAGCAGGCTTTTATCTGGGATCGATGGCGGCGACGCAGGACATCCGCCCATCGATCACGAATACCCGTGCCGCGCCTAATTGCGCGCGGTCAGGATTCCGCCCTGCCGATATGTTTCTCGCCGCGCGCTTTGGCCAAGGCGATCTGCTTTACCCGCTCGCGGAAGCGTTCGCGGTCGGCATCCGAGTAATCGGGCAGACAGCGGTGGCAGCTCACCCCGTCCTCGAACTCGGGGCGCAGCTTGTCGGCCTCGGTGATCGGGCGGCGGCAGGCGTGGCAACTCGAATAGGGGCCTTCCTTCAGGCCGTGGCCGAGCGAGACTCGCTGATCGAAGACGTAGCATTCGCCTTCCCACAGGCTGTTTTCCTCGGGCACCTCTTCAAGGTATTTCAGGATGCCGCCTTTGAGGTGGTAGACATCCTCAACCCCCTTGGAGAGCAGGAAGTTCGTCGATTTCTCGCAGCGGATCCCGCCGGTGCAGAACATCGCCACGCGCTTGTTATGGAAGCGCTCGGCGTTTTCCTCCCACCATTGCGGGAATTCGCGAAAGCTCTTGGTCTCGGGATCAATCGCATCTTTGAACGTGCCGATTTCGACCTCGTAATCGTTGCGCGTATCAATCACCACAACATCCGGCGCGGAGATCAGCGCGTTCCAGTCGGCAGGATCAACGTAGTGGCCGACGCGGGCCTTGGGATCGACATCCGGCACGCCCATGGTGACGATCTCGCGCTTGAGGCGAACCTTCATCTTGCCAAAAGGTTGATCGCTGGCGGTGCTTTCCTTCCACTCGAAATCCGCACAGCCAGGCAGGGCGCGGATATGGGCGAGCACCGCATCGATTCCCTCGCGGGAGCCTGCGATGGTGCCGTTGATCCCCTCCTGCGCGAGCAGGAGCGATCCGGTGACGCCCTTCGAGCACGCGAGCTTGGCCAGCGGGCCCTGCAGCGCGGCGGGATCGGGGAAGCGGGTGAAGTGGTAAAGTGCGGCGACGATATACATGCGCCGCTTCCTACGCCCCTTTGCGCAAAAATCAAGGGCGCGATTGACCGCAGGGGGCACACGCCCTACCCATTGTGAAAAGCGCTGAAGCGACGATGCGCGCCGGATGGAGACGCCAGATGAGCGATGTGACCGAAGCCCTGATTGTCATTGATGTGCAAAACGACTTTTGCCCGAACGGCGCTTTGGCGGTGGCGGGCGGTGACGAGATCATCCCGCGGATCAACCGGTTGATGCAGGAAATTCCGGTGGTTGTCCTGACGCAGGATTGGCACCCCGAGGAGCATTCCTCCTTCGCCGCGATGCATGGGGTGGAGCCTTTTACCCAGATCGAGATGCCCTACGGCCCGCAAACGCTCTGGCCGAGTCACTGTGTCTGGGGGACGAAGGGCGCGGAATTCCATCCCGATCTGCATGTCGATCCCGCCGATCTGGTGATCCGCAAGGGCTTCCGCCCGCAGGTCGATAGCTATTCCGCCTTCTTTGAAAATGACCATGCGACGCCCACTGGCCTCGCGGGCTATCTACGCGAGCGGGGCATCACGGATCTGACCTTCGTCGGCCTTGCGCTGGATTACTGCGTGGCGTGGTCGGCGATGGATGCGGCAAAGCTCGGGTTCAAGGCGCGGGTTCTGGAAGGGGCCTGCCGCGCGATTGATTTGAACGGGTCGCTTGCGGCCTCTCGCGCCGCGATGATGGCCGCTGGCGTAGAACTGGAGGCCTGAGATGAACGATATCGCGACCCGCGTGTATAACCACAAATGGAAGATTGATCCAATTGTGCGATCCCTGATCGACACGGATTTCTATAAGTTGTTGATGTGCCAATCCGTGTTTCGCAACAAGCGCGACACGCAGGTGACCTTCTCGCTGATCAACCGTTCGAAAAAGATCCGCCTCGCGGAGTTGATCGACGAGGGAGAGCTGCGCGAGCAGTTGGATCACGTGCGCTCGCTGTCGCTCTCGCGCGGGGAAAGCACTTGGCTGCGCGGCAATACTTTTTATGGCAAGCGGCAGATGTTCCGGCCCGATTTTATGGAATGGTTCGAGGCGCTGCGCCTGCCGCCCTATCATCTTGAGAAGGTGGACGGACAGTATGAGCTGACCTTTGAGGGGAGCTGGCCGGAGGTGATGCTTTGGGAGATCCCCGCGCTGGCGATCCTGATGGAGTTGCGCTCGCGGGCGGTGCTCAAAGATATGGGCAAGTTCGAGCTACAGGTGCTCTACGCGCAGGGCATGAGCCGTGTGTGGGAGAAGATCAAACGTCTGCGCGGCGTCGAGGGCTTGCGGATTGCCGATTTCGGTACGCGGCGGCGGCACGGGTTCTTGTGGCAGGATTGGTGCGTGCAGGCGATGGTCGAGGGGCTGGGCGAGGCCTCGCGCGGTGGGGCGTTCACGGGCACTTCGAATTGCCTGATCGCGATGCGGCGGGATCTGGAGGCTGTGGGCACCAATGCGCATGAGCTGCCGATGGTCTATGCCGCTCTGGCCGAAAGTGACGAAGAGCTGCGCCAAGCGCCCTATAAGGTGCTGGCGGATTGGCATGAGGAGCATGACGGAAATCTGCGGATCATGCTGCCCGATACCTATGGCACGAAAGGCTTCTTGGAAGGCGCTCCCGATTGGCTGGCGGGCTGGACAGGAATCCGGATCGATTCCGGCGATCCGGCCAGCGGCGCGGAGACGGCAATCGCATGGTGGAAATCCCGCGGCGAAGATCCGCGGGAGAAACTGGTGATTTTCTCGGACGGGTTGGATGTGGAGGAGATCTTGAAGCTCCACGCGCAGTTCAAGGGCCGCGTGAAAGTGTCCTTCGGCTGGGGCACCTTGCTCACGAATGACTTCCGAGGTCTGGCCGAAGACGACGCGCTCGCGCCGTTCTCTTTGGTGTGCAAAGCGATCAGCGCCGAGGGCCGCCCGACGGTCAAACTCTCCGATAACCCCGCCAAGGCAATGGGCCCCGCCGATCAGATCGCGCGCTACAAGCGGGTGTTTGGCTTGGGCGACCAGACCGCGCAGGAGGTGATCGTCTAAGGCCCTGCAAAGGTTGATATGCGACTACTGTGGCGGGGTATCTCGCCGCTACGGTTTCAGCCTGTTCTCTTCTGAGGGCTCGTGAACAGTCGGGCTCAGCCCCGCGATCAATTCCTCGATCATCACCGAGATGAGTTCGGCACGGTTGGAGACGCCGGATTTACGGTAGATCGAGGCGCTTTGCGCCCTGATTGTCCCCTCGCGGGTGTGCCGCATCACTGCGATCTCGGCGGTGGAGACGCCCTTGATTGATAGAAGTGCAACATCGCGTTCGGCTTCGGTGAGTTGCCATTCACGGAAATGCTGTTCCACCACGCCCTGAAACGCACCGCTTGCTGCGACCAACTCGCGTTCGATCTTCGAGTTGCGCCGCAGAAGGTGCCGGACTTGGGTGAGCGTGATAGCTGCCCCGATGGCAAGCGCGACAACTGCGAGGAATTCCATCCACGCGTCGCGTGTCATGGCGGCCCGCTCGGTGAAGACATCATAGGCAAACACCGCCCCGCAGCCGATTTGCAGGACGGCTGCCGCGAGCAGCAAATATCTGCGCCAGTCGCGGGCAGGGTCGCTAGAGGCCACTCTCGGTGTCATGAACGTCCTTCTCTCCGGTGATCATAGAGACGACAAGGTTTTCACGGTGCCGCCAACTTGAGAAGATCACGCCTGCGATGTGGAAGGCAACAAGCACGATCAGCAGGGTCACGAGCGATTTATGCGTATGCTCGACCCAAACTTGCCCGAAGTAAGCATCCATCCCCATCATGTATCCCGTCACGCCAATTGCGCCAAGAGTCGTGAGCAGGGCAAGGATCATGACGGCCCCTGCAGGGTTATGGCCGAGATAGCGGGCCTCGCGTCCATGGATCATATCGCCGAGATAGCGGAGCAGGCGTATCGGGCTGGGGATGAAGGCCCTGAAACGGGCGTGATATGTGCCGATGACGCCCCAGAGAAGGCGGAAGGTGATCAAGCCGATCACCGCATAGCCTAGGCTGCGGTGTAACTGGCGCGGCTCGTCCAAAGTGTAGGCGAGTGCGACCATCGCCACCAATGACCAATGAAAGAGGCGCACCCCCAGATCCCAGATCCGGACACGACCCGACGATTGCGAAGTGTTGCTATATCGCATGATGCGCCTCCTGATGCCGGATTATGCGGGGATTCGGTCGAGTTCTTCGCCGGTATTGGGATCGAAGAACACTTCCATATTGGTGCCGTCGATCTTGCCGTAAATCTCGTAGCAGCCACCCTCATTGGTTTTGAAGGAGACCACAGTGCCGCCTGCGTCTTCGAAGGATTTCATCGATTCCCAGACCGGCTTCAGATCGGTGCCGGGTGTGCAGGAAGGCTCTGCGAAAACCGGCGCGGCGGAGGCTGCGAGAAGGGCTGCGAGCAGGATCTTTTTCATGAGGGAGAACTCCAGTTGTGTCTGATGCCAGCACCATGCGGGGCATGTGCTGGATGTCTCCTCAACTGGACGGGGGATCTATTGGCTCAACGCTTAGATCATGGCGCATAAGCGGATACTTATGCGCGCATTTGCAAGTTATATAAGGCAGAAATACCCCCTCTCGCGGGAGGGGGCAGGCCGATCAGGCCACCGCGTTCAGCAACAGGTAGATCGCCGCAGAGAGCACAGCCGAGACCGGCACGGTGATGACCCATGCCGCCGCAACCGAGAGGAAATGCGAGCGGCGCACCAGTTTGCGGCGTTTGCGCTCTTCGGGGGGCAGCACCGAGCCCTTGTCGAGGCCGAGACGGCGCAAGCGGCGCTCGGCGTGCCATTCGCGGAAGAAGCCCACGCCGAAGATCGCCCCGACCGCGATATGGGTCGAGGAGACCGGCAGGCCAAGCCACGATGCCACGATCACCGTGATCGCCGCCGAGAGCGCCACGCAATAGGCGCGCATCGGGTTCAGCTTGGTGATTTCCGAGCCGACAAGCCGGATCAGTTTCGGCCCGAACAGCACCAGACCGACCGAAATCCCAAGCGCGCCGACGATCATGACCCAAAGCGGAATGCCGACATTGGCCGCGTCGATATCGGTGTCCTGTACCGCGTGAACGATGGCGGCGAGCGGCCCAACCGCATTGGCGACATCATTGGCCCCATGCGCGAAGGACAAGAGCGCCGCCGAGATCACCAGCGGCAGACCGAACAGAACTTTGAGCGACTTTTTCCGGTTCTCGAGCCCTTCCGATTGCCGCCAGATCAGCGGAATCGACAGCGCCCAGCTGACAATGCCGACGCCAACGCCGATCAGCACCGCAGTGCCCAGCTCGAGCGAGATGATTTTCGAGAGGCCCTTGATCGCGAGATAGGTGGCAAACACGCCCGCCATAATCCCGATCAGGATCGGCACCCAACGCCGTGCGGCGGCGATTTTATCGTCGACATACATGATCCGCGATTTGATCAGCGCGAGGAACAGCGACGCGATCACCCCGCCCATCACCGGAGAAATCACCCAGCTCAGCGCGATGCTGCCGATTTTTGCCCAGTTGATGACATCAAACCCCGCCGCTGCGATCCCCGCGCCAACAACGCCGCCAACGATAGAATGGGTGGTGGAGACGGGCGCGCCCATATAGGTCGCGAGGTTGAGCCAGAGGGCCGCCGCCAGAAGGGCTGCCATCATTGCCCAGATGAAATGCGCCTGATCGGCCATAGCGCCGGGTGCTACGATCCCGCTGGAGACGGTTTTCACGACGTCCCCGCCCGCCAGCAACGCCCCTGCGGTCTCGAAGACAGCGGCAATCACCAGCGCGCCGCCCAATGTCAGCGCCTTTGCCCCAACGGCAGGGCCCATATTATTGGCGACATCATTCGCGCCGATGTTCAGCGCCATATAGGCCCCGATCGAGGCCGCCGCGATGACGATCGCCGCCCCCGGTTCACCGCCGATCAGCAGCGTGGCGACAATTCCGACGAGCACGATAAACGCAAGGGCCAGACCGGGGGCCACGAGCCCGCGCGAGACAAATTGCGTCGCATCCTCTAAGCGCCCGATCCGCCCGAGATCCTTATCAAGGGTTTTCCACTGATTCTTGGGACCGTCGGTCATGTCATGCGCCTGTCGTAAATACGTTACATCGGTGGCGACCTATAGGGTTTCACCCTTCAAAACAAGCGCCGCACGCGTCTCACAGAGATTTCAGAATTTCCTGAAGCTCAGGCTCATCGACCATTTCCGCCGCTTTCGAGGTGAGAACCCATTGCCGCTCGCGCCGCCCCAGCTCTGGGTAGTCGTCAGCAAGGGTGACATCGTTCATCTCAAACATATGAACTTCGCAAACGACGCCAAGCCGTTTGCCGCGATCTTTGAGATAGGTGTAGCGCCCCATCGGCACGCGGGCGATCTCGCCCTGCACGCCCGCCTCTTCCCACGCTTCTTGCTCGGCGGCTTGGGCGAGGGATTTATCCTTCATCGGCCAGCCCTTCGGGATGATCCATCGGCCCGTGCGCAGCGACGAAACCAGCAAGACCTCGCGAAGCCCTTCCGGCCCGCGCAAGCACAGCGCTCCGACTTGGACGAACGCTGGTTTGCGCCCCATCAGGGATTTAAAGAACCCGCTCAATCTGCTCATTCTGTCGCCTCCAATACCCGCGTCGCGGCGATCCTTGCGCGCGCCGCATAGAGGGCGGCGCGGGGATCATCTTGTGCTGCGCGGGACATCACCCACCCCGCTGAGGCAAACGCTCTCAGCATTACAAATAGTGGCAGATCCTGTGCCAAAGCCTGCGCCCGATCCGGTGCATATCCCGTCAACAATGCATGTGACAACGCGTCGAAATCGGGGGCCTCAAAGGATTGAATCAATGCCGTTGCCAGATCGTAGAGCAGATATCCGTGGCCGCAATCGTCAAAATCAATCAAAGCGAGCCCATTCGCGCGACTAAGAATATTTTCGCGCAGCAGATCGCCATGAATCGCGCCCTCGCTGAACTGCCCTGCCGAAAGCCGCGCAGCCGCAAAGCGGCGGGCCTCATCCAAGAGACGCTGGTCGGCGGCGTCAAAAGCAGGATTCTCCCAGAACCGTCCCCATCGCGGCGCAGGGCCGATCAGCGCGGCGGCATCCCAGCGCATCGCAGTGTCGAATTGGGGCGCGGAGGCAGCATGAAGCTGGGCGATTAACGCACCGATCTGCCGCATCATCCCGCAGCGATCCGCGCCGAGAGGAGTGTGTTGCGTGCCAATCACGTCGCCCGCCAGCCACGTGACACAGCTTACCGAGCGGCCTGCGATTGTGACCGTCATCTTGCCATCGGCGCAAGGCACAGGCGCGGGGGCGGGGAACCCGGCTGCGGCCAATTGCGCACACCAAGACAACTCCGCCGTGATTTGCGCCGGGCTGCGATACTGCGGGCGATGGAGGCGGAGCGCGGCCGTTTGCCCGTCGTTAAGCTCTGCGCGAAACACAATATTCTCGCGGATCTGCACGAGTTCGGCGACACCGCCACCCCATGCGCGCAACGCGGCCTGTGCCATCGCCAGCGCGTCTTGCGGTGTCATGCGGTTTGCTCCGATTCGAGGCAATCTCCCAGCGCCGCGAGGACTTCGCGTGCCTCAGCCGCGCCAAATGGCATCGGCGGGCGGAGTTTGAGGATATGTTGCTGCCGCCCGACACGGCCCAAGAGCACGCCGCGGGCGCGCATCCCCTCAACGATCCGACCACAGAGCGCGTTTGCGGAGTACGGGACCGGAGCGCCGTTTGTCCCCAGCGCATCGCTGAATTCCATCGCGAGGAACATGCCCGCGCCGCGCAAGCTGGCGATCTGCGGATGGGTGAGGGTCTGCAGCCCGTCCAACAGTTGTGCGCCGATGATTTCACCGTGGCGCGCGAGCGCTTCCGTCTCAATGACATCAAGGGTCGCCGCCGCTGCCGCCATGCTGACGGGATTGCCTGCGAATGTGTTGAAATAGCCAAAGGCCTCGCGGAATGCGGCCATGATATCGGGCCGCGTGACCACTGCCGCCACCGGATGGCCGTTGGCCATCGGCTTGCCGAGGGTCACGACATCGGGCACGAAGCCGAGCCGCTCATGCCCCCAAAACGCGGTGCCGATCCGGCCAAACCCGGGTTGGACCTCATCACATAGGATCAGCCCACCTGCACGGCGCACGACCTCAACCGTGGGCGCAAGGAACCCATCCGTGACCTCTGGTAAGCCCTCATTGGCGAAGACGGGGCAGAGCATTATTCCTGCGAACCCGTGACCTGCGGCTTTCAACTCCGCAATCGCCTTGGCCACACCTTCGGCAAAGGCCTGCGGCTGCGCCGCCAGCGATCCGCCCAGCGGAGTGATGCTATCGGGGGCGGGGACGCGGCGGATGTGATCGGGCCAGCCGCCAATCGGCGGGCGGCGGGTGGAGAGATGCGCCACGGCGGTGGTGTTGCCGTGATAGGTGTTATCGGTGGCGATAAAGCCGGTTTTTCCGGTGACGGCCTGCGCCATCCGCAAGGCCACATCATTGGCCTCCGATCCGGTGCAGGTGAACAGAACTTGGCTCAAATCATGCCGGAAATGCGCGGTCAGGCGGTCGGCGTAATCGAGGATCCCTGCGTGCAGGTAGCGGGTGTGGGTGTTGAGCGTGGCGGCTTGGCGGGCGATGGCCTCAACCACATGCGGGTGGCAATGGCCGACATGGGCGACATTGTTATAGCAATCAATGTAGCGTCGCCCATCGGCATCCCAAAGATGGGCCCCCTCGCCGCGCACGATATGCACGGGATCATCGTAAAAGGTTGGCAGGTTCGGCCCGAGGCGCTGGGCACGGCGCGCGATCAGATCAGTCGTCATCTCCGACCTTCCCACGCATGGATTTTACCTCGCCGCGCACCGATTTTGCCTTCAGGCGGCGCAATTGGCTGCCATAGGTCGGCTTGGTCGCGACGCGGCGTTTCGGGGCTATGAGCGCTTGCCGGATCAACTCGATGAGGCGCTCTTTCGCCAATTCGCGGTTGCGCGCTTGCGAGCGGGTTTCCTCCGCGCGGATCAGCACCGCGCCATCCGATGTCCAGCGCCGCCCCGCGAGCCGTTTGAGCCGCGCTTTGACGGCGGGCGCGAGATTAGGGCTGCGCTCTGCTTCAAAGCGAAGCTCGACCGCAGTCTCCACCTTGTTCACATTCTGCCCGCCCGGCCCTTGCGAGCGGGTGAAGCTCTCGGAAAGCTCCCAATCGGCGATCTGGATCGTGTCGGAAATATGCAACATAGGCCTTAGATAGCGCGTGCGTGACTGATGAAAAAGGCGGCACCTTGCGGCGCCGCCTTTTTTCGACATATCGGGCAGAGCCCGTTGCCGATTGGCTGATCTCCACTCATCAACCTCGCGGCGCTGAGGCCCTTGCGAGATTTTCCGAACGCGGATGAAGGGCTGCTCGCTTATATCGAGCAGCCCTCGAGATCTACGGAGATGGTCCGGTTAGGATCCGGTCGTTCCAGTTGGGGTTGTTTGCCTTCGGGGCTGCCCTCAGGCCACGGCCCCCCCAATTGTCCCAAAACCTGTCTCCAATTTCACTCTAGACACTGGACCACCTCCTTTCATTGCGTTGCCGTTATCTGGAGGTTGGCACATATCTAGTATTTGTCAAAACTTTTTACGCAAGCCGTGGCGAAAGTTTCGTGACAATTGCGCGGAAAGGCAGCAGCGCGATGAGCGCAAGCGTAAACTTCACGCACCAATCGGCTAGCGCAAGTGACATCCAGAGCGGTGCCATCGGCCCAATGCCCATTAGCGGGATCGCCTCATTTGCCCAAGCGACATCATTCGCTGGATCGAGGAAGGTGAAGGCTGTCGCGAAGGCAATCGAGAAGAAAATCGAGGTGTCGAGGATCGAGCCAAAGAGCGTGGAGATCAGCGGCGCTTTCCACCATTGCGCAGCGCGCAGCCGATCAAAGATCGTGACATCGAGCATTTGCGCGCACAGGAAGGCGAGGCCGGAGGCCAGCGCCACACGCAAAGTCACCAGCGGGCCGAACTCGCCCATGATCTGGGTGCCGATCAGCGAGCAGATGACGCCGACGACAAAACCGGAGATCACGACTTTGCGCGCCGCGGCTGCGCCGTAGATCCGGTTCATCACATCGGTGACGAGGAAGGCGAACGGATAGGTCAGCGCGCCCCATGTCAGGAACTCGCCGAGCAGGATCTGCACCAGAATATTGGAGGCCACCACAATGGCGGCCATGGCAAGAATGCCAGGAAGGAAACGTGTCATCATTTGATCCGTTTTTACATGGTAGCGGGGACATGGCCTACAAATGCAGGCAGCGCGGCGGATACGCCTGCGCAACGCATTCGGTCAAGGATTATTTAGTCCGAGAGCCTGAATTCCGCGATTCCGCTGCGCAAATAGAAGGTAAAATTGTCGTCGGAGATCAGCGTGAGGCGAATCGCGCCTGTGCCGTCGCGCCAGACCGAGATCCCCTCGAAGTTGTCATATCGCCCTGGTCCGGTCTCGAGCACACGCTCACCCTTGCTGATGGTATCGCCGGAGATCACGTAGCGTGTCACGCGGGAGCGGAAGCCGAGCAGGCCCTTGAAGTCCCGTTCCAAGACGTAGAACTTCCCGTCCGGCCCGAAATCAGCCCCCACGGGAAGCCATTCGCCATCGCGGGGGATAGAAAATGGCTCTGACCACGCGCCGTCCTTATAGCGCCACACCGGATAGGGGCGATCCAGCGCGCCGGAACGTTCAGGGAGGGTGTAAAGGGCGCCCTCGGCATCAATCGCGAGCGCTTCAAGGGCGGAGTTTACCTGCAGCTTTTTGAAGGCCTCCATGCGCGGGATCCGCTCGGCGGGGGCATCGGGGGTGCGGTACCGCGCGACACGGGCGATTCCCTCGAAGGAGACGTAGATCGTGCCATCCGGTGCGATCGCCAGCCCCTCTGAATCAGATGTCGCGCCGCGAACCGGCTTGCCTTCGCTGGTTTTCAGCGTTGCGAGGAAGGTCGTGTCGATGGATGCGATAGCGCCCTTCGCATCGCGGGTGATGTCCCCGCGCCACAGCGTGCCGCGATCTGAGACGGCGACAAAGGACGCCCCATCGTCGCTGACTTCAATACCCGAGAACCCGCCGAAACGCGGCAGGGACGATGTCCATGAGTATTCTTGCACCAATGTCGCCGTTGCCCCCGCCTGCACGGCGACACAGCCGGAGGCGAAGAGCAGAGCGATTAGCGCGAGGCGAGAACCGACTGACATTGCTGGGGGAGATCCGCCATGATGTAGGTCTTCGCATTACGCGTGACGACCTTGGGTTTTTTGGACGGCTTCGGGGCGGTTTTGGGTGGGTTGAGGTAGGTTGTTACCCACCAGTTGAGTGTCTCATCACACCCATCCCCGCCCTTTGACAGCTCCGCCACAGTGGGCTTTTGCGTCTGGCAGAGGCTTTGCCCCGGAGGGCATTTCAGCCGGACATGGAAATGGGTGTTATGCCCGTAGATCGGCCGGATCTTTTGCAGCCATGCGCGATCATTCCGAGGGGTAGAGTTGCACATCTCGATCTTTGCCGCTGCGGCAATGAAGATCCGATCCACCCGAGGATCTGAGGCCGCCGCGCGCAACAAAGCCTGATGCGAGGGGGTCCAATTGCTGGTCACGCGGGTCTGATCATTGGTGCGGATCGAGATCGAAGAGATCTTTTCACGCTCACCGCGGCTGAGGCGCAAGGATTTCGGCGGCAGCATCCAGATATCGGCATCCAGTCCGATCTGGTGGCTGGCATGGCCGCCCGTCATCGGCCCGCCGCGAGGCTGGCTGATATCGCCGATATAAAGGCCCTTCCAACCGACCTGCGTTGCCATGACCGAAAGATCCTTGAGGAAGTCGATCATCTGCGGTTGGCCCCAGTTGCGATTGCGCGAGAGACGCATCGCCTGCCATGTCGGCCCCGTTTCGGGCAAGGCTTGCAGCCCTGCCGCGCAGCCCTTGGAGTAAAAGCCGATGGCGGTGGGTTGTTGGTAGGAGGGGGCGGATTTCGCGCCAAAGAGCTGGCGGGCCAAGGGCTCCGCTGCGGCGGGGAGAGCGCTGAGGCCGAGCATCAGGGCGAGCGAGACGAGGTGCGGTAGGCGGCTCATGCGGTTTCCTCTCCTTTGGGTTTCACGAAGGCTAACAGGATCAGGCTCAAGAGGAAAAGCACCATGAGCGGGATCATGCCCAGCGGCTGACTTCCCGTGAGCATGGTGATCGCGCTGATCGAGAGCGGCGCGAGGAAGGCTGTCGCCTTGCCGGCCAATGCGTAAAGGCCGAAAGCCTCCGCAATCGCGCCCTCACGCGCTTGGCGTACCAGCATTGTCCGGCTGGCGGCTTGTAATGTGCCCCCTGCCGCGCCGATTACGCCGCCCATGAGGTAGAAGGCGATATCGGGCAGCGAGGACGATTCATCGACCAGCATCCCGAACACATGATCGCGCGAGATCATCAGCACGCCGACGGCGGCGAGTGCGAGCATGATCACAGCCGTCGTGATGACGCGGCGCGGCCCAAAGCGATCATCTGCCCGTCCCCCGAGCCAAGCGAAAATCGCGCCCGTGATAAGTGTTACGATCCCGAAGATTCCGATTGCCGTGATCGACCAATCGAGCACGCCCGCCGCATAGATCCCGCCGAAGGCGTAGAACCCGTTGAGCGCATCACGGTAGAGCATCGAGGAGCCGAGGAAGGCCATCAAGGAGCGTTGTTGGGGCAATTCGCGCAGGCTGGCGCGCAGTTCCGGCCCCGCGCGGCGCAGCGCATGGCCCATGGTCATCTTATTTTCAACCTTGGGCAGGCGCACCCACAGGAAGAACGGGATCATGAACACCCCGTACCAAATCGCGGTGAAGGGGCCAACGGCCCGCACGCCTTCGCGCAGGCTTGCATCCAGTCCGAAGAGCGGCGCAATCCCGATCAGCGTGCGGCCTGTATCCGCGCTATCGGCGAGCGCGACCAGCGCGAAGACCAGCGCGACCAGCCCGCCGAGATAGCCGAAAGCCCAGCCCGATCCCGAGACTCGCCCAAGCTCGCCTTTCGGCGCAACATCGGGGAGCATCGAATTGGTGAAAACCGTGGCGAATTCGACGCCGATCATCCCGATGATGAAGCTCAGCATCAGGAATGGCAGGTTGAAACTGGCGGGTGCGGAATACCAAAGGCCCCAACTGCCGAGCATGTAGAGGATCGAGAACCCTGCGACGAACCACATCCGCCGCCCCGCGCGATCCGCCAGCGCGCCGAGCCACGGCGAGGTGATCGCGATCAACAATCCAGCCACGCCGATGGTAAAGCCCCAGACGGTCTGCGCCTGCGCGCCGTCCCCCAATAGCTCTTTGAGATAGGGTGCGAAGAGGAATGTGATCAGCAACGTGTGAAAAGGCTGGCTCGCCCAATCAAAGAAATACCAGCCCAAAACCGATCTGCGATGTGTCATGGGCCGCTCCTTGCCTTGCTTCCCCTATAGAGCCGGAAATCGGGCGCGGGTGCAAGGAGGGCTGAGCGCTCGCGGAGGCCCGCACACGTAAAAGAGAGCGGATCGGAATTGGCTCGCCGGAGGCGCGCCCTATCAGCCCGTCCGTGGGGCTTTGCTCAGATCTCCGGCGGCCATGGCCGCGTCGCATCTGCCGCGATCCAGCCTTTGACCCAATCGGGAAGCTCGGGGCTTTCGGTCTCATGTCCGAGGGCGGCCAGAACCTGCGCGGGGGGGACGATCCCTGCTTTCGAGGTGATCGCCGCACGGGTGAGGAGATGGCTGGAGTATTCGCCATTTCGGAACATTCCCTGCTCCATATAGACGAAGCGATGATCCCAGCCGATGCAATGGGTGCGCATCTCGAAGGCCTTAAAGGTTGTTACGCGGCGGCGGTAGCGCGTGGTGTTGCCCGCGACCACAATCCCCCAACGATTTTTGCGGAGCGTCTCGCCCAGCCCCGTGCGGATCGAAAGCTCGATCCGGCCGAGATCGTAAAGCGTGAGCGTGCGGCCATTGTTCAACTCCATCCACGGATCAATATCCCATGGCCAGCAGATATGATGGCTGACATGGGTCTCGAGCAGGCCCATTTTCGGCATCCGGCTGGCGCGGATCATGGATTTCACTTGGCGGATGTAGGGGTACATGGCGGGCTCCTTTGCCCTTCGGTGGCGCAGCACGCCCGCGCCGTCAACCCAAGCGCGCCGGATCAAGGCAATGACGTTGCGCCGAAATGCGATTCCGCCGCAGGTTTTGCGCATTTGGCCGTGCTTCAAATTGGCACGGGAGGTTGCATGCGGGGCCGCTCTCGCTTACCTCTGAGCCAATCTTTACACGAGGTCTGCCATGCCGATGATTTATGACGCCCTGACGATGATCCTTCAGGTGCTGTGGTTCATTATGATCGCCCATATCGTGATGAGCTGGCTCATCAATTTTCAGGTGCTCAACCTGCGGCAGCCACTGGTCGCGCAAATCTGGTACGGTTTGAACCAGATGCTGGAACCGATCTACCGCCCGATCCGCCGGATCCTGCCCAACACGGGGGCTTTGGATCTCGCGCCGCTGGTGGTGTTCATCATCATCATCGTGTTGCAGCGCCAGCTTGAGCGCTCGGCCGGATTCTTCTACGGCTACTGATCCTTGGATATGCGCCCAGCCCCACAGGCGCTTTTGGCGCAGATCTTCGGCTTTGCCTCCTTCCGTCCGGGGCAGGAGGAGATTGTCTGCGCGGTGGCGGCGGGGCGCGATACGCTTGCGATCATGCCGACAGGCGGCGGGAAATCCCTTTGTTTCCAATTACCTGCTTTGCTGCGCGAGGGGGTGACGGTTGTCATCTCACCGCTGATTGCCCTGATGCGCGATCAGGTGCGATCCCTGCGCGAACTTGGCGTGGAAGCGGGGGCGCTGACCTCCGGCAATACCGAGGAAGAGACGGAAGAGGTCTTTGCGGCGATTGATGCGGGGACGCTCAAGCTCCTCTACATCGCACCCGAGCGCCTCGCCTCCTCTGGCACCCTGCATCTGATGCGCCGCGCGGGGGTCTCCCTGATCGCGGTGGATGAGGCGCATTGTGTCTCGCAATGGGGGCATGATTTCCGGCCTGATTATCTGCGCATCGGGGAGGTGAAGCGCCTTCTGAATGTGCCGCTTGCGGCCTTCACCGCGACCGCAGATGAGGAAACCCGCGCCGAGATTATCAACCGACTGTTCGAGGGCACCCCGCCCGAGACCTTCCTGCACGGGTTCGACCGCCCCAATATCCATCTCGCTTTTTCTCCCAAAGATCAGCCGCGCCGCCAAATCCTTGATTTCGCGAGCGTGCGTAAAGGCCAATCGGGTATCGTCTACTGCGCCTCGCGCGCGAAGACAGAGGCGCTGGCAAGCGCGCTGCGCGAGCATGGCCATTCGGCCTGCCATTATCATGGTGGGATGGATGCCGATGATCGGCGCGAGGTGGAAAGCCGTTTCCAGCGCGAGGATGGGTTGATTGTTGTGGCGACGATTGCCTTCGGGATGGGGATCGATAAGCCCGATATCCGTTGGGTCGCCCATGCCGATCTGCCTAAATCCATCGAATCCTACTATCAGGAAATCGGCCGCGCTGGGCGCGATGGCGCGCCTGCCGAAACCATGGCGCTCTATGGCGCGGATGATATTCGCCTGCGCCGAACCCAGATCGACGAGGGCATGGCGCCCTATGATCGCAAAGAGGCCGATCACGCGCGGCTGAACGCGTTGCTTGGTCTTGCGGAATCCATCGGCTGCCGTCGCCAGAAGCTGCTGGGTTATTTCGGGGAGACGTCGGAGCCCTGCGGCAAATGCGATCTCTGCGATAGCCCGCCGGAGCTGTTTGACGCGACAGAGGCGGTGCGCAAGGCGCTTTCCGCTGCGCTGCGCACCGGCGAGAGTTACGGCGCGGGGCATCTGATCGAGATCCTGCTCGGGAACTCCAACGACAAGATCAAATCGCGCGGGCATGATGATTTGCCGACCTTCGGCGTCGGCAAGGATCTGAGCCGCCCGCAATGGCAGGCGGTGTTCCGGCAGATGCAGGGCCATGATCTGATGCGCCCCGATGCCGAGCGCCACGGTGCCTTGGTGATGACAGAGGCCGCGCGCCCGATCCTGCGCGGTGAGGCGCCGATCACCCTGCGCCGTGATCTGATCCGCAGCGCGAAATCGGGGCCGGTGGTGAAAACGCTGGTGTCGGAAGAAGATGCGCCGCTGATGTCTGCCCTCAAGGCCAAGCGCCGCGCTTTGGCAGAGGCGGGCCGCGTTCCGGCCTATGTCATCTTCACCGATAAGACCCTGATCGAGATGGCCGAAACCCGCCCGCAAACAATGGATGCGATGGCGAAGATCTCCGGCGTCGGCGCGAAGAAGCTGGAAAGCTATGGCGCGGCGTTTCTGGAGGTGATCGCGGGCGAGGCTCAGGCCGTGCACCCCGCGCGGATGAAACTCGCGGGGCGTCCGGCGGGCGCGCTGTATGACCGCCTCTCCGAATTACAGCTTGAGCTGTCGCGCGGCGCGGAGGGGCATGACAAATATCTCAGTTGCACCGCCTCCACCCTGCGCCAGATCGCGGAACTGCGGCCCAGCACGCGCGCCGCGATGGGGCGGATTCAAGGGATGGGCGAGCAGAAGCTGGATCGCTTCGCCGAGGCGTTTTTGAAAGTTCTGAGCGAAGAGTAAGCGCGGGGGATTTAAGCGCTATCGGGCGCGGGGCAGCTCGGGCGCACGCCCTCGGGGCATTCCTCAAAGATCCGCGCGCAGATCGCCGTCTTGCGCAGGGGCTTTGTCAGATAGTAGTCCACGCCCGCCGCGAAGATCGACTCGCTATCGCCATCCATTGCATGGGCCGTCAGCGCGCAGATAGGCACATGCCCGCCCTGCGTGGTCTCCGCCAAGCGGATTGCGCGGGTCGCCTCTCGACCATCCATTTCCGGCATCGAGATATCCATGAAGATCAGATCCGGACGAAAATTTTGCCATAGCTCTACCGCTTCGCGCCCGTTATTCGCGAAGACCAGTTCGATATCGCAATCCTTCACCATCTTGCTGAATACGAGCCGATTTGTGCGGTTGTCCTCCGCCGCGAGCACCCGCATTTGCCGTGCGATCGGCTTGGGCGCGATGGCGTCGGGGGCGAGGGGATCTGGCGCACAGGCTTCCAGCGGGTGCGATAGATCTTGCAGCGTGCGGAACAGATCGGATCGTAAGATTGGCTTTTGCAACAATCCCGTCAGCCCTTGGTCATGCGGTTCGGCCCCTGCCATCTCAGCATCAGAGGTCAGCAACAGGATCGGCGCGAGAACGCCTTTCTGGCGGAGCTTTTCCGTCAGGGCGATCCCGTCCATTTCCGGCATAAGATGATCGGTGAGTACGAGATCGAACTGCTGCCCCTCCTCAATCACCTTCAGCGCCTCCGTCCCCGATCGGCACAGCGTTATCTCAAGCCCGTAGGTCTGAAGCTGCCTCTCCAGAATGATGCGGTTGACGAGAAGATCGTCCACCACCAAGGCGGTGCGCAATGAGATTTGAGGGCTCGGTTGGTCGTGAAGGGGCAGAGGCTCTGCAACCGGCAGCACCAGCTTGAACCCGAAACACGATCCTGCGCCCAATGCGCTATCGACCCAGACCTCGCCCTGCATCAACCCGATCAGCTGCTTGGTGATCGCCAAGCCGAGGCCTGTGCCCTCGAACTTTCGGTTTGAGTCGCTCTCGACCTGATTAAACTCGCCGAAGACGTGATCCTTCATCTCCGGCGCAATCCCGATTCCGGTATCCTCAACCGTCACATGCAGCTCGTAGCCAGTCTCGCGCTCATATCCGACCACCCTTGCCAACACGTGCCCTTCGCTGGTGAATTTCACCGCGTTGCCCATCAGATTCGTTATGATCTGCCGCATGCGCCCCGGATCCGCGATAAACCGCGTTGGCAGGAAAAGATCATAGTCGACCAATAGTTTGATGCCCTTCTCCCTCGCCGAGGGCTGCAACAGCACCATGATCTCGTGCAGGCAGCGCTCCAGATCAAAGGGTTCTGGATAGAGTTTCAGGCGTTCCGCCTCGATCTTGGAATAGTCGAGAACGTCGTTGATGATTGTCAAAAGCGCCTCGCCGGACGAGCGGATCGTCTCGACAAAAAGCCGCTGTTCCTCATCCAATGTAGTGTCGCACAGCAGTTCCGCCATGCCGACAACGCCGTTCATCGGTGTTCGGATTTCATGGCTCATATTCGCAAGGAAGGCAGATTTTGCGCGATTTGCGGCCTCGGCCCTCGCGCGGGCCTTTTCCAACTCGGCTTCGCGCTGGATCGTTGCAGTGATATCTTGCGCGAGGCAAACGAGATCGCCATCCTCGCCCCAGCGATCCATCAGCCGGATATGCCGCCCGTCACGCAGCTTGAGAATGTTGTCGGCGATGGGGTTTCGCTGGATCCTCTCGACCATTTTGTGATGCCAATCAAGCGGGTCGAACCCTTCCAGCTCGACCATCCCGTGCAGCGCGACAATCTTGAGAACAGAATCGTAGGTCACACCCGGCGCGACCGCGATCTGTCCTTTGAAAAACGACAACCAAGCGCGGTTGGCCGCAACAAGGCGGAGATCGTTGTCGAAGACGGCAAATCCGTCGCGGATCGTCTCCAGCGACTCCCAAAGCCGCCTTTGCGCGATCAAGGCGGCGGAATTGGCGCGCTCGAGATCGCCTAGTACCTTGAAATTTGCGCCTTTCAGCTCCTCCGCCTCTGTCATCGCAATCGCCAAACCTTGGCGTTGCTGGACGATCTGATCGGACAGCGAGCGCGCGTGCAGGGCCAGCTTTTGATTGGCGCTGAACAGCTCTTTCTTCTTTTGCTCCAGAAGGCGTTCCGCCGCGAGGCGAGCGCGCCGTTCTTGGGCAAGTTTATCTGTGAGTCCGCTTAGCATCAGTTGCGCCCGAATTCGTGAAAGGGGAATCCCCTTGAGATCAGGCGAGAGTGCAAGATTTGGGTGAATTTAGGCTTAATTGCCCCCCTTCAGGCGAAGGGGGCAGATATCTTTGCTAAATCCGCTCGATGGCCAGCGCGATGCCTTGGCCGCCGCCGATGCACATTGTGATCAGCGCGCGTTTGAGGCCGCGCCGTTCCAGCGCGTGCAGCGCTTTCACGACCAAAATTGCCCCCGTTGCCCCGACGGGATGGCCAAGCGCAATCGCGCCGCCATCGGGGTTCACCTGATCTGCGGCGAGCCCGAGCGTGCGGCTGACCGCGAGTGCTTGGGCGGCGAAGGCTTCATTGCTCTCCACTATGTCGAAATCGGTGATGTTCAGTCCCGTCTTGGCGCAAAGCGCCTCCACGGCGGGCACGGGTCCGATGCCCATCACCTCGGGGCGCACGCCCGCTACAGCATAGCCGAGCACGCGGGCCCGCGGCGTCAGCCCTGCGCGCTGCGCGGCGTCTTCGCGCGCCAGCACCAGCGCTGCTGCGCCATCGTTGATCCCCGATGCATTGCCGGCTGTCACGGTGCCGTTTTTCTCGAACGCCGCCCGCAGACCTGCCAGCGCCTCAAGTGAGGTCACCTTCGGGTGCTCATCGGTGTCAAACACCACCGATCCTCTGCGCGTTGGGATCTCGATCGGAGCGATCTCGGCGGTGAAATGGCCCTCTGCGATGGCTTTGGCCGCGCGGGTCTGGCTCTCCAGTGCGAAGGCATCTTGGTCGGCGCGGGAAATCCCGTGCTCGCGAGCGACATTTTCCGCTGTGACGCCCATATGCCCTGTGCCGAACGGGCAGGTGAGCGCACCGAGCATCATATCGACGACCTGCGCATCGCCCATCTTCTGCCCAAACCGCGCGGCGGGCAGGATATAGGGCGCGCGGGACATCGCCTCGGCCCCGCCTGCCAGCGCGAAGTCCGCATCGCCCAGCAGCAGCGCTTGCACGGCGGAGACAACCGCCTGCGCGCCGGACCCGCAGAGCCGGTTCACATTCATCGCGGGGACGGTTTCAGGGATGCCCGCCTGCATCGCCGCCACGCGCGAGAGATACATATCGCGCGGCTCGGTGTTCAGCACATGGCCAAAAACCACCGTGCCGATTTGATCGGGGGTGACGCCTGCCCGCTCCATCGCGGCGCGCGTGACATGGGTGGCGGTCTCAATCGGGGCAAGCGTCGAGAGCGCGCCGCCGAAGCTGCCGATGGGGGTGCGGGCCCCCGCCAGAATGACGATATCGGTCATGATGTCCTCCCTCAGGAAACGGCCTTCTCGGCCCGGTTGAGGAAAGCGTAAGGGGTCGCCGCGCGCTTCGCTAGGCCCTGCGCCCCGCGTGACGGGACGTTATTGGCTCAGCGCAGGGATTGTTCGGGAATGGCTTGCGGGGCCAGCGCCACGCGGCCCTCTGGCGTCAGCAGCCATACGTCGCGCCCCTCAATCACCACCGCCGAAAGCGGGCCGCCATAGGCCGCGGAGCTGTCGATATTGAGGCGATTGGGGTAGAGCGTTGCCTCTTCAATCGCGGTATGACCATGCACCACAAGCGCGCCATGATCGACTGTGCTCTCCAGAAACTCGGGCCGGATCCAGAGCAGATCATCCTCTTTCTGATCGCGCAGATCGACATTCGGCCGGATCCCTGCATGCACGAAGAGCGCCTGATCGCGCAGATGGTAAGTGGGGCGGGCGTGAAGCCAATCGAGATGCGCTTGCGGAACCAGATCCAGCGCCTCGGCATGGACCTTATCAAGCGGCCGATCCGCCGGATTGACGACACCGTAAGACGCTAACGTGGTCGGGCCGCCGAGGCGGGGATGGATCCATGTCAGATCGCGCCGCAGGCCGGGATCATAGTCGAACGGGTCATTCATGAAGATCGTGAACATCCGATCATGGTTGCCCTTCAGCACAACCCAAGGCGCCCCCGAGGCCTCGCCCTGCATGAGATACTCGATAACGCCTTTGCTATCGGGCCCGCGATCACACAGATCGCCGACATGTACCACCTGCGCCTCCACATCGCCGCAGTGCGCGCGGTCCTCCGCGATCAGCGCATGGGCCCCGATGAGCAGGTCGAGATGGCCGTGAATATCGCCGATGGCATAGGTCCGCATGTTCGTCTCCAAAAATGAAAAAGCCCCCCGCGCGAATGGCGCGGAGGGCCGATGGCTACGCTAAACCTAGCTTAGGATTGCGTGAATTCCAGCGGTTTCACCTGCTCGAACAGGCCTGTTGCTTCGAGTTTCTCGACAACGTCATGCGATAGCGCCTCATCAAGGTAAGCAATCGCGATGGCTTCGCCACCCGCGTTGGAGCGGCCAAGCGTGAAGTTCGCCACGTTGACGCCCGCATCGCCCAAGAGCGTGCCGAGTTTGCCGATGATGCCCGGCACGTCTTTGTTGGTCGTGTAGAGCATATGCGCGCCGACCTCGGCATCGACGTTGATGCCTTTGATTTGGATGAAGCGCGGCTTGCCATCCGAGAAGCAAGTGCCCGCGATGGAGCGCTCGCGCTTGTCGGTGACCACGGTGACTTTGACATAGCCGTCAAACACGCCGGATTTGTCTTGCTTGGTGGTCGAGATCTGGATCCCGCGATCTTTCGCGATCACCGGAGCCGAAACCATGTTCACATCCGGATTGGCTTTTTTCATGATGCCTGCGATCACCGAGCAATCGAGCGCCTTGAGGTTCATCTCAGAAGCGACCCCATCATACAGCACGTTGATGGCTTTGATCGGCTCGTCGGTCATCTGGCCGATGAACGAACCGAGATGCGTTGCCAGTGCGATCCACGGCCCCATGACTTTCGCTTCTTCTGCGGTCACGGATGGCATGTTGAGCGCGTTGGTCACGGCCCCTGTCAGCAGGTAATCCGACATTTGCTCTGCCACTTGCAGGGCCACATTCTCTTGTGCTTCCGAGGTGGAGGCACCGAGGTGCGGGGTGCAAACGACATTCGGCAGGCCGAAGAGCACGTTTTCTTTCGCGGGTTCCACCGCGAACACGTCGAGGGCAGCGCCCGCAACATGGCCGGATTTCAGCATCTCTGCGAGGGCTTCCTCATCCACCAGACCACCACGGGCGCAGTTGATGATCCGAACGCCTGCCTTGGTTTTCGCCAAGTTCTCGCGCGACAGGATATTGCGGGTGCCATCGGTCAGCGGCACGTGCAGGGTGATGAAGTCCGCGCGGGCGAGCAACTCGTCCAACTCGACTTTCTCAACGCCCATATTCGCGGCTTTTTCTTCCGAGAGGAACGGATCGTAAGCCACAACTTTCATCTTCAGGCCGAGCGCGCGATCGCAGACGATGCCGCCGATATTGCCCGCACCGATCACGCCCAGCGTCTTCGCGGTCAGCTCGACGCCCATGAATTTCGATTTTTCCCATTTGCCCGCGTGGGTCGAAGCCGATGCCTCGGGAAGCTGGCGGGCAACCGCGAACATCATCGCGATGGCATGCTCTGCGGTGGTGATCATGTTGCCGAAGGGCGTGTTCATGACGATCACGCCTTTTTTCGAGGCGGCGTCACGGTCCACGTTATCCACACCGATCCCGGCGCGGCCAACGACTTTGAGGTTGGTGGCGGATTCGAGCAGCTTTTCGGTGACTTTGGTCGCCGAACGGATTGCGAGGCCGTCATAATTGCCGATTACGGCCGCGAGGGCTTCTTTGTCTTTGCCCAGTTCAGGGCGGAAATCGACCTCAATGCCACGATCTTTGAAGATCTGAACGGCGGCATCGGAGAGTTCGTCGGAGATGAGGACTTTGGGCGCCATGGTGGGCTCCTATAATTTGAAAGATGCGGGAAAGGTGGGCGGCGCTTGGCCGCCCTACCACGTCCTGAAGAGGTCTGAGGATCAGGCCAGAGGATTAGACCTGTGCTTCGATTTCGGCGTGGAACGCCCATTCGAGCCAAGGCAGCATCGCTTCGACATCGGCGGTCTCGATGGTCGAGCCGCACCAGATCCGAAGGCCCGCCGGCGCATCGCGATACGCGCCCGCATCCAACGCGACATTCTCTTTCTCGAGACGTTTCGCGACAGCTTTGGCGAAGGCCGCACCGTCTTTGATCCGCGCATCGGTGAACTTCAGGCAAACCGAAGTCGTCGAGGCAATCGCCGGATCCACGGCGAGATTGGCGATCCAGTCGCGAGTCGCGCAGAAATCGGAGATTGCTTTGGCATTCGCTTCCGAGCGCGCGATCAGGCCTTTCAGCCCGCCTTGCGCCTGCGACCATTTCAGCGCGACGAGATAATCCTCAACGCAGAGCATCGACGGGGTGTTGATCGTCTCGCCCTTGAAGATGCCCTCGATCAGCTTGCCGCCTTTGGTCATGCGGAAGATCTTCGGCAGCGGCCAAGCGGGCGTGTAGCTTTCCAGCCGCTCAACAGCGCGGGGCGACAGGATCAGCACGCCATGCGCGCCCTCGCCACCCAGTGCCTTCTGCCAGGAAAAGGTCACGACATCGAGCTTGTCCCACGGCAGGTCCATCGCAAACGCGGCCGAGGTCGCGTCGCAAATGGTCAGGCCTTCGCGGTCTGCGGGGATCTTGTCACCATTGGGAACGCGCACGCCCGAGGTGGTGCCGTTCCATGTGAACACGACGTCTTTGTTGAAATCGACCGTGTCGAAATCGACGATCTCACCGTAAGCGGCCTTCTTGACCTCCGCGTCGAGCTTGAGCTGTTTGACGACATCTGTCACCCAGCCTTCGCCGAAGGATTCCCATGCCAGCATCTCAACCGGACGCGCGCCCAGCATCGACCACATCGCCATTTCCACAGCGCCCGTATCCGAACCCGGAACGATGCCGATGCGGTAATCGGCGGGGACGCCGAGAACCTCAGCCGTCAGGTCGATTGCTTCTTTGAGCTTGGATTTGCCCACGGCGGCACGGTGCGAGCGGCCCAAGGGCGCATCAGCAAGCATGTCGAGGGAGAAGCCGGGGAATTTCGAGCAGGGGCCCGAGGAGAAACGCGGATTAGCCGGGCGTTTTGCCGGAGCATCAAATGCCATTGCTGGTATCCTTCCAGATATAAGCCTCTCGTTGGGGAGAGGTGTCCCACCGCCGCATCTACGGCCCGCGCGCCTCTGGCACAAGATGGAAAATTGCGCTAATGCGCCCCTAATTCGCGAAAATGCGACATGCTTCTCCACTATAGGAAACACGCCGATGTTCACCGCCACTCTGCTCGCCGCGCCCGCAAAGGCCAATCTGGATCGCGTGACTGTAGAGTCGCTGCGCAATGCGTGGGGCGGCGGCGATGCGCGTTGGCTGAACCCCGGCGTGGCGGCGGAGTTTGATCTGGCGGGAATGCCGAGCAATCGCTGGGATGTGTGGGAAGGGCTGCAAACCCAAGGGGTTGATCTCGTCGTGCAGCGCAGCGAGGGCCGCGTGAAGCAGATGCTTCTGGCCGATATGGACAGTACGATGATCCAGCAGGAATGCATCGATGAGCTGGCCGATGTGGCGGGCTTTGGCGAGCGGGTGAAGGGCATCACTGCCCGCGCGATGAATGGCGAGTTGGACTTCGATTCGGCGCTGCGCGAGCGCGTCGGCCTGCTCAAAGGCCTGCCGGAATCGGTGATCCGCAAAGTGATCGACGAGCGCATCACCTTCATGCCCGGCGGCGCACAGCTGTTGGGCACGATGAAGCGTGAAGGCGCCTATGCCGCACTGGTCTCGGGCGGGTTCACCGCCTTCACGGGCTATGTCGCCCACGCGCTCGGCTTTGACGAGAACCGCGCCAACACGCTGATCACGGCAGAAGGAGTGCTGACGGGCGAAGTTGGCTCGCCGATCCTTGGCCGCGAGGCGAAAGTGCAGGCGCTGCAAGAGATCACGGCGCGGCTGGGCATTTCGCCGAGCGAGGTGATGGCGGTGGGCGACGGTGCGAATGATCTGGGGATGCTCGGCCTCGCGGGGGCGGGTGTGGCGCTTCACGCGAAGCCTTCGGTCGCCGCGCAATGCGATATCCGGATCAATCACGGCGATCTTACGGCGCTGCTCTACATCCAGGGCTATGCCGTCACGGAATTCTCCGCCCGCGCCGCCTGCGCCTGCTGCTAACCCGCAGTCCCTTGTCTCCTGTTCGGGAGCCTCCGGCGGGGATATTTGAAGCTCTCTGGAAGACAAAACTTGCGCTTTCCTAAGAGCGGAAATATCCCCGCCGGAGGCTCCACCGTCTCGGATTGAGACAGGCTTTAGGGAAGCGCGTATGTTTGAATTTTCGTATGAGATCGTGGCGCTTCTCCTCTGCGCTGCTTTTGTGGCGGGATTTGTGGATTCCATCGCAGGCGGTGGCGGGTTGATCACCTTGCCGGTGCTGATGCTGGCGGGGGCCTCGCCACTAGAGGCGCTCTCGACCAATAAGGTGCAAGGCGCGTTTGGCGCGGCGACGGCGGCGGCCTCCTATGCGCGCTCCGGTCTTGTGGATCTGCGCACGCAAAAGGGCGCGGCGGCGCTGGCCTTTGTCGCGTCTTTCCTCGGAGCTATGTTGATCTCTTCAATTCCGACGGAGCCTTTGCGGCTGATCCTGCCCGTGCTTCTCGTCGGGATTGCGCTGTTCTTCGCGTTCAAGAAAAGCCTTGATGATACCGATCGGCAGCGCCGGATTTCTCCAAAACTCTTCGTGCTCACGCTCGTGCCGCTCTGCGGATTTTATGACGGGTTGGTCGGCCCTGGGGCGGGTGCGTTCTACATGCTTGGGTTTGTGACGCTCGCGGGCTACGGCGTGTTGAAATCGACCGCGCATACCAAGCTGTTGAACTTCGCATCCAATATTGGTGGGCTCTTGGCCTTTGCCGCTGTCGGCAAGCCGCTTTGGGCAATCGGCATCGCGATGGGGTTTGCGCAGATGGCAGGGGCGCAGATCGGGTCGAAGGTCGCGATGCGGATTGGCGCGCGGGTCATCAAGCCGCTCTTGGTCGCAACCTCGAGCATTCTCGCCGCGCGCCTGATATGGCAGATGGTTCAGACGGGCTGAGCCACCCGTACCTCTTTCACCGGAAGATGCACGATGGCCGAGAAGGCGCCGATGCCAACGCCGATCCACCAAACCATCGTGTAATCGCCGTAGATGTCATAGAGCTTGCCGCCGAGCCAGACGCCGAGGAAGCTGCCGATCTGGTGGCTCAGGAACACGAACCCGTAAAGCGTCCCCATATAGCGCAGCCCGTAGATATGGGCGACGAGGCCGGAGGTCAGCGGCACGGTCGCCAGCCACAGCGCGCCCATTGCCACCGAGAACAAGAGCACCGAGGTGGGGGTGATCGGCATCAAGATGAACGCGCCTGCCACCACTGTGCGGGCGGCATAGATCCCCGCGAGGAGGTATTTTTTAGTGAATCGTTTGCCAAGCGCGCCTGCGTAGATCGTGCCCGCGATATTGGCGAGGCCGATGACCGAGATCGCCACCGCGCCCAAGGCGGAGGTGGAGGAAACTCCGAGGCCAGCCAGCATCCCCGTTGGGTCAATCGCGCCGCACATCTCGGTGATCATTGCGGGGAAATGCGCGGTGATGAAACCAAGCTGATAGCCGCAGGAGAAAAAGCCTAGGAAGATCAGTAGGAACGACGGATCACGGAAGGCACGTTTGAGCACGCTTCCCATGCTTTCTTCCAACTCGGAACGGCTTGCGAGCGCCGGGGTGCGCATCAAGGGCAAGGCGAAGAGGGCGCATAGGATCAGCACGGCGAAGATCACAAAGACCGACTGCCAAGGGAAATAGGCCAGCAATGCTGCGGCCATTGGAGCGCCGAAAACTTGGCCCGCAGAGCCTGCCGCCGTGGCAATGCCCAGCGAGAGCGAGCGGTTTTCATCCGAACTTGCGCGCCCGACCACCGCGAGGATCACGCCAAAGCCCGTGCCCGCAATGCCGAAGCCGACGAGAATTTCGAGGAGATGGTGTTGGTACGGCATAGTGGCAAATGACGAGAGCACAAGCCCGAGCGCGTAGAGCAGCGCGCCGCCGATGATGGCTTTGCGATCCCCAAACCGTTCCGCCAGCGCGCCAAAGATTGGCTGCCCGATGCCCCATGCGAGGTTCTGGATCGCGATGGCGAGCGAGAATTCTGCGCGCGGCCAGCCGAATTCGGCTGCAATCGGGATTTGAAACACGCCGAAACTGGCGCGGATCGAAAAGCCGATCATCAGAATAATTGCGCCGCCGATCAGGACGGGGGTGAAAACGCGCGATTGTGTCATGAGGCTCTCCGTTCAGGTCGCCAGAATTGCGACACCCACGCCCTGCGGTCAAATGATGCTTTGTGATGGGCGCAATTAGCTGGCGTGCAGGCCAACATGACGCCCCAAAGCAAAACAACTCGTCAGGAGATAGCCGCCGGTGGGGGCTTCCCAATCCAGCATCTCGCCGCAGGCATAGACGCGCGGCATTGCCCGCAGCTCCAAGGCTTGGGTGAGGCTGGAGGAGGCGATACCGCCAGCGCTGGAAATCGCTTCTTCAATCGGGCGCGGCCCTTGATGCGGTACGGGAAGCGATTTGAGTCGCTCGGCCAATGTCGCTGGATCGGACGGAAGAGGGCGCGCCCATTCCATGATCAACGCCAGCTTGACCGGATCGAGGTTGAGGGTCTTTCGCAGCCAGTTCGTCATCGTCGCCTTGCCGCGCGGCGCTTTCAGCTTCTCCGCGAGGGCTGGGGCCTCCAGATCCGGTAGCAGATCCAGTGACAAAAGCGTGCCTTTGCGGACCCGCGCGGAGAGGGAATAGACGCCGCCGCCCTCGATCCCGCGCTTGGAGATGACAAACTCACCGCGGGAGATCGTGCAGCCTGCGCGCAGGGCGACGTTCTTCACAGGCGTGCCGAGGAACGGGATCATGTGATCGGACCAATGCACCAAAAACCCCATATTCGCGGGTTCAAACGGGGTGATCTCAATCCCTTTGGCGGCGAGCCAAGGTACCCAAGCGGCATCTGATCCCAGCCGTGGCCAGCTTGCGCCGCCCAAGGCGAGGATGGTTGTCGCGGGGGTGAGGTGTTGATCGCCCTCGGGCGTCTCGAAACAGAAGGCATCGCCGTCAAAGCCGCTCCAACGCCAGCGGGTTTTCAAGGTGACCCCGTGGCGGGTGAGGCGCGCGATCCATGCGCGAAGCAAGGGCGAGGCCTTCATCTGTGTCGGGAAAACGCGGCCTGTCGAGCCGGTGAACAACTCGATCCCGAGCTTGCGCGCCCATTCCATCACCTCTTGCGGACCGAAGTCTGCGACGATGGGGCGAAGCCATTCCGCGCTGACCTCGCCGCAAAACGCCTCCAGCGGGGTGTCGCGGGTGATGTTGAGGCCGGATTTACCCGCCATCAGGAATTTGCGCGCGGGCGAGGGCTTGGCCTCGACCACGGTCACCGTGCGCCCGCGCAGTGCCAGCGTCTCGGCCGCCATCAACCCCGCAGGCCCCGCGCCAATGATGAGAACATCCGTCTGCATCATCGGCTGGCCAAGACTGAGAGGCGCATCAAAGTGCGCTCAATCACCGCCATTGTCGGCGCGCGGGAGGAAGATCGCAGGGTGAGATCGGCGTTGATCAGCTCTTTGAGAGCGGCCTCCAGTTTGAACATGCCCCAGCTTGAGGCTTGCCGGATCATTTTGTCGCGGCGCGGGCCGAAGATCGGCGGGCGGGCGCGGCCGATGCCCTGCGCGGGGCCACTGGGATCGGAAGCGGCTGCGTGAAGCGCGCGGAAATGGCGCAGCGCTTGGATCGCGAGGGTCACTGGCGCAACCCCTTGCCCCTCGATCCGCCGCATCATCGGCCCGAGTTCGCCCGCGCGGCCCTCGGCCACGATATTGAGTACATCATCGACATCCGCATCCACTGTGGCAGGGGCGCAGGCGACGACATCCTCGGGCGACAGCGGGGTGGTGTCTTTATACTTATAGAGCGAGATCTTCTCGACCGTTTGCCGGAAATCACCGGGATCAAGTGCGCGTCCAAGCGCCATCAGATCACTCATTGCTTGCGGCGAGATCGCGGTGAGGCCCGCTTTCTTGAGCACGTCCTCCAATTCTTCGCGGCTTGGGGGATCATCATAAATCCCTGCGGCGAACGCGTTGGTATGTCCCTCGAACACTTTGCGCAGGGCGGATTTTGCGGTGAGCGACCCTGCCGTGACGATGATCTGCGCGTCGCCGTCTTTCCACTCCTTGACCGCCGAGGCGATGATCGGAGCGAGCGTATCCGTCGCATCCTCAACAAAGGCCACGCGCGGACCGGGGAAGAACCCGACAGCTTTCACGGCATCCAAAAGCGCGGAAGGTTCCTTGCGCAGGCTCGCTGCCGGAATCCGTGTCATCCGCATTTCGGCCTCGCCCTCGGGGCCGATCAGCGCCGCGATCACCTCTTGGCGTTTGAGTGCGACGCGCATCGCATCCATCCCGAAGATCAAAAGCCCCGTGCGATGGGCCTCGGGCTTGGCGAAATACCGCGTGGCCTGAACGCCCGCGAGCTTCATTTGGGCAACGAAGCTGCGGTGGCGATGAGCCGCGTCACGATTTGATCGGCGAGCATCACCATCAGGCGTTTATGGGCATCATCTTCAGCGGTTTGCGTGGCGACAGTGGACCCCGTCGCGGACCATGAGGTGAAGGAAGCGACTTCGCCCGTCAGCAGCACCGCATCTGTCTGCGCATCGACGAGCTTGTAATCTGCCTTGCCCGCCAGCGAATAGCGCGTGGTGGCGTTGTCCGGGGTGATCGCTTGGCCCGTGTCTTCCGTCGCGATGGCATAATCAAGCCGGTAGCGCGGCGTTGTGGCGGGGCCGAACCGATCCGCGATCCGCGCGGTGAGCGCGTAATCATCGCGGGTTTGCGGCACTTGTGTCGCCACAGCCCCGAGCAGCGCTTTCGCGCCGCCGTTTGGCCCGTAGGCTGGCGTAAAGCCGCAGCCCGCAAAGGCGAGCGCGCTCAGAGCGAGCCCGCCTTTGAGAAAGGTTCTGCGGCTAAGCGTGTCAGATAACGACATTAACAATCCGTCCTGGGACCACAATGAGCTTTTTCGGCGCTGCCCCGTCGAGCACCTTGATCACAGCTTCATCCGCCAGCACCAGCTTTTCAACCTCTGCCTTGTCCATTCCGGCAGGAACGGTGATCTCGGCGCGTTTTTTGCCGTTGATCTGTATCGGCAACGTGACACTGTCCGCAACGAGCAGCGCCGGATCTGCCTTCGGCCAAGCCGCGTTGACAACCAAACCTTCACCGCCAAGCACCGACCACAGATCCTCGGCGAGATGCGGCACCATCGGCCCCATCAACTGCGCCATGATTTTCATCGCGTCGCGTTTCGCCGCATTGGAAGCGGTGGATTTCGCCAAAGTGTTCGACAGCTCATAGAGCTTGGCGACGGCTTTGTTGAAGGCGAACCCGTCGATGGATTTGGTGATCTCGTCGATGGCTTTATGGGCCGCGCGCATCAGTGCATCATCCTGCGCCGCGTCGCCGCCTTCGCCTGTGGCGATTTCATTGCCGATCCGCCAAACGCGGGCGAGGAACTTCGAGGCCGCTTCCGCGCCGGATGCTGTCCATTCTACGTCCCGCTCCGGCGGGCTATCGGACATCACGAACCAACGCGCGGTATCGGCACCAAAATCGCGGATGATGTTCATCGGATCGACGACGTTTTTCTTCGATTTCGACATTTTCGCAGAAGGGATGATCTCGACCGCCTCGCCCGTGGCGATCAGTTTGCCGTCCTCGACCTCCTCGGGGAGGTGGTAGATCGCGCGGCCATTGGCATCGCGGGTGAGATAAATCTCATGTGTCACCATGCCTTGGGTGAACAGCGCGTTGAACGGCTCGATCGCTTTGGCGGGCAGATGGCCCGTCTTATGCATCGCGCGGGCGAAGAACCGCGAATAGAGAAGGTGCAAAATCGCGTGCTCGATGCCGCCGATATATTGATCGACATTCATCCAGTAATCGGCCTCTGCCGCATCCGTCGGCGTCTCGGCATGGGGCGAGGTGAAGCGCGCGTAATACCACGAGCTATCCACGAACGTATCCATCGTGTCGGTTTCGCGCTTGGCGGGTTTGCCACATTGCGGGCATTCGCAATTGCGCCATGTCGGGTGGCGGTCGAGCGGGTTGCCGGGCTGGTCAAACGTCACATCATCGGGCAGGCGCACGGGCAGGTTCTTTTTGCGCTCGGGCACCACGCCGCAAATCTCGCAATGCACGACCGGAATCGGGCAGCCCCAATAGCGCTGCCGCGACAGGCCCCAATCGCGCAGGCGGAATTTGGTGACGCCTTCGCCAAAGCCCTTTTCCTCGGCCACGGCAATTGCAGCAGCAATCGCCTCATCACCAGTTTGCTCCGTCTCGCCCGCGAAGCCACGAATAAACCGGACCTTCTCGGATTTCAGCGGCGTGTATTCGGCGGCGGGATACTCACCCTCCAGCGGCTCGAACACGGGAATGATCGGCAGCGAGTACTTCGTCGCGAATTCGAAATCGCGCGCGTCATGGGCGGGGCAGCCGAAGATCGCGCCGGTGCCGTAATCCATCAGGATGAAATTCGCGATATAAACCGGCAGCTCGATGGAGGCATCCAGCGGATGTTTCACGCCGATGCCCGTATCCCGGCCCAGCTTCTCAGCGGTTTCAATCGCCTCCGCCGTGGTGCCGCCCTTGCGGCACTCCGAAATAAACGCAGCCATATCGGGATCGGATGCCTCAAGCGCCTTCGCCATCGGGTGATCCGGCGAGATCCCCGCGAAAGAGGCGCCCATCAATGTATCGGGGCGGGTGGTGTAAACCTCCAGCGCCTCGAATCCTTCGGGCGCGCCGACCAGATCAAACTTGAATTGCAGCCCGCGCGATTTGCCGATCCAGTTCGCCTGCATCAGGCGCACCTTTTCCGGCCAGTCTTTCAGCCCGTCCAGCGCGCCAAGCAGCTCCTCGGAATAATCGGAGATCTTGAAGAACCACTGCGTCAGCTCGCGCCGTTCCACCAGCGCGCCCGAACGCCAGCCGCGGCCATCCTCGACCTGCTCATTGGCGAGCACGGTCATATCGACCGGATCCCAGTTCACCACTGCATTCTTGCGATACACTAGACCAGCTTGCAGCATATCGAGGAACATCGCCTGTTGCTGGCCGTAATATTCAGGATCGCAGGTTGCGAATTCGCGGGACCAGTCGATCGACAGACCCAGCGGCTTCATCTGGTCACGCATGTCTTTGATGTTGGAATAGGTCCAATCCTTCGGATGGCCGCCGCGTTCCATCGCCGCATTCTCTGCGGGCATTCCGAACGCATCCCAGCCCATCGGATGCAGCACGCTATACCCACACGACATCTTATACCGCGCGACCACATCGCCCATCGTATAGTTGCGCACATGGCCCATATGGATCCGGCCCGACGGGTAGGGGAACATCTCCAGCACGTAATATTTCGGGCGCGCGGGATCGCGTTTGGCTTCAAACACGGAGGCAGCAGACCATGCGTCCTGCCATTTCGCTTCAATAGTGCTCGGTTCGTAACGCGACATCGGTGCCCCTCATGCGGAATTCTGCCCTGTGCGGTCTACACTGGCTTGGGGTCAGAGGTCCAGATCGGCTGGCGCGCAGGAGGAGAGTTCGTGCCTGAGATTGGGGCCGAACGGGGGGGGCAGACATGAAAAACCCCCGCGCGCTGCGCAGGGGCCTATATATGGAGTGTCGTGAAAGCCTGAAACGAGCCGCCAAAATGGGCCGCCGAAATGGGACGGCGACTCGCGTTCAACGTCTCGCTTACAGCTTCGAGTCGCGAATCCGCAATTGGCGCGCGCGAGTCATGATCGCATCTTCGACAGCTTTCGTCGTCTCGGAGGAGACAGGGCCGCCACGGCTTTCCAGTGCGAGCTTCAACGAGCGCGCATCCAGCGCCGGATCTTGCACAAACACCGTCGCGCGGTAGGAGCCGCCACCGCCCGGAGGGGTGCCATACCCTGTCACGATCACGCCCGAGAACGGGTCAACCGATTGAATCGGCAGGAAATCGAGAACTTCCAGCGACGCCTGCCAGAGGTATTTGTTCACTTCCACCGAGGTATTCGGGTCTGTGTTATTGGTGAACAGATCCGCAAGGGTCGAGGTGCGTTTTTGTGTGCGCAGCGCGGGCTGGCGATCAATCTGCGCCTGCTCGGCTGCGATCTGACGATTCTTGCCCGTCGTGGTTCCGCTGAACCAATTTCCGGGCGAAACGCTGCCGCAAGAGGCAAGGAGGCCCACCAAAACAATAAGGCCGCTCGCGCGCGCAATCCGTTTTCCTAGCATTCCCGCCCCCTCTTGGCTTTTCGTGATCTCTAGCCCAATGACCCAAGCGCGACAAGGGATTTCCCGTTGTTTCCACATTCAGTGCCTATGTATGGAGTATCCCGTAAATCGCTGGTGGCAGGGTTTCGCCGATCCGGCTGACTGTGGCAAAGCTGCATCACGATGAAAGCCAAACCAAGCCGCTCGCCCGTTTTGTTTGCAATAAGGCGGGGATGGGGCGAAAAAGCATCCATACCCAGTTCGGAATCCCCGAGTTGGGAACGCACCTTGAATACAATGAGGGAAAACACGATGAAAAATCTTCTTCTTGCTTCGACCGCTCTGGTCCTTTCGGCTGGCGTAGCATCTGCTGAAGTCGCAGTTTCGGGCGACGCACGTATGGGCGTTGCTTCGGCTTACGACGCAGTAACCGACAACACCGAGCTGAACTTCTCCAGCCGCGCACGCGTCAAGTTCACCCTCTCGGGCGAAACCGATGGCGGCCTGGGCTTCGGCGCTTCGTTCCGCGCTGACCAAGCTGGCACCGCGAAAAACGGCACCGAAGGTTCGGTCTACGTTTCGGGCGCGTTCGGCAAAGTTGAAATGGGCGATACCGTTTCGGCTCCGGAAGCACTCTTCGGCGATCTGCCGGAAATCGGCTTCACCGATCTCGAAATGGACGTTAACAACGCTGTAATCTCCAGCGTTATGCCGAAAATCGGCAACGACGTTCCGTACATCACCGGCGACAACGCTGGCGGCCTGACCAACGCAACTGGCCCGGCAATGCTGTACACCTACACCACCGGTGCTATCTCGGTTGCTGCGTCCATGTCGGACGGCAAAGCTGGCGGTGTTGACGCTGCTCAAGAGTACGCTCTTGCTGGTTCGTACAACTTCGGTTCGTACGCTGTTGGCATCGGCTACGAAGTGCTCGACCTCGACGGCGCTGGCAAAGCTAAGCAACTCGGCATCGCTGGTACCGCTAACTTCGGCGACACCGCTGTCAAAGGTTACTACGCACAAGGCGACGACCTGCTCGACGGCGTTGACACCTACGGTCTGGGCGTTGAGTCGGTCTTCGGCGCAACCACCGTCAAAGGCTACTACCAAGTCATCGACGCTTCGGACATCGTTGGCGGCGAGAAAATCGCAGCTTACGGCATCGGCGCTGAGTACGACCTCGGTGGCGGCGCTTCGGTTGCTGGCGGCATCATGGACACCGACGAAGCCGGTACCGACGCTGTTTACGACCTCGGCATGAAATTCAAATTCTGATTTAATCAGAGTTTGATCGGGAAGGACGGGCCTCGCGCCCGTCCTTTTCATTTGCGGGGCATGTTTCTGCAACCGCATCGACGTTTCGCGCCAGCCTCCCGTTCGGGGGGCTTTTGTTTTGCGGGGCAGATGCGCTATGCGGGAAGGGGAATGAGTGGAGGGCTCAATGGGATTGGCAGATATCAAGGCACGGATCGCGGCGGCGGAGCAGGCTGCTGGGCGGACGGCGGGATCCGTCACGCTGATCGCCGTCTCGAAAGTGCAGCCCGATGCGCGGGTCATGGCGGCTCTGGCCGAGGGGCAGCGCGTCTTTGGTGAGAATTACGTGCAGGAAACCGCGGGGAAATGGCCCGCTTGGCGCGCTGATTATCCCGATATCGAGGTGCATATGATTGGCCCGCTCCAGAGCAATAAGGCCAAGCAAGCGGTGGAGCTGTTCGACGCGATCCACACGCTGGATCGGCTCTCGTTGGCGAAAAAACTCGCGGCTCTCGCGCAGACGCGGGGATCATGTCCCGCCCTCTTCGTGCAGGTCAACACAGGTGCGGAACCGCAAAAGGCGGGGATTTTGCCGGAAAATCTCGACGGGTTCCTGAAAGATCTGGGCGCGATGGATCTACCAGTGCGGGGCCTGATGTGCATCCCGCCCGAATCGGAAGAGGCCACGCCGCATTTCAAGGCGCTGCGGGATATGGCGGAGCGCAACGGGTTGCGCGATCTCTCGATGGGGATGTCATCCGATTTCGAGGTGGCGATTACGGCAGGGGCGACGCATGTGCGGGTCGGCTCCGCTATCTTCGGCGCGCGGGATTATAGCGCCAAAGCCTAGGCCTTATCGCGCCCCGAATGCCCGCGCGGGCGGAACCGCGCGAGGGGCGGGATCAACAGGGACTCATTCGGGGCGATGCGCTGCGCGAGATCCAACAAGTGATCTTGCCGCAAGGCGATGCAGCCCGCAGTGGGGAAGCCCACGCGCCGCCATGTATGGATAAAAATTGCGGAGCCCTCTCCGGCCTGCGCTTGCGGGAAGTTCCAATCCGTCACCAGCACCAGATCATACAGCGGATCGGCGCGCCGCATCACCTCATGCGAGGGGTTAAACGGGGCGCGGACGCGGTGGTTATAGGCCGGATGCCCGCTTTCGTCGCACCACAGATCACGCGGGCCAATCGGCACGGACCAACGCGGCGCATTCGCGATCCGGTCGGGGCGGTGATACAGGCCGACGATCCGGTGAAGGCCAATTGGCGTCGCGCCATCGCCCTCCCGTTTGTCGCGGGTGAGCCCGCCGCGCCCGACGGTGCAGGGGTAAGTCTTGCCGCGAAACAGCAGCCCTTGCGGCGTCAGGCGGATCACAAGATATGCCCCGATTTCGCGGCTTTCGTCGCCAGATACCCCGCATTATGCCGCGAGAGGCCGACATGCAGCGGCACGCGCTCGGCCACGGTGATACCATTGGCCTCCAGCATCCGGACCTTGGCGGGGTTGTTTGTCAGCAGCCGCACCTGAGAGAAGCCGAGATTGTGCAGCAGGGAAGCGCCAAGGCGGAAATCGCGCTCGTCATCCTCAAACCCGAGGCGGTGATTGGCCTCAACAGTATCGAACCCCTGATCCTGCAAGGAGTAGGCACGCATCTTATTCGCCAGCCCGATGCCACGGCCTTCTTGGTTGAGATAAAGCAGCACGCCTGCGCCCTCATGGCCCATTTGTGTCAGGGCTGCGTCAAGCTGCGGGCCGCAATCGCATTTCAGCGATCCCATCACATCGCCTGTGAAACAGGCTGAATGCAGCCGCGCGAGCACCGGCTTACTGCGATCCGGCGCGCCGATCTCGATGGCATAATGCTCGGTGCCGCCGTCATCGGGGCGGAAGATGTGCAGGCGTCCGGCCTCGGCCGCGCGCATCGGCACGCGGGCGGCGGCGACGGGGGCCAGTTGAGCCTCATGTGCCAGAAGTTGCAGCGTGATCTCGGGGTGGAGGCGGGTGAGCCCTTGCGGTGCGCTTGCCTCGACAATCAGCGCGGCGGGCAAAAGCTGGGCTGATTTCGCCAAGGCGATGGCCGCGCGCGCCGTCGCGCAATCGCCGTCGCGCAGCGTTTTGAGCGGGCCTTTCATCGGCACGCGCAGATCATCCGCCGGATCGGCCAGCGCGCGCAGCCAGCCAAGATCGGCCCCCTCGGGCACCATGACACGCGCGATATCGCCATCATAGGCGATGGCCTTCAACGTCTCCGCGCGCCGTGCGGTGAGGATCAGGGTGAGGGGCCCGAGCGCGCGCAGGTCGGCCAGTCGCGCAGGCGAAAGTGTCTCCACCGCCACCGCGAGCACCCCGCCCAGATCGACAGGAAGCCCCATGCGCAGGTCTGCGCGGGCGCGGTTGATTTCCTCCAACGGGGTCGGGCCAAGGCTCATCTGCGGTCTCCTATTCGCTCAACTGATAGCGGGCGCTGACATAAATTGAAACATACCGCGTGATTGCGACACGTCCGCGTGAGGTTTCTTTCACGCCCCTTGCCGAAGCCGTGAGGTCGGAACAGCTTAGGGGCAACGAACAGGCCCGCATGGGCAAAACTGATGGAGACGAGCATGGCTGGTTTGAAAAAGATCCTTCTGGTGGACGATGACGACGATCTGCGCGAGGCACTGGCGGAACAACTGGTCGCGACCGATGACTTCGACGTGTTCGAGGCCGATTGCGGCGCGGCGGGTGTCGAGCGCGCGAAGGAAGGGCTTTACGATCTGGTGATGCTGGATGTCGGCCTGCCCGATACTGACGGGCGCGAGCTGTGCAAGAAGCTGCGCAAGCTGGGGGTGAAATGCCCGATTGTGATGCTGACGGGTCATGATACCGATGCCGATACGATCCTCGGGCTGGATAGCGGCGCGAATGATTACATCACCAAGCCGTTTAAATTCCCGGTGCTGCTGGCGCGGATCCGCGCGCAATTGCGCACCCATGAGCAATCCGAGGATGCTGTCTTCCAACTGGGCCAATACACGTTCAAACCCGCGATGAAGATGCTGATCGACGAGAAGGAAAAGAAGATCCGTCTCACCGAGAAAGAAACCAATATCCTCAAGTTCCTCTACCGCGCGACCGATGGCGTGGTGGCGCGCGATGTGCTGCTGCATGAGGTTTGGGGCTATAACGCGGGGGTCACAACCCACACGTTGGAAACTCATATTTACCGCCTGCGTCAGAAAATCGAGACCGATCCCTCGAATGCGCGGCTTTTGGTCACGGAATCGGGCGGCTATCGCCTCGTTTCCTGATCCTATCCGCAAGGATCATCGCAGGGCCCCCAAATCGGGGGCCCTTTCGCATGGTTCGGGTTGCGTCTGCGGGCGCTTTCTCCGATTGTGGCGCGAAATCTGGAGGTAGATATGGCTTTTACGCTCGCAACTTGGAACATCAACTCGGTCCGTCTGCGTGAGGCGCTGGTGAGTAAGCTCATGGGCGAAGAAATGCCCGATGTGCTCTGCTTGCAAGAATGCAAAAGCCCTGTCGAGAAGATGCCGTTGGAGGCGTTTCGTGCGCTGGGATATGAGCATTTCGTGGCACGGGGCCAGAAGGGCTATAACGGCGTTGCGATCCTCTCCAAAATGCCGATTGAGGAAGCGGGATCGGAAGATTTCGCGCAGCTTGGCCACGCGCGCCATATCGCGGGGCGACTCGCGAACGGGGTGACGGTGCATAACTTCTACGTGCCCGCAGGCGGCGATATTCCAGACCGTTCGGTGAACGAGAAATTCGGGCAGAAGCTCGATTACCTTACCCAGATGCGCGATCATTTCCACGCAAACCGCCCCGAAAAGGCGATCCTTGTTGGGGATTTGAACATCGCCCCGCGCGAGGATGACGTTTGGAATCACAAGAGCTTGCTCAAGATCGTCAGCCATACACCGATCGAGGTGGAGCATCTGGCGCAGGCACAAGACGCGGGCGCTTGGGTCGATATCACGCGGCAGGACATTCCCGAAGGGAAGCTCTATTCGTGGTGGTCCTACCGCGCGAAGGATTGGGATGCGGCCGATAAGGGGCGGCGTCTGGATCACATCTGGGCCACGCCCGATATTTCGAACGCGGGGCATGGATCGCGTGTCTTGCGGGCCGCGCGCGGATGGGAACAGCCCTCGGATCACGCACCCGTCTTTGCAACATTCGATCTTTGACCTCTTGGCGCGGCCAAGCCGCGACCGCATATAGGGGCAACGTCAGACAGGAGAAGCCAGATGATCATTGGTGGTGAACAGCCCAAAGCCGCAGCCCCAGATGCGGGTGCGCTCGTCTTCGATGCGAATGAAGCGAATTTCATGACGGCGGTCGTGGATCGCTCGATGGAAGTGCCGGTGATCGTCGATTTCTGGGCGCCGTGGTGTGGCCCGTGCAAGACGCTCGGCCCTGCACTGGAAAAGGCCGTGGCCGATGCCAAAGGCGCGGTCGTCATGGCCAAGATCAATGTCGATGAAAATCAGGCGATTGCGGGCCAGATGCGCGTGCAGTCGATCCCGACAGTCTATGCCTTCTGGCAGGGGCAGGCGGTGGACGGGTTCCAAGGCGCTGTGTCCGGATCGGAGATCAAAGCCTTCGTCGATAAGCTCGCGGCTCTGGCAGGCGATGGCGGCTTGGCCGAGGCGGTCGAGGCGGCTGAGGCGATGCTGGCCGAGGGCGCGGCGCAGGACGCGGCAGAGACCTTCGCCGCGATTGTCGAGGAAGACGCCGAGAATGCTGAGGCCTTGGGCGGATTGGCGCGCGCCTATCTTGCCCTCGGTCAGTTGGATCAGGCGGAGGCCGCGCTGGAAGGCGCGCCTGTGAAAATCGCGAAATCCGGCCCCGTGGAGGCGGCGCGCGCGCAGCTCGCGCTGGCGCGGCAGGCCGAAGAGGCTGGCCCCTTGGGCGAGTTGGAGGCTGCGGTGACAGCCGATCCGGCAAACCATCAAGCGCGGTTCGAATATGCGCAAGCCCTGCATGCGGCGGGCGAGATTGAGGCGGCGATTGATCAATTGCTGGAGCTGTTCCGGCGGGATCGCGAGTGGAATGACGGGGCTGCGAAGACCCAGCTCATCACGATCTTCGATGCGCTCAAGCCAAATGATCCGCTTGTGGCCAAGGGGCGCCGCAGGCTCACCTCAATGATATTTGCCTGATCGGGTTTGTGACCTAGGTTACGAGGATGATCAAACCTCATCCCTTACCAGATACGATCTGCCTATTCCCGCTGTCGGGGGCGCTCTTGCTCCCGCGCGGGCGGTTGCCGCTGCATATCTTCGAGCCACGCTACCTCCAGATGATCGAGGATTGCCTGAAAACGCCCGAGCGGCTGATCGGCATGGTGCAGCCCGCAGGCGAGCGCCTCTCGGCGATTGGATGCGCCGGGCGTTTGACGGGGTTCACCGAAACCGAGGACGGGCGCTATATGATCACCCTGTCGGGGATTTCGCGCTTCCGCATTCGCCGCGAGGTCGAGGGGTTCACCCCCTATCGCCGCGCGGAAGTCTCGTGGGGCGATTTTACCCGCGATACGGGCGCGGCGGAGCAAGACTCGGCGCTGGATCGCAAGCGGCTCTACGATACTTTGTGTAACTATCTCGAGCATCAGGGTTTGGGCGCGGATTGGGAGGCGTTGAAAGACGCGGAGGATGAGTTGCTCATCAATTCGCTTTCAATGCTCTTGCCGCTCGATCCCGCAGACAAACAGGCGCTTTTGGAAGCCCCGTCACTGAGCACGCGGCGCGAGACCCTGTTGACCCTGATGGAATATGCGCTGCATGGCGGCGGAGAGGATAACCTGCAATGACCGAGAGACCCGCCCTCGAGAAACCGCTGTTTGATCGCCGGATGCTGGAGGCCCTCGTCTGCCCGCTGACGCAATCAGTGCTAAGCTATGATGCCGAGCGTCAGGAGTTGATCTCGAAAGCGGCCAAGCTGGCGTTTCCGATCCGTGGCGGCATCCCGATCATGCTGGCCTCCGAGGCGCGCGCGCTCGATTGACGCGCTCGATTGAGTGGGGGCCTCTTGTTTTAAAGCGGTTTGCCTTGCTGCAAGCGGGGCAGGGGGCCTGACAGGCCAGCGGCTTGCCGCATAAAACCGCGCCGCAGGCCGGGGAAAGCCTGCACAAGCCCCATGCCGATGTCCCGCCCTGCACGCAGGATCGGATTATCGTTTGAGAACACCTTGTTGACGGTATCCATGCCAAGCGCGAGCGAGGTCGAATCGAACCGCCGCCACGACTGGTACCGTTCAAGAACATCAATCGCGCCAATGTCTTCGCCGCGCCGCGTGGCCTCCACCAGCACCTCTGCCAGCGCGCCCACGTCCCGAAGCCCGAGGTTGAGCCCTTGCCCTGCGATCGGGTGCACCCCATGCGCGGCATCCCCCACCAGCGCCACGCGCGGCGCGACATAGCTGCGCGCCAGGGTGAGGTTCAGCGGGTAGGAGAACCGCGGCCCCGCGAGAGAAATCTCACCGAGGAAATCACCGAAGCGCGGCTTCAGAACCGCAAGAAACTCCTGATCCGAAAGCACGGCAATCGCCTTGGCGGAGACATCTTTTTCGGACCAGACGATAGACGAGCGATGGCCCTTGAGGGGCAGGATCGCCAGCGGTCCAGTCGTCATGAACAACTGATGCGCGATGCCATTATGCGGTAGCGAGTGGTCAATCGCTGCAACCAAGGCCGTCTGCCCGTAGGACCATCCCTCGCGGCTGATACCAGCGCGGGAGGCCACGCCAGAGCTGCGGCCGTCGGCCCCGATCAGGAGTTTTGCGTGCAGGCTGCGCCCGTCCGACAGCGTAACCTCGACGCCTGAGGGGCTGGCCGTCTGGGCCGTCACTGAGATCTCTTGCAGCAGCGTGATATTCGCCTGCGCTTCCATCGCGCGCAGAAGCGCACGGTAGAGGTGGCGATCCTCCAGCATATAGCCGACGGGGCCTTCGCCCATCTCGGCGGAATCGAAATGCAGGAACAGCGGCGATGCGCCTTCGCCCGCGCGACCATCGGCGGCTTTCACCCCCTCCATCGGCTGGCTTTGGTCTGCAACATCGGGCCAGACGCCAATCCCGGCGAGCAACCGTTGCGAGGCCAGTGCAATCGCATAGGCACGCCCGTCAAACGCCTCCTGCGCGCGGGCACGCGGGGCGCTGGCATCCACCACGGTCACGGAAAGCCCCGCGCCCGCAAGCGCGAGAGCGAGGGCTGGGCCATTCAGGCCGCCGCCTGCGATGATCACGTCTGAATCGTATGTCATGGCGCTCAATATGGCGTCATCGGCGGGTTTGTCCATGCGCTCGAATGCGCTTGGGATGCGACATTGCGGCCCGATGCCAAGGCGTGCGCGCCATAGCAGCAGGCCCCCTCGGCGCAAAAGTCACAATATGTTGCCGTAAGGCCCCAAAGCTGTTCGCTTTTTGTGGACGGGGCGGCATAGCTTTTGTACTCTGATCCTCAAACGGGGCGATATGACCCCGACGAGTGAGGCAGATATGGCATTTCCCGAGCGGTTCTCGAACCTGCCCGATTACGCATTTCCGCGTTTGCGGAAGCTGTTGGACGTTTACCCGTCCGGCGCGGACCCGATCGTGATGACGATTGGCGAGCCGCGTCACCCGATGCCCGATTTCATCGGCGAGGTGATGGCCGCGTCGATTGGCGAGTTCGCAAAATATCCGGCCAATGATGGCGCACCGGAGCTGTTGGCCGCGATTTCCACATGGATCGCGCAGCGGTATGGCGCGCCTGTATCCGCAGACCGGATCATGGTGCTCAATGGCACGCGCGAAGGGCTGTTCAACGCCTGCCTCGCGCTGAGCCCTGAGACCAAGCGCGGTCAAAAGCCCGTCGTGTTGATCCCGAACCCGTTCTATCAGGTCTATGCGGTTGCGGCCGTGGCGGCGGGGGCGGAACCCGTCTTCGTGCCGGCGCGCGCGGAGACAGGCTATCTGCCCGATTACGCCAGCTTGCCTGCCGAGATCTTGGAGCGCGTCACTGTCGCCTATCTCTGCTCGCCCGCCAATCCGCAGGGTGCTGTCGCCTCGCGCGACTATCTGACCGAGCTTTTGCAGCTTGCAGAACGTTATGATTTCAAGCTCTTCGCGGATGAATGCTATTCCGAGATCTACCGTGATGCACCGCCTGCAGGCGCGCTGGAGGTCTCGCATCAGATGGGGGCGGACCCCGAGCGCGTCGTGGCGTTCCATTCGCTCTCGAAGCGCTCCAACCTTCCGGGCCTACGCTCGGGCTTTGTGGCGGCTGGGCCTGAATCTATCCTGCGGATCCGCCAGTTGCGGGCCTATTCGGGCGCACCGCTGCCGCTGCCGATCCAGCGCGTTTCAACCCGTGTTTGGGCGGACGAGGCGCATGTGGTTGCAAATCGGGCGCTCTATAACGAGAAATATCAGGACGCGGCGGAAATTTTCGCAGGCGTTCAAGGATACCAGACTCCGGAGGGCGGTTTTTTCCTCTGGCTTCCGGTGGAAGATGGCGAGGCGGCAACGCTGAAGCTGTGGCGCGAGGTTGGGGTTCGGGTGCTTCCGGGCGCCTATCTGTCGCGCGATGTCGCGGGCGAAAACCCCGGCAAAGCCTACATTCGGGTCGCTTTGGTGGCTCCAAGAGAAGAAACGCAGCGCGGGCTCATAAAGCTTCGTGACTGCTTGTATACGTGAGGTTCAGAGCAATGGCATCTTATCAGGCTCGGCAACGTGATCCGCTTCTGGATCAGGATACGCAGGCGGTATTGGAACGGCGGGGGAAGGAACTCCTCGGCACGGGCTTTGTCGTCGCGGGGCTGATGGCTGCGCTGATGCTGATGAGCTACTCCGCCGAAGATCCGAGCTGGATGGCAGCGGGATCGGGCGAGGTGCAGAACTATCTGGGCCGGTTCGGGGCGATGATTGCCTCGCCGTTGATCGGGATTCTGGGCCTTGGCGCATGGATGCTGCCGGTGGCGCTTTTGGTCTGGGGCGTGCGCTTCATCACCCATCACGGCGAAGAACGCTGGGGCGGACGCGCTGTCTTCCTGCCGATGGGCGTTGTGATTGCGGCCGTGCATGGCGCTCTAATGGAGCCCTCCACAGATTGGAACGCCGCCTTCGGGATGGGCGGGCGTCTGGGTGATATGATTGCGGGCTCGCTCTTGGGCATCGCGCCGGTTGGCGGCTCGGGCGGGCTGCATGTTCTGGCAACAATCTTCATTCTCCCGACGGTGCTGGCGAGCCTCTTTGTGCTTGGTTTCACCCGTGATGAGCTGCGGGTGATCTGGGCGCGGGTCCGGTTCTATCTGGTCTCGGGCTATGCGATGATGCTCGGCCTTTTGGGGCAAGGTGCGCAGGCTTCGGTGGAAGCGATGCGCGGCGCGCAGGAACGTGCCCGCGAACGGCGCGCCCGCGCGTCGGAGCAAGCGGCAGAGATGGCTGCGTGGGAAGCGCAACAGGCGGCATGGGCTCAAACCCAAGCGGGCTATGATGCACCACGGGGCCAAGCTTTTGCTGCGCAGAATTATGCGGATCAGGCCCCTGCACAGCAGGCATGGCTAGACCCGCAAACCCAGGGCTATTACCCGCAGGGCGCTGATGCCGATGACGGCTATGGTTACGCGCCGCAAGAGCGCCCGAGCCTAATGTCGCGGATCAAGCGTGCGGTGGTCGAGCCAGAAGCATGGCAAGAGCCGGAGTCCGAGCTGATTGAACCTGTTCACGCGTGGGGCGAAGAAGACTATGCCGCTCCGGATCAGGACCGGATTCGCGCCCGTATCGCCGATGCGGTGAAAACGCGCGCCGCCGCCGCGGCAGAGCGCCGCGTTGAGCCTGTGATGAGCGCACCGAGCGCGGGTGTCGAGCAAGAGTTCGACGCCGCCGCTTATGCAGTCCAAGAGTATACGCCGCCGCCAGCACCTGCAGCGCCGGTGACACCTGCTTCTGTCCTTTCGGCGGTTGCGGCACGTTTGGCGCGTGGACCCAAACAAGTTGAAAAGCCCGTGCTTCGGGCCGAGCCGCCCGTACGCGCCCAGCCGCGCTATATGCCGGGCGCTATGCGCGCCGCAGAGGCGGCGGTGACAGGGGCCGTGTCTGGCGCGATGGCTGCTCCTAAGGCGTCAGCTATGCCGTCCATGCCGCAGGTTGCGCCGACATATGCGCCCGAGATGTATCAGCCCTACGCGGTTGAGCCTGCCGCAGAGCGGGGGGCGGAGCCCGCACGGGCAAACCCGCTGCGCGCGACACGTGCGCCGCAGCCTCGGATTGATTGGGAAGAAGACGAAGTCAACTGGGAGCCGGAAGTGACCGCCGCGCAGGCGCTCGCTGCGGCGGATATGGTCCCGGATTATGTGGCTGATTACGGATTTGACGATCAATCCCGCTACGCGCCTCAGCAGGAGCCCGCGTTCGAAGCGGAAGATTACGACGACCGCCATCACGCGCAATATGCCGATGATTTCGGTGCGGATGATTTTAATGCTGACGGTTTTGACGCGAGCGATGCAGAAATCCCGGCACCGCGCGCCGCGCTCAGCCGTGTTGTGATCCCCACCGCCGAGCCGAAACGCGCCGTGGTGCAGCATGCGATGAAAAAACCCGCCCAGCCGTCCAAGCAGGCGATGAGCGAAGCGCAACCCGCGCTGCGCTTCGAGCCGCCGCGTCACCCCGCCTATGAGACACCGCCGCTGGCGCTGTTGATGAACCCCGCGACGATTGCGCGCCACCAGCTCTCGGATGAGGCGCTGGAGGAGAACGCGCGGATGCTCGAATCGGTTCTCGATGACTACGGCGTCAAAGGCGAGATCGTCTCCGTGCGTCCGGGCCCCGTTGTCACGATGTATGAGCTGGAGCCCGCGCCGGGCCTGAAGGCAAGCCGCGTGATCGGTTTGGCGGATGATATTGCGCGCTCGATGTCGGCACTCTCGGCGCGGGTTTCCACCGTTCCGGGGCGCTCGGTGATCGGGATCGAATTGCCCAACGAGCATCGCGAGAAGGTCGTGCTGCGTGAGATCCTGTCGGCGCGTGATTTTGGCGATAGCGCGATGAAGCTGCCGCTGGCCTTGGGCAAAGATATCGCGGGCGAGCCGATCGTGGCGAACCTCGCGAAGATGCCGCACTTGCTGATCGCAGGGACGACTGGCTCGGGCAAATCGGTCGCGATCAACACGATGATCCTGAGCCTGCTTTACAAGCTCTCGCCTGAGGAATGCCGCCTGATCATGATCGACCCGAAGATGCTGGAGCTCAGCGTCTATGACGGTATCCCGCATCTGCTCTCGCCCGTCGTGACCGACCCGAAGAAGGCCGTGGTTGCGCTGAAATGGGTCGTGGGCGAGATGGAAGAGCGCTATCGTAAGATGTCCAAAATGGGTGTGCGCAACATTGAAGGCTATAATGGCCGCGTCAAAGAGGCGATGGCCAAGGGCGAGCTGTTCAAGCGCACGATCCAAACCGGATTCGACGAGGAGACCGGCGAGCCGATCTTCGAGACGGATGAATTCCAGCCGACTCCGATCCCCTATATCGTGGTGATCGTGGACGAGATGGCCGATTTGATGATGGTCGCTGGTAAAGAGATCGAAGCTTGCATCCAGCGCTTGGCGCAGATGGCGCGGGCCTCTGGGATCCACCTGATCATGGCGACGCAGCGTCCCTCGGTGGATGTCATCACCGGCACGATCAAGGCGAACTTCCCGACGCGGATCTCGTTCCAAGTGACGTCGAAAATCGACAGCCGCACGATCTTGGGCGAAATGGGCGCAGAGCAACTGCTCGGCATGGGCGATATGCTCTACATGGGCAATGGCTCGCGTATCACGCGGATCCACGGGCCGTTCGTTTCCGATGAAGAGGTCGAGGAGATCGTCAACCATCTCAAGAGCTTCGGCCCGCCGGAATACATGTCGGGCGTGGTTGAGGGGCCGGAGGGCGAAGCCGCAACCGATATTGATGCGGTTCTGGGCCTCAACAACGGCTCGGATGATGTGGAAAACGCGCTTTACGATACCGCCGTGGCGATTGTCGCGAAGGATCGCAAATGCTCGACCTCCTATATCCAGCGCAAACTTGGCATCGGCTATAATAAGGCCGCGCGCCTTGTGGAGCAGATGGAAGATGAGGGCGTGGTGTCCACCGCCAACCATGTTGGCAAGCGCGAGATCCTGATTCCCGAACGCTAATCGAGGGGCCCCCTGCCCCGCGAAACTGTGAACCGAGCCCCGCCCGATGTGATCCGGCGGGGCTTTTCTATTCCAAGGGTTGCGCTAGATTAGGCAGATGAAAATTCTTCGCTTTGCACTCGCCCCGCTCCTTGCGCTTTCCCTCGCGGCCCCGGCTTTCGCCGAGAAAATCCCGTTGGGTGAATTGTCGCGCTATATCAATAGCCTGCAAACCGTCGAGGCGGATTTCACGCAGGTCAATTCCGATGGCACCATTGCCACGGGCAAGATGTATATGAACCGCCCCGGACGGGTGCGGTTTGAATATGCGCCGCCGGACCGGACCTTGGTGATGGCAGGGGAGGGGCAGGTCGCGATTTTCGATCCGAAATCGAACCAGCCTCCTGAGCAATACCCGCTTGCACGGACCCCGCTGAAGTTGATCCTCGCGAAGGACGTAAATTTGGCGACGGCCAAGATGGTTGTCGCCCATAGCGCCGATGATAAAGCCACATCGGTGACGGCGCAGGATCCCGAGCATCCTGAATATGGCACGATCCAGATGGTCTTTACCGCCGCACCGACCGAATTGCGCCAATGGGTGATCACCGATGACGCGGGTGGGAAAACAACCGTGATCCTTGGGGATTTGAAGAAGGGCGGCTCGATGCGGTCATCGCTGTTCTCGATCCAAAGTGAGATTGCGAAGCGTAAGTAAGCTGCGTGAAGATCTTTCATGGCCGATTATGCAAAAGGCCGCCCGATGAGGGCGGCCTTTTCGTGAGGCAAACACTGGCCGTGCGAAGGGCTCAGCCTTTCCCGCAGGCAATGAGCTGCATCTGGTAGGTTTGCGCGCGCGCGCCAACCTTATCGGACACGGCCAGCAGCCAGCTTTTCGAATTGTAGCTGCCACGGGAATAGCCTGCGCGGCCTTCGTGATAGGCGAGATACTGGCCCCGCGCATCGTTGAGCGGGATCCCGAGCTGCGCGCTTGTTCCGCGCATATACCAGCCCATGAAATCGGTCGCGTCATTGATATCATCGCGGTCCGCGCCGAAGCTGCGGGTTTCGCGTTTATACTCGTCCCATGTGTTATCCAGCGCCTGCGCATAGCCATAGGCCGAGCTTTGGCGCCCCATCGGGATCACGCCCAGCACGTATTTATGCGGCGTGCGGGCATTGCCGACGAATTTCGATTCCTGATGGATCGTGGCCATCTGCACGGCAACCGGCACGCCCCAGTTGCGTTCCGCCCGTTTCATCGCGCGGAAATACTTCGGACGCTCTTTGATGATCGCGCAGGCGTTTTCGAGATTGCGGGGAGGGCTGTAGCCGCCACCGCAAGAGGCCACCAGTAGCACCAGTGCCAGTGTAAAATACTTGCTCATATCTGCCTCGATTTGACGGCGCGCTTTGGCACCATTCCTTATTTTTAAGATTATTTTAGCGGAAAATTTCGCGGCGCGAAATGGGCATGACTGGAAAAGGCGCGATTTCCGCCGAGGAAGCGGGCGACGTAACAGTTTGTTTCCTGCGAATCGGCGTGCCCCCCATGGACAGTAAAGCGCGAGGCGATTATTTCAGGGGAATGAAGGAAACATCTATGCATACGTCGCGGGCGAAATATCATCTCGGCCAAGTGGTCCGTCACCGGAAGCACCCCTTCCGCGGGGTGGTCTTTGATGTCGACGCCATGTTTTCGAACACGGATGAGTGGTACGAGGCGATCCCTGAGGAGAGCCGCCCGTCGAAGGATCAGCCCTTCTATCACTTGCTCGCGGAGAACGACTCCAGCTTCTATGTCGCTTATGTATCAGAACAAAATCTGATCGCGGACTATTCGGGCGAGCCTGTGGATCACCCTGATCTGCAAGATCTGTTCGGGGATTTTGAAGATGGCGTCTACCCGCTGCAGATCCACCTGAACTAGCTTAGGCCATCGCACCGATAGGCAGGCGGAAGGCGAGCAGGTTCTGATCGCCTTCGCGGTGATAGCCGAGATCCTCGGCGAGATCGCGAATCAGGAACCAGCCGAATCCCCCTTCCGGCAGATCATGAGGCTCCGGCCGCGGAAGCCGCCCGATGTCGTGCAGCAGGTGATCTGCGGGCAGGGTAATCCCGTCATCGCTGACTGAACACGATAGACCACGCCGATCCCGCACGATGGACAGGCTGATGCTTCCGCGGTCACGCCCGCAATAGCTATGTTCAACGATATTGTTCATCACCTCTGCCAGAACAAGCTCAAGCGTGCCGGCTTCATCCTCGGAGATATGCTGAGCGAACCGCGCAATCGCGGCGCGCAGCATATCGCGGACACTCAGCGCATCCGCATCGCAGGCCTTCTGGAAGATCTGCGGTGAAGGGCGCTCGGTACGGGCAGAGGCGGGGCCTGCATTCTGGTCAGCCAGCATCGCGCAGCCCTTCTCCGATCACCGCCGCATGGATTTTGAAAACGCTATCCATTCGCGTGAGATGGAAGACTTTGCGCACATTCGGCGTGAGCCCCGCCAGTTCCAGCTTGCGCGGTTTGAGGGCTTTCATCACCGCCACAATCGCGCCCAAGCCAGAGCTATCGACGAAATCGACCTGCGAGAGATCGAGGATGACACTGGGCGAGGGCTGCGCGGTGATTTCGCGCATTTTGTCCTTGAACCGGATTGCAACGGCAGCATCGAGGCGATCTTCGCCAACATGCACGACAAGGGCGCTATCAAGGGCTTCTGCAAAGAGGTTCATTGGGTGGCTCCGGTCGATGATTTGCTTTCTGAACGCTAGCGAGAACACCTTACCAATCCGTATCCCGAGGCGGCGACCCGCGTGGTTCGGGTCGTCAAATGCCACAAATGTCGTTTGAATTTTAACGATCCTGGCCTGTAGGCCGTGTGCCGCGTCTCGGCGCTTGACGGGACCCCTCGCGCAGGGCAAGGGCAAGGGATGAGCAACTATACCTACACCCCGCCCAGCGACCCGCCCAAGCTCCTCCATGTCGATGAGGAGATCCTTGTCGTGGACAAGCAAGATGGGTTGCTCTCGGTTCCGGGGAAGGGGCCAGAGAAGGCCGATTGCCTGATCAACCGCCTGCGGGAGATCTACTCCGATGTGCTTTTGGTGCACCGCCTCGATACCGATACCTCGGGGGTGATGGTGTTCGCCCGCACCCCGAACGCGCAGCGGCATCTCGGGCTGCAATTCGAGAATCGCCAGACCTCGAAAAGTTATATCGCGCGGCTTTGGGGCGAGCTTGCGCCCGAGGCGGGGCGCGTGGATCTGCCGCTTTGCGTCGATTGGCCGAACCGCCCGCGCCAGCATGTGAACTATGAAAAGGGCCGCTCTGCGCAGACAGATTGGCAGGTCATCGCGCATGAGGAGGGCACGACGCGTGTGCGGCTGACGCCGATCACGGGGCGTAGCCACCAGTTGCGGGTGCATATGATGGAATTGGGTCACGCAATCTTAGGGGATCCGCTTTATGCGGAGGGGCCAGCGCAGGCATTCCCACGTCTGATGCTCCATGCCGAGACACTCTCGTTCCGGCATCCAGAGGGCGGTGCGTCCCTGACATTCACCGCCCCCTGTCCGTTCTAATCTCCTCTAGCGCTTACGCATCGTAACCCGAGATCGAGATTGCGTCGCAGAACTCTTCGATGCCGAATTTACCGCCTTCGCGCGCGCGGCCCGAGGCTTTCACACCGCCGAAGGGTGCCCCCGCGCCACGGCTCTGACCATTCATCTCGATCATCCCTGCGCGTAGGCTGCGGGCGAGGCGATTGCGGCGCGCGCCATCTGCGGTTTGCGCGTAATTGGTCAGCCCGTAGGGCGTGTCATTGGCGAGTCGCACAGCCTCTTCTTCGCTGTCGAAGGGCATGATCGCGAGAACGGGGCCGAAGATTTCTGCGCGCCAGATCGTCATCTCTGGCGTCACATCGGTGAAGATCGTCGGGCGCACGTAATAGCCGCGGTTGAGATCCTCGGGGCGGCCCAAACCACCAGCGAGAACGGTTGCGCCTTCTTTGATGCCTGTCTCGATCAGACCCTGGATCTTCTCATATTGCGAGGCGTTGATCACCGGCCCGATATGCTTGCCAGGTTTGCTCGGCGCACCGACGTCTGTCGCTTCCGCCGTCTTGCGGGCAATCTCGAGCGCCTGCGGGTAGAAGCTGCGTTCCACCAGCATCCGCGTGGGGGCGTTGCACGATTGGCCGGAGTTGTTGAAGCAATGGCGAACGCCGCGTTGCACGGCCGCGTCATCGGCATCGGCGAAGATGAGATTCGCGCCTTTGCCGCCCAGCTCCAGACAAACGCGCTTAAGCGTCTCCGCCGCCGCAATGCTGATCGCGCGGCCTGCGCGGGTGGAGCCGGTGAAGGAGATCATCTCGATGTCGGGATGGGTGGACATCTCTGTGCCGACACCCGCACCATCGCCGTTCACAAGGTTGAACACGCCCGCAGGCACACCCGCCTCATGCAGGATTTCGGCGAAAAGCATTGAGGAGAGCGGCGCCTCCTCGGAGGGTTTCAGCACCATGGTGCAGCCCGCGATCAGCGCGGGAATCGCCTTCAGCGTGACTTGGTTCATCGGCCAGTTCCACGGGGTGATCAAGCCAACGACGCCAATCGGTTCGTAGGAAATCATCGCGCCAGGCGTGCCATCGCCAAGCGGGCGCAGGAATTTGAACTCTTTCGCGGCGGTGATGAAATTGCTGATGTGGAAGCTGCCCGATGCGGCTTGCGAAGTCAGCGCCATGTCAATTGGCGCGCCCATCTCAAGGCTGATGGCCTCCGCCATATCCTGCGCACGGGCCTGATAGATCCGCAAGACCTCCTCAACCAGCGCGATGCGCTCAGCGGGCGGGGTTGCGCGCCATGCGGGCAGGGCTTTGCTGGCGGCCGCCACAGCCCGATCCACATCGGCCTTCGCGCCCAGCGAAATCACCGCGCAGGGCTCTTCGGTCGCAGGGTTGATCACGTTGTGGTCCCGCGCGGTGGCAGGGGCGCTCCATGCGCCATCAATGTAAAAATCGCGTTTCTGGATCATGATCGTCTCCTATTTTGCGCGCAGGGTGTCATTGCTCCCCTTAGGGTGCAAGAGAGCGGACACTTGTTCACGCGAACGTGGAGCACGCGAAACTTCCTCCTGATCTAGGTTGGATAGCGCGCTTGGGGCTGGAACTTTGTTCCCGATTGCTTAAGTTCCCCCCAGAAACGTTAGCAAGGGAGACCACCATGGGTCTGCGCATCAACGACACCGCCCCCGATTTCACAGCCGCCTCGACGGCGGGCGAACTTTCCTTCCATGACTGGATCGGCGACAGCTACGCGATCCTGTTCTCGCATCCGAAGGACTTCACACCTGTCTGCACCACCGAATTCGGGGCCGTCGCGCAATTGGTGCCGGAATTCCAAAAGCGCAACACCAAGGTGCTCGGTGTTTCGGTGGATTCCGTTGAGGATCACGTGAAATGGAAGAACGACATCGCGGCCTTTGCGGGCGCGCCTGCGGATTTCCCGATCATTGACGATACGTCGCTGGCCGTCGCGAAAGCCTATGACATGCTGCCCGCCGATGCTTACCTCCCCGATGGCCGCACGCCCGCGCATTCCGCGACGGTACGCACCGTGTTCATTATCGGGCCGGATAAGAAGGTGCGTCTCACGATGACCTATCCGATGTCCGTCGGCCGGAACTTCGCCGAGATCCTGCGCGCGCTGGATGCAGTGCGGGCGACGGATGGCGTGCCGTTCGCAACGCCTGCCAATTGGATTCCGGGCGAAGACGTGATTCTCGCACTGTCGGTTTCGACCGAGGACGGCGAGAAGAAATATGGCGCAGTGGATGTGAAGCTGCCCTATCTCCGCACGGTCAAATTCCAAGGCTAATCGCCGCATCACTTTGCAGGCGCAGCATAAAAGGCTCCGGTTCGTCCGGGGCCTTTTCGTTGGGTGGGGCGAATTTTGTGGGTGTTTGGCTCGCACACATTGAAGCACGACTCGCGAGCTATGCGTTTTCTGCAATGCGGCAATATCGGAACGGCGATTGTGCAGGTGCAGCAAAAGCCCCATGTTAGCGTCAACGGCAGAGGGAATGGGCCCGATGCCAAAGTAAGGAGAGACCAAATGGCTCTTATGACCACGACACATATGCCGCGCGAAGGCGGCTTGCTCTCTGCTCTTGCTGCCCTGTTCACGACGCTGGCCGAAAAGCGTGCGCGTTTCGTTGAATACCGCCGCGTTCTGGCCGAACTAAACAGCATGTCGGACCGCGAGCTGGCCGATATCGGGATCTCGCGTCATTCGACCCGCGATCTGGCTGAGCAAGCAGCTTACGGCGCTTAAGGCCACAAGCAGAGCATTGCGACGACAAAGGGCCCATCGGGCCCTTTTTTATTGGCTGCCACACAACCGACGTTGACCCGCACAACAAAGAAAAAGCCCCGATGTTTCCATCGGGGCTCTCTTCATGTCGATGAGGGCTGATTATTCAGCGGTCTCAGCCGTCACTTCTTCGCCGGTCTCTTGATCGACCATCTTCATGCCAAGGCGAACCTTGCCACGATCGTCGAAGCCGAGAAGTTTTACTTTCACTTCTTGGCCTTCTTTGAGCAGCTCGTTCGGGTGGTTCAGGCGCTTGTTCGCGATCTGGCTGACGTGAACCAGACCATCGCGCTTGCCGAAGAAGTTCACGAAGGCGCCGAAATCGACGAGTTTCACGACTTTACCGGTGTAGACCTTGCCTTCTTCCGGCTCTGCCACGATCGAATAGATCATGTCGTAAGCCTTCTTGATCGAATCGGCATTGGCCGAAGCAATCTTGATGATGCCTTCGTCGTTGATATCGACCTTAGCGCCCGACACTTCAACGATCTCACGGATCACCTTGCCGCCCGAACCGATCACTTCACGGATCTTATCGGTCGGGATTTGCATGGTCTCGATGCGCGGTGCGTGGGCCGAGAACTCTTGGCGGCCAGCGGCGATCGCTTTGTTCATCTCGCCGAGGATGTGCATCCGGCCGTCTTTCGCTTGTGCGAGAGCCTGCTCCATGATCGCGGGCGTGATGCCTGCAACCTTGATGTCCATCTGCAACGAGGTGATGCCGTTCTCGGTACCAGCCACTTTGAAGTCCATGTCGCCGAGGTGATCTTCGTCGCCCAAGATATCGGTGAGAACGGCGTAGCGGCCGTCTTCTTCCAAGATCAGACCCATAGCCACGCCAGCCACCGGTGCCTTCAGCGGAACACCCGCATCCATCATCGCCAGCGAGCCGCCGCAGACCGAAGCCATCGACGAGGAGCCGTTCGATTCGGTGATCTCGGAGACCAGACGGATCGTGTAGGGGAAGTCGGTCGCAGCGGGCAGAACTGCCTGCAGCGCGCGCCATGCGAGCTTGCCGTGGCCGATTTCACGACGACCGGGCGAGCCCACGCGGCCAACTTCACCAACCGAATACGGAGGGAAGTTATAGTGCAGCATGAAGTTCGAACGCGAGTTGCCGTGCAGCGCATCGATGATTTGCTCATCGTCGCCCGTGCCCAGCGTGGTGACCACGAGGCCTTGGGTCTCACCGCGGGTGAACAGCGCGGAACCGTGCGTGCGCGGCAGGATGCCGACTTCGGACACGATCTGACGAACGGTCTTGTTGTCGCGGCCGTCGATGCGTGCGCCACCGTTGATGATGTCGCCGCGCAGGATCGAGGATTCCAGCTTCTTGATTGCCGAACCGAGGTTCCCGTCAGCCAGATCTTCTTCCGAGAGCGAGGCTTTCACGGTCGCAACAGCGGCCGAGATCGCAGCGGTGCGCTCTTGCTTGTCTTTGATCGAGAAAGCAGCGCGCATTTGGGTCTCGCCAGCGGCTTTGACCTTCGCGAACAGCTCCGAGTAATCCGGTGCTTTGAAGTCGAACGGCTCTTTCGCGCAATCTTCTGCGAAATCGAGTATCAGGTCGATCACGGGCTGCATGGCATCATGGCCGAACTTCACAGCGCCGAGCATCTCTTCTTCGGAGAGCTCATAGGCTTCCGATTCCACCATCATCACGGCGTCTTTGGTGCCGGCGATGACGAGGTCGAGACGCTGCTCTGCGTTGTCACGCAGCTTCTGCATGTCGTCGACTTCGGGGTTCAGGATGTATTCGCCATCGACGAAGCCAACGCGCGCAGCGCCGATCGGGCCCATGAACGGAACGCCCGAAATGGTCAACGCAGCGGAGGCCGCGATCAAGGCAACAATGTCAGGCTCGTTTACAAGGTCATGCGACAGCACGGTGCACATTACGAGCACTTCATGCTTGAAGCCTTCCACGAATAGCGGACGACACGGGCGGTCGATGAGGCGCGAGGTCAGCGTCTCTTTTTCCGACGGGCGTGCTTCACGCTTGAAGAAACCGCCCGGAACTTTACCGGCGGCATAGTATTTCTCTTGGTAGTGAACCGTGAGCGGGAAGAAATCTTGGCCCGGCTTCGGCGCTTTCGCGAAGGTCACGTTGGCCATGACCGAGGTTTCGCCCAAAGTGGCGATAACCGAACCGTCAGCCTGACGGGCAACCTTGCCGGATTCCAGCGTGAGCTCTTCTTCGCCCCACTGGATGGATTTCCGAGTGATATTGAACATGAATAGTTCCCTATTTGAGAGCACCCACGGCCCCTGCCGTGTCTCCCGTTTGCATGGCGGCCCCATTGCCGCCGCCCCCTATCCTTCGCATGTGGCCGAGGGCGGGCCTCATATCGCAGATGGATGGGCCATACAGCAAAATCGCCTTTCTGGGAAGGGTTCTGTTTTGCGACGCCTGACAGATGCGGGCGGGCGCAGCGTCTATCGCGCACATGTGGAACGCCGTTGGGGGCGAAACCGCCCAAACCAAAACGCCCGCCTCTTGCGAGACGGGCGTTCGGTTTCCGAAATCGGAACTCTTAGCGGCGGATGCCGAGACGCTCGATGAGCGACTGGTAGCGCGCCACGTCTTTCGCTTTGGTGTAGTCCAGCAGCTTACGGCGCTGAGCAACCATCATCAGAAGGCCACGACGGGAGTGGTTGTCCTTCTTGTGCGATTTGAAGTGTTCGGTCAGCGTCGTGATACGCGAAGTCAAGATTGCGACTTGCACTTCCGGCGAACCGGTATCGCCTTCTTTGACTGCGAATTCTTTGATCAGACGTGCTTTTTCTTCTGGGGTAATCGACATCGGGGTCTCCTTTAAGGTTTGAGAAATGGCACAGGCCGGGATGTCGTCCAGCAAGGCCCGTGGAGGCTCTGCCCGAAAGCAGATGCGCGCACATACGAGAGATTGCGCAAAAAAGAAAGCTTAAAGAGAGAAAAGCCCCGCATTTGCAGGGCTTTCATCGTGTCCATCCCTAAGCTATTGGCAAATCTAGGCTGCCGCTGCCGCCAGTTGGGCCGGCGTATAAAGCGCAATGTCCTCCGGCGTCAGATCCGCGCCATGCAGCACTTCAGCGATTCGTTGACCGTTCAGCGTGATCCATGCCGAATCCGAACCTTCCGAGGGCTCCACACCGATCACGGGATCGCTCACGGCCTCAGGGTCGTAGACCACCGCGATCCGGTCTTCGCCTGCAGTGTAATCCTCAATCGTCGCACTGTGCTCGCTATCAAGCCAGTCGCCCAGCACGAAGAGATCCGCATCTTCACCGCCATTCGCCCAATCATCACGCCCGATCAGCAAAGTGTCTTCGCCCGACCCGCCATTCAGGAAATCGCCCTCATCGGTATCTTCCATGCCTGTTGCATCCGGCACGACACCGTTGATCAGGTCATTGCCTGCGCCGCCGAGAAGCTCATCCACGCCAAGCCCGCCCGAAAGGCGATCATTGTCGCGGCCGCCCATGAGGGTGTCATTGCCCGTGCCGCCCTCGAGGAGATCATTCCCCGATCCGCCGATGAGATTGTCATCGCCCGCGTCGCCGTTCAGTGTGTCATCGCCCATACCACCCGCGAGGGAATCGTCCCCTTCGTTGCCATTGAGAAAATCCGCGCCATCCTCGCCTTGCAAGGTGTCATTCCCCATGCCGCCAGAGACGACATCATCGCCCTCTTGGCCGTAGAGATCATCATCGCCTTCGCCGCCGTTGATCGTATCATCGCCGCCTTCGCCACCGATTTGTTCGCCCGCATCTGTGCCGGTCAGCGTCTCGTCGGTCTCATCACCGTCAATGCCGGTCCAATCCGAGTCAGTCAGCTCGTCGCCCGAGTCGAACAGGTCATCGGCGGGCGCCGTTTCTCCCGTGTCCGATGCAGGATCAGAGGCGACATCCTCGGGGCTTTCATCCGCGGGTGATTCGGGGATTGAATCGGACTCAGTCGATGGCTCAATCGCCGCCGGCGCATCGAGCGGGTCATCGAACAGGTCTCCGGTGCCTTGCTCGGTGTCGCTCGCTGTCGCGAGTGTATCATCTTGAGACTGTGGATCGTTTTGGTCTTCCGCCTCATTCGGAACGACGAAAGAGACGCTGGCCATTAACAGGCCGAGGATACCGCTGAGAAAAAACATGCTGATGCTCGCAAAAAGAGTACTCGGAAACGCATTCTGCGAGGTGTCGCACATTTTCCGTGCAAAGTCGACTTTAGCGCGAAGTTCTTAACGGTCAATGAAATTGATTTACGTTAACCATTGTTCAGGTTTTTGCGTGTAGGCGATGTAGAGCGGGTGCTTTGGGGCGCCCGATTGCGTCAACCCTAGGTGGAAAAGGGTGCCTCCGCTTTGACGCAAGATCCGCTCCATTTCCGCGCCGCGCGCCTGATGTGCGCCATGCGCACCCCACGCACAGATCACCTGATCGGCCCAAGGTAGGCTCTCGAGAATAGCGGCATCATTTTCTGGTCCGACCGGATCCGCGACGGCGCGCATCACCTTCGGATCGGTGGCGCGATAGGCGAAGATATTGCACACTCGAAACGCTCCGAACCCCAGCGCCCTCGCGCGCCGCTCGCAGCGCTCTACCGTGGGGTCATTCTGCTGTTCGGTCGCGGTGGAGGGGTTGAGCATGATGAAAAGCGCGCGCTTTCCCGCAGGATCCCAGACCCGCGTCAGCAGGTAGCGGTATTGCTCGCAATCCGAGTAGACCGCCACCGAGGCCGCATCGCCCTTGAGGAATTCGCGCGTGATCATATTCAGAGGTTGAAGACGCGGTTGGGGTGGACCTCGCCGGATTTGTAGATCCCGACGCCCAGCGGTTTGCCTTGGTAGCTCACCCAGACCTCGTCTCCGAACTCCTCATCCGAGGCGATCACCATCCCCGCATTGCCATTCTTGATCCGCACCGCGCCTTCCGCTGTCGCGCGCAGCTCGGTCAGATCCGCAAGCCCGACTTCCAGCGGCAGAAGTTTGGCATCCAGCTCCGGCGTGCGCGCGATGGCCTCAATCTGTTCCAACGTCAGTCCATCGGAGGCCTCAAACGGGCCTGACCATTCGCGGCGGAGCCATGCCACATGGCCCAGACAGCCCAGCGCCGCGCCCAAATCGCGCGCGATGGAGCGCACATAGCCGCCCTTGCCGCACACCATTTCCAATTCAACATGATCGGCGTCAGGGCGCGAGAGCACCGTGAGGCTTTCTACGAACAACGGGCGCGATTTGAGGTCCATCACCTCGCCTTCCCGCGCGAGATCATAGGCGCGCTCGCCATCTACCTTTACAGCAGAGAATTGCGGCGGAACCTGATCAATATCGCCGCGGAACGCGCCCAGAGCGGCTTCAATCTCGGTGTCAGAGGGGCGTGTCTCGCGGGTTTCAATCACCTCGCCCTCGGCGTCATCGGTTGTGGTCGCAGCGCCGAGCCGCACCATGAACCGGTAGCATTTCATCGCGTCGGTGATGAAGGGAACGGTCTTCGTCGCCTCCCCCAGCGCAATCGCCAGAACCCCCGTCGCCGCCGGATCCAGCGTGCCCGCATGGCCTGCCTTCTTGGCATCGAGCGCCCAGCGCACCTTGCCGACGACGGATGTCGACGTCACGCCTGCTGGCTTATCAACGATCAGCCAACCAGAAATATCGCGTCCCTTTTTGCGTGCCATCGGGCCCTCCATTGCAGGCGCGCTGGCTATCTCAGCGCGGGCCAAGGGTCAATGCGCCTGCGCAGCGTGGCGCGGGGGCATATCCAAAACGCTAGATTAGTCGTGCGTGACAAGCCCGACAATCGGCCCCATCGGTGCGCCCAGATCCTCACGCCCGATCCCCGGTGCGGTAAGGCGCGAGATCGATCCGTCGAAATAGAGCGCATCGGGCGTCGAGAGACCGTCCCGGAACAGCTTTGCAAATTCGTAGAAGGTGACGGCCCTATTCGAGATCGCGAAAAACGCATGGCTGCCGTCCGCGCTGATACCAACCCCGTTGCGGATATGGCGCGAGTCGCTGTCAGGCAGGAATCTTGGATGCATCGCGCCGTCGATCACCAGCATCGGCCCTGATTGGCTCGCAAAGCGGCAGTCTGTCGGGGCGAGCGCATAGGCGCGCGATTCTATGACTTCGAGCCGATCTCCCCAGCAAAATACCCCGTTCGGCAGCAGCCCGAAATTGCCCGGACCCTCGGAGGTCACAACCCCCATCCTTTGTGCGCCATTCTCGATATATAGGCCCACAGGGCTGCGATCCGCGTGATACATCCCCGCGTTCATTGCGAAGGCGAGATGCTCTTTAGGGCCGAGCCCCGCGCGCAACCGCTCCCATGTGGCAACTGGATTCCCATCCGGCGCGGTGTGCCATAAGCGCAGATCGTCGCCGAGTTTGACCTCGCAGACCGTATAGGAAAGCCCGTCAAACCCCAAATCACGGCAAGGGCCGCTGGGCTGTTCTGCACGGCCCAGCATCGCGCCGCCAATCACCACCACCAGCGCCGTCAGCGCTGCCAGCAGCCTTAACCGCTTACGTTTCGGGGGCGTCATCATCGTCATCGCGCGCGGCGACATCGCGCATCACCTTTTCATCGGCGAAGAGACGGCGGGTCTCGTCCATCCGGTCGAAGGTCTCGTCGATACGGAACCGCAGATCGGGCGCAAATTTCAGCGTGAGCTGCTTTGAGACGAGATGCCGCAGCTCGCCCTTGTTGCGCCGCAGCGCCAACAAAAGCTCCTCGCCGCCTTGCCCGCCGAGCGGCAGGACATAGACGGTGGCGATCTTGTAATCGCTGGTCGTCACGACCTCGCCGACTGTCACCGAAAACCGGTTCAGGTCGGGGTCATGCACATCGCCGCGCATGAGCACATCCGAAAGGGTGCGCCGGATCAGCTCGCCTACGCGCAGCTGACGTTGGTTGGGCCCGCGGCCCGAGGAGGTGTTCTTTGCCATATCCCGCACATAATCCACGAATGCCCGCGCCGCAACGGGGCTTTGCCAAAGCTACCGCAACCGTATAGGAAATGCGCAATCACAAATCCGGCAAGATTGAGGCCCCAATGACCCATCCGCTCCCCGGCATCGTTATCACTGGTATCTCCGGCCGTATGGGCCAGATGCTTGCGCGCACGGTAAACGCCTCCGACAAGGCCCGCCTTGTGGGCGCGGTGGAGCGCACGGGCCATGATTGGGTTGGCAAGGATCTGGGCGTCTGCATGGGCGGAGCGGCCTCAGGCGTGATTGTCACCGATGATGCGCTGGAGGCTTTCTCGGTTGCCCAAGCGGTGATCGACTTTACCGCCCCTGCGGCGACGGTCGAGTTTGCCGCGCTCGCCGCGCAGGCGCGTTGCACCCATGTGATCGGGACGACGGGATTTGAGCCCGAGCATCTCGCCAAGATCAAAGCCGCCGCCCGCCATGCGGTGATCGTGCGCGCGGGCAATATGTCGCTTGGCGTCAACCTGCTGACGCAGCTCACGAAGAAAGTGGCGCAGGCGTTGGATGCGGATTGGGATGTCGAGGTGGTCGAATATCACCACAATAAAAAGGTCGATGCGCCTTCCGGCACCGCCTTGATGCTGGGGGAAGCGGCGGCGGAAGGCCGCGGCATTGCGCTCGACGAGAACAAGGAATCGGGCCGCGACGGGATCACCGGCGCGCGGGCAAAAGGCGCGATCGGCTTTTCGGCTGTGCGCGGCGGCGATATCGTGGGCGAGCATGATGTGCTCTTCGCGGGCGAGGGGGAACGGATCATCCTGCGCCACGTCGCCACAGATCGCAGCATCTTCGCGCGCGGAGCCCTGCGCGCCGCCCTTTGGGGGCAGAGCCAAAATCCCGGCGAATATGATATGATGGATGTGCTCGGCATCTAAGGCCACCAACTATCGCAACTCTAGCAAAAGGCGCTCGATCGGGGCGCCTTTTTGTGTCTGGGATATGTGTTGCTCGCGCGGGATTGATCGTTGGTGCGGGGCTGGCAGAAGAATGTCGGGCCTCTCTGGCCCAGTGTTGCAGATTTTCAGGATCCCGCCGAAGGCCAGAACCACGCGATATCGGGCCGAACGTTAAGCATTTCTGGTGGAAGTCGCACATTGGTGCGAGGTGGGGCAAGGTCAGCAGGGCGGGACTTTGCTGCCGTCTATTCTCGCGCCCGAGAGAAACGGCGACTTTTCTTTCGCATAACTTGAGGAAAGGTTTAAAATGCTTTTAGACGACGAAATATTTATCTGGGCCTGCAAGTGCCTGAGCGGTGAAATCTCTACCGAAATGAGGATGATAGTCCTGAAAATGGACGGTAAAAAGGCAAAATTCAGATACTATCTGGACCGAGAACCATCTGAATTTACACGTGAAAGGGCAGAAGTCGTAGCGGTAAATTTTGACTCCGGTTTAAGTCGTGCGCTCGATGTTCTCGACATTGAATTTGAGTACTCAACAGAGCCCTTGGGAAAACTGGATGTTCTTGACGGCGCACTGTTCAGACGCTGGGAGAACGACACTTGCGGCACTGAACAAGACCAATGAGAAAGTGAACTCTGGGCGCGAACCGGACCTTCGTCGCGATCCATCTGAAGGCGAACGTCATCTGGCGCTCGGCGGTCTCGCGATCAGAAATCGACCGCGAGCCCCTTTTTCTCCCAATCGCCATAGCGCACGGGTTCCGGCCCGTCGCGGCCACCCAATTCCGTCGGCAGCTCAGCCTTCGCCGCCTTGCGCCGTTCTTCGGCCTCTGCCAAAGCGCGCAGCGCCGCGGGGGGCAGATCGGCGGGGTAGTCTTCGGCTTGCGGGGTCTCGCTTTCGTCGCTCATCGGGCGTTCCTTTTGGGCTTGGGCTTTTCATAGCGCCTGCCTTGATATAGGGCCTGCGCGACCATCACTCAACAGGAGCAGGGCATGGCAATCGCGGATCCGGCACGAATGGCAGCTTTGGCGCTTCTCGCAGGGGCTTATGAGGCAGGTGTCACGATCTCGGATCAGATTGCCGCTGGCGCTCTCGACCACCTCGCGCCGGGGGATCGCGGGCGCGCGCAACGCCTCGCGCTCTCTACGCTGCGCAACGGCGGTCGCGCCGATAAGGTGCTCAAAGCCTTCGTGCGCCGTCGCCCGCCTGTCGATATTCAAATCCTGCTCTATCTCGCGACGGTTGAGATGCTGGAGGAAGGCGTCGCGCCGCATGGCGTGGTATCCACCGCCGTTAGTCTTGCGCGTTCCGGCGGGCCGAGCACCGAAAGCTATGCGGGGCTGATCAACGCCGTGCTGCGCAAAGTCGCCGATGTGACGCCGGAGGCTTGGGCGAAAATCCCCGCGCCGGAGCTTCCGGGCTGGCTGCGCGGGCGGTTGATGTCCGCCTATGGCAAGGTAAACACACAGAAAATGGAAGTCGCCCATACCAAGGGTGCCGCGCTGGACATCACCGCCAAGGGCGATCCGAGCGCGCTGATCGAGGCGCTGGGCGCCACGCTTTTGCCGACGGGTTCGCTGCGGATTCCTGCTCGCGCGCAGGTCAGCGAGCTGCCCGGATTTGCCGAGGGGCACTGGTGGGTGCAGGACGCCGCCGCCGCGCTGGCCGCAAAAGCGCTCGATGCGCAGCCGGGCGAGCGGGTGCTTGATCTATGCGCCGCGCCGGGCGGCAAAACCATGCAGCTCGCCGCGACGGGCGCGAAGGTGACCGCCTTGGATATGTCGCGCCCGCGTCTCAAACGTGTGCATGAGAATTTGGAACGCACGGGGCTGAGTGCCGAGGTCATCGCCGAGGATGCGCTGCATTATGCACCCGAGCAACCCTATGACGCGATCCTGTTGGATGCGCCCTGTTCGGCGACGGGAACGATTCGCCGTCACCCCGATTTGCCCTTCGTGCGCGACCCCTCGACGCTCAAAGAGGTCTTCGCGCTGCAAACCGCGATGCTCGATCACGCGTTGACGCTGCTGGCGCCCAAGGGGCGTCTGGTGTTCTGCACCTGCTCGCTCTTGCCCGAGGAAGGCGAGGAGCAGATCAAATCCGCGCTCGCCCGCCACGATGGCCTGCGTACTCTGCCAATCGTGCTGGAAGGCGTCGATCCGGAGTGGATGACACCAGAGGGTGGTTTGCGCTTGCGGCCCGATTACTGGGCCGATCTGGGCGGGATGGATGGCTTCTATATCGCGATCCTCAGCCGTGAGGCGTGACACAAGAAAGATTGATCCCGTGACTCGCGGCACCGTGCAAACTATGGTGCGGGCAACCTAAGAATCCGAACGGGGTAACCGGCGAAATGGCAGGGCGGTCAGGGCATTGGCAGGAAGAGGCGCGCGGAACGATGCGCGCCCGTGCCATACGCCTGCGCAACCGCGCTGCGTCTTGGCGGGCGGCCCGTGCCCGCCCCGCCAGCGGTTTAACCAGCCAGCCCGAGCCGCGCACGATTGGCTCTTTTGCGCGTGGACGGCAGTTGATCGCGGGCAACTTCCTATTTGCAGGGTTTCTGATCGAAGGGCCAGATCTCTCGATCTGGGATCTACCGATGCCCGACCCTGCCTTTGAGGAGGCGCTACACGGCTGCGCGTGGCTCGATGATCTGGCAGCGGTTGGCGACCCGAAAGCGCGGATGCGAGCGCAGGATTGGACGTTTGACTGGATCACGCGGTTTGGCGGCGGGCGCGGTGCGGGCTGGACGCCTGATCTGACGGGCCGCCGCCTGATCCGTTGGATCAACCATGCAATCTTGCTGCTCAACGGGCAGGATCGCGCAAAAGCCGATGCGTTTTTCCTGACGCTCGCGCAGCAAACCCTATTTCTCTCACGGCGCTGGAGATCTGCCTCGCCTGGATTGCCGCGCTTTGAGGCGCTGACTGGCCTGATCTACGCCGGTCTGACCCTGACGGGAATGGAGCAGTTCGCCGCCCCTGCTGCACGGGCCTTGGCGCTGGAATGCGAAACCGAGATTGATGCGGAAGGTGGCATCCCGACGCGCAATCCCGAAGAACTCCTCGAAGTCTTTACGCTGCTGACATGGGCTGCGGCAGCTCTTTCCGAGGCGGGGCGGTCCCCGCAGCCAGCCCATCTCGCGGCCATCTCGCGGATCGCGCCCACGTTGCGCGCGCTGCGCCATGCGGATGGGGGACTGGCGCGGTTTCATGGCGGCGCGCGCGGTTTGGAAGGCCGGCTCGATCACGCGCTCGCGTCGTCCGGGGTTAAAGCTGGGGCGCGCGAAGGGCTTGCGATGGGGTTCGCGCGGGTCAGTGCGGGCCGATCCACACTGATCTTGGATGCCGCCAGCCCGCCAGTTGGCCGAGCCTCCAGCAATGCCCATGCCTCGACGCTGGCCTTCGAGATGACTTCGGGCCGCCGCCCGCTGATCGTCAACTGCGGCTCCGGCGCGGCGTTTGGGCCGGAATGGCACCGCGCAGGCCGCGCCACGCCGTCGCATTCGGCCCTCTCCATTTCGGGATATTCGTCGTCGCGCCTAGGGCCGGATGGCGGTGAGGGCGTCGCAGCGCGCGGGCAAATGCTGGAGACGCCGCGCGACGTCTGGGTAAAATTCGAGCCGATGCCTGCGGGGATACAGCTGATTTCAGGCCATGATGGCTATGTGCCCACCCACGGGCTGACGCATATTCGCGAGCTCGCGTTCTCCCAAGATGGCCGAATGCTCGAAGGCACAGACACTTTGGGGGCGATGTCGGCGGCGGATCGACGCCACTATGACGAGATTTTTGAGCGCGGAGGCTTGCAAGGCACCGCCTTCGATATCCGCTTCCATCTACATCCCGATGTCGATGCAGCGCTGGATATGGGCGGCGCGGCTGTCTCAATGGCGCTGAAATCCGGCGAGATCTGGATTTTCCGCCATGATGGCGCTGCCGATTTGCGGCTGGAGCCTTCTGTTTACCTCGAAAAAGGCCGCATGCGCCCGCGTGCGGCACAACAAATCGTGCTTTCTGCCCGTGTTCTTGATTTCGCTTGCCAGATTGGCTGGACCTTGTCGAAAGCACAGGATACCCCCGCCGCCATCCGCGACATTGACCGCGATCCGCTGCCCAATGACGATTGACGTCCCCTCTAAAGGAAGAGCCCCCGTGACCCATCTTGTCCCCATGCAACGTGCCCTGATTTCTGTCTCAGACAAAACCGGCCTGATCGACTTCGCCCGCTCGCTCCAATCGCGCGGGATCGAGCTGCTCTCGACGGGCGGCACCGCGAAAGCGCTGCGCGAGGCGGGGATGGATGTGCGCGATGTGGCGGATGTCACCGGCTTCCCCGAGATGATGGATGGCCGCGTCAAAACGCTGCATCCGGCGGTGCATGGCGGGTTGCTCGCGCTGCGGGATAACAAAGAGCATGTCGAGGCGATGGATACGCATGGGATCGCGCCGATTGATCTGCTGGTCGTCAACCTCTACCCGTTCGAGGCCGCTTTGGCGCGCGGGGCGGATTACGATGAGATGATCGAGAATATCGACATCGGTGGCCCTGCGATGATCCGCGCGGCCTCCAAAAACCACGCGTTCGTGGCGACCATCGTGGACGTGCAAGATTACGATGCCGTGCTCAAAGAGCTGGACGAGAACGACGGCAGGACCTCCTTCGCCTTCCGCCAGCGCCAAGCGCAAATCGCTTATGCCCGCACTGCGGCCTATGATGCGGCGGTCTCCACATGGATGGCGGGCGCGATTGACGAGACAGCCCCGCGCCGTGTGGCCTTCGCAGGCGAGATCGCGCAAACCCTGCGCTATGGCGAGAATCCGCATCAGCAAGCGGCTTTCTATCTCGATGGCACCAACCGCGCAGGCGTTGCCACCGCAAAGCAGCTTCAGGGCAAAGAGCTTTCCTATAACAACATCAACGATACCGATGCGGCGTTTGAACTGGTCGCGGAATTCGGCAGCGATGTGCCTGCCGTGGCGATCATCAAACACGCGAACCCGTGCGGTGTCGCCACAGGCGCGACCCTGATCGAGGCCTATAACCGCGCCTTCGATTGCGACCGCACCTCGGCATTCGGCGGGATCATCGCGCTGAACCAGACGCTGGATGCAAAAACCGCGGAGGCCATCACCGAGATCTTCTCCGAAGTGATTATCGCGCCCTCCGTAGATGAGGCCGCGAAAGAAGTGATCGCCAAGAAGAAGAACCTGCGCGTTTTGACGACGGGTGGCCTGCCGGATATCTCCGCGCCGATCACCACCTTCCGTCAAGTGGCGGGCGGTTTCCTCGTGCAGGGCAAAGACAATGGCGCGATCACGATGGAGGATCTCAAAGTTGTCACAGAGCGCAAGCCGACCGAGCAAGAGCTGAAAGATCTGCTGTTTGCCTGGAAAGTTGCGAAACACGTGAAATCCAACGCGATCATCTACGTCAAAGACGGTGCGACGGTGGGCGTTGGCGCGGGCCAGATGAGCCGCGTGGATTCGACACGTATCGCCGCGCAAAAAGCCCGCGATATGGCGGAGGCTTGCGGCTTTGATGCGCCGCTGACGCAGGGCTCTGTTGTGGCCTCCGATGCGTTCTTCCCGTTCGCAGATGGCTTGATCACGGCGGCAGAAGCTGGCGCGACGGCAATCATCCAACCGGGTGGCTCGATGCGCGACCAAGAGGTGATTGACGCAGCCAATGAGCGCGGTCTCGCGATGGTCTTCACCGGAATGCGCCACTTCCGTCACTAACCGATTATCCGCCCCTGCCTGCCAGATCGGCGGGCGGGGGCGCCTTGGCTTTTGGGGGTCGATATGCGTTTGACTGCGATTGTGGCTGGGCTGATCTTTCTGATCGATCAGATCTCGAAATATTACGTGGTTCATATCCTGAACCTTGATCGCAAGCTGGCGATTGATGTGATCCCGCCATGGCTCAACCTGCGGATGGCGTGGAACCAGGGGATGAACTTTGGCCTGTTTTCCGGCGAGGACCAACTCACGCGCTGGGGGCTGATCGTGATTGCCTTGATGATTTCAATCTGGGTTTGGGTTTGGGTCGCGCGCTCGCAGCAGGGGCGCTGGGCAAAAGCCTCTGCGGGTTTGCTGATCGGCGGTGCCCTCGGCAATGTGATCGATCGGATCTGGTATGGTGCGGTAGCGGATTTTCTCAACATGTCGTTGCCCGGAATGGCGAACCCCTATTCGTTCAATGTCGCGGATATTACGATCTTCGCGGGGGCCATCGGCCTCGTGCTGTTCTCGTCGGATGCGGAGAAACCCCGCCGAAAAGAGGCGCGCTGAGCGGATCATCGCGTTACCTACGTGACGGGCGCGGATTTCCGCGTTAAGAGGGTTCGGGATTGGTAAGAGACGGCTCAACGGGGGCAAAATGGCAGGTCGCGAGATGACACGTCACATGACGGTAGGCCGGATGATTGCGCGGCGCGCAGTCGCGGCGGGCGCATCGGGTGCTGGCTTCGGCAAGCGCGCGGTGACCGTGCTCTGTTTCGGTGCCGTTTTGGCAGCGGCAGGCTGTAGCAGTGACGAGCCGCGCTTGATGAACCTGCGCAGCACGGGGGCTGGGCCGGATGAATTCTCGATTTTGCCGACCAAACCGTTGACCATGCCGCCAAATCTCGCGGCACTTCCCGCGCCGACCCCGGGCGCTGGCAATATCACCGATCAGAACCCGTTTGCCGATGCGGCCGCCGCTTTGGGCGGGAATGCCGCTGTGAAAAACCGCCCGTCCACGGATCGCGGACTTGTGTCCTACGCGTCGCGTCTGGGAACACAGGCAGATATCCGCAGCCAGCTTGCCTCGGAAGATCTGGAATGGCGGCGTGATAATGAGGGGCGCGTGCTGGAACGGCTCTTGAAGGTCAATGTTTACTACCGCGCCTATGCGCCGATGTCGCTTGACCAACATGCCGAGCTGGAACGCTGGCGCGCGCTGGGCGTTCGCACGCCTGCAGCCCCGCCGCCGCCAGAGCTACTCGACCAGTGATCAACTCACCGTTAGGCGGCTTGCCTAACGGGCGCTGATGCCACAGGTTCGCGGCAGAGGGCGCTCGCCCAAGCCGTTTGAGGTAGGTTTCATGAAACACACAAGCACGGCGTTCGCGCTGGCTTTGGGGCTCGGTATTGCCCCCGCACTGGCCGAAGAGGTCACTCATTTCACTCTCGATAACGGGATGGAGGCTGTGGTGATCGAAGATCACCGCGCGCCTGTTGTCGTTCAGATGGTCTGGTATCGGGCAGGTGCCGCCGATGAGATGCGCGGTAAATCTGGTATCGCGCATTATCTCGAACACCTGATGTTCAAAGGCACGGATGAGATGGCTCCAGGGGAATTCTCGAAAACGGTGACCGCCAATGGCGGCTCCGATAACGCGTTCACCTCTTATGACTATACCGCCTATTACCAGCGCATCGCCTCAGATCGGCTGGAGCTGGTGATGAAGATGGAAGCCGACCGGATGCGCGATCTGGTGATTTCGCCAGACGATTGGAAAACCGAGCGCGAAGTGATCTTGGAAGAGCGCAACCAGCGGATTGATAGCGACCCCGCAGCGCTTTTCTCAGAGCAACGCAGCGCCGCGCAATATCTCAACCATCCTTACGGCACGCCTGTGATCGGCTGGCGGCATGAGATGGAAACCCTCACCCGTGAGGATGCGCTCAAATGGTATCACGATAATTACGCGCCCAATAACGCGGTGCTTGTTGTCGCGGGCGATGTGACACCTGCCGAGGTCGAGCGTCTTGCGAAGGAATATTACGGCCCGCTGGCGCCGTCCGATGCGATCCCCAAACGTCAGCGCGTGACAGAGCCGCCGCAACTGGCCGAGCGCCGCCTGAGCATGGCCGATCCGCGCGTCTCGCGCCCCTATGTCACCCGCAGCTACCTCGCGCCGGAGCGCAACGCCGGCGATCAGAAACAGGCAGCGGCCTTGACCGTTCTGGCCGAGATCCTTGGTGGAAATGGCGCGACGTCGGTGCTAGGCCAAGCGCTGATTTATGATGATCCCAAGGCGCTCTATGTCGGCGCGGGCTATGACGGCACCTCGCTCGATGAGACGACCTTCAACCTCTATATCGCGCCTGCGGATGGCGTGAAGCTGGCGGATGCGGAAGCGGCGATGGATGCGGCTTTGGCGAAATTTATGCAAGACGGCGTGCCAGCGGATCAGTTCGAGCGGATTCGGATGCAGATCCGCGCGAGCGATATCTATGCGAAGGATGATGTGCAAGGCTTGGCCCGCCGTTACGGCGAGGCGCTGGCGACTGGGCTGACCGTCGAGGATGTGAAGGCATGGCCCGAAGCGCTGATGGCTGTGACGGAAGAGGATGTAATGGCCGCCGCCAAGCAGGTGTTTGACAAGCGCAATGCGGTGACAGGCTATTTGATGCGGGAGCAGGGCGAATGAACATGCGGGTAGTCTTTGCGGCGCTGATTGCGCTGGTCTCGCCGATCCTGAGCCATGCCGCGCTGGCGGAGGTGAAGATCCAATCCGTTACCTCCAAGGGTGGCATTACGGCTTGGCTTGTCGAGGATCACGAGATCCCCTTCACCGCGCTTGAGTTGCGCTTCAAAGGCGGGGCCTCACTGGATGCACCGGGCAAGCGGGGCGCGATCAACCTGATGACGGCGACCTTGGAAGAAGGTTCCGGCGATCTCGACAGCCGCGCCTTTGCGAAAGCGGCGGAATCTCTCGCGGCGCAATTCCGGTTTGATGCGGGCGACGATTCGGTTGCGATTTCGGCGCAGATGCTGACCGAGAATCGGGACGAAGCCGTGGCCCTGCTGCGCCGCGCGCTGATTGAACCCTCCTTCCCGCAAGCGGCGGTGGACCGCGTGCGCGGGCAGGTGCGCTCGATCTTGCAAGCGGACGCAACGGACCCGAACGCGATTGCCTCGGAAGTCTTTGGCAAGCTGGCCTTTGGCGATCATCCCTATGGCAGCTCGCTCAATGGCACCGAAGACAGCCTGAAAGCCTTGACCCGTGAGGATCTGATTGAGGCGAAGGACCGTGTACTCGCGCGTGACAGGCTCTACGTGTCTGCCGTGGGGGATATCACCCCCGAGGCGCTGGGCACTTTGCTCGATGATCTTCTCGGGGCCTTGCCGGAAACCGGTGCGCCGATGCCGGAAGAGGCCAATGTGAGCCTCACCGGAGGCACGATCGTGGTGCCCTATGACAGCCCGCAATCGGTGGTGATCTTCGGTCAAAAGGGGATCGCGATGGAGGATCCTGATTTCTTCGCGGCCTATGTCGCAAATCAGATCCTCGGCGATGGCGGCTTTTCCTCGCGGCTGATGGATGAGGTGCGCGAGAAGCGCGGCCTGACCTATGGCATCGGCTCCTATCTCGTGCCGCGCGACTATGCGAAGACGTGGCAAGGCTCTTTCGCTTCCGCCAATGGCAAGGTGGCCGAGGCCATTTCGGTGATCCGCGACGAGTGGCGAAAGATGTCGGAGGGCGGCGTGACGCAGCAGGAGTTGGACGCGGCGAAGACCTACCTCACGGGGGCCTATCCGCTGCGGTTCGATGGCAATGGCACGATTGCGGGGATCTTGGTCGGGATGCAGATGGACGGTTTCCCGATTGATTATCCGGCAGGGCGCAATGCGAAGATTGAAGCGGTCACGGCAGAAGATGTCGCCGCCGTGTCCAAGCGCCTGTTGGATGCCGATGCGCTGCGCTTTGTTGTCGTTGGGAAACCCGAAGGGATTGAGTGAGCCTTCTGTAAGCCGTCAATGCGATCCACCAATGCTATCCGGCGGGAGGGTGTGAATTCTCCCGCCGAATCTGTAGAAGCTGTTCCGGCTTTGTGCTAACCCTAGTGGCATGAATGCTGAGAGCCCCAATATAAGCGCACCGCAACCGCGCTCCGCCCGTGTGGCGCTGGAAAGCCGTCCGGTGATCCGGCAGCTTGATGACACCTCTGCCAATCGTATCGCGGCGGGTGAAGTGGTTGAGAGGCCCGCCTCTGCGGTCAAGGAACTGGTCGAGAACGCGCTGGACGCGGGCGCGGGCCGGATCGAGATCGCCTATGCGGATGGCGGCAAAACCCTGATCCGCATCACCGATGACGGCTGCGGGATGACCGCAGAGGATCTGCCGCTTGCGCTCTCGAGACACGCGACCTCGAAAATAGACGGCTCCGACCTGCTCAATATCCACACGTTCGGCTTTCGCGGCGAGGCGTTGCCCTCGCTCGGTGCGGTGGGGCGGCTGAGCATTACCTCGCGGGTGGATGGCGGGGAGGCGCATGAGATCCTCGTTTCGGGCGGCAATATCTCGCCGGTTCGCCCCGCCGCTCTCAATCGCGGCACGGTGGTCGAGTTGCGCGATCTGTTTTACGCCACGCCAGCACGGCTGAAATTTCTGCGCACGGACCGCGCCGAGGCGACGGCCATCGCCGATGTGATCAAGCGCCTCGCGATGGCGGAGCCCTATGTCAGCTTCTCGCTGCGGGATCTTTCCGGCGATAAGCCGCGCGAGATCTTTCGCGCCGATGCGGAACAGGGCGAGCTGTTTGGCGCGCTCGCGGGCCGCCTCAGCCGTATCCTTGGCCGCGAGTTTGCCGATAACGCGATTCCGATTGATGCCGAGCGCGAGGGGATTCGCCTGACGGGGTTTGCCGCCCTGCCAACCTATTCGCGTGGCGCGGCGGTGGAGCAATTCTTCTTCGTCAATGGCCGCCCCGTGCGCGACAAGCTGCTGATCGGGGCCTTGCGCGCGGCCTATATGGATTTCCTCTCGCGGGATCGTCACCCCGCCGCCGTGCTATTTTTGACCTGCGATCCTGAGCGCGTGGATGTCAACGTCCACCCCGCGAAGGCCGAAGTCCGCTTTCGCGAAAGCGGGATCGCGCGCGGGCTGGTCGTCTCTGGTTTGCGGCATGCCTTGGCGCAGGCGGGGCACCGCGCGTCGTCCACTGTCGCGGATGCCACTTTGGGCGCGATGCGCCCCGAGACGCCTGCGGGACGGATTTACCAGATGGACCGCCCGTCCATGGGTGCGATTCGCAGCGCCTATCAGTTCCAGTCGCCGCTGGCAGAGCGCAGCCATCCGGTAATGGAATTTGGGGAGGCCCCACAGAGCTATTCGGGGCAGGTCTTTTCTGGGCAGAGCTATTCCGGAGCGGCGGACCAATACGCGCCACAAAGCTACGCGATCCCGCCCTCCGCGCGGGCCGATGACACCGCGCCCTTGCGGGCAGGCGACAACCATCCGCTCGGGGCCGCCCGCGCGCAGGTGCATGAGAATTACATCATCGCGCAGACCGCTCATGGCATCGTCATCGTCGATCAGCACGCCGCGCATGAGCGCCTCGTTTATGAGCGTCTCAAGCGGCAAATGGCGGAAAATGGCGTGGCGGCGCAGGCCTTGCTGATCCCTGAAATTGTCGAACTGTCCGCGCAGGATGCCGCCACGCTATTGGAGTTCTCCGAGGATCTTGCCCGTTTCGGCCTGACCATCGAGCCCTTCGGCGGCGGCGCGGTCGCGGTGCGTGAGACGCCCGCGATCTTGGGCGAAATCAACGCCAGCGCGATGCTGCGCGATATTCTCGACGAGCTGGCCGATCTCGGCGATAGCCAGCGGCTGCAGGCGCGGGTCGAGGCGGTGCTGTCGCGGATGGCGTGCCATGGCTCGATCCGTTCGGGACGTCAGATGCGCCCCGAGGAGATGAACGCCCTCTTGCGCGAGATGGAAGCCACGCCGCATTCCGGCCAGTGCAACCATGGCCGCCCGACCTATGTAGAGTTGAAGCTCTCCGATATCGAGCGGCTGTTCGGGCGCACATGATCGAGATGAGCGGCACCTCTTACGCGCTGGATCAGATCCTTTTGGCGGGGGCCGTTGGCCTCGGGTTGTTCCTAGCTGTTTTCCTATTGCTGATCCTCCTCGTGCTGCGCGGCTCCAATCGCGCGGTGCGGATGACCGAGCCGATGGTCGGCCAACTCACCAATCTGGGCGCGCGGGTGCAGCAGCTCTCCGATGGACAGCACCAGCTATCGGGCGGGTTGCATCACGTATCGGAGGCGCAGGCCGTCTCGCAGGCACGGGTGTTGGCGTTGATGGAGCAGCGCTTGGCCGAGGTTGCGCGCGGGATGACCGAAAGCCTGCACGGCACCGCGACCCGCACCGCGCGCAGCTTGGGCGATCTGCATCAGCGGTTGGAGACGATCGACAAGGCGCAGGCCAATATCGAGAAGCTCTCGGGCAATGTGCTGAGCCTGCAAGACATCCTCTCGAACAAGCAAACCCGTGGCGCGTTCGGCGAGATCCAGCTGCATGATATCGTGCTCAAAGCGCTGCCATCGGATGCCTATACGATGCAGGCGACGCTCTCGAACGGGCGGCGCGCCGATTGCCTCGTGCATCTGCCCAATCCGCCGGGGCCGATTGCGATTGATAGCAAATTCCCGTTGGAGGCCTATGAGGCTTTGCGCCGTGCGGACTCGAAAGTGGATGCCGAACACGCGGCACGGATGCTGCGCACCGCCGTGAAAACCCATATTCGCGCGATTGCGGAACGTTACATCATCGAGGGCGAAACGGCGGATGGCGCGCTGATGTTCCTGCCCTCCGAGGCGGTCTATGCAGAATTGCACGCCAATTTCCCCGAGCTGGTGCGTGAAGGCTTTGCCGCGAAGGTCTGGATCGTCTCGCCGACGACCTGCATGGCGACGCTCAACACGATGCGGGCGGTGCTAAAGGATGCGCGGATGCGCGAACAGGCGGGGGCGATCCGCAAGGAACTCGCAGCACTTTATGGCGATGTGGACCGCCTCGTGACCCGAGTCGGCAATCTGGATCGGCATTTCGGGCAGGCCGCGAAGGATATCGAGGAGATCAAGACCTCCGCCGATAAGGCAGGTAAGCGCGCGCGCCGTCTTGATAATTTCGATTTCGAGGAATTGGCCCCCGATCATCCCGCCCAGACGGCTCCGCTCGTTCCCGCGCCGGATCTATGAGGGCGCAGCAAGTGGCTCGAGTGACGGATTTGGGCTGCGCACCGCTGCGAGATCTGCGATAGGCTGGGCGCTATGAGCAAGAGCAATACCGTCATCTTTGATCGCGGCCCGAACGGCCAGCCCACGCAGTTTGCGGGGGCTGAACACGTGATCCGTGCCGATACGCCAGAGGATGTGGCCACCGCATTCGAGGCGATGCGCGGCGCGCGTGCGCAGGGCAAATGGTTGGCGGGGTTTGCCAGCTATGAGCTTGGCTACTGCCTCTCGCGCCGATTGAGGCCGCTTTTGCCAGAGCGCCGCGATTTGCCGCTCTTGGCCTTCGGGGTTTATGATGGACCGGAGGCCTACACGCCCCGCGCAGCCGAGGCACAGGCTACGCTCGATGCGCCTGAGGTCGATTTTCCTGCCTATGCGCAGGCCTTCCAGCGCCTGCATGATTATATCGGCGCGGGTGATTGCTATCAGGTCAATCTGACCTTCCCGATTCCCGTGACCTCTCCCGCCTCCGCGCCCGATCTCTATGCGGCGCTCACGAAGGGTGCTGTGCCGCACGGGGCCTATGTCGATCTCGCAGGCGCACGGCTGCTCTCGCGCTCGCCGGAGTTGTTCTTCCGCGTGACGGGGGATCGGATCGAGACCCGCCCGATGAAAGGCACCCGCCCGCGTGGCGGCACGCCGGAGGAAGACGCGGCGCTTGTCGCCGATCTGCAAGGGGCGGTGAAAGATCGCGCCGAGAATCTGATGATCGTGGATCTTCTGCGAAATGATATCTCGCGGATCTGCGAGATTGGCAGCGTGAAAGTCCCGAAACTGTTCGAGGTAGAGACCTACCCGACCGTGCATCAGATGATCTCGGTGATCGAGGGGCGGTTGCAGCCGGAAACGGGGCTACCCGAAATCCTCGCGGCGATGTTCCCCTGTGGCTCGGTCACCGGCGCGCCGAAAATCCGCGCGATGGAGATTATTCACGAGTTGGAGACCGCGCCGCGCGGGGCCTATTGCGGGTCGATCGGTTGGGCGTCACCCGAGGGGGACATGGAGTTCAACGTCGCGATCCGCACCCTGACCGAGACAGGCGCCGGGCAATATCGGCTGAACGTGGGCGGCGGAATCGTGCATGATAGCCGCGCCGAGGATGAATATGAGGAGGCGCTATGGAAAACCCGATTCCTCAAAACTTGAAGATCATCGAGACCTTCGGCTGGCATCCCGATGAGGGCATTCGTCGCTTGCCGCGTCACCTCGCGCGGCTGGAACGCACCGCCTTGCAACTTGGTTTTCCGCATGATCCGGCACAGGTGGAGCGAGCTTTGGCAGTCTTGGGCGGGGCGGAGCCGCTGCGGGTGCGACTGACGCTGGATGCGCTGGGGCAGGTGGACGTGACGACGGGCCCACTCACGCCGACAGGCCCTTGGCGGCTGCATATCTCGGGCGTGCGACTGGCCTCGGAGGATCCGTTCCTGCCGATCAAAACAACCCAGCGCGCTACCTATGATGCCGCGCGGGCGGTACTGCCCGAGGGCGTTCAGGATGCTATTTTGCTGAATGAGCGCGACGAGATCTGCGAGACGACAGTGGCGAATATCTTCCTCAAACGCGGTGATCATTATCTGACGCCGCATGCGGAGGCGGGGCTCCTTCGCGGGATCTTGCGCGAGGAAATGTTGGAGACGGGGCAGGCGCAGGAGGCCTGTCTGACGCTGAAAGATCTGCATACGTGCGAAGTGTTCATTGGCAACTCCCTGCGCGGGTTGATCCCTGTCACCTTCTAAAGGCGCGCCGTCAGGACCACGTCACATCGCCTAGAAAAATATAACCTGCGCCGTAGATTGTCTTGATCAGCTTAGGGTTTTTCGGATCTTCTCCGAGCTTGGTGCGCAGCCGTGAGACACGGACATCCATCGCCCGATCAAAGCTCTCGCCCGCCACGCCGCCAAGGCTCTCTTGCATCTGTGCGCGCGAAATCAGCCGGTTCGGGTTTTCCAAAAACAACCGAAGCACTTCTCCCTCCGCATGGGAGAAGCTGGTTTCCTTGCCCGCCTCATCCACCAGAACATAGCGGTCAAAATGGGCGACGCACTGGGCGAAGCGCGCGGTGTTCTGCGCGCGGGCCGCATCGCGGGTGCCTTTGCGCAATTGCGCGCGGACACGGGCGACGACCTCGGCGGGATCGAAGGGCTTGATGATGTAATCATCCGCGCCTAGTTCGAGCCCCGTCACACGGTCCTGCACCTGTGCGCGGCCCGAGATGATGATGATCGCAGCGCCGGATTCCAGTGCGAGACGATGCACCAGTGCAAGCCCGTCCCGATCCGGCAGGCCGAGATCGACAAGGCAAACATCGGGCTTGTTGCGCTTGAGCCCCGCCTCAAAGTCGGTGGCGCGGCCATAGGAGGTTGTGCGGAAGCCGGCTTCCTCCAGCGCATCCGCCAGCATCTTGCGGATATCGGGCTCGTCATCGAGGATCGCGATATGGGCGCTCATCTCGCGCCTCCGGCGATCAGGATGGCCGCCAGAGCAGCGTCGCTTACAGGTTTTTGTATCACCGGACAGGGCGCCTCCATGCGCAGCGGATCGTAGGGCGGCAGTGACGTGACAAGCGCCACGCCGAGCATCGGATGGCTTTCGCGCAGGGATTGCGCGAGGTCAACGCCGTTCAGCGGGCCGGAGAGATTGATATCGGACAACACGAAGCCGAGTTCCGGCAGATCAAGGAGCTGCAAGGCCTCCTCTGCGCTGGCGGTTTCGATCACGCTATGGCCCATCTGCCGCAGCCGCTCGCGGGTTTCGGCGCGGATCGTATCGCTATCCTCGACCAGCAGCACCAGCATTGGATTGGCATTCCCCGTCGCCAATCGCAGCGGTAGGCGCAGCACGACCACCGCGCCCACCTCCGTATTCGCGAGCTGGACGGTGCCCCCCGAAAGCTTCACCTGATCATAGACCATCGAGAGGCCGAGGCCCGAGCCTTCGCTGCCTTTGGTTGAGAAGAAGGGGTCGAGGCCGCGCTTCAGGGCCATCTCGGAGAAGCCCCCGCCAGTATCGCTCACCGAGATTTCCACCCAAGTTTCGCGCAGCGCGCAGGCGTGGATCGTGATCTGCCCTCCCACCTCGCCCATCGCGTCGCGGGCGTTGAGCATCAGGTTCAACAGGCTGTCTTGCACCGTTCCCGGATCAAGCATGAGCGGTTGATCGACACCTTCGGTTTGCAAGGTGACGGTGACCGCATCCCCGAGACTGGGGCGGGCCATCGCAACAAGATCCGCGAGCAGCTGCGGCAGATCGACAGGCTGCGGCTGTAGCTCGCGCGGGCCGGAGATACGGGCGATCCGGTCCAGCAGCATTCCGCCGCGCCGCGCCGCGCCCAATGTCGAGGCGACGAGAGGCCGCGCCTCCTCTGGCAGCCCTTCTAACCTTTCCAGCCGCCCCTGCAGCCCGAGCATAATCGTCAGCAGATTGGCGAAATCATGCGCGAGGCCAGAGGTAAGCTGCGCCGCCAGCGCCCGTTTTGCCCCTTGTTGCAGTGCTGCCCGCGCCTGCGCTTCGCCGGTGACGTCGGTCGAGAGCACATAGACCCCGCGCGAGTCCTTATCAGGGGTGAGCGCAATGCGGATTCGCCGCGCGGAGGGTTCATGATTGATCTCGAACACCTGCGCTGTGCCCGCCAGCGCGCGTTCAAACGAGGGCTGGATACGGGCGAATGTCTCGGCGCTCAGCGCTTCAGACATCGGCAGCCCGACGATATTGTTCGCGCTTCCGGGCATCACTGTGGAGAGGCGGTGGTTCGAGAACGTGTAGCGCAGATCGTGATCCACATGGGCAATATGGGCAGGCATCATTTCAGTGACTTGCCGCGTGCGCGCCTCAATCGCGATCAATTCGCGCTTCGCCTCTTCCAGCGCGGCATTGGTCGCGGCCAAGGCGCGGTTGGCGCTGGCGAGGCGTTCGGCATTCTCGAACACCTGCTCGGAGAGTTCCTCTGAGCGCGCCCGCAGCAGCGCCTCTTGCGCCTTATGTTCGGTAATATCGGTATAGATCGTCACCCAACCGCCTTGCGATAGCGGCGCGCCTTCTACCGAAATCCAGCGACCGTTGGCGCGCAGACGCTCAATGTAATGTGCCTCAAAGGCTCTCGCCTGATCGACGCGCACCGTCACCGCCTCGTCGATATCGTCAAGCTCGCCATATTCGCCGCGCACAACCAGATAGCGAATCGTATCCTCAAACGAGGTACCGGTGCGGGTCAGCGCATCGGGGAGGTCGAACATCAACTGGTATTGTCGATTGCAGACGGCCAAGCGCAGATCGCTGTCGAAAATCGACAGGGCTTGCTGGATCAGGTTCAGCCCTGCTTGGGTGAGCCGTGCGTATGAATTGTCGAGGACCATATCCATCGCTAGCATCTTCGCGTGGCTGCCGAAAAGAGCCAAGGGGCGCTGGTAACAATTCGTAATAATTCAGACAAAGTCAGGAAATCTTTGACGGCGAGCGTATGAATGTGACGCAATGGGGGAGGCCTTTCGGGGACCATTGCGAAGTGAGGGCCGGTCCACCGGTCGAGGGAGGGATATTTGGCTCAGCGAGACTTGCCGCAGAACGGCAGCGAACGGCTCGACTCGATTCCAGCGCTTCTGGCGCGGAACGTGGCGCGCAACGGGGCGCTGCCTGCGTATCGTGAAAAAGAGTTCGGGATCTGGCAAAGCTGGACTTGGGCGCAGGCTGCGGATGAAATTCAGGCACTGGCGCTTGGATTTCTCTCGCTCGGCCTCGCGCGCGGCGATTATGTCGCGGTGATCGGGCGGAACCGCCCGATGCACTATTGGTCGATGCTTGCCGCGCAGATGTGTGGCGCAATTCCTGTGCCGCTTTATCAAGACGCGAATGCTGATGAGATGGCCTATGTTCTGGACCATTGCGGCGCGCGCTTTGTGGTGTGCGGCGATCAGGAGCAGGTCGATAAGGTGCTTGAGGTCGAGGACCGTGTGACTTGCATTGAGCAGATCATCTACACCGACAAACGCGGGATGCGGAAATACGATCATACCCGGATGAACGCGCTGGAAGATGTTCAGGCGGAAGGTCGCGCGGCGCATCAACGCCTGATGCCGGAGCTGACTTCGCGGGTGAATGCCCTCGATTACGATAGCACCTGCGTGATGCTGTATACCTCCGGCACCACGGGCAAGCCGAAGGGCGTTGTGCTGTCGAACCGGAATATCATCGAGACGGCAAAAGCCTCGTCCTCCTTCGATCATCTGACGAAACATGAAGAGGTGCTCGCCTATCTGCCAATGGCATGGGTAGGCGATTTCATCTTCTCGATGGGCCAGGCGATGTGGGCGGGTTTCACCGTAAACTGCCCCGAGAGCGACGCGACAATGCTCACCTGCCTGCGCGAGATCGGCCCCACCTATTACTTCGCACCGCCGCGGGTGTTTGAGGGGCAGCTCACCTCGGTGATGATCCGCATGGAAGACGCCAGCCGGATCAAGAAATGGCTGTTCGATCACTACATGGCCATCGCGCGCCGCGTGGGGCCGAAAATCCTCGACGGCGAGTCTGTGTCGATGATGGACCGAATCCGCTACGGCTTGGGCAATCTCTTCGTCTATGGCCCGCTGAAAAACACCCTCGGCTTTAGCCGGATCAGGGTTGGCTATACCGCGGGGGAGGCAATCGGGCCGGAGATTTTCTCCTTCTATCGCTCGCTCGGGATCAACCTCAAACAGCTCTACGGCCAGACGGAGGCCTCGGTCTTCATCACGCAACAGCCCGATGGGCAGGTGCGCGCCGATACGGTGGGGGTTCCAAGCCCTGGTGTTGAGGTGAAAATCGGCGAGACGGGCGAGGTGTTCTACCGCTCGCCGGGCACTTTCGTGAAATATTACAAGAACGCGGAGAGCACCGCCTCGACGAAAGATGCCGAGGGTTGGGTCGCGACAGGGGATGCGGGCTTCTTCGAGGAAGGCACCGGACATTTGCGGATCATCGACCGTGCGAAGGATGTGGGCAAGATGGCCGATGGCCGCCTGTTCGCGCCGAAATACGTCGAGAACAAGCTGAAGTTCTACCCCAACATTCTGGAAGCGGTCGTGTTTGGCCGCGATAAGGATCGCTGCACGGCCTTTATCAACATTGATCTGAACGCCGTGGGGAATTGGGCCGAGCGCAACAATATCGCCTATGCCTCCTATCAGGAATTGGCGGGCCACCCGAAGGTCTACGAGATGATCTCGGGCCATATCGCGGAGGTGAATGCCTCCGTGGCGCAAGATCCGATGCTGGCGGGCTGCCAGATCCATCGCTTCCTGATCTTGCACAAAGAGCTCGACGCCGATGATGGTGAGATGACCCGTACCCGCAAAGTGCGCCGCAATATCGTGGAGACGAAATTCGCGGATCTGATCGACGGGCTCTATAGCGGCGCTGCAAGCGTCTATACCGAGACCGAAGTCACCTATGAAGATGGGCGCAAAGGCGCGATCAAGGCGACGCTGCGGCTCGCGGATGCGCAGGTCTCGCCAGAGGCAGGCCGCGCGCAGGCGCCCGCATTTGAGGAAGCCGCAGCATGAAAGATATGTCAGAGGGTTACGTCACGGCAGACGGGCGCCAAATTGGCGGTGCCTTGATGGAAATGAAGAATATCACGCTGCGCTTTGGCGGTGTGGTGGCGATCAAAGATATCTCCTTCGATATCCGCCAAGGCGAGATCCGCGCGATTATCGGCCCGAATGGCGCGGGGAAGTCCTCGATGCTGAACGTGATTTCGGGCTTCTACACGCCGTCCGAGGGCGAGGTCTGGTATAAGGGCTATCGCCGTGGGCCGATGAAACCCTATCAGGTGGCCCGCCTCGGGATTGCGCGGACGTTCCAGAATATCGCGCTGTTTGATGGGATGTCGGTGCTCGACAACATCATGACCGGCCGCCTCACCAAGATGAAATCGGGGCTATTCGCGCAGGCCCTCTGGGCAGGCAAAGCCTCCGCCGAGGAAGAGGAAAACCGCGAGAAGGTCGAGAAGATCATCGACTTCCTGGAGATTCAGGACATCCGCAAAACGCCCGTCGGGCGTCTGCCTTACGGGCTGAAAAAGCGGGTGGAGCTGGCCCGCGCCTTGGCCGCGGAGCCGCATCTGCTGCTGCTGGATGAACCGATGGCGGGGATGAACGTCGAAGAGAAAGAGGACATGTCCCGCTTCATCCTCGATGTGAATGATGAATTCGGCACGACGATTGCCCTGATCGAACACGACATGGGCGTGGTGATGGATCTCTCCGACCGCGTTGTGGTGATGGATTACGGCAAGAAGATCGGGGACGGCACGCCCGATGAGGTGCGCAACAATCAGGCAGTGATCGACGCCTATCTGGGGGTGGCCCATGACTAAGCGCACCCAGATGACCGAAACCCAATCCGAGGAGGCGCGACATGCCTGATCAACTGCTTTTTGCGATGGAGGTCACGCTCAACGGGCTGATGGCGGGGGTGATGTATTCGCTTGTCGCGCTGGGCTTCGTGCTGATCTTCAAAGCCTCAGGGATCTTCAACTATGCGCAGGGCGTGCTGGCGCTGTTCGCCGCGCTCACTTTGGTCGGCCTGCAACAAGGGCAGATTCCCTTCGCGCATCTGATCAACGCGATGTTTGGCACCGAGCTGAGCCATTTCGGCTGGCAATTGCCTTCGGTGATCGCGATTGCGTTGACGGCGCTGGTGATGGTCGGGCTGGCGGTTTTGGTGGAAAAGCTGGTGCTCAAGCACCTAGTGAACCAAGAGCCGATCATCCTGTTTATGGCGACAATTGGCCTCGCGTATTTCTTGGAAGGTTTTGGCGATGTGATGTGGGGGGCGGATATCAAGAAGCTTGATGTCGGCCTGCCGCAGGGGATCTCGGATACCGTTGAATCGGTGACGGATAGCATCTTCGGATACGGGTTCTTCATCGATAATCTCGATATCGTGGCGACGGTTGTGGCCGTGGCACTGGTGACCGCGCTGACGATCTTCTCGCAATATTCCAAGCAGGGCCGCGCCTTGCGGGCGGTGGCGGATGATCACCAAGCGGCGCTCTCTGTCGGGATTTCGCTGCGCTTCATCTGGGTTCTGGTCTGGTCGATTGCGGGCTTTGTGGCCTTGGTCGCAGGGATCATGTGGGGCACGAAATCGGGGGTGCAATTCTCGCTCTCGCTGATCGCGCTGAAGGCGCTTCCGGTGCTGATGCTCGGCGGGTTCACCTCGATCCCTGGCGCGATTGTTGGCGGGTTGATCATCGGTGTGGGGGAGAAGCTCTTCGAGTTCACCATTGGCCCGATGATCGGCGGCGCCACAGAAAACTGGTTCGCCTATGTGCTCGCGCTTTTGTTCCTCGTCTTCCGGCCACAGGGCCTGTTCGGCGAAAAAATTATTGAGCGGGTGTGAGCATGGGAAAACCACAGATGAAACGGGAGCCGCGGATGCGCACCCCTATCAACATGATGCCCATCACGGGGCGCTGCGGGGCCAGTGAGATTGCCCGTGCATATGGGGAGGCACGCTGATGTTTTACCGCGAAGCAGGTGATTTCAAAACGAGCTACAAGGAAGACAATCAGACCTTCCCGATCAAATTCGACCGGTATCGGTTTTATCTGGTCCTCGCGGTCGCCTATGGGGTGATCCCCTTTATCATCAATGACTACTGGGCCAGCGCGGTGATCGTGCCATTCCTGATCTATTCCATCGCGGCGATCGGGCTCAATGTTCTGGTGGGCTACGCGGGGCAGGTCAGCCTCGGGACGGGCGGGTTCATGGCGGTCGGCGCCTATGCTTGCTACAAGCTGATGACGTCTTTCCCCGAAGTCTCGATGTTCATCCATATCTTCATTGCGGGCGGGATTACGGCGCTTGTCGGGGTGCTGTTCGGCCTGCCGAGCCTGCGGATCAAGGGGTTCTACCTTGCGGTGGCGACATTGGCGGCGCAATTCTTCCTCGTCTGGCTCTTCAACAAGGTGCCGTGGTTCTACAACTACTCCGCCTCAGGCCAGATCACCGCGCCGGAACGCTCTGTCTTGGGCTTTGCGGTGACGGGGGCAGCGACGACAGCCACCGCGAAATACCTGTTCTGCCTCGTGATCCTGACGATTGTTGCGGTGATGGCCCGGAACCTGACGCGGGGCATGGTGGGCCGCAAATGGATGGCGATCCGCGATATGGATATTGCCGCCGAGATCATCGGGGTGAACCCGCTCACGGCGAAGATGACGGCCTTTGCAGTCTCGTCCTTCTTCATCGGCATCGCGGGGGCATTGTTCTTCGCAGTCTATCTGGGGGCTGCGGAAGTCGGTGAGGCCTTCGGGATCCAGAAGTCGTTCTTGATCTTGTTCATGGTGATCATCGGCGGTTTGGGGTCGATCTTCGGCTCCTTTGCGGGCGCGGCCTTCTTGGTGTTGCTGCCAGTCCTGCTGAAAAACGTGCTGGTGGGGGGCTTGGGTTGGCCGACGGATCTCGCGGCGCATATCGAACTGATGATCGTTGGCGCGCTGATCGTGATCTTCTTGATCGCGGAACCGCACGGTATCGCGCAGCTCTGGCGCGTGGCGAAAGAAAAGCTGAGGCTTTGGCCGTTCCCGCATTGAGCGGCCAAAGCCGAGGATAAGACCGGGCAACCGGCTGGAATTCATAGATTTTTCTGGGAGGAGAAACGGATGAAAATGACCTTTACCAAAGCAGTGGTGTTGTCGCTCGCAGCGGCAGTTGCCACGCCCGCGATGGCGGATTTGGTGGTGCCAAACCTGAGCTATCGCACAGGCGCCTTCGCGGCGGGCGGCATCCCCTATGCGGATGGCTTCAATGATTATTTCACGCTGCTGAACGAGCGGGATGGTGGGATCGGCGGCGAGAAAGTCTCCGTGCCGGAATGCGAAACCGCCTATAACACCGAGAAGGGTGTGGAGTGTTACGAGTCGACCAAGGGCATGGGCGCGCTCGTCTATAACCCGCTCTCGACGGGCATCACCTATCAGCTGATCCCGAAAGTGTCGGCGGATCACATCACCCTCTACACCCCCGGCTATGGCCGCACCTCGGCTGCGAATGGCAAGGTGTTTGAATGGGTCTTCAACTATCCGGCAAACTACTGGGATGGCGCGTCGGTGGCGATCAAGCACCTGCTGGATCAAAACGGCGGCGATCTGAAGGGCAAGAAGATCTCGCTGCTCTATCACAACTCCGCTTACGGCAAGGAGCCGATCCGGACCCTTGAGGAGCTGTCGAAAAAGCACGGGTTTGAGCTGAAAATGCTGCCGATCGACAGCCCTGGCCAAGAGCAGAAAAGCCAATGGCTGCAGATTCGTCGCGAGAAGCCGGATTATGTTGTGTTCTGGGGCTGGGGTGTGATGAACCAAGTCGCCGTTCAGGAGGCGAGCAACATCAAATTCCCGATGGAAAACATGATCGGCATTTGGTGGTCGGGCTCTGAAAATGATGTGAAACCGGCGGGCGACGGCGCGAATGGCTACAAGGCGCTGACGATGCACGGCGTTGGTATGGATTACCCGATCTACGACGATATGAAGAAATACGTCTATGACGCGGGCAAGGCCTCCGGCGCAGGCGATCAGGAAGGCTCTGTCGTTTACTCGCGCGGCATGTATGCGGCGATGGTGATCGGCGAGGCAATCCGCAAGGCACAAGAGATTCACGGCACCGCTGCAGTGAATGCCGAGCAAGTGCGGGACGGGTTCGAGGCGCTGGAAATCACCGAAGAGAAGATGGCTGAACTTGGTCTTCCGCACTTCGGGCAAGCGTTCAAAGCGACCTGCGCGGATCACGGTGGCCCCGGTGCCGCGATGGTCCAGCAATGGGATGCGGCTGCGGGCAAATGGAACCTGATCACGGGCTTCATCGAACCCGATGCCGAGGTCCTTGACCCGCTGATCGCGGAAGATTCCGAAGCCTATGCCAAAGAGGCAGGCATCTCCGAGCGCTGCAACTGATGTATCCCCCCGGCCTTCGGGCCGGGGGAACCACCCAAGGGAGATAGCGATGCTCGACGCCACCAAATCCGCCACGACAGATGCCATTGCGGCCGGGCAACCGCTGCTGGAACTCAACAATATCGAAGTGATCTACAATCACGTCATTCTGGTTTTGAAAGGCGTCAGCCTCACGGTGCCCAAGGGCGGGATTACCGCGCTGCTGGGCGGTAATGGCGCGGGCAAAACCACGACATTGAAAGCGATTTCCAACCTGCTGCATTCCGAGCGCGGCGAGGTCACCAAAGGCTCGATCCTGTATCGCGGTAAGCCCGTGCAGGATGGGTCGCCTGCGGAACTGGTGCGCCAAGGGGTGATTCAGGTGATGGAGGGGCGGCATTGCTTCGAGCATCTCACGGTCGAGGAAAACCTGCTCACCGGTGCCTACACCCGCAAAGATGGCCGCGCCGCAATCGCGCGGGATCTGGAGATGGTCTATACCTATTTCCCGCGCCTCAAGGAACGCCGCAAATCGCAAGCGGGCTATACCTCGGGCGGCGAGCAACAGATGGTTGCGATGGGGCGCGCGCTGATGTCGCGGCCTGAGACGATCTTGCTCGACGAGCCTTCAATGGGCCTCGCGCCGCAATTGGTCGAACAGATCTTCGAGATCGTGAAAGCCGTGAACGAGGGCGAAGGCGTGACCTTCCTTCTGGCCGAACAGAACACCAACGTTGCGCTGCGCTACGCGCATTACGGCTATATTCTGGAGAGTGGGCGCGTCGTGATGGATGGTCCTGCAGCGACGCTGCGTGAGAATCCGGATGTGAAAGAATTCTATCTGGGCATGTCGGACGAGGGCCGGAAATCGTTCCGCGATGTGCGCAGCTATCGCCGCCGCAAGCGCTGGCTGGCCTAGGCGTAACAGACTGAAAATAAACACTTGCTGCGCAGCATTTTTGTCGCGCAACGGAGGGCGGCTGGGCCGCGAATGAGAAGAGGTCAAGCCGATGAACCCGTATTTTGATGCGCTCGAAACCCGCTCCGCCGATGCGCGAGAGGCTGCCCTCATGCGCGATCTGCCCACAGCCTTGGCGCGGGCGATGTCGGCTCCGGGCCTCGCGGCGCATTTGGGGGCGGTTGATCCTGCTACCATCACAACCCGCGCCGCTCTTGCGCGGTTGCCTGTGCTGCGCAAATCCGATCTGGGGGCTGCCCAGAAACGGGCGGCGCCCTTTGGTGGGCTGACCCTGAAGCCCGCGCATCGTTTCGCGCATATCTTCCAAAGCCCAGGCCCAATCTACGAGCCCGCCGAGGTGAGCCATGATTGGTGGCGGATGGGGCGCTTTCTTCATGCGTGCGGTGTGGGCGCGGGGGACATCGTGCAGAACTGCTTTGGCTACCACCTCACCCCCGCAGGGATGATTTTTGAAAGTGGCGCGCGGGCCGTGGGGGCGGCGGTCCTGCCTGCAGGCACAGGGCAGACAGAGCTACAGGTTCGCGCGGCGGTCGATATCGGCACCACGGCATATGCCGGCACGCCGGATTACCTGAAGGTGATTCTGGATAAGGCCGAGGCGATGGGGGAAACCCTTGCGATCACCCGCGCGGCGGTGGGGGGCGGCGCGCTGTTCCCGAGCCTCCGCGCGGAATATGCCGATCGGGGGATCCAATGTCTGCAATGCTACGCGACGGCCGATCTTGGGAATATCGCCTACGAGTCGGCGGCGATGGAGGGGATGATCGTTGATGAGGGCGTGATTGTTGAGATCGTGCGCCCGGGCACAGGGGATCCGGTTGCGGAGGGCGAAGTGGGGGAGGTTGTCGTGACAACACTGAACGCCGATTATCCGCTGGTGCGTTTCGCCACAGGGGATCTGAGCGCGGTGATGTCCGGCACATCGCCTTGCGGGCGCAGCAATATGCGCATCAAAGGCTGGATGGGGCGGGCCGATCAGACGACGAAAATCAAGGGGATGTTTGTGCGGCCTGAGCAAGTCGCAAGCTTCGTCGCCGCCCATCCCGATGTGCGTCGCGCGCGGGTGGTCGCCTCGCGCTCCGGCGAGATGGATGTGATGACCGTGCGGATCGAGACCGAGACTAGCGATCCGGCGCGATACGATTCGGGAATCATCGAGGCGCTGAAGATGAAGGGTGCGGTCGAGATCCTTGCGCCCGGCAGCTTGCCCAATGATGGCTTGGTGATTGAGGATCTGCGGAAATACGATTGATCCGCTTCCAGAGAGTATAAATATCCCCCGCGGAGCGACCCAGCGCTTCATCCAACCGCGTGGGGATCAGAGCGCCGCCGAGGCAACTCGGCGGCCTTTTGCATGTGCCATCTTCAGCCCAGACCAAAGAAAAAGACCGCTGGGAAATCCCAAGCGGCCTTTTCTATATTCACCGGCTCGAAGCGGGCTCTCAGAGGATTAACCCTGACGAGCCTTGAAGCGACGTTGCGTCTTGTTGATCACATAGACGCGGCCTTTACGGCGCACGATCTGGCAATCGCGGTGACGCTGCTTGAGCGAGCGGAGCGAGTTACGGACCTTCATAGGGTCATCTCCTATTCGCGGCGCGCGTGCGCCTTGAAATCTTTTATGTTCCCAAGGGAACGGTGAAATGGTGGGCGGTACTGGGATCGAACCAGTGGCCACTACGATGTCAACGTAGTGCTCTACCGCTGAGCTAACCGCCCACGCGCCTTTTCGTTTCCGCCCCAAAGTAAAAGACGCGGGGCGAAACCGCGTCGGTGAGGGGTCTATAAAAGGACTCGTTTGGGGTTTCAAGTGGCTTTTGATGCGAAATCAAACTCATATATAGAGAAAGGTGTCAGGAGGGCGCTTGATGGGGCAAAATGGGCCAAAAGATCAGTGTTTCAGGCTGTTGCAGCCGGAACGGGCCGTGTCGGGTGTGATTTTTGCATCGCCACATTCGGGTCGGGACTATCCCGAGTCGATGCTTGAGGCCACAAATTTATCCGCGCGGCAGATTCGTTCGTCCGAGGATGCCTTCGTGGATCGGCTTTTGGCGGCCGCGCCGAATCTGGGGGCGCCCTTGTTGCTGGCGCGGGTCCCGCGGGCCTATGTGGATTTCAACCGCGCGGCGGATGAGCTCGATCCGGCTCTTATTGAAGGGCTGCGCGGCGTGGCGATGAATGCGCGGGTGCGGGCAGGGCTTGGTGTCGTGCCGCGCGTCGTCTCCGGCGCGCGCGCGATCTATCACGGCAAGCTGTCTCTGGCGGAGGCTGATCAACGAATCGCGCGATTCTGGCGGCCATGGCATCAAGCTGTCGATGGGCTGATGACGCAGGCGCAGGCCGATCATGGGCGCTCGGTGTTGGTGGATGTGCATTCGATGCCCAGCGAGGCGCTGGACGCGGGCCCTGCGCGCCCCGATATCGTGCTGGGGGATCGGTTCGGGGCGTCCTGCGCGCCGGATGTCACCGAGATGGTTGCACAAGCGTTTGAGGCCGAGGGGTTGCGGGTGGCCCGCAATAAGCCCTTCGCAGGGGCTTATATCGCGCAGGCGCATGGCCGACCCTATGAGGGGCGACATGTCGTGCAGGTGGAGATTGATCGCGGGCTCTATATGGACGAGGCGAAGATTCGCCCGCGCGAGGATTTCGATGCGTTTGCCGACCTCATCGGGCGCACAATGGCGCGGATCATTGGCACGGAAGCGCTGCGGATTCCGCTCGCGGCGCAATAGGGCAGGTTATTCAGGCGTAAAACCACGGCCCTTGGTGATCGCCTTCGGGCCAAAGCGGGCGCGGATCGCGTCTGTCGCGCGTTCAGTCTGGGCGCGGGTGGCGGCGCGCGGATCCAGCAAATCGCCAATCGGATCTTGGCCTGTCGCTGCGGAAAGATCGCTCAGCCCGATCCCGATCAGACGGAACGGCCCGCGCTCATTGAGCGCATCCAGCAAATCCGTCACCGTGCGGTAGAGTGTATCGGCAAGTTGGGTTGGCGCATGCAGGGTGATCCGCCGCGACAGAACCGAGAAATCCTTGCGCCGCGCTTTCAAGGTCACCGTGCGGCCCTGCAGATCCGCCGCCTTGGCGCGATCAGAGACTTTCTCCGCCATCCACCAGAGGTGATGCTTGAGCAGCTCACGATCCACCAGATCCACCTCGAAGGTGCGCTCGCTGGAGATGGATTTCGTCGGCGCATCGGCGATGACGCGGCGCGTGTCCTGTCCGCGCGCAAGGTGCCAGAGCCGCTGGCCCGTTGCGCCGAAACGGCGGAACAGATCGGCCTCATCCAGCCGCAGCAGATCGTCAATCGTGCGGATCCCTGCGGTGGCCAGCGCAGCGCGCGTCGCCTCCCCCACGCCCCACAAAAGCGCAACGGGTTTGCCTTTGAGGAACTCGGCAGTCTCGGCCTTGCCGATGGTGGAGAACCCGCGCGGTTTATCGAGATCCGAGGCGATCTTGGCGAGGAATTTGTTATGTGAGAGGCCGACGGAGGCTGTCACCCCCACTTGTGCCTCAATATCGCGCGCCAGCCGCGCCATGGTGCGGGCGGGGGTAGAGCCGTGCAGCCGCTCGGTGCCCGTCAGATCAAGAAACGCCTCATCTAGGGAGAGCGGCTGCACTGCGGGCGTCAGCGCCAGCATCAAGGCGCGGATCGCGCGTGAGGCTTCCGCGTAATGTGAAAGACGCGGCGGCAGAACGGTGGCATCTGGGCATAGCTGGAGCGCCTTATACATCGGCATCGCCGAGCGCACGCCCGAGATCCGCGCGATATAGCAGCAGGTGGTGACAACCCCGCGCGTGCCGCCGCCAATGATCAGCGGTTTGGAGGAGAGCGCGGGATTGTCGCGCTTTTCCACCGAGGCGTAGAAGGCATCGCAATCAATATGGGCGATGGAAAGGCTGTCCAACTCAGCGTGGCTCAAAATGCGCGCACGGTTACAGCCCGGACAGCGTTTGGGCGCCGGATCTGGCAGGGGGGCAAGGCAATCGCGACACAGGCTGGGCATGGCGCCAATCTACTGCGCCGCGCAGGGGCGGTAAAGCGAATGCGCTTCCTATGGCGCGGTGCAGGGCCTATGCTTTGGCCACTTATTTAGGGGATCACTTCATGGATGAACTTTTGCCATTTTTGTCGGGCAACGGGGTCGCGCTGGCACTGGCGGTGTTTGTCGCGCTGATCGTTCTGCGCGGCGTTTACATCGTGCCGCAATCGCAGAAATTCGTCGTCGAGCGGCTGGGCCGTCTGCGCGCGGTGCTCGGGCCCGGGGTGAACCTGATCGTGCCGTTTCTGGACCGCGTCGCGCATAAGGTCTCCGTTCTCGAACGCCAGCTCCCCTCAATGTCGCAAGATGCGATCACCTCTGACAACGTGACCTTGAGCGTCGAGACCAGCGTGTTCTACCGGATCACCGAGCCGGAGCGGACCGTTTACCGGATTCGCGATGTCGATGGCGCGATCCGCACCACGGTGGCAGGGATCGTGCGCTCCGAGATCGGGCGGATGGAGCTGGATACCGTGCAATCGAACCGTTCCGTGCTGATAGAGACGATCCGATCCTCGCTTTTGGATGTGGTCGAGGATTGGGGGATCGAGGTCACCCGCGTCGAGATTTTGGATGTCAGCCTTGATGAGGCGACCCGCGCCGCGATGCTGCAACAGCTTAACGCAGAGCGCGCGCGCCGGGCGCAGGTCACCGAGGCGGAGGGCGCGAAACGGGCGGCAGAGCTGCGCGCGGATGCGGAGCTATACACCGCCGAGCAGGATGCGAAAGCGCGCCGGATTTTGGCGGATGCCGAGGCCTATGCCACTAATGTCATGGCCGATGCGATTGCCAAAAACGGGATGGAGGCAGCGCAATATCAGGTGGCGCTGAAACAGGTCGAAGCACTGGAAGGCATCGGCAAGGGCGAGGGGCGTCAAACGGTGATCCTGCCTGCGGCGGCGCTAGATGCGCTGTCGGATGCGTTCAAGATGTTCAAGCCGAAAGGGTAACCCGATGGAGAGCGCAACGATGCTTTGGCAGCAAGGCTGGATCTGGGCGGTAGCGGGGCTGGTGCTCGGCGTGTTGGAGATCCTGATTCCCGGTAACATCCTGATCGGGTTTGCGATCGGGGCGATGGTCGTGGCGATCCTGCTCTGGACCGGCTTGGGCGCGGGGCTGACCTTCGCGCTCCTGCTCGCCGTCATGGCGATTTCGGCGCTGGTCGCCTTCATCGTGTTGCGCCGTGTGATCGGGATTCGCGCGGGGCAGGTGAAGATCGTGGAGCGTGATATCAACGACAATAAGTAATCCATGGCCGCTGCCATGCGGATATTAAAAAGGGGCGCTCAGCGGCGCCCCTTTTTGAATTTGGGAATGAGCCTAGATCAGGCCATCTCTGCCAAGATCGCAAGCGCCGCCGCGCGCGGATCGGCGTGCTGCCAGATCGGGCGACCCACAACGATATGATCCGCGCCATTGGCAATCGCGGAAGCGGGCGTTTCAACGCGCTTTTGATCCCCGAGCGCAGCACCTGCAGGGCGCACACCCGGTGTCACGATCAGCTTGCCTGTCGCCTCGGGCAGCGCGCGGATCAGCGCGGCCTCTTGGGGCGAGGCGATGATGCCATCGGCCCCCGCCTCGAAGGCACGGCCCGCGCGCTCCACCACCAGATCGGGGATCAGCCCGTCTTTGATCATCGCCTTATCGAGATCCGAGCGATCCAGCGAGGTGAGGATCGTCACGCCGAGGATCTTGAGATCCTTGCCGCGCGCGCCTTCTTTCGCCGCGGCCACCACATGCGGATCTCCGTGAACGGTGAGAAAATCGAGATCGAATTGCGAGAGGCCCCGCACGGCGGCCTCTACCGTTGCGCCGATATCGAAGAGCTTCATATCGAGGAAGATGCGTTTGCCGAATTCGTCTTTCAGCTCATTGGCGAGGCCAAGCCCGCCGCCGGTCAGCATCCCGAGGCCAATTTTGTAGAAGGAGACAGCATCGCCAAGCGTCTCGGCGAGCTTTAAACCCTCCAACGCATTGGGGACATCAAGCGCGACAATCAGTCGGTCATCAGCTTTGGCGGATGCATGGGCGGACATGGGACACTCCGAATTTGGGAAATTGCGGATGTCCCTTGCACCCCTAGGCTTTGCGGGTCAAGGAATTTAGAGCCGCAGCGATCTGCGGGCGGCGGGATAGTTGGGGCGGTAAGTTGAGGCGCGGCCCGCTTACCAGCGATCAATCCCGCGGCGCTGGGCCTCGCGCGCGAGTGCCCGTGCGAGTTGCGAATGGGGTGTGTCTACGGGGATGCGCAGCGCCACGGGAACGCGCAAGGGCTGCGGCAGGCCGGGGGCGAAGAACTCCACCACCGCCTCGAATTGTCGCCGTGCGGCGTTATAGAAGAGCTGGGCGATGCGGGTGGCTGTCGCGTGGTTCATGGCACTCTCCGATTCCGTTGGACTATCTATGATGTGGCATATGTATCTCGGGCCGAATTCTTCGCGGGCAGTTGATCTCCCTCAATAAGATAAACTGAATTGGTCACTAAAAGGTTGCGACACGACTGCGTGATCTCGGAGCGCATCGCGAGAGATTTGGCACAGGATTTTCTGCGGTAGCTTGGCGCAAGCCCTTGAAGCGGGGCGCTCCTGCGCCCAAATCAGATCCGAGACCTGATGGAGGCCGTGCCATAACGGGCGGCCGAGGAATCAGGGGCTTGTGAGAAAAAGGAGATGCCGATGAACATGGAAAAGTTCACGGAACGTGCGCGCGGGTTCCTGCAATCTGCGCAGACAATTGCGATGCGCGAGGGGCACCAGCGGGTGGTTCCGGAGCATTTGCTGAAAGCATTGATGGATGATGATCAGGGGCTTTCCGCCAACCTGATCCGGCGCGCTGGCGGTGAGCCAGAGCGGGTGATTGAGGCTGTCGATATTGCTGTTGGCAAGCAGCCCAAAGTCGGTGGCGGCGGCGATCAGGTCTATGTCGATACCTCGCTCGTGCGGGTTCTTGACGAGGCCGAGAAGATTGCGACCAAGGCCGGCGATAGCTTTGTCCCGGTGGAGCGGGTTCTGATGGCGCTCTGCGTCGTCAACACGCGGGCCAAGGATGCGCTGGAGGCGGGGGCCGTCACCGCGATGAAGCTGAACACCGCGATCAACGATATTCGCAAAGGCCGCACAGCGGATTCGGCCAATGCCGAGCAGGGCTATGACGCCCTCAAGAAATATGCCCGCGATCTGACCGAGGCCGCCGAAGAGGGCAAGATTGACCCGATCATCGGCCGCGATGATGAGATCCGTCGCACGATGCAGGTGCTGTCGCGGCGCACGAAAAACAATCCGGTGTTGATTGGCGAGCCGGGCGTGGGGAAAACCGCGATTGCGGAAGGCCTTGCGCTGCGGATCATCAATGGCGATGTGCCGGAATCCCTGCGCAACAAGCGCCTGCTCGCGCTCGATATGGGCGCGCTGATTGCGGGTGCGAAATATCGCGGCGAATTCGAGGAGCGCCTGAAGGCGATTTTGAAAGAGATCGAGGCGGCGGCGGGTGAAATCATCCTGTTCATCGACGAGATGCACACGCTTGTTGGCGCGGGGAAATCGGATGGCGCAATGGACGCGGCCAACCTGATCAAGCCGTCGCTGGCACGGGGCGAATTGCATTGTGTCGGTGCGACGACCCTCGATGAATACCGCAAATATGTTGAAAAAGACGCGGCCCTCGCGCGGCGGTTCCAGCCTGTGATGGTGGAGGAACCCACCGTCGAGGACACGATCTCGATCCTGCGCGGGATCAAGGAGAAATACGAGCTGCACCACGGCGTGCGGATTTCCGATAGTGCCTTGGTCGCGGCGGCGCAGCTCTCGCATCGCTATATCACGGATCGGTTCCTGCCCGATAAGGCGATCGATCTGATGGATGAGGCCGCCTCGCGCCTGCGGATGGAGGTGGATAGCAAGCCCGAAGAGCTGGACGCGCTGGATCGCCAAATCCTTCAAATGCAGATCGAGGCGGAGGCGCTGAAGAAGGAAGACGATGCCGCCTCCAAAGATCGGCTGGAAACGCTGGAACGCGAATTGGCCGATGTCATGGAACGCGCCGCTGAGATGACCGCAAAATGGCAGGCCGAGCGCGACAAGCTGGAGGCCTCCCGCGGGCTGAAAGAGCAACTCGACCGCGCCCGCGCCGAGCTGGACCACGCCAAGCGCGAGGGCAATCTCGCGAAAGCGGGGGAGCTGAGCTATGGCATCATCCCTGGGCTGGAGAAGCAGCTCGCCGATGCCGAGGCACGTGAGGATCTGATGGTCGAAGAGGCTGTCCGTCCGGAGCAGATCGCCGAGGTGGTGGAACGCTGGACGGGGATCCCGACCTCGAAGATGCTGGAAGGCGAGCGCGAGAAGCTCCTGAAGATGGAAGACGAGCTGCGCCAGCGGGTTATCGGGCAGGATACCGCCCTTAAAGCGGTGGCCAATGCGGTGCGCCGCGCGCGGGCTGGGCTGAATGACGAGAACCGTCCGCTGGGCAGCTTCTTGTTCCTTGGGCCAACGGGCGTGGGTAAGACCGAGCTGACGAAAGCGGTGGCGGAGTATCTCTTTGACGATGATCAGGCGATGGTGCGCATTGATATGTCGGAGTTCATGGAGAAACACGCGGTCTCCCGCCTGATCGGCGCGCCTCCGGGCTATGTCGGGTATGACGAGGGCGGGGTGCTGACCGAGGCCGTTCGGCGCAGGCCCTATCAGGTGATCCTGTTCGACGAGGTCGAAAAGGCACACCCCGATGTGTTCAACGTGCTGCTTCAAGTGCTCGATGACGGGGTGCTGACCGATGGTCAGGGCCGCACGGTGGACTTCAAGCAGACGCTGATCGTGCTGACATCGAACCTCGGCTCGCAGGCGCTCAGCCAATTGCCGGAGGGATCCGATAGCGGTGCGGCACGGGCGCAGGTGATGGAGGCGGTGCGGGCACATTTTCGCCCTGAGTTCCTGAACCGATTGGATGAGACCGTCATCTTCGAGCGCCTCTCGCGCGACAATATGGGCGCGATCGTGAAGATCCAGCTTGGCCTGCTCGAAAAACGTCTGGCCGCACGCAAGATCACGATGGATCTCGATGAGGCCGCGCGGATCTGGCTCGGCGATGAGGGCTATGATCCGGTCTTCGGGGCACGTCCGCTCAAGCGGGTGATTCAGCGCGCGCTGCAAGATCCGCTGGCCGAGATGATCCTTGGCGGCGAGATCAAGGACGGCGAGACGGTGAAAGTCTCGGCGACCTCGGAGGGGCTGACGGTCGGCGCGCGGATCTCAGGCTCCAAGCGCTTGCCCGAGGGCACCGTGCATTAACGGCGCTAACGCTATGCGAAGGGGAAGGGGGCTTCGGCCCCCTTTTCCATGCCTTACTATTCCATGCCTTACTATCGCTCTTCCAGAGAGCCTAAATATCCCCGCCGGAGGCACCCCCTTCCTGTCTCCGCACATGTTTCTTGAGCGCGGGTGAAACAAAATCGCCTCCCTCCTCGTATAGTGAAGAGACAGGCGACGGATCTTTTCGATACAGTCGCAGCAAAGAGGGCCTGAGGGCCGAACGACCAGTTTGGAGGGCGTGCGATGAAATTGACTTGGGACAACGTGACACCAAAGGCGGATTTTCTGAACCGGCGGCAATTGATGCAAGGCGCGCTCGGGCTTGGCGCGGGCATGATTGGCGCGGGCGTCGCGGGGCGCGCGCAGGCCGAGGCGTTGAAGCCCAATACGTTCGAAGAGATCACGACCTATAATAACTTCTACGAATTTGGCTGGGATAAGTCGGATCCGGCCAAATACGCCTCTGCGCTCACCACCGATCCGTGGAGCATCGAGATCGCTGGTATGGTCGATAAGCCCGGCAGATATTCTGTCGCCGAGATCGAGGCGATGGCCCCGGTGGAGGAACGCATCTACCGTTTCCGTTGCGTGGAAGCGTGGTCGATGGTGATCCCGTGGCAGGGGGTTGAGCTGGGTAAAATCCTCGCGAAGGCAGGCGTGCAGTCGGGCGCGAAATACGTCGCCTTCACCTCGGTGCTGCGCCCCAAAGAGATGCGCGGCCAGAGCGGCAGCCAGATTGACTGGCCCTATGTCGAGGGGTTGCGCCTAGATGAGGCGATGCATCCGCTCACCCTTCTGGCGACGGGTCTCTATGGCGAGCCAATGCCGAAGCAGAACGGCGCCCCGATCCGCTTGGTCGTGCCGTGGAAATACGGGTTCAAGAGTGCCAAGAGCCTCGTGAAGATCGAACTGACCGATAAAGAGCCGCGCACCACCTGGAAAGAACTCGCCCCACGGGAATACGGCTTTTATGCCAATGTGAACCCGCAGGTGGATCACCCGCGCTGGTCGCAAGCCACCGAGCGCCATATTGGCGCGGGGCTTCTGGCGGGCCGTCAGGAGACCTTGATGTTCAACGGCTATGATGAGGTGGCTTCGCTTTACTCCGGCATGGATCTCAAGGCGAACTACTAATGAAATGGCTTAATGGCGCGCTGCGCAAACTGCCCACATGGGCAGTCTATCTGGCGGGGCTGATCCCGCTGGCATGGATCATCTATCTGACGCTCTATGGGGGTATCGGGGTTGATCCGGTGAAAGGGATCGAACATCGCCTTGGCAAGGTCGCCCTCTGGTTCCTTGTCGGCGGGCTGACGATCACCCCGATCCGGCGCTGGTTGAACCTCGTGAAGTTCCGCCGTGCGATAGGCCTCTTGGGCTTTTTCTATCTGACGCTGCATCTGACGGCATGGATCTGGTTCGATATGGGGCTTCTGCTCTCGCAAGCGCTGGCCGATCTCGTGAAGCGCCCCTACCTCACCTATGGGATTATCGCCTTCCTCTTGCTGATCCCGCTCGCGATCACCTCAAACAATGCCTCCATCCGCAAACTCGGCTCAAAATGGCGGACCCTCCATATGCTGGTCTATCCGGCGGTTACGCTGGGGGTGGTTCACTACCTGATGCAGATGAAGGTCGTCTCGAACGAGGGGTGGATCTGGCTTGCGGCGCTCGTCGGCCTTCTGGCGCTCCGCTGGCGTAAACTGTCCGGCCTTTTTGCGCGGGGATAACGCCTGATTTTCAGATAGCGCATGGAATCATCCGCGATTCCATGCGCTTGCGAGTCGCCTCAGCAGATATGAGGGAATTTCATTTCGTGTGTCGGGGTGATTTGCGACACATTCTTTCTGCGGATGCACTGTTGCGCCGTGAGGCGCGGGGCGCGAGAGGTTCGCCGCGAAAAGTTGTCTCGCGCGGCCCCTGTAAAATAAGGGCCATCTGACAAATTTTGAGAAAAGCGACAGTTTTTTGAAAAAGGCGCTTGCGGACCTCGGCCACTGACCCTAGAAGTCCCCTCACCGAAGCGGCAAACACCGCAACGGGCCACGGAAAGCGCCGCAAGGCACTGAAATGGAAGCAGAATTTGGAAGCAAGTTGAGCGGGTCGCGCACCAGGTAATTGGAGCGCACCGTGAAATTTAGTCTCCGCGCTCTTTGAAAATTTGGATTTACTGAAGAGATATGTGGGCGGTTTGGTCGTTTCGATGAACAACCGGCGCATATCGGCTCTCTAGGTTTCGACCGATGATGAGAGTGTCAGCTTCACAGTTTGTTCGGTTCAC
>JBLXEV010000002.1:0-414730 GCA_048262715.1 Paracoccaceae bacterium
CTGAAAGGATAAGCGATGCTTGACACGCTGATGGGGCTTCTCGCCCCGCACTTCCCCGAACTCATTGGCGCGCTGATCACGGCGCTGGTTGGCTTCATCGCCGCGCAGATCAAGGCGCGCACGGGCTCCGAGTTGGACGCCCGCGCACGCGATGCGCTGCACTCGGCGCTGACCACCGGCGCGATGCTGGCCCTCGCGCGCTACGGCCGAAAGGCTGGCGTCAATCAGGATGCGATGATCAACGAGGCGATCAACTACGCCAAGGCCAGCGTGCCAGACGCGATCAAGCGGCTAGGGCCAGTTGGGTCTGTGCTTGCGGATCTCGCGACGGCGAAGATCGAGGCGGTGGTGAGGGGCGAATAAAGAGGATCATGCGTCGCTGCAAGCAATCCCTTCCGGCGGCGCATAAGGCAATGTGCAGAGTAAGTGCAGATTTCGAAATACCTAGATCTGTGTAAATGGCTAAAGGAATGACGCGCTTTGTGATAATTGGAGTTATTTCAAGAAAATATACCTTTTATGAGGGGAGAAGTTAACGCGATCGATGACCACGCAATCGGAATACCCCATCCAAACACATGGAGCTCTAGTATATTCTTCCAGCTTATGGCCGCCGCATATTTAGCATCGACTGATTTTAGAGTCTTTATGACAGCATCCATCTTGTCGATGTCAGGAAGGCTATCCATAATCTTGTTCAACTGTCTAAGTCCCGTGCTAGTCTCAGCGACAGCAGGGAAAATCGAGTTGAAACTATCAATCATCATCTTAATGTCATTTATCTTATGGGAAACCTCATCAACTTCCTTAGACATCGCACTTCTAGATGTTTGACTACTATTTGCTAGTTCCTCCGACAATGCGTATAGCGAATGGAAGGATTTGCGAAAGCTATTGTTAATATTCTTGGTCGCAATATTGATTGAAGAGATGTGCTCATTAGATATTTCCTTCACAGACGTTGTCGGATTCTGAATATCCTGTATTGATATCATGAATGCTTTAAGGTTCTTGCTTAGGTCTTCTACTTTTAGCTTTTCTAAGTTGTACTCGGATTTTGATATTGGAATGTACCACCTTGCAACGACTATTAGCCTTGCGAGTAGGTATAGCAGAATAAAAATTAAAATCACCGAAGGATCGAATTCCTTAAGATCTGGCGGTGCTACCGTATCTGAAGTGATGCCAAGTTTTGTTAAGTCGTACCTTAAATCGAATGCACTGATGAAAATCAGGAGCGTGGCCACGAACATCGTAGATCGCCTAATCTTTGGCAGGCTGTCATCGTCGAAGTTGAAAATTTGCAACATATTATCACCGTGTTGGATGCTGCCTAGGACCGCGAGCGTCTAAAAGTGGGCTGAGTCTGGTGACGCTGGAGCGTAAAGAATTTCTCGAAACCTTTGCTGAACTGACAGCTTCACATAAGTTTAGCCACCAAAATTGTGCGATGGAAGCGTCAATAGTTTCCAGGGTTCTTGGCAAGTTCATGTGTAGATGGCAGGGGCTCGAGATCCGGCGGCAAGGCTGGCGTCATTCAGGATGCGATGATCAATGAGGCGATCAACGACGCCAAGGCCAGCATGCCAGACGCGATTAAGCGGCTAGGGCCAGTTGGGTCTATGCTCGCGGATCTCGCGACGGCGAGGATCGAGACGGTGGCGCGCGGCGGGTAGGTGTTCCTAAAGGCCCATATTGCTGGCGTTCGATGATCAAGTGAAAGCAATGCGTCATTTCCGCTGAAATACGGCAAACAATGAAGCGGCCCCTGCCGTCAGGCAGGGGCCGCTTTTTCGTTCCAGAATCGTCAAGTGTTCTGCATATGCTCTCCATGCCAAATGTCATCCACATAGATTGCCAGTGCGGGCATAGCGATTTCGTAATCCTTGGCTTCCCTTGCGACGGGACGGCCATCTTGCGGCGCGTGTGCAGCATCTCCTTTGGCTCAAGGGGAGTTGTGGCCAGTTTGCTGACCACTTGGGTGAATCCGGGTCCGATCGAGTAATGCCGCTAGTGGCGTTTCTTGGAATTCTGTATCGCAGACTGTCACGATCCGGCTCGAGGCCCTTGTGGTGGGGCTGGCGGACGGTGTCGGGATCGCGGCGACGGTCTTCGCGCTGTGGGGAACAAGGGGCTATAATCATTGTTTTGCGACGGCCACACACAAGTGGTGGCTGTCGTAGTCACAGAGGAAGCCGTTGTATCAATGGGGGAATATGCCAATGACAGGTTGAGATATTAATGTTAGATGCTATCCCTCAACTTGTGCCACATCGGCACTTTAGAAGCTCAAATCGTGACTGGAAAGTATGCTGCCAAGTATGGACAGGGAAATCTTGAGCCATCGGGGCCGTCTCAACGTAGGGCTTCAGAGAAGCGCTAGAAAGCTAAGGGAAATCATGGAAAAGATTGACACTCAATCGGCGATTCACATCCCCATCAGTATCCCCATGGATGAGCTTCAAGAGCGCCTTTCGTTATTACCTAGGCTAAATTTTGTTCATATAGAGCATTCTTCAGAGGCCCAAAAGTCCACTGATAGTGTCATTACGTTGGCGCGAAAAGATTCATCTATTAAGGATAAGTTAGTCCTTTTGGCAAATGCGGGTTTTCACCTGTATGTTGTGCGCGACGGTGTATCATCAATGGTAAGACATCGCCGCATCCCTACGCTATGGAAAATGTCAACTGACGGTGAGCTTTCTGTCGATAGCAATGGTCTGTTTAGCAGAGTAGAATCCGCATCGAGCGCCGGAGAACCTCGGTTGCTCGTGGTGTTTTCGTCAATCGCAAGCAAAATGTACACTCCGAGCTTAATGCGACATTTTGAGCAAAACTTTTCAACAATTGGAAAGTATGTTCCGAGCAACACACATATTTTACGAATTGCTGATTTTGGTAGTGTTGTAGGATCATTCTATCTAAATTCTATTTCTTTACCGGAGAACGAAAATAATATTTATGAACATATATGTGCGACAGCAGCGAAACTTGGGGTAACGCACGAGAACATAGTTCTTTATGGGACTTCCAAGGGCGGGACCGCCGCAACATTTTATTCTATGCGACATGGATGGCGTGGTGTCGCTGTGGATCCGATCCTCTCGGATGAGCATTATATTCGTACCTATAATGATTCACATTTCACGATAGGAACCTTCTTAGAGTCCAAGCAGAAAAGGTTCGCCGAACTCGTGAATTCAGTACACCCTGAAGCACGTATGTCTGTGATTTGCTCTACGCGCTCCCCCCAATTTTCGTATATTGATGAGACGCTAATCAAGCCCTTCAGTGATCGCTTCGTCTTCTTGAATTCAGAGAATACTGAAATCAAGAATCATCCAGATGTTGGCCCCAAAACACTGCCCCATATGTTGTCTCAGCTTAACCAGCATCTCGCTGGCCTTGACGTTTCGGGTATTTTTCAAACTGTTTGGTAGGAAATAAAAATGAACCTTACTGTACATATCGGAACGACAAAAACCGGTTCTACGAGTATTCAAAGCTTTCTGCATGAAAATCGCGTAGCGCTAGAAAAAATGGGAATTTTAGTTCCTATTAGCCTGGGGCGACTTGATCATCGCTCGGCTGTTATATCCGTGTTGAAATTCGGACAATCTGCTGATCTGATGTCTCGAAAAGGAATTGCAGATGCAGATTCTTTGGAGCTGTTTCGCCAGAAGACCAAAAAAGACCTTCGTCGCGAATTAATAAAGAATCCGAAAGAGGTGGTGATTACCAGCGAGCATTTCCACTCTCGGAGCAATGTGCAGAAGAATGTCGAGCTATTCAAAAAGCAATTCACTCAATGTTACGAAAAAACGAGGATTATTGTTTATGTCCGCCCGCAGCTAGATCAATTGATTTCGCTTTATTCAACTACTCTTCGAAATGGATTTTCTGACACGCTCAAGGAGCACTTTGAGCGTCACATGAAGCCTTCATATTATCGCTATTTTGATCTCCGTGGCTTAATCGAACGTTGGAGCAATGTATTCGGTGCGGATAATGTTCTTGTTCGGCCTTATAAGGCATTGCCATCGAAGGAGGAAGGCGGCGTAGTCGCCGACTTTTGTGAGTTGCTTGATGTGAAGTATGATAACCCATGTTTTGCGTCGCGCTCGGAGGTAAACGTTTCCATTAGCAAGGAAGGGCAGGATCTGCTTCGAATAGTGAACGAGAATCCGGGGATTGATCGAGAGCGACGACTCAAGGTCATCTCATGGTTGGAAATGCACTGCGCTGGAAAAGGCGCTGCGCCAGATTTTCCATCCGCGAAAATCTTCCAATCTCAGTTCACAGAGGGCAATGCCTGGGTGGTCGAAAAGTTCTTTCCAGACCACCCAGAATACTTAGAGCCTCGCTGGCCAACAGCCTAAATAGTTTTCCGCACGGGCGGTGTGTGGATTACTAGTTTAACCCGGCAGTCCACACACCGCACGCCTGAATTCACCCATAGTTATATTGACGTATTCGTCGCCGATCGCGTGTGGTGCCAGGGTGGGAAGACGGTTTTCAATCGCCGATCGCATTACGTCGGCGAAAGCATCTTCTGTCGGGGCTACGATGTGGCCACAGCCGTCTTTAAGCACCGCGCGGATGCCTGGAATGTCGCTACCGATGCAGGGCGTTCCCAAGCATATTGCCTCTAGCAATGCCATCGGCTGCCCCTCGTAATCAGAAGTCATGATGCAAGCGTCTGCACGGGCCAGAAGTGGGTATGGATTTGATACCTGTCCCAAGAAACGAACCTGATCCAGCACATCAAGCTTTTTCGCAAGCTCGGTTAACTGTGCTTGAAGAGGTCCTGAGCCACAGATCAACAGAACGACATTTGGATGATCGGGCGCGATCTTAGCGAGTGCACCGATCATGCGATCATAGCGTTTCTCTGGTGAAAGGCGGCCAAGCGCGATGAAACGGAAAAGGTCCGGCTCCTGAAAAATAGAAGCTGCTTGGGGATGGGACAATACGACGGGCAGCCGCGCCTTTTGCTTCACGCGCTCGAAATTCATCGTATTTCGTACGGTTAACGCTTCCATATTCTTAGGGTAGAACTCTGAAAGATGCTTTTCGTTCACATCTCGGGTTTCATCAGAAACCGCGACGATCTGATCAAACCATGAATATGTGCGGAATACACTGGAGAGCTGAGTTTGATTGCGTGACGGATCAGGGTTGGTGTACTCAGCCCAGAGATGGTTGTGCTGGTAGCACACTTTTCTTTTTGAATTGGAGCATGCGATTAGTGTTGTCCAATAGGGTGAATACCCGCTGAACTCGATTGCTAGATCGAACTGAGCTTCGCCCAGAAGGCGTCTGTTTTCACGCTCAAAAATTCGCCGAATAATTTCCAGATCAGATTCCGATAGCTCTACATCGCCCTTCCGGAAACGTTGATAAATCGGGCTCTCTTCATAGGTGAGCAGCATGCCCCCTGTCCGGATGATCCAGTTGCAGCGGGGATCTATCTGCTCGAGTTGCTCACGGCGTAGCGCGTCTTTATCTATCACGGCAGCTTCGAGCAGAATATATGGATCGAAGAGTTCGTAATCGATATTTGATATCAGGTTCTTCAATGACGTTGTGACGCCATTTGGTATCAAGCCGCCAGGCCCAATTAGAATCCGAATTCGGCCATCAGATTTTCGATGTGACGACGCAGGTGTTTCTGAGAGTAACTCTGTAATAGCGTCTTTCGCGGCACTTCCATTTTCGAGCGGTGCAAAGCGGTTCTGTGTTTCTAGCCATCCTGCTGTCTCAGAAGGCAGCTTGCCGCTTCGTATTGCGGTCAGGAGTTCTGGAACTGTTTTGGTGTCGACGCACGGAAGGTCAGCAGGCTCCAAGTAGAGACCGCGCTCTTTCCGATATTGCTCAATGTCTGGTGTGAAGAGAACAATGGCGCGATTTGCTGGAAGAAAATCGAATATGATGCTGGAGTAGTCGCTGACCATGATGTCGACGATGGTCAGAATATCATTGATGTTTGCATCATCAGGAATTAGCGCGCCGTTAGATACAGTATTCGCCTTGCCAACTTTGACCATCTGATGAGCTGAGAACAAGACAAAGTAATCCTCACCTAGGTCGTGCGCAAGTTGCGCCCAGAGCTGGGCTTGGTCTCCGAAAACGGACGAGATCGAAGTCGAGTTTCCACGCCATGTCGGCGCAAAGAGTACGACTTTTTGATCATTTGAGATGCCAAACTTTTCGCGCAAATCTTGTGAAGAGATTTTTGGCGAAAGCACATCATCCACTCGGGGCGCTCCGCAAGCGAACAATGACCCTGCTGCTAGCTGATCTAAAAAGTAAGGTTTGATTGCCGCATCGTGATAGAAGTCGTTCATCTCCAAAAGTAGATTTGACTGGAGGAAATTGCGCTGGGAGTTGGCCATTGAAACCAGTGGTGCGGCCATATCGCGGCCCATCGCTTTCATGGGGATGCCGTGCCAGGTGTTGCAATAGCGTTGGCCAGTTCTACGGATGAACCACGTCGGAAACGTTACGTTGTTCACGAGATAAGTTGCTTCAAGCAATGCCATCGCATACGCGGGCGTCCCGATGCGGACCAACGTGACGTCAGGATTGTTTGCAATTTCGGCAGGCGGTGTGACGCCTTTGGCCGTCGACCAGAAGATCCTGAAATGCCCTTTCTGAGGATGGCTCTCAACCAATGCGCGATACATGGCCAGAGGGTTTCCAGCAAACTTCTTCCCCCAGTAGCATTCGAACAAAATCGTATTGCTCTTTAGCGGAGTGCTATCGATATTTTCGATGTATGTTCTCAGGTCTTCCTGGTTGGCCGTCCGCGCTTCCGGGGAGGATCCACGCATCATCTTATTGTATCGGTTCTGCAAGAGGCGAGAGAACTTTAGGTAGGGATCAAAGCGGCGTAAGCGTGCGTCAAGGGGCTTGTACTTGAGCAGGCACTTGCGCAACATGGTCTTGTTCATCTTTTGATCCCGTACAGTTAGTAAATTCGTGTGATTCAACGCGTAATCGAGGGAAAGTGCCTCATATGTTCAGGATGAGCAATGAACATGTTTTTGTGCCTGCGGACTTCCGCTTTGTATCGGTTGCGGGTGCCAGCTAGAGGCGAGGAGTCGTCTTCGCTTCATTAGCTTGGGCGTTTTGCATGTTGTGGCGAGCCTCGATTGCATTGGGCATGAAAAACCGATCCAGTCGCTTGCGGTGCGGTCTAGCATATTCACTGACGGGCAAGTCTTCGGGTACAACTTTTCTGTTCTCGAATGGCCTTAAGGGCATTGGAGGCAAATACTGCGAAAAGCTTATCCGCAAAGGATCTCATTGCGGATTTGCGTGCTTGAGATCCCGAGAGTTCGCTCGAGGTAAACGACGTCACACTTGGGCTTGAGAAAATCGAACTTTCCGGCCCAATCATCCCCAATCGTAAAGACGTCTACGCCAAATTCTACGACATCTGTGTTCTTTTGCTCCCAGTTCCTTTCTGGGATCACTAGGTCGACATACCGGACCGCTTCCAAGTCTTGCTTCCGATCTTCATATGAGAACAGGGCGCTTTTGCCCTTTCCCAAGTTGAATTCGTCGGTCGAGAGAGCCACGATCAGGTAATCACCCAATGCACGAGCGCGCCGGAGCAAGCGAATGTGTCCGTGGTGTAGCGTGTCAAATGTGCCGTATGTGATCACTCTGCGCATAAAAATGGACCTTCAATCATGTCGTAATTATTGAGTTCGATGTCGAGGAGGGGCGTCCAGCCCGATCTTCAGAACGAAGTTCAAGTCGTCGATGGGCTGGTTGGACTCTGTGGTTATGCGCCTGGGCCTGACGGGCGGCCAAAGTGTTCAAGCCGATGAAATGTCGATTGGATCCTCTTCTAGAGCCTCATCAATTTCGCCGAGGAAGTATGTGTGAAGTTCGAGCACGCGCGAGCCAATTTCACCCAAGCAACCGGCGATCAGTGCCCATCCCATCATGCTAAAGCCTTTGCTTATACCTGAACTTGGCGCCAAGCCGAAGGTCGAGGAAAACACCTCGGACTGCCCAAATAGAGAATACCCTGTTGCTACGAGGGCGAGCAACAGGCCTATCGCGAAGATTGAAGCGGCGATTGCGATCAAAGCGCGAGTGTAAATCATAGGTGCACATCCTGCAAAATGAACGGGTTGGGTAAAGGGCGCAGAACGTTCCTGTCGTGAGCTTATGTCAGGCAATCTCATGGCGTGTTTATATCTCGCTGTTTAACCGAAGGTTTCCCGTTTGGGTAGCCCTCGATGATGACCGCTCCTTCGTGCAGTAGAGCACTCTCGCTTTGTCGGTAAGCCCATAGCGCTTGATGTGTTCCGGCAGGGCTTCCTCCATTTTCTGCAATCTATCTTGGGTCATGGATAGAGCTTCCGTAATGTACCGCTGACATCAGCTCTAAGAAAGGGTTAACAATCGGTTAACACCCCGAGTGAGTTGAGAAGCTCAAGGTGTAGATGTACATCGTTCGATTAAGATTGTTGACAGATGAGAGATGCACGCTAAGGTTGTTTCTTGTCACACCATTTACACAACACTCACACCTCAGCGCGCCCTCACTTCGGTGGGGGTGTTCTTTTTTGACGTTCTCGAATTGCTCTAAGTTCTTTATTTGTTCCGAGCGCCGAACGTCCTCCACATAAATTGCCAGTGCGGGCATAGCGATTTTGTAATTGTCGGATTCCCTTGCGACGGGAGGGCCACCTTGCGGCGCGTGCGCTGCATCTCCTGTGGCAGCAGGGGTGCGGTGGCAGATTGTCGGATGGGGTGGGTCGATGAAGGCGTGCTGGATAGGCGAGACGCCTCACGCGCGGCGGAGGGGTTGCCGCCCTTGTCGCGGGAACCTGTGGGGTGATCCAGCCTTAGACGACTGACAAAATCTCCAGTATACCCAATTAATCTTGCAAGTTCTGGGGTTACATAGATAGCTTGCGACTGGTGACAAGCTGGTAGTGGAGCTCATAGTGCCTATAATGTCCCGACAGCTAGTGATGAAAAACCTACGAGCACTGTTGATCTGGTTTCTGGTCACTACGTTCATCATCACCCTCTACGCCGATGAAGTGAACCCATTGCCTGTAAGTATCGCTGGCAGGCTCGCCATTTCCGCAGCGATAGTAGCCTTTTTGAACATCCCGCTCGTGAAAGCTGTTGGGCGAATTTATTTGAATACGACGCCTGATGACGGTGATCTTGACGAGCGCGACGACTGAGCGCGGTCATTGCTTTGGAGGCCTTTCCGATGTGCGGACGTTTTGTTGACCCAAACCTGCGCAATACTGAAGTCGACATGTCGCAGATCAAGATCAATCCGATTCCGCGGCGCTTCAACGTCAAGCCAACCAATCCGGTGCTGATCCTCACCGAACGGCCTCTCGCATCTGTTGTGGCCCGCTGGGGCCTGATTCCATCATGGTTCAAAGGCGATGATCCCAAAGAGTGGAAGGCTACCACGTTCAACGCGCGGATCGAGGAGGCAAGGGATAAGCCGACCTACCGCGCCGCGTGGCGCTATGGGCGCTGTCTGATCCCCGCGGGTGGCTTCTATGAATGGTCGGGGCCCAAGAGTGATCGGCGGCCAAATTTCTTCAGCTCGGCTGGCAACGAGGCGGACCTCTACTTTGCGGGACTGCTCTCGATCTGGCGTGAGATGCGCACCTGCACCATCATGACCCGCTCGGCCACTGACGCTATGGCGGGGATACATGACCGAATGCCGGTGATCCTGAACTCAGAGGAGCGTGACGCATGGCTTAGCGGCTCGGATGATCTGAGCCTTGGGGCAGGGGCCGCGTTGAGGTGCTGGCCCGTGAGCCGCTTTGGATTGCTGGATGATGGGCCGGAGTTGATCGAGGCGGCGGAGTAGCTGTTCCAGCCCCCGCAGCTCCGGTTGAAATGAAAAGCGCGCCAGTCCAGTTTCAGTCCGGATTGAATATTTTTACTCTGTTTCAGCTTGGACGAAATGGCGAATAAATACCGAACAGGCGACGAACGTTGACATTCGCAAGGCCCTCCGAAGGCAGCGCTTTATCGTCCTGCAGGTGACGCGTGAGCGGGTGATACTGATTGATCGATTATCATGGGATTAGCTGGATAAGGCGTGTTCCCGCTTTCGCTTTTTGTTCCTGATATGTCTTGGGAATTATTTTCGGCAACTTGTTGGCATATAAAGATATACATTGAATTTAGGTTCTGGCGCCTTTGGCGTGGGGGGTCGAGTCCCTTCACCCGCACCACATTGATTTCAAACGGCTTTTAGAGATGCAATCTCGCTGTTTGATCTGTGTATTCCCCGTGAATTCAGCCCCGCCGATGATGGTTTGGTATTGGTTTCGGGGGGAGAGCCGACGCGGGCGCGCCGCTGTGACCTTGGGCAATGCTGCCCGTCATGCCACATATTTGCCCCAGCTCGGGTCTGGGCGAGGAGATCTCGCCGCGCGCGGAATACGGCGAAGGTCTGGTTCGAGCCAGTTCGGAGCCTTCATTTAAATGATCAGGTGAAGGATAATCGCTGCCGAGCCCCACTGATCACGCGAGCGGCCCCATGCTCCCCAAAGCGCGCGCCATCGATCCCATGGTTATCAAGGTGCCGACCGCACTCAATACGGCGCGGCTTCGCCTCCTCAAACCCTCACCTTCAATGGCGAAGGGGTTAGCGGGCGCACGGACGGAGGGGTATGCGTCGCTCTATCCTTGGTTTCACGAGGAGATGGGAACAAGGGCTGAAGAGGCCGATGTGGCTTGGCAAGAGGCGCGCATTGCCAAACAAATCAATGATTTCGAGGGGCGAAAGTCCCTCTCCTATTACGCCTTTGACGGAGACGAGCTGATCGGCATGGTCGGGCTTTTGCCGATCTGGCGTCGGGGCCAGTTCAAGCTGAGCTACTGGATCCGACCAGCGGCCCAGCGCAAGGGATACGGCATGGAATGCGTCGGCGCGATCGTGGTTTTCTCGTTTCAGGCGTTGGACGCGCGTCTGGTAACGACAGGCCATGCGGAACCCAACATCGGCAGTGCAAGGCTCGCACAGAGGCTCGGCTTCGCGCAGGTCGCACGGCAGCCGCTCGCCTGCGAGATGCCCGATGAAACGCTGGTGGCGGGCACCGGCTACGCGGTTGAGGACGACGCGCATTTGAGATCACATGTGGTGACATGGCACTGAACGATTGCTCCGCCCCGCAGCCTTGACGGCATGGCGCGCGCGGCGACGGTCCGACATGGGGCCCGGTTACCAGAGGTCTGATTTGCGCGGGGGGACGAGATCGGGCAGGCACGCAGGCGCCACGATCCGCCCGTTGATCTAATCGTGATCGGAAGCGCCCGCCTTCCGTTGCGCACGCATCAGATTGACGTGGTCTTTCTACCGCAAAGGCCTATGCTCGTTCGACTGTCGATCATCGGCAGCTATTGGAAGGAAGCGAGATCATGGCCAAAGGTATGAGCAAGCGAGGACGCGACGAGAAGAAGCCGAAAAAAGTCGTTGCGAAGGTCAGTGCCGCCGCTCCGAGCGAGAAGAATGCTGTCATCGTGAGTGCGATGAAGGCAAAATCCAAGTGATATGAGAGGTCGGCGGCCGCTCCGGGCTGACCTGTTTGAGACGATCTTTACCGGAGATACTGCCGACCGCCGCCTGTGAGGCCGCGCGCCATCCACCTGTTTTATCGTGATTATGCAGAGGCTCTGCCCGGAAGGATCCGTTTTGCAGCGGTCTGTAGCCTCGTGCCTATCCCCTGTCTGAGACCCAAGTCTGCGCGTGTCCGCAAAAGGCGGGGGAGAGGTCTTTGCACGCCGCGCGCGGCTGCGGCTGGGCCACGTGGCGCTGGGCGTGCAGGGGGGAGAACCTTCGGTCCCGCTATTGCTCGCGGAAGGCGCGCGACATGCTGTCGACAATCGGTTTGGCGATATATTGCGCGAAGCTGCGGGACTCGGTCTGGATCATGATCTCCACAGGCATTCCCGGTTTCGGGGTGAAATGCCGCACGCGTTTTAGCTCCTCAAGCGTCATCGACGCGCGGACCACATAGGCCTCGCGCCCCGAGGCCGGATCGCCCGTCGCAATCGCATCCGCGGAAATGTAATCGACTTTGCCGATCAGCACAGGCGTGGTGCGTTGGTTAAGCCCTGTGAGCTTGATCGTCGCTTCCTGCCCGATCTGCACAGAGTCGATATCGGAGCGCGAGATCATCGTCTCGACGATCAGCGGCACATCGGCGGGCAGGATTTCCGCCACCGCACGGCCCGGCTCAATCACCCCGCCTGCGGTATGGTAATACATCCTGACGACCGTGCCCGAAACAGGGGCGAGCAGATCGGCGCGCGAGAGCACATTCTCGGCCTTGTGAAACTGCTCGCGCACGCTTTCCAACTCGGCTTGGATGCCTTGCAATTCCGTCAGAGCCGCATCGCGGTGCTCATCCATTGTGCGCTCCATCTGGGTGGCGAAGCGGCCGCGCATGCTGTCGATCTCCAGCATTTCAGACTCCAGCCGCGCCCCTTGGCCTTGGGCCTCCAATAAGGCGCGGCGCAGCGCGGAGATCGTATCGCGCGACAAGATGCCCTTATCCAGAAGCACCTGTTTATTCGCCAGCTCCTCAGTCAGGATCACCTCTTGCGCGGCCAGCGTTTCGCGCTGGATCTCGTAGCCGTGTCGCCGTGCATCCAGTGCTTCGACATTGCGCGCGATCAACGCCAGATCATTGGCCAGCGCCGAACGCGCGACCGTGAAGCCCTTGCGCTGGCCCTCCATGATCGAGGCGATTTCGGGATCAATGAGTTGCTCGGTGAGGCTTGCAGGGAAGATCAATGTCTCCGCGCCTTGATGCTCCGCCAAGAGCCGCGCCTCGGTGGATTCCAGCCGCGCGCGGCGCACCTCCAACTCGCGTTTGGTGGCGGTGGCCAGCGTGCCATCAAGGCGGATGATCGGCTGCCCCTCAACCACCGTATCGCCTTCGCGCACGAGGATCTCGGAGATGATCCCGCCCTCGAGATGCTGGATCACCTTATTCTCGCCAGTGGCGACGAAACTGCCCTGTGCCATCACCGCTGCGGCCAGCGGCGCTTGAAACGCCCAGACGCCGAAGCCGCCAAAGGCGAAGGCCATCAAGGAAAAGCCAATGAGTGCATGGCGCCAGACATTGCGCGGCACGTCGGCATACCATTCTGCGGGATCGGAGGTGATCATATGTGCGTCCCTTTAAACGTTTCTTTTATGGGTCTTTGCGGGGCAAGTGACCGCCCGCACCTTTTTCAAGGCCATGGGCATCGGTGCCGCTCACCGGCCCGCCGTTTTGCCCCGCCAGCCGTTCCAGCACGACATCACGGGTGCCGAATAGGGCGATACCGCCATTGGCGAGGAGCATGATCTTATCGACCGTGTTCAAAAGCGCGGGCTTTTGGGTGATCACCACGGTGGTGATGCCATTGGCGCGCGCATGCTCAATCGCCTTGGCCAGCGCCTTATCGCCCGCCACGTCGAGGTTCGAGTTCGGCTCGTCGAGCACCAAGAACCGTGGATTGCCGAAAAAGGCCCGCGCCAGCGCGATCCGTTGTTTCTGCCCGCCCGAGAGCGGCGAGCCATCGGCGGCGACCATCGTCTCGTAGCCCTGCGGCAGTTGCGCGATCATGTCATGCACATCGGCCAGCACGGCGGCGCGGTAGACATCCTCATCCTTCGCGCCGCGCCGCATCCTGCCGATGTTTTCCTTGATCGTGCCGGGGAACAGCTGCACATCTTGCGGCAGATAGCCGATGTTTTCGCCGAGTTGGCGCGGATCCCAATTGCGCAGATCCATCAGATCCAGCCGCACATTGCCCGAGGTCGGCAGCACCGATCCCACCAGCATCTTGCCCAGCGTCGTCTTGCCCGCGCCGGAATTGCCGATCACCGCCAGCGCCTCGCCGGGGGTCAGCGAGAAGGAGATGCCGTTGAGCACCACCTGTTTCGTGCCGCCCGGAACATAGAGCAGCCGCTCCACATCCAGCCGTCCCTCGGGGCGCGGCAGCCAGAGCCGCTCGAATTGCAACTTCGAGCCTTGTAGCAACCGTTGGATCCGCCCATGCGCTGCGCGGGTGAGCAAGAAAACATGCCAGCCCTCGATCGCGCCCTCGATCGGGGCCAGCGCCTTGCCTGCGATGATCGAGGCGGCGATCACCATACCGCCGGTGATCTCGCCATTCAGGGCCAGATGCGCCCCCCAGCCCAGCATGCCCACCTGCGCCAACAACCGCACCCCGCGCGAGACCGAGGCCGAGATGATATTGCGATCCTGCGCTTTGACTTGGTCGGTCAGCGATTGCGCGGTGTCACGGCCCCAGATCTCCACCGCCTCGGGGATCATCGCCATCGCATTGATCACCTGACTGTTGCGGGTCATGGAATCGAGATGCAGATTGGCGCGGCTTTGCGCGGCTGTGGCGCGGGCGAAGGGCTCATGCGTGACCTTCTGGTTGACCGTGGCCACCACGGCGAGCAGCATCCCCGTCACCACGACCATCATCCCCAGATCGGGATGTACCAGAAAAATCGCCAGCATGAACAACGGCGCGAAGGGCACATCAAGGAAGGACAGCAATGTGCCGGAGGTCAGAAACCCGCGCAATTGCTGCAGATCGCCCAAGGTCTGATATTCGCGCCCATTGCCCGAGAGCGAGGCATGGGCGGCGGCACTCAGGATCGGTGCGCCGAGCTGCGCGGCCAGTTCCACCGCGCTGCGCATCAAGATGAAGCGGCGGATCGCATCGAGCATGGATTGCAAGATCACCGCGCCGACGATCACGATTGTCAGCATGATCAGCGTATCGACCGAGCGGCTGGTCATCACCCGATCCGAGATTTGGAAGAGGTAGATCGGGATCGCAAGGATCAAGATATTGGTGGCCAGCGTCATCGCGAACACGAGGCTCAGGTTGATCCGCACCGCGCGGACCCCGCGTTTGAGCGCGCCGCTGTAATTCTCAGGGCTGAGGCGGCGGTGGAAGGCGGTCCCGCCACCTGATCCGCCGCCACCGCCGCCACCGCCCTCGGGGCCGCCATCTTTGCGGTCAGGCGGCTTCGACCCACCGCCGCTGCGCAGGATCGGGCCGCGATCTTGCTCGAGCGGAGGGGAGAGCGGTTTGTCGGGCGTCTCCCAGGCTTTGGCCCGCGGTGCGTCGCGCCACGTCTCTGGGCGGTCGCGCTTGGGCTGGTCACCCTCGGGGGGCAAAACCTCGGCTGTGTCAGCCTCTACCCCCGCCGCCGCAGGGGGTGCCTTAGGGGTCGCCGCAGGGGAGGCTGCGGTTTTCCCTCCTGCCGATATGGCGGGCGAAGGGGCGGGCGAAGGGGCGGCGTCGGCCTCCGAAACGACCCCCCGCAGCGGATCTTGTTGCGCGGTCTGTGGCATCAACGCTGGATCGGTAGCCGTGTCGCGCGCCGTGTCGCGCGCCGTGTCGCGCGCCGTGTCGGTGGCGCAGGGGCCTGCCGCCCGACCTGCCGCCGCTTTTGCCGCCCGATCTGCCGCCGTGGCTTGTGTCGTATCTACTGTGGCAGCCCCGGCCATAGCCGCTGCAGACTCGGTCAGGGCTGCCTGTGCCGAGGCGGATCGCTGCGCTTTGCGGGATTGCGCAGGATGAACCGAGTTCGGCACGACCGTCGCCGCCTCGGGGGCAACGCTCGGCGACGGATGGGCGAGGGGAGCGGGTGGTTGCCCCCCAAGGGCTGTATCGTCTGGCGCCGCCGTGTCACGGAATGGATCGATATCGCGGCGCATTCCGGGCGTGAGCGTCAAGGGGTCAGGCGTATCATGGGAAATGGCTGTGTCTTGATCTGCGGCCGGATCCTGGTCTTGTCGGCTCTGTGCTTCTTGGTTTGGGGCTTTCGGGGGCAGCGGATCCAGATCATCGCGCGAAATGGTTTCAATCTTCACCTTGTCTCTCCCTCGTGCGCCGCAACGCGGCCTTGATCGTCACTCAAAAACATCCCGCATCCCTCGGCCGGATCGCGCCGGGATGCGATGTCAGGCCACCATTAGATGCATCCCGTCTTGCGGCGCATGTGCGGTGGCGTAATCCGAATGGCTCGGCTGGCCCTGCGGCATGTTGGGCAGGGCGGTTTCCATCATCTCCGGCGCAAGGAAGGCCACCGCCTCGCTGGTCAGCGCGCCGAAGGATCCGGCCAGCCCGTCCAGCCCCGGCATCTGGTCATCGATCAGCCCCGCCTGATGGATCAGCGCATCGGAATAGACCTGACCCGCCGCCATCACCGCCGAATTGATCCCCAGATCGTTGATCCGCGCGGCGTTCATCATCGCATTCTCGCCGGTCTCGATGCTCATCCCCGCCGCCAGCGCGCCCACCATCGCCGCCCCTTCGGCCAGCGCGATCTGGTCGACATCGCCGAGATAGGAGAACTGCCGGATGATGTTGCTCTCGATCAGATCGCCGGAGATATAGAGGGCCGATAGGATATCGCGGCCCGCGAACAGCTCGTTCTGCGCGACACTGGCCGAGAGGGTCGCCCCGCCCGCGGCCAAGCTCTCCAATTGTTGGGTGAAGCTCTCTTGCATCTCGTGCATCGCATCGCGGCTGGAATGCAGGATCTCTGCGGTGTTCATCAGCAGATTATTGCCCCAACCCCAGATACCGGTATCGGCGGTGCCGCCGATGATCTGATCGACATCGAACAGCACATTCACCTGTTGGATCACGTTGAGGCTGGTGTAATTGCCGCCGATGATGATGAAATCGTAATGCTGCGACAGGGCTTGGATCGTGGTGAAATTCGACAGCGTATTGCCGCCCGTGCTGATCTGGCTGGCGGAGGCGGTGAACACGGCCTCGATCTGGTCGTGATCGCTGGCAAAGATATGCTGGTCGATCCGGTTCTCGAACACGACATCGCCGTCGATCCGCTCCACCTGCCAATGCGCGGGGAAATTCTGCGGGGGCGGTGTGGTGGGCGTCGCCTCAGGGTCATAGACAGTCTGCGACGGGTCAATCCGTGCTACATTCAATGCGCGGGTCGCGCCCGAGAGCGCCGCGGTTTCGGCGCCCGTCTCAGAGTCCGTCTCGGTGCTGCCCGCCTCGGAAGTTGGCAATCCGGTGACGCCCGACAGGCCGTCGCCTTGTGTCTCGACACCGTCTTGCGCCTCCCCCGTCAGATCCACGGAAACGGTGGGGCGGGCGACAAGTGTTCCTGCGCCAGAGGGGTAGGCCAGCGCCGCGCCAGCGGTCGTATAGGCCAGATTGACCTGAGAGATCACATCGATCTGCACCATATCACCGCCGACGAGGATGACATCCGCATCCACGCCATTGGCGGCGATATAGGCCTCGTTGACCGTCAGATTGCCACCAGTCGTGAGGTGGTGCCCTGCGGGGACACTATAATCATCAGCGTAGCCTGCTGAGGGGAGGGCGTCGACATCCTCCTCCTCCGTCGCCTCGGGCGGGTCGATCCGGTCGACCACCGCCGCGGGCAGATAGTCATGATACTCCGGCATCTCTTCCGCTGCGCTGCCGTTGATATAAATCCGCGCGGCGGAGGCCTCAGCCGCCTCAGTCTCAGTGAGCGTGGAGCCGCTCTGGGTCTCCGAAGCCGCTGCGAGGTCTTCCGAACTCAGGCGGATCAACGGGAACGCGCCTTCGCCCACGGGCAGCGCGTCGAGGTACTGTGCAAAGTCGAGCACATCCGTCCCGCTCGGTAGCCCCGCATCGGGGAGCAGTTGATAGATCAGATTGGACAGATCCCCGCCCATCGCCGCAGCCTCTGCGGCAAAGACATGCATCTGCTCCATCAGCCCCTGCGCCGCGACAAACTCTGTCCCGCCGCGAAAATCCAGAAGGTCGTTATCTGCAAGATAAAGCGATTGTAGCGTGACGGTGATCACCTCCGGTGGCAGCGGGATCCGCCAATGGACCTCCGCCGCATGCTGCGCGGCAAACCGGAAAGACGGGGCCGAGACTTGGATCGTCACACTGGTCCCGTGGAGCGGGATATGCGGCATCACGGTTGGCTGCCAACTCGGGATACTCGTCTGGCCGGAGGCGGTGGCGGGAAGCTCGAGTTTCAGGCCGGGATCGAACCCCTCCAAATCATAGGGCGAGGTGATCCGCAGGTTTATATGCACCTGATCGAAATCGGTTTTTTGTGCGTCGGAGCGGTGGCGGAAGCTGTCATAATCATCCCGCAGCCGCATCGCCTCGGTCGTCATCTGGAACGTGCCGATGAAATGCGTGATGGTTTCGGTGATGTGATCAAATGACATGAGACACGCCCCCCGCCGCGTCTGCCCCTTACGCCTTGTCGTTCAAGACGGGGCCTGCTTTTGTTGAAAGCAAGAGGCGGGCCCTCGCGGGCCCGCCCTGATTGGTTCGGTTCCGATCAGCTCATATCGTCATCGCCGATCAGCGTGGTGGTGTGGTTGCCGCCGACCACAGTCATATCGACCGTATTGCCGAGGACATTGGCACCCATCACGATGTTCTGGTTGAAGGCGGCGAGATCGAGCACTGCCGATGCGGATGCATGGGATTCCCCCGTGACATAGCCGTCATCGCCATTGTGCGAGCCCCAGGTGCCGCCGTTGCCGCCGTCGCCGCCAGCCCCGTTCATCACGTCACCGGCCATCCCGCCGAGCGCATTGCCGCCCGTCGCATCGCCGATCACCCCGTCACCGCCGTAGCCGTAGCCACCGTTGCCGCCGTGGGCATAACCCTCACCACCAGCGCCCGTGCTATGCAGCATCGAGCTGGAGGTTCCGGCCCCGTCAGCGCTGCTGGCGGTATGGTTTTCAGAGTAGCCACCCGTGCCATAGCCCGAGATTGCCTGCGACATACCTTCGGCGCTGCCGTCGATATCATGATCGGCAAAGACGAAGTTCATCCCGCCGTCGCCTGCGTCGCTATCGGCATCGCCGTGGCCATCTGCATCCGCATCGGCTGCCGAGCTGGCTTGGTTCACGCCCATGCCGCCCTCGGTGGTGCCATTGCTGGCTTGGCCGATTCCGTCGCCATTGTTGGAAGCGTCGGCGTCATTCGAGCCACCGTCACCGCCTTGCGACGAGCCGATGCCTTGGCCAGAGCCAACAGCGCCGACATCCCCGGATTCAGCACCTGCTGCGCCGCCGTCACCGCCTTGCGACGATCCGACGCCGAGGCCCATGCCAATGCCGGTTGCATCGGCATCCGCATCGCTGTCGCCTGCGCCGCCGCTATCCTTGCCGCCGTGATGGGGCATCATTTTGCCCATCATGCCGCTGGAACCGCCGGATTTGGCTTCTGCATCGCTTTCGGCTGCGCCAAGGCCGCCACCCAGACCGAGTGCGCCGGAGTCGCCGCCGTCACCGCCCTGAGCGCCAGCGCCCGATGCGCCCAGCCCTGCGCCGAGGCCAAGGCCCGCAGCTTCAGAATCGCCGCCATTGGCATCTTCGGCTTCCGCGTCAGCGCCGTTCGGCCCAAGCCCGACCCCGAGGGCCAATGCCCCTGCGTCGCCGCCATCGGCATCTTCAGCTTCCGATTCCGAGGCAGCCCCTGCAACCCCAAGGCCTACGCCCAGCGCCGCAGAATCCCCACCAGCACCACCGGTGCCTTCGGTCCCTGATTCATTCCCAGCATAGGTGTCGATATCCGTTTCAGACCCGGCATCGCCACCGCGACCCCCAGTCGTCTCGTTATCGGAATCCGCGCCGCTCAGGCCAAGGCCAAGTGCGGCTGAATTCACCGCAGCATCGCCGCCGTCACCGGTCTCGGATTCAGCATTGCCGCCTTCGTCGCCTTCGCCGCTACCGCCAGCCGCAAAGCCGCCAAGCGCTGTCCCGCCTGCTGCTGCACCACCAGTGGACGAGCCTTCGCCGCCACCTGAACCGCCACCGGAACGGGTGTCGATCCCGTCAGCGGAGGTTGCGTGCCCGCCATTGGCCGAGCCGTTGAAGTTGAAGTCTGCATTGTTGCTGACGCTCGGATCATAGAGTTCGTCATCATCATACAGGCTGGCGTTTTGCGCATTCACAACGCCGGTCGCCATCCCGCCACCGGTCAGCGAATGGCTGAGGATGTTGTCGAGCGATTGGTCATTGCCGGTGTCAATATCGCGGCCTGCGCCCAAGAATTCGCCAATCGAGGCATGATCTTTCAGGTCGAGGTCGATATTGTCATCGTCGCGCGGGATCCATTCGCCGCCGCCAAAATCAATATTCACGTCAACATCATTGGCGTTGGCATTGCTGTCATTGCCGCCATTGGTGTTTTGCTGCTGCTGATTTTGTTGCTGATGCTGGTCCTGATCGGTTTCGGTCTTGGTTTCGGTTTCGACCTTCACCTCAGATGTAGCATCGGCATCGGCTTTAGCGTCTGCATCCGCGTCTGCATCAGCATCGGCGTCCGCATGTTGCTGTTGCTGCTGGTTGTCGACGTCAATTTCGGCTTTCTCAATGTCGATTTTGGCGTCGACATCAATTTTGACTTCGTCCACTTCCAGATCGTCGAACATTACCTGGTTGTTTCCGTGTGAGCCTCTGCGAGACATGGTTCTCTCCCTTAAGTGAAGCCCCAAGACCGCCAGTCATCTCTAAAGCGGTATAATCGGGGCGGGTTGCTTCGATCGGCGGCATTGAGAGAGATGATCGGCAACAGTGCCCCGATCACTGCCACGTGCTGCGGCAGTGTCCGTTCGTGCCACGCCTACGGACCCCAAGGGCCATGCAACGTGATCAAGACTGATGCTGATTCGGTTGGGGCCCCACACCCCGCTCCCCCCAGGAAACCGATCCTGACCCCACACAGGTCAGTCTCAACAGGCTGCCAGCAACGCGAGAGCCTCGCTAGATGACCAAATGGTTAATTTTTTGTAAAATTCACGCAGTGATTTGATATTTAAAGGAAAATATGGATTATTTTCGATTTTGTGAAATCGGGCAGCTAATCCAACGTGCAAGGGCGAATGCAACGGGGCCCATGGCGTGCCCTGTGGATAAATGCGCTGCGTAAATTCTTGTGACGCAACGTAATACACCTCAGGGTTGTGGGGTGTGTCGGGGGTCTGTGCGGCATGGTGGCTGCGCAGATCTTAAAACTTCCGGCAAGCACGAATCGTTCAAAATCGCGACCGCTATCCTTCGATTTATTTCGAGGACAGGTATTTTGGGCTATAATCTTTTAAAGTGGGCAAAATCTGTCGTCAGGATGAAAGCCCATGTCGAACAGTGTGTTCGTGGGGAGGGATAGTTGTGACTACGGTTAGTTCCGTCGTGCCGCCAGCCGAGGGCGCGCGCGATCAGATTGTTTATATCGGCAGTAAGTTTGTATTTCCGGATGTCATGTTACGGCTCGTTGAGAACGAGATCGAGGATATCGAGACACGGCGGATGGAGGTCGCGGGGTTCGACACGCTTGAGGCCCCGGTGGAGGCGCGTTTGCTCGTATTCGAGGAGGGCTACGGTGCGGCGCTGTTTGAGAGGCCCGAGCGGATGCAGGCGCTGTGTGGTGTGTCTGTTCCTGTTCTTGCCTACCGCGATCCGGATGTGGCGCGGGCGCTTCTATACCGTCAACAACATCGTTCCGCAGATACGCAAATCCGGTTTTTGCCACAGGAAATGCCGATTGAGGGGATGATCGGCTTGCTGCGTGTGTTGCTCTCGGGGGAGATCATGGTGCCTGCGGCGCTGGTCTCCCGTGGGGAGGGGCGGAGTGAGGCGCAGGGACAGCCCTCAGAGCCGTCTTCCGATCATCCGGCCTGCGAGACCTTGACCCCGCGCGAGAATGAGGTGCTGCATCTCGCGGCGAAGGGGCAGCGCAATAAGGTGATTGCCAATGCGCTGGGCGTCTCCGAGCATACGGTGAAGCTGCATATCCATCACATCATTGCCAAACTCGGGGTGGCCAATCGCACCGAGGCCGCCAATCGCTATATGGCGGCGCAGATGCGGGGCAGGTGAGATGGGCGCGGCGCCATCCTTCGAGGCTGCGCTGCAAGAGATTGGCCGGTTGACCTATGTCTGGACCAATACCGAAAGTCTTTTGGTGCATGTCATCGCGGGGTTGATGGGCTGTGACAAGGAAACGGGGCTGATCTTGTTTTTAACGCTGAACACCACCCGCGCGCGGGTTGATCTGGTGGAGCGGCTGGTCAAGCATAAGGGCCTCGGGGATGAGGAAATGCACCGCCTGCTGGGCCTGACGAAAAAGCTTGTCCAGCACGGGGCCGAGCGCAACCGCTATAACCACGCCATCTATTCCTTTGATCCCGAAAGCGGGGATATGAGCACGATCCAGATGCGGATTGCAGATCGGCGCGATGCGATCCGCATGGGCGATAAGCGGCGGTTGGATACCGACGCGATCACCGGATTGCGCAAGACGATTGCGGATTTAACCGCGCTGAACCGTGATCTCTGGGAGATGATCCGCGACTTCGGATATCCGCAGTAGGCGGCGCAAAGGGCCAGATGCCCGCACTGCGGCGGACGGGCGCTCGCTATATCAAGATGAAGGGCCGCTTTCGCCAGACCGTCCCGAACGGATGTTCAAATCAGGGGCGGAACTCATATTGATTGACGATCACGCTCTCTTCCTTGCAGAAATGGCGGCTCACTTCGCTGCCAGGTTTCATCGCAATCGCCTCGTCGATATTGCGAAAAACGCGGACTTCCGCCCCGTAAAACCCGTCATAATATTCCTCGCTGACGGCGAGCAATGCGGCATAGACGTAATCGACATTCTCATAGCCCGTGACCAAAAAGCCCGTGACGCCATTGCCGTAAATCTTCCGGTCGGTCGCCGTGGCCTCTGGGGCGTTAAAGAAGGAGGTTGTCGGTGTGAAATAAAGCTCTGTCGGGGCGATCCCGCGGGCAAAGGAATAGCTTTGCGCATCGCCCGGCACTGATGAGGCATTCGCGGTGCTTTCCTTCGCGATCTCATGGCAGAATTCGACACGCGAATCCGAGTTTTCAAAGGTGCAGGCGAAGAGCGTTTGCATCGGTGGCACACAGTTGGCGGAGGCCGTCGTGCCGAGAGTGAGTGAGAGGAAAGCGGCGGTTCCAATGCGTTTCATTTGAATGTCCTTGGCGGAGTAAGCGTAAAATATGCGTCATGAATGGGTAGGCGTGCACCTTCTCTTACCCTGATCGCGCGGTCAATCCGCCTGAATTTTGAGGGTGAGCGAGGTGGCGCATTTTTCACACTGCCGCGAATGGCATACCATCGGCGAGATGGCTTCGCAGGGCGGTGTCACGTTGCTGGACGGTCAGCTTTTCCGTTTGAAGAAATCCTTCGGATTGAGCCAATCACAATATGTCGTCTCATCGACAGGCTCACATTCAAAGAATTTCGCAGGGTCTGATAGCGCATAGGCTTCCTCTGTCATCGCAATCAAGGCTCCCGCGCTCCCATGAGCTGTAGTGATCAGAATGCCCGGATTGGGCACATGAATGGCCCAGGGCCCGTTGAGGGTTGTGGCATTGGGGACGGTGACAGCTGGAACATCGGCCCCAAGAGAGGACAAGGAAAGCGGGGCGGAATGTTCCCTGAATTCGTCATACATCACCACGTCGAGGCCGTCGAAGGGGTGAAGGAACGTCTTTATGATCGGATGCATGATCTCGGGGATAATGTCACCATCAGGGAGATAGATGCGGTTCGCTTCGCAATAGGCATCAATCTTCTTCTGCAATGGGATATTCGCGCGTTCATCGAAGCCGAGGCAACTCAAAAGCCAAATAGCGAGGTAGAATTCGGCTTTCGGGACGTCTGGCGCGACGGCGCGATGTATCGTGTGCCACGCAATCGGTTCGCCGAACCGCTTAACCTGATGGAAGAAATCATCGGGCCTGTCCTTGTCGCTCACGACAGGATGATATTGCGCGTCAGACGTTTCATCGCGATTGGCCGATCGCAATCTGAAAAACGGGGAGGGCGCGATGAAGACGTGATCGTAGTGACCCGCCCACCATTGCTTGATCGGTATATCGATGTCTGGATACGCGATGTGTCTGTTCATCGGGGGAGGGTATCCGCGAGGTCGATCTGAGACCAGCCTGTTTGTGACGAAAAGCGCCTCACTTCGCCTTTGATCAGCGAGGCGACCAAGGGGGGCCGCGCCAAGATTCCAGAAAATCTGAAATACCCCTTGACCTTCCCGTAGCTGGAAGCCCCATCTCGGGGCAACAGATGAAAAAGGTGGCGACATGACAGATGCGAAATCCTTGAGCTTCGAGGTTCAGAATATCTCCTGCGCGTCCTGCGTGGGGCGGGTTGAAAAGACGCTCTCGGCCCTTGCGGGCGTGCAATCGGCGCAGGTGAACCTTGCCTCGGAAACCGCGACGATCCAAGTCGGCGCGGGGTTCGACGCGGGCGACGCCAGCGAGGCGCTGGCGAGTGCGGGCTATCCGGCACAGATCGAGACCTACCGCTTTGCCATTCAAAATATGTCCTGCGCGTCTTGCGTGGGGCGGGTGGAGCGCGCCTTGGCAGCGATTGAGGGCGTGATCTCCGCCTCGGTCAATCTCGCGCAGGAAGAGGCGAGCGTGCGCGTGATCGGGGCCTCGGTCTCGCCTGCCGAGATTGCAGCGGTGGCCGCGCAGGCGGGTTATCCCGCCACCTTGATCACCGACCAGCGCAGCCAGCAGGGGACGGCGGATCGCAAGGCCGAGGAGGCCGCGCATCTCAAGCGGATGACATGGCTTGCCGCCGCCCTGACCTTGCCCGTGTTCATCCTCGAGATGGGCGGGCATATGGTGCCCGCTTTCCACCATTGGGTGATGGAGGCAATAGGGATGCGGCTGAGCTGGTCGATCCAATTCGGTCTGACGACGATTGTCCTCGCGTGGCCGGGCCGTCAGTTCTACCTCAAGGGCTTCCCCGCGCTGGTGAAGGGCGCGCCGGATATGAACTCACTCGTCGCGCTGGGCTCGGCGGCGGCATGGGGGTTTTCGACCGTGGCCCTGTTTGCCCCATCGCTTTTGCCTGAGGGCACGCGGGTGGTGTATTTCGAGGCGGCGGCAGTGATCGTGACACTGATCCTCTTGGGCCGCACCTTGGAGGCGCGCGCGAAAGGCCGCACCGGGCAGGCGATCCGCAAACTGATCGGGTTGCGCGCGAAAACAGCGCAGGTCGAGCGCGACGGCACGGTGGCGGAAATCCCCGTCGATGATATTGTGGCGGGCGATCTGATCCATGTGCGCCCGGGCGAGAAGATCGCCGTGGATGGGGTGGTGGTGAGCGGCCAATCCTATGTCGATGAGAGCATGATCACCGGCGAGCCTGTTCCGGTGGAGAAAACAGCCGAGGCGGAGGTCGTGGGCGGCACCGTGAACGGGGCGGGGGCGATTACCTTCCGTGCCACCAAGGTCGGCGGCGATACGATGCTGGCGCAGATCATCCGCATGGTGGAGGAGGCGCAGGGCACCAAGCTGCCGATTCAGGATCTGGTGAACCGGATCACGCTGTGGTTTGTGCCTGCGGTGATCGGCGCGGCGCTGGTGAGCTTTGCCGCATGGCTCCTCTTCGGCCCCGAACCCGCACTCAGCTTCGCACTGGTCGCAGGGGTTGCGGTGCTGATCATCGCTTGCCCCTGTGCGATGGGGCTGGCCACGCCGACCTCGATCATGGTCGGCACGGGCCGCGCGGCGGAGCTGGGTGTTTTGTTCCGGCGCGGCGATGCGCTGCAAGGGCTGGGCGATGTGCAGACGGTGGCCTTGGATAAGACCGGCACGCTGACGCAGGGCCGCCCCGAGCTGACGGATCTCGCCGTCATGGAGGGGTTCGCGCAAAGCGAGGTGCTGCGCCTTGTTGCCGCCGTGGAGGCGATGTCGGAGCACCCCATCGCGGCGGCGATTGTGCGCCGCGCGCAGGCTGACGGTTTGAGTGTGCCGCAGGCCGAGGGCTTCACCTCGATCACCGGATATGGCGCAAGCGCACAGGTGGAGGGCCGCACGGTCTTTGTCGGCGCGGCGCGGTTGATGGAGCGCGAGGGGATCTCGCTGGAGGGTCAGCGCGGCCGCGAGGCGCGTCTAGGGCAGGAGGGGAAAACCCCGCTCTATGCCGCTATTGACGGGACGCTCGCGGCGGTCATCGCGGTTTCTGATCCGATCAAACCCAGCACTGCCGAGGCGATTGCGGCGCTGCATGATCTGGGCCTGAAGGTGGCGATGATCACGGGGGATAACAAAGCCACCGCAAAAGCCATCGCTGCGACGCTCAAGATCGATACCGTGATCGCAGAGGTGCTGCCGGAGGGCAAAGTGACTGCGATCAAGCAATTGCAGCAAGGGGGGACCAAAGTCGCTTTCGTGGGGGACGGGATCAATGATGCGCCTGCGCTCGCGCAGGCCGATGTCGGTATCGCGATTGGCACGGGCACGGATGTGGCAATTGAGGCGGCGGATGTGGTGTTGATGTCGGGCGATCTCAAAGGGGTGGTGAATGCGCTGACCCTTTCGCGCGCGACGATGCGCAATATCCGGCAGAACCTGTTCTGGGCCTTCGGGTATAATGCCTTGCTGATCCCTGTCGCGGCAGGGGCGTTCTATCCTCTGTTTGGCTGGATGCTCTCTCCGGCGATTGCGGCGGGGGCGATGGCGCTCTCCAGCGTATTCGTGCTGTCCAATGCCTTGCGCCTGCGCTGGGTTGCGCCCGCATTGGCGGAGACGACAAAGCCTCAAAGCGCGACAGGAGCGGTGAGATGAATATCGGAGATGTTGCGAAACGCGCCGATCTGCCCGCCAAGACGATCCGCTATTATGAGGAGATCGGCCTTGTGACCCCGCTGCGCGACGCCAATGGCTATCGCAGCTTCCGCGAGAGCGATATCCATCGGCTCGCCTTCATCGGGCGGGCACGGGCGCTGGGCTTCACCATCGAGGAATGCCGCAGGCTGCTTGCGCTGTGGGGCGATCAGGATCGCAGCAGCGCCGATGTGCGGGAGATTGCGCGCGAGCATCTGGTGGAGATCGAGCGCAAGATCGCGGATCTGCAAGCGATCCGTGAGACACTGACCCATCTCGTCGCGACCTGCGCGGGCGATGATCGCCCCGATTGCCCGATCTTGGCGCGGTTGGAGGCGAGCCCGCGCGCGGACCCCTCCGCCTAGGCCGATCTTGCAATGCGCCTCGCCGGTGTCGCCTGTGCTCCGATGGTAAGCGGGGGCGGCGGGAGCTTGTTGCGGCGTCAAATTGGCGCGGCTCGGAGAGGGGGCAGCGCGTGGGCGTTGGCGCGAAAAAGCCCCCACGCGCGCCTGAAAACGGGGCCTTGGCAATGGGTGCTGAGATCGGGGTGAGGCCTGATTTTGATTCCGATGAAGGGCTGATTAATCCTTATGGGCGTTTGTATCTTATCGCGAATCAACCCTTGCGTGTGTTAATGTTTTCTCATCGTTGACGTCTGGCTGGCGAAAGTATGCGTCTTGCCCGCTATGTCTTCTATCTATTTGAATAATATATGTAATGTAGATTCTCTTGGCCGGAAACCTGCCCATTTCAGCCGGTTTTGCCTAAAAATGCCGCTTTTTCCGATATGGAAACGGTGAATTTCTACAAATCCGGAGTTTCGGCGCGGATCGCCTATCTCATGGCGTTTTTCGCTCTCTCCTACCGCAGCTATGTTATTGATATATATAAATTGTATCAATTATGACATTGAATTAACTCAATAAATTGTACGCGTGTGCAAAGCGTCAAAGTTTCGTGTTTTCGTGACGGCGCAACTTATGAGTGTAGACAGCTTGTCGCACATTCTGTTTAATGAAGTTTGTATCGAGTTATATGTTCTTATGGTTGCATACTTTGGTCGTGTCCAAGGAGCCTATTATGACTCAACGCATCAAGCCGATCGACATCTATGAGAACCAAGGCAGCTTGCTTGCGCTTGGGCCGTCTCAGGTCTTGGCTTTTTCGGATTTTGGCACCGCGACCTCGACAGATATTTCCTATGACGATTCCACGCCGAACGACGGCAATTGGGATGCGGGCGAGGCGGCAACCATTGATGGAACATCGGCGACATTGCTCGGAACGGGCGAGGCCTATGCAGGGGTGAAAGTCACCCTTCTGGGCATTGAACTTGCGGATATCCAACTCAGCACGCCGGTGAATGTCGCGGTGCTGAGCAGCGGCGGTGTTCAATACCTGCGGTTTTACAATAGCGATGGCACCGAGGCAGATCCTGCGGCGCTGCTTGATAGCTTGGCTTCCGATCTCGTGACGGCGCTGGGCGGGTCTTTCGGCCCTCTGCTGCAACCGCTCGTGGATGCGATCCTTGTCGATCCGCTCACCTTCTTGGAAAATAACGCGCTGCTGACGATGGATCTGACCGCCGGTGGCGCGGTCTCCTTCGTGCCGTGTTTTGCGGCTGGAACGATGATCATGACACGGCGCGGCGAAGTGGCTGTTGAGGATCTGACACTCGATGACCACCTGTTGACGCTGGATCACGGCTTCCGCCCGATCCGGTGGATCGGCAATCGGTATCTGTCGTCCCGCCAGCTTTCCGCAGCGCCGAACCTGCGTCCGATCCGGATTCGCGAAGGGGCGCTCGGCGATGGGCTGCCGTGTCGCGATCTGATTATCTCGCCGCAACATCGGTGCCTGATCCGGTCCGCCATCGCGGAGCGGGTGACGGGCAAGCGCGAGGTTCTGGCGGCTGCGAAACAGCTTGTCGGGCTGGCTGGGATCGAGGTGATCGAGGATGATCAGCCCGTGACCTATTACCATATTCTGTTGGGCGCGCATGAGTTGATCATGTCAAATGGCGCGCTGACGGAATCCTTCTACCCTGGGCCGATGGCGATGAAAGGAATTTCGTCCGAGGACCGGATGGAGATCATGACCCTCTTCCCCGAGATGTATACCGCGAGCGTCGATATTGTCATGCCGCCCGCGCGGTTGCTCGCGAAAGGGACCGCCGCGCGCGCGATTGCAGCGCGTTGTGCGAAGAACACGAGGCCGCTCATTGAGGCCCGCACCTATGTTGCGCAACGCGACATTCGGGAAGGCCCAATGCGCCTGAGCAAAGGGGAGGGCAGGTCGATACTACAGAACTAAGAAGAGGCTGGGCCTGAGACGGCGCGAGATGACCGGGCGAGTGGGCCACACACCACTACTTGCCACAGATCTTTCCCGCCAGATTACGCTCGGTATCCCCTATGGCTGACGTTCGCGTCGGCACATTGGCAGACTGACCGACGCAAATCGGTCCCCCAGGTGAGAGCAATCTCACACGACTGTCTACCCCGAGCTGCGCCGTTCCTCATGCGAGCGGAACTCGGTAGATCCCCTGACTGGCCGATCCAGCGGTATACTCGCCTTTGCCAACCCCACATTGGCCCGCGAGACTGCAAGATCGCCACACCTTGCAACGGCCCGCCGAAAGGCGTGGCCGTTGTTTTTCTTTGGGAAATGCATCTGAGGCTGACGTTGCTGCGATGGCTCATGTGACTGCCTTGTGGAAACGAACTGCCTTGATTGAACGCGCGAGGCCCGCGGCAGGCTGCGCAGCGTGGCCTCACCCCCTTGCGTGCGCAGTGGTATCGCTCCGCAAGGTTTGGATGAAGAGCGTAAGCGACCGCGTCATCCAATCGCTTGGGTCACCGTCGGGTTGCCACTCCGGAAAATACCCAGCGATATACCCCGCGCCAGCCCGTAAACGGTTGCGCGGCACGAAAGAAGCACCGCAGCCGGGTCCAGATCTTGCCGCATCTGCCCTGTTTTCCGCGCCGGCGGCGCGCTCATCGTGGCACGGTTCGGCCATTGCCCCAGTGCCCCATTGCCCCAGTGCGACCGGCGAGCATGTCATTGGTATTTTGCTCGCGGATGATACCCACCAACCCATGCTTATTGAGGGCAAGCCCGTCACGGCGTTGATCAAGGTTACGACGACGCGCTAGGGGGCGAGGGCCTGCGTCACGGGGCTGGTCTCCCCCGCGAATAGATCGGCAAGGAGATGGCCGGTTGTGGGGCCAAGGGTCAGGCCCTGATGGCCGTGGCCGAAGTTGAACCAGAGGCCTTTCGGGGCAGGGGCGCCGCGTTGTGCGGGCGCGCGCCCGACCATCGGCAGCATCCGTGGCAAGCAGGGACGATGGCCGATCCAGGGGTCTTGCTGCGGTGTCTCGGCGCTAAAATCGATCAACTCGCCCGCCGCTTTTCGGCCCTTCCGGAGTTGATGCAGATCGGCGGGCGCATCGCGCCGCACCAGTTCCGCGCCAGTGGTGATCCGCAGACCTGCCGCCATGGAGGACAGCACAATCCCGTTTTGCGCATCCAGATAGGGGCGCGAGAGCGGCTCCGCCGTTCGGTAATGCTGATGATAGCCGCGCTTCCAGATCATCGGGATTGTATACCCCATCGGGCGCAGCAGATCGGGCGACCATGGCCCCAAGGCCACCACCGCATCCGATCCGTGCACGGGGCCGATCTCGGTCTGCACCTGCCAGCCCGCGCCCTGCAGCCGCAGCGTTGCCGCATCGCCCTTCACAAGGGACCCGCCGCGCGCGGTGAACAGATCGGCATAGGCGGCGGTGAGGGCTGCGGGATCGGATGTGCTCCAGCTCTCGGGCCAGATAACGGCCCCCGCCATGTTCTGCGGGCGGGTGAAGGCGGTTTCCGCACGCGTGAGCTCAGCGCCGTTCAACAGGTGCAGGGCCAACCCGTAGCGCGCCTGCAAACGCTCGGCTTTTGCCGTCGCTTTTTCAAACGCCTCGGGCGTCCGGTAGATCTCGCCAAGGCCCGTGCTGCGCACCAGCTCCCCGCAACTCGCGGCAGCGATATAGGCGGCGTGATCACTCACGCTGCGGGCGATCATCTGCGCGTAAACCTGGGAGACCTGCGCATGGTTCTGCGGCGCAGAGGCTTTGAAATACGCCCAAAGCGCAGGGGCGAGCGCAGGCAGATCGCACAGATGCCAGCGCAGATCATTGCCCGCGCCCATTGCGTAGCGCGTCAATGTGGCGAGATCGCGCGGCATCGCATAGGGCTCCATCGCTTCGCCCTGTAGAACCCCCGCATTCCCAAGGCTGGTCTCGCGCCCCGCTAAGGCGTGGCGCTCCACCACCGTCACCGCATGGCCGCGCGCTTGCAGGGCGAGGGCAGAGCCGATGCCGACCATCCCCGCGCCGAGCACGATGACATCTGAGGGGGGGCGGTGCGCGGTCATCGGTTTTGCGTCCTGCAAGGGGCGGGCCGCGTCTCAGATGGATCGCTTGCCGCGTGACGGAATGCGCCTGCAAGGGCGGCTGGGGCGCCACTTGCGGACGCGTGGCGGCGCAGCGCAAACGGGGCCATTTCTGGGGCGGACATCACTGTGCTTTCTCCTGGCGCTCGCGTTCCACGAAGAGCTAGCAGATCAATCGGGCCTCAGAAACCCTCCGCTTCGCGGCAGCGGCGGCGCGTGCCGCAAGGCGGCGGGATTTGGCCCGTTCGCGCGCATGGCGCGAGAGTGGCCGCCTGTTGGAATCTCCAAGCTGCATTCATGAAAAAAACAATTATTATCAGTAATTTGTGTGGTTGTGTTGAGAATTGGAATGATTGATCTCTTCCAATGTCGTAGAGACTGGCGATTAGAATGATCCTGTGAAGATATTCATGCAATATATTGACTTTAAATGATAATGCATCATTTTTGATGTCCGCTCTGCGCGCAGCGCACCGCTATCCCTTCGGCCGTATTTCGCCCGTTTCCCGCCTTTGACATCTCGCCAAACGCCTACGGGCTTGGCATTCGCGCGCGGATCGACTACCCCGCGCGCACCGGTCGCAGCCTTACCCGGTTACCAAAACAAGGGACCAAACATGAAAACCACAGTTATCTGCTCCGGCGGATTGGATTCCGTTTCGCTCGCCCATATGGTCGCGCGCGAACATACCCTCACCCGCCTTGTCTCCTTCGACTACGGCCAGCGTCACCGCAAGGAGCTGGACTTTGCGGCGCTTTGTGCCGCGCGCCTGAACGTGCCGCATCAGATCATCGATATGCGCGGGGTTGGCGCGGCGCTGACAGGATCGGCGCTCACCTCTGATATCGACGTGCCCGACGGGCATTACGAGGAAGAGACGATGCGCGTCACCGTCGTGCCCAACCGCAATGCTATCATGCTGACGATTGCCTTTGGCGTGGCCGCGGCGGCAGGGGATGATGCGGTGGCGGCGGCCGTGCATGGCGGCGATCACTTCATCTACCCCGATTGCCGCCCCGCCTTCACCGACAGTTTCGAGGCGATGCAGCGCGCGGCACTTGATGGCTATGCGGATGTCTCGCTCTTTGTGCCTTTCGTGCATCGCTCAAAGGCGGATATCGTTGTGGCGGGGGCAAAATACGGCACGCCCTTTGCGCAAACATGGTCGTGCTATAAGGGCGGCGCGCAGCACTGCGGGCGCTGCGGCACCTGCGTGGAGCGGCGCGAGGCGTTCGATATCGCAGGCGTCGAAGACCCGACCATTTACGCCGATGACAGCTTCTGGCGCGAGGCGATTGTGCGCAAGGCCGCGGATGGGGCCGCCGCTGATCGGGAGGGGCGCTGATGTTCCGCATCTCGAAAGAGTTCCACTTCTCCGCCTCGCACCAGCTTTTGCACCTGCCCGCAGATCACCAATGCCACCGGATGCACGGCCATAACTATGTGGTGGTGGTGGAGCTGGCCGCGCCGACCTTGAATTCCGACGGGTTCGTGCGCGATTATCACGATCTGGGCGCGCTGAAATCCTATCTTGATGACAAGCTTGATCACCGCCACCTCAACGAGACCTTGGGCGATGATTGCGTGACGGCGGAGCAAATCGCCAAGCATCTATATGAGTGGTGCCATGCCCGCTGGCCGGAGACGGTGGCGGTAAAAGTCAGTGAGACGCCAAAGACTTGGGCGGAGTATCGTCCTTGAGCGCGGGGGCTGTTGAGACGTCCCGCCGGCTGCGCATCGCGGAGATCTTTGGCCCGACGATCCAAGGCGAGGGCGCGCTGATTGGCGAGCCGACAGTCTTCGTGCGGGCGGGGGGCTGCGATTACCGCTGCGTGTGGTGCGATAGTTTGCACGCGGTGGAGTCCGCCTACCGCGAGAGCTGGGTGCCGATGCAAACGGCAGAGGTCTGGGGCGAGGTGGAGCGGCTCTCGGGTGGCGTCCCGCTGACGGTTTCGCTGTCAGGCGGCAATCCGGCGATCCAGAATTTCGGGCCGTTGATCGCGATGGGCAAGGCGAAGGGCTATCGCTTTGCCTGCGAGACCCAAGGCTCTATCGCGCAGGGCTGGTTCGCGGCGCTGGATCTTTTGGTGCTGAGCCCGAAGCCAACTTCGAGCGGCGAGCGGGTCGATTGGGCGGGGTTTGACGCTTGCCTTGCGGCGGCGGGGGATGCGCGCGCTGTTCTCAAGATCGTGGTGTTTGATGATACCGATTATGCTTGGGCGCAGGGCGTGGCCGCGCGCTATCCTGATCTGACGCTCTACCTCCAACCGGGCAATGCGCAGGTTGATCCCGATGTGGCGGTCGATCTGCAAGCGCTCTCGGATCGACTACTCTGGTTGGTGGAGAAGGTGACGCAGGATCGCTGGTTCCGGCCGCGGGTGCTGCCGCAGCTCCATGTGTTCTTGTGGGGGAATAAGCGCGGCGTGTGAGCGGCTTTGGGCGAGAGGCTTAGTCGCAATGCTCTGCCACATAAAAAATCGCGCGCCCTGGTGTGGCAGAGGGCGCGCGATTTCAGACAATTACGCCCCTCGGGCGGAGTGAGGGAAGCTCACAATCCGAGAGACTTGTCTTGAGGGGGTGCGAGGGGCCGCACCTGTTGCAGGGGCCCCTCGCAAACCTATGTGCTTACGGGCAAGCGGCTTGGTAGGTTTGGCCCATCGAGTTGCGATAGGTGCAGGTGTTGGCTTGCTTTTGACGGCCAGCGTAGTCGCCTGCGATCGCACCAATCGTCGAACCGATGGCTGCGCCTGCGAGGCGGTCATCCTTGCTGGAGACCAGCGCACCAACAGCGGCACCCGTCCCTGCGCCTGCGAAGGCGGATTGGGTCGGCGTTTCACAAGCTGCGAGCAGGGCGAGGGCGGGGATAACAAGAAGCAATTTTTTCATCGCTCAGTCCTTTGATAGAGCCCGTGGCTGCGCGCGTTGCGCGGTGGCGTTCGGGCGGTTTCGCAGGGACAACACCTAAGTATGAAAAAGGTTCCGGTGGCGGAGCGATTTTTTCTGCGGTTTGGCAAAAATTTTTAGGACCCTTTCGGCGCTTTGGGTGGGCCTGCCGATGCGCGCGGTTTTCTGTGCAGGGAGGCGCAGAGGCTTCGCTGAGCGGCTGCGCACAGATGCTCTGCGCACCGATTGAGCGTTGCCCCCTAGGCGGGGCAGCGCTTTGCGGGCAGATTGGAGGCAAGCAACCTGCAGGCGTTTTCCGACGCCGCCGATCCATGGAGGACAAACGATGAGCTGGAATCCCGCCCTAAGTGCCGCCGATCACGACACCTCGCCCGATGCATTGGAAACGCTGATCATTCCCCGCGCCCGTGATCTGGGCGGGTTTGAAGTGCGCCGCGCGCTGCCTTCGCCGCAGCGGCAGATGGTCGGGCCGTTCATCTTCTTCGATCAGGCGGGGCCTGCGGAATTTTTGACGGGGCAGGGCATCGATGTGCGCCCGCATCCGCACATTGGGCTGGGCACTGTCACCTATCTCTACCGCGGCGATTTCCACCACCGCGATAGCCTTGGCACGGATCAGGTGATCTTGCCCGGCGCGGTGAATTGGATGGTGGCGGGCAAGGCCGTGACCCATTCGGAGCGCACCTCGGAGGCGGGGCGGTCGGGGCCGAGCTCGCTCTTCGGGATCCAGACATGGGTCGCGCTGCCCGAAGGGGTCGAGGACCGCGCCGCGAGTTTCGAGCATCATCCAAAAGACACCCTGCCCGAGCTGGAGGCCGAGGGGATCAAAGCCAAGCTGATCATGGGGCGGGCCTACGGCGAGACAGCGCCCGTGAGCACGTTCAGCGATATGTTCTATCTCGATGTGGTGTTGGAGGCGGGGGCCTCCGTGCCGCTGCCCCATGATCACGAGGATCGCGGCGCCTATGTGACCTCCGGCGAGATCGAAGTCGCGGGCACCACCTATGCTTCGGGGCAGATGATGGTGTTCCGCCCCGGCGACCGCGTGAGCTTGAAGGCAGGCCCCTCGGGCGCACGGCTGATGCTGCTGGGCGGCGAGACGCTGAACGGGCCGCGCTATATCTGGTGGAATTTCGTCGCCTCCTCGAAGGAGAAGATCGATCAGGCGCGCGAGGAATGGCGCGCCGCGAAATGGGGCGAGGGGCTGTTTGACCTGCCGCCCGATGACCGCGACGAGTTTATCCCGCTGCCGTAACGGGCGCGGCCCCAGATCGGGGCGAGATGGCTCTTCCGCTGCGCCAAGCTGGGCTTCGGGCTTGGCGCAGCGTATTTTTTTGAGTTGATTAAATTATAGGCGATGCGCCGCGTTTGTGAGCTGTTTTGCGAGGGCCTGCGCGGGGATGCGGCGGGGCGTGTGCCTAAGGCCGACCGCAACATTGCGTGGGGGGCGGTTTGGGGCGCATGAAATCTTCAGGTTTCACGGGGGGCGATCCCCTCCGGATTTTAGCTGAAAGGACCCATTATGAAGCGTCTTATTCTGGCCGCCGCGGCCGTGCTCGTCACCACCCCCGCCTTCGCGCATCTTGACCCCGAGGCGCATGGCTCCTTCGCGGCGGGGCTGTCGCATCCGGTGTTTGGCGCTGACCATATCCTCGCGATGGTGGCGGTCGGGCTCTGGGCGGCGGTGCTGGGCGGGCGGGCCGTTTGGGCGCTGCCGAGCGCCTTTGTCGCGGCGATGGTGGCTGGTTTTATCGCCTCGGTCGGTGGCATGCCGCTGCCGTTTGTGGAGCCGATGATCCTCGTCTCGGTCTTCGTCCTTGGCCTCGCCGTTGCCTTGACCCTTCGCCTGCCCGTTGCCGCAGCGGCAGGACTCGTGGGCGCGTTCGGCCTGTTCCACGGCCATGCGCATGGCGGGGAGTTAGGTACGGCGGCGGCACTGGCCTTTGGCGCGGGCTTTGCCGTCTCGACGGCGGTTCTGCACGGGCTTGGCGTGGCGGCTGCACTGGCGGCGGGCCGTGTGGTCACTGGATCCAAGCTGTTGCAGGGCTTGGGCTGGGCGACCACGGCAGGCGGCTTGTGGGTCGTGTTCGGCGGATAACCAATTTAAAGGCGCAGGCGGCCTGAGATGCGATCAAACCTCAGGCGGCCTGCGGCCTCTCTTAACATGGGGCGGGCTCCCGTGATGACGCGGGTTACTTTTTGCCCACGCTCCCGCCCAATTCCTCGATATGCTCCATCGGCACCAGCGCCCATGGCAGGCCCGCGTTGCGATAAAGCCGTTTGCCAAGATCGGGATAATCGCCCGTGTCATGGGGCAGGCGCTCGCCGATCACGAGACATTTGAGCGCGGTGGTGCCAGTGTTTTTGAGCGAATGCGCCAGCCCGCCTTTGCGGTAGCCGATGAAATCGCCGGCACGCACCTCGAAGACCTCCTCACCGATCCGCGCAGTGGCATGGCCCTCCAGAATATAGAGCGCCTCATCCTCATGGTGATGCAGGTGATGCTCGGTCGTCTCAAACCCCGGTTGCACCTCGATCAGATGGATCCCGAGCCCCGTGAGCCCCGTCGCATCGCCCAAGGATTTGTTCACGCGCTTGGCGTTCGGATTCAGGAAATGGGTTTTATCGGTGCCCGCCATCGCGGCAATGTCGGATTTACGCAGCAGATAGGGCTGGGGGGCGGGGGTGTCTGTCATCTCGCAAGCCCTTTCGTTTGGCGGCTGGGGCGGAGCAAAGCAGGGGCGCGAGGGTGAGGCAAGGGCGTATTGGGCGCGAATGTGCCAGATTGCGCGCGCGGCGGGCGAATGGGCGCGAAATGGCGGGTCGATTGCCTGTTTTCGCCTTGCCAGCAAGTGCTGTGATCACTAGAAGGGCGGCTGATTTAGGACGCGCCGCTTTTGCGGCCCCAATAGCATAGAGGAACCCCCATGCAGGTCACCGAGACCCTCAACGAAGGCCTCAAGCGCGGCTACACGGTCACGCTTACCGCCGCCCAGCTTGACGAGAAAGTCGTCGCGAAGCTTCTCGAAGCCCAGCCGGAGATCGAAGTTAAGGGCTTCCGCAAGGGCAAGGTTCCGCTGCCGATGCTGCGCAAGCAATTCGGCCAGCGCGTGATGGGCGATGCGATGCAAGAAGCCATCGACGGCGCTATGGCAGAGCATTTCGAGAAAACCGGTGATCGCCCTGCGATGCAGCCGAAAATCGAGATGAAAGACGGCGAAACTTGGAAAGAGGGTGACGACGTTATCGTGACCGTTGAGTACGAAGCGCTGCCGGAAATTCCGGAAGTTGATTTCTCGGGCGTGACGCTGGAGCGTCTGGTCGTGAAAGCAGAAGACGCTGCGGTGACCGAAGCGCTCGAAAACCTTGCGAAAAACGCGCAAGATTTCGGCGATAAGGACGGCGTGTCGGAATCCGGCGACCAAGTGATCATCGACTTTGAAGGCTTCGTCGACGGCGAAGCATTTGAAGGCGGCAAGGGCGAAGACTACCCGCTCGTGCTCGGCTCGAACTCGTTCATCCCGGGCTTTGAAGATCAACTGATCGGCAAGAAAGCGGATGAATCGGTCGATGTGAACGTTTCCTTCCCGACCGAATACGGCGCTGCGCATCTGGCAGGCAAAGAAGCCCTGTTCAAATGCACCGTGAAAGCAGTGAAAGCCCCGAAAGCGGCTGAGCTGAACGACGAGCTGGCGAAGAAATTCGGCTCGGATGATCTGGCGGCTCTGAAAACCCAGATCGCTGATCGTCTGGAAGCAGAATACAAAGGCGCATCGCGCGCTGTCATGAAGCGTGGCCTGTTGGACGCGCTGGACGGTCTGGTGTCCTTCGATCTGCCGCCGTCGCTGGTGGAAGCGGAAGCATCGCAAATCGCGCATCAGCTCTGGCATGAAGAAAACCCGGAAGTGCACGACCATAACCACGGTGCGGTCGAGGCAACTGACGAGCATAAGAAGCTCGCAGAGCGCCGCGTGCGTCTGGGCCTGTTGCTGGCTGAAATCGGCCGCAAGCAAGCGATCGAAGTGACCGACCAAGAGATGACCCAAGCGGTGATGATGCAAGCGCGTCAATACCCGGGCCAAGAGCGGGCCTTCTTCGAGTTCGTGCAGAAGAACGCGCAAATGCAGCAACAGCTGCGCGCGCCGATCTTCGAGGACAAGGTGATCGACTTCATCGCTGAAGGCGCAAAAGTCACCGATAAAGAAGTCTCGAAAGAAGATCTGCAAAAAGCCGTTGAGGCGCTCGACGAAGCGTAAGCTTCTCGGCATCTGCCAGATTGAAAGGCCGCCCTTCGGGGCGGCCTTTTGCGTCTCGGATTGGCTGCTATGGGGGATCGGCGGGTGGCCATGCAACGCAAAACGCGCCGCAGAAACCTGCGGCGCGCCAAACTCGTGACGGGTTGATAGACCTTATTCGGCTTTGGTTGCTTCGATCGAGATCGCGATATTGACCTCGTCGCCAACGTAGGGTGCGAACATGCCGAGGTTATATTCCGAGCGGATCACCGAGGTGGTCGCCTTGAAGCCAACCCACGGTTTTTTCGCCATCGGATGCTCGCCGATTTGGGTCATCTCAGCGTCGAGCACGACGGGCTTCGTCACGCCGTTCATCGTCAGATCGCCGGTGATTTTTGCGGTTTTCTCACCAGTGACTTCGATGCCGGTGGATTTGAAGGTCACCTCAGCATGTTCCGCCGCGTTGAAGAAATCGGGCGATTGGAAATGGGTGTCACGATCTGCCCAGCCGGTCAGGATCGAGGTGACGGGGAAGGAAACTTCCACCGAGGAGGCGGCAGGGTCTTCTTGGTCGAAGGAGATATTGCCTTCAAAGCCCGAGAACATGCCAGTCGTGGTCGAATAACCGAGGTGGTCATAGGAGAAGACGATCTGGCTGTGGCTCGGATCCAGCACATAGGCTTCCGGCGCTGCGAGAGCGGCGGTGCCGAAGAGTGCAGAAGCGGCGAGGCCAGCGGCGAGGAGGGTCGATTTCATGACGGGGATAGCTCCGTTGGATTAGGGTATGACACAATGTGCCTTGCTTAGTTGTTTTGCACAATTCACTGGGAGTCCACAGGCTCTGTGTATCTATGAACAGTGAATGGTGCGTGATGGCGCAATCGTGACTTGATCGTGAGGGGGAAGATGTGCCGCCCCTCCTCACTCTGTCTGCGCCGCGCAGTCGTGGTAGAGGGTGACCTGCTCACCATAATCGGCATCAAACCAGCTCAACGTGCCAGTATCGCCCTTGGTCCACCAATCGGGACCGGAAACCGCTTTGGTGCCCTCCGCAGGCTTTTCCAGCGACATATCCGCGCCGATGTAGCGCGCACCGGAGGCTGATACCGCGCTTTTCAGCGCAAGCTGACGGCCCTCGGCTTGTAGCACCGCGAAGCTCTCGCCAGAGGCGCTGTTGATATAGGTCGCGTGCAGGATCACGCCACGCTCGCACAGATAGCTGATCTGCTGGATATCTGCCTGGAGCTCTGCCGTCTGCGCCAGCGCAGGGAGGGTCACGGCGCTGGTCAATCCTGCCGCGAGGAGGGCAGCGGAAAAGGGCCGTGTGAAAGAAGCATTGCGTGCCATTGTGTTGAGGCCTCCTTGAAAGGTCTTGGGGGAGGCTACCCGGGGCAGGGCGCGCGGTCTAGGATGCCGGGCCTCACGTCCGCGTGTGATGCGCGTTACTGGCGGGAGACTGTGCGCAGACGTGCAAAATCCGCCCATAAAAAAACCGCGCCTTGAGGGGCGCGGTTTCCTATTTCGCAATCCTGAAAGGATTACATATCTTCGCCGTCTTCGTTCGCAGCGCCCATCTCGTCGAAGAGTTCTGCGATTTCGAATTCTGCTTCTGCTTCCGCTTCCGCAGCGAGTTCTTTGATCGACTTGCCGGAAGCTTGAAGTTCAGCTTCCTCGGCCGAGCGTGCGACGTTCATAGTGATCGTCGCGGAGACCTCGGGGTGGAGAACCACGGTCAGGTCGTGCAGGCCGAGATCTTTGATCGGCTTGAGGATCACGACTTGCTTGCGGTCCACGGTGAAGCCAGCCGCTTCAGCAGCCTCAGCCGCGTCACGCGGGGTGACGGAGCCGTAGAGGGCGCCAGCATCCGATGCCGAGCGAATCACGACGAACTGCTGTCCGTCGAGTTTTGCTGCGAAATCTTCGGCTTCTTTTTTGGTTTCGAGGTTACGTGCTTCGAGCTGCACTTTACGCTCTTCGAAAGCCTTGATGTTGGCTTGCGATGCGCGGAGTGCTTTGCCTTGCGGCAGCAGGAAGTTACGGCCGTACCCGTCTTTGACGGAAACGACATCACCCATTTGGCCGAGCTTGGCCACACGTTCCAGAAGGATAACTTGCATGTGCTTAGCTCCTTACTTCACTGCGTAGGGCAGCAGGGCGAGGAAGCGGGCGCGCTTGATTGCACGGGCCAGCTCACGCTGTTTCTTGGCCGAGACCGCAGTGATGCGGGCCGGAACGATTTTGCCGCGCTCGGAAACGTAGCGCTGCAGAAGACGTGTGTCTTTGTAGTCGATGGCAGGCGCATTCTCACCGGAGAACGGGCAGACCTTACGACGACGGAAAAACGGTTTGTTCGCCATGGTTTAATTCCTCTCGAAGATCAACGGCGCTCGCGGCGTTCGCCACGGTCACCACCACGATCGGAGCGCTCGGAGCGCTCATCGCGTTTCTGCATTTGGACCGACGGGCCCTCTTCGTGAGCATCGACCTTGATGGTCAGGACGCGCATCACGTCGTCATGCAGGCGGCACAGGCGTTCCATTTCCAAAACGGCTGCCGAAGGGGCGTCCGTTTTGAGGAAGGCGTAGTGGCCTTTACGGTTTTTGTTGATCTTATAGGCCATGGTTTTCACGCCCCAATACTCGTGCTCAACGACTTTGCCGCCGTTGTCTGCGAGAACTGTGGAGAAATGTTCGATAAGGCCTTCGGCTTGAGCGTTGGAAAGATCCTGACGCGCAATAAGGACATGCTCATAGAGGGGCATGTAGGCTCCTGTACTGTCTCGGGCGGCTTCATAGGTGGGGCCAGTCTTTCCGCGGCCCACCACGAGAGGCTTCGCCGGTTACGTGAATGCGGAAAGATGGGGCCTTATAGGGGATCCGCCACGAGATGCAAGCACAAGCTGGCCCGATCGGGCAAGCTCTGCGCGCGCAGGCCACCTGTTTGCCCGATGCCACTTCCAGAGAGCAAAAAATATCCCCGCCGGAGGCTCCGACGGGGATCGGGGGCGCAAGGCCCGTTGAGATGCGCGACGGCGACCAGAGGCCACCACCGTCCAAGGAGGGCGCAAGCGGTTTATTTGCGCTTAGCGGTCAGCTCGATTGCCACGTCGACCGCATAGGCCACCGTTGCTTCGTCCTGATAGCTCTCACCGATGTTGTAATCGCGGCGGTTGAGGGTGGTGGTGCCACTCATCTTGGCCTCGTCGCCCTCAATCGTGAGGGTAAAGGGCAGGGTGAGGGGCAATTCCATCCCTTTGAGGGTTAGCGTGCCCTCCGCGATATGTTGGGTGGTGTCCTCGCCTTCGGCGGGGGTGATGGCGGCTTCGAACACGGCCTCGGGGAAGGCGCTCTCGTTGAAGAAATCAGCGCTCATCGCCTGATCGGTGACCGATCCGAGTTGCAGCGAGGCAATCGGGATCGTGACAGTGACATCGCCCGTGCGGGTGGCCTCGTCATAGGTGATGACGGGGGTGAAGGTGGTGAAGCTGCCCGAGACGGCGGAGCCCATTTGGGTCATCGTGAGGCCGAGCGTGCCCTCCGACATTGCCCAGTTGCCCTCTTGTGCGGCGGGGGCAGCCTCGGTGCTGGTGTCTGCTGTCGCGGCATTCGTTGTCGCGGCGGGAGCAGCTTCGGGTTGTGTCGCTGTCCCTGCTGCGGGGCCTTCGGTGGCGACGGAGTTGGACTTATCCATGATCTCCGGCGTCGGCTCCGGCGCGGGGGCTTCAGCTTGTTCGGTCACTGGTTGCTCTGCGTCAGCGGCAGCAGCAGCGGCTTCCGGGGCAGCTTGCTCCGTTGCCTGCTGCGGCGCAGGGCGGCCTTCTTCTTCCAGATCAGGACCAAAGGCTGCGAAGCCGATGATGCCGATCCAGATCAGCAGCGCCAACAGCGGCGCTTTATACGCGCGCTCGTCGTTTGACGGAGGGGTGATCGCGGGGCCAGCGGGGCGGCCCGAGGTCATCCGGCCAATCGTGCCATCCTTATCAATGAACACATGTTTCAGCGCGCCCAGCACATGCAGGCCGATCGCGATATAAAGCACGACAGCGGAGAGCTTATGCACTGCTTCCGCCGCATGGGCGACCATCTCGGTTTGCGGGATGAAGGGCAGCGCTTGGGGCAGCGGCCATAGGATCGGCGCGAAGCCGAGCGTGGCGGAATGGTAGATCCAGCCTGAGAGCGGCATGATCACCATCGCGCCGTAGAGCATCCAATGAGTCAGCTTGGCGGCAAAGTTTTCCAAATGCCGCTCGGGGTGGATCTCGACAGGGTGGGTCTGGGTCAAGGCCCAAAGGATGCGGATAAGCGCGGTGAAGAAGGCGGCAACACCGATGGTTTTATGCAGCGAGAAGATCTGCATCAGGGCGGCGCGGCCCTCTTCGGTCTGTTGTGAGAGGGTTTCGGTGTAAAGCGCGAGGCCGATGGCGGTGAAAATCAGCAGGGCCAGAAGCCAATGCAGCACGCGGGCGACAAGGCCGTAGCGCGTGCGCGTATTGGAAAACGTGGGTTGCGGGGCGGTGATCATGGGGAACCTTTGATCTGGGAAACGGGAATTCGTGAGCTTTGCATATAGTTTACGTCATTTAGTCCTGATTGCTACAGATCAGCTAGGCGAATATTGCGTGCGTATGTGCACAACCGCGTTAATCCGCGAGGCGCGGAGCGCGCGCCGCGGTTCATGGGGGCAACCGCTACGTAAGCCGCCGCGCCTGCTCGGTGCCTTGCCGAGCCAGACCGAGGGCGGTAAAGATCGGGTGACACATATATGAGGGAGTTAAGGGCCAGATGACGCGAGTATTCGTATTCCCCGGGCAGGGCGCGCAGGCAATCGGGATGGGCAAGGCCTTGGCGGAGGCCTATCCGGCGGCGCGGGCCGTGTTCGAGGAGGTCGATGCGGCCTTGGGCGAGAGCCTGTCCTCGCTGATCTGGGAGGGCGAGATTGAAGCGCTGACCCTGACCGCAAATGCGCAGCCCGCCCTGATGGCGACCTCTCTGGCCGCGATGCGCGCGCTGGAGGCCGAAGGCTTCGCGATCACCGATGCTGCCTATGTGGCGGGGCATTCCTTGGGCGAATATTCCGCGCTGTGCGCGGCGGGCGCGCTGACGGTGGCGGATACCGCCAAGCTGTTGCGTTTGCGCGGCGAGGCAATGCAATCAGCGGTACCGGTCGGGGTGGGCGCAATGGCGGCGGTGCTGGGCTTGGATCTGGCAACGGTGCGCGAAGTGGCCGAGGAGGCCGCTCGGGACTCGGGGGGCGAGGTTTGTCAGGCGGCGAATGACAATGACCCCGCGCAGGTGGTGATTTCGGGCCATAAGGCGGCAGTCGAGCGCGCGGCGGAGATCGCCAAGGCGCGCGGCGCGAAACGGGCGCTGTTGCTGCCCGTCTCCGCTCCGTTCCACTGCGCATTGATGCAGCCTGCGGCGGATGCGATGGCGCAAGCGCTGGCTGGCACGACGATCTCCGCGCCGAAAGTTCCGGTGGTGGCTAATGTGCGCGCAGAGGCGGTGACGGATCCCGAAGTGATCCGGCAGTTGCTCGTTGAGCAGGTGACGGGATCGGTGCGCTGGCGCGAATCTGTGGAATGGATGGTGGCGCAAGGCGCGACCGAGTTCTGGGAGATCGGCGCAGGCAAGGCGCTGTCGGGCATGATCAAGCGGATCGCCAAGGACACGGCGCAGGTAAATGTGGGATCGCCCGAGGATATTGCGAAGCTCAAGGGCTAAGCAAAGGCGATTGTGAGATGGGGAGGCGGGCTTCGGCCCGCCCTTTTTATTTTGGGTTCTTGTGCGGGTGCGGGATTAGCTATCTTGCCGATCGGAGGTTGGGAGCTGAGTCTATATAAGGACGGCCAAGACGTCTTCGCAGTCGGGCCGCCATCACTGAGCGCGTCTCGTCTATCGTGGCGAAAGCCCGTTGCGTGTGGCCCGCCGCCGTCGGCTGCACCGTCGTCTCCTGCGTCATTCTGAGGAGAATAGCTTGGTGATCGTCTCGGGGACTCAGGTGCGTTTCCAAAGAGTATAAATATCCCCGCCGGAGGCATCTTACTGTGTCACAGTTGGTGCGCTGTGCCGATCTCGCTTGGGCTGGCGCATCTGGGGCGGCGTTGGTAAAGAGGGGAAAAGCTGACCATTGGGCCTATTGGGGGACATTATGTTTGATTTGACCGGCAAAAATGCGCTTGTGACGGGCGCTTCGGGGGGCATTGGCGGCGAGATCGCGAAGGCGCTGCACGCGGCGGGGGCGACGGTTGTGTTGTCTGGCACGCGCGAGGCACCGTTGCAGGCGCTGGCGGCAGAGCTGGGCGAGCGGGCGCATGTCGTCACCGCGAACCTGTCGGATGCGGAGTCGGTCGAGGCCTTGCCGAAGGCAGCGATTGCAGCGATGGGCTCGCTCGATATCCTTGTGAACAACGCAGGCATCACCCGTGACAATCTGTTCATGCGGATGTCGGATGAGGAATGGGCTTCGGTGATCGACGTCAATCTGACCTCGTCGATGCGGCTGATGCGCGGCGTTTTGCGCGGCATGATGAAGGCGCGTTGGGGGCGGATTATCAACATCACCTCGATCGTCGGCACCACGGGCAATCCGGGGCAGGGCAATTACGCGGCGGCGAAGGCAGGGCTCGTGGGCATGTCGAAATCGCTGGCCTATGAGGTCGCCTCGCGCGGAATCACGGTGAACTGCGTGGCGCCGGGCTTTATCGCGACGGCGATGACCGACAAGCTGAATGACGAGCAAAAGGGCAAGATCCTGACGCAAATTCCGGCGGGCCGGATGGGCGCGCCGGAGGAGATCGCGGCGGCGGTGCTCTATCTCGCCTCGCAAGAGGCAGGCTATGTGACGGGGGCCACGCTGCATGTGAATGGCGGGATGGCGATGGTGTAAACCTGCCCGACGCAAGAACACAGCCGCTGTCCTGCGAAGGGCGGCGGCTTTTTCTTTGGGGGCTTTGGGCTGCGAGAGAGGCGAGAAACCCCAGATCGCGGTCGAAATCGAGGGTTTCTGGCCCGAAAGGCTGCGATATGGGCTACCCGAGCGCATTATGGCGTGGTTAGATCCCTGAGCGCGCGCAGTGCGGAAAACGGCTTGTCTTGAGGCTGGACTATGCTATTAGCGGCGTGACGGCTGGGGGGGGCGACCCGCTTGGCCGCGTGCTTTGCTTTCGGGTGAGGCGCTCAAGAGCCGCCTTTCGGGGCAGGGTTTTATGGGGCAATTGCCCACGAGATTGAGGAATGACCATGAGCGACATCGCAGATCGCGTGAAGAAGATCGTCGTCGAGCATCTGGGCGTGGAAGAAGACAAGGTCACCGAGACCGCGTCCTTCATCGACGACCTCGGGGCAGACAGCCTGGACACTGTGGAACTGGTGATGGCTTTTGAAGAAGAGTTCGGCATCGAGATTCCGGATGACGCTGCTGAAACGATCCAAACGTTCGGCGACGCGGTGAAGTTCATCACCGAAGCTGCCTAAGAGCTTTTTCCTTTCGAGGAACCAAACGGCGCCCCATTGGGGCGCCGTTTGCGTTTTGGGCTTGCCGCGCGCGATGGCGCGCCTATCTTTCGATTGCCCGCGAAAACTGTCGGAGGCTGAGGGAGGGCTCGGCGTTCGGCAGGCGGGATGAGGAGGAGAATTCCGCAGCGTTGCGCCCTTCGCGGGGCGCAAAGATTGAGACCTTACGCAGCGTTGCAGGTTTCGGCTTGCGCGTGTATCTAGATGGTCGAGCAAATTAAAGAAGAGGTGTCCGATGCGGCGCGTCGTAGTCACGGGACTGGGAATGGTTACGCCTTTGGCGTGCGGGGTCGAGGAAACTTGGTCGCGTTTGATTGCGGGGCAATCGGGCGCGGGCGATATCAAGCGGTTCGACACATCGAATGTGGTGACCAAATACGCCTGTGAGATTCCACTCGGGGATGGCACGGATGGCACGTTCAATCCAGATGACTGGATGGAGCCGAAAGAGCGGCGCAAAGTCGATGATTTCATCCTCTACGGGATGGCCGCCGCAGTGCAAGCGGTGCGGGATTCGGGCTGGGAGCCGCAGACGGAAGAGGATCGTTACCGCACCGGCGTGATGATCGGTTCCGGTATCGGTGGCCTGTCGGCGATTGCGGATACGGCTGTGCTGATCAAGGAAAAGGGCGCGAAGCGGGTTTCGCCGTTCTTCATCCCCTCGGCTCTGATCAATTTGATTTCCGGTCAGGTGTCGATCCGGTTTGGCTTCAAAGGCCCGAACCATGCGGTTGTGACGGCGTGCTCGACGGGCGCGCATGCGATTGGCGATGCGGCGCGGCTCATTCAATGGGGCGATGCGGATGTGATGCTGGCGGGCGGCGCGGAGAGCCCGATCTCGGAGATCGGGATCGCGGGCTTTAACGCGTGCAAGGCTTTGTCCACCAAGCGGGCCGATGATCCGAAAGCGGCGAGCCGCCCTTATGATGCGGATCGCGACGGGTTCGTGATGGGCGAGGGCGCGGGCGTTGTCGTTCTGGAAGAATACGAGCACGCGAAAGCGCGCGGCGCGAAGATTTACGCCGAGATTCTGGGCTATGGGATGTCGGGCGATGCCTATCACATCACCGCACCTGCCGAGGATGGATCGGGGGCCTATCGCTCGATGGAGATGGCGTTGAAGCGGGCCGATATGCCGCCGGAGACGATTGATTACATCAACGCGCATGGCACCTCGACGATGGCCGATACCATCGAGTTGGCCGCCGTGGAGCGGTTGATGGGCGACTACGCGGGCAAGGCGACGATGTCCTCGACCAAATCCGCCACGGGGCATTTGTTGGGCGCTGCGGGCGCGATCGAGGCGATCTTCTGCGTATTGGCGATCCGTGACCAGATCGCGCCGCCGACGCTGAACCTCGACAATCCGGCGGTGGAGACGAAGCTAGATCTGGCACCGAAAGTGGCGGTGAAACGCGAGATCAATGTCGCGCTTTCCAACTCCTTCGGGTTTGGCGGCACCAATGCGAGCCTCGTTATGGGCAAGGTGACGGGCTGATGTGGCGTCACATCGTGTCGAACTTCCTGTCGATCCTGATCGTCATTCTGCTGGCGCTTGGGGCGGCGGTTGCTTGGGGGCAGAAGCAATTCACCGGACCGGGGCCGCTGGCTGAGGCGGTGTGTTTCGTTGTGCCGCAGGGCGCGAGCTTCTCCGGCCTGACGCCGCGGCTCTCGGAGCAGGGGGTGATTTCGTCGGAATACATCTTCCGCGCGGGGTTGGATTATTCGGGCAAAGCGCCACAGCTCAAGCATGGTTCCTATCTGATCGAGCCTGCGACGCCGATGGAGAAGGTGATCGACCAGCTCACAACCAGCGGCGCATCGAGCTGCGGGGCGGAGGTGATCTACCGGATTGGCGTGCGCGCAACGGATGTTGTGCTGCGTGAGTTGGATCCGGCGACCAAGGAAATGGCTGAGATCGCCAAGGTGAAGGTGGGTGAGGAAGCCTTTCCTGAGGAGCTGACGAAAGCGCTGGAGGGCCAAGACACGCGGATGCGGGTGACTGTGGCCGAGGGCGTGACGAGCTGGCAGGTGGTCGACGGGTTGAACCGGTTCGACAAGCTGACCGGTGAGGCGGGGGATCGCCCTGCCGAGGGCACACTGGCACCGGGCAGCTACGAGATCGGCAAGGATCTTTCGCGCGCGGGGCTGATCGCGCGGATGGAGGCTGTGCAGACCGAGACCTTGGACCGTCTTTGGGAAGGCCGCGCCGAGGGCCTGCCCTATAAGACCAAGGAAGAGGCGCTGGTGATGGCCTCGATCGTCGAGAAAGAGACGGGGATCGCGGAGGAGCGTCATCAGGTTGCGGGGGTGTTTGTGAACCGCCTTGAGAAGGGCATGAAGCTGCAAACCGATCCGGCGGTGATTTATGGGGTAACCAAGGGCGAGGGGATTTTGGATCGCGGGCTGCGCGCGTCGGAGTTGAAGCGCTCGACCCCGTACAACACCTATGTCATCGCTGGCCTGCCGCCGACACCGATTGCCAATCCGGGCGAGGCGGCGATCGAAGCGGCGCTGCATCCCGATGAGACCGAGTATCTGTTCTTCGTGGCGGATGGCTCGGGCGGGCATGCTTTCGCCACCACCTTGGCCGAGCATAACGCCAATGTCGCGAAATGGCGTAAGATCGAGGCGGAGAAAAAGGCAGCGGAATGAGATCGCTGCTACGCGTTTGAAAAGAAAAGCCCCTGCGGAGAGATCCGCAGGGGCTTTTTCTTGGTTTGAAGCGGCTCTCTGGTCGGAGCCGAGGTTATCCGAGGGCGGTGAGAAGCGTTGCGGTAAGCCAAAGGCCGAAGCCGAAGCTGAGATGGGTTGCGAGGCTTTTGAGCCGTGCGAGATTTGGGCGGGGGGTGCGCCGTGCGGCAAGGCCAGCGCCGAGGCAGGGTTGCAAGATCAGGAAGGGGAAGAGGGTGGTGATCGCCCCGAAAGCGAGCGCTTGGCCCAGCGTGGGCTGAAGCGGGGTGCGCAGCGCTGTGGCGAGATCTGGCGCGGAAGAGGTGAGGAGCGCGAGCGCGAAGGCGAAGAGGAGGCCGATGAGGTAATGCGCAGCCCAGCCCAAGGCGCGCTCATGCGGGATGTTCGGGCTGGCGGTGATCGGGCGGTGGATAAGGTGGAGGTTTGGGAGATGGCCGAGCCAGCGCCCCACCATCGCGTAATCAAGGGAAGGTTGGCGCAGGAGGTGTTTCTGGCCAAGCGTGAAGAGATCCATTGTCACAGTTGCGCCGATGCCGATCAGGGCCGTGTCGAGAAGGGGGGATGCCATGTGAGCTCCTGTGTGGTGAGGGAAAGAGCGGTGGAAACCGTTGAAATTTCAAGAAGGGGTGAGGTATACATCTTTAAGTCAACTTGAGGTCAAGCCCATGCTGGATATTTCCGAACTGTCCCGCCAGAGCGGGTTCGCGGCCTCGAAGCTGCGATATTATGAGGAGGTCGGTCTGATCCGATCCGCAGGCCGCAAGGGGTTGAAGCGGCTTTACGCGGAGGAGGTGAAGACTCGCCTCGCGATTATCAAACTGGGGCAGGTCGCCGGATTTTCATTGGCGGAGATCCGTGCGGTGATCGGCGCGGAGGGGCAGCCGGATCTGGACCGTGGGATGTTGGCGCAAAAAGCCGAGGAGATCGATCGGCAGATCCGGCATCTCACCGATCTGCGCGACGGCCTGCGCCATATCCAGCAGTGTTCGGCGGAGCGGCATCTGGACTGCCCGAAGTTCCAGCGCATCCTGAGGATCACCTTGAATAAGGGGGCGAAGGGCTGAGGTGTCGGAGGATGATTCGGGCTCAAAGGGCTGCGCACGCTGGGGTAGCGGGCGCAGATCTTGTTCTGCGTGAATTCTGAAGTTTGTTTTATTTCAAGTGGTTGTGGATACGTTCTGCGCTACGTTCATCAGTGTTCACAACCTTGGATTTAAAACTTGACTTTGCGAACGCTCTAAGGTAGAGATATGGCATGCTAGGAGAAGTGGGTAAGCGACACCGAGAAATCGGGCGTCGCTTTTTCTATTTCGCTCGTGCGGAGTAAGCATGAGAGGCGGGCACACTACACATGACACAAGCTTTCTCGGATCGGGAAGGGGCTCCTGTAGATCTTCTAGCGGAGTCTGAAATGTTGTTTCGTGACATGGCCGAGGAAATGGCGCTGGCGTTACGCAGGTTTCGCGAGGGTGATTTCTCGGAGGCAAAGGGGGCCAGCGCGGCGCTCAAGGATCTTCGGGCGGCCTATCACCTGGTAATGGATGAGAGGACCAGAGTTGAAAAACTCCGCAAACAAGTTGCAGGGGTCGTGCACGATTATGCGCTCGACTTCGATGCCGCACGAGATGAGATCGGGCGCCGCCTGGCTCGCTTGCGCGAAGCAGGAGGAGGTTGACAGCTTCCTCGAAGGGCTGAGCGAGAATGCGCTTTTGGCCCTGCCTTGGATGTTCGAGTTCTGGGCTTTGCCGCATCAACTGCCACCTGAGGGAGGGTGGAAATCTTGGGTGATTATGGGGGGGCGCGGCGCGGGGAAAACCCGCGCCGGTGCAGAATGGGTGCGGGCGCAGGTTGAGGGGCCGCGCCCGCTGGATGCGGGGCGTGCCAACCGCGTGGCGCTGGTGGGCGAGACGCTGGATCAGGTGCGCGAGGTGATGGTGTTCGGCGAGAGCGGGATTCTGGCATGCTCGCCGCCCGATCGCAGGCCGGTTTGGAAGGCTGGTCGGCGGCGGCTGGTTTGGCCCAATGGCGCGACGGCGATGGCGTTTTCGGCGCATGAGCCTGAAGCCCTGCGCGGGCCGCAATTCGATGCCGCTTGGGTGGATGAGCTGGCGAAGTGGAAGAAGGCGGCGGAGACCTGGGATATGCTGCAATTCGCGCTGCGGCTGGGGGTGCATCCGCAGCAGGTGATCACCACCACGCCGCGCAATGTGGGGGTGCTCAAGGCGATCCTGAAGAACCCTTCCACGGTGATGACCCATGCGCCGACCGAGGCGAATAAGGCCTATCTGGCCGCCTCCTTCTTGGAGGAGGTGCGCAGCCGCTATGCGGGGACGCGACTTGGGCGGCAGGAGCTGGACGGGGTGCTGTTGGAGGATGCCGAGGGCGCGCTGTGGACCACCGGATTGATTGAGGGCGCGCGGGTCGCGAAGGCCCCGGAGTTGGACCGGATCGTGGTCGCGGTGGATCCGGCGGTGACAGGGAGTTCCGGCTCGGATGAGTGCGGGATTGTCGTTGTGGGCGCGGTGACGCAGGGGCCGCCGAGCGACTGGCGGGCGTATGTTTTGGAAGATGCAACCGTGCGGGCGAGCTCTCCGAGTGATTGGGCGCGCGCAGCGCTGGCGGCGATGGCGCGACATGGGGCCGAGCGGCTGGTGGCGGAGGTCAATCAGGGGGGCGATCTGGTCGAGAGTGTGATCCGGCAGATTGATCCTTTGGTGCCCTATAAGGCGCTGCGGGCCTCGCGCGGGAAATCGCTGCGGGCGGAGCCTGTGGCGGCGCTCTACGAGCAGGGGCGGGTCAAGCATCTGAAGGCGGAGCTGGGCGCGCTGGAGGATCAGATGGTGCAGATGACGGTGCGCGGCTTTGAGGGGCGCGGCTCGCCCGACCGGGTGGATGCGTTGGTCTGGGCGGTGCATGAGTTGTTGATCGAGCCTGCGAGCAGCTATCGCCGCCCGCAGATGCGAAGCCTGTAAACGGATTGCCCTTCCAGAGAGCGGAAATATCCCACGGGGGTCTGGGGGTGTGAAACCCCCAGCATTGGCGTGGGTCTGGGGGTGTGAAACCCCCAGCATTGGCGTGGGTCTGGGGGTGTGAAACCCCCAGGTTTTCGGCGCGGGTCTGGGGGTGTGAAACCCCCAGCTTTGACGCGGGCCTAAGAGCAAGGGCGACCAACAAAGAGTGAATGCGAGGGTCGGAGGTGTCTCCGGCCCTTTTTCTTTGCTGATGCCGTTCGCGGCGGGGCGAGGAGCCATGAGGAGATCGGCCATGAGGAGATCGGGATGGTGATGAAGTTTTTCCGGCGTGGGGAGACGGGGCATGCGGGGGCCGCCCCTGAGGCGAAGGCCTCGGCAACGGGGCGCGTTGTGGCGATGGCGGCGGGCTCGGGGCGGGTGGTGTGGAGCCCTCGGGATCTGGGCTCGATGACGCGCACGGGGTTTACGAGCAACCCGATCGGGTTCCGGTCTGTGAAACTGATTGCGGAGGCGGCGGCGGCTTTGCCGCTGATCTGTCAGGATGCGGAGCGGCGCTATGAGGCGCATCCGGTGCTGGAGTTGATGCGGCGGCCCAACGGGGCGCAGGGGCGCGCGGAGCTGTTCGAGGCGCTTTACGGGCAGATGTTGCTTTCGGGGAATGGCTATCTGGAGGCGGTCTCCTCCGAGGCGGGCCTGCCGGCGGAGCTGCATGTGTTGCGATCCGACCGGATGAGCATTGTGCCGGGGTCGGATGGCTGGCCCGTGGCTTATGACTATGCGGTGGGCGGGCGGCAGCATCGGTTCGATATGACGGGCCATCCTGATCCGATTTGCCATATCAAGAGCTTCCATCCGCAGGATGACCATTATGGGCTCTCGCCGATGCAGGCGGCGGCGGTGGCGGTGGATGTGCATAATTCGGCCTCGGCGTGGTCAAAGGCGCTGTTGGACAATGCAGCACGGCCCTCCGGCGCGATCATCTACAAAGGCGCGGATGGGGCGGGGACGCTGAGCGCAGAGCAATATGACCGTCTGACCTTCGAGATGGAGATGCATCATCAGGGCGCGCGCAATGCGGGGCGGCCGATGCTGTTGGAGGGGGGCTTGGATTGGAAGCCGATGGGGTTCTCGCCCTCGGATATGGAGTTCCATGAGACCAAGATCGCGGCGGCGCGGGAGATTGCGGTGGCCTTTGGCGTGCCGCCGATGCTGCTGGGGATTCCGGGCGATGCGACCTATGCGAATTATCAGGAGGCGAACCGCGCCTTCTACCGTTTGACGGTTTTGCCACTGGCGACACGGGTCTGCGCGGCGGTGGCGTGGTGGCTCTCGACCCATCTGGGCGCGGTCATCGAGATCCGGCCCGATGTCGATCAGATCCCTGCGCTATCAGCGGAGCGCGACCAGCTTTGGGCGCGGGTTGGCGGGGCCTCTTTCCTGACGGATTCGGAAAAGCGGGTGCTTTTGGGGCTGCCACCGCTGTCGGAGGCGTGAGCGATGGCCGAGGGCGGATCGCGCTATCTCAAGGAGCCATTCGAGATCCACGAGCAGCGGTTCGAGGCGACGGACCGGATTATGGAGCTGCAGTTTTTGCAGGTAGATAAGCGTCTTTCGCGGATCGAGACGATGATCGAGGGCTTGGAGCGGCGGCTCTGGATGACGGTTTACGGCGTGGTCGCCGTGATCCTGACGCAGGCGGTGCAGGGCGTTTTGGACTATGCGCCCAGATAAGGATTTCCGAATGATGACACATGATTACGGGTTGGAGACCAAATTCTGTCGCACCGCGCAGGCGGTGAGTGTGACGGAGGGGCGGGTGATCGAGGGCTATGCCAGCCTCTACGGGATGGCGGATCAGGGCGGCGATATCGTTGCGCGCGGGGCCTATGCCAAGAGCTTGGCGGCACTGAAGGCGCGCGGCGGCTCGGTGAAGATGCTCTGGCAGCATGACGCGGCCCAGCCGATTGGCGTTTGGGATGAGATCCATGAGGACGAGCGCGGGCTTTACGTGAAGGGGCGATTGCTTCTGGAGGTGGAGCGCGCGCGCGAGGCGGCGGCCCTGATCGGGGCGGGGGCGATTGACGGGCTGTCGATTGGCTACCGCACTGTGGCCGCCGAGAAGACCGCAAAGGGGCAGAGGCTGCTTGCGGAACTGGAGCTGTGGGAGGTGTCGCTGGTGACCTTCCCGATGCTCAAAGAGGCCCGTGTTGCGGCCAAGAGCGAGGCGCTTGGCGATGGCGGATGGGCGGAGCTGGTGGCGGCGTTTGACGCGGCGACACAGGAGCTGATGCAGCGCTGAGGCGCGGCTGTGATCAACCGAGAAGGGTGAGATGGATGAAAACCGAGATCAAGGCTCGGGCCGCATCGGGCATGCCCGATGCGGCTGAACCAGCGGCTGAGGTGAAAACCGCGCTGGCCGGATTTTTGAAAGAAGTCAAAGGCTTTCAGGAAGAAGTTAAAACCAAGTTGCAACAACAGGAAGAACGACTGACCATGTTGGACCGTAAATCACTGATCTCCGGGCGTCCCGCCCTGTCTGCGGCTGTCTCGGAAGAGGCCCCGCATCAAAAGGCGTTTGGCGCCTATCTGCGCTCGGGCGATGATGACGCGCTGCGCGGGCTGGCGCTGGAGGGCAAGGCGCTCAATACGCAAGTCTCGGCGGAAGGGGGCTATCTGGTCGATCCGGTGACCTCGGAGACCATTCGCGGGGTTCTCAAGGCGACGGCTTCAGTGCGCCAGATCGCCAATGTGGTGAATGTGGAGGCGACCTCGTTTGACGTTCTGGTCGATCATTCGGAGATGGGATCGGGCTGGGCGACGGAGAGCTCGTCGTTGACCGAGACCGGAACGCCGCAGATCGACCGGATCTCGATCCCGTTGCACGAGCTTTCGGCGATGCCCAAGGCGTCGCAGCGGCTGCTGGATGACTCGGCGTTTGATATCGAGACATGGCTGGCGAGCCGGATCGCGGACAAGTTCGCCCGCGCCGAGGCGGCGGCCTTTGTGAGCGGCAATGGCGTGGATAAGCCGACAGGGTTCCTGACCCACACCACCGTTGACAATGATGCATGGGCTTGGGGCTCGTTGGGGTATGTGGCGACGGGGAATGATGGCGATTTCGCCACGGCCAATGCGTCGGATGCGATTGTCGATCTCGTCTATGCGCTGGATGCGGAATACCGCGCCAATGCGACCTTCGTGATGAATTCGAAGACGGCGGGGGCGGTGCGCAAGATGAAGGATGCGGATGGCCGTTTCCTGTGGTCGGACGGGTTGCAGGCGGGGGAACCTGCGCGGCTGATGGGCTATCCGGTGCTGATTGCGGAAGATATGCCCGATATCGCCTCGGGCACGTTCGGCCTCGCGTTCGGCGATTTCAAGAACGGCTACACGATTGCGGAACGCCCTGATCTGCGGGTGCTGCGCGATCCGTTCTCGGCCAAGCCGCATGTGCTGTTCTATGCCTCCAAGCGCGTGGGCGGCGATGTGTCGGATTTCGCGGCGATCAAATTGCTGAAATTCGCGGTCTCCTGAGCAAGAGCGGGCGGGGGTTGCGGCCCCCGTCTGACGATCCGGACCGGAGCGGGCTGCTGCGGTTCGGGGGCGAGGGGCCGTAGGCCTTTGGCTCGGGCGGGCGCGTGCCTGACTGCTGTTGCCTAGCTGCTCCCTCCGTCCGAGCGATGGCGGGAGGGCGCGCGCCCGATCTTGCGGGACGGATCAACGGAATGCCCCGGGGCGGGGGCCAAGTATGTCGAGGACATTCTCATGATGCTGAGTTAAGAGACCACGGTGGCCACGGCGGCGCTGCCGATTGCGGCTTTGCGTGACCATTTGCGGCTGGGGACGGGGTTTGCCGATATTGGCGCGCAGGATACGGCGCTGGAGGGGTATTTGCGCGCGGCGATTGCGGCGATCGAGGGGCGCACGGCGAAGGCCTTGATCGCGCGGGAGTTCAAGCTGGTGGTGAGCGCATGGCAGCGCGATCCGGTGCAGACGTTCCCGATCTCGCCTGTGGCTTCGGTGAGTGCGCTGCGTTTGGTGGACCGCGCGGGCGATGCGCTGGTGGTGGATCCGGCGCGCTATCGGCTGATGCCCGATATCGGGCGGCCAAGGCTGGAGGCGGTGGGGCTGTTTCCGGCGATTGCGCAGGGCGGGCAGGCGGAGATTGCGTTCACGGCGGGGTTTGGCGATTGGGCCGATGTGCCGCCGGATCTGGCGCAGGCGGTGATGTTGCTGGCGGCGAGCTATTTCGAGACGCGGCATGATGGCGGATCGCGGGGTGGATCTGGCAGCGGATCGGGTGCCGCGCTGCCCTTCGGGGTGATGGCGCTGATCGAGCGGTGGCGCACAGTGCGGCTTTTGGGCGGGCGCGGCGTGGGGGAGCGGGGATGAGTGTGGTTCTCAACCGTCTTTTGACGCTGGAGGAAGCGGTGCGGCTACCGGATGGGGCGGGCGGCTATACCGAGAGCTGGGCGGCGCTGGGGCAGCTCTGGGCGCAGGTGGATGCCAGATCGGGGCGTGAGCGCGCGGCGCAATCGGTGACGGTGAGCGAGGTGGCTTATGTGATCACGGTGCGCGCTGCCCCTGTTGGCAGCCCGCGCAGGCCGCGGGCGGAGCAGCGGTTCCGCGAGGGCGCGCGGGTGTTCGGGATCGTCTCAGTTGCGGAGCGGGATCTGCGGGGGATGTATCTCGACTGTCGGGCAATCGAGGAGGTTGTGGCATGAGCTACGCGATTGGGGCGGCGTTGCAGGCGGCGGTGTATCAGCGGCTGCGCGGATCATCGGCGTTGGATGCGCTGGTGGGGGATGCGATCTATGATGCGGCGCCCTCCGGCGCGGTGACGGGGATTTATGTCTCCATCGGGCCGGAGGATGTGGTGGATGCCTCCGATATGACGGGCGACGGCGCGGTGCATGACTTCGTGGTCTCGGTGGTCACGGATGCGGCGGGGTTTCAGACGGCCAAGGATGTAGCTGCGGTGATTTCGGACGCGCTGGTGGATGCGACGCTGGTGTTGGCGCGCGGCAAGCTGATCGGGCTGCGTTTCGTCAAGGCCAAAGCGCGGCGGGTGGATACGGCCTCGACGCGGCGGATCGACATCACCTTCCGTGCGCGGGTCGAAGGCTAGGGCCAAGGGTTCAAATTTCAACAATTTCGGGGTTCGTCGCCAGATTTGGCGGGGGATGTTTTCACATATCGGAGAGACAGCCATGGCGGCGCAGAACGGAAAAGACCTTCTGATCAAGCTCGACCTGAACGGGACAGAGCAGTTTGAAACCATTGCGGGGCTGCGGGCGTCGCGGATCAGTTTTAACGCGGAGACGGTGGATGTGACCTCGCTGGAATCGCAGGGCGGCTGGCGCGAACTCTTGGGCGGCGCGGGGGTGAAATCGGCGTCGATTTCCGGCTCGGGCGTGTTCAAGGATGCGGGCACGGATGAGCGGGCGCGGCAGATCTTCTTCGACGGGGAGGCGCCAGCGTTTCAGGTGATCATCCCTGATTTCGGGATCGTGCAGGGCGCGTTCATGATCAGTTCGATCGAATATGCGGGCAGCCATAACGGCGAGGCGACCTATGAGATGACGATGGCCTCGGCGGGGGCGCTGACCTTCACCGCGATTTGAGGGGGCGGGGCATGGCGAACCCTTACGCAGGCGAGGTGGCGGTGTGGCTGGATGGTAAACGCCATGTGGCGAAGCTGACCCTCGGGGCTTTGGCCGAGCTGGAGGCGGATCTGGGCGAGGAGAGCTTGCTGGATCTGGTGCAGCGGTTCGAGGCGAACCGGTTCTCAACGCGGGATGTTCTGGCGCTGCTGGTGGCAGGGCTGCGCGGCGGTGGCTGGGCGGGGACATCATCTGATTTGCTGACGGTTGAGATTGGCGGCGGGCCGATTGCGGCCTCCAAAGCGGCGGCGGAGTTATTGGCGCGGGCGTTTACGGTGCCGGGGGCGACATGAGCGGCACGGCAGGTGGCGCGCTGGATTGGGCAGGGTTGATGCGTGCGGGGCTGCGGGGGCTGGGGCTGACGCCGGAGGCTTTCTGGCGGCTGACCCCTGCGGAGCTGGCGATGATGCTGGGCGAGGGGGCGGGGACGCCGCCTTTGACGCGCGGGCGGCTGGAGGAACTGGCAGCGCAATGGCCGGATCAGCCTGCGGGCGGGCCGATGGCTGCGACGGGCGATGAAAGGAACGGATGATGATCGAGGTCGATGGGCTGGACGGGTTGAGCCAGCAAGCGGCGGCGCTGGAACGCTCCTTGGGGGGCGCGGATCAGGTGGCGGGGGCGTTTAATGAAGAGTTGGGCCGGATGCGCGAGAGCCTGACCTTCACGGGTCGCGAGGTGGGGTTGCTGAGCAACGCAATCGGGCGGGGGCTGCGATCGGCCTTTGACGGGTTGGTGTTCGACGGGATGAAGCTGTCGGACGCGCTGCGCGGCGTGGCCAATTCGATGTCGGCTTCGGTTTACGCGGTGGCGATGCGGCCTGTGCAGCAGGCGGCGGGGGGCGCGATTGCGACGGGGCTGAACGATCTGCTGGGGTCGGTCTTCGCGTTCAAGGATGGGGGGGCGTTTTCCTCCGGCAGGGTGACGGCCTTTGCGAAGGGGGGCGTGGTCTCGCAGCCGACGCATTTCGCGATGCGGGGCGGGCGCGGGCTGATGGGCGAGGCGGGGCCGGAGGCGATCATGCCGCTGGCGCGCGGCGCGGATGGGCGTTTGGGTGTGCAGGCCGCAGGCGGCGGGCGCGCGATCAATGTGGTGATGAATATTTCGACGCCGGATGCGGCGGGGTTTGCGCGCAGCCAGAGCCAGATTGCGGCGCAGCTGAGCCGCGCTTTGTCGCGCGGCGAGCGCAACCGCTGAGCGGAGGGACAGATGGCATTTCACGAGATCAGATTTCCGGCGAACCTGAGTTTCGGATCGACCGGCGGGCCGGAGCGGCGCACCGAGATTGTGACGCTGGCGAACGGGTTTGAGGAGCGCAACACGCCGTGGGCGCATTCGCGCAGGCATTATGACGCGGGCGTGGGGCTGCGGGCCTTGGACGATGTGGAGAACCTGATTGCGTTCTTTGAGGCGCGGCAGGGGCAGCTTTACGGGTTCCGTTGGAAGGATTGGGCGGATTTCAAAAGCTGCCCGTCCTCGCGCGCAGTGCATTTCGAGGATCAGCTTTTGGGCGAGGGCGACGGGGTGCGCCATGAGTTCCAACTGCGCAAGAGCTATGTCTCGGGCGGGGTGAGCTATGCGCGCCCGATTACCAAGCCGGTTCTGGGCACGGTGCAGACGGGGATTCAGGGGGAAACGCGAGCGGAGGCGCTTGATTTCTCGTTGGATCTGACGACGGGGATTGTGCGGTTCAAGGATGCGCCTGCGATGGGCGCACGGGTGACGGCGGGGTTCGAATTTGATGTGCCGGTGCGGTTCGACACGGATCGGATCGCCGTTTCCGTTGCGAGTTTTCAGGCGGGCGATCTGCCGCAGGTTCCGATTGTGGAGGTGCGGATCTGATGGCGGGGATGTCTGAGGCTCTCAAGGCGCATTTGGCGCGCGGTGTCACAACGATCTGCCGCGCTTGGGCGGTGACGCGGCGCGATGGGGCAGTGCTGGGGTTTACCGATCACGATACCGAGCTTTCGTTTGAGGGGGTTGTGTTCCAGCCCGAGACCGGGATGACAGCGGCGGCATTGGCGCAATCGACGGGGCTTTCGGTGGACAATACCGAGGCGCTGGGGGCGCTCTCTTCAGAGGCGGTGACGGAGGAGGATATTCTCGCGGGGCGCTATGACGGGGCCGAGGTTATCGCGTGGAGTGTGAACTGGGCCGATGTGCGCCAGCGCGTGATGGTGTTTCGCGGCACGCTGGGGGAGATTTCACGCGGGGACGGGGCGTTTACGGCGGAGCTGCGCGGGCTGACGGAGGTTTTGGCGCGCGAGACGGGGATGGTGTTCCACCCGCGGTGTTCGGCGGTGTTGGGGGATAAGCGCTGCGGGTTTGATACGCGCGCCTCGGGCTATAGCGCGGAGGTGGCGCTGGACGGCGTGGAGGCAGGGCGGGTGATGCGCTTTGCCGAGCTGACGGGGTTTGAGGATCGCTGGTTCGAGAAGGGGCGGTTTACGGTTCTGAGCGGGGCTGCGGCGGGGCTGGTCGGGGTGGTGAAGAACGACCGACTGGCGGCGGATGGCAGCCGTGCGGTGGAGTTATGGCAGGCGCTGGGCGCGGAGGTAGCGGCGGGGGATCTGGTGCGGCTTGAGGCGGGCTGTGATCGGCGCGCGGAGACCTGCCGATTGAGATTCAATAATTTCAGTAACTTTCGCGGGTTTCCTCACATTCCAGGTGAAGATTGGTTGAATGCCTATCCGGTGCAGGGAAGCGGAAATGATGGCGGTAGCCGCTTCGTGCGCCCGTGGTTGCAGACATGAGCGGCGAGGAGATTGGCGCGCGGGCGCTGGCGGAGGCGCGGCGCTGGATTGGTACGCCCTATCAGCATCAGGCCTCGGTGCTGGGGGCGGGATGCGATTGTTTGGGGGTGCTGCGCGGGGTATGGCGCGGCCTTTACGGCCAAGAGCCGGAGCCTGTGCCCGCCTATACCGAGGATTGGTCGGAGGCGGCGCGCGAGGAGCGGCTGTGGCTCGGGGCGCGGCGGCATCTGATTGAGGTGCCGGTTAACGCGCCTGCGCGGTCGGGTGAGATCTTGTTGTTTCGGATGCGGGCGGGATCTGTGGCGAAACATCTCGGGTTGCGGGGGCGGATTGGCCCGCAGCCGACATTCATTCACGCCTACACGGGGCATGGGGTGATCGAGACGGCGCTCTCGCCGCCTTGGGCGCGCCGTGTGGTGGCGCGGTTTTATTTTCCGAAAGGAGCCTGACATATGGCGACGATACTGCTTTCGGCGGCGGGGGCCGCGATTGGTGGCGGCTTTGGCGGCGCGGTGCTGGGCCTGTCGGGCGCGGTGATCGGGCGAGCGGTGGGCGCGACGTTGGGACGGGTGATCGACCAGCGGCTTTTGGGCGACGGTGGCGGCTCGGTTGAGGGCGCGCGGGTGGATCGGTTCCGGCTGACGAGCGCATCGGAGGGGACGGCGGTGGGCCGTGTCTGGGGGCGGATGCGGCTGGGTGGTCAGGTGATCTGGGCGACGCAGTTTGAGGAAACATCGCGAACCCAGCGTGGCGGCAAGGGCGGACCGCGCCAGAGCGTGACCACCAGCTATTCGGTGAGCATGGCGATGGCATTGTGCGAAGGGGAAATCCTGCGCGTAGGCCGCGTTTGGGCGGATGGGGTGGAGGTGGCGCGCGAGAGTTTGAACATGCGCGTCTACACAGGCTCTGAAGATCAGCAGCCGGATTCCAAGATCGAGGCAGTTGAGGGGGCGGGCTTCGCGCCCGCCTATCGCGGCGTGGCCTATGTGGTGTTCGAGGATCTGGCGCTGGAGCCGTTTGGCAACCGTGTGCCGCAGTTCACCTTCGAGGTGGTGCGGCCTGCGCAAGGCGACGGGATTGAGGCGGTGCCGGATCTGGTGCGGGGGGTGCGCGGCGTCGCGCTGATCCCGGGCACGGGGGAATATGCGCTCGCGCAAACAAAGGTGACCATCGACAAAGGGCTGGGCGAGGTTTTTGCGGTCAACGAGAACGGGGCCACGGGGCTGAGCGATTTCGAGGCGTCGATGGTGATGCTGGAGGAGGAGGCACCCGCCTGCGAGGCGGTGTCGATGGTGGTGAGCTGGTTCGGGGATGATCTGCGCTGTGGGGACTGCGCGATCAAGCCGAAGGTCGAGGATACCGCGTTTGACGGGAGCGAGATGCCATGGGCGGTCTCTGGCGTGGTGCGGAGCGCGGCGGAGGTGATTGCGCAGGAGGAGGGGCGGCCGATCTACGGTGGCACGCCAGCTGATGCCTCGGTGATCGAGGCGATCAGCGCGCTGCGGGCGCGGGGCAAGAGCGTGATGTTCTATCCGTTTATCCTGATGGAGCAACTCAGCGGAAACGGCTTGCCCGATCCGTGGCAGGCAGAGGCGGGCGAGCAGCCGCGCTTGCCGTGGCGCGGGCGGGTGACCCTGAATAAGGCCCCTGGTATTGCGGGCAGCGTGGATGGGACGGCGGCGGCGGCGGCGCAGGTGGCGGCCTTCTTTGGGGCGGCGCAGGCGAGCGATTTTACCCCTACGGCGACGGGGGTGAACTATAGCGGCCCGCAGGAATGGTCATTCCGGCGGATGATCCTGCATTATGCGCATCTGTGCGCGCAGGCGGGCGGGGTTGAGGCGTTCTGCATCGGCTCCGAGATGCGCAGCCTGACGCAGATCCGTGGGGCGGGACACAGCTTCCCTGCGGTGCAGGCGCTGCGGCAATTGGCGGCGGATGTGCGCGGCATTTTGGGGCCATCGGTGAAGATCGGCTATGCGGCGGATTGGAGCGAATATTTCGGCTATACCCATCCGAGCGGGAACCGGTATTTCCATCTCGATCCGCTTTGGGCCGATGCGCAGATCGATTTCATCGGGATCGACAATTACATGCCGCTCTCGGATTGGCGCGAGGGGGAAGATCACGCCGATGCGGGTTGGGGCTCGATCTATGATCTGGGCTATTTGCAGGCGAATGTGGAGGGCGGTGAGGGCTATGATTGGTATTATGCCAATGAGGCGCACCGTGCTGCGCAGCGCCGCACGCCGATTGTGGACGGGGAGCGGGGCGAGGATTGGATCTGGCGCTATAAGGATATCCGCAACTGGTGGCTGAACGATCACCATGAGCGGATTGACGGGGACTGGGTGGAGACCCCGACCGATTGGGTGCCGCAATCCAAGCCTGTGTGGTTCACCGAATACGGCTGTGCGGCGGTGGATAAGGCGACGAATGAGCCGAATAAGTTTCTGGATCCCAAAAGCTCGGAATCGAGCCTGCCGAAATTCTCCGACGGGCGGCGCGATGAGTTGATCCAGATGCAATATCTGCGGGCGGTGCAGGATTACTGGGCGGGGGAGCGGAACCCTGTCTCCGAGGTCTATGCGGGACCGATGATCGATATGGGCCATAGCTATGTCTGGGCGTGGGATACGCGGCCCTATCCAGCGTTCCCCACTAATCGCGCACTGTGGGCAGATGGGGAAAACTATGCGCGCGGGCATTGGATTTCGGGGCGGATGACGGCGCAGCCGCTTGCGAGCGTGGTGGCGGAGATCTGCGCGCAGGCGGGGCTGACGCAGATTGATGTGTCGGAGCTCTATGGCCGCGTGCGTGGCTATGCGCTGTCGGGGGCGGAATCGGGCCGCGCGGCACTGCAATCCTTGATGCTGGCCTACGGGTTCGAGGCGGTGGAGCGCGAGGGCGCTGTGATCTTCAAGATGCGCGACGGGCGGGTGACGGCTTTGATCGGGGCCGAGGATCTGGCGCTGGGCGAGGGGCCGAGGTTCGAGACGTTGCGCGCGCCTGAAGCGGAGATGGCAGGGCGGGTGCGCTTGACTTTTGTGGAAGCGGAGGGGGATTTCGAGACCCGTGCCGTGGAGGCGATTTTTCCCGATGAGAGCGGAAGCGCAGCTGCGGCGAGTGAGGTGCCGCTTGCGCTGACACGTTCGGAGGGCCAGCGGATCGTGGAGCGCTGGCTGGCGGAGGCGCGGGTGGCGCGCGACGGGGCGCGGTTCGCCTTGCCGTCGTCGCTCTCCTACCTCGGGGCGGGGGATGTCGTCTCGGTGCAGGCCCCCGACGGGTTGGAGCGCTACCGGATTGACCGTGTCGAGCAGGCGGGGGTGTTGCAGATCGAGGCGGTGCGGGTTGAGGCGGGGATCTATGAGCCCTCGGAGGAATCCGAGGAGGCAAGTGTGCCGCGCGGCTTTACCGCAGCGGTTCCGGTGATGCCGGTGTTCTTAGATCTGCCGCTCTTGACGGGGGCGGAAGACCCCTATGCGCCACATCTGGCGGTGACGGCGACGCCCTGGCCCGGAACGATCGCGGTCTATTCCGCAGCGGAGGATGATGGCTACAGCCTGAACCGTTTGATCGGTGGGCGGGCGATTATCGGGACGACACTCGGATCACTGCCTGCCGCCAAGGCGGGGGTCTGGGATCGGGGCGCGCCTTTGCGCATCCGTGTGAAGGGCGGCAGCTTGCAGAGCGTCAGCGAGACGCGACTGCTGGGCGGGGCCAATGCACTGGCGATTGGGGACGGCGAGACTTGGGAGGTGCTCCAGTTCGCTAAGGCGGAGCTGATCGCGGCGGGGGTGTATGAGATCAGCGAGCGGCTGCGCGGGCAGGCGGGGACGGATGGTGTCATGCCCGAGGTCTGGCCGACAGGATCGCAGGTGGTTCTGCTGAATGGAGCGCCCGAGCAAATCACGCTGGCTCCTTCGATGCGGCAGATTGCGAAGCATTACCGGATCGGGGCGGCGTCCAAACCCTATGATGATGCGAGCTATGTGCACCGTGAGATTGCCTTTGCGGGGGTGGGGTTGCGGCCCTATGCGCCGACGCATCTGCGGGCAACGCCTACGGGCGGCGATTTGGCGCTGTCATGGGTGCGGCGCACGCGGGTGGATGGCGACGGCTGGGAGGCGGTTGAGGTGCCGCTGGGCGAGACCTCCGAGGGCTACCTGCTGCGGATCGTGGAAGGGGGCGCGATCCGGCGTGAGGTGGTGCTGGGATCGCCCGAATTCACCTATAGCGCGATGATGCGGGCGGAAGATGTGACCGCCGCCTTCGAGATACAGGTTGCACAACTTTCCGGGGTGTTCGGCCCCGGCCCATTTGCGAGGATTGAAATCAATGTCTGATACGAACCGTTTGACGCTTCCGCTTCTCGCTGCTGCACAGGCGCAAAAACATGTGACGGTGAATGAGGCGCTGATGCGCCTTGATGGGTTGGTGAACCTTGTGCTGACCTCGGTGAGCACAGCCACGCCGCCTGTGACGGTGGTGGATGGGATGTGTTACGGCGTGCCTGCGGGGGCGGTGAACCTCTGGGCAGGCCATGAGGGGGCGATTGCGATTGGCTCCAACGGCGGTTGGGTGTTTGCGCAGCCGGAGGCGGGCTGGCGCGCGTTTATCGCGGATCAAGGCGTGCAGGCGATCCATTCGGGGCTGGATTGGGTAGGCGGCGCGCTGTCGCTGTCCCACCACGGCGCGGGGCTCAAGGCGGGGGTGGTGGAGATCGACCATGTGATTGGCGCTGGAGGGACGAGTACCACCGTCACGATGATCCCGAGCCATGCAATGGTGATTGGTGTCTCCGCGCGGGTGACGGAGGCAATCACAGGCACATTGACGAGTTGGCAATTGGGCCATAGCGGGGCGGAGGATCGGTTCGGATCGGGCCTCGGCCTCGCGCTGGGAAGTTGGGCCAAGGGAATGCTGGGGCAACCGCTGACCTATTGGGCAGGCACACCGCTGCAACTCACGGCGCAGGGGGGGGATTTTGCGGGCGGGACGGTACGGCTTGCGGCGCATTATCTCGAGATTTCTCTGCCTTCGGTGTGAGCCATGCGCGGGCTGGCGCATTCCGATCTGGTGATGCTGGCGCGGCGCTTGCTGGGGCTGCCGGAGGCGACATGGGAGGGAACGGTGCGGCAAATGCTGGACCGTGCCCATACCGCAGACCTCTACCGGAAGCGCACGGGGCGGGCGCATCCGCTTTGGGGCAATGGCAGCCTGTCTGCGGCAGTGATGGCGCAGGGGCGGGTTCCGCCCGAGCCTTTTTTATCAGACCGTCGGTATGTTGCCGCGCTGGGCGCGGCGATTGATGGGGTGATGCTGTGGCGCGCGCGGGGGTGATGCGTAGGCATATTTTACGAGCCCGCACGGGGTGCGGATGCGCAACGCGGGGCAGCATGCGCGGAAGACGGCGCTCGGGCTGCACGAAAAAATGACAGGCGCGCGGGGTTTTCGCGCCCGCGCCCTTGGGCTATGCCTTCTGAAAACCTATGTGATTGGCTCTGCCTATGGTAGGGTCGGGAATGGTAAGGAGACGGCGCATGGCAGAGACACGGGCAAAAATGGCAGCATTGGATCCGGTTTGGTCGCGTGTCTGCGAGGAAGCCGTTGAAGCGGTGCGCGAAGAGCCGCTGCTGGGCGGGTTGATCCATTCGGGGATTTTGCATCACGGCTCGATGGAGCGTTCGCTGGCCTACCGGTTCTCGCTCAAGCTGGCCTCAGGCGAGATGAGCGAACAGATCCTGCGCGAGACGGCGGATGAGGCTTATGCGGCCTCGCCGGAGCTGGCGCAATCGGCGCGGGCCGATCTGGTGGCGGTGTTTGATCGTGATCCGGCCTGCCATCGGTATTTGCAGCCCTTGCTGTTCTTCAAAGGCTATCAGGCGCTTCAATCCTACCGGATCGCACATTGGCTTTGGGGCCAGGGACGGCGTGACATGGCGTATTTCGTGCAAATGCGGACCTCCGAGATTTTCGGTGTCGATATCCATCCGGCGGCGCGGATCGGCAAAGGTGTGATGATCGACCATGCGCATTCAATCGTGATCGGGGAGACGGCTGTCGTTGGGGACAACGTCTCGATGCTGCATTCCGTCACTCTGGGCGGGACGGGGAAAGAAGAGGAAGATCGCCATCCGAAAATCGGCGACGGGGTGCTGATTGGCGCGGGCGCGAAGGTGCTCGGCAATATCCACGTTGGTGCGAATAGCCGGATCGCGGCGGGGTCGGTTGTGCTGGCAGATGTGCCGTGCTGCAAGACCGTGGCGGGGGTTCCTGCGAAGATTGTCGGCGATGCGGGCTGTGATCAGCCGTCTGTTTCGATGGATCAGCGCCTGACCGGTTGCCGTGGCGGAGCGTGAGATTGCAGCGTAAGATCGGCAGATAAGTTTATGGAATAAATGAAAAAGGCCGGAGCGAAATGCTCCGGCCTTTTTCTTTTTGACTGGCTGGCTCAGGCGAGCATTGCCATCGGGTTCTCGAGGTTCTCGACGATGGCTGCGAGCAGCTCCGCGCCGAGTGCGCCATCAATCACGCGGTGATCGACGGAGAGTGTCATCGACATCATCGTTGCGACTTCGATCTCGCCTGTCGCCGAAACAACCGGCTTTTTCAGGCCTGCCCCAACGGCGAGGATCGCGCCATGCGGCGGGTTGATCACGGCGTCGAAATTCTCCACGCCCATCATCCCGAGGTTCGAAATCGCGAAGCTGCCGCCTTGGTATTCATGCGGTGCAAGCTTGCGATTGCGGGCGCGGGCGGCGAGGTCTTTCATCTGTGCCGAGAGGGCGGAGAGCGATTTTGCCTCCGCATCTTGCAGCACAGGCGTGAACAGACCGCCCTCGATGGCCACAGCGACTGCAACGTCGGAGGCTTTCATCTTCAGCACACGGTCGCCTGCCCAGACGGCGTTGGCATCGGGCACGGCTTGTAGCGCGAGCGCGCAGGCCTTGATGATGAAGTCATTGACCGAGAGCTTCACGCCGCGCGATTCGAGCTTTTTGTTCAGCTCGCCGCGGAACGCCATGAGCGCGTCGAGACGCACTTCACGCCGCAGGTAGAAATGCGGGATGGTCTGCTTGGCCTCGGTGAGACGCGCCGCGATGGTTTTGCGCATCCCGTCGAGCGGAACCTCCTCATAGCTGCGCCCTTCATACATCTTGGCGACGGTCGACGCCGAGACGGGAGCAGGGGCCGCGGCGGCTGCCGGCGCCGCTTTGGGGGCGGAGCCTGAGGCGGGTTTCGCGCTGGCCGTCGCAGATTCGACATCGGCTTTCACGATGCGACCGCGCGGGCCAGAGCCGGAAATCGCGTTCAGATCCAAACCTTTGTCAGCCGCGATGCGACGGGCAAGGGGGGAGGCGAAGACACGCTCGCCCTCCGCCTTCGGAGCCGGCGCAGAGGCGGTTGCGGGAGCCGCTTTGGGCGCGGCCTCGGACTTGGCCTCGGGCGCTTTGGTCTCAGCTTTTGGCGCGGGTGTTGCGGCGGAGGCGTCTTCGCCATCTTCCAACAACACGGCAATCGCCTCGTTGACCTTCACGCCGGAGGTGCCTTCAGCGATCAGGATCTTACCGATCACGCCCTCATCGACAGCCTCGAATTCCATCGTCGCCTTATCGGTCTCGATCTCTGCGAGGATATCGCCCGATTGGACGGTATCCCCTTCTTTTACCAGCCATTTTGCCAGTGTGCCCTCTTCCATCGTGGGCGACAGGGCAGGCATCAGAATTTCAATAGCCATGATCTTTCCCCTCAGCGATAGGTGACTTTTTTGACCGCTTCGACAACTTCGTCGGTGGTGATCAAAGCGTGTTTCTCGAGGTTTGCCGCGTAAGGCATCGGCACGTCTTTCCCGGTGCAGTTGATCACGGGGGCGTCGAGGTAATCGAAGGCGCGTTCCATGATCGTGGCCGAGAGGTGGTTGCCGATGGAGCCGACAGGCCAGCCCTCTTCAACGGTGACACAACGGTTGGTTTTCATCACCGAAGCGAGGATGGTGTCGTAATCAATCGGGCGCAGGGTGCGCAGATCGATCACCTCAGCGGAGATGCCCTCAGCGGCGAGCTTGTCAGCGGCCTCAAGTGCGAGAACCATGCCGATGCCGAAGGAAACGATGGTGACATCGGTGCCTTCACGCCAGATTTTTGCCTTCCCGAAGGGAATCGTGAAATCGGGCAGATCCGGCACTTCGAAGGATTTGCCATACATGATCTCGTTTTCGAGGAAGATCACCGGGTTCGGATCGCGGATCGCCTGTTTCAGCAGGCCTTTTGCGTCGGCAGCCGAGTAGGGCATGACAACTTTCAGGCCTGGGATCTGCGAATACCATGCGGCGTAGCACTGCGAGTGCTGCGCGCCCACGCGAGCGGCGGCGCCGTTCGGGCCACGGAACACAATCGGGCAGCCCATCTGACCGCCAGACATATAGAGTGTCTTGGCAGCGGAGTTGATGATCTGGTCGATGGCTTGCATTGCGAAGTTGAAGGTCATGAACTCAACAATCGGGTTGAGGCCCGCCATTGCCGAACCAACCGCGATACCGGCGAAACCGTGCTCGGTGATCGGCGTGTCGATCACGCGCTTATCGCCGAACTCGTCCAGAAGGCCCTGCGAGATCTTGTAAGCGCCTTGATATTCGCCAACTTCTTCGCCCATCAGATAGACGTTCTCGTTGCCGCGCATCTCTTCGGCCATGGCTTCGCGCAAGGCTTCGCGCACGGTCATGGTTTTCATCGGGGTGCCTTCGGGCCAATCCTCAGACGCTTTCGAGACGATCTCGACAGGGGCCTTGGCGGCGGCGGGGGCGGAGGCTTCTGCTTTCGGGGCGGCCTCGGATTTTGCCTCCGTTTTCGGGGCAGGGGTCGCATCTGCGTCCTCGCCCTCTTCGATGAGGATCGCGATCGCCTCATTGACCTTCACGCCGGAGGTGCCTTCGGCGACAAGGATCTTGCCCATCACGCCTTCGTCCACCGCTTCAAATTCCATCGTCGCCTTATCGGTCTCGATTTCCGCAAGGATCATGCCGGAGGTGACGGTGTCGCCCTCTTTCACGAGCCATTTTGCGAGCGTTCCCTCTTCCATCGTCGGCGAGAGGGCGGGCATCAAAATTTCGGTTGCCATTCTTTAATCTCCCTTACGCGTAGATGTCGGTCCAGAGTTCCTCGAGTGCAGGCTCGGGGCTCTCCTTCGAGAATTCAGCGGCTTCATTGACGATGGATTTGATCTCTTTGTCGATGGCTTTGAGATCGTCATCAGTGGCGTGTTTTCCGGTCAGCAGCAGATCGCGGACCTGTTCGATCGGATCACGCTCGTCGCGCATCTTCTGGACTTCTTCGCGGGTGCGGTATTTCGCGGGGTCGGACATCGAGTGGCCGCGGTAGCGATAGGTTTTGATCTCGAGGATATAGGGGCCTTCGCCCGAACGGCAGTGCGCGACAGCCTTTTCGGAGGCGGCTTTCACCGCGAGCACATCCATCCCGTCGACCAGTTCCCCTTGGATCCCGAAGGCGGTGCCGCGGGTGTAGAGATCAGGTGTGGAGGTGGAGCGTTTTTGCGAGGTGCCCATGGCGTATTGGTTGTTCTCGATAACGAAGATCACCGGAAGTTTCCACAAAGCCGCCATGTTGAACGTCTCGTAGATCTGGCCTTGGTTCGCAGCGCCATCGCCGAAATAGGCGAAGGTCACATTGTCATTGCCCTTATACTTATCGGCAAATGCAAGGCCCGCGCCGAGTGGCACCTGCGCGCCAACGATCCCGTGGCCGCCGTAGAAATGTTTCTCTTTCGAGAACATGTGCATCGAGCCGCCCTTGCCTTTCGAGAGACCGCCCTCGCGGCCCGTCAATTCGGCCATAACGCCTTTCGGATCCATGCCGCAGGCGAGCATATGCCCGTGGTCGCGGTAGGAGGTGATGCGCTTATCGCCCTCTTTCGCGGTGGCCTCCAGGCCTACAACGACGGCCTCTTGGCCGATATAGAGGTGACAGAAGCCCCCAATGAGGCCCATGCCATAGAGCTGGCCCGCTTTTTCCTCGAAACGCCGGATCAGCAGCATCTCGCGGTAAAAGTTCAGCAATTCATCTTTGGAAACATTGGGCTTCGCAGCGCTTTGCGCCTCTGCCCCTTTGCGTGCCGCCATCTTGGCTCCTCCCATCCCAGTGGAATAGTTCAACGTTAAACCAGTTTTTACCCGATCTATTCTCGAAGTGCAACGTCCGCTGCGCAAGCCTGTATTGCAAGGGGCGCATAAGAATTTTTTCCCGCAGTTTATGATTGGGGCGCGGAAGTGCAGTAAAATCGGGAGGGTCGTGAGGGGCTGCTTATCGGCGGAAACTCGGGCTGACGAGGGGCGGGTGCCGCTCCAGCGAAAGGCTACGCGGCCAGATTCGCGGATCGGCGAGGGCGTGCCATCGCGGGGCGCGGGTTGGATTCTTAGAAGATGAGGGTGTTAGCGGATGACGATCTCATCGGCGCGAACGGTGCCAAGCACATCGCGCGCCCGCTCATCGAGCAGATCCAGATCAAGGAAGTTATCCGAGAGGCGATGGGTCAGGTTTGCCATGCTGGCCAGTTCTTCGCGCAGCGTGGCGCGCTCGGCTTCCAGCGAGACGATTTCCGCCTCGATTTGTGCCCGACGGAAGATCCCATACGAGCCCTGCACCGCCGCAAGCGTGAAGATCGCTGCCAGAGCCAGCGCGCCTGCGAAAAAGATGAGGGGCCCGATAGGGGTCTTGCCGTGGGTCATTCTACTGCCTCGTTCCGCCTCTTTTGGGCGTTGGGGGAATCATGCCACAAGCGATTCGCGATGTGAATCCCGAAAATCACTATTTTGCACAATTTATTGAGATAAATGCAAAAGCCCCCGCCGCGAGGGGCAGGGGCTTGCAACGTGATCGGGCGCGGGAGTCAAGGCGGAAACGCCGCCGCCAGCGCTTGAGAGGGGCTTAGGCCTTACCCTTGTAGATATCGACAAGCTTTTGCAGCATCGCCAGCGCATCCCCGCGCTCGCGCTGGAACGAGTTCCGGCCGATGATCGAGCCGTTTCCGCCGCCATCGCGGATCGCGCGCGCATCGTCATAAACCGCATCCGCGCCCTTCGCCGCACCGCCCGAGAAGACGATCAGGCGGCGACCTGCAAACGAGGCGTCCACGCAATGTTTCACGCGGGCGGCCATATCTGCGATCTCGATTTTCTCGTCGTCATAGACTTTTTTGGCTTCCGGCAGCATCAGGTGATCGGTCGAGAGTTTGATCTTGATGATATGCGCGCCGAGCAGGGCGGCGATATGCGCGGCATAGGCCGCAACGTCGATGCCGGTCTCGCCTGCTTTGGTGATCGCCTCGCCGCGCGGGTAGGACCAGATCACGGTCGCAACGCCTTTCGCAGCGGCTTCCTTGCGCATCTCGACGATCTCTTCGAACATATCGAGCGCCATATCCGAACCCGGATAGATGGTGAAGCCGATGGCCGAGCACCCAAGGCGCAGCGCGTCATCCACCGAAGCCGTCACCGCTTGGTTCTTGCCCGAGGTCTCCGACATCAGCGAGTTTGCCGAGTTGCACTTCAGGATCGTCGGGATCTGGCCCGCGAATGTGTCAGCGCCTGCCTCCAGCGAACCGAGCGGCGCGGCATATGCGTTCAGGCCGGCGTCGATTGCGAGTTGGTAGTGGTAGTGCGGATCATAGCCGACAGGGTTTTTCGCGAAGGAGCGCGCGGGGCCATGCTCGAAGCCTTGGTCCACCGGAAGGATGATCATTTTGCCCGTCCCGCCGAGCTTACCCTCCATCATGATCCGGCACAGGTTGGCCTTCACGCCGGGCGTTTCGCCCTCATAGTTGGCAAGAATTTTCTGGACAGCTTTGGTCGCGCGCATAGGGGTCTCCTCAAGCGAATGGCGGTTGAGGAGAGGCATAAGTGGGCCGGTGTAAACGCGCAATCCGTGGTTGCGCTAACATATTAGCATCACGACAAAATTCTCCGATCAGCGCAGATTTTTGGTTCAAAAAACGGCAAAAACCCGCCCGAAATCGTCTTTCACATTCGTCTATCAAATTGAGTAATTGGGGTGGCTGAGCCGATCCATTCTTAATGCGCGCACGGCACAATGAGATTCGCGGCGCGAGGGCGGGGCAGGCGCACAAGTGCGGCGCGCAGAAAACAAAACGGGGCGCCGAAGCCCCCCGTTTGCAGTCTTGTCGATCGTGGCGGGCGTTAGCCCATCAGGGCCGCGACACCGGGAAGTTCTTTGCCTTCCATCCACTCCAGGAACGCGCCGCCAGCGGTGGAGATATAGGTGAAGTCCTTCGCCGCATTCGCCTTGTTCAGCGCAGCCACCGTATCGCCGCCCCCCGCGACCGAGATCAGCTTGCCCTCACGGGTCAGCTCTGCTGCGCGCGCCGCAGCCGCATTCGTCGCAATATCAAAGGGCTCGATCTCGAACGCGCCGAGCGGGCCATTCCAGATCAGCGTTTTGGAGGCCTCAAAGATCTTCGAGACCTGCGCCACCGAGTCAGGGCCCGCATCCAAAATCATCGCATCCGATGGGCAGGCATCGGCGGCGACGACCTCGGAGGCAGCCCCCGCTTTGAACTCCCGCGCGACAACCACATCGACCGGCAGAATGATATGGCAGCCGCTGTCTTTGGCCTTCGCGAAGATCTCGCGCGCGGTATCCGCCATGTCATGCTCGGCCAGCGATTTGCCGACGTCGATGCCCTGCGCGACGAGGAAGGTGTTCGCCATCCCGCCGCCGATCACCAGATTGTCGACCTTGGTGACGAGATTGCCCAGCAGCTCCAATTTGGTGGAGACTTTCGCGCCGCCAACGACAGCCGTCACGGGCCGCTCCGGCGCGCCAAGGGCCGCTTCCAGCGCTTTGAGCTCCGCCGCCATCAGGCGCCCCGCGCAGGCGGGCAGGATCTCGGCGATGCCGACCGTCGAGGCATGGGCGCGGTGCGCCGCCGAGAAGGCGTCATTCACATAAACTTCGCCAAGCGCCGCCATGGCTGCGGCCAGTTCGCGATCATTCTTTTCCTCGCCCGCGTGGAAACGGGTGTTCTCCAGCAGCAGAACCTCGCCCTTTTGCAGCCCTGCTACGGCAGTTTTCGCGGGGCCGCCGATGCAATTGCTGGCGAATTTCACCGGAAGCCCCAGCGCGGCTTGGAGTGTCGGCACCAACGCCTCCAGCGACATCTCCGGTACAACTTGGCCCTTGGGCCGCCCGAAATGCGCCAGCAAAACCGGCTTGCCGCCCGCCGCGACAATATCTTTCACCGTGGGCACGATTTTTTGAATGCGCGTGTCATCCGTCACCCGTCCGCCTTCCAGCGGCACGTTGATATCGACCCGAACCAAAACAACCTTGCCGTCCAGATCCATATCGTCGAGCGTTTTCCAAGCCATGTCGCGAGCCCCCAAAGGTAAATGCGTTCCCCCGCTTTTCTCGCGTCTGCGCGCTGCCGTCAACTGAGCGTGATCGCGGGAGGGGGATCTGTGCCATCCCGATCCCTTCCGATTGGCGCAGGGGACTTGGCCTGTAAAAGGCGCGTGAACACGGCGCGCAAACGCCTCCGCGCTCCGTCCTGCACGCGCGGACTTGATCGCAGCGCCTCCGGCTTTCCTCTTGTCTCGTCGCGCCCCCCCGCATAGGTTCCGTGGGAATTATCGCAGGAGGCGCCAGATGGCCGATATCAAAGATCCCGAAAACACCATTATCATCGAGCTGAAAGACGGCAATGTCGTCATCGAACTGCTCCCCGATGTGGCCCCCAAGCATGTTGAGCGGATGAAAACCCTCGCGCGCGCAGGCGCTTATGACAATGTCGCGTTCCACCGCGTCATCGAGGGCTTCATGGCACAGACGGGCGATGTGAAATTCGCCAATATGGAAAAAGACTATACACCGGCACGTGCTGGCATGGGCGGTTCGGATCTCGACGATCTTCCGGCTGAATTCTCCAAAGTCCCGCATGCGCGTGGCTCGATCGGGGCCGCACGCTCCGCCAGCCCGAACTCCGCCAACTCGCAATTCTTCATCAACTTCGGCGACAACGCCTTCCTGAACGGCCAATACACCGTTTACGGCCAAGTCATTGAAGGCATGGAACATGTTGACAAAATCGCCCGTGGCGAGCCGCCGCGGAACCCGGATCGGATGATCTCGGTGAAGGTTGCCGCTGATGCGTAATCTGATCGCAGCAGGCCTGATCGGCGTGTTTGCGGCCACGGGCGCATTTGCCGAAGGCGACGGGATCCCTGACGGCCCCGGCCCGAATCTCGCGCTGGAAGTGGCGGGCACCGTTTCGGGCAAGATCGTGATCGATCTTCTGCCCGATGTGGCGCCCAAACACGTGGCGCAGATCACCGAGCTGGCCGGTGAAGGCGCCTATGACAATGTGGTGTTCCACCGCGTCATCGACGGCTTCATGGCGCAGACGGGCGATGTGCAATTCGGCAAGAAGGGTGGCGACACCTCGATGGCAGGGATGGGCGGCTCCGAGCTGCCGGATCTGCCGGCTGAGTTCTCGAACCGCTCCTTCGCGCGCGGCATGGTGGGCATGGCCCGCTCCGCTTCGCCGAATTCCGCCAACTCGCAATTCTTCATCATGTTCGCCGACGCGCCCCATCTTGACGGGCAATATACCATCGTTGGCCATGTGATTGAGGGGATGGAGATCGTGGATACGCTGAAAAAAGGCGACCCGCGCGCCAATGGCAGCGTGAGCGACCCTGATTACATCGTCTCGGCCACGGTTGAGTGAGGGGCGTCGAATAATCGGCGCAGCGTGATGGAATTAGCGCGGCGCGGAGAGATCTCCGCGCCACGCCCTTGGCGGGATTTTGCATCTCTCCAAACCTCCCTGCAGGATATTTTTAGCAACCGAAATGGGATTATGCGGTGGCCTGACGCCCGCATGTGAGGCTGTATGACCGCGATTTCTCCCTATCTGACCTATGTGACGGCACTGGCGATTGCGGCGGTGATTCCGGGGCCGGGGGTGGCCGCGCTGATCGGGCAGGCGCTGGGGCGCGGGCTGCGCGCGGCGCTGATGTTCCTGATCGGGATCACGCTGGGCGATGTGGCCTATCTCACCATCGCGGTGCTGGGGTTGAGCGCGCTGACGACCCTGTTCGCGGGCGCGCTGGTGGTGATCAAACTCGCGGGCGGCGCTTATCTTTTATATCTGGGCACGGTGTTTTGGCGCAGCAAAGCGGGGCTGACGCGGGTGCAGAGCGCAAAGCCTGCATCGGACGCGAAAACGCTCACGGCGGGCTTTGCCTTGACGCTCGGAAATCCGAAAACCATCGTATTCTACCTCGCGCTGTTGCCCGCTGTGATGGATCTGGATCAGGTGAGCGCGGGGCAATGGGCGGGGATGGCGGTGCTGACGGTTCTGGTGTTGCTGGTCACGCTTGCGCCCTATGCGATCCTTGCGAACCGTGCGCGCAAAGCGCTGACAGATCCGCGTGCGCTGCACCGTCTCAATCGTGCGGCGGCCTTGGTGATTGGCGGCGCGGGGGCGGTGATCTTGGTGCAAGCGATGCAAGCTGTGATTGGATGAGGATTGCGGCGTAAGTCTCTGCCAATAAAATGAAAACGCGGAAGGTTACCCTCCCGCGCTTCACAAGTCTCAGCTTTAACTGGCCTTAGCCGATCACCACCAGCGCATGGCGTTTTTTGCCCGCTGTCAGCTTCACCGGCTCTGCTAGATCCGCCGCGCTGAACATCTGGCCTGCATCGGTGGAGATCTCGTCATTCACCTTCGCGCCGCCCTCGGCAATCAGCCGTTTCGCGTCCTTGCCGGTTTTCGCCAGACCCGAGCGCACGATAAGCTGCGCGAGCGAGATCCCGTCGCCCAGCTCATCAGCCGACAGCGAAAGCGTCGGCAGATCATCACCCACGCCGCCCTTCTCGAAGACTTCGCGGGCCGTGGCCTCTGCCGCCTCCGCCGCCTCGCGGCCATGCAGCAATGCGGTGACCTCATTGGCGAGGATCACCTTCGCGCCGTTGATCTCGGAGCCTTCCAGCTTGCCCAGACGCTCGCATTCCTCAACAGGCAGCTCGGTGTAGAGCTTGAGGAACCGCCCCACATCGGCATCGGTCGTGTTGCGCCAGAACTGCCAGAACTCGTAGGAGGACAGCATATCACCATTGAGCCAGATCGCGCCGCCTTGCGATTTGCCCATCTTGCGGCCATCCGAAGTGGTCAGCAAAGGCGAGGTCAGCCCGTAGATCTCGTGATCCAGAACGCGGCGCGTCAGATCAATCCCGTTGATGATATTGCCCCATTGATCCGAGCCGCCCATCTGCAGCAAGCAGCCATAGCGGCGGTTCAACTCAAGGAAGTCATAGGCCTGCAAAATCATATAGTTGAATTCGAGGAAGGAGAGCGATTGCTCCCGATCCAGCCGCGATTTCACGCTCTCGAATGACAGCATCCGGTTGACCGAGAAATGCCGCCCGATATCGCGCAGGAACTCGAGGTAATTCAGATTATCGAGCCATTCGGCGTTGTTGAGCATCACCGCATCGGTTTTGCCCTCGCCGTAGCTGAGGTAGCGCGCAAAAACTTTGCCCATGCCGTCGATATTCGCGCCGATCTGATCCGTGGTCAGCAACGGGCGTTCATCCGCGCGGAACGACGGATCGCCGACCTTGGTCGTGCCGCCGCCCATCAGGGTGATTGGCTTATGGCCAGTTTTTTGCAGCCAGCGCAGCATCATGATGTTGAGCAAATGCCCGACATGCAGCGACGAGGCCGTTGCATCATAGCCGATATAGGTCGGAACAACGCCTTTGACCAAAGCCTCGTCCAAGCCCTGATAATCGGTGCAATCGGCCAAAAAGCCGCGCTCCATCATGACGCGCATAAACTCTGATTTGGGGTGGTAGGTCATCGTGCTTGTCCCTCTCTTGCGCGCATGTCTATATCGGTCTGACAAGCGAAGGGAAAGCGAAGATGCACCGCGATGACAGCGCAAGGGCCGGCGCAAAGACCGGCGCAAACAGCGGGCCCGTCTGGGCCTTGGGCACGATGTCAGGCACCTCGCTCGATGGGGTGGATGCGGCGTTCCTGCTGTCGGATGGAATCGGCATCGAGGCTTTCGGGCCGTATAGCTACCGCAGCTACACAAAACCCGAGCGGGACATGATCCGCGCAGCCCTTGGCCAATGGCCCGAAGGCCCCGCTGTGCCAGCCGCCGCCGAGGTGGTTGAGGCCGCCCATGCCGAGCTGCTGGGGCCGATGCTCAAAGCGCACCCCGATTGCGCGCCCGAGGATCTGTTGATCGGGTTCCACGGCCAGACCCTCGCCCATGCGCCGCGCAGCCACGGCACCCATCAGGCGGGCGATGGTCGCGTGCTGGCCGAATATCTGAACCGCACCGTAATCTGGGATTTCCGCAGTGCCGATGTGCGCTTGGGCGGGCAGGGCGCACCCTTGGCCCCGTTCTTCCATTTCGCCTGCGCGAGATGGGCGGGGCTGAAGGCGCCCGTCGCGATCCTCAATCTCGGCGGCGTCGGCAATGTCACATGGGTCGATCCGCGCCTGCCCAAGCCCGAGGCGACAGGCGCTGTGCTGGCGTTCGACACTGGCCCCGCCAATGCGCCGATCAATGATCTGATGCGCGCGCGTTTGGGCGAGGAGGTGGATGAGGGCGGCGCTCTGGCGGCAAAGGGCATGGTTGACGAGACCATCGTCGAGCGGTTCCTCGCGCAGAATTTCTTCTTCAAGATTCCGCCGAAGTCTTTGGACCGGAACGATTTCAACGATCTTCTCGTCGATGTCGTCAGCCTCAATGATGCTGACGCCTGCGCCACGCTCACCGCCTGCGTCGCGGCCTCGGTCGCGCGCGGGATGGAGCATTTCCCCGATCCGGTCTCCGCGATCTATGTCACGGGCGGCGGGCGACATAATGCAACCTTGATGGCGATGCTGGCCGAGCGCACCGGCTGCGCGGTGCAGCCCGTTGAGGAGATCGGCCTGAATGGCGATATGCTGGAGGCGCAGGCCTTCGCCTATCTCGCAATCCGCGTTGCGCGCGGCCTGCCGACCTCGGGGCCGATGACAACGGGCGTCTCCGCCAATGTTGGCGGCGGGCAGATCGCGCATCCCGGGGCGGTGCAGGCCTAGCGGCGGCGAAGGGGCGGCAGGGGCGCGCAAAGCGGCAGATCGCGTGGCCTCCGGCGGGGATATTTGAACTCTGTGGAAACGCACAGGCGCAGATCCGCCAGAATTCTTGCGGATTTTGCGCCGCAGTGCCGCAAGAGCCGTTGACGGGCGGACAAAGGCAGGGCAGGGAGTGGCCATGCTTAAAATCCATGATCTCAGCTATTCGATTGAAGGTAGGCCGCTCTTCGAGAACGCCTCCGCCACCATCCCAACCGGCCATAAGGTCGGGCTTGTGGGTCCGAACGGCGCGGGGAAAACCACGCTGTTCAAGATCATCCGCGGGGAGATCGCCAATGAGGGCGGTGCCATCGAGATGGCGGCACGCGCCCGCATCGGCGGTGTGGCGCAGGAGGTTCCCTCCTCGGGCACATCGCTGATTGATACGGTGCTGGAGGCCGATGTCGAGCGCGCCAAATTGATGGCCGAATCCGTCACCGCGACCGATCCGATCCGCATTGGCGAGATCCATGCGCGGCTCACCGATATCGATGCGTGGTCGGCCGAAGGCCGCGCGGCCTCGATCCTCAAGGGCCTCGGGTTTGACGCGGAGGCGCAGCAGCGCCCCTGTTCGGATTACTCGGGCGGTTGGCGGATGCGGGTGGCGCTGGCAGGCGTGCTGTTTGCGCAGCCCGATGTTTTGCTCCTCGACGAGCCGACCAACTACCTCGATCTGGAAGGCGCGCTTTGGCTGGAGCAATATCTCGCCAAATATCCGCATACCGTGATCATCATTTCGCACGATCGCGGGCTCTTGAACCGCGCCGTCGGCTCGATCCTGCATGTCGACCAGCGCAAGCTGACGCTCTACACTGGCACCTATGATCAATTCGCCCGCGCCCGCGCCGAACAGCGCGCCGTGCAGATTGCGGAAGCCAAGAAACAAGACGCGCGGCGGGCGCATCTGCAAAGCTTCGTGGATCGCTTCAAGGCGAAAGCCTCGAAAGCCGCCCAAGCGCAGGCTCGCGTGAAGATGCTCGAGAAGATGGAAACCATCACCCCGCCGGAAGAGGCGAAGGGCTATGTGTTCTCCTTCCCGAATCCCGAAGAACTCTCGCCGCCGATCATCAATATCGAGGGCGCCTCGGTGGGCTATGACGGCAAGCCGATCCTGCGCCATCTTGATCTGCGGATCGACCAAGACGACCGGATCGCGCTGCTGGGCCGTAATGGCGAGGGCAAATCGACGCTCTCGAAATTCCTTGCGGGCAAGTTGGAAGCGATGGGCGGCAAGATCACCCGCTCGTCGAAACTGCGTGTCGGCTATTTCGCGCAGCACCAAGTCGATGAGCTGCAACTCGATGAGACGCCGATCCAGCATATTCAGGCGATCTATCCTAACGAGGCCCCGCCGCGGATCCGTGCGCGGTTGGCGGGCTTTGGGCTGGGAGTCGATCAGGCCGATACCAAAGTGGGCCGCCTCTCGGGCGGGCAAAAGGCGCGGCTGTCCTTGATGCTGGCCACCACCCATGCGCCGCATATCTTGATCCTTGACGAGCCGACCAACCACCTCGACATCGAGAGCCGCGAGGCGCTTGTCGAGGCGCTCAACTCCTATTCCGGTGCGGTGATTCTGGTCTCGCATGATATGCACCTCCTCAGCCTCGTCGCGGATCGTCTGTGGCTGGTGAAGGGCGGGGCGGTCACGCCTTATACCGAAGACTTGGAGGCCTATCGCAAGGAACTCCTCGCGGGGGATCCGGCGGATAAGGCCAAGGCGCCGAAACCTGAGAAGCCGAAAGCCGCCAAGCCACCGCGCGACGAAATGCAAGCGCTGCGCAATGAGGCGCGCAAATCGGAAGAACGGGTGACCAAGCTGACAGATATGATCGGCAAGCTCGATAAGATCCTCGCGGATCAATCGCTCTACCTGCCAGGACGCGCGCAAGAGGCGCAGAAATGGCAGCTCAAGCATTCCGAGGCGACCCACGCCCTGACCCGCGCGGAAACGCTCTGGGTTGAGGCTTTGGAAAAGCTGGAAAAAGCCAGCAAGTAAACCGCGCCTTTTTGCAAAGGCTCGCCCCTGCGGGGGCGCTGCCCCCCGCCGCGTTTGCTGCGCAAACACGACTCCCCCCGGGATATTTAAGGCAATCAGAAAACAGTCAGCTTTTGCTATTCTGGTTGCTGAAAATATCCCGGGGGTGAATTGGCGCAGCCAAGAGGGGGCAGCGCCCCTAACTTGTTGACATAAAACCTTCATCTGTCCGTTATCGAGCCGTCACGCGGGCGTGCGATGTCCTTGCGCAGACGCCCGCGCGCACCTCCCCCCCCCCCGCGTGGAGCGAGTCTGAGCCAATAGCCAAGAAGGACAGTCCGATGGACCTCAAGAAAACGATGAACCTGTCATGGGATGAATTTGACGAGCTGCGTGATCCGCGCCCTGATCAAAACGGGTTCGATGCGGTTGTCGAGCGCGCGATTTCGCGCCGCGGCTTCTTGGGCGGCGCGCTGGCCTTTGGCTCGGCCACGGCTGTGTTCGGCGCGGGCATGATGGGCTCGGCGACCTCCGCGCGTGCGCAAGCGGCGGGTTTTGCGTTCAAACCGATCGGCATCGCCACCGATTTCGAGATCCATGTGCCCGAGGGCTATGCGTGGAAGCCGCTGGTGCGCTGGGGCGATGCGCTGTTCTCCGAGGCGAAAGACGCATACTCCCCGGAGACGGGCGTTGCGGTCGAAATGTCTGATAAGGTGTTTGGCGAGAACACCGACGGGATGGAAACCTTCACCGTTGATGGCCACACCCTGCTGACAATTAACTCCGAATATGCCAACCCCGAGATCAACCTGCCTGCCGCCTCCGAGGGCATCCCGCAGACGGCGGATGAGGTGCAGCTTCTCAAGAATATCCAAGGTGTCACCGTTCTGGAGATTGCGGATCAGGGTGAAGGCTGGGCGGTTGTTGTCGACAGCCCCTATAACCGCCGCATCACCCATGAGACCCAGATGACGATGGATGGCCCCGTTGCGGGGCATGATCTGGTGAAAACCAAGGCCGATCCCGAGGGCAAATCGCCCAAGGGCACGATGAACAACTGTGGCTCAGGCAAGACGCTTTGGGGCACCTATCTGACCTGTGAAGAGAATTTCAACGGCTATTTCGGCGCAACCGGCGACTATGAGAAGACCGACGGTTTCCTGCGCTACGGGATCGGCGACGAGGCCCGCTATGCCTATGAGAAATTCGATCCGCGCTTCGATCTCTCGGCTGAACCCAACGAGCCGAACCGCCATGGCTGGGTGACCGAGATCAACCCTGCCGATCCCAAATCGGTGCCGGTGAAGCATTCCGCTCTGGGCCGTTTCAAGCATGAAAACGCAGAGATGGTGCAGGCCGCGGATGGCCGGATCGTCGTCTATATGGGCGATGACGAGCGCGGCGAATTCCTCTACCGTTATGTCTCCAACGGCACTTGGGCCGAGGGTCAGTCGACCGATGGCCTCTTGTCCGATGGCACGCTCTATGTCGCGAAATTCAACGATGATATGTCGGGTGAGTGGCTTGCGCTGACGCCGGAAACCACGGGGATGTCGATGGAAGAGATCCTCGTCTTCTCGCGGATGGCTGGCTCCAAAGTCGGTGCAACGACGATGGATCGCCCCGAATGGGTTGCGGCGAACCCGCTGCGCGTGGAGGCTTACTGCGCGCTGACCAATAACAAGAACCGTGGTGTGAAGCCGAATGCGGGCGGTGATGCGACGCCCGCCACCGGCCCGAACCCGCGCGAGACCAACAACTACGGCCAGATCGTGCGCTGGCGCCCGACAGGCGAGGATCACGGCGCGGAGGGCTTCACCTGGGATCTCTTCGTGATGGCGGGCAACCCCGAGGTCTATGACAACGTCTATGGCGGCTCGGAAAATGTCACCGCGGGCAATATGTTCAACTCGCCCGATGGGATGGCCTTCTCCTCGGACGGGATGCTCTGGATCCAGACCGATGGCGACGATAGCAACGAGGGCGAATTCGCGGGCCAAGGCAACAACCAGATGCTGGTTGGCAACCCCGAGACGGGCGAGATCGCGCGCTTCCTCACCGCCCCGAATGGCGCGGAAGTCACCGGCCTCACATGGTCGCCCGATGGCAAAACCGCTTTCGTCGGCATCCAGCATCCGGGCGGCTCGTGGCCGGATGGCGCGGGCAAGCCGCGCTCCGCAGTGATCGCGGTCTGGCGTGAAGACGGGGCGATGTTCGGCTAAGCCAACGCTCACATGAAAACCGGGAAGGGGGGTCAGGCTGGCCCCCCTTTTCGTCTGTCGCGCCTGCCGTGTGCGGAGGCATAGAAAAACCCCGCCAAAGCTTGCGCTCTGACGGTGTTTCTTGTTTTTGGGGTCTGATCTTACTTGAGGATCGAGCGGCCCGCATATTCTGCGGTCTCGCCCAGCATTTCCTCGATGCGGATCAGCTGGTTGTATTTCGCCAACCGGTCGGAGCGTGCGAGCGAGCCGGTTTTGATTTGGCCGCAGTTGGTCGCCACGGCGAGGTCGGCAATCGTTGCATCCTCGGTCTCGCCCGAGCGGTGCGACATGACGGAGGTGTAGCGCGCGCGGTCCGCCATGCGCACAGCGTCGAGCGTCTCGGTCAGGGTGCCGATCTGGTTGACCTTGACGAGCAGCGAGTTCGCGCAGCCGTCTTTGATGCCGCGTGCAAGGCGGGTCGGGTTGGTCACGAACAGATCATCGCCGACGAGTTGGATCTTGTCGCCGAGCTTGTCGGTCAGCAGTTTCCAGCCCGCCCAGTCATCTTCCGAGCAGCCATCTTCAATCGAGATGATCGGGTAATCGGCGCAAAGCGCTGCGAGGTAATCGACGTTTTCCTCAATGGAGAGCGATTTGCCTTCGCCGACCATCTCGTATTTGCCGCCCTTGAAATATTCGGTCGCGGCGCAATCGAGCGCGAGATAGATGTCTTCGCCCGGTTTGAAGCCGGCTTTTTCAATCGATTTCAGGATGAAATCGAGCGCTTCGCGCGAGGAGCCGAGGTTCGGTGCGAACCCGCCCTCATCGCCCAGACCCGTGGACAGGCCCTTGGCCGAGAGCTCTTTTTTCAGCGTGTGGAACACTTCCGAGCCCATGCGCACCGCTTCGCGGATATTGCCCGCAGCAACCGGCATGATCATGAATTCTTGGATGTCGATCGGGTTATCGGCATGTTCGCCGCCGTTGATGATGTTCATCATCGGCACGGGCAGGATGCGCGCATTGGTGCCACCGACGTAGCGATAGAGCGGCTGCGAGGTGAAATCCGCCGCCGCTTTTGCCACCGCCAGCGAGACGCCGAGGATTGCGTTCGCGCCTAGGCGGGCCTTGTTCGGCGTGCCGTCCAGCTCAATCATCATCCGGTCGATCTCTACCTGTTCGGTCGCGTCTTCGCCCAGCAGGTTCTCAGCGATCTCGCCGTTCACCGCCATCACGGCCTCCAGAACGCCCTTGCCCATGTAGCGCGCTTTGTCGCCGTCGCGGCGCTCTACCGCCTCATGCGCGCCCGTCGATGCGCCCGAGGGCACAGCCGCGCGGCCCATGGTGCCGTCGTCGAGGATGACATCCACCTCGACAGTCGGATTGCCACGGCTATCCAGAATTTCGCGGGCGTGAATATCGATGATCGTGCTCATATGCAGTTCCCTTGGGTGCGTGCGAGGCGAAACGGGCCATCGGATCGGCCAGCGGTTTCGCGCACAGTTTCGGTTATGGGCCGCGGCCAGCTATAACGCCTCCAAGCCCCTGCGAAAAGGGTGTTGTTAGCGCAATCAGCATTGTTAGCGCCGCAACAGCCGAATTCTTTTTCAGGGGCTGCGAAACGCGCGTTTTCGGGCGCTCAACGGGCCGGATCAGCTTGCCGTATTGGCAACCTCTGCGGTGCGCTTTTCATTGCGTTTCGCGCGCCGTTTGACATGCATCTCGCGCAGGAGCGTGTAGAGGCCGGAGGCCACAATCACCGCGCCGCCGATCAGCGTGTATGTCCCCGCGGGCTCATCGAACACCACGGCCGAGATCACCACCGCCACCACCAAGCGCGAATAGCGGAACGGGGTGATGACGGAGGCCTCACCGATCCGCATCGCCGCGATCAGCGCGTAATAGCCCATCACGCCAAAGATCATCCCTCCGACGAGCCAGCCCCATTGGCCCAGTGTCGGCATCACCCAATGATCGCCCATCAGCGGCATCAGCAACAGCCCTGAAGGCACCAGTGCCAGAAAACCATAGGCCGAAAGCTGCATCGAGGAGATCGACTTCGGCACCACCCGTGTTGCCAGATCGCGCGCGGCCAAGCCGATGACGCCGATCACGGCGAGGATCGACAGCGGATCAAACGCTTCTGCACCGGGGCGGATGACGATCAAAACCCCGATGAACCCGACGACAATCGCCGTCCAGCGCCGCCAGCCGACGGGCTCCTTGAGGAATACCGCCGCGCCCAGCGTCACCACCAGCGGCGTGGCCTGCAAAATCGCCGAGGCCATCGCGAGCGGGGTGAAGGCAATCGCGCAGACAAAGCCAATCGTGCCAACGACTTCCATCAGATTGCGCAGCATCACGGGGCGATTGCCCAGATCGCGCGAGATCAGCCGATCTCCGCGCCAGACCGCCGCTGCCGCGAACACCAACCCGCCGCCAAGCCCCAAGAGCACCAGCACCTCCGCCACCGCGAGATGCTGCGTGAGCATTTTGACGAACATATCCTCCGTGGCAAAACACACCATCGCAAAGACCATCAAAAGGCTGCCGCGCAGGTTTTCCATGGGAGAATCCGATCCGTTCAGAAGGGGCAAGCGCGGGGGGCAGCTTGTCCAATTGGTCAATAGTTTGGCCATATCCTGCGAGGCCCTGCGCGGCAAGCGTGGCAATGTAACGGGTGCAATCGGGGGAGGCGCGCGGGGGCAGGGTGCGGGAGCCTCCGGCGGGGATATTTAGGGCAACCGAAAGCGGGCGGAGGGGCGTCCTGCGAGCGAGGGGGTGGTAAGGCGTGTCACGCAGGGGCGCTCAAAAAGGCCCCCGCATGCCGATATCAGGTGCCGCAGAAGGTCTGGCGCACCTCTTCGCCCTCTCGAGGGGCCTCCGCCAGATCGGCCCATTCCGCGCGCGTCTCATAGGGCGCGCGGCAAGCGGCCAGCAGCCGCTCGAACGGGGCCATATCGCCCTCTACCGCGGCTTGGATCATCGCTTCGATCCGGTGATTGCGCGGGATCCGGCGCGGGTTGGCGGCGCGCATCACTTTGACCGGATCTTCCTCGCGGGCCAAGCGTGCCTCCCAATCCGGCGCCCAGCTCGACCAGGCATGGGCCTCGGTGAATTCCGCCTTTGCCTCGCCTTCCGAGAGGCCCGCGAAGACTCGTGTGAAATCGACGCGCCCCGAGCCCATTCGGGCGAGCAGGCCCTCGATCAGCGGCAGATCCGCCTCGGTCGCCTGTCCGATCCCGATCTTGCGGCCGAAATTGAGCCGCCAGCGGGTTTGGAAAGTCTCGACAAACCCGTTCACGGCGGCGGTGGCGGCCTCGATCTTCTCCTCCTCGGAGCCCTGCATCAGCGGCAGCAGGCTGGTCGCAAGCTGTGCCAGATTCCATGCGGCCATTGAGGGTTGGTTGGCGAAGGCGTAGCGGCCCATCCGATCAATCGAGGAGAACACCTTTTGCGGGTTATACCCATCCATGAAGGCACAGGGGCCGTAATCGATCGTCTCGCCCGAGATCGCCATATTATCGGTGTTCATCACCCCGTGGATAAACCCGAGCGCCATCCAATCCGCGATCAAATGCGCCTGCGCTTCGACCACCGCCTCCAGCAGCCCCAAGGCGCCTTCCGCCTGCGGGTAATGCCGCGCGATGGCGTAATCGGTGAGCGCTTGCAGATCGCGCAGCCCCTCCGCGCTGGGGCCCGCATCCGTCATCGCTTGCGCCGTCGCATATTGGAAGGTGCCGACGCGCAGATGCGAGGCGGCGACGCGGGTCAGCACTGCGCCGGGCAGGCCGCGTTCGCGCTGCACCCGCTCGCCCGTGGCCACCGCCGCCAGCGCGCGGGTTGTTGGCACGCCAAGCGCGGCCATCGCCTCCGAGACCAGATATTCGCGCAGCACTGGCCCGAGCCACGCGCGCCCATCGCCGCGCCGCGAATAGGGCGTGGGGCCAGAGCCTTTGAGCACCACATCCACACGGCTCGGCAAGGTCTCGCCAAACGCCCCCACAAGCTCGCCCAAGAGCACCGCGCGCCCATCGCCAAGGCGCGGCACCCAGCCGCCGAACTGATGCCCCGCATAGGCCTGCGCAATCGGGGTGGAGCCCTCAACCACCTGATTTCCCGCCAGCATCGCCAAGCCCTCAGACCCCGCCAGCCATTCCGCATCCAGCCCCAACGCCTGCGCCAAAGGCAGGTTCAGCGCCAGCATCTGCGGGCGGGCGACGGGGGTGGGGGCTTGGTGCGAGAAGAAGGTCTCGGGGAGGGTGGTATAGCTGGAGTCAAAACGGATCATCGGCTCTCCTTCCGCCTCGGGGCGGATATGTATCGGCGGCGGGGCGTTGGTTTGAAGGCCGGATCGGTGGCGATCCGCGCCCGAACCGCGCCGCATCTTGGCGCAAGGTAAACATGCTGCGCGGTGAGCGCCAGTGCCGCGCACGCGGGTTTGAGGGGCAGCGCACGCGGGTTTGAGTAGAGGTGCGGGCGTGGGGAGGCGGGTTTGCGGGATACGGGCTTGAGGAGAGGCGCGGGCGTGAGAAGGCGGGCGCGCAGGACGCCCCGCAAATTTCCCTTCCGCCCGCGCGGTGGTTACAGGCGGTTACAGCCGCCCGATCCGCTCCGTCAGCAGGGCGAAGAACCCCTCGGCGTCGATCTCGCGCAGGAACAGCGCATTGGCGGCGCGATCTGTCACCCCCCACCAATCGGCCACCGTCATCCCGCGCGTGAGCGGGCTATCGACTTCGATCTCGACATTCACCTGCCGCCCGCCGAACAGCTCCGGCGCGAGCAGATAGGCAATCACGCAAGGATCATGCAGCGGCGCGCCCTCGGCCCCGTATTTCTCCACGTCGAACCGCTCGAAAAAATCAATCCAAGAGGCCACGACCTCGCCCACGCTCGGCAGGCCTTGAGCGCGCCGCACCGCCGCCTGCGCGCCGCCTGCCAACTGCCGGAAGGCGCTCACCCGCGCGGGGGAGGTCAGCGCTTTATGGGTCACATCGAGCGGCAGCACCACCAGCGGCACGCCCGCGCGGAACACGCATTGCGCGGCCTCGGGATCGACATAGATATTGAACTCGGCGGCGGGGGTGACATTGCCAACCTCGAAATAAGCGCCGCCCATCAGCACGATCTGTTTGATGCGGGGCGCGATATCGGGGGCGCGCTGAAAAGCGGTGGCGATATTGGTCAGCGGCCCGAGCACGCAGAGCGTCACCGTCCCCGCAGGTTCGGCGCGCAGATGCTCGATGATCACCTCCACCGCATGGCCCGCGCGCAGCGGCATCACTGGCTCGGGCAGGGCGATCCCGTCCAGCCCGCTCTGGCCATGCACATTTTCCGCCGTCACCAGATCGCGCGCCATCGGGCGATCACATCCGGCATGCACTGCCACCTCGCCGCGCCCCGCCAATTCGCAGATCTTACGCGCATTGGTCTGCGTTAACGCCAAGGGCACGTTTCCGGCGACGGCGGTAATCGCGAGAATCTCCAGCTCGGGCGATGCCAGCGCGAGTAAAATCGCGACGGCATCGTCTTGTCCGGGATCTGTGTCGATAATGATTTTCTGCGGAACGGTCATCGCGGGCCTTATTTTGTTGAATGTTTGCTTTGGATCAAAGCGGGGGTATCGCATGGCGGGGAATGTGATGCGGGCGCGGGAAATGGGAAATGCTGACGTGGGGTGAGCGGTTTGATTTTCTGTGTTTGGCCCACACTGCGCCACATTCCTGCCCTGAATCTAAAGGAAAACATAATCACTAACACCGCAGCAATACCAGCCCGACCGACCGCAGATCACGCTAAAGACACCGCCGCTTGAAGCAGCCCCTATCAGGGACCACCGGCCTTCCCAGATCGCCGCAGTTCCTCACTAAATGGAGCAGACAATGACGATGTATCACCTTCTGGCCAGTGCGCCCTTCGCAAGCCCGCTCAACGCCGCGATGATGCGCAGCCTTGGTCGGTCTCGGGCGCAATTGACCCGCGCGGGCTATGCGCTCAATGGCACCCCGCTGCGCGCCAAGGTGACGGTTTCGGAGAAGCTCTTTGGCCATGCGGCAACCGGATTTGAGAATTTCTTCGCCCATGCCAGCACCCGCGCCGAGATCACCACCGCGCGGCTGGATGCGCCGATCCAGCGGCTTGTCATCGTCGCGACACCGCAGGCCGATCTGTTCCCCGCCTTGTGGCGCGGCATTGCCTCGCGCTGTCAAACCGAGAGCTTCGAGAGCCATAAGAACGCAATCTTCGGCGCGACGCGGGGCTGGGCGGATCTGGTGGAGGATTTGCTCCACACGATCGAGCCCGCCGAGATCATTGTCATTCCCGGACTGCCCTCCGTGCAAGAGGCCGCCGCAGAGTTGGTGCCTGGCGCGCAGATCGAGACTGACCCGACGCTCGATCCGGTGATGCCCGATACCGCCTTGTCGATGATCCAGCGCCTCTACCGCCAAGGAAAAACCTTGCCGCCGCGCCAGTTGATGCGGTTGCAATCGTGGCATGTCCGTTTGCCGCAGGGCGCGCCCTTGGCCCGTTTCTCCGCGCCGGAGACCGCCTATCTCAACGCGCGTTTCGCCGATGATATGGATCGCCTGAGCGCGCTGAGCCGTGTGCGCATCGCAGGTGCAAACCGTTGGCAGCAGGTCGCGGCACAATAGTCTTTACCCGATGCGCGGCGGCTGCCACCGCCCGCTTTCGCGATATCTCGGTAGCTGCCCGCAAGGGATATCGCAAAAGCCCCCCGTTGCTGCTCGCACGGGGGGCTCATTTTTATCTGCTCGATAGTCTAAGCGCCTGATTTTAGGCCAATGAGGCGGGCGGCTCAGCCGTCCAGATCAACCTCTTCGATCAGCTTGAGTGCCGCCGGACGCAGGGCGGCGATTTCTGTCAGCTTGAGGGAATCTGCAGTGAACTCCCCCCAGCTCGCCACCAGCTCCGAACGCTTCACCCCCGGCGTAACGGGGAATTCGTTGTTGGTTTCGGCGTAGATCTCTTGCGCTTCCGGCGAGGCGAGGAATTCGACCAGCTTGAGCGCCGCTTCTTTGTTCGGCGCGGATTGGGTCATCGCGACGCCAGAGACGTTCACATGGGTGCCGCCGCCTTCAAATTTCGGGAAGACGAGGTTGACGGAGTTCGCCCATTCGACCTGCTCGGGATCGGCGAGCATCTGGCCCATGTAATAGGTGTTGCCCAGCGAGATATCGCATTCGCCCGCCCAGATCGATTTCACTTGGCTGCGATCATTGCCATCGGGCTTGCGCGCGAGATTGGCCTTGATGCCTTCCAGCCATGCCTTCGTCGCGGCCTCATCGTGATGCGCGAGATAGGCCGCAGTCAGGGCGACGTTATAATCTGCGGTGAAGGGACGGGTGCAGATCCGGCCTTTCCATTTCGGATCGGCAAGCTCTTCATAGCTGGTCAGCTCGCCCTCTTTCACCCGCTCTTTCGAGGCGTAGACGATCCGCGCCCGCGTCGTCAGGCCGATCCACTGGCCATCTGCCGCGCGCAGCTCTGCCGGAATCGCCTCGTCGATCAGCGGATCGTTGATCGGCTGGGTCACGCCCGCATCCACCACCTGCGCGAGACGCGCGATATCGACCGTCATCACCAGATCGGCAGGCGAACGGGTGCCTTCCGCGACCAGCCGCTCAACCATGCCCTTATCCACGAAGGCCACATTCACGTCGATGCCGGTTTTCGCGGTGAAGGCATCGAACAGCGGCTGCACCAGTTCCGGCTGGCGGTGGGAATAGACGTTGACCTCTTCGGCGGCCGCGATCTGGGGCAGGGCGGCCAGAACGCTGCCCGCGAGCGCCGTGCTGACGAGGGCTTTCAGGGGGCGGTTGGAGCGGTGAGACGTGGCACGTGTCATGATATCGTCGTCCTGACTTGGGAGGAGTTTTGAAATTGGTCGCGCCTGATAAACCCGAGTTTTTTCTTCGGGTCAATAGTCGAGTGTTACGATAGGGTATTCCCACTCAGACGCTGTGCCTGAAACCCTCCGACTCGCGTTGTTTTGTTCGACTCGTGAAAAGCTGTGGGATAGATATCCATTTGCGCGCTTGGTTTACCCTTACGTTACTTGTGGATGGGCAGGGATATCCATTTGCGCCGCCACTCTCCTTTTGCGTGTCTACTTTTTCTCGCGAAATCTGATTTAAATAACTCATGTTCTGTGAGATATCCGAGACCTAATCCCGCAGAGCATCAATTTTTCCTAGGTCGTGTTTTGGCCGAATTGGCCAGTGTTTTGACCTGACTAACCTTGTGAAGTACCAGTTAAGGGAGCCGTTATGCGCTTGACCACTCGCAGTAACCTCGCAATGCGCACATTGATGTTTTGCGGTGTGAATGACACCGCCCTTGTCCGCAAATCCGATATCGCAACTGCGTGCAATGTCTCGGAGAACCATCTGGCGCAGGTTGTAAACAGCCTTGCCCAGATGGGGTTTCTGGCGACCCAGCGCGGCCGATCCGGTGGGATGCGGCTTGGTCGTGCGAAAGAGGAGATCAGCGTCGGCGAAGTTCTGCGGAATTTCGAAGCGGGTGTGCCGTTTGTCGAATGCTTCGACGCCGATTTGAATTCCTGCCCGCTCACCGCAGGGTGCCGACTGCGTGTCGCGCTCGAAGTCGCGCAGGAGGCATTCTACAGCGCGCTCGATCCGATTTCGTTGCAGGATTTGCTGCACGATAATCACACGCTGCAGGCGATTTTGCGCCATAGCGACGGGCGTCAGAAGATGAGTTGCGCGGCGGGGGGCTAAGCCCCGCTACAGAAGGGGGATTTGCGTTAAAACTGCGGAATTTGGGACACAAACAGTCACGAAACCGCGAGACTTTCCGGTGGCTCTGCTTTGCGCTTGACCGAGTCAGCGCGGAGGACTAGAGCGCCGCACATTCGCCATGTTTCGCGCCAATACTGGCCGTATGGTGAAGATGTTTTGGAGAGAGACAATGAACCAATACGCGCAAATGGGTGGATCTTCCGACGAGGCGCAAGCCTCCGATCAATCCCCTCGCCAGATGGGCCAAGACGCGGGCCGCACCGGTGCACAGCAAGGCACGAGCGCACGTCCCGCGCAACGCCAGCAGGAGCAATCCGCGCCGTTGACCCAGTTCAAGGATTGGGCCTCGATCTGAGGGAGGGCCGCGATCTCGGGCACTGCCTGATCGCCGTCCCGCGCAGCCGCCCTATCGCGCGCTGACGCAGATGCCATATTCGAAGGCCATCCCGCGCTTGGCCTTCGCCCCGACCTCTTCGCGCGATGCGCTATCCGCGATGCGCCTTCCGTCAGGTTACCGCCCCAGAGACTTCGCGCCTGCCGCACAGGGCGCTAGGTCCGAACCTCCTCCCTCTCCAAACCCTCTTGCATCCGGCCCCGCTGCGCGCTTCATTGCGGCATGGCCGATGATCTGTCCCCGATCTCCTCAATCCCCAACCTTGGCGCCGCCGCCGAGGAGGGGTTCGCACGCGCGGGCATCACCTCTGCGCAGGCCCTGCGCGCTCTGGGGCCGGATGAGGCCTATCTGGCCTATCTGGGCGCAGGGCATCGCCCGCATTTCATCTTTTTCTATGCGATGATCATGGGGCTGCAGGGCCGCATGTGGAACGATTGCAAAGGCGCGGAGAAAGCCGCGCTGCGGTTGCGCTTTGACGCGATTAAGGCGCGCGCTCAGGCCGCGCAACAGGGCGGCTCCTATGCCAAGGGCCGCACAAACAGTGCGGCCCTTGAGAAATTCTTCAATGAGGTGGGTCTGATCTAGCCTGCGCCGATCCGCGCCGCCCCTTTGCGGCGATTAGCCGACCAGTTCGAGACCCGAGAAGAAGAAGGCGATTTCTTCTGCAGCGGTTTCCGGAGCGTCCGAACCATGAACCGAGTTTTCGCCGATCGAGAGCGCGAAGTCCTTGCGGATCGTGCCGTCAGCAGCGTCTGCCGGATTGGTTGCGCCCATGACTTCGCGGTTTTTCGTGATCGCGTTTTCGCCTTCGAGAACCTGAACCACGATCGGCTCGGAGATCATGAATTCGCACAGCTCGCCGAAGAACGGACGATCTTTGTGCACGCCATAGAATTGCTGTGCTTGTGCCAGCGTCATTTGGATGCGCTTGGATGCGACAACGCGCAGGCCAGCTTCTTCAAATTTCGCAACGATTTTGCCGGTCAGATTGCGCTTGGTGGCATCCGGTTTGATGATCGAGAACGTGCGTTCGAGGGCCATGATTCGAGCCTTTCAGGTTTCATATCGGGCGGATAATCCACCCCGTGTAATTGTGCCGCGCGTCTACCACGGCGCTGTGACAAAGAAAAGAACCCCTTTCACCGCGCGGTATCAGGGCTAGTGAAAACGATGCGGCGCGGGGGGAATGCCGCCGACCTATGGATCCCCAAGGGGGCCGCTGGGCTTGGCCTTGGGCGGCGTTTCTTCCTGCGGAGTGGTTTCGGCCACCGCTTGGGCGTCCGCTGTCACAGCCTCCTGCGGCGATGAGGCCTGCGCTTGCTCCGTAGCCTCCGCTTTGTCCGCAGAGGATGCGTCAGGTGAAAGTGCGGCATCCTCTTTTGCGGCGGCGCTGACCTCAGGCACGGCGGGCGTTGCCGCGTCCGCGAGTGGGGCTGGCGTGCCTGTCGCTACGCCCGTCGCTGCGGCCGTTGCGCTAGGCGGCAAGGCGGGCTTGGCGGCGGCCTCCTGCTGCGCGGGGCTTGGCTTACCAACGGGCTTGGTTTCCAAGGCTTCGATCAGCTTTTTCAGCCCCGCCTCATTTAGCCCGCGCTCCTGCGCCATTTTCAGAACCTTCTCGCGCACCTGTTTCTTGGCCCGCAAAATATTCATGAAACGCGCCTCATCCAGCACCAGAAGCGTTGTCGGGGCGATGGCCTTCACCTCGCCCTGATAGGCCCGCCCTGCCAGCAGCGAGATCTGCCCGAACATATCGCCCCGCCCGAGGCGGTTTGTCTGCTTGGCGGTGGTCACTTCGACAGCGCCGCTGGCGATGAAATAGACCGAATGAGGCGAATCTTTGCGCCGCCGGATCACTTCGCCCGCATTGGCGTAACGGGTCACAAAGCCCTTGCTCAGACGTTTGAGGGTTGCTTCATCCACTTGAGAGAACAGCGGGACTTGCCGCGCCAGCTCCGCGCGCCGCAGCGCGAGATCCAGTTTTGGGCGTTTGCGCTCCCGCGAAATCCGTGCCTCGATTCCCTGCGTCAGGGCCTGATGCAATTCCGGGCCAATCAGCCCCTCGCGCCGCAGATCATCCGTCTCCTGCCGCTCCAGCCGCAGGCCCATGCGCCGCAAGAATTTGCGCTCTAGTTCCTCCGCATAGCCTGGGTATTGCAGCTTGAGCGCTTCCAGCGCCTGCTCGACGGCCTCAATCCGCCGTGCGACCAATTCATGCAGCAGGTCGGCAACGCGCCGCCGATGAATCCGCCGGATCCTTGTGTCGATAAACTCGTCCAAACCTTTGATAACAAGCCGCTGCGCCAGCAAGAACTCGAACCGATCCGCCGTCAAAACGGCGAGTGGCCATGAGATCCGAAGGCGGTTATCGAGGGCCACCGCCAGCCGGAACCCGCGTCCGAAACCGAGCGCACGGCGATAGCCGACACGGTAGCCCGATCGCCCGCCTGACGGCCCGCCGCTGCGCGTGGTCTCCAGCAAACGCTCGGCCACGGTGCGGGCTTGTTCGTAGGTTTTGGAGGACATCAGGCCACTGGCAAACCCTTGGTCGATCAGATCTTTCTCATGCCCCGCAAGCGCGATCAGCCCCAATGTGACGCGGTCGCGGTCCGACACACCTTCCTCGCGCTCGGCCTCGGTGACGGCCACGCCCAAGCGCTCGCCAAAGTCCTTGGCCTCGGCGCGCACGATTTCCTTGGTCAGATCGTAATCCTCAGAGGCGCCCGCAACCCGTTCGCGCACGGATTGCAACGCCACTGCGACAACCTGCTTGGAGAGGGCCAGATCCAGCGGGGTGAGCTTGTCGAGATGGAGCTTGGTGATCACCATCCGCAAAGTCGTGCCCTGCACCAGCAGGGTGAACAGGGTGAAGCCCGTCGCCAGAATCCCGACGGCGCGCTTGGTCTCAGGATCAACCGCGTAATTCTCGGTGACCGCCAAGGCCAGCGCCAGCGTCACCGCGCCGCGCAACCCGCCCCACAGGATCGCCGCCTTATAGGGCGTCTCCACCCGCGGCGAGAGACGCACGAGCGTCAGCGCAGGCAGCAGCAAGAACAGCACAACCGCCCGCGCTATGAAGGCGGCAATCGCAACCACCCCAATATAGACGATATCGATCAGCGTTGCCGAGGCCATCAGTTTTGGGATCAAAATCGCGGCGAGAACGAAAATCAGCGCGCCAGCCCAATGCGCGAGGATATCCCAAAGCTCGCGCAGCTTTGCCCACCGCATCGGATCAATCCGGCCCGGGGCGCTGAAGGTCAGCACCAGCCCGCAGACCACCACCGCAATCACGCCCGATGCGCTCATCGCGCGTTCGGTGATGATATAGGTCAGATAGGGGATCGACACCGAAACGCTGATCTGCGCGAGGGGGAAACGGTTCAGCCCGACGAGGATTTTGAGGCCAATCCACGCCATCGCCACGCCGACCCCAGCGCCGCCCGCTACGAGATAGGGGAATTGCCCGAGCGCGTCGCTCGTATCGGGATCGGGGCCCGCCATCACATAGCTGATGATCAGCCCGAAAATTGCGATTGCGGCGGCGTCGTTCAGCAGGCTTTCGCCCTCGATGATCCGGCCCAGCCGTTTGGGCGCGGAGAGCGAGCGGAAAATCCCCGCCACCGCAGAAGGATCGGTTGTCGAGACCACCGCGCCGATCAGTAGGCCCGTTGTCATCGGCACAATCCCGAGCCAGCTCAGCGAGCCGCCGATCATCACTGTCGAGAGCACCACCGCGACGACGGCCAATAGCACAATCGGCACCCAGTCATCCAAGATCCGGCGGACTTCCATCCCCAATGTGACTTGGAACAGCAGGGTCGGCAGGAAAATATACAAGAAAGAGTTCGCGCGGATCGGCAGATCGGTGAAGCTGCGGGCGATGAAATTCAGGGAGTTGGCGAAATCGACGGTGAGAAACACCGCAGAGCCGACACCGATGAGAATCCCCGCCGCTGCGAGAATGACGCTAAACGGCAGCCGCATGCGCTCGGCCAGCGGCTCACACAATCCCACCAGAAGGAACAACAACGCAACAATCGTCGTGAAGGCAACAATCTCCATAATCTGTGACAGATCCGATCTTACATAGGGCGCGCAGGCGCGGGGACGGGCGAGGGCAACGCGGGGATGCGTGCACAATTAGAGCGCCGCAAACGCCGTTTGTCACGGGGTGGGCGGCGGAAAACAGGTGAAGGCGGGGTAGGGGTGACCCTGATACCATTATGCACAGTGAGGCGCGCTGCGCCTCCCCTGAAGTGCGGGTTGGGGTATCAAAATACTGTCAGATTGGAGGCGTTTAGCGTGATCTGCGCGATTTTGCGGCAGGAGGGGCCGCGCGCAGGGCACCTGGCGAGGCGGCAAGGCCGCTTCCACGGTCACTGCCTCAGCGGATCTCCAGCGCCTGCAATTCGCTCCAGAACGCCTCAAGCAAAGGCTTGGTGTTTTGCCGCGCGCGGTAGGCGCGGATCTCCAGTTGGGTCTGATAGCGCGCATCGCCCGCAATCGCCAATTCACCCGAGGCCAGTTCGTCTTCGCACATCCGGCGCGGCAGCCACCCCAACCCGAACCCCTCCAAAATCATCGCCTTGACCGAGTTCGAGAGCGCGTTCTGGCTCACTTGCAAGACGGGCGCACCCTGCGCAGGGGAGGCCGCGCCGCTCGGCGCTGTCGCCCCGAGCAGGGAATCGACCACCGCGCGGAACACCGAGGCCCGCGCGTAAGATAGCATCGGCACGCGGGCGGCCTCCTTCGCACTGCGGGGTTTGTTTGGCGCAGCGCTTGCGGAGGGCGTTAGCGGATTGAGAGAATAGAGCGGGGCCCCATCAGCACCGGTTTTCGAGACCGGCAGGAACACATCCTCAATCAAGGTGTGGCGGGCGAAGGCGGGCGTATCGAGCGGGGCGAGGAAGGTCATCGACGGGTGCCAATAGACAAGGATCACATCGGAATACCCCTGTTGAAGGCTCCCCACAAAACGCTCCGCTGGCCATGAGACCGAATTGAGATCCAATGACAGATCATGGCCCCGCGCCAAGGGCATGATGTTGTTTTTGACATAGGAGAGATAGAGCGATTGCGGGGCGGCGAGGCGCACCATCCGCTCATCCTCGGCATCCACCGCGCGGCAGCGCTCAATCGTTTCCTCCATCGCTTGCAAAGAGGCCCGTGCCTGTTCCAAGAACAGCTCCCCCGCAGGCGTCAGCGATAGCGGCAGCGTCTCGCGGTTGATCAGACGCGCCCCGACGGTGGTTTCCAACACCCTGATCCGCCGCGAAAACGCGGGCTGGCTCACAAAACGCTCCTCGGCCGCGCGGGAAAAATTCCTGCACTCCGCCAGAGCGATGAAATCTTTGAGCCAGTTGAATTCCACCCTAGAACACCCGTCCCGCATGATGATCTGCGCGAGGGGAGGCCTCGGCGCAGTGAGAAGCGAGACACCATAACGCCGCGCCGCTGCCGGTCAACGCCTGCCCCCCCGCGCCGTTACGTCGCAGGGGGGATTTGGGGCCGCGAACAGGGCGGCTGAGGGCCGCGCAGGGCAGGATCACGATGTCACCGCGCACACAAAACGGCCAAGCCTCACCGGCTCACCGCGACGGGCTCATCCGTCATCCGGCCCTCTTCCACCGCATGGCAGGCGACGCGGCTGCCATCGGCCTGCGTGAGGACTTGCGGTTTCTCCGCCAGACACCGCGCATTGGCAAAGGTGCAGCGGCTGGCGAAGGGGCAGCCTGCGGGCAGGTTGATTGGCGTCGGGATCTCGCCTTTGAGGCGGATGTGGTTCGGCTTGTCATCCTTCAACTGCGGCACCGCCGAGAGCAGCGCGCGGGTATAGGGGTGCTTGGGCGCAGCAAACAGCGTGCGCGTATCGGCAATCTCGCAGACCGATCCGAGATAGAGCACCACGACCTTTGTGCCGAAATGCTCCACCACGCTGAGATCATGGGTGATGAACAGATAGGTCAGCCCGCGCGCCTCTTTCGCCTCCAGCATCAGGTTGAGGACCTGCGCTTGGATCGAGACATCGAGCGCGCTGATCGGCTCATCCGCGACGATGAATTCAGGATCGACCGTCAGCGCCCGCGCAATCGCGATCCTCTGGCGCTGCCCGCCGGAGAATTCGTGCGGGTAGCGTTTCATCCAGTTCGGATCGACACCGACCGAGAGCATCACCTGCGCGACACGGTCCACGACCTCGGCGCGGCTCATTTCGGGGTTATGGTGGCGCACGGGTTCCTCGAGCGTCTGCACCAAGGTCATGCGCGGATTGAGCGAGGCATAGGGGTTTTGGAAGATCATCTGGATCTTCTTGCGCAGCGGCTGCATCTGACGCCGCGAGAGCGTATCGATCCGCTGCCCCGCATAATGGATCTCGCCTTTGGTCGGGGTCAACAGCCCCGCCACCAGCCGCGCGATGGTGGATTTGCCGCAGCCGCTTTCGCCAACGACGCAGACGGCCTCGGCGCGGTTCACATCGAGCGTGACATTGTTGACCGCATGGACCGCGCGGCGATCGCGCACCAGCTTGCCGCCGCGAAGCTTCAGGCTCTCCAGAAAGCCTTCATCGAGATCGAACTGCTTTTCCAGCGCCTTGATCTGGAGCAGTGGTGCGCCCTCTGCCGTCACCACATCTGGCCGCGCGGAGGAGGGGGTTTTAACCGCTTGTGTCTGGGTGCCCATATCGGGTGCCTTGATCTCGCTCATGCCTCTTGCTCCTCAAAGCCCTGATTGTCTGTGGCCTGATCCTGCGTGCCCGACTCGTCTGCGCCTTGATCGAAGCTCAGCCGTTCGACCTCGTGGCAGGCGACCTCGACAGGGCCGTAGCGCCGCGACTTCGGGGAGACGGCGCGGCAGTGATCGGTGGCATAGGCGCAGCGTGGATGGAACGCGCAGCCCTGCGGGATATGGGCGAGCACTGGCATTGATCCCGGGATCTGGCGCAGGCGTTGGCCCGGTTCGGTCTGTTGCGGCAGGGCGTTGATCAGCCCTTGGGTATAGGGGTGCTGGGGATCGTTGATGATCGAGCGCGTGCGCCCCGATTCAATGATCCGTCCCGCATACATCACCAAGGTGCGCTCCGTCATCTGCGACACCACACCCAGATCATGGGTGATCAGGATCAGGCTGACCTGATTGGATTGGCACAGCTCCAAGAGCAGCTCCATGATATCGGCCTGAATCGTCACGTCGAGCGCGGTTGTCGGCTCATCTGCGATGATCAGCCGCGGCTCCAGCAACAGCGCAATCGCGATCACGATCCGCTGGCGCATCCCGCCCGAAAGCTCATGCGGGTATTGATCCAGCCGCTCTTCGGGCGAGGGGATATAGACCTCGCGCAGCTTCATCAGCGCGATCTGCCGCGCCTCTTTCACGCTCATCTTGCGATGCGCGAGCAGGGTCTCGACCATCTGTTGCCCGATGGTGAGCACAGGGTTCAGCGTGACCATCGGATCTTGGAAGATCATCGCCATCCGATCCCCGCGCATCGTGCGCAGGGCGCGCGGCGACATCTTCACCACATCATCCCCGTCAAACAGGATCTCGCCATGGTCGATAAACCCAGGGCGCGAGAGCAGGTTCATCAGCGCGAAACCGGTGATCGATTTCCCCGCGCCGGATTCGCCGACGATGCCGAGGCGCTCGCCCTTTTCCAGATCGAAGGAAATCCCGTCCAGCGCCGTCACTGCGCCGCCGCGTATTGCGAATTTGACCGTGAGGTCGCGTACTGAAAGCAATGCCATCGCCCTCATCCTTTATAGAGTTTGGGGTTGAGCACGTCGCGCATCCAATCCCCCAAGAGGTTGATCACCAGCACCAGCACCACCAGCACCACACCCGGAATTGCGGTGATCCACCAGCTTCCCGAGAAGATGTAATCGAAGCCCGACGAGATCAGTGAGCCCAGCGAGGGCTGGCTCGGCGGCATCCCGAGGCCGAGGAAGCTCAACGAGGCCTCCGAGATGATCGCATTGGCGACTTGCACGGTGGAGATCACGAAGATCGGCGAAAGCGAGTTCGGCAGGATATGGCGCAGCATGATCCGCAGCGGGCCAAAGCCCAGCACCCGTGCGCTATCGACATATTCCTTCTTCTTCTCGGCCAGCACGGTGGCGCGCACGGTGCGGGCATATTGCGGCCATTCGGCCACCCCGATCACCGCGATCAGGAAGAACACCGCATATTGGTTGAAGGTCTCAGTGCCAAACAGCGCTTGGGTGACTGCGAGGAAGATGATCGCAACCATCAAGGTCGAGAACGAGAGCTGGATATCGGCGAAGCGCATCAGCAAACTATCCGTGCGCCCGCCGATATAGCCCGCGATCAGCCCGATGGAGATCCCGAGGAAGGCCTGCAATAGCACCGCGCAAAGCCCGATGATGATCGAGAGGCGGGTGCCGTAAAGAATCGTCGAGAGCAGATCGCGGCCTTGGTCATCGGTGCCCAGCGGGAAATCCGCCACGCCGCCGTCGATCCAGATCGGTGGATATTCCGAATTCATAATGTCGATCTGCGCCGGATCGTAGGGGTTATAGGGCGCGAGCCACGGCGACAGGAAGGCAACGATCACGATCAGCGCGAAGATGAGGAAGCTGACAATCGCCACCGGATTGCGCCGGAACGAATAGCCCATAGGCGAGTCCCAGATCGCGGCCAGACGGCTCGGGCGGGGCGGAATCGTGTTGTGAAGATCGCTCATGCGCCCATCCTCGCGAGTTTGATTGTCGGGTTAACGAGGCCATAGATCAGATCGACCAGCGTGTTGGTGACCACGAAGATGAAGCCGACGACGATCAGATAGGCCACGATGAGCGGCGTATCGACGCGGTTGACGGCCTCCAGGAACATGAAGCCCATGCCGGGCCATTGGAACACGGTCTCGGTCAGGATCGTATAGGCGACCATGGTGCCAATCTGCACGCCGCCCACGGTGATCACCGGCAGCAGGGTGTTTTTCAGCGCATGGACGAAATAGATCCGCCACGGCTGGATGCCTTTGGCCTGCGCATAGCGCACATATTCGCTTTGCAGCACTTCCATCATCTCGGATCGGATCAGCCGCACGAACATCGGCAGCATGATTGAGGCCAGCGCGATTGCGGGCAGAATGATATGCGCCCAGCCATCGGCGGACAGGAAATTGGTATCCCAATAGCCGAACATATGCACCGTCTCCCCGCGCCCGAAGGAGGGCATCACGCCCAGCTCGACCGAGAAGATGAAGATCATCATGATCGCGGTGAGGAACACGGGGATCGAGATCCCGATGATCGACAGGCCCATGATCAGGCGGCTGAAGATCGAATTCGGGCGGATCGCGGTATAGACGCCCAGCGGCACAGAGAGGCCGATAATGATGATCGTCGCGCCGAACACCAGTTCCAGCGTGGCGGGGAGTTTCTTCAGGATCACGTCAAGCGCGGGTTCCTTGAAGAAATAAGACGTGCCAAGATCGCCTTGTAACGCATTGCCAATAAATCGGAAATACTGCGTGAGGAACGGGTCGTTGAGGCCCATCCGGTCGCGCAACTGCTCGCGGACCTCTTCGGAGACCGATTGCCCGACAAGCTCGCGCAGCGGGTCACCGAGATTGCCTTGGATCGCAAAGGCGATCAGCGATATCGCGAACATCACGGCTATCGCTTGGAACAATCGTTTAACGAGATAGGCGAACATCAAAACCACCCCAGATGTGTTTCGTTGGTTGTCATACGCAGAGCGCGCAGGCGGCGGGCGGGCCCGATCCTGCACGGCGGTGCATCGTTATACCTGCGCGATGGCGGGTCTTTTCGATAGAGGTGAAACGGGCCTGACAGTGTGATTGGTCAGGCCCATCCCTCATTTGCTTGTGATCCTCTGACCCGCGCCGATCAGGGCGCGGGAGTTGGGATTATTCCGAGATCACCAGATCACCGAAATAGGGGAAGTCGAGCGCGTTGACGATCTCGTCCGCGTTCATCCCGTCTTTCGCGCCCCATGCGAGATCCTGCCAATGCAGCGGGATAAACGCCGCATCTTCATAGAGCATCCCTTCGAGCTTCCGCAGCATCTCGCCGCGCTTCTCAGGATCGATCTCGGTGTTGGTCGCGTTCATCAGCGCATCGGCCTCGGGGTTGCAGTAATTGCCCGAGTTATACTGGCCGTTGCCGGTTTCCTTATCGGGGCAGGCCGTCAGGAACTGGTGGAAGTTCGCCGAATCCTCGGTATCCGCATGCCAACCGATCAGCATCACATCCGCCGCGCGCTCATCGAACATCGGCCAATATTGCGCTTTTGGAACGGTTTGCAGATCGACCTTGATGTTGATTTTCGACAGCATCGAGGCCGCCGCCTGCGCGATCTTGTCATCGTTCACATAGCGGTTGTTCGGCGAGAGCATGGTGATCGAGAACCCGTCGGCATAGCCCGCCTCGACCATCAATTCCTTGGCTTTTTCCAGATCGAAGCGCGGGGCAAGTGCGGCGTCATAGCCCAGATAGCCTTCCGGCGAGGCTTGGCCCGCGGTGGTGGCGAAGCCGCGCATGATCCGATCGACGATACCAGCGTTATTGATTGCATAATCAAACGCTTGACGGACGCGCTTATCCTTGAATGCCTCGACCCGATCTTGGTTCATTTGCAGCGTGATCACGCGCGTGCCCGGCATGGTGATCAGGTTGACCCCCTCGGTGCCGTCGATCCGTGCGAGGTCGGTCGGCGGGACCGGCGCGATGAAATCGACATCGCCCGACAGCAGTGCCGCGACGCGGGTCGGATCTTCTTTGATCGGGGTCAGGGTGATCTCGTCGACATTGCCGGTTTCGGGATCCCAGTACCCGTCGAAGCGCTTGAACTGCATCTTCACGCCTTGCTCACGCGAGGTGACGATGAACGGGCCGGTTCCCGACATGGTGCGCGAGGCGAAGCTGTCGCCGTGTTTGACGATCTCGGCCTTGTCTTTGCCATCCTCGGTCTCGCCCGAATAGAAGGCGCTATCCATCACGAAGAGATAGGTCATCGTGTGGAGCACCAGCGGGTAGGGCTCTGCGGTTTTCAAATCGACGGTGTAATCATCGACGACTTCCACGCCGGTGAACGGGGTGAAGATGCCTTTGAAATCTTCGCTCTTCTTGATCCGGTCGAACGTCCATGCGACGTCTTTCGCGGTCATGTCATTGCCGGAATGGAATTTCACATCCTTGCGCAGCTTGAAGCGCATGGTGGTATCATCAATCTGCTCCCAGCTTTCGGCGAGGCGCGGCTCGAACTGGAAATCTTGGGTCCAGCGGACGAGCGGATCGAAGACCATATGCGAAAGCTGCAACGTGCCGCCCGAGAGTTGCTCGTAGGGATCGAGCGAAACCGGATCCGCATCATAGGCGATGCACAGGCTGTTCTGCGCCATCGCGGCGGTGGTGAAACCTGCGGTGGCCAGCGCGGCGATCAGCGCGGGTCCGGCAAGTTTGGCAATGCTATGCGTGAATTTGAGCATGGTCGCTCCCCATAATGTTATTTTTCTACCGCCAGACCCTAGGGCGGATCGCGCGAGAGCTTCAAATGCCGAGTTTGCATCGCGCTATGCCCTGCGCACATAGGGGTGATGCGGGCGTGATCTCGCCGTGATCGGGCAGGGCCGCAGGATCGCCCTTGCGCAGCCCTGCGCCTGCCCGCACGTGGCTCGCGCGTGGTGCGGGGCTGCGCGGCCTCTTGACCGCTCGCGAAATCCGCGCCACACCCTGCGCATGTTACCCAAAGACGCCCTCGATCAGATCCTTCAGCGCTTCGAATATACGCAAGCGAAACTCAACGGTGGCGCGGCCCCCGCCGAGATTGCAGCGCTGTCGCGCGAATATTCCGATCTCGGGCCCGTCGTGACGCAGATTCATGCCTATCGCCAAGCGGTGGCCGATCTGAGCGATGCGCAAGCGATGCTGTCCGATCCCGAGATGCGCGCGCTGGCCGAGGAGGAAATGCCCCGCCTTAAAGCGCAGATCCCGCTGATGGAGCAGGCGCTGCAAATCGCGCTTTTGCCTAAAGATGCCGCCGATGCGCGCCCCGCGATCCTTGAGATCCGTCCGGGGACGGGCGGGGATGAGGCGGCGCTCTTCGCGGGCGATCTGCTCAGGATGTATCAAAAATACGCCGAGGCGCAGGGCTGGTCGTTCCAATTGCTGGAGCTCTCCGAATCCGAGCTGGGCGGCGTGAAAGAGGCGATGGCGCGGATCGAGGGCGAGGGGGTGTTTGCCCGCCTCAAATTCGAGAGCGGCGTCCACCGTGTCCAGCGGGTGCCAACGACCGAAGCCTCGGGCCGGATCCATACGTCCGCCGCCACCGTCGCGGTGCTGCCAGAGGCGGAAGATGTCGATATCGACATTCCCGCCAGCGATATCCGTATTGATACGATGCGGGCCTCGGGCGCGGGGGGGCAGCACGTCAACACCACCGATTCCGCCGTGCGCATCACCCATTTGCCCACGGGGCTTGTTGTCACCTCGTCGGAGAAATCCCAGCACCAGAACCGCGCCAATGCGATGGCCGTGCTGCGCGCGCGGCTTTACGAGTTGGAACGCGAGCGCCTTGCCGATGAGCGCGCCGATAGCCGCAAATCCCAAGTCGGCTCCGGTGATCGCTCCGAGCGGATCCGCACGTATAACTTCCCGCAGGGGCGGATGACGGATCACCGGATCAACCTGACACTCTATTCCCTCGATAAGGTGATGCAGGGCGAAATTCGCGAAGTGATCGAAGCGCTGATCGCGCATGATCAGGCCGAACGCTTGGCGGAGATGGAAGGGTGAGCGCGGCGCTGACCGCGCAAATCGCCCTGATCTCCGCGATCAAGACCCTGACCGAGGCAGGCGTTGACGGCGCCCCGCGCGACGCGCGCCGCCTGATGGCCTTCGCGCTCGGGATCGCGCCGGATCGCCTGACGCTGCATCTCCAAGACCCGCTCTCGCAAGAGGCCGAGGGTCGGTTCGCCGCCGCGATCAGCGCCCGCGCCGCGCGGCATCCGGTCTCGCATATCACCGGAACCCGCAGCTTCTGGGGGCGCGATTTTCGGGTGACGAAAGAGACGCTCGATCCGCGCCCCGAGACGGAAATCCTGATTGAGGCCGCCTTACATGCGCCGTTCGACACGGTGTTGGATCTCGGTTTAGGAACCGGCTGTATCTTGCTGACATTGCTCGCAGAACGCCCCATGGCGCGCGGCGCAGGCGTGGATATTTCCGACGCGGCCTTGATCATCGCGCGCGAAAATGCGGTGCGGCTGGATGTGGCAGCGCGCGCTGATCTGCGCCGCTCCGATTGGTTCTCGCAGGTCGCGGGGCGTTTTGATCTGATCACCTCGAACCCGCCCTATATCGCTGCGGATGAGATGGGCGCGCTGAGCCCCGAGGTTCGCCTACACGAGCCGCATCTGGCGCTGACGCCCGGCGGGGATGGGCTGGAGCCCTACCGGATCATCGCCGCCAAAGCCGCCGCGCATCTGACGCCGCAGGGCAGGGTTCTGGTGGAAATCGGCCCGACCCAAGCGGAGGCCGTTACCGGATATTTCCGCGCCGCCCACTTCACGCGGGTCGAGACCTTGCAAGATTTCGATGGCCGCGACCGTGTGATCTCCGCGTATTTGGCCTGAACGCTCTTACGGATCGGGTGCACCCCAAACCTAGTTTGGGGTGAACCGCAACACCCCCGCGATGCGCGGCGCGGCGGGATCGTCGGAGGGATGGGCGGTGCCATTGTTCACAACCACCTCCGCGAAATCGAACGGGCTGACGCCCTCCAAACAGGCGGCATTGATCCCGAACTCATTCGGGTTCGAGCGGCGCTGGTGATGGGTATAGATCCCGCAGGTCGCGCAGAAATAATGCTTCGCGGTGTGGGTGTTGAATTGATAAAGCGTAAGGCGATCCTCACCGGACAGGAAGGTGATCCCGTCTTTTGGCGCGGAAACCGCCACCGCCCCGCGCATCCGGCAATAGGAGCACGAACACCGCCGCGCCGTGGCCAGCCCGTCGGTGAGGCGAACTTCGAACTGCACCGCGCCGCAATGGCATGCGGCCTTATGTGTTTGCCCTTCAACGCGCATATCCGGCCCATCCTCTCGCCCAAACCCGATTCCCCGCGCAGCTTAGCCATCAATAGAGACGACGGCCATGCAGCTGCGCTGTGGGCGGCCCGATTTTCAAGCAGCCTTGGCACCAAGATGGGCAACGCGGTGCGACCAGCTCTCTATCGTCTTGGGGGCGGGATGGCTCGCACCGGAGAAATGCGTCATCCGCATTGGCTTGATCCCGACATAGCCAAAAATCTGCCCGCGCAGTTGCGTTTTGAGGGCAGAGCGATAGGCAAGGCGGAAATACCAATCGGGCGTATCGCTCGTGACGATAACCCGCGCGGAGCGTCCGCTCAGCAACGGCGCGGGAAACCCGTATTTGATGTTGCGTGGGTCAAATCCGGTGCCCGGCAATAAGATCCTGTCGATCAGGCCTTTCAGTTTGGCGGGCAGGCCGCCCCACCACATCGGGGCGAGTACCACGAGATGCTCGCTCCACCGTAGGGAGTCCAAGGTCTGTTCGAGGTCAGGCTCCAGCGGTTTGACCTCTTTGTAGCCGCCAAACTCGAAATCGGCATCGAACTGTAAATCATGCAAATGCGACAGCCGCAGCGCATGGCCCGCGGTTTGCGCGGCGCGGGCATAGGTTTCGGCGAAATGATGCGAGAGGGAGGATCTCGCGGGATGCCCGTTGAGAATGAATATGCGTTTTTGTGTCATCAAAGGTTCCAAATATTGACCGTGGTCATTTATTGTACGAAAAATTGACCATGGTCAAATAATTTGATAGCCAGTCTCGATGACCGACACCCCACCCCCCCAAACCCAGCCCGCCCGCGCCCCGCAAAGCCGCACGCTGAAAACGCACGCGCGGCTGATCGAGGCCGCGCAGGATATCGTTGCGCGCGGCGGGTTTGAGGCGCTGCGAATCGAAGAGGTCGTGCAGCAGGCGGGGGTGGCGAAGGGCACGTTCTTTGCGCATTTCAAAGATAAGGATGCGCTGATGGATTTGCTCATCGGGGAGAAGATCGACCGCTCGCTAGACCCGTTAGAGAGTTTGGCGCGGGCCGATGATCTCGCGGATCTGGTAGAACGGATGATGCCGACCATCGAGGTGATCGCCAGCGAGCGCTATGTGTTCGATGTGGTCGTGCGGCTCTCGGGGTCACTGGCCAAGGAGGATATCGGCGCAATCTCCCATGCGCTCTATCGGCAGACGACCCTTCTCACGGCGGTGATTGGCAATAGCCCGTTTCGGCGCGATGCCGCACCGGATCTCCTGGCCGAGGGGGTGCAGGCGCTGATCACCAATGCGATCGCGCTGCGGTTTTGCGCCATGCATAACACATTGGGCCTTCGCGAACGCCTCACGGCCTATCTGGAAACATGGCTATGCCCGAGGTAAGGCGCGGGCGCGCGTTGCGGGGCGGACGCCCTTGCGATGTTGCCTTGCACCAGCAATCACGGCAATTAACCGCCACATCTCGCCGTTTTCGCGCATTTTTCGCAGTTTCCCCTTGCCAGCCTGCGCGCCACATGGTTATTCGAACTTGTGAAGGGCGAAGAATATTCCCCTCACGTCTCAGCCATCAGGACAGGTCCGCTTTCGGGTAACGCCGATGTCGCGCAGGCCGAGTATCCGGCAAGGGCCGTTATGGTCCACTTGATCAACACCTCAGAAGACGAGTCTCATGAGATCTTCCAAATCCCGTTCGCGTTCCAAATCGAACCGCCAACGCTCGATCGGCAATATCATCAACCGCGTCTTCGATAGTTCGGGGCCGGAAGGGAAAGTGCGCGGCACGCCGCAGCAGATTATTGATAAATATCTGCAACTTGCCCGCGATGCTCAACTGTCCAACGATCGCGTTGCGGAGCAGAATTTCCTGCAGCACGCAGAGCATTACACGCGCTTGCTTGGCGAGGCGAATAAGGAAATGGCGCGCGAGCAAGAGCAGCGTCAGCAGAATAACGGCAACCAGAATGGGGGCCAGAACGGCAACGCCTACGGGTCGCAAGATCAGCGCGATGATGGCTCGAACGAGCAGCCGCGCTCGGATCATGGTCGCAATGACCAAGGCCGCAACGATCATGGCCGGAATGACAACAATCGGTCTGATAATGGGCGCAACGAGAATGGTCGTAACAATGACCATGCGCGCAACGATCAGCCGCGTCATGAGCAACAGCGCAACGAGCAGCCCCGCAGCGAGCAGGGCCGTGACGACGCAGAAAATGCCCCGCGTGAGGGCAATTCCCGCCGCGAGAATTCCCGCCGTGAGAATGGGAATCGTGAAGGCGGCAACCGCCGCAACACACGCCGTGAGACCTTCAATTCCGAGCGCGCGCAAGAGGCAGAGGCACAGCCCGCCGTGAAAGAGGCGGGCGTGAAAGAGGCCGTTGTGAAGGAGGCTGCCGCGAAAGAGGCCGCGCCCGTTGCACCTGCCGTGCAGGACGAACTGCCCGCTTTCATCAGCCAGCCGATCCGCGCGCCCAAGGAAGAGATCCCAGCCGCAGCGGTTGACTCCGCTGAGTCCGATCTGGTGAGCACCCCAGAGGCCAGCGCCCCTGCCGCCGAAGCCGCCCCGCGCAAGCCCCGTGCCCCGCGCAAACCGCGCGCGCCGAAAGCCAAGCCGGAGGCCTCCGTGGCCCCTGCGGAGACCAAAACCCCGAGCGAGACCGAGTAAACTCCCTCGCGATGGTATAAAATGCAAAAGGCCGCACCCGCTAGGTGCGGCCTTTTTACATGCTGATTATAGCGTCTTAGCCGCGGCCTGCGGCGCGTTCGCGCTCCACGATCCGCGCCAGCGCGCAGAATTGCTCCAGCGTGACTTGCTCTGCGCGCTCAGTCGGCCGAATCCCCGCCTCCTCGATCAGCGCCTCCATATTCGGCGCGAGGGATTTCAGCGAGGCCCGCAGCATCTTGCGGCGCTGGTTGAACCCTGCCGCCACCACCTGATTGAGCGTCTTGGCATCCGCCTCAAACCGCGGCGCGGGCAGGGCGGTCAGATGCACCACCGCCGAATGCACCTTCGGCGCGGGGGTAAACGCCTCGGGCGGCAGGCTCATCACGATCTTCGCATCACAGCGCCATTGCGCCAAAAGGGCGAGGCGGCCGTAGTGATTATCGCCGACCTTGGCCACGATCCGCTCCGCCACTTCGCGCTGGAACATCAGCGTGAGGGAGGACCAGACCGGCGGCCAAACCGCCGGCGTGAGCCAGCGCACCAGCAGCTCCGTGCCGACATTATAGGGCAGGTTGGCGGCAATCTTGATCGGCGGCGTCAGGTGATCCAGCGCGTTGATCTCCATCGCATCGCCGTTGATGACTTCAAGCCGATCCGGATAATGCGCTGAAATCTCTGCCAAAGCGGGCAGGCAGCGGGGATCTTTCTCCACCGCCAGCACGCGGCGCGCGCCCTCCGCCAGAAGCCCGCGCGTCAACCCGCCGGGGCCGGGGCCGACCTCCAGCACATCAAAGCCTTTCAGATCGCCCGCCGCGCGCGCGATCTTCGAGGTGAGGTTGAGATCAAGCAGGAAGTTCTGGCCCAATTGCTTTTTCGCCACCAGATCATGCGCGCGGATCACCTCGCGCAATGGCGGAAGCCCGTCTATGGCACTCATGTCAGGTTCCCTCGTTGGGTCGCATGCATCTCGGGGCCTCTTTCCATTCCACAGAGCCAAAATATCCCCGCCGGAGGCCGACCTTTCAAGTGGTGGGTCCGGCAGGAAGGGGGCGCTCCCGCCCCCCTCGCGGCTTTGCAGGCAAAGCCGCTCACCCCCAAGGGGATATTTGAGCTCTCTGGAAGGCGCAAGCCGTCAGGCGGTTCAGCCGCGGTTACGGCCCATTTCGGCGGCCATTTTCAGGGCTGCGATCAGGCTTTGCGGGGTGGCGATGCCCTTGCCTGCGATATCGTATCCGGTGCCATGATCGGGCGAGGTGCGGATGAAGGGCAGACCGAGGGTGACATTCACCCCGCCATCGAAATCCAGCGTCTTGATCGGGATCAGCGCTTGATCGTGATAGGCGCAGATCGCCACATCATAGGCCTCGCGGGCGCGGGCGTGGAACATGGTATCGGCGGGCAGCGGGCCGGAGATCGCATAGCCTTCCGCGCGCAAGCTCTTGATTTCCTGCGCGATCCAATCGAGTTCTTCACGCCCCATTGCGCCGCCTTCGCCCGCATGCGGGTTCAGCCCTGCCACGGCGATACGTGGGCTGTGATAGCCGAAATCGCGCTGCATCCCTTCAAAGGTGATCCGCACCGCCTCGCGCAGCACCTCGCGGGTGAAGGCTTTGGGCACTTCCGAGAGCGCAATATGGATGGTGGCTGGCACGACTTTGAGCAGTGGCGAGGCGAGCATCATCACCACCGAGGCCCCGCCCGCGAGATGGGCGAGATATTCGGTATGGCCGGGGAAGGCGAAATTCGCCCCGTCTTTGAGCGCTTTCTTATTGATCGGCGCGGTGCAGAGCGCGGAGCCCTCGCCCCGCATCACAAGATCAACGCCGCGCGCGATCACATCAATCACGGCCCGCGCATTGGCGGGATCGGGTACGCCAGGGGTGGCGGCGGCGGGGAAGTCATGGCGCAGCACGGGCAGTGCGGTGCCCGAGACCGACATCGCATCCGACACCCGCTCGACCTCATGGATCTTCGTGCCTTTGGGCAGATGCGCGGGATCGCCGATCCAGCAAAACGGCAGGCTTGCGCGGAGCTGTTCTGCGGCTTTCGCGGCCAGTTCGGGGCCGATACCCGAGGGATCGCCGCAGCTCAAGATCACGGGGCGCATCTGCGCGGAGGGGGCTGTGCTCACCGCTGGATCACCGCGTTCGCCCGCAGCTCGGCCAGATCGCCATCGGCGAATTGCCCCACGCGGGTGTTGGCGATGCGGTCGCGCAACTGATTGGTGTCCGGGGTCTCGTTGGTCTCGGGGCGGGTGCGGCTGCATAGCATCAGCACGACCGTATTGCCGCCGCGCCGGATCGCGGTGGAGATCTCGTTCGCGTCCATCTGCGCCAGTTGCAGCGCAACATCGCTCGGGATTTCCGGCAGGCTGCGGGTTTCGCGGGTCAGCAGGGCCGGATCTTGGCCCTTGTTGAACCCGTAGAGATCATTGCAGGTTTGCGCATCGGCCTGCACCTTCGCCAGTGCCGATTGGCCTGCCTCGGTTTCCAAGCCAGGGATCAGATATTCCGCGTAATCAAGAACTTGCTCGCCGTTTTCCTTGGCGCCTTCCTCATCGATCGCGCGCAGGCGGAACACTGCAATCGCATTCGGGATCGGGATCGGCGCGGAATTGGTGCCCGGCTCCAGCCCCAGCATGATGGGCCGCAGGGTCGGCGGGACTTTCGCGAGATCGGTCCAGGGCAGACGCCCGCCCGCCCCGCGCGACGAGGTGGCGGAGTATTCCCGCGCCAGCGCGCCGAAGCTCGCCTCGGAACTCGCTTCGCTCACGCGTTTTGCGATGGCGGCGGCTTCCGCTTCACGGCCCGGTGGGGTGGGGATGATGAATTCCTGCATCAACAGCCGCGTGCCCTTGCCGCGTTCGGCTTCGGGGGCGGTGACGAAGGCCACATCGGCATCAGAGATATTCACCTTGCCAGCGTATTTGGCCTTCACGACCTCGCGCCAAGCGATGCCCGCCTCGACGAAATCGCGGAAGGTTTGCGGCTCGACCCCTTCGGAGGCAATCGCCGCGAGGAATTGATCTGCGGACATATTCGCGCGGGAGGCGAATTCTTCCATGCCCTGTTTGACCGCTTCGCGGCTGACGACGATGCCAGCGCGTTTTGCAGCGCTCATCTGCAGGCGGTCGTTGATCAGATCGTCCTCGGCCTGTTTGCGCGGATCGGCGGAGGCCCCCAGCAACGAGATCATCGTCGCGCGCTGCTCAATCTCGAAGCTGGTAATCCCGAGCCCGTTGACGGTGATCACGGGGGCGAAGGGGTTGGCCTGCGCGGTTGCGGTGCTGACCGAGAACGGGATCATCCCCGTCGCCAGTGTTGTCGCGGTGATCATGCCAAGGATGAAAAGCGGTGCACGCATCTCTCAACTGCTCCCGGCCCTCGGGCCTTAACTTCTGGCGTGGCCCGATCGGGCTTTGCCGTTTTCGCGGCGGGGCCGCGCTCTGGGCCGTTTGTGGCCTGTTTCGCGCGCTGTTTCCAGCGCTGTTTCCAACACAATTGCTTGCATTGGGTTTATCGCCCGGCGGAGGCCACGTCTAGCGGGTGCAGGTCGCGCTTTGGCCTTTTGCCCCTGCACCGAATCCTGCCAATTCAACCGAGACCCCAAAGCGGGTTTCGGGTGCCACGCTGGTGGAGGAGGTGAAGCGCCGCGAGAGCGCCAGATCGACAGAGATACATTCATTCACATATTGCAGCCCCAGCGCGGCCTTTGCGGCACGATTGGCGGTCAGATCGTAGCGGGTATCGACGCTGCCATTCCAGTTGCCCGAGAGCGGGAAGGCGGTGTCCAGCAGCAGTTCGGAGACCGGTTCAAAGCGCATCTCAACTGGATCTTCCTGCATCCACAGATACCCCATGGACAGCGAGGTGCGCTCCGCGAGATAGGACACGCGCAGCTCGTCGCGCGAGAGTGTGAAATCATCGTCAATCAACGCGCGGTTCGACAAGATCAGCCCGTTGTTCATTGTCAAATGTGAGGCGATCAGCCAGTCCGAGCTGCTGCCCGTCAAACCGGTAGAGCCGCCGAATTGCCCCAGATCATTGGCTTTGAACACCCGTCCCGCGGTGAGGCCGAGCGACCAGCCCGCGGCATCTTGCCGTGTCCAGCTCAACCCGAGATTGGCCCGCAGCCCGCGTTCGCGCGCGTCTTCGCCCGGATAGCGCGAGAGCGAGAACAGATTGCCCTCGTCGAATTCCACCAAGCGGCTGTCCTCATTGGGCACCTCCGGCAGATCGCGGCGTGACCAGACGATTTGGGCGACGGGCTCAAGAACTTCCGCCGCCGAGCCCGTCTGCCGCACGAAAGGCCAGCGCAGGGTGAGGGCGGCAGAGGGCGCAATGCGCCCTATGTTATTGCTGTAGCGGCTGTCCGAGTTGATCCGGTAGATATCGGCATTCACCAGCCCTGTCGCGTTGATCAACATCCCGTTGGATAGGAGCCAATTGCGCGAGAACCCGGCCTCAATCCCGCCGCGCGCCAGATCGCGGCCCAGATCGCCATCCAGCGTCGAGGCGCGGCGATGGGCGTGCAGATCCCAATCGAGATGCGCGATTCCGCCGCCCAAGAGATAGGTGCGGCTCAACTGCACATCCGCCGCCAGTGCGGGCTGGGTGCCGTTATCCTCGCCCTCGCGGATCGAATCCGTATTGCCAAACCGCGCCCAAACCAGACGATCCGCGCGCACCCGCTCCAGCGTCAGGCCGGTCCACAGGCGTTCTTCGTCGGTGATATCGTAATCCACCAGATAGGCATCATCGGTGACCGCGCGCAGTTGCACGCCCAACCGATAGCCGCGCGGCAGATCGAAGCTGCCATCAGCAAAGAGATAGCCGCGGTCCTCATCGCGCAGAACCTTATCGCGGGTGATCGCGCCTTCCCAATCCAAGCGGCCATTGCGATAGGCCTCGCGGTAGCGCAGGGCGAGGGTGTAGCTGTCTTGTGAGGTGATCGCGGGGGTAACGGTAAGGTCGCGGCTTTCGCCCAAGGTGATGAAATAGGGCACGCTGACGCCAACGCCCAACAGGCTTGAGGTGGTGAGGGTCGGCGCGAGGACGCCTGTCATCCGCTCCACCGTCGGATCGGGGACCCGCAAGGCGGGCAACCATGCCAATGGCACGCCCATCGCGCGGAACTGCGCATGTTCGAAATAGAGTTGGCGCGTCAGGGAATCATGCGTCACGCGGCGGGCGCGGATTTCCCAAAGCGGGGTCGGGTTGGTGGCGCAGATCTGGCAGGACGAGGCCACAACGCGGTCCAGCACCGTATAACGCCCTTCTTGCCGCGCGATCCGGTTTGCGGCGAGTTGCAACTCGCGCGCCAGCACCAACCGCGCGCCGTTCAGAATCCCGTTGCGCAGATCGCGGTCAAGCGCGGCGCTATCTGCGAGGATCACCGTATTGCCGCTGGCATCGACCATGCGGATCGGGCCGGTGATCGTCATATCCTGCGCGGCATCATCATAGCGGATGCGGGTCGCGTTGAGGCGAGTGCCTTGATAATAAACCTCGACATTGCCCTCCGCGATCAGGCTCTGGCCTCCTGATAGCGTCACGCGGTCCGCGACCAGTGTTGCCGCCTGTTCTGCGGCAGGTTGGCCAACGACGGGCGGGGTCGATTGTGGAGAAGCGTTTGAGGCGGCCGGATCCAGCGCCGATTGCGCCAGAGCGTTCTGCGGCAGCAGCCCACAAGCCACCCCCAGTGCGAGCGCAGAGAGGGTGCTGCATAGGCCAAGCCGGGCACCATATCGGAGTCCGGTTCGGGCGCCAGTTTGGGCGATCATAAGGGCTTCTGAAGAGGCCGAAGTCGCTTGGTGTTTCGTCACGCCAGAAGTCCTATCCGTCACATCGTTGAGTGTGTTCACCAGTCTACCCGTCTTCAAGATGCAACAAAAGCGCGACTGCGAGGAGCCCTGCGATCATTGGCGGGGCCCAAGCGGCAAGGGAGACGGGGATCTGCCCGTTCTCGCCCAAAACCTGCGCCACATTGCGCAAGAAAAACACGCCAAGGCCCGAAAATAGGGCCAGCATCACCATCCGGCCCGTGCCGCCAAACCGCACATGGCGCATCGTGAACCCTGCCGCGATCAACACCATCGCGGCGAGCACGAAGGGCATTGCCAGTTCCATCTGGAACCAGACCGCATGGCGCCGCGCCGAGAAGCCTGCGCGTTTCAATTCAGCGATATAGTTTGGCAAGTTCCAGATCGAAATCGCCTGCGGCGTTCCGAACCCATCACGAATCCGCTCTGGGGTGAGATCTGAGGGCAGGCGCATCCGGTCACGGGTGATGGCATCGCGCTCCGGGTTGGAGGACTCCGCCAGCGGCCAATCCTTTACCTCTTTGAGGGTCCAAGCCCCATCGCCCAGCGTCGCCTCTGCGGCTTCGATCCGGCGCACGGGGCCAGCATCGGCCGAAAACACGAGGAAGGTGGTTTTATACAGCGTTGTCGCATCGAGATTGGCGCGCTCGGCATGGATCACCACTTGCGAGGTGGCGAAGGTGGCCGCGCGCGCAGCGGCGGAAGAGGTGCCCGTGGCAGGCGATTTTGGCGCGGGGACGAAGAGGGTCGAGCCCGCCCCCAGTGCGGCGCCGGTATCTGCCAGCGCCTCGGAGAGCGCGCCCAGAACCGTGCTCACGCCTGCGGTCGGGGCGGTATTCGTCGCCGCGTCGGGTGTTTGCGATCCCGTCGTGTCGTGGGTTTCGACATCCGCCGCCGCGTTGAATTCAGCCCCCGTTGCGGTTGCCCCTTGGCGCAGCCAGAGCCCTTCGGAACCGACCGAAATCCGTGCCTCACCGCCGCCCGCAACGCCGCCGCCGCTGCGATAGCGCGCGCTGACCTCTTCATACCGTTGGGTGGAGCCTGCGATGATCGGATTGCCCACGCCCACGGCAAGTACCCCAAGGATCAATGTCACCAAGACCGGCGCGATCAGCATGGTCAGCGCAGATCGCCCCGCAGCGCGGATCACCACCAGTTCCGAGCTGCGCGCCAATCCGAGGAACAGCACCACCCCGGAGAGCACCATCAGGATCGGCAGCACCGTATAAAGGCGCTCGGGCACCACCAGCGCGGCGAGAAAGGCCGCATCCGTCAGCGTCGCGCCGACAGAGGAGAACCGGCGCAGTTGCTCCAGCATTTCGATGATAAACAGGATCGTGAAAAACGCCCCCACGACCATCATAATGGCGCGCAGGAACCGGCGCGCGATATAGAGCGAGAGCGTCATTGGGCCACCTCATTCGTCAGCTCAGGCGCCACTGCTTTGCGACGACGGGTGCGGACGCTCCAGCCCATCATCAGCGCAGCGATCCCGATCCCGAGGGTCGAGGGCAGATAGGCGAGCGGCCAAAAGGCGGGCTGCTTGATCACCTGCGCCTCGGCCCAATTGCCGATGAACTGCACCAAGATCAGCAAGCCAATGGCCACGGCGATCTGCCGCCAGATCCCGAAACGCGAAAAACTCGCGGTCATCAGTGCGGAAAAGCCGATAAACACTGCAGAGAGCGCGAGGAGCGGCGTCGCCATCCGCGTGTGGATTTCTGCGGTGCGCGCGCCTGCGCCCTCGCGCAGGGTTTCCGGCCCGCCTGCCAAAAGCTGCCGCGTGGACATCTCGCGCAGGCCCGGTTCACGCGCCACAACAGAGGGGACCAAGTCGCCGATATCATAGGTAAAATCGCTAAACCGTGTCACCGAGAGACGGCCCTTGGAATCAAGGTTTTGGGCTTGTCCCTTGAACATCAGAAGCTTTGGTCCGGTCTCGGTTTTCACGACCAATGCGCGCTCTGCGGTGTAGATCGTCGCCGTATCGCCGCGCGCATCGGAGAGGAAGAAATCGAGCAACTCGCCGCGCGCGGAAATCTCGCGGATATAAAGGGTCACCCCCGCTGACGGGTGCATGAATGCGCCATCATTAAGGAATTGCGCGGTGATATTCTCCGAGATCTGCGCTTGGCGTGCGCTGAGCCGTGCCCGCGCGCCCGGCTCCAAAATATGCACCAAGGCGATCATCATCACCCCGACAATCCCCCCGAACATCAGCACAGGCCGCCCGAGCCGCCACGGCGAGGCACCAATTGCCTGCATCACTACAAGCTCGCTCTCGGAGGAGAGTTTGTTGATCGCGTAGATTGTCGCCGCAAAGGCCGCAATCGGCAGCACGACACGGATCACATAGGGCAGGGACAGCGCTGTGAATTCAAACACAACCATCGCGGATTGCCCGTCCGAGATGAGCTGGTCAAACAGCAGCACCGCGCGGTTCAGCCAGTAGATCGAGACAAGCACCAGCGCGAAGAAGCCGAAAAGCCCCATCAATTGTGCCAGAAGGTAACGATCCAGTCTCGGCAAGGGAACCTCATGGGGACGGGGAAACGGTCTGCCGCCCGTGAGTGGACAGCCCACCTCTCATACCCAAAGGGGCGCGCGGGTGAAAGGGTTTTGCGGCGCGCGCCTTGCCTTTTGCAGGGAGAACGCTCGGCATTCGGCGGGTAAATCGGCGAAAGGGCGCGCAAGGGGGCTCACGTCGGTGTTGCTTTGGCTTTGCGATGGCGGCGCGCATGATCCTGCGGCAGCCTGTCGCCGCAGCCGCGTCGGCTGGGCGCTTTTCAATCCTGATCCCGCCCGCTAGGCTCGCGCCAAATTCCCTTCCCTCGGCCAAGCGTGCCGAGCACGGATCAACCATCGGAGACCGATATGAGCCAACCCACCGAAATCCAATTCCAGGAAACAGATCTCGAGACAATCGCGCAGGCGATGGGGCGGGTGGCGCTGATCATTGACCCCGAGGCGGGCCGCAGCCCCTGCGCGCGCCGGATCAACCGCCTGACCAAGGGCGCGTTGGATCGGGCGCTCGGCTCGGAGGCGTTTGGCAAGCTGAAAGCGGGCGACACGATGGAATTGGCCTATCCGGCGGGCATGGAATGCGAGGCGTTATCGCTGGTGGTCCTACCGAAGAAAACCGGCGTGATCGAGGCGCGCAAGGCGGGGGCGGCCATCGGCAAGTCCCTGACCGAGACCGGCGCTTTGGTGCTGGCGGAAAGCCACCCCCGCGCGGCGGAGATCTCCTTCGGCCTTGCGTTGAAGGCCTATCGGTTCGAGCCCTATCTCTCGGAGGCCAAACCCGCGGTCGGCGCGGTTGTCTTAGCGGTGAGCAAGCCTGAGGAGGTCGCGGCGAAAGCCGCCCCGCTCGCCGCCCTCGCAGAAGGCGTGTTCTTCACCCGCGACTTGGTCAACGAGCCTGCCAATATCCTGACAACGGATGATTTCGCGGGCCGTTTGGCAGCGATGCAGGAATTGGGCCTCGAGGTCGAGATTCTGGAGGAGCCGGAGTTGGAAAAACTCGGGATGCGCTCGCTTCTGGCAGTGGGGCAAGGCTCGGAGAGCCCGTCGAAAGTCGTCGTGATGCGCTGGAAGGGCGGCGCGGATGAGGCCCCGCTGGCGCTTGTGGGCAAGGGGGTTGTGTTCGACACGGGCGGGATTTCGATCAAGCCTGCGGCGGGCATGGAAGAGATGACGATGGATATGGGCGGCGCGGGCGTTGTCTCGGGCGTGATGCGCACTCTGGCGCTGCGCAAGGCGAAGGCCAATGTCGTCGGCCTTGTCGGCCTCGTTGAGAATATGCCCGATGGCAAGGCCCAACGCCCCGGCGATATCGTGCGCTCGATGAAGGGCGAGACGATTGAATGCGTGAACACCGATGCCGAAGGGCGGATGGTTCTGGCCGATGTGCTTTGGTATGCGCAAGAGCGGTTCGAACCCCGCGCTGTGATCGATCTGGCGACCTTGACAGGCGCGATTATCATCGCGCTTGGCCATGAAAAGGCGGGGATTTTTGGCAATGACGATGGGCTTGTCAGCGCCATTGTGAAATCAGCGGAGGCAGAGGGCGAGGGCGCGTGGCCGATGCCGATGGGCGCGGGCTATGAGAAGCTGATCAAGACCCGCCTTGCCGATATCAAAAATACTGGTGGCCGCGCGGCGGGCTCGATCACGGCGGCGCAATTCTTGGGCCATTTCGTCAAAGAGGGCACGCCTTGGGCGCATATCGACATTGCGGGTGTGGCGCTGCCGCCCTCCGAGACCGCTCTCGCGCCCAAAGGCCCGAGCGGCTGGGGTGTCATCGCGCTCGACCGTTTGATCCGCGATCGCTTCGAGGGATGATCCGATGAGCGAGGCCGCGCAGGCGGGGGATAAGGTGGCAGGGGGCGCAGAGGCCCCCCAAACCGCACCCCCAAATACAGCCCCCGCGCTGTTCTACCATCTCACCCGCAGCCCGCGCGAGCAGGTCGCGATGATGCTCTTGGGGCGCGCGCTGTCGCAGGGCTGGCGGGTGGAGCTACGCGCCGATCCCGCCAACGGGCCGCTGGCACAGCTTGACGAGCGGCTCTGGCACGGCGCGGCAGCAGAGTTCTTGCCGCACGGGATCGCAGGCGGGCCGCAGGATGCGCATCAGCCGATCCTGATCACCGAGGCCGCACCCATCCCCGCGGCGGGGCGGTTCGATGCGGTGATGGCGGTGGCGGGGGCCGCGGTCACGCCGGAAGATTGCGCGGGTCGGCAGCGGCTCTGGATCCTGTTTGATGGCACCGATGAGACCGCGCTCGCGCTGGCGCGCCGCCAGTGGAAAACGCTGACAGATGCGGGGATCGAGGGGCAATATTGGTCTGAGGCGGAGGGCCCTTGGAAGCGGATGAGATAATGCCATCAACACTATGATATTGTGGCGTTATCTGGAATTATCGCTCGGTATCTGATCCATTCTCCGCCGTGAAATCCGGCCCAGATCAGGCGGTGCATCTGATGTGCCGCGCGCGGGGCGCCGAGGGGCGGTTCGTTGTGATAGCCCCGCCCACAGCCCTGCTGCAGAGTTTTCGTTCACGCCCTTGTTATAAGGCTCTGCGCCGCCTATGTGAGCGTTTGAAGCAACCTTCCCCCGAGCCTTGGAGCCCGATATGCCCGCAGCACTGCGCTATTTCCGTTGGCCATTCATCGTGACGGGAGCGGGGCTTTTGCTGTCGTTCTGGCTCGGGATCAGCTTCTCGGGGCATCTGGGCGGGGGGCTGTCCTTCCTGCTGATCGCCGCCGTTCTGGCGGTGCTGGAAATCTCGCTTTCCTTCGACAATGCCATCGTAAACGCCAATAAACTCAAGGATATGGACCCCGTTTGGCAAAAACGGTTCCTGACATGGGGGATTATCATCGCGGTCTTCGGGATGCGGATCGTCTTCCCGCTGTTGATCGTGGTGGTGGCCGCAGGCGTCGGCCCGTGGGAGGCGATCACCATGGCCGCCTCGCGCCCTGATGAATATGCGCGGATCATCGGCGCGGCACATCTGCCGATTGCCGGATTTGGCGGCGCCTTCCTGATGATGGTGGCGCTGAATTATTTCGTCGATGAGGGCAAAGAGATCGATTGGATCGCCACATTCGAGCGCCGCTTGCGGGCCTGTGCATCGGTGCGGGGCTTGGAAATCGGCTTTGTGCTCAGCCTGATGATGGTGGTGGCGACCTTGCTGCCCGATCACGAGGTGGGGCGGTTCCTGTTTGCCTCGACGGCGGGGCTGGTGACCTTCCTCGCGGTGGAGATTTTGGGCCATGTACTCGATAAGCGCGGACAGGCGATGAATGTGGCGGCCAAGGGGGGATTGGGCGCATTCCTTTACCTTGAAGTGCTTGATGCCTCATTCAGTTTTGACGGGGTGATCGGGGCCTTCGCGCTCACCCATAACCTGTTCCTGATCGCCATCGGTCTGGGCATCGGCGCGATGTATGTGCGGGCGATGACGATCATGCTGGTCGAGCGCCAGACCCTCGCCGAGTTCCGCTATCTGGAGCATGGCGCGTTCTGGTCGATCCTGATCCTCTCGGTGATCATGTTCGGCCAAACGCTGTATCATATCAACGAGATGGTCACGGGCTTGCTCGGCGCGAGCTTTATCGGCCTCGCGCTGATCTCCTCGCTGATCTACCGCCGCAACAACCCAGAGTGCTGATTTCTCAAAGGGTTATAGGGCTGGCTTCACGCGGGACTTGAGGCGGGGCTGGGTGCTTTTGCAGCGGTTTTGGCCTCCAATGCCGCGAGCCAATCCGCATCGAGCGCGTCGATCTCCGCGAGATCGAACCCGCTTGCCATTTCCCAATAGCGGCCTGATCGCACGTGATACCCCAACGCCTTTTCGCGCGCTTTGAGGGCGTCGAAGCGCGCCGCGTCAAATTGCGGTGTGGGGGCCCCTACGAGATCACACGGGAAGGTGAGCCGGCTCGGCCCCGTTGACAGCCGCCGCACGTCGCAGCCCGCTTTGGCGGCATGCAGCCAGAGCCGCGCCGATTTGGCCTCCAGATTGCGCAGGCTCGGATCGTCCCGCAGCGGATCCGCATGGCCTCGCCCGTAAAAATGCGTCATCGCATCGGGAGCAGGATCATAGAGCATATCGCAGCCGAGATAGGCGATATGGAATGGACGCAAGGCATGCAGCGCCCAATAGCCCGCGGTGAAGGCCATCGTGCCACCCGCATAAAATACGCCCCCGAACAGATTGTTCGCACGCACAAATTCGCGCGCCTCAACGCAGCGTTGGCTGGGGGTGAGGGTTTGGGGGCGGCGCTCCGGCGGGAAATCCTCGGGGAAGATCGACACATCCCAATCAGGGCGGATCTGCCACGCGTTATTCACCGCGACGACATGTGTGTAACGCGCCCGCAGCATATCGCGCGACCACTCCTTGCAGTCGAGCGCAGAGAGCGCACTTCCGAGGATCAAGACAGAATTCCGACGTCTCATGCGCGGCCTCTTCCTAAATTTTCCCAAAGCTAGGGCGCGGCGCGGGGGCGTCCAGTGACAATCCGTCGCGGCTTGATCGGCCGTCAGGGCGGGCTAAGTCTGGCAAGACGAGAGGAGCGTGACGGATGAGGACATTGATCATTGGGGCCTCAGGCGGGATCGGTGCGGCGCTAATGGCGCATTGCGCGCAATCCACTGCCGGCGGCGATTTGCCGGAGGTCATCGGGGTGTCACGCCGCGATGACGGGCTGGATCTGACCGATGAGGCCAGCATTCGGGAGGTCTTGGCGCGGCTGGAGGGCCCGTTCGAGCGGATCATCTGCGCCACGGGCGCGTTGGAGATTGGCGGTCTCGGGCCGGAGAAATCCCTGCGCGCTTTAGATCCGCAGGCTTTGGCGCAGCAATTTGCGTTGAATGCGACGGGGCCGATTTTAGTGCTCAAGCACGCGCTGCATCTGATGCCGAAGGATCGGCTCGCGCGGTTCGCCGCGCTCTCGGCGCGGGTCGGATCCATCGGCGATAATCGGTTGGGCGGCTGGTATAGCTACCGCGCGTCAAAGGCGGCGTTGAATCAGCTCTTGCACACGGCGTCGATTGAAGTCGCGCGCAGCCATCCGCAAGCGGTGGTGGTGGCGCTACATCCCGGAACAGTGGCGACGCGGTTCACCCAAGACTATCAGGCGAGCCATCCGACCGTGACGCCGCAAGTCGCGGCGGCGGGGCTGGTCAAGGTGCTGGACGGGCTGACGCCTGCGCAGAGCGGCGGCTTTTATGATGCGCGCGGCAAACAGATCTTGTGGTAGGGCCAGCATCGGAAGGGTTGGTGGCCGCGCCCTGCCGCCCTATATAAGGGAAGACATCAATGCGCGCTGAGGTGAAAACCGGAGCGGGCAGGAAGAGGTGAAAATGAGCAACGACAAGAGCTACGCAAAGACACCTGAGGCGCTCAAGCGCCTGACTCCAGAGCAATATCGGGTGACGCAGGAAAACGGCACCGAGCGCCCGTTTACTGGCGAGTATGATAAGCATTTCGCGCCCGGGCTTTACGTCGATATCGTCTCGGGGGAGCCGCTGTTTGCCTCCTCCGCGAAGTTTGATTCCGGCTGCGGCTGGCCCGCCTTCTCGAAACCAATCGAGAGCGCGCGGGTTGCCGAGCTACATGATCACAGTCACGGGATGGTGCGGATCGAGGTGCGGTCCACAGATGGCGACAGCCATCTGGGCCATGTGTTCAACGATGGCCCGCGCGATATGGGCGGGTTGCGCTATTGCATCAATTCGGCAAGCCTGCGCTTCGTGCCGCTGGCCGAAATGGAGGCCGAGGGCTACGGCGCCTATGTCGATCAGGTGGAGGCAGAAAATGGTTGAACGCGCAGTTCTGGCAGGCGGCTGTTTCTGGGGGATGCAGGATCTGATCCGCAAGCGCGACGGGGTGATCGGCACCCGCGTCGGCTATAGCGGCGGCGATGTGGAAAATGCGACCTACCGCAATCACGGCACCCATGCCGAGGCGATCGAGATTATGTTCGATCCGGCGCGGCTGAGCTATCGGCAGATCTTGGAATTTTTCTTCCAGATCCATGATCCCACCACGGAGAACCGCCAAGGAAATGATCGCGGAATGAGCTATCGCTCCGCGATCTATTACGTCGATGAGGTGCAAAAACAGACCGCGCTGGAGACGATTGCCGATGTGGATGCCTCTGGCCTCTGGCCCGGGAAGGTCGTCACCGAGCTGGCGCCTGTCGGCCCGTTTTGGGAGGCAGAGCCTGAGCATCAGGATTATCTGGAGCGGATCCCGAACGGCTATACGTGCCATTTCGTGCGGCCCGATTGGGTCTTGCCCAAACGCGGATGACACAGGCTTCAGCCCGAGGACAATAAGAAGGGGCGGTGTGTGCCCCTTCGCGCGTCAGGTGCGGATAGGCCCCTGCGCCGTTCAGGCGTGATGTGCCTCTGCGCCGCTCAGGCGCGATAGGCCGTGAGCATATGCGCGATCTCGGCGGCGACGACATCCGATTGCACATGCACATTATCGTCGTCATAGGCCGCCAGCCCCGTGGTGCGGATCGATTCATAGGTGGGGATATAATCGAGGAGCGGATGCTCCCGCCACAACTCCTCCGCCACCACCCGCAGCACCGATTTGGAATAGTCATTGGCGACCACGCAATCGGCATCCTCAAAGGTCGTTTGCAACGGTACGGGCGAGACCGACAGCAGCACTTTGATCCCGCGTGCGGTTAGCGCCTCAATCGCCGGATGCAGCAAATCCAGCGAGGCGCTCACGCCCAAGCGGCGATAGCGGTAGCGCGCGCCAGCTTTGCGCGCGGCGAAAGGCTCGGGCATCCGGTTGAGGTAGGTCTCCAACTCGGCATCATACCATGTCTCGATATAGCCCAGTGTGATGATCACGGCTTCCGACTGCGGCAGATGGGCATAGAGGTCGAAGACCTCCTCGCGCCGCGCCAGCCCGCGCTCAAAACTGACATCCTTGCGCGAGGCCAGCAGCAGATCGGCATAGCCATCCGCGGTCTCGAACAAGGTGCCATCATCAGAGTGCCGCGCGTGAACCGCGTTCAGGATGCGCTACGCGATGGTGCCGGGGTTGAACTCATTGAGGATCCCGTTGCGGCGCGGCCATTGCCATTCGCTCTCGGGCACGGAAAACCCCAGCGTCGGCAGGGTGACGCCGAGCTTGGCCAATTCCTCCTCGATATTGCGCGCGAAACACGATCCGATCGTGAACACGGATTTTCCCGCCCCTAGATCTAGCGAGAAGCGGGGTTTCAGCTCGGGGAGAATCAGCCCGTCCTGATAGCGCGGGTCGTTACGGTCTGGGTAGCTGCGGCGGCTCTTATTCGCGCGCGAACGAACGTAAACATCAGCGAGCGGGAGATCTTCAAGGTCGGAGGAGCGGGGCATATTCGGGCCTTATGGGCTATAGGCACGGTATTGGGCCTGATTTCGGAGTCTATTGTGCAAATGCGGCCTCGATTAGGCAAGTTCAGCTGCCTTAAAAAGTGGCATCCACACTGATTGGCGCGCCTTGCTGTGAAATTTTGGCGTAGAACCGCCGGATTGGGCAGGGGCGTTGCATGAATAATGGATATATTTGTGACTGTGACGTTCCTGTCATAGTCGAACTATCCACAAGATTTAGCCCCCTGTGGATGAAATTCCGCGACGGGTGAGAAGTCTGCCGCAATGCCCCTAGAAACAAAGAGAATCCCCGTTTGGCATCTTGGGGCCGAGCGCATTAACAAATTGTGGATGAATCGTTGGACAATTTTCGCCGCCAATTTCGGGGGGGCGGTCAAGTGAAAATTGGCTCTCTGTTCCGTGAAAACTTTATTGACGCATGACAGAACCTACGTCAGTTTGTGGGCAGTCGCGAAGGAAACCACCAGATATAGTGTGTACCTCGCGACTCGACCGATAGATATGACCGGGCTCGGTGAGAGCTGCGGACCCAATTGATGCAGCGCATCGGTCGGGACGGCAGGCCTCTTTGTGACAGGCCACAGGTCAACAGGCTGCGCATGCGGCGGTGTTAAAACTTGGGATGGGGCAAACATGAAGATCGAGCGGAAGTTTACCACGGCAGAGAGCGGCGCTTACGGGCAGATCGCGTTCAACACGACCAGCTCCGAGATCCGCAATCCGGACGGGACGATCGTGTTCAAAAACGACTCTGTCGAAGTGCCGTCGAAATGGAGCCAAGTTGCCTCCGATGTTCTGGCGCAGAAATACTTCCGCAAGGCGGGCATCCCAGCCGTCGTGAAAAAGGTCAAAGAGAAGAACGTCCCCGAGTTCCTGTGGCGCGCTGTCCCTGATGAGGCCGCGCTGGAGCAACTGGCTGAGGATCAGCGCTTTGTCGGCGAGACCTCCGCGAAGCAGGTGTTTGATCGCTTGGCGGGCGCTTGGACCTATTGGGGGTGGAAGGGCGGCTATTTCTCCACCGAAGGTGATGCGCGCGCTTACTATGACGAGATGCGCTTCATGCTGGCCGAGCAGATGGCCGCGCCCAATTCGCCGCAATGGTTCAACACCGGCCTGCATTGGGCCTACGGCATCGATGGCCCGTCGCAAGGCCATTATTATGTCGATCACCTGACCGGAAAGCTGACGAAATCCTCCTCGGCTTATGAGCACCCGCAGCCGCATGCTTGCTTCATCCAATCGGTGAAGGATGATCTGGTCGGCGATGGCGGGATCATGGATCTGTGGGTGCGTGAGGCGCGGCTGTTTAAATATGGCTCTGGCACGGGCACCAACTTCTCGTCGCTCAGAGGCGAGGGCGAAAAGCTCTCGGGCGGCGGCAAATCCTCGGGGCTGATGGGCTTCCTCAAGATCGGCGACCGCGCGGCGGGCGCGATTAAATCGGGCGGCACAACGCGCCGCGCGGCGAAGATGGTGATCTGCGATATGGATCACCCCGATGTTGAGAATTTCATCAATTGGAAGGTGATCGAGGAGCAAAAGGTCGCCTCGCTCGTCGCCGGTTCCAAGCTGCATGAGCGCGAGCTGAACACGATCTTCGAGACGATCCGCCTGTGGGATGGCACGGCGGTAGATGCCACCGATCCGGCCAAGAATGAGGCGCTGAAAGCTGCGATCAAATCGGCCAAAAAATGTATGATCCCAGAGACATACATCAACCGCGTGCTGCAATATGCGCGTCAGGGTTACACCTCGATCGAATTCCCGACCTATGACACCGATTGGGATTCCGAGGCCTATGTTTCGGTCTCGGGCCAGAATTCCAACAACTCCGTTCGCGTCACCGATGCCTTCCTCAAGGCCGTGAAAGACGATGCCGATTGGGAGCTGCTGCGCCGCACCGATGGCAAGGTCGCCAAGACAATCAAGGCGCGCGATCTTTGGGATCAGGTCGGTCATGCGGCTTGGGCCTGCGCCGATCCCGGCATCCAATTCCACGACACCGTGAACGCGTGGCACACCTGCCCCGAAGATGGCGCGATCCGTGGCTCGAACCCGTGCTCGGAATATATGTTCCTCGATGATACGGCCTGCAATCTGGCCTCGATGAACCTGCTGACCTTCTTCAAAAACGATGCGTTCAACGCGGAGGCTTACGTCCACGCGACCCGCCTTTGGACTGTGACGCTGGAAATCTCCGTGCTGATGGCGCAATTCCCAAGTCAGGAAATCGCGCAGCGCTCCTATGATTTCCGCACGCTCGGCCTTGGCTATGCCAATATCGGCGGGCTGTTGATGAATATGGGTTATGGCTATGACAGCGAGGAGGGCCGTGCGCTCTGCGGTGCGCTCACCGCGGTGATGACGGGCGTCTCCTATGCGACCTCCGCCGAGATGTCGGCCGAATTGGGGGCCTTCCCGGGCTATGCGAAAAACGCGGCGCATATGCTGCGCGTGATCCGCAACCACCGCACCGCCGCTTACGGCAAGGCGGAGGGCTATGAGGCGCTGGCGATCAAACCCGTGCCGCTCGATATCCACGGCTGCCCCGATCAAACGCTGGTCGAAATCGCGCAAAACGCATGGGATTCCGCGCTGGAGCTGGGCGAGAAGCACGGCTTCCGCAATGCGCAGGTCTCGGTGATCGCGCCGACAGGTACCATCGGCCTCGTGATGGATTGCGACACCACGGGGATCGAGCCCGATTTCGCACTGGTGAAGTTCAAGAAACTCGCGGGCGGTGGCTATTTCAAGATCATCAACCGCTCGGTGCCCGCCGCGCTGACCAAGCTCGGCTATAAAACCTCGCAGATTGAGGAAATCATCGCCTATGCCGTGGGCCATGGCTCGCTTGGCAATTGCGCTGGCATCAACCACACCGCGCTGATCGGCCACGGGTTCGGCCCGCGCGAGATTGAAAAGGTGGAAGCGGCGCTGCCCTCGGCCTTTGATATCCGCTTCGTGTTCAACCAATGGACGCTGGGCGAAGAGTTCTGCACCCAGACGCTGGGCATTCCGGCGGCCAAGCTGAACGATCCGACCTTCGATCTGCTGCGTCATCTGGGCTTCACCAAGGGCCAAGTCGAGGCCGCGAATGATCATGTCTGCGGCACGATGACACTGGAGGGCGCGCCGTTCCTCAAGCCCGAGCATTATTCGGTATTCGATTGCGCCAATGCCTGCGGCAAGAAGGGCAAGCGCTATCTCTCTGTCGCCAGCCACATCCATATGATGGCCGCCGCGCAATCGTTCATCTCCGGCGCGATTTCCAAGACGATCAATATGCCGAACTCGGCCTCCATCGAGGAAACGCTGGCCGCATACGAGCTGTCGTGGAGCCTTGGGATCAAGGCGAATGCGCTCTACCGTGATGGCTCGAAATTGAGCCAGCCGCTCGCCTCTGCGCTGGTCGAGGATGACGAGGAAGCCGAAGAGATCCTCGCCTCGGGCAGCCAGCAGGAAAAGGCCATGGTTCTGGCCGAGAAGATCATCGAGAAGGTCGTCGTCAAAGAGATCGTGCGCTCGCACCGCGAGAAACTGCCGGAGCGCCGCAAGGGCTACACCCAAAAAGCGGTTGTCGGCGGGCATAAGGTCTATCTGCGCACGGGCGAATATACCGATGGGCAGCTCGGTGAGATCTTCATCGATATGCATAAAGAGGGCGCGGGCTTCCGTGCGATGATGAACAACTTCGCCATCGCGGTTTCGGTGGGCCTGCAATACGGGGTGCCGCTGGAGGAGTTCGTGGACGCCTTCACCTTCACCAAATTCGAGCCTGCCGGCATGGTGCAGGGCAATGACAGCATCAAGAACGCGACCTCGATCCTCGATTACGTGTTCCGCGAATTGGCCGTGTCTTATCTCGATCGCACCGATCTCGCACATGTCGCCCCGAAAGGCGCCAGCTTCGATGATCTGGGCGGCGGGGCCGATGAGGGCAAGCGCAACGTGGCCGAGCCGTCAGAATCGGCGGCGTCGAAATCCCTTGAAGTGCTGCGCCAGATTTCCTCCTCCGGCTATCTGCGCAAGCGTTTGCCGCAAGAGCTGACTGTGTTCCAAGGCGGGATTTCCTCGTCCATGGCGCAAGATCCGGTGGCGGCGCTCAATGCGTTGATCCCCGAGGCGGCCTCGGCTGGGATGATGGCGGGCGGCACGACGATGGCAGTCTCGGCGGCAGTTTCGGGCTCCACCGCGCTGGCGACGGGCCGTGTCTCGATGGATGCGCGCGCCAAGGCCAAGATGCAGGGCTATGAGGGCGAGGCTTGCGGCGAATGCGGCAATTACACCCTCGTGCGCAACGGCACTTGTATGAAATGCAACACCTGCGGCGGCACAAGTGGCTGTAGCTAAGGAGATGACCATGCAATTTCTTGCTGGGAACCGTTTGATCGAAGCCGAAGAGATCCGCCCCGCGCGCGAGGGCGGGAAGGAAGGGCTGGAGGCCGTGTTTGGCGCGGAAGCGCTGAAATCGGTGATCGACGAGCAATATTGCGGCTCAGGCGTGGTGCAGACCTTCCAAGGCTCTGTCGCGCAAGAGCAAATGGTGATTGACGAAATTTCCCTGCAAGGCGGGCAATCGGTGGTGCGTTTCAGCCCCATCGCGCCCCGCGTGCTGCACTAACCAGAGATCCGGGGCGGGTGAGCTCGCCCTAGACGTTGAGAAGGCCGGCTAGAAACTATTCTTTGAGGGCAGTGAACCAAAACGAGCCTGATTGACGAACCTTGGCCCCCGACCCCGAAGAGGGCGGGGGTCGTTTTATGTCCGGGGTGGGGCCTCTTTGGCTGGTGGGCCGAAGCCGCGCCCGTTGGCGCTAACCTGTTGCGCCGCTGCAAGTATTCGGCTGCATACGCGCCGCCGAGCGCGTTTGCGGCTCTGCGCCGCAGGGTTGATCTCGTATAGACATCCTGTTCCGCCGAATGCGCCTATCTCCCCCGCGAGATGGATCGGCGGGCAGGTGCCCCAAGAGGATGCGTGATGACCCAAGTGAATGATCACCCGCTGCGCTATGAATGCGTCAACGAGTTGCACGCGCGGCCCTTCCCGCGCATTGCCGCGCCCGCGCAGGTGGTGTTCCTCGCGATCAAAGAGCCGCAGGATGCCGCAAACCGTGACCGCAAGGCGGATCTCGCGCATCTGAGCGCGCTGCTCACCCGCGCGGGCGCGCCGCAGCCGCCCGCGGCCGTCACCCATCACGCCGCGCAGATCGGGCGGCACGCGCTGAAATGGGAGAGCCACACCGAATTCACCACCTTCCTCGCGCATAGCAGCGGGCTCTCGCCGCGCGCCTTTGATCCGGCGGAGGCGGAGGTGTTCCCGTCGAGTTGGATCGCGGCCGCACCCGGCGGGCGGCTGGCGGCTTTGCAGGTGCGCATCGAGGTGATGCCGGAGGATCCGGCCGAGATCGGCAAGAGGCTCTCGGAGTGGTTCGTGCCCGAAAGCCTCGCCTGCGCGCGGGTGCTCGACGGGGCGGCGATTATCGCGGGTGATTTTCGGATTGATCCCTCGGGGCAGATGCGGTTCGCGATCTTCGTGCATCCCGAGACCGGTTCGGGGCGGACGGGGCGGATCGTGCAACGCCTGTGCGAGATCGAAACCTACCGCGCGATGTCGATGCTGGGGCTTGGCCGCGCGCGCGATCTGGGGCAGCGCCTCAACGCGCTGGATCCCAAGCTCTCCGATTTGGTGGCAGGGATTTCCAATGAGGCAGAAGCCCCCGAACAGACCCTGCAAGAGCTGTTATCGATTTCGGCGGAGCTGGAGGCGCTGGCGGTGCAGCATTCGTTCCGGTTTGGCGCGACGGGGGCCTATGAGGCGATCGTGAATCAGCGGATCAAGGTTCTGCGCGAGACCCGATTTGAGGGTCGGCAGAAGTTTTCCGAATTCATGATGCGGCGCTATGATCCGGCGATGCGGACGGTGAAATCAGCGGAAAAGCGGCTGGGGGAGATGCTCACGCGGGCGACGCGGGCAGGGGAGTTGCTGCGCACGCGGGTCGATGTGGACCGCGCCGCGCAGAACCAGAAACTGTTGGAGAGCATGGATCGGCGGTCCGATCTGCAACTGCGGTTGCAGCACACGGTTGAGGGGCTCTCTGTCGTCGCGATCAGCTATTATGCGGTCTCGCTGGCGGGGTATCTGGCCTATCCGGTGGCGAAAGTGCTGCATATTTCCAAGGAGATGATGACAGCGGGTCTGACGCCTTTGGTGATCTTGGCGGTATTTTTGCTGGTGCGCTCGATCCGCAAAGGGTTTGGCGGGCATTGACGCGGGCGGTTTGCGTTCGGGCGGGCTTGTTCTACGGGGCGACGGCCCAGTCCGAAACGGGGCCGCTCAAAAGCTAGGGGGCGTGCAGGCGCTCACCACATGGCATTCCACCCCGCCCGTATTGCGGAACCGGTGCGGGAGCTGGCTTTCAAACGCATAGGCATCGCCCGCGCCGAGGATCTTTCGAACCCCGTCCACGGTGACCTCCAGATGGCCCGAGAGCACCAGCCCGACCTCCTCGCCCTGATGGCTGAGCGGCGTCTTTCCGGTATCGGCACCGGGTTGATACACCTCGCGGATCATCTGCAATGCGCGCCCCGCGCGGCGCTCGCCAATCTGGCGGTAGGAGATCTTTCCGCGCCCGATCTCCACCAGATCCTCGGCTTTGAAGAAAAAGCTGCGCTCGGCCTCGGGTTGATAGGCGAAAAACTCCGCCAGCCCGATGGGCAAGCCGTCAAGGATCCGTTTGAGCGCACCGACGGAGGGATTGCTGCGGCCAGATTCGATCAAGGATATCGTGGAGTTAGGCAGACCGACCCGTTTGGCGAGCGCGCGTTGCGAGACCCCGCGCGCCTCCCGCAGGCTGCGCAACCGCCCGCCGATATCGACCTCATCCTGCATCCTTGCCTCCCTGACCTGTGCCACATCAACACGCCTGTTGCATCTGTTTGTCAATTCGCATCATGCGCGACTGGATCGATATAAATCAATAGGTTGCGATCTCACTAAAAAGGATTGTTTTGCATATTTAAACGTGGCCTTCTGGGTAAAATCACACCAACCCAACACCAACCGGAGCCTGCCCATGTCGCGCCTGACCAATGATCTCACCCATGTCACCGAGGCCGACCGCGCCCATGTCTGGCATCACCTGTTGCAGCATAAAGCGCTGGAAACCACCGATCCGCGGATCATCGTGCGCGGCAAAGGAATGCGCGTTTGGGATCAGGCGGGGCGCGAGTTTCTCGATGCGGTCTCGGGCGGGGTCTGGACAGTCAACGTCGGCTATGGCCGGGAAAGCATTGCCGATGCGGTGCGCGATCAGCTCGTCGAGATGAACTATTTCGCGCAATCCGCAGGTTCGATTCCGGGCGCGCTTTTCGCCGAAAAACTGATCGCGAAAATGCCGGGCATGAGCCGCGTTTACTATTCGAACTCCGGCTCGGAGGCGAATGAGAAAGTGTTCAAAATGGTCCGCCAGATTTCGGCGCGGTTCCATAATGGCGGCAAATCCAAGATCCTCTACCGCGAGCGCGATTACCACGGCACCACCATCGGCGTGCTGGCCTCTTGCGGTCAGCCGCAGCGCGCGCAGCAATACGGGCCGTTCCCCGAGGGCTTCGTCGAGGTGCCGCATTGCCTTGAGTATCGCAAGCAGTGGGATGTTGAGGATTACGGCCGCCGCGCGGCGGATGCGATTGAAGAGGTGATCCTGCGCGAGGGGCCGGAAACCGTTGGCTGCCTCTGCCTTGAGCCGGTGACGGCGGGCGGCGGCGTGATCGTGCCGCCGGCGGGCTATTGGGAGCGGGTGCAGGAGATCTGTGCGAAATATGACGTGCTGTTGCATATCGACGAGGTGGTGTGCGGGATGGGCCGCACGGGCGAGTGGTTCGGCTATCAGAATTACGGGATCAAGCCTGATTTCGTGACGATGGCCAAGGGCTTGGCCTCCGGCTATGCGGCGATTTCGGCGACGGTGACGACGGAAAAAGTCTTCGAGATGTTCAAGGATGCCTCCGATCCACTGAGCTATTTCCGCGATATCTCCACCTTCGGCGGCTGCGCGGCGGGCCCTGCGGCGGCGCTGGAAAACCTGCGGATCATCGAGGATGAGAACCTGCTGGAGAACACCAAAGCAATGGGCGCGCGGCTGGTCGCGAACCTGCATGCGCTGATGGAAAAGCATCAAGTCATTGGCGATGTGCGCGGGGCAGGGCTGTTTGTCGGCGCGGAATTGGTGTCCGACCGCGCCACCAAAGAGCCGATGGCGGAGGCATTGGTGCAAAAGGTCGTGGCGGAAACCAACGCGCGCGGCGTGATCATCGGCGCGACCAACCGTTCCTTGCCGGGGTTCAACAACACTTTGTGCTTCAGCCCCGCGTTGATCGTGACGGCCGACGAGATCGACGAGATCACTGCGGCTGTGGACGGCGCGCTGACGGCTGTTTTCGGCTAAGCGCAGGCCGACGGATCGAGCGCTAAAGGAAAGGGAGGCAATCGCCTCCCTTTTCGCTTTGCGGGCGCGGGAGGCGATATGTTCTCGGGCATATCGGACGCTGACAAAGTCGCCGTCAATCGCAGGATTGCGCAGGTGCCCGAGCGCAGATTTAGGGCGGTTTGCCCCCGCGCGGAGGCGCGTTTATTTGCCCCCGCGCGGAGGCGCGATTATTCAAACGTAAACGTCCCGACCTCGCAGACGTCGACATCTTCCTCTTTCACCTGATCGCCATCTTCAAACGTGGCGAGGAAATCGAAAATGCAATGGCTCGTCGCATCGTCGAAGTTGATCTCGACAGAGGCCCCATGCGGGAGCACATCATCGCCCAGAATATCCTCTTGCCACGACGAGGTGCCGTTGTTCGAGCCGTAGAATTCGATGATCGTATAGCCCGTGTTGTTCACGATGGTGACTTTGCGATTGGCCGCCAAGCTCGGGCTTGCGATGAGATGTGCCACGCAAAGCGTAAGTCCGGCGATAACGGTGTTCTTCATTGAAAATATCTTTCTTTGAGACCGCGTGGTGCGATGCGTGCGCCAGTGCGGGATGTTTATAGCGAAAGTAAATCGGCATCGGCTTTTCGCTCTGAATGGCGCGAGATCATTTAGACCCAAAAATGAGATATCTTTGAGGCAGGAACACCTTCGGCTCAGGTCTCATGGCCAATCGATGACGGGTGCGGCGAGAGCGATGGCGGAGAAGACGGCCCACGCAATATCTTTTCGGCCTCACCGCGCGGCGCATTTTTCAAATCGCGTAAACAGACGAGGTGAGGCCAGTCTTTTGGGGCTATTTCAACAGATCGCGGGCGATGATCGTGCGTTGGATTTCTGAGGAGCCCTCGTAGATCCTGAAGATCCGCAGATCTCGCAGGTAGCGCTCCAATGGGAAGTCGCGTGTGTAGCCGTAGCCGCCGTGGATTTGCAGCGCGCGGTCGGCAATGCGCCAAGCCGCTTCGCTGGCATAAAGCTTGGCAAACGCGGAGTCTGATGAATAGCGCTCTCCCGTCCCCCTCTTGCGGGCGGCCTGCAGTCCCAAGGCGCGCGCGGCGGCCAGTTCCGTCGCGCAATCCGCGAGCATCCATTGCAGCCCTTGGAAATCGCCAATCGGATGGCCGCCGACCGTACGCTCCTTCGCATAGGAAACGGCCGCATCCAATGCCGCCTTGGCAATGCCAGTGGCTTGCGCAGCCACTTCGATACGGCCGTTATCGAGCACTTTCATGGCTGTCCGAAAGCCGGTCCCTTCCGCGCCCAGAAGATTGTCCGCTGGCACATAGCAATCAAAGCTAACGGGGAAGACATGGCCGCCGCGCAGACCCATGGTCTGCTCGTGTTTGCCGATCTCCACGCCAGCGGTCTCGCGCGGCTCAACAACAAAGGCGCTCACCCCGCGCGCTCCCGCTGTGGTGTCCGTCTTGGCATAGACCACTATGAAATCTGCCCCGCCCGCGTTCGAGATGAAGCATTTGGATCCTTTAAGCCGATATCCGTCGCCCTCGCGCGTGGCGGTACTGCGCATGTCCGCCGGATTGGACCCAGCCTGCGGCTCAGTCAGCGCAAATGCCCCAAGCGCCTCGCCCGTCGCGGCCATCGGCAGCAGGCGTTGTTTCAACGCCTCATCTGCGCCCAACAGCAGCGAATCCGTTGCCAAAAAATGCGCGGTCAGCATGGACGCGGTTGAGCCGCAGGCACCGGCAATCGCCTCCACCGCGTGGTAGAGAGCGGGCCCGGATAGGCCAATCCCACCATAGGAGTCCGGCAGGTTCATGCCCATAATCCCCATCTCTGCCAGCGCGGGACGGTGTAGAGTAGCAAAAGTGCCCTGCGCATCAATTCCGGCAGCGGCGGGTGCCAGAACCTCGCATGAGAACCGCTCGATTTGACCAATGACGGCCTGTTCTTCACTGTTTAGATCACCGTTCATTTGGTCTCTCCTTTGGTCAATCGTTGCAGAATGTCATCCGTATCCGCGCCCAGTCTTGGGGCGGCCGCGCGTCCACCGCGGGGCACGCCGCTGAAATGCACCGGTTGTTCCGGCACGCTGAGCGACCCCAGAGACGGGTGAAGGATGGGCGTGGCGAGTTCGCGCGCGCGGGCCTGTGGCGAGGCCCAAGCCTCAGGCACCGAAGTCAATGCGGCTGCGGGGATGCCTTCGGCGGACAGTGCGGCAGTCACGCTCTGCACATCCCGCACGGCGGCCCAAGCCTCGATATGCTGCGCCAGTGCGGGCTCATTCTGTCGCCTTAGGCTATCGCTCATGAAGCGCGGATCCTGCGCCAGTTCCGGCGCCCCGATGGTTGCCGCGAATGTCGCAAACAGCCGATCGTTCAGCACGGCAACGGTGAAATTGCCATCCTTGGCCGGATAGGTGCCAAAGGGCGCAGATAGCGCATGTTTGCTGCCTGTTCGCGTTGGCGTCTCTCCGGCCATCAGCGCCCGACAGGCCCCCACGGGCATCATCGACACAAGTGAATCGTAGAGCGCCAGATCGACATGCCGCCCCTTGCCGCTGCGGGACCGATCAAACAGCGCCACCATCGCGCCGAAAGCCGCGAACATGCCGCCCGCCACATCGGCAAAGGCATCGCCGACCATCATCGGCGGGCCGTCCTCAGCGCCGGTCACATCCATCAGCCCGCTCATCGCCTGAATGATGATGTCATATGCGGGCAGCATCCGGTTCGGGCCGGTCTGACCAAAGCCGGAAACCGAGACATAAACCAGTTCCGGGCAAGCCGCACACAGCTCCTGCGGGCCCAAGCCGAACCGCTGCATCACACCGGGGCGGAAGTTTTCGATCAAGACATCGCTTTGGGCAGCCAGTGCCCGCGCTGTCGCCGCGCCTTCCGCAGATTTCAGATCCAGAACCATGGATTTCTTGCCGCGATTCACCGATTGGAACAGCAGACTTTCACCGCCCTTGAACGGGCCGATATGGCGGTAGTCATCTCCGGTGGGCGGCTCCACCTTGATCACCTCCGCACCCAGATCGGCCATCATTGCAGTGCAGTAAGGGCCGGCGAGAACGCGGGAGAAATCCAGAACGCGGACCCCGTCCAATGGCCTGCGACCCGCTTTTTCAGTTTTGTCGAACATGTATCCCCCATCAATTGCTTGCGGGAGGATAGCGTTCTGGATGATATACTTGGAAATATGAGAAACGTATAAGGGGTATCTCTGTTTGAATATACCACTGAATTTCCGTCAGATCGAAATCTTGCTCGCCGTCGCGGATACTGGCAGCACCGCAGCCGCGAGCCGCGCGCTGAACACCTCGCAGCCTTCTGTCTCCTTGGCGATTGCCCGTTGTGAGGAGGTGTTTGGCCAAAAGCTTTTTGTCCGGATTCCAGGCCTTGGAATGGAGCTAACCCCGTTCGGGCTGCACAAGATTGCGCAACTGCGCGAGTTGGAAAAACAAGCCCGCTGGGTGCTCAGCGGCGGCGAGGGCACGCCCGAGTTTCTCAATCTTGGAGTGTTCTCCACCCTCGGCCCCCGCTATGCGCCGCAATTGGTGCGCCGGTTCAAGGAGGCGCACCCCAATGCTGAGATCCGTATCCGGGAGGGCGATCTGCAAACCCTGTTCGACTGGCTCAGCGAAGGTCGGATCGATCTGGCGTTGATGTATGATTTTGGTGTCCCGTCCGATTTTGCTATCACGCCCCTTTTGGCCGCGAAACCCTATGCGCTACTCTGCCCCAACCACAGGCTGGCACAGATGCCCAGCGTCAGCGCCGAAGATCTGGCGCAGGATCCGATCATCTTGATGAACCTGCCGCATAGCCGCGGCTATTTCCTATCCCTTTTGCAAAACAATAAGGCCCCAGTGCGAGTGGCCCACGAGACCGGATCGATCGAAATGCTGCGCTCGATGGTGGCGAACGGCTTCGGCGTCGGACTTCTCGCCACCGATTTGCCCGGTGAGATGTGCTACGATGGCCAGCGGATCATCCGCGTGCCGCTCACGGGCCATCCGCCACTGCACCAGATCGCCCTTGCCCATCGTGGGAATGCGCTGAAGCGGCCTGTGATCAGAGCTTTTGCAGGCTTTACCAAGGCCTTTTTCTCCCCACTGGCCTAAGAGCGTCCCGATTTCGTTGCGGCGCCCAACATTGGTGAAGATTTGCCGCTCCAGTGAAATTTCGAGGACACAGATTTAAACGGCGACAGAGCGGAGACAACGCGCTTTTGCGGGGCGAAAACAGCTTCCGAGGCTGGCGTAAATACCCTGCTGATCGCCACGAGATCTTAGTCGGTTAAATCGCGCGGACATAGAATCCCGCAAAATCTGCCGTTTATGACTGGTGCCGCGAAGGTCCGGTTCTCGGTCACTTTGCAACGTTTCTGCGTGGTAACGCTTGGCAGGAATGGCGCAGGACAGCCGAATTGAGCTTGGCAGAAAGCTTCTTGTTTATCGAGCAGTTATGGGCGACTTAGCGCAGCGCGGATGACCATATCGAAACCAGTATTCTTGGGGGCAAAATGCCCAAATATGGGCGGCGCAATAAGGAATACCGAATGCTAATTGCGATGGAAGACAGTGATTTTTCTGACTTGATTTCAGCGTCACCGCCGCGTGGTTTGCGGCTCCCAGATAGCGAGGTGGCTCCCGTCGCGGTTCTCGAGGCCTTGCGGTCACTTGCCGCCTCAATCGGAACTCAATTCACGCCCCCTGCGTGGATGTTTGTCGAAGATGGCGAGGTTGTTGGTATCTGCTCCATTGTGAAACCATGCGTAGAGGGCGCGATTGAGATCGGCTATGGGGTAGCCCCAACCCGTCAAGGGAAGGGCGTGACAAGTAGGGCACTTACTGAACTTGTTACATGGGCAAAAAACGACGACCGTGTTCGTGAAATTTTAGCCGAATGTAGTATCGACAACACCGCATCCCATATTGTTTTGGCCCGAAATGGTTTTGTGAAAACAGGGCAAAGGATGGATGAAGAAGACGGGAGCCTCATCTGTTGGTCCGCGACAGGCCTCGGATGATCGGATCGCTCAATCCCGTTCAGCTGCGATCAAATTCCGTTCCTTCTGCGATATGCAGCAAGCGCCAAGATCGTTGAAAACCCGTTCGCTTCGTCGGGAAGCGGGCGCGACATTTTGGCACTGCTTCATTCCATGATATGGTTGGTTGAAGACATCGGAACTTAGTCGTTCAGGTATTGATCTGTGGAGCCAGGCACATGTGCGGACGATTTGTTGACCCAAACCTGCGCAACACTGAAGTCGATATGTCGCAGATCAAGATCAATCCGATTCCGCGCCGCTTCAACGTCAAGCCAACCAACCCGGTGTTGATCCTCGCTGAGCAGCCGCTCGCCTCAGTTGTCGCGCGCTGGGGGCTGATCCCCTCGTGGTTCAAGGGAGTTGACCCCAAAGAGTGGAAGGCGACAACCTTCAATGCGCGGATCGAGGAGGCGAAAGATAAGCCGACCTACCGCGCCGCCTGGCGCTATGGGCGCTGTCTGATCCCTGCGGGCGGGTTCTATGAGTGGTCGGGGCCCAAAAGTGATCGGCGGCCAAATTTCTTCAGCTCAGCGGGCAACGAGGCAGATCTCTACTTCGCGGGTTTGCTCTCGATCTGGCACGAGATGCGGTCATGCACGATCATGACGCGCGGTGCCACTGACGCGATGGCGGGACTCCATGACCGGATGCCTGTGATCCTGAACTCGGAAGAGCGGGACGCTTGGCTTGGCGGCTCGGAGGATCTCAGCCTCGGGGTAGGGGCCGCGTTGAGGTGCTGGCCGGTGCGGCGCTTTGGGTTGGAGGATGAGGGAGCGGAGCTGATCGAGCCCGCCTGACGGCCCACCTTTGCCGCAGTGATTAAGCTAAAATGAAATCGTTAAGGCATTGTAAGAAATTGTCTATTTTCTCCCCTGTACTGTTGGGGGCGACGGTAGCCAAAGCCATAAAGGATGCTCCCTCTGATTGCCGGATACTGCAAACGGTCAAGCATCGTTTAAAGCGCCAAAGGTCATGCAATCCGCGTTTAAAAGCGTGCTGAGGGCTAACGTCTTTCAACGGCGCGGGGCACTTCCGATGTATCGGTTTGATATAAAAAGGTTTTTGGAAGTGCATGGTAGGCCCGGCAGGACTTGAACCCGCAACCAAGGCGTTATGAGCGCCCTGCTCTAACCAGTTGAGCTACAGGCCCACGCGGGAACTGACTAGCAGATCGGCGGGCGGCGTCAAGAATGGGCAGGCAACTTCCTGATCAAGGGGCAGGGTGGTATTCCCTGTTTTCCGGGCAATTCACGCCTGTTCGCGGCGGATTTCGCGCAGAATCGGCCAAAATCCGACAGCGCAGCGTTGCTCCCCTTGTCCCTATGCGCTAAGCGCTTGGCGCAGAGACTCCCAGCATAGACCCCTCAGAGAATCCCTAAGGAGAGCGCATCATGAGCGAGCAAAAAGGCCTCACCTACGCCGATGCAGGCGTCGATATCGACGCGGGCAATGCGCTCGTCGAGCGGATCAAGCCTGCGGCCAAGCGCACGCAACGCTCGGGCAGCATGTCGGGTCTGGGCGGATTTGGCGCGCTGTTTGACCTCAAGGCGGCGGGCTATAACGACCCGATCCTCGTGGGGGCAACGGATGGCGTCGGCACCAAGCTGCGGATCGCGATTGATACGGGTAACGTTGATACGATCGGCATCGATCTGGTCGCGATGTGCGTCAATGACCTCGTGTGCCAAGGGGCGGAGCCTTTGTTCTTCCTCGATTATTTCGCCACCGGCAAGTTGGAGCTGGATCAGGCGACCCGCATCATCAACGGCATTGCAGAGGGCTGCGCGCAGTCCGGCTGTGCGTTGATCGGCGGCGAGACGGCGGAGATGCCGGGGATGTATCACAAGGGTGATTTCGATCTCGCGGGCTTCGCGGTGGGCGCGATGGAACGCGGCACCGATCTGCCCGCAGGCGTTGTCGCGGGTGATGTGCTTTTGGGCCTCGGTTCGAACGGCGTGCATTCCAACGGCTATAGCTTCGTGCGCAAAGTGGTGGAGCTTTCGGGCCTTGGCTGGGACGCGGATTGCCCGTTCGGCGAAGGCACTCTGGGCGAGGCGCTGCTCGCGCCGACACGGCTTTACGTCACCCAAACCCTCAAAGCGATCCGCGCGGGCGGGGTGCATGCGCTGGCCCATATCACCGGCGGTGGTTTGACAGAAAACCTGCCGCGGGTTCTGCCCGAGGGCATGGGCGCGACGATCGATCTGACCGCTTGGGAGCTGCCGCCCGTGTTCCGCTGGCTGGCGGAGACGGCGAAGATGGAAGAGCGCGAGCTGTTGAAAACCTTCAACTCCGGCATCGGGATGATCGTCGTTGTGGCCGCAGATCGTGCGGACGCGCTGACCGAGCTCTTGGTCGCACAAGGCGAAACCGTCTCGCGCATCGGTGTGATCTCTGAGGGCGAAGGCGTCTCCTACACCGGCGCATTGCTGTGAAACGCGTTGCCCTGCTGATCTCGGGGGGCGGATCCAATATGGTCCGCCTCGTTGAGGATATGCAGGCGGGGGGCTACGGCCTCCCTGTGCTGGTCGGCTCGAACGATCCGCAGGCGGGCGGGCTGGCGAAGGCCCGCGCGCTGGGGGTGGAAACTTACGCCGTCGATCATAAACCCTTCGGCAAGGATCGCGCGGCGTTCGAGGCCGAGATGCTCAAACCGCTTTTGGCCGCGCAGCCCGATGTTGTTTGCCTGGCGGGCTATATGCGGGTGCTGACGCCGGAATTCGTCGATCATTTCAAGGGGCGGATGCTGAATATCCATCCCTCGCTTTTGCCGAAATATCCTGGCCTGCACACCCATGCCCGCGCGATTGAGGCGGGGGATACGGAGGCGGGCTGTTCGGTTCATGAGGTCACCGCAGTTCTCGACGATGGGCCGATCTTGGGCCAAGCGCGGGTGCCGGTGCTGGCGAATGACAGCGAATCGGATCTCGCGGCGCGGGTGCTGGTGCAGGAGCATCTGCTCTATCCCGCCGTGCTCAAACGCTTCCTAGCGGGGGAGCGCGGGCGGATCGATCTGGTCGCCTGAGGTGCCTCTGCGCGGGCGTTTTGGGCCCGCAAAATCCTGAGCTAAGGCCCCATACCCCCATAAACGCCCCGTCAAACCCGCGAGTTTGCGGCAAATTCACCGCATTTCGCCCGCAAAATCCGGCTAATCCCGTGCTGGCTTTCGCCCTGCGCTTTCTTTTTGCCAATCGCTCGCCTAAAGGAAAGAAGACAGCGGGATGACCCCGTGCGAGAAAGGCCTCCATGCAGAGCATTACCACGATCACCACCACCGAAGCCCTTGCGGAATTCTGCGCGAAGGCGAAAACCCAACCCTTCGTCACCGTCGATACCGAGTTCCTGCGTGAGCGGACCTATTGGTCGAAGCTGTGCCTCGTGCAGATGGCGTTGCCGGGCAAGGACGGGGAGGCGGTTCTGGTGGATCCGCTTGCCGAGGGCCTGTCGTTGGAGCCGATGTATGATCTGTTCCGCCATGAGGCGACGGTCAAAGTGTTCCACGCCGCGCGCCAAGATCTCGAGATTTTCTTTGTCGAGGCGGGAGTCTTTCCCAAGCCGCTGTTCGATACGCAGGTCGCTGCGATGGTCTGCGGCTTTGGCGAGCAAGTCGGCTATGAGACCCTCGTGCGCAAGATCGCGAAAGAGAACCTCGATAAGACATCGCGTTTCACCGATTGGTCGCGCCGCCCGCTGACAGATGCGCAAAAAACATATGCAATTGCGGATGTTACGCATTTGCGGGTGATTTATGAATATCTCGCCAAAGAGCTGGCGAAATCGGGCCGCGCGGCGTGGGTGGAGGAAGAGGTGGGCATTTTGCTCAATCCTGAAACCTACATCAACCGTCCCGAAGAGGCTTGGATGCGGGTGAAAACGCGCACGACCTCCGCGCGGTTCTTGGGCGTTGTGCGCGCGCTGGCCGCCTTCCGTGAGGGCTATGCGCAGGCGCGCAATATCCCGCGCTCGCGGATCTACAAAGATGACGCGCTGTTGGAGCTGGCCTCGACCAAACCTGTCTCCTTCGACGATCTGGGAAAATCGCGGCTGTTGCTGCGTGAGGCCCGTCGCGGCGAGATTGCGGAAGGCATCATCCAAGCGGTGAAAGAGGGGATGGCCGCGAAGGCCGAGACCTTGCCGAAGATCGTCGAGGAAAAGGCGCAGCTTCAGGTGAATACCGCGCTGGCGGATTTGCTGCGGGTGCTGTTGAAGGCGAAATCGGAATCTGCGGGCGTGGCACCCAAGCTGATCGCCTCCTCCTCGGATCTGGACCGGATCGCCGCAGGGATGCGCGATGTCGATGCGCTGACCGGCTGGCGGCTCGAAGTGTTCGGGGCAGATGCGCTGCGCTTGGCGGAGGGTGAAATCGCGCTGACCGCCAAAGGTGGCTCGGTGAAAGTCGTGTCGCTCGGCTGATCTTCTTCGCTGACTAAATTCAAAACGCCGCGCAGGCTCTGCGCGGCGTTTTTATTTTAAATCAATGCGTTGTAGTGTGATCTTAAACTCTACTCGATCACAATCGGCGTGCCATTAGGCACATGCGCCCAAATAAAATCCATCTCCGCATTGGTCACTGCGATGCAGCCATTCGTCCAATCCCATGCGCGATGCAACCCTGCCAGCGCGCCCCAACCGTTGGGCAGCGCATGGATCATGATATTGCCACCGGGGGAGGCACCCGCCGCCTCCGCCTGCGCGCGATCCTGCGCATTGGGATAAGAGATATGCAGGCTGAGATGTGCGACCGAATTCGGGTTGCGCCAATCGATCTCATAGCGCCCTTCGGGTGTGCGCTCATCGCCCTCGCGCGCCTTATGCCCCTCAGGGGCCGCCCCGAGCGAAATCTCATAGCGCGCGATCTCGGCACCCTCGCGCAGCAACACCATTTCGCGCTGCGCCTTATTCACGCGGATCTCGTCGGCCATGGCCTCGGGCGCGGCCATCTGTGGCGCGGGGCCAGAGGCGGTCCGCGCCATCAGTTTGGTATAGCCGACCATGCCAAGGCCCAGCCCCAAAAGGGCGAGGCCTGTAAAAAGTGTTTTGCGATAAATCATGTTTTTTTAATCGGTTATGGGGCGTTCTTAGGCCGCGAACGCAGCGCTTAATGCCGCTTGCAACTCGGGCACTGTGGCGATGGGCGTCAGGAAATCGAGCAAGCTTGCATCGGCGAAGCCTTCATCGACGACATGCTGTGTCAGTGCCAAAAGCGGATCCCAATACCCGTCGGTGTTCAGGAGGTAGATCGGCTTGGAATGCAGCCCGATCTGCCGCCATGTCAGCACCTCGAACAGCTCATCGAGCGAGCCCGCGCCGCCCGGCAGCACCACAATCGCATCCGAATTCATATACATGACCTTTTTGCGCTCATGCATATTCTCGGTGATGATGAAGGTGGAGAGATCGCGCTTGCCGACCTCGAAATCAAGCAAATGCACGGGGATCACGCCAAACGTATCCCCGCCTGCCGCCTGTGCCGCGCGCGCAACCTCGCCCATCAACCCGACATCGCCCGCGCCGTAGACCAGCCGCCATGTGTTCGCCGCGAGCATCTTGCCCGTCGCGCGTGCAGCCTCGGCATAGCTCGGCTTCGCACCAGAGCGCGACCCGCAATAGACGCAAACGGAATGGCGCGGGGCGGTGGGGGAGATCTGGAGGGGAGGCTGTGTCATGGGGATCCTTTCGGGGCGTCTTGGGGCGGTCCCGCGCGGGGCGGAAGAGGTCAGATCTTCGGCCCAAAGCGCGGTTGCTTTGTGTTATCGTGATAACGGGCTTGCCAAGCAGTCTCAAGCGCTTGAAACATATGTATGACAGCCGCTTGGTGATTGCCTTGCGGGCGAGACGCGCCGGGACGCGCGATGGGGGGCGAGTGATGAGTGATCCGAAAACCACGGGGGCACCGCAGACGGGCGCAGATGCTGGGGCTGGGGCCGCAACTGGGGGCGGCATCAGCGGCGGCGTTCTGGGCGGGATCGTCGGGCTGGGCGTGGTTGTGATCGCCGCGGTGCTGGGAAGCCTCTATGGCGGGTTCTCGTTCCGCACCGATCCTGACGCGGTCACGTCTGAGACTGCCGCATCCAAAACTGCCGCATCTGATGGTGCGGCGCCCCAAAGCACTCAGACTGAAAGCGCCAAGACTGCTGCCGCGCCGCAGGCGGGAGAGGCCGACGCGCCTGCAGCCGATCTGCCCGCCTCCGATATAAGCGCCTCCGATATGGCCGCAGCCGAAGCGGGCCAGCAAACCGAAGGCACCGATGCCTCGCTCGTGCCGCGGGCCAGCGCGCGGGCCGATCTGACCCCGCAATTCGATACGATGCGGATCACCGGCGATGGGGTTCTGACGGTCGCAGGCCGCAGCGCGCCCAATGCCAAGGTTGAAATCGTGATCGCGGGCGAGGTGGTGGCCGAGGCAACTGCCGATGCGCGCGGCCAATTCGCGACGCTGTTGGATGTTCCGGTCACGACAGATCCGCGCGCTTTGACGCTGCGGGCCACGGGGGCGGATGGTGTGGTTGCCGCATCTGAGCAAAGCCTGATCATCGCGCCGCGCAGCCTTGAAGAGGTGGCGGCGAGCGCGGCGGGTCTGCCCGCTTGGGCGGCGGCAACGGGGGGCGGCGAGATTCATGCAGCAGAGGCGCAGGCCACCGAGACGCAGGCCAGCGAGACGCAGGCCACCGACACGGGAGCACCCCAAGACGCGGCAGCGACGGCTGGGGGGACTGCGGCAGCGACCACGGCCTCACCCGAAGCCACACCCGCGCTGTTACTGGCCGATCAAAGCGGTGTGCGGGTGGTGTCAACCGCGCCCGTTACGGAGCTGGTAATCGATACAATCTCCTACGGCGCGCAGGGTGAAGTGCTGATTGGCGGGCGCGGCGCGGCGGAGGGCACTGTGGTGCGGGCCTATTTGAATGGCGCGGTGACGGCGGAAGCGGGCTCTGATGCGGGCAATTGGCAGATCGTGCTGCAAGATATCGCGCCCGACGCCTACACGCTGCGGATTGATGCTGTGGATGCGCAGGGCAAGGTCGTGAGCCGCGCAGAGACGCCCTTCGTGCGCGAAACGCCAGAGATTTTGGCGCAGGCACAGGCTTTGAGCGCCGTCGCCGAGGGGCAGGCCGCTGACGCCGCAACGCAAGCCGTGATGGCAGGCACGCCCGCTTACCGCGACAGCACATCAGGGGCAGGCTCTTCCGGCGCGGCGATCTCGGAGGCAGGTTCTGCGCAGGCGGCGGATCCGGCTGGTGATGCGGCAGCGGGCGCGGCGCAGATCTCCGTGCTCACCGTGCAGCCGGGCAATACGCTCTGGGGAATCGCCTCGGGCGCTTACGGCGACGGGGTGCTTTATGTGCGGCTGTTCGAGGCCAATCGCGGCCAGATCCGAGATCCCGATCTGATCTATCCGGGGCAGGTGTTCACCATTCCACAGTGACAGGGCGCTCACCGCACGCAGTTTGCGGCGGCAGGCTCTAGCATCATTAGCCTTCGCGGCTTAAGTCTGCGGGGAAGCGAAGCCCGTGTGGGCGCACGCCTCCGGCCCCATGGCCGGACCGTAAAGCGAAAGAGGGCCTATGCGATCTGTCAGCACCGTCGGCGGTAAAACCACCAAGAGCGAGCGCGCGAGTGCGGCCCGCACGATCAAATCCGTAGCCCCCTATCTTTGGCCGGACGAGCACCCTTGGGTGAAGCGCCGCGTGGTGCTGGCGATGGTGGCACTGGTCATGGCGAAGGTGATCTCCGTGCTCACGCCGTTTCTGTATAAAGCGGCGGTGGATTCGCTCTCGGGCGAGATGCGCGACGATAGCATGTTGCTCTTGCTGGGGGCGGTCGCCTTGACGATTGCCTACGGGGTGGCGCGAGTGTTCACCGTCGGCTTTGGCGAGCTGCGCGATTTCATCTTCGTGCCCGTGAGCCAGCGCGCGCTGCGGCAATTGGCGCTGGAAACCTTCGGCCATATCCACCGCCTCTCGCTGCGCTATCACCTCACACGTAAGACGGGCGGGCTGAGCCGGATCATCGAGCGCGGCGTCAAGGGCGTCGATTTCCTGCTGCGGTTCATGCTGTTCTCGGTTGGCCCGCTGGCGCTGGAATTGCTGCTTGTCACCTGCATCTTCGCCTTTGTCTTCGACATGCGCTACGCGGCGATCGTGGTGCTGACGATCTGGGCCTATGTCACATGGACCTTCAAAGTCACCGAATGGCGGGTGGCGATCCGGCGCGATATGAACGCGGCGGATACCGAGGCCAATCAGAAGGCCATCGACAGCCTGCTGAACTTCGAGACGGTGCGCTATTTCGGGGCGGCTGCGCGCGAGACTGCGCGCTATGACGAGTCGATGGCGGGCTATGAAAAGCTCGCGGTGAAGACGGGGCAATCACTCTCGGTGCTGAACTTCGGGCAGGCGCTGATCATCACGCTGGGGCTTGTCGCCGTGATGGTGATGGCCGCGATGGGGGTGCAGCAGGGCAAGCTGACGGTCGGCGATTTCGTTATGGTGCAGGCCTATATGATCCAGATCACCATGCCTTTGGGCTTCCTCGGGACGGTCTACCGCGAGATCCGGCAGGCGTTGGTGGATATGGCGGAAATGTTCGACCTGCTGCATCAACCCGCCGAGATCAACGACAAGCCGGATGCGAAAAACTTGGCCGTGCAAGGCGGCACGCTGCGGTTCGAGGCGGTCGATTTCGCATATGATCCCGAGCGCAAGATCCTGCAAGATGTCTCGATCACGGTGCCTGCGGGTAAAACCGTGGCGCTTGTAGGGCCGTCTGGGTCGGGCAAATCCACCATCGGGCGGTTGTTGTTCCGGTTCTATGAGGTCACGGGCGGGGCGATTACGATTGACGGGCAGGATATCCGCGATGTGACGCAGGCAAGCCTGCATGCGCAGATCGGTGTGGTGCCGCAAGATACCGTGCTGTTCAACGATACGATCTATTACAACATCGCCTATGGCCGCCCCGAGGCCACGCGCGACGAGGTCGAGGCGGCTGCGAAAGCGGCGAAGATCCATGACTTCGTGATCAGCCTGCCGGACGGCTATAACACCTCCGTCGGCGAGCGCGGGTTGAAGCTGTCAGGCGGCGAGAAACAACGCGTCGGGATCGCCCGCACGCTGCTGAAAAACCCGCCGATCCTGCTGCTGGATGAGGCGACATCGGCGCTCGATACCCAGACCGAACGCGATATTCAGGAGAGCCTGAAGATGATGGGCGAAGGCCGCACGGTGATCACCATCGCGCACCGTCTCTCGACGATTGCGGATGCCGATCAGATCGTGGTGCTGGAGGCAGGGCGCGTGGTGGAGCGCGGCACGCATGACGAACTTCTGGCCCTCAACGGGCGCTACAGCGCGATGTGGGCGCGGCAATCGGCGGAAGAAGAGCAAGAAGCGGCGGAATAGGCGCGCTCTCCTGTGGATCTGGATTTGACGGGCGGCCCCAATGGGCTGCCCGTTTGACTGTCAGCCGCCCGTGCCGCCGGTTTCCGCAGTCAGGGTGATCGTATCGGGGTCGAGGTCGGGCTGGCCGCGCACCACCCCCACCACATCGCCATTGAGGGAGATCAGCCCGTTTTCCCCTGATTCATCTGCCGACAGGCTGATTTCGGGGGCAATTTCTGCGCCGCTTTCATCAAATTGCGGGGTGTAGAGGATTTCGAGACGGTCCTCCTCGGGGTTGAAATCGGTGATCGTCATCGCGGCGTCATCCTCGCCGTAGCGGGTATCGAAGGCGAAATGATCCTCGCCGTCCCCGCCCGCAGCACTGTCGCCGTGGCCCATGATCAGCGTGTCATTGCCCGCGCCGCCCAAGAGTTGATCGGCGCCATCTGCCGCGCTCAGCCCGGCCTCGGCGCCGCCCTCCAGCGCATAGCCCGAGAGAAGATCATCGCCGTCATCGCCGTAAATCGTATCCGCGCCGCTGCCGCCGATCAGCGTGTCATTGCCCAGCCCGCCGCTCATCGCGTCATCGCCCGCATCGCCCGAGATCAGATCATCATCCGCCCCGCCCAGCAGCAAATCCGCCCCGTCACCGCCGGAAATCGTATCATTGCCCGCCTCGCCGTAGACGATATCATCGCCGGCCCCCATGGTGGCCGCATCCTCGCCCGCGCCGAGCGCCGCGAAATCATCGCCTGCCGTGCCTGTCATCGTATCATCGCCGCCAAGGGCAAACCACGCGACGGACTCGCTGTCGAAACTGACCGTCTCGCCCTCCGCTGTGCCGTCCACCGTCTCGCTGTAATTGGCCGCATCATAGAGCGGGTATTGGGCCTCGCGGTCATCGGGATCGGGGCGGGAGGTATCGTCTGAATCATCCGACTGGAGCACCTGCATCAGCAAAGCGACAAAGAAAATCATATAGTTGCCAAAGTTGGCCCAATCCATTCGGGGTCTCCGTTGCGGCGGCGGAATGCGGCGTTTGAAGGCAGGATTACCTGAATTGCACGGCAAGACTATGGCAGGATTTGGCGCAAGCGGGGGCAGGCCCTGCGGCGGAGGCGGGTAGGGCGCGCGCAGCTATGCTTGGCAAGGCGTTTGAGATGCCATAGAACAGGGCCGAACAGGCCACCGTTTCGAGGTGGTGCCCCCGATGCGCGGGGAGAGGCGGGGAAGATGCCCGAGCCTCTCTCGTGCAGGCATATTGCCGGAATGGGGCAGGGCAGGAGTGAGAGACAGGCGATGAGCGATACCGATAGCTTTATTGACGAGGTGACCGAGGAGGTCCGCCGCGACCGCTTGTTCGGGCTGATGAAGCGCTATGGCTGGATCGGGATCGCAGGTGTGATCGCGATTGTCGCCACCTCGGCGGGCTATGAATGGAAGAAGTCGCGCGATGCGGCGGAGGCGCAGGCCTTTGGCGATGCGGTTCTCACTGCGGTGAGCGGCGAGGATCAGGTCGCGTCCTTGCAAGCGGTGAGCGCCGATGCGGCGGGCCGCGCGGCGGTGCGCGATCTGCTGACCGCTTCGGAAATGGTGCGCGCGGGCGATACCGCAGGTGCCGTTGCTTTGCTGCAGGGCGTGTCGACCAAGGCCGATATTCCGGCCTCGCTGCGCGATCTGGCGGCGTTCAAAGCGGCCACCGTGGCCACCGACGCCGAGATGCCGCTCGCGGAGCGCAAAGCGATCTTTGATCGTCTCGCGGTGCCGGGCAACGGTTTCCGTGCCTTGGCGATGGAAGGGCAGGCGCTGATCCTGCTCGATCAGGGCGATGAGGCGGGCGCGCGCAATCTGCTCAACCTGATCTTGGAAGAACCCGGCGTGACCTCGGCCCTGCGCCAGCGCGCCTCAGAACTTTTGCTGACCATGGGCGAGCAAGCGCCAGCGTAAGCGCGCGCGAGACAAACAGCGACCCTCGCGGCAACGCGGGCGAAGAATGAGGCCTTCGGGCCGGATGACGACGCAAATCAGACACGGGCGATGACCCCCGTATCGAAGAGGGAGAAGCGCAGTGACGCGTATCGGCAGCATCTCGGTTTTGGCGCTTGTAGTGGCCCTCGCGGCCTGTGCCCCCAAGCAAATCCCGCTTCCGGGCGAGCGGCTCGATCCGCGCGATGTCACCGGATCGGGCGAGGCACTGGAGTCCACTGCGCAAGTCGAAGGCCCTGTGAGCGTGGCGATCTCGCTGCCCGCGCAAACCCGCAATTCGGATTGGAGCCATCGCGGCGGAACGCCTGCGCATGATCTGGTTAACCCCGCCTTGGGCGCGGGCACCACCCCGATCTGGACCGCCGCCATCGGCGCAGGCTCGGAGCGCAAATTCCGCATCACCGCCGATCCGGTGGTGGCAGAGGGCCGGATCTTCACCCTCGATTCGCGCGCAGGCGTGGTTGCGACCTCGGACTCCGGCGCGACGCTGTGGCGTTCGGATCTCACCCCCGCAGGCGAGCGCTCTGACGCGGCCTCGGGCGGCGGCTTGGCAACCGCGAATGGTAAGGTTTTCGTAACCACCGGATTTGGCGAGCTGGTTGCCCTCGATGCGGCCTCGGGCAATGTCCTTTGGCGGCAAGAGCTGCCCGCAGCCGTGGGCGGCGCGCCGACGGTCTCGGGCGATCTGGTCTATGTGGTCTCGCGCGATAGCACCGCTTACGCGATCCGCACCTCGGACGGAAAAATCGAATGGCAGCTCGCGGGCTTGCCCTCGCGGACCGGATTGATGGGCGTTGCTGGGCCTGCGGTCGATGGCCGGATGGTTGTCTTCCCCTTCGCGACGGGCGATCTCAAAGCGGTGCTGAAAAAAGGCGGGCTGGATCTGTGGACTGCGCGGATCGCGGGCACGCGTCTGGGCCGCGCCTATACGGTGATCCGCGATGTGACGGGCGATCCGGTGATCACCGGCGGGCGCGTCTATGCGGGCACGTCGTCGGGCCGGATGAGCGCGTTTGACGCGGGCTCGGGCGATGTGGTCTGGTCTGCGGGCGAGGGGCCGATGGGCCCTGTGCAGGTTGCGGGCGGCTCGGTCTTCCTTGTCTCTGACAACAGCCAGCTTGTGCGGCTTGACGCCGCGAGCGGCGCGGAAGTCTGGGCGGTCGATCTGCCCTATTACATCCCCGTGCGCAAAGACAAAAAACGCCGCGATATTCGTGCGCATTACGGCCCGCTTTTGGCGGGGGGCAAGCTGTTCGTGGCCTCTTCCGATGACACGTTGCGGGTGTTTGATCCGGTCTCGGGCACGCTGATCGGCACCGCCCCGATTGCGGGCGGCGCGGCCTCGGCCCCTGTCGTGGCGAATGGCACGCTCTACGTCGTCTCACGCGAGGGCGTGCTGCACGCCTACCGCTAAACACATATCCGGCGCTGCGGCGCGGGCGAAGGCTTCACAGCCGCCCGCACCACCGCAGCGCCGTCCGGATCGAATGGGGCGATTTTGCCCGATATCGCTTGCAGTCACGGCAGGGGTGTCGATGCCCCTTTGCCTTTGCTTGCAAAGCGTGTATGCGGTCCGCTTCCACGGAGGGAAAAATGAGCTTTACCCTAGCCATCGTCGGTCGTCCGAATGTCGGCAAATCAACTTTGTTCAACCGTTTGGTCGGCAAGCGTCTCGCATTGGTGGATAACCAACCGGGCGTGACACGCGATCTGCGCGAGGGCGACGCACGTCTTGGCGATTTGCGGTTTATCGTGATCGATTCGGCAGGCTTGGAGCTTGTCGAGGATGACAGCCTTCAGGGCCGGATGCGCCGCCTGACAGAGCGCGCGGTGGAAGAGGCCGATATCTGCCTCTTCGTGATCGACGCGCGGATGGGCGTGACCCCTGCGGATGAAATTTTCGCCGATATTCTGCGCCGTAAAAACGCCAATGTCATCGTCGCGGCCAATAAGGCCGAGGGCAATGCGGGCGAGCTTGGCGCGATGGAAGGCTGGACGCTCGGTCTCGGCGAGCCGCTCCGGATTTCGGCAGAGCATGGCGAGGGGATGGATGATCTCTACCGCATCCTCGTGCCGTTTGCCGATGAATATGAAGAGAAAAACCGTCACAATATCCCCGAAACGGATGTGGAGATCGATCCCGACGCCGAGGATGACGACGCCTATATTCCGCCCAGCGAACTCAAGCCGTTGCAGCTTGCCGTCATCGGGCGCCCGAATGCGGGCAAATCGACGCTGATCAACAAGATCTTGGGCGAGGAGCGTTTGCTCACGGGCCCTGAGGCTGGCATCACCCGCGATGCGATCTCGGTGAAGACCACCTTCATGGGCACGCCGATGCGGATCTTCGACACCGCAGGGATGCGTAAGAAGGCGAAAATCAGCGACAAGCTGGAAAAACTTTCGGTCTCTGACGGGATCCGCGCGGTCCGCTTCGCGGAAGTGGTTGTGGTGCTCCTGGACGTGGATATCCCGTTCGAGCAGCAGGATTTGCGGATCGCTGACTTTGCCGAAACCGAGGGCCGTGCGGTCATCGTGGCGGCGAATAAATGGGATCTGGAAGACGATAAACCCGCCAAGCTCAACGAGCTGCGCGAGGCGTTTGAGCGTCTGCTTCCGCAGTTGCGCGGCGCGCCGCTGATCACGGTTTCTGCCAAGACTGGCAAGGGCTTGGACCGTCTGCATGATGCGATCTTGAAGGCCCATGCCGTTTGGAACCGCCGGATCACTACCGCGAAGCTGAACCAGTGGATGCAGATCATGACCGAGGCGCACCCGCCCCCGGCACCGGGCGGCCGCCGGATTCGCCTGCGCTACATGACGCAAATCAAGACCCGTCCGCCCGCGTTTATCGTGAAATCCACGCATACCGATAAGATCCCCGAAAGCTACGGGCGCTATCTCGTCAACGGTCTGCGCGAGAGCTTCGATATGCCGGGCACGCCGATCCGTCTGATGTTCCGCGATCAGGGGCAAGATAACCCCTATAAGGATCGGAAAAAATCGATCCCCTCGCGGCTCAAAAAGCACGTGGATGCGGGTAAGACCAAAAAGGGCAAGGGCGGCGATCTGTCCGATTGATCTCCCGTTAATCCTTGCGTGACATCCAGAAAAGGCGGTCCTTCGGGGCCGCCTTTTGCGTTTTGGTGGGGCGGAGATGGCCCGCTTTCAAGGGGGGATGGCGGCCAAAACCTCCGGCTCGCGCGGCGTCGGCAAGAAAATTCCGTTGTTTGGTGGTCGTTTAGGCCATTTTGCGCTAGGTTAGAGGGGATGATGCAAAATAGGAGGGCAGATCATGACAGATGAAACCTCGGCGGGGATTCCCTCGCCGGATGGTGCGGCGGATCTGATCGACACCGATTACACCATCGGTCAGGACAATCTGGAGGGCTCACTCGGGCCATTCGGCTTTGATATTCACAATCCGGTTTTCCAGATTTCTGGCCTGAGTATTGTTGCTTTTGTGTTTTACACTTTGGCTCTGCCGGAACAGGCGGGGGCGGTCTTTAGCTGGCTGTTTTCAAGCGTCACCCAAGGGTTTGACTGGTTCTTCCTCGGGGCGGCGAATATCTTCGTGCTGTTCTGCCTGCTGCTGATCGTGACGCCTTTGGGCAAGGTGCGGTTGGGCGGGGCGGAAGCGATCCCTGACTACGGGTATATGGGCTGGTTCTCGATGCTGTTTGCAGCGGGGATGGGCATCGGGCTGATGTTCTACGGCGTGTCCGAGCCGCTGAGCCATTTCTCGACCGCGTTGGGCGGTCCGGTGATGGGTGACGGTGGGGTACGTACCGATTGGGCGCCACTGGGGGGGGCCGCGGGCGATCAGGCGGAAGCGATCCGCATCGGTATGGCCGCGACGATCTTCCACTGGGGGCTTCACCCTTGGGCGATCTACGCGATTGTCGGCCTCGCCTTGGCTTTGTTTAGCTATAACAAAGGTTTGCCGCTCACGCTTCGCTCCGCTTTCTACCCGATTTTGGGCGAGCGGATCTGGGGCTGGCCGGGCCATGTGATTGATATTCTCGCGGTGTTTGCCACGCTCTTTGGTCTGGCGACCTCGCTGGGCTTCGGCGCGACACAGGCGAATGCGGGGCTCAATGAGCTCTTTGGGATTCCGATCAATTCGACCACGCAGGTGGTGCTGATCACGGTGATCACGGGGATTGCTTTGATCTCTGTGCTGCGCGGTCTTGATGGCGGGGTGAAGATCCTGTCGGAAATCAATATGGGCCTCGCGTTCCTGCTCTTGGGCTTTGTGCTGCTCGTTGGCCCGACGCTGGCGATCCTGTCAACTTTCGGCTCTTCGCTTCTGGCTTATGTCGAGTATCTGCCCGCGTTGGCCAATCCGGTCGGGCGTCCTGATACCAACTTCATGCAGGGCTGGACCTCGTTCTATTGGGCGTGGTGGATTAGCTGGTCGCCGTTCGTGGGCATGTTTATCGCGCGGGTCTCGCGGGGCCGCACGGTGCGGGAATTCATCACCTGCGTTCTCTTGATCCCGAGCCTTGTTTGCGTGCTGTGGATGAGTGTCTTTGGCGGTGTCGCGATCCAGCAAGTCGTGCAGGATGGTTATACGCTCGCGCAAGAGGCGGAGCTTCCGCGCCAGCTGTTCAAGATGCTGGATGCGCTTCCGCTGGCGAATATCACCTCGCTGATCGGGATCGTTCTGGTGATCGTGTTCTTCGTCACCTCGTCGGATTCCGGCTCGCTGGTGATTGATACGATCACCGCAGGCGGTAAGGTCGATGCGCCTGTGCCGCAGCGGGTGTTCTGGTGCATCTTCGAAGGGGCGGTGGCGATTGTGCTTCTGCTCTCTGTGGGGGGCCTGAAATCGCTGCAATCCATGGTGATCTCAACCGGGTTGCCGTTCACCGTGGTGTTGTTAGTGATGTGCTGGGCGATCTTCCGCGGGCTGCAAAGCGAGCGGGCGAACACCTGATCACGCCCCATCGGGCAGGGGATTTGCCTGCTTGAATACAGATAAAAACACCCCGCGAGGAAACTCGCGGGGTGTTTTGTTTTGAGGCCTATGCGTTAGACGCCTTTGCTCGAGCTTAGAACTTGACGGAAGCGCCCAGCGTGACTGTCCGGCCCGGAGCGAAGACCGGATCGATCCCGCCACGGCTGGAGCTGGTCGCATAGCCGGAGCGCTCGTAGTAATCCTTGTCGAACAGGTTATCGACATCGAGGCGGATCGCCACGTTGTTCAGGCTCGCGGGTTTCCACTCCGCATAGGCATTTACCACTGTATAGGCGGGCTGGTCATAGAACCCTGCCGCCGTTGCCACATCATCGGAGATCTTGCCTGCCCACTCGACACTGGTGCCCAGCGTCAGGTTATAGGCCGCGATATCGTGATCCACGTAGAGGGTCGCCATATCGCCCATCGGCATGAAGGTGCCGCTGTTGGGAAGCGCCGAGACGCCGCCCGCCGTTACATCGGCCTTGGTGAAGCTCGCGCCGATCCGCGTCGCGCCGAGATCGTAATTGGCGTTCAGCGTCACCCCTTTGGAGCGATACTCGTTGGGATCATTGGTCAGCGAATCCATACCGTAGGAGGGCCGCCCGTTGATCTTGGTATCGAAGAAGGTGATCCCGCCGCGCAGGTTATCGCCGGTGAAATTCGCACCGATTTTGACGTTCTTCGCGCGCCCTGTTGAGAAAGCAGGATCTGTCACAAACGCATCGTCGCGCGCGTGGACATAGCCGTAGTCGCCGATCACATAGCCCAGATAGGTGGAGGATGCGCCCGCGAAGATCTCGATCCCGTCGGTGATCTTATAGGCCAGCGTCCCGTTCACGCTGCCGCCGGTATCGGAGAATGTCTGGCCGTTCCAATCGGTGAACTCGTGCTTATCGAAGCGCGCGCCCGTCGAGAGGTTGAACCCGTTGGCAAATTCAAATCGGCCTTGGGTGAAGATCCCCACTTGGGTGGTATCGAAATCGCGGTAGCGGCGGTTGTTATTGCCGTAGTTATCGGTGTGATATTTGTGGCGACCGTAATCAATCCCTGCGGTGATCTTGCCGGTTGCGGTGGAGAAGGTGTTTTGCAGCTTGCCGCCGTACAGATCCTCATTGAGCACCATATTCCCGTTCGGGCGCGAGGTCGGGTAGTTGTTGCGCCAGTAATCGTTCTGGCTGAAGTAGATCGTGGCCTCAGGATCCCAGACATCGGTCGGGTTGGTGTTGGTGTAGTTCAGGCGGATCGAGTCGCGGCTGATCTTCAGCGGGTGGACCTCATCGCCCGTCAGGCCGAGGTTCATCTTGATCAGGCGGTCGGCCTCGTCACGGCTGCGCTCAATGTTCAACTCGAAGCGGTGATCTTCGACCTCATAGCCCAGTTTCGCGAGCACGCTTGTCGCGGCGGGTGCGGTGCCCAGCACCTCTTTGCCCGCGCCGGATTTGTAGTTCTTGCCATCGGTTTTATGGCCCATGATGAACCAGTCAAACGCCTGATAGCGGCCATAGCCCGCAAGGCTGGCCGAGCCACCGCGCCCGTTGGAGCCGTAGGAGACCGCCGCGCGTCCGCCTGTCGTCTGGCCGTCGAGCAGCATGTCATCCGCGCCCACCGTCTCGTAGCGCACAGCGCCCGCTGCGGCGGCAAAGCCGGAATCGGCGGCGGCGGCACCCGCTTCCACTTCGACCCGCTTGAGGAAGGCGGGGTCGATCACGTTGGAGCCAGTATGGTGCCAGCTTGTCGCGGCCTGCGGCACCCCGTCAACGCTGACGGCGAGGTTGGATTGTTCCATCCCGAGGATGTGGATTTTCTTTGCCGGACCGCCGCCGCCCGAGACGCTCACCGAGGAGTTGCGCGCGAAGAGTTCGGAGATATCGGCAGGGGCCAGCGCTTCGATCTCCCCCAAGGTGAGGACGGTGCCGCCGGTGGCCTCGATATTATCCTCGCCGTCGCGGATGATCGTGATCGGGTCGAGGGCGAAGGCATCGGCGCTCACGGTCTCTTGTGCGTGAAGCGCTGCGGTGAGGGCCAGAAGCGAGGTGCCGGCGAGCGGGATAAGGGGGGGGAAGCGCATAATAATCTCCGTAACATATTGTCAAAAGCGCGTGACGCTTGGCATCCGTATAATCTTGACTAAAACGCTATGGAATATAAACCTGTGTAAAATACTAAGGTATTTAAGGTGCTGTGACACAAATGACCCAGTCCGCGAGTGCTTCGCAGGGCTGTATTTTTTCGTTTTAAATTCATTGCCTTGCAGCCTGTTTCTTATGCAGGTTGCAACGCCGCGCGCGAGAAATCGCGCGCGCTATGTGCTTGATGATTCGAGACTCTGTCAGGGCAAGGCGGAAGCGCGCAGTGGCAGCTCGCGCCGCATCTCTGCTTACAGGTGGTGCAGAACGAGCGGCTTGCCATCCACCTGCGTGACCCGCAGATCCATATCATAGATCTGGCCCAGAACAGCGCTGGTGCAGACCTGCGCAGGGGGGCCTTCCGCCGCGATCCGGCCCGCTTTCATCGCCACCACATGATCGGCCCAGACCGCCGCATGGTTGATGTCATGCAACACCACCACGACCGAGCGCCCCTGCGCGCGCAGGCGGGCGAGATGCGCCATCACCCCGCGCGCATGGGCCATATCGAGCGCGGCCAGCGGCTCGTCCAGAAGCAGCCAATTCGCGCCCTGTGCAAAGCTCATCGCGATGAAGGCGCGCTGGCGTTGGCCGCCGGAAAGCTCCTCCAAGAACCGATCTTTGAGCGCGGTGAGATCCAGCGCGCGCAGGGCCTCGTCGACCAGTTCCGCATCTTGCGGGCCGGGGCGGCCCTGATGATGGGGCCAGCGCCCGAAGGCCACCAATTCGCGCACCCGCAAGCGGCTGTTGAGCGGGTTGGATTGCGACAGGATCGCCAATCTGCGCGCAAGATCGCGGCTCGGCACCTTGGCGATATCCGCGCCCTCGACATAGACCCTGCCCGTTTGCAGCGGGGCCAACCGCCCGATCAGCGAGAGCAGGGTGGATTTCCCCGCGCCATTCGGCCCGATCAGCGCCGTGATCTTGCCCTTCGGGATCGTGAGCGAGAGATCGGTAAGGATCTTCGCGGGGCCAATCGAATGGCTGACTGACTGGATCGAAATCACCGCATCCGTCCTTTCAACAAAAGCCACAGGAAGAACAGCCCGCCTGCGAATTCGATCACGACCGAGAGGGTCGATTGCATCCCCAAGCCGCGCTCGAACAGGGTTTGCCCCGCCACCAGCATCAGCGTGGAGAGCAGCATCGCCATCGGCAGCAATCGCGCGTGGCGGGCGGTCGGGCAGAGCTCATAGGCGAGGCCCGATATCAGCAGCCCGAAGAAGGCGACAGGGCCGACAAGCGCTGTCGCGACCGAGACCAGCACCGCGACAATCGCCAGCGCCGCCAGCACGATCCGATCATGCGCGAGGCCGAGCGAGATCGCGATCGGACGGCCCAAGGCAAGCACATCGAGCTTGGGCGCGAGCCAAAGCGCCAGTGCAATCCCGAGGATGCAGAGCGCCGCCGCGACGGGCAGCAGCTCGGTATTCACGCGGGAAAAGCTGGCGAAGCTGGCGCTTTGCACGGTGGCGAAGGCGTTCGGATCCATGATCCGTGTCAAAAAGCCCGAGATCGAGCGGAACAGCACGCCAAGTATCACCCCCGTGAGCACCAGCCGCGCGACATCCTGCCCGCCGCCTTGCCCGCGCCTTTGCTGGCCACCGCCGAGGAGACTGCCGAACAGCAAAAGCGCAGCACCAATCATGATCAGGACTTCAAGAGCGAATTTGCCCTGCGCGGGCAGGCTGGCATATTGCGTGAGGCCGAGCCCCGCGACGAGCCCCGTCTGCATCAGGATATAAAGCGCATCAAAGCCCATGATTTGCGGCGTCAGGATCCGGTTGCGGCAGACGGTTTGGAACACCATCGTCGCCACTGCCACCGCCGCGCCGACCAAGAGCATCCCCGCAAGCTTGCCCGCGCGCAGCTCAATCACGAAGCGCCAGCGTGGGCCGAAATCGCCAAAGCCGAGGCCCCAAAACAGATAACCCGCGCAGGCGAGGAGCAGGGCGGCCACCAGCCCAACCATCCGGCGGCGCGCGCTGGCCTCTGCCTGTGCGATTGGATCTGCGGCCTGTTGCGAGGCGGCCAAACGGGGCAAGGATCTATCCATGGGCCGGCTCGCGGTACAGGAGCCACAAGAACAGCGCGGAGCCGATCACGCCCAGAACCGTGCCGACGGGCACCTCGTAAGGGTAGCGCACCAGCCGCCCGACGATATCGCAGGCCAGCACCAGAACCGCGCCGCCCAAAGCGGTGGCGGGCAGGGTGGCGCGCAGATTGTCACCCATCCGCCGCGCGATGATATTGGGCACCACGAGGCCGACAAACGGGATCATCCCCACCGTCACGATCACCAGCGCGGTGACCACTGAGACGACAACCAGCCCGAGCCGCATCACCGCATCGGGGTTCAGCCCCAATCCGGTCGCCGTCTCACGCCCCAGCCCGAGGATCGAGAAGCGATCCGCCGCGAACCACGCCAGAGCCGCCGCCGCGCCCGCGAGATAGAGGAGCTCATACCGCCCTGCGATCACGCCGGAAAACTCGCCCGTCATCAGCCAGATCCCGATCAGTTGCAGCAGATCGGTTTGCCAGCCGATAAAGGTGACCACCGCGCCCAGCACCCCCGCAAGGATGATACCGACGACGGGCACCAGCAGGATGTCGCGCGGCGGCAGGCGGCGGATCAGCCGCAAGAACAGCGCCGTGCCCGCCATCGCGCAAAGGCTGGAGACGACCATTTTCACCCAGATCGGCGCGGCGGGCGCGAGGATCGTCACTGCCAGCAGGCCGAGAGCCGCGCTCTCCGAGGTGCCCGTGGTGCCCGGCTCAACAAAGCGGTTGCGCACGAGTTGCTGCATCACCACCCCCGCAATCGCCAGCGCCGCCCCCGTGAGGATCACCGCCATCGTGCGCGGCAGGCGCGAGACGGTGAGGATCAGTGCGGCGTGCGGATCGGTGAGCAATGTCGAGACCCCGATCCCCGCAGCGCCGATCATGAGGCTCAGGACCGAGAGCGGCACGAGCGCAGCGAGGAGCCAAAGCGCCGTGCGCCGCCCGCGCGCCTGTGCGCAGGGCGGCTGGCCAGCATGGGCCGGATCGGCGGGAAGAGGGGGGAGCGATGTCATCTCAATTGCAACGGGCTCTCGGGGCGGCGCATGGAGGGGGCTCTCAGCGGGGAGGCTGGCACCGGCAAGCACGGGGCGAGGCGGTGCGGGCTTGAAAAACGGCGGCGGGCAGGCGGGGCGGTGCCCGCCCAACCGCGCGGTTACTTTTGGCTAAAGGCTTTCGTGATCTCATCCAGCGTTTGGGTGACGGAGGTATAGCCGCCGCCCGCGATATAGAGCGGGGTGGGCGAGAGATAGACGATCTGGCCCGTCTTGCCCGCCGTGGTCTGCGCGACCAGCGGATTGTCCAGCGTCGCCTGCGCAGAGGCCGCCTCGCCGACAGCAACCGCGCGGTCCACGACGATCAGCCAATCGGGGTTCACCTCGTTGATGAACTCAAAGGAGACGGAATCGCCATGGGTTTCGGGGGTGAGCTTCTCGTAGGCTTCGGGCAGGCCAAGCGCGCTATGGATCCAGCCGAAGCGCGAGCCCTTGCCATAGGCGGAGACTTTCGGCCCGTTGGTCAGCACGATCAGCGCATTGCCCTTGCCTGCGACAGCGGCTTTCGCGGCCTCCAGCTTCGCATCGAAATCGGCGGTCAGCTCGGCGGCTTTATCCTGTTTATCGAACAGATCGCCATAGGTTTTGATCCGGCTGCGGGCCTCGCCAATCGTATCTTCCCAGATCGTCATATCAATCGTCGGGGCCAGAGCGGAGACCGCGTCATATTGCGCCGCAGTGCGGCCTCCGACTATCACCAGGTCTGGGTTCACACCCGCGAGCGCCTCCAGATCCGGCTCGAACAGGGTGCCGACAGGGGCCGCGTCGATCCCGTCGAGATAGGAGACGTAGAGCCTGTCGGGCACCCCCGCCAGCGGCACCCCGAGCGCTGTGAGCGTATCAATCGCGGGGATGTCATAGGCGACGACGGTCTTGGGATGCTCTGCCACGCTGACCTCGCCGCGCGCGGTCGGGATCGTCACACCCTGCGCGAAAGCGGCCTGCGGGAGGGCTGCGAGCATGAGCGGGGCGGCGAGAAGGGTGGCCCCCAGCAGGGCGGCGCGGGTCAGGCGGATCATGGCAGTGTCTCCGGTAGGTGCGGCGCGAGCCGCGGTGGCGAGGGGTGGCATCGCGCCACGGGTGAGGCGCAGATCAGGCAGGAACCGCAGCGCAGGTGGCGTGAATTGCGGCGTTCTGGGGTGAGTAACGCTTGGGCCAAAAAAGGTCCAGAGATTTGTCATAGTAAAATAGTAGGAATTGCGGGGCAGTGCGGCGATGGCCAGTTTTATGACTGTATTTTGTGGGTTTGGCCGATCTTTCTCACCTAAAAATTGCAACAACAGCCCTGCGCAGCGGGGCGTGACGCCAGGATAAGGTGCCGTGCGCGCGGCATTGGGCGGAATTGTGGTTGCCGTGTGCGCCCGCGCTTTGCATACTCTCACAATGAAGTGAGGAGACCGGATCTGCCCCCCGCGCGGAATCACTGCACGGATCGGATGCGGCCCTCTCGGACTGGATTTTAGGGAGACCGACAGAATGAAATTCGTTAAATCGGCAGCGCTCGGCGCGGCACTTGTTTTCGGCCTTGCGAGCGGCGTCGTCGCGCAAGATCTTAAGTTCTTTACCATCGGCACCGGTGGCACTGCGGCCACCTATTATCCGGTCGGCGGCGTGATCGCCAACGCGATCTCCAACCCGCCAGGCTCTCGGCCGTGCGAAGAGGGCGGGAGCTGCGGCGTGCCGGGCCTGATCGCCTCGGCGGTCTCCTCGCGCGGCTCTGTCGATAACCTCAACGCGATCACCTCGGGCCTGCGCAATTCGGGCTTCGCACAATCGGACGTGGCCTATTGGGCCTATACCGGCACCGGCACGATGGAAGGCCAGCCTGCGGCAGAAAAACTGCGCGCGATTGCGGCGCTGTTCCCGGAGCATATCCACCTTGTTGCCCTCAAAGACAGCGGCATCAACTCGGTTGCGGATCTGGAAGGCAAGCGCGTCTCGCTCGATGAGCCGGGATCGGGCACCTATGTGGACGCAAAGCTGATCTTGGAGGCCTTCGGTCTGGGCACTGATAAGATCACCGTTGAAACCCTCAAGCCCGATGCCTCGGGCGATGCGCTGCGCAACGGCCAGATTGATGCGTTCTTCTTCGTGGGTGGCTATCCGACGGGCGCCGTGGTGGAACTCGCCTCGGCAGTTGATATCAAACTGGTGCCGATCTCGGGCGATAATGCCAATAAGCTGACCGATGAATTCGCCTTCTTCTCCTCCTCCGATATCCCTGATGGGGCCTATGAGGGCGTGGGGGCGACAACCACCGTCGCCGTTGGCGCACAGTGGATCACCTCGGCGGATGAAGACGAAGAGCTGATCTACAACATCACCTCGGCGCTGTGGAACGAGAAATCCCGCGTTCTTCTGGATGTTGGCCATGCGAAAGGCGCTTCGATCACCAAGGAAACCGCGCTTGACGGCGTTGGTATCCCGCTGCATCCGGGCGCAGAGCGGTTCTACCGTGAAGCAGGTCTGCTGAAGTAAGAGATCTTGGCGGCGCGCGGTCGGCTTTCGGGCAGATCGCGCGCCGTTTTTATTTTCGACGTCTGAATTATTTTGGGACTTTCGAGCGGGGCGGCATCGCCCTGAGGATCCGCCCGCAGCGGCGCAATCGGCCTGAGGCCGAGGGGGTAATATGTCGAGTGCAACATTAGGGCAGCCAGAGCTGACCGCCGCCGAACTGGCAGAAATTGAACGGAAATACGATCCTGAAACCGCGTTTCGCGCGACGGGGCCGCAGCTTGGCTGGGTGATTTCTGCCTTGCTGGTGGCGATGTCCGCCTATCACTTCTATGCGGCGGGCTTCGCGCTGATCCCCGAATTGATGCATCGCGGGATCCATATTTCCTTCGTGCTGGGCCTCGTGTTTCTGCTGTTCGGCTGGCGGAAATCCTTGAGCCAAGAGCTGCCCACGCCGGTCTGGTGGCGGGTGCAGGGGATTCCTGTGCTCGATATCCTCTGGGCGGTTCTGGCTGTCGCGGCGGCGATGTATCTGCCGCTTTTGCCCCCCGAAGAGGTGGCGCAGCGCGTCGGCAACCCGTCCTCGCTCGATATCGGGATGGGCACGGCGCTGGTGCTGCTGACGCTGGAGGCGACGCGCCGCTCTGTCGGGCCGACACTGCCGATGATTGCGGTGCTGTTCATGCTTTTCGCGCTGTTTGGCCCCTATGCGCCCGGCGCGTTGAAACATGGCGGTACGACATGGCTCGGGCTGATCAACCACCTCTATATGACCAACCAAGGGATCTACGGCATCGCGATTGGCGTGATGGCGAAATATGTCTTCTTGTTCATCGTCTTCGGCGTTCTGGCAACGCGGATCGGGCTGGGGCAGTTGTTCATTGATCTGGCGATGGTGATTGCGGGGCGCTATGCGGGCGGGCCTGCGAAGGTCGCGATCTTTTCCTCGGCCTTCATGGGCACGATTTCCGGCTCCTCGATCGCCAATACGGTGACGACAGGCGCGCTGACGATTCCGGCGATGAAGAAGGTCGGCTATCCCGCGCATTTCGCGGGCGCGGTTGAGGCGACTTCCTCCACGGGCGGGCAGATTACCCCGCCGATCTTGGGGGCGGCGGCCTTCATCATGGTGGAATATCTGGAAATCCCGCTGCGCGATATTCTCGCGGCGGCGTTGTTCCCCGCCTTGCTGCATTACTTCGGTATTTTCATCATGGTCCATCTGGAGGCGAAACGCCTCGGGTTGCGCGGGCTGACCGCAGAAGAAATGCCGAAACTCGGCCTCGTGCTGCGCCAACATTGGCTGTCGGTGATCCCGCTGGGGATTCTCGTCTATATGATCCTGACCGGACGCACCCCTGATTTCGCCGCTGTCTACGGCATCATCGCTTGCGTGGTGGTGGGCGTGCTGAACCCTGTGAACCGTCTCAAGCTGATGGATCTGTGGGATGCGCTGGCCTCGGGGGCGAAGAACACCCTCGCGGTGGGGGCTGCGGCAGCCACTGTCGGGATCGTCGTCGGCGTGGTGACGCTGACGGGGGTCGGGTTCCGTCTGGGCTATGTGGTTGTGCAAACCGCCACCGATATGGGCGCAGTTCTGGGCCAGGTCTGGCCGTTCTCGATGGCGAGCGTGGCGCAATGGTCGCTGTTCTTGTCGCTCGTGCTGATCGCGGTGGCCTGCATCATCATGGGCGCAGGCATCCCGACCACGGCGACCTATATCATTCTGGTCGCGGTGGCCGCGCCTGCCTTAGCGGCGCAGCAGATCCAGCCCTTGGTCTCGCATTTCTTCGTGTTCTATTACGGGGTGTTGGCCGATATCACGCCACCTGTGGCCTTGGCCGCCTATGCGGCGGCAGGGATTGCGGGGGCGAATCCGTTCAAGACGGGGAATACCGCCTTTCGTCTGGGGATCGCGAAAGCGCTCGTGCCTTTCGTCTTCGTCTACTCGCCCTCGCTGTTGCTGGTGGCGGATGGGTTCACATGGTCGGCCTTTGCGGTGACGCTGGTGGGGGCCATGCTCGGCATCGCTAGCCTCGGGATCTCGTTCTCGGGCTATCTGGTGGCCCCGCTCAAAATGTGGGAGCGCTGGTATCTCGCGCTGGCCTCGTTCCTGTTCATCGCACCGGGGCTGAAGACGATGGCGCTTGGCCTCGTGCTGATCTCGCCGATCCTGATGATCCAGATCGCGCGCCGGAAAGCGGCGATGACGACGGGGGTGCAGGCGTAAGCCACCGCGCGAAGCGGTTTAAGACAAGGGCGCGGCGGGGGAAACCCTTGCCGCGCCCTTCGCATAAGGCGATAGGGGATCTATTGCCTCAGACAGGAGACGGACCATGCTCAATCTCACCGCATGTCGGTATTTCGCCGAGGTCGCGCGGCTCGGCTCGTTGCGCGCCGCTGCGGACCGCCTGCATGTCGCGCCCTCCGCGATCAGCCGCCAGCTTTCCAAGCTGGAGCATGAGCTGGATGTGCAACTGTTGGAGCGTCATTCCAACGGGGTGCGGCTCACGGAGGCGGGCACGGTGCTGGAGGCGCATCTCGCGGTGATTTTCGACCGGATTGATCTGGCCAAGGGTGAGATTGCCGATCTCAAAGGGTTGAAACGCGGGCAGGTCTCGGTGGCGACGGTAGAGGGGGTGACGCGGCCGTTCCTCTCGGAGAAAATTGCCGCCTTCCGCCGCGATTTCCCCTCGATCGAGATGCGGGTGCGGATCAGAGGCCGCGAGCGGGTGCTGGAGGCGCTGGAACAGCATATCTGCCAGATCGGCATTCTCTACGATCACTTCTCGCATCCGGTCATCGAGACCGTCGGCAAATGGCATCAGCCGCTGTTGGCCTTGGTGCCGCGCGATCATCCCTTCGCGGATGGGCGGGTGGTGCAGCTTGAGGATATCGTAGCACTGCCCTGCGTGATGCCTGACGACAGTTTCGGGATCCATCACCTCGTCAACCGTGTCTATGGCAAGCTCGGCGCGCGGCCCAATGCGGTGCTGATGGCGGATCAGTTCCACTTTCTGATCGACCACGCTTTGCGCACGGGGGCGATCATCTTCCTGCCGCTGCAAGGCGCTTTGACAGAGGTGCAATCGGGGCAGGTGGTGCCGCTGAACCTGCACTGCAAAGAATTTGAATACCGCTATATCTACGCGGTGACGCGGCGCGATCAGCAGCTTCCGCCCGCCGCCGCCGCCTTCTTGAAATATATCCTGTCGGAGTTCGAGGCGGGCGAGGCGTTTGATGCCGATCTCTTGGCGCAGATCCGGCGCGCGCAGGCAGGCTCTGCCGGACCCGACTGAGAACGAGGGCGACGGGGCGCATCCGGCCCCGCCGCGAAGGGCAAATCAGCCGTGCAGTTCCACAGTGATATCGGCCTCAATCGGCGCGTTGAGGCCGAGCTCGTGCTGGGTGAGGGCCGCGCGCGCGTGCTTGCCGTTTTCCTCGCCCCAAAGTGCCACGAACAGATCCGACACCCCGTTGAGCACCAGATGCGGCTCGGTGAACCCCGGCGCGCAGGAGACATAGCCGATCATCTTCACGATCCGCTTCACACGGTCCAGATCGCCCAGCACCGCTTTCATCATCGCGAGATGGTTGATCGCCATCAGCCGCGCCGAAGCATAGCCTTCCTCAATCGTCAGATCGGAGCCGAGCTTGCCGACATAGGGCAGCACGTCATTGTCGTTCTCGTCGGGTTTTGTGCCCAAGGTGCCCGAGGTGAAGAGCAGGTTTCCCACCACCACACCGGGGAGGTAATTGCCAATCGGCTTGGGCGGGCGGGGCAGGATGATGCCCATGTCGTTCAGACGGGATTCGATAAGATGCGGCATGATGTCTCTTTCTGTTGACCGCCTATGAAACTAGCGAGAATTGAACATCGTAGGCGTGAGGAAACGGCAACGCATCTTTGCCGTATTGGCAACGCTGCGGGCATCTTGCGCTCGATTGCGCGATTAAATATAAATATTATCAATGCCTTAAATTGATCGCCTTTGCGGTCGCAGCAAGATGCCGATGCGGCGCAGCGAGAATATGAGCGCTGGCGTATTCGTGATCTGCCCATAAGGATCGGGGCAAGATTTCAACCTGAGGGTCTGCCCGTGACACATCAATCCCTAGCCAAAATTGCGCAGGATCTGCGCGACGAGACCGTGACGGCGACGGCTTTGGCCGAGGCCGCAATCGCCGCCTATGAGGCCTCCGAGCCGGACTTGAACGCCTATAAACACTGGGCGGGTCCGCAGATGGCACGGCAGGCAGGCGCGGTCGATCTGTTCTTCAAGAGCGGTCAGGATCAGGGCCCGTTGATGGGGATTCCAGTCTCCGCAAAAGATCTCTACGGCGTGCCGAAGATGCCGGTGTTTGCGGGAACCGACACCGCTTTGCCCGCCTCTTGGCAGGTGGCGGGCCCCGTGGTGCGCGCGGTGACGGGGCAGCTCGGGATGATCTCGGGCAAGACCCATACGGTCGAATTCGCTTACGGCGGCATGGGCACCAATGCGCATTGGGGGGCGCCTGTGAACCCTTGGTCCGCCTCCGGCGCGCCGCGCGCACCGGGAGGATCGAGTTCAGGCGCAGGCGTGTCCTTGGCGCAGGGCTCGGCCTTGGTGGCACTTGGCACGGATACGGCGGGTTCGGTGCGGGTGCCAGCCGCGCTGACGGGCCAATGCGCGCTGCAAACCACGCGCGGGCGTTGGTCGCGCGAGGGGATCGTGCCGCTCTCGCCTTCGCTCGATTCCCCGGGCATCCTGTGCCGCACGGTGGAAGATCTGGCCTATGCGTTCGGCGCGATTGATCAGGGCAAGCCTTTGGCAGGGCAGGCGCGCGACATGACGGGGCTGCGCATCGGCGTGGTGCAAAACACGGTTTGGGACGCCTGTGATCCCAGCATTGCCGAGACCACCCGCGCCGCCCTCGCCACGCTGGAGCGCAAAGGGGCGGTGCTGGTAGAGATCACCTTGCCGCATCTGGAAGACGCGCTGGAGATTTTCGGGCAGGGCGGGCTTGCGGCGGCAGAGCTGCGGTCGTTCATGGAGATGACCTTCCCCGAACGGATCGCGCGGCTTGATCCGATGGTGCGGGCGCGGGTGGAGACGGCGGATCAGATTCCGGCGATTGAATATCTGCGCCGTGCCGAAGCGCTCGCGCAGTTTGCCCGAAAGGCGGCCTCTGTCTTTGAGCAGGTCGATGTCGTGATGACACCCACCGTGCCGATTTCCGCGCCGCTTCTGGCGGATCTGGCCGACCCCGCCACCTATCGCCACGCGAATATGCTGACACTGCGTAACACCGCTTTCGTAAACCTCTTTGGCTGGTGCGCGCTCTCGCTGCCCACAGGTCTGGATCACAATGGCATCCCCGTCGGGCTGCAATTGATCGCCTTGCCGCGCCAAGAGGCCACGCTTCTGGCGATGGGCATGGCGGTGGAAACCGCCATCGGTCGCGCAGCTGAGCTGTTAGGGGCGCCACCGCGCGCACCGCGGCTGATGTGACCGCGACAGGAATTTGAACCCGCCCAAAGCTTAGGGCGAGTTCGAACAAGACAGGGCCTGATGAATTGGGGGCGCGTAAAGATCACCCTACAGGCATCTGAAAATAAGTTATAAACACATAATCAACAGGAGTTCTTATGACTATCAAACTGCTCAAACTCTCGGCCGCAACGCTGCTCGGTCTTGCCGTCACCACCGCCGCCTATGGTGCGGATTTCACGCTGACCTTCGCGCATGTTCTGACGGAAGACACCCCGAACGCCCGCGCGGCTGTGAAGTTCAAGGAAGAGGTCGAGGCGAAATCCGAGGGCCGGATCGAGGTTAAAATCCGCCCCGCCGCGCAGCTTGGCGGTGATGTGGAAATCATCGAGCAAACCCAGATGGGGCTCGTCGATATCGCGATCCCGCCGACCGGAAACTTGGCCAATTTCAACGAGAAAATGTATCTCTTCGATCTGCCGTTCCTGATGACCGATAACGCCTCGATGGCGCGGGTGCTGGATGGCGAGGTCGGGACAGAACTGCTCGGCACGTTGGAGAGCAACAACCTGCACGGCATCGCGATGTGGGGCGCGGGCTTCCGCCATATGACGAATAACGTCCGCCCGATCACCGGCCCCGATGATCTCAAAGGCATCAAGATGCGCACCTTGCAAGCGCCGACGATCCTCTCGACCTACCGCGCTTACGGCGCAAACCCGACAGCGATGGCCTATGTCGAAGTCTATAACGGGCTGCAGCAAGGGGTGGTCGAGGGCCAGGAAAATCCGCTCGCCAATATCTCGTCGATGAAATTCTACGAGGTGCAGAAATATATGACGCTGACGGGCCACGCCTATCACACCTATGCGGCGGTGATGAACAAGAACAAATGGGAGAGCCTGCCCGAAGATCTGCAAACCGTCGTGGCAGATGCGATGATCGTGGGCCGTGACGCCGCGCGCCAATATACCGATGAGGACGAGGCGAAGATCTTGGATGCGATCAAGGATCAGATCGAAATCCTGCCGCTGACGGATGAGGGCCGCGCTGCTTTCATCGAGGCCTCCAAGCCGATCTATGAAGAATTTGCGCCCAAAGTGACGCAAGAGCTTCTCGACAAGGCTATCGCTGCGGCCAAAGGCTGATCTTTGATGGGGGCCGGAACGATGATCAAAGGCGTAAACCGCATCATAGACTGGATCGAGAATGTCCTTGTCACGACGCTTATCCTGACAGCAACCCTCACCGCAATCGGGCAGGTGATTGCACGCTATGTGTTCAATAACTCGCTCTATTGGTCCGAGGAGTTGATCCTCTATGCGTTGATTACCATGAGTTTTCTGACCATGGGCATGGGGGTGCGCTATGCCTCCCATATCAGCGTCGAGGCGATTTATGCCATCGCTGGCCCCCGCACCGCCCGCGCCCTCCAGATCGGGGCATCTTGCCTCGGTCTGGTCTTTGCCTGCGTGTTGATTTTCTACGGCCTCAAACTGTCGTTCAACACGATGCAGATGGGGCAGCTCTCGCCCGCGATGCGGATTCCGGTCGGGTATATCTATCTGATTATCCCGATCTCGGGCGGGCTGATGGCGCTGCGGTATTTGCTGGTGCTGCAATCCATAGTGACCGAGCGCGTCTACGTCGCGCCGCAGGTCGATATCAAAACAAGCTGAGGGCGAACACATGGTTTCTGCACTGGTTCCGGCCTTCTTCGGGCTGCTTCTGTTCGGCCTGCCGATTTTTGCCGCGCTGGCAATGTCGGTGGCGCTGGTCTTCTATTTCATTGGCGGGATTGATCCCGTCGTCGTGCCGATGCGGATGTTTTCGGGCATGAATAACTTCTCGCTGATGTCGATCCCGTTCTTCATTCTGGCGGCAGAATTGATGCGGATCGGCGGGCTCTCGGATCGGCTGATCGGGCTGGCCCGCGCCTTGATCGGCTGGTTGCCGGGCGGGCTGGCGGCGGCGGCGGTGGTCGCGTGCCTGATGTTCGGCTCGATCTCCGGCTCCTCGCCTGCAACCGTGATCGCGATTGGCACGATCATGTATCCGGCCATGGTGGCGGCGGGCTATGACAAGTTCTTCTCAATCGGGCTGATCACCACGGCAGGCACTTTGGGGCCGATCGTGCCGCCCTCGATCGCGCTGATCATCTATGGCTCGGTCACGGGCACTTCGGTGGGCAAGCTGTTCGCGGCGGGGCTTTTGCCTGCGCTGTTCATCGGCGGGATCCTGATCGCCTATGCCTGCTGGTATTCGGCGCATAAGGGCTATCCGCGCGATGCCTTCCCGACACTGCGCTCCATCCTGACGGCGTTCAAGCGCGCCGCATGGGGGCTGGGCCTGCCGGTGATCTTGCTCGGCGGGATCTATTCGGGCGTGTTCACCCCGACGGAATCCGCCGCGACGGCCTGCCTCTATGGCTGGTTCGTCGGCGCCATCGTCTATCGCAGCATCTCGATCCGCGAGATGCTGGTGGTGCTGCGCAATACCGGCCTGATCTCAGGTCCGCTGTTGCTGATCACCGCAGGGGCCTCGGCCTTCTCGTGGCTCTTGGCGAGCACGGGCGCGCCCTCGGATCTGGCGAATTACATCCTGTCGGGCACCGATAACCCGATTGTGGTGGTGGCTTTGTTCAATGTGATCTTGCTCGTCGCGGGCTGCTTCCTCGATAGCGCCTCGGCGATCATCATCCTCGGGCCTTTGATGCAGCCAATCGCGGCGCAGGTTGGCGTTGATCCGATCCACTTCGGGATCATCATGCTGGTGAACCTCTCGGTGGGGATGCTGACACCGCCTGTCGGGCTGAACCTCTTCGTGGCGATGGGGGTGGCGAAGATGACGCTCTTCGAGATATTCCGTGCCGCACTGCCGACAATTGCGCTGATGCTGGTGGCGCTGATCGTGCTGTCTTACGTGCCGTTCTTCAGCATGCTGGTGCCCTCTCTGATGTTCTAAACGGGCAGGGATTCAGGAAACCCAACCCCCCGTCGGCGCGTCCGGCGGGGGGTTTTATGTCTCGCGGCAGGGGGTTAGCCCAAAATCACCCGAGGCTGCGCAAGCCCCACCGCGCCGCTGGATATTGCGAAGGTCTGGCCCGCATGCGGCTCGCTCGATCCCATCGCGCCGGAGGTCACGAACAGCGTCGTCAGATCCGATCCGCCAAACTCCGTGCGGGTGAGCTTCAACGCCGGCAAGGTCACGGCGCCGCAGATTACCCCCTCTGCCGTGATTCGCAGCACCTTGCCTGCGTTCCAACAGGCCACCCAAAGACAGCCATCGGTATCCATCGCCGCGCCATCGGGCCGCAGTTCTTCGTCCGACAGATCAATCAACACCTGCGCCGCGCCCATCGGCCAGCCCCGCGCATCAAGCGGCTGCCGCAGGATCCGCCGCTCGGTGGTCTCAGAGTAGTAAGCGGTGCGGCCATCGGGCGAGAAACAGATCGAATTGGGGAGAGTCATCCCCGTTTTAAGCTGGGTAATCTCACCACGGTAATAACGATAGAGGTTGCCCGCGCCCGCCTCGACCCCCTTGCCAATGGTGCCGATCCATAGCCCGCCAAACGGATCTGCGCGCCCGTCATGGGGGCGGGTGGCGGGCTTGTCGGCTTCCAAATCAAGGAGCGGCGAAGTTTCGCCTGTCGGGATGTCAAAGCGCAGTAGGGCGGTTTCCGAGACGATGATCAGCGTGTCGTGATCCACCCATCCGGCCACCGCGACATGGCTTTGAAACCGCCATTCCAACGGGCCATCCGCCGTGCGGCTTAACAGGCGCTTTCCCAAAATATCAAACCAGAACAGTTGTTTGCGCTCTGGATGCCAGAGCGGGCCTTCGCCTAAAGCGCATTGCCGTTTGTCAAATACACTCATCTGGTCCGTGCCTCATTACGATCGCCGTATAGTGGCGGATGCGCGGTGGCGCTTCAATCCAAGATTAGCTTGTCGCTGCGGCAGCGCCCCAAACACGCGCGCGCGGATTAATGCTCTGCTTCGCCCTGATGCTCGACCGTGAAGAAGAAATCCGGCGGCAGATCGCGGGTATGGATATCCTCGGGCAGCACATTGGGCCCCGCGCCAAACACATTGGAGCCGAACATATGCAGCATCCGCGAGAGCTTCTCGAAGCGCTCGGAGCAGAGCTCGCCGTAGAATTTCTCGTAATTCTCGGTGGCGCGCAGCTCTTTGATCTTATCGACGTGGCATTTGACGGAATGCTCATGCGCGGCGCGGATCTCGGGGTCGGCCATCAGCCGATCAAACTCGGCTTGCAGGGCAGGGATCATCCGCTGGATCGAGGTTTCCACCACCGGATTATGGTTCATCCGGAACCAGTAATTCAGCCCCTGATCGCGGTCGACATGGTTCACGCGGCCACGGTCGCGCTTGACGAGGAAGCTTTCGGCGGAGCGCACGGCGTAATGGTTGAGCTGCACCCAATCATAGCCATAGGTTTCCAGCGTCGAGCGCCAGCCATTGCGGAACAGCTCGCGCGGCATCGGCTTGCCCGAGCCATTGAGCCATTTCACCTTGTCCCACAGATCCGGCACGAGGCCTTTGGGGCGATGCACGCCGATCTTTTTATAGATGTCGATATTGCGGAACAGGGTTTTGAACCCCCATGCCTGATGCGGTTTGCGCACGATCTCGGGCGCGCAGGTGGTGAACTGTTTTAGCAGGAATTCGTCTTTATATTCATGCACATCGCAATTGCCGAACAGCCGCCATGTCAGCGAGATCATATTTGCCTCGCCCATTGCCGTATAAAGCGCATTGAGCGTGCCATCGCCGATCTTGATGTCGATGAACTCATCCACATCCATGCAGATCGCCCAGCCCGCGTTTTGCATGATCGGCTCGCTCTCGGAGGCCTGCAGCGCGGCGTGTTGCGGTTTCAGCTCCCCGCCTGGAATCCAAGGGTTGGCGCGGTGTTGCAGCAGGCCCTTGGCTTGCAGCATATCCAGCATGGTATCGGTGCCGTCGGTGCAATCATTCGTATAGACAAGGAAATCCTCCACCCCGATGGCGCGGTGATAGGCCAGCCATTCGAGGATGAACGGCCCCTCGTTTTTCATCGTGGTGACGATACAGGTGCGCCCCGCCTGCGCGGCCTGTTTCGGTGCGGCTTTGAGTTTGGAGACGGGCGGGCGGATCGGCTTGAAGTCAAAAATCTCTGTCGAGATCTGCAGCAGTGCCGGATCTTCCACCAACGAGGTTTTCGGCGCGAGTTCCGAGGCGGCGCGCCCCGCCACCCGCACCGCCATCGCGCGCAGGAACGGCACCACCACGCCCGCATCGGGCTTGGCATAGGCTACGCGCACGGGCCGCCATGTGTTCATCAGCCCCGCGATATCGGGCGCGCAGCCCCAGCGCGCAAAGCCGCGCCGCATGTCGAATTGGCGGCAAATATGATCGCCGAAGCTCTCGCGCTGATCTTTGCGCACGCGCCACGGGTAGACCCTGCGCCCGACCATCAGCACCACGCCGGATGCCGCGCTGCGGCACAGATCGAATGCGTTGGTGGGGGTCGCCGCCTCGGGGAAGCTCTCGCCCTCGTCGATATCTGGCGCGGCGCGGAGCGCGGTGAGGATTTGAGGCGGGGTCAAAAGGTCGGAGACATCCAGTGTCAGCACCGCGCGGGCGCGGGCGAGGAACTGCCATTTGACCAGCTCGAAGATGATCCCCGTGCCCAGAGGGCTGCGCCACGCATCGGGTGCGGGCGGGGTCATCCGGTCCTTTCCCGGCGCATCGGGGGCGAGGAACGGGTGGTTTTCCGGCCCCAGATCGCGCTTGCCCAAAGGGGTTTCAGGATCGAGCACGACAACCTGCATCGGCAGGCACCAATCCGCGATACCCGCTTGAATATCCTTGAAAAACTGCGCGCGCTCTGCGGCATCCGGCGCGCGGTTAAGGATCAGCGCCGCCTCGGCCTTATGGTGCTCGGCATGGAAGGCCAGCCATTCGAGGACGGTCTCAGCGGGTTCCTCCAACCGCTGGGCGAAGAGCGTGTTGCGCCCAGCGAACAGATCGACTTCGGGGGCGGTGGGCTGGAAGGCGCAGATCGCCTCGGGCTGGGGGGGGGCCGTTTCTGGCCCTGTTTGCTGGGGGGCTGTTGCCACAACCATTTTGAGGCACACGGGGGCCTCCAGCGGCTCGAAATCATAGCCCGACACCATCAGGCCCGAGGAAATCTCGCGCAGCTCGGTGATCCGCATCACGCCTGCGGCTTCCGGCGTGCCCTGTTCGGGTTGATCGAGCGAGACCGCCTCCGCGCTGGTCGGATCGGCGAAGAACAGCCGGATCTCGCGGCGCGGGGAGGGGAGCCCTGCATCCGTCTCCAACGGGCCCGCGAACTCCGCGCCGCTTGGCCAGACGAGGCAGCTGAGGAGCGGATGATGAGGGGCGGGCGAGGAAAACGGCGTTTGCGCAGGGCCAGTCAGGCGCCGCAAATAGGCCGCACCGGAGGCCGTTGACGGCTGCTTCAGGCCCGCTTTCGCTGCCGATTTCGGCGTGGCTTTCTTCGCTTTTCCGCCTGCGTTTTGACCAGATGTCTTACCCGCGTTCCCCGCCATCACTCTTCCTCTTACACGTTCCAAGCGGGCCGGATTGCAGGGCAATCTCGCCGCGCCCCGACACGATGCGCCTCGAAAGGGCGCGGTTAGCCTGTCCTAGCACAGCGCGGGGGCAGGTCAAAGCGGCGGGATGCAAAGGCGGGCGTTTCACACATCACCGAACGCCCAAGGCAGAGCCGCTCGTGGTAGGTATTCTTTCACAAGGTGAGAATGTACCACGCCCTCCGCGTGAAGTTCATGCGCTAAGCGCAAGATTTTCATTGGAAATGCGCTGTCGCTTTGGCAGAATGCCGCAACAGTGTAAGGGTGAGGCAGTATGGTACGGACACGCGAAGTGGGCACGCTTTGGATTGGCGGGGCGCTCTCATGGATGGAAATCCTCTGCCTCAAGAGCTTCGTCGATGCGGGGCAGAAAATCACCCTGTTTTCCTACGAGGATATTCCCAATGTGCCCGAAGGGGTGATCCGCCGCGACGGGCGCGAAATTATCGACACCGATAATTTCATGAAATATGAAAAGAAGGACAGTTTCGCGCTTTTTGCGGATCTGTTCCGGCTGCATATGATCAAAGCCTGTCCGGGGATGATCTGGATCGATACCGATGTGTATTGCCACCAGCCTATGACTTACGAGAGCGATTATGTCTTCGGGTTTGAACTGCCCGGTGGTGACCGTGTGAACAATGCCATCCTCGGGATGCCTGCCGACAGCGCGCTGCTCGAGGCGATGATCAGCTTCACCAATGACCATTACGCGATCCCCGAGTTTCTCAAGCCCAAGCTGCAAGAGGAATATCGCGCCGCCGCCGCGCAGGGCGCACCTGTGCATGTCAGCCAGCAGCCATGGGGCGTTTGGGGGCCGATGATGGTCACCCATTTCGTGCATAAGCTGGGGCTGCTCGACAAGGTACAGCCGATGGAGGCCTTCTATCCCGTGCCGTTCCCCGAGCGCACACGGATGATCCGCAAGGCCGAGAAAGTCGAGGCGCGGTTCACGCCTGCGACCACCGCCGTGCATCTCTGGGCGTCGAACAAGCGTGAGTTAGGGTTGCGGTTCAACGGGGTGCCGCGCGCGGGCAGCTATCTCGCGAAGATCCTCGAGAAGCACGGGATTGCGCCGCTGACAGCCCCGATCAAAAGCCGCGGGCGCTTGGTGTTCGAGGCCGACCCCGCGCAAAATTCTGACGTGCTCGATCAGATCGGGCTGGGGGAGGTCTCGACCCTCGCCGATCTGGGGGGCACCTCGCCGCAGCTCGCGATTGCCGCGCATAACCGCTTTGATTGCGATATCGTGCTGATCGATCTTTTGCCCGAGGGGGTCTGGCCAGAAAAACCCTCCGATTGGGTGGCAAGCTACCACGCGCATCTCACGGCGGCGGGGATTGATGCGGGGCGGGTTAAGACGGTCTCCCGCGCAAAAGATCTGCGGCCGGTTGATCTGCTGCTCAATCTCTCCGGCTTTGGAGATGTGAATAAAGTCAAGTATTTGGACGGCGTTCTTCAAGCTGCACTTCATGCGGATTCGCGCATGGTGCTTGATATTCGCAAAGGCTCCGGCGCGTTCCCGTTCCTGCGCGATTTCGGCACGACAGAGATCCTGTCCGAGCGCGAGGATGGCGGCGGCGGCAAGATCACCCGCGCGGTGTTCACCCCCACGCCGCCCGTGGCGAGCGAGGAGGACGCGGGCTGGGGCGAGATCGCGCGCGATTTGGCAGGCAAGGACGGGTTCTACCGCGCGGGCACGGCGGGGCATTCCTTCCTCTATATGCCGCGCAGCAAAAAGACCCTCGTGGTGACCTTCGATAATCTCGATATCGCGATGAACAAGCGCGAGGATCGCCGCCCTTGGGGGTTTTCCTTCATCGAGAAGCAGGGCTGGTCGATGCTGGGCGTGCTGGCGGGCGGCTGGACATGGTACCGCGAGCCTTGGGTCGCGCAGGAGTTTGATCGCCTTGCCGCGGAAGGCTTCTTCGCGCAGTTCGAGCGGGTGGTGTTCTACGGCGCCTCAATGGGCGGCTACGCGGCGGCGGCGTTTTCCGCGGCCTGTCCGGGGGCGGATGTGGTGGTGATCTCGCCGCAATCGACATTGGATAAAACCATCGTGCCATGGGAGAGCCGCTATAAGGTCGCATGGGATCGCGATTTCTCCGGCAAATACGGCGATGCGGCGCAGGCCATCGCACCCGCGCGACGGGTCTCGATCCTCTATGATCCCTACGAGCCACTGGATTCGGGCCATGTCGCGCGGTTCACCGGCGCGAATGTCGTCAAGCTGCGCACGCCGCTTCTGGGCCATCGGCTCGGCTCCTCGCTGCATCAGATGGGCATCCTGACGCCGATCATTCTGGGCGCGCTGGATGGCACGCTGACGGAGGCCAGTTTCTACCAACGTCTGCGCGCGCGCCGCGACTTCCCGCGCTATCAGCGCGAACTGTTCAAACGCGCGGTGGACCGTGGGCATGTGACGCTGGCGAAAGCGATGGGGAAACTGATCCTGAAACAAGGGGATAATCGCGCGATCCGGCTGGAGATGGCGAAGCTCTGATCCCGGCGCTGCGCCTGTGGGAGATCGGGCCGCTCCGCGGGGGATATTTAGGCTCTCTGGAACGCAAATTCCTTTCCACAGAGATCTAAATATCCCCGCCGGAGGCATCCGCCCGTCCCAAAAAGCGCATCGTATTCAGGGGGTTTGACTTAGGTCAAAGTGCGGCCCGTCGCTCGCGCGTAGGGTGCCTTTATCGGATCGGTTCTCCCGAACTTTGCGGTGACTGGCCGCGCGACGATCCGCTGCGAGCGATACGGTGTCTCCCGACATCCGGCTCCCACAAGCGCTGCGGGTTTCCCTCCCGCAGCGCTTGATTTACCCCCAAAGACCCAAGGTGAGCGCGGCAAGGGCGGCGTAGCGCAGGGTTTTGGCGAGGGTGACGAGGATCAGCACTGGCCAAAACCCCTCGCGCATCAGCCCCGAGACCAGCACCAGCCCGTCACCAATCAGGGGCAGCCACGACAGCAGCAGCGTCCACCGCCCCCAGCGATGATACCAGGCGCGGGCGCGGGTGAGATCGGGCAGGGCGCGCGGTTTGCGTGTCAGTTTCAGGCGGGCCGCGAGACGCGGCAGCGCCTGTGCGTAATAGCCCAAGGCCCATGTCGTCATCGCGCCCAGCACATTGCCCGCGCTCGCCACCGCGATGACAGGCAGCGGGCCATAATCGCCGATCAACATCGCCACCACCACCGCCTCGGATTGGGCGGGAAAGATCGTCGCGGCGAGGAAGGCGGCGAGAAACAGGCTGACATAGGCGAGCATGGAGACGAGCCTCGGGGACTAACTAGGGGCGTTACATTGCGGGCGTTACGTTACGGGCGGGCAGAAAAAAGCCCTCCGCAAGGGGAGGGCTTTCCTAGTCTATCGGTCGATCACCTGACCAGATCTTATTTCGGGCCGATCATCATCACCATCTGGCGACCTTCAAGTTTCGGCATCGATTCGACCTTACCAGCCTCACCCACGTCATCCTTCACGCGGTTGAGAAGTTCCAGACCGAGCTGTTGGTGTGCCATTTCGCGGCCACGGAAGCGCAGGGTGATCTTCACCTTATCGCCGCCTTCCAAGAACTTCATCACCGAGCGCATTTTGACTTCATAGTCATGCGTATCGGTGCCCGGACGGAATTTGACTTCCTTGATCTCGATGATGTGCTGCTTCTTGCGGGCCTCGGCCTCGCGTTTCTGCTGCTCATACTTGAATTTGCCGAAATCCATGATCTTGCAGACCGGCGGCACAGCCGTCGGAGAGATTTCCACCAGATCGAGACCGGCCTCTTCGGCCATGGCCATTGCGCGTGCAGGGGTGACCACGCCGACGTTTTCGCCATCTGCGCCAATGAGACGGATCTCGGGCGAACGGATGCGATCGTTGATACGGGGGCCAGTGTCGCGTTGCGGCGGGGCATTATGGGGTCTGCGGGCTATGGTGGAATTCCTTATATGGCCAAACAGGCAAGATGGCGCGCAAAATAGAGCGCAAATCCGCAGCTTTCAACCACAATCGGTATCCGGCGGGCGATTCCGTCGCAGGGCGGTTTGCTTTCCATTCGGGCGGTTTTCTGTCACAAACTTAAGGTTACGATTAATCTCCGAACAAAGGGAGTGGGAGATGAAGAAAGTACTGGGTATCGTTATTGTGGCGATCATTGCTGTTGCGGGCTATCTGATGGTCGGTGGCAAGAATGTAGAGGAAGCAAGCACAGGCGCGGCAGACGCGACCAAGGAGGCTGCTTCGACCGCCGGCGAGACGGTCTCGGACGCGGCCGATACTGCGGCGCAGGCCACCTCTGACGCGGTGTCTGCGACGGTTGACGCGGCGGGGGAGGCTGCGGCAGCCGTCGGTGACGCGGCAGCGGCAGCGGGATCCGAAGTCAAAGACGCGGTCAACGGGGCGGTCGATGCGGCGAAAGAGACCGCAGCCGAGGCAAGCGAGGCCGCACAGGAAACCACACAAGAGGTCGTTGATGCGGTGACGGAAGCTGCAAAGACGGCGGATGAGGCGGCAACGCAAGCGGCGGCCGCCGCAGGGGATGCCTCCACGGATGCCGCAGCGGCGGCAGGGGCTGCGGCAACGGGCGCGGTTGAGGCGGCTGAGGATGCCGCCAAAGACGCGGCTGGCGCGGCTGAGGATGCGGCGGCGGCGGCGACGCAGGCTGCTTCGGCGGCAAATGAGGCCGCATCAGGTGCCGCACAGGCCGGCACTGCAGCGGCAAGTGATGCCGCATCGACTGCGATGGACGCCGCCGCAGATGCCACGACGGCAGCCGCAGATGCGGCCAGCTCCGCCGCGAGCGCCGCTGCAGACGCGGCTGCTTCTGCCGGGACAGATACGGGCGCTGACGCAAGTGCGATGACAGCGCTGACCGTCGACGGGTTCGATGCGGCGAAAGTCTCGGCGATGATCGACACGGCTCCGATCAATGAGCAGGTCAAAACCACGCTGAAATCGGCGGTCGATCTGGCGGGCAAGAACCCGGATATGATCCCCACCGTTCTGACCCAAGTGAAAGCCGCGCTCGGTCTGTAAGCCCCGCGCAGCATGACAAATAGGAAAGCCGCCCTTCGAGGCGGCTTTTTTAGTGCGCCTTGAGGCGCTGAACCTTTTCCCTTTCGGTTGCTAAAAATATCCCGGGGGAAGCGGTCGCCCTGCGACCGCGCGGGGGCAGCGCCCCTGTTCCAACCGCAGTCGCCCCGCGCCACACAGAAATCGGAGCGCAAAGCAAAGCCGCGCAAGGTTTCCCCTGCGCGGCCCAAGTCTCATTGTCTTATCGCGCTCACGGGGCGCTTACACGCCTTCGCCGACGAAGGCTTTCTCGACCACATATTCGCGCGGCTCGGAATTCGCACCCTCGCGCAGGCCGAAGCTTTCCAGCACTTCCATCACATCCTTGTTGAACGCGAGGCTGCCGCAGACCATGGCGCGGTCGGTCTCCGCATTCATCGGCTCCAGCCCGAGATCGGCGAACACTTTGCCCGAGGCGAGGTTGTCGGTGATCCGGCCCATATGGGGGAAGTCTTCGCGGGTGGTGGTGGGGTAGTATTTCAGCTTGCCCTCGACCATCTCGCCGATCAGCGGATCATTCACCAGATCCTCGACGAGCTTGCGGCCATATTCCAGCTCTGCCACGGTGCGGCAGGTGTGCATCATGATGACTTCGTCGAATTTCTCATAGGTTTCCGGCTCGCGCATCAAGGAGGCAAACGGCGCGATCCCCGTGCCGGTGGCGAGGAACCACACGCGCTTGCCGGGCAGCAGCGCATCATGCACCAGCGTGCCGACGGGCTTGGGCCGCAAGATGATCTCATCGCCGACTTTGACATGCTGGAGCTTCGAGGTCAGCGGGCCATCGGGCACTTTGATCGAGTAGAATTCCAGCTCTTCATCCCAGCTCGGCGAGGCGATGGAATAGGCGCGCAGCAGCGGTTTGCCATTGTCGCCCATCAAGCCGATCATCACGAATTCCCCCGAGCGGAACCGCAGGGTTTGCGGGCGCGAGACGCGGAAGGAAAACAGCGTATCGGTCCAATGGGTGACGGCCGTGACGGTTTGCGCGTCAGGCAGGTGTTTGGGGGCGGGGGCTTTGATCGCTGTCTGTTCCATTCGGGCGTCTCGTCTTTTGGGGCCGTCGCGCCCGGTATCGGGGGCGTTGGCGAATTGGGGGCTGCACCGCTTGGGAGGATAGGGGCGGCAGGCAGGCTATTCTATGATCTGGCGCAAGGCTGGTGTTTGGCTGGCGGCGGGCTGGCTGGTGGCCTTGTAGGGCGGAATGCCGCTTTGGAAAAGCCTTTCATGCCCGCGCCGCCGATCTCGAACGCGCAGCGCGGGCCTGAAACCGTCGCTTCAGCCTTGCAAACGGGCGTGATAATCGAAGGCGCGCCAATCGGCACGGGCCAGCCATTGCTCTTGCGGTTGGCGCGCGGCCAGCTCTTCGGAGATTTCCACCTCGTCAAAGCCCGAGCGCCGCGCCATCGCATATTGATCGGCGATCACATGGCCTTTCGCGCGCAGACGCCCGCCAAACCCCTCGGCGCGCAGGATCCGCGCGAGGGTAAAGCCGCGCCCGTCGGAGAAGGCGGGGAACTCCACCCGCACCATCTCGGCGCCCTTGATCAAATCGGCCAGCGCATCGGGCTTGGTATCGGACGGCAGATCGACGGTGCTGCCTGCAAAGGTATCGGCGGTGAAACCGCTATCGGTGACGATGACGCTCATGCGACTTTATCCTTTTTAACAACGGCTTGCAGGGTCTCTTGCGGCTGTGCGGTGGTGCCATCAACGGTGGTGCCATCAACGGTGGTGCCATCAACGGGGGCGGCCTCGACAGGTGCGGCCTCTGCGGGCGGGGTCAGGCTCTCGACAGGGCCGCGCACGGCTTTGCCACCGATGAAATGGATCCCGCATTCGGTTTTCGCCGCCCCGCGCCAGCGGCCCGCGCGCGGATCTTCGCCCTCTTTCACAGGGCTGGTGCAAGGCGCACAGCCAATCGACGGGTAGCCTTTGGCGACCAGCGGATGCTTGGGCAGACGGTTCTGGATCATATATTCTTGCAGATCCTCACGGCCCCAATGCGCCAGCGGGTTGATTTTCATGCGGGTCGGGGTTTCGACCTCGAAGAAATCAATATCGGCCCGCGTCTGGCCTTGGTAGCGCTTACGCCCCGTGATCCACGCGTCGAATTTCGACAGCGCGTTTTCCAGCGGCACGGTTTTGCGCAGCGCGCAGCAGGCATCCGTGCTGAACTGGTGCAGCGTGTTATCGGGATCTTCAAACGCCAGCGCCTCGGCCTCCGCCGTGATCACCCGCACATCCGTCAGCCCGAGCTTATCGGCCACATCGCGCTGATATTGAAGGGTTTCTTCAAACAGCATCAAGGTGTCGATGAACAGGATCGGGGTGCTGGGTGCGATCACCGAGACCATATGCAACAGCACCACCGATTCCGCCCCGAAGGACGAGACCAGCGCGACATTGCCGACTTCGGGATCTTTCAACGCGCGCTCCATCACGGCCGTGGCCGCATGGTGCTTATAGCGCTGATTGAGCCCCGAGACGCGGCTTTCTATGTCTCGATCAAGCGGCATCTTTACTCTCGCCATATAGGGCATCTTTGAAGGGCTGTGCCCCGATGCGCTGGTAGGTGTCGATGAAGCGTTCCTGTGCATCCTTGCGCGCGCCCAGATAGGTGCGCACGATCCGTTCAATCGCGGGGGTGACCTCGTTATAGGCAAAGCCCGGCCCCATCCGCTCGCCGATGGCGGCAGTCTCTGTCGCGTCACCGCCCAGCGTGATCTGGTAATTCTCTACGCCTGCGCGGTCCAAGCCCAAGATGCCGATATGGCCGACATGGTGGTGGCCGCAGGCGTTGATGCAGCCCGAGATCTTGATCTGGATCTTGCCGATTTCTTCCTCGAGATCGAGCGCCTTGAAATGCTCGGCCAGTTCCTGCGCGACAGGGATCGAGCGGGCCGTCGCCAGCGCGCAATAATCCATGCCAGGGCAGGCGATGATATCCGACAGCAGCCCGACATTCGCCGTGGCCAGACCTGCACGCAACAGCTCCGCGTGGATCTGCGGCAGATCCGCCTTAGCGACATGCGGCAGGATCACGTTTTGCTCGTGGCTGATCCGCAGCTCGCTATAGCCGTAGCGCTCGGCCAGATCGGCCAGCACCCGCATCTGATCGGCCGAAGCATCGCCCGGCGTTGCGCCATGCTCTTTGAGCGACACGGTGACAACCGCGTGATCCGCTTGGCGGTGCTCGGCCAGCGAATGCTTGGCCCAAGCGCGCAGCAAGGGATCAACTTTAAGGGCGGCCTCAAACGGGGCGGGGTCAACGGCTTTGAAATCGGGCGCGGTGAAGCAGCCCTCGATCTCGGCCAAGAAGCCCGCGTCGATTCCGGTGAAATCGCGCTTGGTGCGGGCGAATTCCTGCTCGACCATCGCGCGGAAATTCTCCAGCCCGTTTTCGAACACGGTGATCTTGATCCGCGCCTTATACTTATTGTCGCGGCGACCAAAAATGTTCCACGCGGCGACGATCGCCTCGAGATAGGGCAGCAGGTCCGCTTGCGGCACGAAGGGCGCGATCTCTTTGCCGATCATCGGCGTGCGGCCAAGCCCACCACCGACGAAGACACGGTAGCCGATCTCGCCCGCGTCATTCTTGACGATCTGGATGCCCACATCATGCGCACGGATCACCGCGCGGTCGGCCTCCGATCCCGTCACCGCGATTTTGAACTTGCGCGGCAGGAACTGGAATTCGGGGTGATCGGTGGACCATTGGCGCAGCAGCTCCGCCACGGGTCGTGGATCCGCGATCTCGTCGGCGGCGGCACCGGAGAAATGATCCGCCGTCACGTTGCGGATGCAGTTGCCCGAGGTCTGGATCGCATGCATCTGCACATCGGCCAGCGCGGACAGGATCGCGGGCACGTCCTCCAGCTTCGGCCAGTTGAACTGGATGTTCTGGCGGGTCGTGAAATGGCCATAGCCGCGATCAAAGGTCTCGGCGATATAGGCGAGCTGACGCATTTGCTTGGCCGAAATCGTCCCGTAAGGGATCGCGACCCGCAGCATATAGGCGTGCAGTTGCAGATAGAGCCCGTTCATCAGGCGCAGCGGGCGGAATTCTTCCTCCGTTAGTGAGCCATCGAGACGGCGAGCGACTTGGCCGCTGAACTGGGCGACACGGTTGCGAACGAAGGCCTCGTCGAAATCGGAATAGCTATACATCAGTTGGCCTCCTGCTTGCCGTGGAAGTAGTTGGATGGGCCTTTGGTGCGGAAGACCTCGCGGAAATGCACCGGCTCAGGCCCGTTCTCGCCTGCTTTCGCATCGGCCAGATAAGCGCCGACGATCAGGTGCTGATCCTTGGCCGCCTGCGCGAGGCGCGCTTCGGCGCTCTCGGCATCCAGCAACAGCTCGGCCTCGGCATGCGCGCGCGACCACGTGCCATCGGCACGGTAATACACCGCATCGCCTTCGCGCAGGGCGTTGGCCGTCACGACTTTGGGCTGATAGGCTTTGCTCATAGCTGGCTGCTCCTGCACTGGCTTTGGATCGGGGCGGCGGGGAGACCACGCCCATAGGGGATTTGTTCCTGCCCTATATAGGAAATTATCCCCCCGTTGCGCCATATGCGCTTGCAGATAAGGATCTCTGTTCTTATCCCTAGCTCAGGCGGAACGTATGTTTTGGAAATGGAAGGAATAGCGAATGGATGTCCGGCTCGACGAGATGGATCGGAAAATCCTCATCCAGCTACAAGAGGATGCAAGCCAATCGCTGGACGATATTGCCCGCAAAGTGGGCTCTTCCAAGACGCCGGTGTGGAATCGGATCCGCAAAATGCGCGAGGCGGGGCTGATCGGGCGGCAGACGGTGATCTTGGATGCGGAGAAGCTGGGGCTGGATGCCTGCTTCTTCGTGCTGATCCGCACCGCCGAGCATGAAAGCGACTGGCAGCAAAAATTCCTCGGCGCGCTCAGGGCGCGGCCCGAAGTGCTGGAGGCGCATCGTCTGGCAGGCGATATCGACTATATCCTAAAGGTCCGCGTGCCCAATGCCCGCGCCTATGACCAGTTCTATCAGGCGCTGATCAAAGAGGTAAAAATCCACAATGTCACCGCACTTTTGTCGATGGAAGAGATCAAGGCCACGACGCTTTTGCCGATCTGATCTTCTGCCGATTTGAGGCGGCGCAGGGGGCGCTGCCCCCTCTTGGCCTCACGGCCAATTCACCCCCGGGATATTTAAGGCAACCAGAAGAGCCTGTGCTTTGTGCTTTCTGGTTGCCTTAAATATCCCGGGGTGAAGTCCCCGAAGGGGACGAGGGGCAGCGCCCCTCTCTGCGCTTGTTGTCTTGCCACTTAGGGCGGGGTTCGCGCATAACAAACCGATGATCCGTCGCCTCTTCCTCATTCTTGCCTGCCTCGCGGCGGCCTTTGCCAGCGCTTCGGCGCTGTGGTGGCGGACGCTTGACGAAGGGATGGTGCAGCTCGCGGCGCGCGGGCAGGCGGATCTACGTCTGGCGTCCGATCGGCTCTCCACCGCTTTGGTGCAATATCGGGAGGTTGCGGTTCTGGCCGCCGACCATCCCGATGTGGTGGGGCTGGCGCGCTCTGCGGCGCTCGCGGGGGCTTATGATGTCGTGATGCCTGAGGATCAGGTATCGGAGGTGGTCGCGGTTTTGCAGCGGATGGCGGATCGCGCAGGCGCGGCGCAGATGCTGCTGGTGGATCCGCAAGGGCAGGTGCTGGCGGGCATCGGCGATGCGCTGAAATCAGTGCCCGCACGCTTGGCGATCACGCCCGATCTCACACGCGCGGGGCATGGCGCGATGGGGCAACATCATTACGTGCTGAACGGGCATCGGTATTTCTCCTTCGCGGCGCCTGTGTTTGGGCCGAACGGTCCGGTGATTGGCGCGCTTGTGCTGCGGTTGGAGGTGGACCGCGTGGAAAGCTCCTCGCGGGCCGATCCGACGCCGGTGTGGTTCTCCGATCCTGCGGGGGTGATCTTTGTCGCCAACCGCTCGGAGATGGTTTTGGAACGCGATGCGCCACCACAGATGGCGCGGCGCGGCGGGCAACAGTTCGTGCGCTCTACCGTGCCATATCTCCCCAATCTCGCCCTGCCGCTGGACCGCGATTTGCCTGTGGTGGGCCTCACCGCGCACACATTGATTGATGCGGCCCCCGTGCTGCGCGCGGCGCGCACGCAGGCCTTTGGCGCGGCGGCGGTGATCCTTGCCTTTGGCGCGGTTCTGTTTGCGCTCGGCGTGCGCAGGCGCGCGTTGGCGGAGGCGAATGTCGCGCTGGAAAGCCGCGTGAAGGCGCGCACGGCGGAATTGTCGGAGGCCAACGCGCGGCTGCAGCGTGCGCAGGCAGATCTGGTGCAGGCGGGCAAGCTCTCCGCGCTGGGGCAGATGTCCGCAGGGATCAGCCATGAATTGAACCAGCCGCTGATGGCAATCGGCTCTTACGCGGAGAATGCGGAGCTGCTCTTGGAGCGCGGGCGCGGGCCGGAAGTGGCACAGAACCTCGCGCGGATTTCCGATCTGGCGCGCAGAATGGGGCGGATTATCAAGAACTTGCGGGCCTTCGCGCGGCAAGAGGTGGAGCCCGCCTCGCGGGTTGGCTTGGCCTCGGTTGTTGAGGCCGCGCTGGAGATTGTCGCGCTGCGGCTGGAGCGCGATGCGGTTGTGGTGGATTGGCAGCGGCCCGATTTTCCGGCGATGGTGATGGGCGGCGAGGTGCGGCTCAGTCAGGTCGTGGTGAACCTGCTCTCGAACGCCTGTGACGCGATGGAGGGGGCGGCGGAGCAACGCATCACCATTCGCATCTCCAAGTTGACCGATGCTGAAGGGGAGGAGCGCATCGCCCTGACCCTACGCGACACCGGACCGGGGATTGACGATCCGTCGAAAATTTTCGATCCGTTCTATTCGACGAAAGAGGTCGGATCGGCGGAGGGGATGGGGCTGGGCCTCTCAATCTCTTACGGTTTGGTGCAGGGGTTTGGCGGCAAGCTGCGGGGCGAGAATTGGACGGCGGCAGATGGCATCGGCGGGGCGGTCTTTACCGTCGAACTGCTGCCCGCACCCAGCGTAAAGATTGGCGTGCAGCCGATTGAATTTGAAGGAAAAGTCACGTGAAGGTTCTGTTGGTCGATGATGATCGCGCAGTGCGCGAGGCGCTCTCGCAAACGGTCGAGTTGGCGGGGTTGACGCCCGTGCCTGCAGGGTCTTTCATCGAGGCGAAGGACCATATTTCGGCTGATTTTCAAGGGATTATCGTCTCCGATATCCGCATGCCGGGGCGCGATGGGTTCCATCTGCTCGATCACGTGCGCAGCATTGATATTGACCTTCCGGTGATCTTGCTGACGGGCGAGGGCGATGTGCCCTCCGCCGTGCGTGGCATCACGGGCGGGGCGTTTGATTTCCTCGAAAAACCCTGCGCTGCCAAGGATTTACTCGCGGTGATCGAGAAGGCTGTGAAGACCCGCGCCTTGGTTCTGGAAAACCGCGCATTGCGGCGCGAGATCACCAAGGGCGATGCCGCATCACGGATGCTGATCGGGCAATCGCTGGTCGCGGAAGGGCTGCGCACGGCGGCGCGGATGGCGGCGCGGTCAGGGGCAGAGGTGCTGATTACCGGCGCGCCGGGGGCGGGCACGTCGAAAGTGGCGGAGGTGATCCACCTGATGTCCGCCGCGGCCCAACGCCCTTTCGTGAAGCTGGCGGCGGCGGGGCTGACGCCGGACGGTCTGGAGGCAGGCTTCGCGCGGGCCGAGGAGGGGACGCTCTATCTCGATGAGGTCACCAGCTTGCCGCAGCCCGCGCAATTCGCGCTGCTGGAACTGCTGGAGGCGCAACCCGCGACGCGGCTGATCGCAGGCACTTACCGCGATCTGGCGGCGGAGCGCGATGCGGGGCGGTTCCATCCTGATCTATATTGGAAGCTCGATGTGATGCGGGTGCGGATTCCCGCGCTCCATGAGCGGCCCGAGGATATTCCCGCGCTGTTCCGGCATTATGTGCAGATCGCGTGTGAGCAATCCGCGCTGCCGCAGCCCGAAATCCCGCCCGAATTGACCCAGCGGCTGATGGCGCAGGATTGGCCGGGCAACGCGCGGGCGCTGATGTCGGAGGCGATGCGCTTTGCGATGGGGCTGGCGGCGGAAACCGATGCACCGGAACAAAGTCTGAATGAGCGCATGGCAGCGGTGGAGCGCGGCTTCCTATGCGAGGCTTTGGCGCGGGCACAGGGCAACGCGACCGAGGCAGCGCAGGCGCTCGGCCTGCCGCGCAAGACGTTTTACGATAAATTGGCGCGGCACGGGGTTCGGCCGGAAGAGTTTCGCGATCTGTAATCCACGCCCTCCGGGTGAAAGCGCGCTGCTGCGATTTGTGCGGAATTTCGCATTATCGGCGCTAACAGATGTGCGGTTTTCCGCACACCCTATTGGGGCGTCACTATGCCTCACCTCACAACTATATGATCTTTCATCGAAAACATTGATTTGCATAGCACACTTGCGCTGGCTGCATGGCGCGGCGAATCTTGTCCTCAGTGGGGTGCCTGTTCGCATCTCTCAAGGGAGGACTACCTATGAAATTGACGAGCGCCGTTAAGGCATTTGCTTTGGCAACCACCGCGATCTTCGGGACGAGCGCTGCTGCGCTGGCGGCCTGCGATCCGGGCGAGGTTGTGATCAAATTCGCGCATGTAACCAACGCTGACAAACACCCCAAAGGGATCGCGGCGTCGCTCTTTGCGGAGCGCGTCAACACCGAGCTGCAAGGCCGCGCCTGCGTTGAAGTGTTCCCGAACTCGACACTGTATGATGATGATCAGGTGCTTGAGGCGATGCTGCAGGGCGATGTGCAGATGGCTGCGCCTTCGCTCTCGAAATTCGAGACGTTCACCAAAGTCTTCAACATCTTCGATTTGCCGTTCATGTTCAAAAACATGGATGCGGTTGATGCGTTCCAAAACTCCGAAATCGGCCAGAATATGAAGGGCTCGATGGAGCGCCGCGGCCTGAAGGGGATGGAATTCTGGCATTCCGGGATGAAGCAATTCTCCGCGAAAAAGCCGCTCTTGGTGCCGGAAGATGCGAAAGGCCTGAAGTTCCGCGTGCAGCCGTCTGATGTGCTCGTGGCGCAGATGAAGGCGCTTGGCGCTTCGCCGCAGCCGATGGCCTTCTCCGAAGTCTACGGCGCGTTGCAAACCGGCGTTGTGGACGGGCAAGAGAACACGTGGTCCAACACCTACGGCCAGAAGTTCTTTGAGGTCCAAGACGGGATCACCGAGACCAACCACGGCGTGCTCGATTACCTCGTTGTGACCTCCGTTGACTGGTGGGACAGCCTCGATCCGGCGCTGGCAACCGATCTTGAGAAGATCATGCATGAGGTCAGCATGGAGCGGAACGCAGCTGTGCAAGAGGTCGAAATGGCGGCACGCCAGTCGATCCTTGATGCAGGCAGCGTAATCCGCGAGCTGACACCCGAGCAGCGCCAGCAATGGGTTGACGTGATGATGCCGGTTTGGGCAGAATTCGTTGACGGCGTTGGCCAAGACAATATCGATGCAGCTCAAGCGATTAACGCAGAGCACTAAGCACTTAACGGGCGCGCGCGAAGCCATTTCGCGCGCGTTTTCTCTTTAAAATCGGGGGACGAAATGAGCGCGAAATATGCGCCTAAGGGCGCTTTCGGGCGGGCTGTGAACACGGCGGAGGAGACGGTGATTGCCGTGATCCTCGGGCTGATGACAGCGCTGACCTTTATCAATGTCGTGTTGCGCTACGTGTTCAACCATTCGATCATCTGGGGGCTTGAGGCCACGCTGGTGCTCTTTGCATGGTTGGTGATCTTCGGGATTTCCTATGCGGTCAAAGTCACCGCGCATCTCGGTGTGGATGCGGTGATTGGCGCGCTGCCGCATCGCGGTCAGCGGGTTTTGGCACTGATCTCTGCACTGGCCTGCCTGCTCTATGCGGTGCTGATGCTGAAAGGTGCGTATGATTACTGGGCGCCATTCGCAGGGCTTGAGCAAACCACGGGGCGGATCTTCCCCACAGGGTTTGACGCCAGCACCCGTGACCGCGCGTTTTATGTGACAGAGCAGATCCCGTTCCCCGCCTTCCTGTCCTTCCTTGAGGGGCTGGTGAACCAAGGCGAGGCCTATGACAAACTGCCGCGCTTCATCCCCTATGCGATGCTGCCCTTCGGGATGGCGCTGTTTCTGTTCCGTCTGGTGCAGGCCAGCCTCGATGTGCTGCGCGGCGAGCGCAGCAGCCTGATCGTGAGCCACGAAGCTGAGGACGCGATTGACGATGTCCGCCACTTGAACGAAAAGGACTAACCAATGGATATCGCAATCCTTTTCCTGATGGTGATCGGGCTGATGCTGGTCGGCGTGCCGATTGCAGTGTCGCTGGGCCTCTCGTCGATCCTGTTCCTGATCGTCTATTCAGACGCCTCCTTGGCCTCTGTCGCGCAGACCTTCTATCAAGCGATGGAGGGGCATTCGACCCTGCTCGCGATCCCGTTCTTCATTCTCGCCTCGACTTTCATGTCCACGGGCGGCGTGGCGAAACGGATCATCCGCTTTGCGATTGCCTGTGTGGGTCACTTGCCCGGCGGTCTCGCGATTGCAGGCGTTATGGCGTGTATGATGTTTGCGGCTCTGTCGGGCTCCTCGCCTGCGACGGTGGTGGCCATCGGTTCCATCGTGATCGCCGCGATGCGCCAAGTCGGCTACTCGAAGGACTTCGCCGCTGGCGTGATCTGTAACGCGGGCACTTTGGGGATCTTGATCCCGCCGTCGATCGTGATGGTGGTCTATGCCTCCGCGACCGATGTCTCCGTGGGGCGGATGTTCCTCGCGGGCGTCATTCCGGGCTTGCTCGCGGGCCTCGCGCTGATGGCAACGATCCTTGTGATCGCAATCTACAAAAAGTTGCCGAAGGGCGAATGGGCGGGCTGGGGCGAGATCTGGGACTCCTTCCGTGAGGCGTTCTGGGGCCTGATGCTCATCGTGATCATCATGGTTGGCCTCTACGGTATTCCGGGCATCACGGCGGGCATCTTCACCCCGACCGAGGCCGCCGCTGTTGCCGCTGTCTACGCGTTCTTCGTGGCCAATTTCGTCTACCGCGATATGGGCCCGTTGGAAGAGGACGGCCAACAGATCTCCTTCCTGCGTCGGCCAATGTCGATCCTCACTGTCTTCCTGCACAAAGACACCAAGGCGACGCTGTTTGATGCGGGCAAGCTGACGATCACGCTGATGTTCATCATCGCCAACGCGCTGATCCTGAAGCATGTTCTGACGGATGAGCAAATCCCCCAGCAGGTCGCGGAAGCGATGCTCTCGGCGGGCTTGGGCAAGATCATGTTCCTGATCATCGTCAACGTGATCCTGCTGATCGGTGGTCAGTTCATGGAGCCCTCGGGCCTGATCCTGATCGTCGCGCCGATTGTGTTCCCGATTGCGATGAGCTTGGGCGTGGATCCGATCCATCTGGGCATCATCATGGTGGTGAACATGGAAATCGGGATGATCACGCCGCCGGTGGGGCTAAACCTATTCGTCACCTCCGGCGTGGCCGGGATGCCGATCCTGCGGGTGGTGCGTGCAGCCTTGCCATTCCTCGCGGTGCTCTTCGTGTTCCTGATCTTGATCACCTATGTGCCGTTCCTCTCGACGTGGCTGCCGACCATGGTGATGGGGCCGGAACTGATCACCCGCTAAGCGGTGAGACGACCAGACTGAAAAGGGCCGCCCCTCTTGGCGGCCCTTTTGCTTTTGAGGTCAATCGGCTGCGGGGGCGGCGCTTAGATTATGAGAGATGCCGCAGCCCGTCCGGTGTCTCAATCTCGGCATGGAGTGCGAAGCGGGCGGCGGGGCGGAGTGTGATCCGGCTTTGGTCGATGCGATCCCCGATCTGTGCAGCGATCAGATCGGCCTGCGGATGCTCAACCGTCAGCGCGCGCAAGCGACAGCCAAGATCGACCATCCCAGATGCCGGATGCGGGCCTGCGGGCCATTCAATCAGGGTTGGAAATGCGCCACCCATCGGCAGGGATCCATCATCGGGAATGGTGAGCAACCACGTCAGCGCGCCGCGTGTCATCTCGGTGATGCGCCCGCAGTCGGGTGGCAAGGGGGCCAACTCGGTGGTCTGCGCGGCGATCTGCTCGGGGCCAAACTCGGCGCGCAGATCATCGGTGCCCAAGATCCATGTCCCCAGCATCGGCTCCGCGTTAAACTGATCCAGCCCGAACCAGCGGGGACGCTGAGGTGCGGCGGCGTCAGGGTCAATCGCGATGACTTCGAGAAAGCTGTCGTTCCCAAGTGAAAGCAGCAGGTTATGGGTTCCCATACGCGGATGCGCGCCGCCTTTGGGCATCTCAATCCCGAGCGCGCGCCGGACATGGGCGGCACCTTCGGTCAGCGTTCGGGCGAAGATCGCGATATGGTCGAAGCGCAGCATCGGTCTGTTGGTCATGGGGGGGATCCTATCAGTGCGCGGCAATTCTAGCGCAGCGCTGCGTCGATTGACCAGAGCCGGGATTGGGCCTGTCATGGACCTGTTATGGGGCAACGTTCCTCACAGCCGCGTCAGATAATCGGTGAAGCGCTGGCCCTGTCGCGGCGCAAACCGTTCGCCTGTCTCGCTCAGCGCGCGAATGTGATCCAATCGGAAATTCCGAAAATCCTGCGCCTGCTCGCAATAGGCTGTTAGCAACCAGACATCGTCGAACAGAGTCAGCCCGAGCGGATGTATCCGGCGCATGCTCTCGCGGTTCTCAAGGCTGCGGTAGGTGAGGCGCAGGATCTGCCGATCCCGGATCGCCGAGCGCAGGTCCGCCCCCCAGTGATCGGCGCGTGTGTCGCTGTCGCGATGGCGCGACACTGCCAGCAGCGGCAGCGATAAAAACTGCACGCGCGCCGCATCCCCCAGCGCCGCCGCCACCTTGCCCGTTGCGCGTGCGGCGGCCTCACCCAGCCCGCCACCCGCCCGCGCCAAAACCATCCGCAACCCGAGTGCCACGGCCTCCAACTCCTCCGCGTCAAATTGCAACGGCGGCAGAAAATACCCGTTTTCAAGCTGATAGCCGATCCCGCCCTCACCACGGATCGGCGCGCCAATCGCCTGAAGGCTGGCGATATCGCGGTAGATCGTGCGCGACGAGACGCGCAACCGCTGGGCCAACACCTCGGCTGAGACGGGGCGGCGCGCGGCGCGCAGGTGATCGAGAAGGGCGAAGAGCCGGAGAGTTTTCATAGCGTCAGCCTATAGCACGCCCCTGACAGGATCTGTCAGGGGGAACGTGCAAGAGGCGGGCAGTGAACCTAGAAAAGGATATCCCGATGACACAGCCCTGTTTGGAAATCGTCACCTATCACAGCGCCGCGGATTGTGACGCGGAGCGCAGGCGCGCGGAGGCCGTTGCGCTGGCGCAGAGCTTGCGCGGCTTTGCGGGCTGGCTGCCGCTGAGCGGCGCGTCCGATGCGCGCGCCGATATCGTCGTCTGGGCCAGCGAAGAGGCCGCCCGCGCAGCGGGGCAGATCGTTGGTGCCGCGCCTCAGTTTGCGCCGTTTCGGGACTCGATTGCTACGTTTGGGTCGATGGGCCATTTCGATCTGCCTTGCGGCGCGCTGCCGCTGATGCAGGCGGGCGAGGGGGTGGAACTGGGGCGGTTTCGTCTGCGGGAAGGGGTGACGGAAGCCGCGCTTAAGGCCGCTCATGCGGCGATGATCGCGGCGCATCTCTCAGGGCAATCAGGCTGGCGCGGGCAACGGCTGCTGCGGCTGCAAGACGGCACCTATCTCGATCTCGCCTTCGCGCAGTCACAAGATCTCGCGCAAGCGATCTGCGAAAGCTGGGCGAACAGCCCTGAATGCGCGGCATTTCTGGCTTTGATCGAGCCGATCAGCATGGAGTTCGGTGCGATTCTTTAGGCCCTCCCGTCACGAAAGAGCGTGGGCAGGTCTCGGCTTGCCCGCCTCAGTCTTTCGCATTGGAGGGGACGATGATCTAGCTGAAATCGGTAACCACGAGATCCGCCGCCCGCGCCGCTTTTGAGAGAAGCCGTCCGTTGGGCAGGTCGTTTTCCTCAACGCGGCGGGTGATCTCTGCGGGGGCAATCCCGAATGTCTCCCAGCGGCGCGTCAGCCGCGCGCGCAGCTCGGCCTCGGGCACCGAGAGACGCACGGTCAGATCGAATTCCTGCGCCAGCGCGCGCCACGGGTCTTGGCTCAGCAGCAGGTAATTGCCCTCGAGGAGGATATGGCGGACCGTCGAAGGGACGATCTCCGCGCTGCCACGGCTGAGTTCCAACTGGCGGTCAAACACGGGGATCGCGGTTTCCGGCTCCACCGCTTTGAGCCGTTTGATCAGCGCGAGCAGCCCCGCGACATCAAAGGTCTCCGGTGCGCCCTTGCGCGCGAGCAACCCACGGGCTTCCAAGATCGCGTCATCATAATGGAAGCCGTCCATCGGCACGACCATGGCCGAGCCCTCGCGCCGCGCGTTCAACGCCTGCGCAATCTCGCTCGCCAGACGCGATTTCCCCGATCCGGGCGCGCCGACAATCGCGGTGATCGCGCGCGGGCCGGGGAGGCTCTCGATATGGCCCGCCAGATCGGCGCGGGGCGCGCGCAGCTCGCCGGGCATGGTGGCCCCTGCATCGCCCATCGGGCCATTGGGATCGACCCAGCTTGGTTTGTCGCCCTCGCGCATCAAAGCCCCTCCGGTTGGTTAGCCCATCGCCGCTGTAAAGCGCTTGAGTGCGGCGGCAGGATCTTCGCTGCGCCAGATCTCTTCGCCGATGGCAAAGAAATCGGTGACAGGCGCGAATTGGGTGATCAGCGCCTCATCCAAAGCGCCCTCTGCCACGATCGGCACTTCGATCACATCGGACCACCACTCAAACACATCAAATTCCGCGCGCTCGCCGGTGAACAACGGGCTTTCGCCAATCGGCCCGAGGCAGACATAATCCGCGCCCGCTTCGCCCGCCGACATGCCCTCATGGCGCGAGGCCCCGCAATAGGCGCCGACAATCGCATCCGAGCCCAGCTCTTTGCGCGCGTAGCGGATCTGCTTCGCCCCATCCGACAGATGCACCCCGTCAAGCCCGTGGCGATCCACCAGCAGGAGATGGTTCTCGATCACCAGCGCCACATCGCGCTCCATCGTCACGGTGCGGCAGGCATCTGCCGCGCGGCCGATCATGTCTTCGTCCTTGGTCGCAAGGGCAAGGCGCACGCAGGCAACATCGGTCGCATCAAGGGCAGCGGCGAGACGCTGGGGGAAGATATCCAGCTCGAAAGCGGGCGGAGTCACGAGGTAGATTTGCGGACGGTCTTCAGCCATGATCGGCTCCTTCTTATATTTCTTCCCGTCTACCCTAAGCCGCCTGCGCTTGCCAGAGGTCTTGGTGTAGGGCTGTGACACGGCTTTGCGGGGTGCGTGTCGGGACGCGGGCCTTGATCTGTTGGCTCCACGCTTGTAGGAGCGGCGAAAAAGGAGACCGCCATGCCCTCTCAGACGTCTTCCGATCCTGCAGTCGATCCGGCTGCCGAGCAAATCGACTTCACCGCGCCCGATCACAAACCGCTCTTCGTGCTGGTGCGCCCGCAATTGGGCGAGAATATCGGCGCGGCGGCGCGGGCGATGCTGAACTTCTCGATCTCGCGGATGCGGCTCGTTGATCCGCGCGACGGCTGGCCCAATCCGCGCGCCGTGGCGCTGGCCTCGGGGGCGGCGGCGCAGGTGCTGGATCATGCGGGCGTGTTCGAGACCACCGCCGAGGCGATTGCCGATTGCGATTTCGTCTTTGCCACCACAGCGCGCGGGCGTGAGCTGGCCAAGCCGATCTATACGCCCGAGGCCGCGATGAACGAGGCCCGCGCGCGCATCGCAGCGGGCCAAAAGGTCGCCGTGCTGTTCGGGCCGGAGCGCACAGGGCTGGAGAACGAGGATATCATCCGCGCCAATGCAATCATCACTGTTCCGGTAAACCCGAAGTTCTTCTCGCTCAATCTGGGCCAAGCGGTCTTGCTGACGGCCTATGAGTTCTCGCGCCAGACGGTCGAGGTGGAGGCCGTGGCCGAGGGGCTGGCAGGGCATGAGCCTGCGAGCGCGCTCGAGGTCGAGAAGCTGGGCGATCATTGGGAAGAGCGGCTGGAGGAAGCGGGGTTCTTCTTCCCGCTCACCAAATCCGCGCATATGAAGATGAACCTGCGCAACATGTGGACGCGGTTTGCGATGACCCGCGCCGAGGTGCAGACCTTCCACGGGATGCTGCGGCAACTCCTGCGCGGGAAGGGCTGAGGCGGGCAGGGGGCAATCCGTCTATATTCGGATGTGTCGCGATCAGCAGTCTATTTTATCGGTTCGACAAAGGCCTGTCGCTGGGGTGGGAAGAGGCGGAATTACTCCCGCTCGTCACGGATAGATCCGCAAGGTGCGGAATCGCGTTGACGAATCCCACAACAGCGCCTCAATTGGTTGAAGGATGTATTTCAGCAATCCATTCTTTGAATTAAGATTTTTTATCAGTGTGTTTAGGTGTTAAAAATGCCCGTTCCTCCAAATCCAAGACTCGCAACGTTTTTAAAATTTGTGTTTTTGATTTATATTTTCAGCCTCGTGTTTCACTCGATGGGATTTAGCTTATTGCCCAAAACTGTCGTTGACCTGTTTTCTGGATTCGGGTTTTATAACGACGTATTACTCCTTCGTATGATCTCGTCAAAACACGACACGGCAGAGGCTTATGCGGGCCATATGATCCTCTCAACGCTCTACATAGTCCCGACAATCGCACTCTTTGCCATTGTTGCCGTGCGAGACGCTCTGGCGCGCATAAAATTGCTGCCGCGTCATTACGCGATGCCGTACAGTTTGATTGCTTTTTCCGCGCTTCTCATAGCTGTAGGCTGTTATTTCATTTTTTCTACGTCTCATTCCAGCTTCGCGAACGACGACCGCAGGTTTCGAGGGATGCCGCTCTTGTGGGTGATGCTTATGACAACTTTTATTTGGCCTAGCGTATTTGCCTTACTGTCTGGCGCCCTCGTTATTCCAAAATATACAAGGGAAAACTGGAAGCTTTAAGGAATTTCCTCTGCAATTTACTATGGAATCTTTTGAACAGTACCTGTCTGAAACCTATAATAACTGGTGGAAAGCACGTTCTCAGGAAATTCCCTTACCGATCCGGCGTAAATTACGGCATCCGCAGGTCAAGCCTTCCCCCGCAGCCTGAATAAGCCTTAGTCGGGCTGAAAACAGGATGTGGGCCATACCTGCGTGATGCCGCGCTCCCCGTTACCGCAGCCCCGATTCCCGCGCCAGCCGTGCCAGAACGGTATCGCGCAGATCCTCCAGCGGGCGGCTGCCGTCCAAGCGGCAGACGGGGGCGGTTTGCTGCGCCAGCCAGCGCAGATGCCGCGCGCGGTTGCGGCCGGTGAACGCGGGATCATCATAGCGCGCGGCCCAGTCCCGAAACGCAAGATGCGCCGCGTGCATATCGCCGCCCTGCGCGATACGCGCGCCGTGGCGCTGCGCCTCACGGGCCTCCAGACGCGCCAGCCGGATCGGGGTTGGCGTGTCGACGAAGATGATCAGATCGACCTTGGCAATCAGCGCATCGCCCCAGCCATCAAACGATCCTGTCAGCACCCATCCCTCCGCGCGCGCCTGTTCCTGCGCGATCAGCCGTCGCCTGTCTTCCGGCGGGCGTTTGCAGGTGAAGGGAGGATCGGTGGGGAGCCAGTAATAATCATCGACATCAATCTGTGGCACCTGACAGGTACCTTTAAGCGCGGCCCCAAGGGTGGAGACGCCCGCACAGGAGGCTCCGGTGAGATAAAGGCGAGGAGAGGGGTGCATATCGGCTCCTTTGGCGCAAAGGCGTGAGGGATACCAGCCGAGAGATCAGGGAGCAAGAACGGGTAGCGTGCGCCGCGCGCCGCGCCCGTATTGCCGTGAGAGCGCGCGGCCGCATGCTCTTGCAGCTTGCCCGCCACGGCCCTAATCTCCCGCCCAGCCAAAGGCAGCGGTTCGCGCGCCACGATAGATTGCGAAGGATCACCGATCACATGAGCCAAACACCCAAGAAACGCTCGATTTTTGAAGAGGTTGGCGCCGAGAGCCGCAAGCCGGTGCCACAGGGCGGGGCGATCGCAGCTGCAGGCGGCGGCATGGGCGCGCGCAAATGGGTGCGCGGCTGGTTGATCCTGCTCTTCGTGCTGGTGGTGGCGATGATCGCAATTGGCGGGCTGACGCGGCTCACGGATTCCGGCCTCTCGATCACCGAATGGAAGCCGGTGACGGGTGCGCTGCCGCCGATGGATGCGGCGGCCTGGGCGACGGAGTTCGAGAAATATCAGGCGACGCCGCAGTTCGAGATTATGAATTCCACGATGACGCTGGCGGAATTCAAAGGGATTTACTGGTGGGAATGGGGCCACCGGCAATTGGGCCGCACGATTGGCTTGGTCTGGGCCTTGGGCTTCTTCGGGTTTATGGCCGCGCGCAAAATCCCTAAAGGCTGGCATATGCGCCTTCTGGGCATCGGCGCGCTTGGTGGTTTGCAAGGGGCGATTGGCTGGTGGATGGTGGCCTCCGGCCTGCGCGGCGAGATGACCAGTGTCGCCTCCTACCGTCTGGCAACGCATCTGGGCCTCGCTTTTGCGATCCTCGGGCTGATCGCGTGGTATGTGCTGACCCTCTCGCGCAGCAGCGGCGAGATCATGCAAGCACGGCGCGCGGGCGATAAGCGGCTGGCGGGGCTGGCGACGGGGCTGATGCATCTGGCCTTCTTGCAGATCTTGCTGGGCGCGCTTGTCGCGGGGATCGACGCGGGGCGGGGCTATACCGATTGGCCGCTGATGGGCGGGCAATTCCTGCCGCCCGATCCGTTCTCCGAGGTGCCGCTGTGGCGGAATTTCTTCGAGAACGCGGCCACCGTGCAGTTCATGCACCGTTTGGCAGGCTATGCGCTGGCGGCGATGGCGGTGGTGGCCTTCCTCAAGGGGCGGCGCTCGGCAATGTTCGAGACTCGCGGCGCCTTCACCGCGGCCAGCGTGGCGATTGGCGGACAGGTGCTTTTGGGCATCGCCACCTTGATGCATGGCGCGCCTCTGGGCCTCGGGATCGCGCATCAACTCGGCGCGGTTCTGGTCTTCGTGCTGGTGATCCGCGCGCGGCACCGTGCGCGCTATCCGCTCAAACAAAGCCTGCGGGCGACCAAGTGACCGCCTCGGGAAAGGGCTAAGACATGACCGCATATCAAGAGCTTGCCGCGTTCCAACGCGAAACCGAGGCGCTGGCGCAGATCGCGGGCCGCTTGGGCTGGGATCAGGAAACGATGATGCCGCGCGGCGCGGCCGAACAGCGTGCGCTGGAATCCGAGGCGTTGGAAGGCGTGCTACACGCGCGGCGCACCGATCCCCGCATCGGTGACTGGTTGGCAGCCGCGCAGGCGCAAACGCCCGTGGAGGCGCGGATGATCGAGCTGATCTCGCGCAGCTATCACCGCAACACGCGGATTCCGGCGAAGCTGGCGGGGGATCTGGCCCGTGTCACCTCGCTCTCGCAGGGCAAATGGGCCGAGGCCCGCGCCACCGAGGATCCGGCAGCGTTTCTGCCCGTGCTGCGCGAGGTTCTGGCGCTCAAGCGCGAAGAGGCGGCGGCGCTGGCGCAGGGCGGGGATCTCTATGATGCGCTGTTGGAAGATTACGAACCGGGCACCTCTGCGGCGCAGATCGGCGCGATGTTTGATCGGATGCGCCCGCGCCTGACAGCGCTGTCGGATCGTGTCTGCGGCGCCGATCAACCTGCCGCCTTCAGCCATGCTTTTGACGAGGCAGGGCAGATGAAGCTCGCCAAGCGCGCGGCCTCCGCCTTCGGCTATGATTGGGCGCGCGGTCGGCTCGATCTGGCGGTGCACCCGTTCTCCTCCGGCTCCGGGTCAGACGTGCGGATCACCACGCGGGTGGCGGCGACGGACCCGTTCAACTGTCTCTATTCCACGATCCACGAGACGGGCCATGCCTGCTATGAGCAAGGGATTGATCCGGCCTATGCGATGACCCCTCTGGGCGGCGGCGTCTCGATGGGCGTGCACGAAAGCCAAAGCCGGATTTACGAGAACCAGCTTGGCCGCTCCCGCGCCTTTACCGGCTGGGTGTTTGATCAGATGCGCGAGATCTTCGGCCCGTTTGGCGTGGCCGATGCTGAAGCCTTCTACGCCAGCGTCAACCGTGCCGGAAAAGGCTTCATCCGCACCGAATCCGACGAGCTGCACTATAATCTCCACGTCATGCTGCGCTTCGATCTGGAGCGCGATCTGATCGCGGGCAAGCTGGAAGTGGCGGATCTGGAGGCGGCGTGGAACGCGCGCTTCGAGAAGGATTTCGGGGCGAAAGTGCCGCAACCCTCGCTTGGGGTGTTGCAAGATGTGCATTGGTCGGTGGGCCTCTTCGGCTATTTCCCGACCTATAGCTTGGGCAATGTCTATGCGGGCTGCCTCAATAAGGCGATGCGGGCGGAGGTAACGGGGATTGATGCGGGCTTGGCCAAGGGCGAGACCCATCTGGCGACCGATTGGCTGCGCGAGAAGGTGCAGCAGCACGGCGGCCTCTATCAACCCGTTGACCTCATAGAGAAGGCCTGCGGGTTTGCCCCCAATGAGGAGCCGCTTCTGGACTATCTCGAAGCGAAATTCGGCGCGCTCTATAAGCTGTAAGCGCGTTGAGGGGCGCTGCCCCTCTGCTGCGCATTCACCCCGGGATATTTAGGGCAACAGAAATGCGTTGCCCGACCATTCCTCTTTCGGTTGCGAGAAATATCCCACGGGGGTCTGGGGGTGTGAAACCCCCAGCTTTGGCGCGGGTCTGGGGGTGTGAAACCCCCAGCTCTGGCACGGGTCGGGGGTGTGAAACCCCCAGCTCTGGCACGGGTCCGGGGCTAGCGCGCCTTGCGCGGTGTCAATCTCAACCAGATGCCGTCTTTCGCGCGCACGGTCAGATGCGCGACGGGCACTGCGGGGCGCTCCGCCACGGCAGTGATCTCGAAGGCTTGCAGGATCATCGCGAGGATCAGCGGGCCCTCCGCCATCGCGAACCCCGCGCCGGGGCAGACGCGCGCACCTGCGGAGAACGGGATATAGGCTTCGCGCAGGCAGGCTTTGCCATTTTCGGTCTCGAACCGGGCAGGGTCAAACGCGTCGGGGGCGTCCCAGAGCCGTTCGTGGCGGTGCAGGTGCCACGGCGAGATCACCACTTGCGCGCCCGCCTTTACCTTGCGTTCGCGGAACTCTTCGGGGCAGGTCGCCTCGCGGACCATCATCGGCACCGGCGGGTAAAGCCGCAGGGTTTCACGGAAGATCGCGCGGGTGAGCTTTAGCTTGTTAAGCGTTGAAAACGTGTGTGTTTCATCTGAAAGGTTGGCTTCGGCCTCCGCTGCGGCACGGGCCTGCCATTCGGGATGTGTGGCCATCAGGTAGAGCGCCCAAGCCAGCGCCGAGGCGGAGGTTTCATGGCCTGCCAGAAAGAAGATCGCGACCTGATCGACCATCTCGTCCGTGTCGAAAATCGCCCCTGTTTCGGGATCCGGCGTTGTCATGATTTTCGTCGCGAGATCGTCGGGGGCATGGCCTGCGGCAATCGCGGACGCGCGGGCCTCGGTCAATTGGGTGATCAGCGCGCGGATCTTGGCGGCGGTGCGTTTGGTGTTCTTTGAATGAAACCGTGGCAGCCATTTGGGCATCGGCAACAAGGCGGCGAGGTTCAGGAGCGGCTGCGCGCGTTGATGCGCGCGAAACTCGGAAAACACCGCCCCCGCGACTGCGTGTTCAATCGGGATCGAGAACAGCGTGCGGAAGATCACATCGGCGGCGGCGTGGGATGTCTCCGCCTCGATCTCGATCGGCGTGCCATCCGCTTGGGCGCGCAGGCGGGCGACGCAGGCTTGCCCCGCGGCCCACATCGCGGGGAAGGTATCGCGCAGCCGCCCGCCCTCAAAGGCGGGGTCGATGATCCGGCGTTGGCGTTTCCACGTCGCGCCATTGGTCAGGAACACGCTATTGCCCAGAAGCGGGGCGAGGCCTTCGCGGATCCGGTTCGATTTCGGGAAATCGTCGGGGCGCTTTTTCAGCACCAGATCAACAAGTTGCGGATCATTGCACAGGTATGATCGGAAAAACGGCGTGCGGAATTCGGCCATCCAAGCGCGGTAGAGGCGCGCGGGCTGGGCCGAGAGGATATCGGCGCGGAACAGTTTGAGATATTGCCGGAGCGAGACATTCTCGGGCCGTGACGGCGGTTTTGGCGGCAGGGTCATAGCATATCCGTGAAGCGGTTCTCGGGGCGCTCGATCCGGCTTTTGGAGGGGGCGCGTCCGGCATATCTCTCGCGCAGGCTGAGAGGGCCTGCGGTGATCTGGAAGTAATCGTAATCGGCCGGGCGATCAAAGGCGCAGAGATATTGGAAATGCAGCCGGAAGAACCGCCAGCGCAGCGCCTTCCAGCGCTCCGGCGAGAGGGTTTGGGTGAAGGCGGCCGAGAGCACCAGCGGCCAGCGTTTGGCCTCGGGTGCGACGCCGGAGACCGCGACCGGATCGCAGAGGGCAAAGGCGCAGCCGTCGCCGGGGGCGGTGACATCGACCCATGCGAGCTCGTCGCGGGTGCTCAGATCATGCAGATCGCGGCGCAGGCGCTGCGCATCGGGCAGGAAGGAGACCATCGGCACCACTTGCCCTAACGAGAGGAAGCCCAGTGCAGGCGCATCGGGCCCTGAAGGCACGCGGCCCGCGCGGATCAGATCGGCGAGGATCGACACCGCGAGATGCGCGCCCGAGGAATGGCCGATGACCAGAACCTCATCCCAATCGCCTTGCAAAGCCTCGGCGATTGTCTCGCCAAATTCGGCCATGCGGGCCTCCAGCTCGGGCGGGTTGGCGCCGCGGCTTTGGGCGGAATAGGCGTAATCATGCATCAGATAATAGGCAAAGACCTTGTTATCATGCTTGCGGAACCAGCGCAGCATCAGGACCGCAAGGCCGATCCCGAGGATCACGCCCAAAGCCGTTCCCAGCGCATTGGGCAGCAGGGCGGAGGCTGCAAGATGCAGCAGGCGGCCCGCGATCAGCGCGAGCGCGAGTTGCCCCAGCAGAAAGACGACGGGATAGAGCGCGGCAATCGTCGGCCCTTTGCGCAGCCGCATCAGCCGGAACAGCGCGCCCGATCCGATATAGGCATAGGCGGTGCGCGCCAGTTGCAGATAGGTCGCGGGGATGGATTGGCCCATCGATTGCTTGACGATATCGGACCAGACGAGCACCGCAAAATCGCTCTCGACTTGCTGCCCGTCAAACCGCCCCTCAACATGCCAGCCGTAAGCGCCTTTGGCTCTTTTGGGTTTGAGATCAATCTCGTAGCCGGAGATCTTCGCCTGATCCGCGCCCTCCTTGCGGTACAGCTCGCGGTAGCGCCGAGGGTGAATCGGATCATAGCCGGGGATGTAGAACACCCGGCGTTTGCGGATTGGGCGTTTGCGGATTGGGGCGGAAGAACTGGCGCGCATCGGATCCTCGAGATTTCCGCCAGAGTGCCGGAAGATCTGGGCGAAAGTAAGGGCTTAAGCGCCCCAGCGCGCCTCATTCGCCTCAATCGCGGCGATCCGTTGCGGGGTTTTGGGATGGGTGCGCAGCCAAGCGGGGATTTGGCTGGCGGAGGACGGTCCGAAGATGCTGGTGGTTTCCGCCCCTGTCAGCGCATCCAGTTTCGCAAACAGCGATTTTTGCGGCGCGGTGCTATAGCCCGATTTGATCATCAGCGCGGAGGCCCATTCATCCGCCTCGAACTCGTCACGCCGCGAGAGGCGGGCCGCGAAGGCCGAGGCAATCGCATTTGCGATCCAGAAGCCGACGAACGGCAGGAACCGCCCCAGCACCCCGATCAGGATCAGCCGCAGCACGTTTTGCCCTGTGTAATCAATCATCCGGCGGCGCGAATGGCCCAGTGCCACATGGCCCAATTCATGGGCGACGACGGAGGCGATTTCCGGCGCGGTCACCTCGCCCGCGCGATATTTCTGCACAAAGCCTTGGGTGAGATAGACCTTGCCATCGGGGGCGGCGAGGCCGTTGACAGCGGTGTCGGGCAGGATCCCCACGGGGATGCGCGGCAGATCCAGCGCTTTGGCGAGCGGCACTAGCGCCTCGCGCAGGGCGGGATCGGCCAGCGGGCGGGCCTTTGCTTCCAGTTGCGCGCCCATGCGACGTGCGGAAAACAGCCACAGGACAAGCCCGTAGCCGAGAATAAGGAGGAAGGGCAAAAGGCGCAGGAGCATCACCGATATATGGCGCTGCGGGCAGGGGGTTTCAATATCCGTTTCGCTCTGAAGCATCGCGCTGGGGTGCGGCAGATCGCGCGGTGATCGGGTGCGGGACGGGCTGCGATGCTGTGCTGACCTGCTCGGCTTGCCGATCCTCAATTGCCCTTGCGCGCTGGCGTTGCCACAGCCAGCGCAGGCCGAGCACGATCAGCACCAGCGCTGCCAGCCCGCCCAGAACCTTGCCGCCCAAGGCCGCCGCCGCGTCAATATTGGCGCCGAAGCCGACCCCGAGCCCGACATATCCTGCGACCCAGATCATTTGTCCCATTAGGCAGGCAAGGGCGAAGCGGGCGCGGGCATAGCCCGTCGCCCCCGATACGAAGCTGACCGCAGGGCCGAGCGGCGAGAACAGCCAGCGCGTCAGGAAAACGGTGCGAAACCCCGCCTGCGCGAGCATCTCCGTGGCGCGGTCCATCGCGCGTTGCGGCATGCGCCGCGCCAGAAATCCGCCTGCGCGCTGGCCCATGGCATAGCTGACCGCATCACCGCTCAGCGCACCCACAAGCCCGCCTGCGACCATGGTCGCAAAGCTGCTATCGCCCGCAGCCACCATCGCGCCGGCTGCAATCATGACGAGCGAGGCCGGAACAGGCAGCGCGATACAGGCCAGAAAGGTGACAACGCCCAGCGCCCAAGGCCCATAGAGCGGTAAGAGTGCCAGCGCGTGATCGCTGAGCGTGCTCATCGCATGCCCTGCGGGCGGCGGGTGCCTCGGTCGAGACCGAAGGCGGTGGGCTTAGCTAGGGGCTTAACGGGGGGCTGGGCCGCGCTGCGCATTTGGGGGTGCTCCTGTTCGTTCCGTGAGGATGTAGCGCCCCGACGGGAGGGATCCAGAGTGGAAATGCGTGGGACTACGGGTGTTACGTGACTGCGGCGTATTGGTGACTGCGGGCGTTAGGTGAGCGTCTTCATCGCGGCGGTGATCCCCGCGAGCGTCAGCGGATGCATCCGCCCCTCGAATATCTCCGAGATCATCTGGGTGCTTTGCGAATAGCGCCATTGCGCCTCGGGCACGGGGTTGAGCCAGACATGCTTTGGCCATGTCGCCCGCGCGCGCTGCAACCAAACCGCGCCTGCCTCGTCATTCCAATGCTCATTCGCGCCGCCGCGATGCGAAATCTCATAGGGGCTCATCGCGGCGTCACCCACGAAAATACATTTATAATCCGAACCAAAGCGATTCAAAATCTCGGTCGTCGGGGTGCGCGCCTCCCAGCGGCGGCGGTTCTCGCGCCAGATCCCCTCGTAAAGGCAATTGTGGAAATAGACCTGTTCGAGATGTTTGAATTCTGATTTCGCGGCCGAGAACAACTCCTCCACCATCTTCACATGCGCATCCATCGAGCCGCCGACATCGAGAAACAGCAGCACTTTGACCGCGTTATGGCGCTCGGGGCGGGTTTGCACGTCGATATAGCCCGCATCGGCGGAGGCGCGGATCGTGGCGGGGAGGTCTAGCTCGTCTTGCGCTCCGGTGCGCGCCCAAGCCCGCAGGCGTTTGAGCGCGAGCTTGATATTGCGGGTGCCCAGCTCGACACTGTCGTCAAAATCGCGAAACGCGCGCTTATCCCAGACTTTCACCGCACGTTGATGGCGGGATGTGTCCTGCCCGATCCGCACGCCCTCGGGGTTGTAGCCATAGGCGCCAAACGGCGATGTGCCTGCGGTGCCGACCCATTTCGAGCCGCCCTGATGGCGGGATTTTTGCTCTTCCAAGCGCTTCTTGAGCATCTCCATGAGCTGCTCGAACCCGCCAGCAGAGGCAATCGCGGCTTTTTCCTCTTCGGTGAGGGTCTTCTCTGCGAGTTTGCGCAGCCAGTCCTCGGGCAGATCGAGCGCTTCGATCACCGCTTCCGGGGTCAGGCCTTCTAGCCCCGAGAAACTGGCCGAGAAGGCTTGATCGAACCGATCAAGATGGCGCTCATCCTTCACCATGGTCAGACGGGCGAAATAGTAAAACCCATCGAGATCATAGGTCGTTAGCCCCTTCGAGAGCCCCTCCAGAAAGGCGAGGTATTCGCGCAGACTGACAGGGATGCCAGTTTGGCGCAGCCGCTCGAAGAAGGGCTGGAACATCACATCCCCCGCAGGATCACGATATTCACGAAGAGGCCCAGCAGGCCGAACATAATCGCGAAGACGGCGGCATATTGCGCGCGGTCAAAGCCGTTGCCATCGCGCAGCGCGGCGCGGCGATATCCGAAGAGGGCGCCGGTGAGGGCAGCGAGGAGGGGAAGCATAGCGCCTTGATCCAATCTTGGTCAGCGGGTGGCACATGCCCGCCGCAGGATCGCTCCTGTGGCGGGCATGGCACCGGATTTCGGGGCGCGGGCCTGTGAGGGCGCGCTTAACCGCGACCTTGCCGCGCGAGCGAGGTGACCTCGGCTGCGCGCTGACGCATCGCGGCATCAGAACCGAACCCATAGCGCGCCCAGTTTTCGCTGTCGAGACGTGCTTGCTGCGCTTCGCCTTGCAGGCCCAATTGCGCATAGGCCTCGGCGCGGATCAGATAGAGCGTCGCCATCAGCGCGGCATTCTGGCCTTTCAGCGCCGCATCGAGCGAGTGGTTGACCAAGGCAATCGCATCCTGCGCCTGACCCGTGGAGAGGGCATAAGCCGCGAGCTGCATATCGACATGGGCCGCTTGGATCCCTGCGCCCGGGATCTGGCGATAGATCGCGCTGGCACGGGTGAAGGCCTGAACCGCGACCGCAGGCTCGTCATTCACCGACAGACGGCCCAGCGCGAACCATGCAAACCCCATGCGGGTATCGTTCCAGCCTTGCGAAGCGGCGATGGCGATGGCTTCACGTGCGCCTGCTTTGCGGCTGCCGAGCGAGCCCGCACCAATCGCGCGCTGCAGGGCGGCGACGAAGCCTTTGGGCGTAGCGCCCACATCGGGCGCACGGCCCACAGCACCGCCTGCCGGATTGATCCGAGGCAGGGCGCGCGCAAGGGCGGCGAAAGCCTCGGGCTGGCTCATGCCGGAGCGCAATTCGGGCGCATAGGTCGCCTTCAGCATCGTCATATCGAACCGCGTCAGCACGGTGTGGAAGTTATCATCGTTGAACACGGTATCGGGCAGGCGGAACAGATCGTTGAGCGGCCCGAGCCCCTGCGCGGTTTCCTCATGCAGGCAGTCGCGCAGCTCTTGCGGGGCGGCCTCTGCGGGGATGAATACGGTGGCATGGGTGCGCTGGCGCACGGTGGCCCAATCCACTTTCGCGCCGCGGCGGTTATCCTTGTAATCCTGCCATGAGGTGACATTGGGGACAACGAAGCAGGCGGCATTGGGCACGGCGGCATTCATCACCCGTTTGGGAACGAATTCGATGAAGATCGAATTGCCTGCCGTGGCCTTCGCCGCATCCACAGCGGTGATATTGATCCCCGCCTCATTGCGCAGCCGCGAGACGAGGCTTTGCAATTCGCGTGCCGCGCCGGACGGGGCCGCGCCTTTGAGCGAAACCGTAATCGGGCCCTCAAACCGCGAGAACCATGGCAAGGTGCGGCCCGATTCCAGATTGAAGGAAAGCTCGGTGAAATCCCGCGCCAGTTCCGAATTGGTGCCCAAACGCGACGAGGGCACGGCGGCGAAGCGGGCGGGGAGGTTTTCTGTCAGCGGCAGATCGACAGCCGAGCTGGAAGCCCGTGCCGTGGGCGTATCCATCGGCATCGTGGTCGTGCAGGCCGCAAGCGACAAAGCCGCAAGGAACACGGGCAGGGATTTGATCCGTCCCTGATCCTGCCGTTTGATCGCAACAGACTTGACCCCGTTGCAATCGCAGGAGCGATCAGGGGGCATCGGCGGCGCGGCATGCGCTGGACCGTCCTGCTCAGTGAGCAAGCTATGGAGCGTTCCCTGCGCTGGCAGGCGCAGGGATCCAGCCGCCTGCACCTTATCGGCGCGGGCTGCTGCGGTAAGCAGACGATATAGACGCATGGCAGTGCGTTCCCAAGGTTGGTTCCTATTCATATCGTTGAACATGAACATCACCGAGTAAATTCTTATGACCCAATAAGATTTTTTCTAAGGCAGGCCAGATATAGTAGCAAATCATGGCCATACACGCGGCTTGTTGTGGCCGCATTTCGCAAGATCACGCCCTGCGGGCGGCGCGACTCACGCAGTTTTGAAGAAATTCGGCGATAAATCACCGAATCGATGCGTGTTTGTTGCGTGTTCGGAAACAGCGCTTTCGGGCGGGCTGCGCCATTCTTTGAAAATTAATGTGGGTTTACGTATTCTTACGCGTTGATCTTGATGTTTTTGGGAGAGGGAACAGGGGAATTACGGATATTTCGGGCAGGGGTTTGGGTCAAATGTGGCGGGCGCGCCGATCCCCGCTCCTGTCTGGCCCTTCCTCTCCCGCCATAAAGCAAACGCCCCGAACGGATCGGGGCGTTTGTCTGCATTTGAACGGCGTGGAGGCTTAGCCGCGGCTCGCGCGACCACGACGACCGCGCGCATTGCCCGCAGCGGCAGAGGCGGCGGCAGCCTCGGCGAAGGTGGCCCCTTCCTTGATCGCATCGAGCACACGGGTGAAGCGGATCCAATCCGCGCCATTGGCATCGTGATCCATCAACAGGTTGGCCGCGCGGATCGCTTCCATCTCTTGCGCGCGCACCGGATTCATGATCGCCGAGGTCATGCCCGCGCCAATCGCCATCGGCAGGAAGGCCGCGTTGACGCCGTGGCGGTTGGGCAGGCCGAAGGAGATGTTGGAGGCGCCGCAGGTGGTGTTCACGCCCAGCTCATCGCGCAGGCGTGCCACCAGCGTGTAGACCTGACGGCCCGCCGTCGCCATCGCGCCCACCGGCATCACCAGCGGATCGACGACAATATCATGCGCAGGGATGCCGAAATCGGCCGCGCGCTGGACGATCTTCTTCGCCACTTCAAAACGCACGTTGGGATCTTCCGAAATGCCAGTGTCATCGTTCGAGATCGCGACGACGGGCACGTTGTATTTCTTCACCAGCGGCAGAACCAGTTCCAGCCGCTCTTCCTCGCCGGTGACGGAGTTCAACAGCGGGCGGCCCTCGCAAGCCTCCAGTCCGGCCTTCAGCGCGTCGGGCACCGAGCTATCAATGCACAAGGGCGCGTCAACAACCGCTTGGATCCGCGCGATCAACTCGCGCATCAGGGGCGGCTCGACGAAGTTATTATCGGCGTAGCGCGGATCTTGCGCCATTTTATTGGAGAACACCGCGCCGGAGTTCACATCCAGCACCGTCGCGCCGCACATGACCTGCTCAATCGCGTCGCGCTCGACGGTGGAAAAATCGCCCAGTTCCAGCTCGGCTGCGAGTTTCTTGCGGCCTGTCGGGTTGATCCGCTCGCCGATGACGCAGAACGGTTCGTCAAAGCCGATCACAACGGTTTTGGTTTTCGACTCGATGATGGTCCGTGTCATGGTCAGCCTTTCAAATGCTCCGCGATCCAGGTCGCATTGGTCTTGATGCCCCCAAGAGGGAAGAAATGCACCGATTCGATGCCGAAACTCGGGTTCGCCGCTTTATGGGCGGCCAATTCCGCGACCAGATCTGTCGGCTCGAACGGCAACAGGAGCTTGGTCACATCCTTGGCCCGTTTTTGCAGCACTTTGAGCGAGGGGCCAACCCCGCAGGCGATGGCGAATTTCACCAAGGTTTGCAGCTTGGCAGGGCCTGCGATGCCGATATGGACGGGCAGTTTGATGCCCTCGGCATTCAGGCGATCCACCCAAGCGATGATCGGTTTTGCCTCAAAGGCGAATTGCGTGACAATCGCCATATCCGCATCGGTGCGCGCGGAGAACGCCTGTTTCCAGCGCAACGCCTCCATCACGGCTTTGTCGCCGCCGTCCACATCGATATCTCGGTTGCCCTCGGGATGGCCCGCAATATGGAGGCGCGAGAAGCCGGTGAACGCGCCGCTTTCCAAAAGCTGCATCGAGTTGTCAAAATCGCCATGTGGGGTTTTGACGCCGCCGCCCAAGAGCAGCGCCTGACGCACATCGGCCTCGCCTTGGTAGCGCATCACCCAATCGTTGAGCGTGGCCGCGTCCTTGATGATCCGCGCGGGGAAATGCGGCATCGGCTCGAAGCCCTCATGGCGCAGGCGCTTGGCGGTCGCGATCATCTCCTCAATCGGGGTGCCCTCGATATGGGCGATATAGACGCGGGTGCCTTTGGGCAGAAGCGGGCGGAAATCCTCGACCTTCTCGGCGGTGCGCGGCATCACCTCAATCGACAGCCCCTCCAAGAACGCCGCCATATGCGCGGGGTTATACCCGAGGGCCTGGGGGGTGGGGGCCGCCTCGCGGCGGAACTTCAAAAGGGCCATTTTCAGTTTCTCCGTCACGCCAAAGGGGTCGATCAAGTCCGTGGGGTCTCCCAGCCGTCATTCGCGATCAGGGCGAGGATTTTCTCCTGACCGTAGTGTTCAAGGATCCGCGCGACCTCCGCATCCGCCGCCGCCGTATCATCGCCCTCGCGCTCGCCCATCGGGACTTTGCGCCATTCAGCGAGATAGGCATCGGCATCTTTCGCGCCGATCTTCATCGCACAGCGGTCAATCGCCTGCTCGAACCGCTCTGGCAGAGGCCGTTTCACGCCGCGCCGCCCAGCGCCTGCAATCACTTGCGCCGGAATATCGCGCCAAAAGACGATGGTGATCTGTGCCATGTTCGAATCCTTCTCTCGTTTAAGTGTTACGCGCAGATGCGACACGGCCAATGACGGTTTTCGACATGTCAAAGCGCGCCCGCGACCTAGCCAGCAATTGAGCGAGGAATTACGCCGCGACTTGGCCCGAGGCTTGCGCCGCGATGAGGCACCTCGCGTGACTGCTATAGCGCAGACGGGCAGGGTGCGGCCACGCCCCAAGGGGTTTGGGCCAAGGGGTTTGGGGTGGTGAAACCTTCTCATGATGATTATGAAGGGGGCGGGCGGGCGCTTTGGCCCGCCATCCCAAGGCCACGCTACCCTTTGAGCGACCGCCGTGCGCGCTTGACGATATAGGCCGTGGCCGCGCTGTCGCTCATCGCTTGCCAGCGCGCGGTGGTGGCGAGGGTGAACTCGGGGCGGGTTTTGCCCGCATCATTGAGCCAGTTTGCGACCGAGTCCTGCACATATCGCGCAGGGTCCGCATGCAGGGGATCGAGCAGCGGCAGTGCTTGCTCCGGCGCGTCTTTGAGTGCGGCGATATGCGCGCACCAGACACCACGCGGGCGGGTGGCCTCGGTGGCAAAACGGCGGATCCGCTCGGAGGGGTCTTGCGTCCAAGGGGTGAGTGCGGTGATTGCGGCTGGCAAATCGGCGGCAAGGGCAGGGCGCGCCGCCATCCAAACCCATTCGCGCACGCCAAAATGCGGATCATCCGCGAAGGGGCGCGCGGCGGTGAGGGTGGTGTCCAGATCCTGCCCCCTCACCCGCGCGAAGGCGGCCCAGCCGCGCGCGGTATCCGAGGGATGCGCCGCCATCCGTGCGATCGCCTCCGCGCCCGCCGCGCGCAAAATCTCGCCCGCCTGCCGCATCCGAACCGAAATCCCCGCGCTCGCGTCGATCTCTGACGCGCGCGCCGCGAGATCAGGCGCGATGGCGGCCAAGAGCGCGGCAAAATCCACGGCGAGGCATTCGGTTAGATTGGTCGCTTCTGCGCCCGTATTCAGGGCGGCGAGGCGTTCGGCGGAGATGTCTTTAAAGCTTGTCATAATCTGCTCGTGAAACGAAATGAATTCCGGTGGTTCCTAGCAGTTGCGCGGGGGCGGGCAAAGCCCGTTTGAAGGGGCCGATATCGTGGGCCGTAAAATAAAAATCCGAGCGTTACATGACGGAAAATCTGCGTTTTCGCCGCTTTAGCGCCGCGAACGCCCGCGCGGCAGCTTTCCTGTGCGGTGACGCGGAGGCGGCTGCGCGCTTCCTCCCTTGAACCATCGCCGTGCAACCGCTACGTTGGGGATAACTTGACATATGGAGGGCGCGTTCAATGGCGCCCAAGCGTCCCAGGTCTGCGGGCGCGTTCCCAAAATCGGTAGAGCCGACCGCGACCCAATCCGCTAAGTCGGGCGAGCTTTATGCTGCGCTCGATCTTGGCACCAATAGTTGCCGCATGTTGATTGCCCGTCCGGTGGGCAATCAGTTTCATGTGGTCGACAGCTTCTCGAAAGCTGTCCAGCTCGGCCAAGGCTTGGAAGCCACTGGCCGGCTTTCGCGTGCTTCTATCTCGCGCACGGTTCAGGCCTTGCAGATTTGCCGCCGCAAGATCGAGGAACATGGCGTGAAACGGATGCGGCTTGTCGCAACCGAGGCCTGCCGTCGCGCGAAAAACTCGCGTGATTTCATGCGGCTTGTGCGGCGCGAGACGGGCCTGCCGCTGGAGATCATTGCCGCTGAGGAAGAGGCGCGGCTGGCGGTTATCGCCTGTGCGCCGCTGGTCGAGGCGAAAACCGAACAGCTTTTGGTGGTCGATATCGGTGGTGGCTCCACGGAACTGGTGTGGATTGATGTCTCGCAAGTGGCCCCTGAGGAACGCGTCAGCGCGATCATGCGGCTCTCGGATGGGTTCACACGGCCCGATGGTTCGGCGCGCGCGGCGCGGGTGGTCGATTGGATTTCGGTGCCCTTGGGCGTCGCCACGCTGAAAGATCAGTTTTCCGATGTGGATGATGACGCGGCGCGGTTCGCGCTGATGTCATGGTTCTTTGAGGAGAAGCTGGCCGATTTCTCGCCCTATACCGCCGGATCGCCGCGCGAAGGCTTCCAGATTGTTGGCACCTCCGGCACCGTGACAACTGTTGCCGCCTGCCATCTGGGCCTCAAACGCTACGACCGCACCAAGGTGGACGGGCTGACGATGTCCTCCACCCAGATCGACGCGGTGATCCGCACCTATCTCACCCTCGGGCCCGAGGGGCGCCGGAATGACCCGCGCATCGGGCGCGACCGCCACACGCTCATCATGTCGGGCGCGGCGATCCTTCAGGCGTTGATGCGCGTCTGGCCAACGGATAAGATGTCCGTGGCGGATCGCGGCCTGCGCGAAGGGCTCCTTTATGCACAGATGGCCGCCGATGGCGTGTTCACCGAAGACGGATTAATTCAATGACCAAGCCTCCCAAAACACCCAGCGGCCCGAAAGGCCCCTCCGGCAAGCGCCCCGTGAAAGCGGCCGTGAAACCTGAGCGCAAACGCGAGCCTGCGCGCGGCAAAGGGCTTGGCAACGGCCAATCCGGCCCGCGCACGGCGCCCGCCGAGAAAGTGCCCTCCTCGCCACGGTTCAAATCCGAAGGCAAAACCGGCACGGCGGCAGCTCCGACCGGCAAAAACACCTCTGGCCGTGGTCAGCGCGATCTGCGGGTGCGGGTGAAATCGGCGAAAGGGCGGAAGCTGTCCTCGACCCTCTGGCTGGAACGTCAGCTCAACGATCCCTATGTCGTGCGCGCCCATAAAGAGGGCTATCGCGGGCGTGCGGCCTATAAGATCATGGAATTGGACGAGAAATATCGCTTCCTCGTGCCCGGCGCACGGGTCGTCGATCTGGGCTGTGCGCCCGGTGGCTGGTGTCAGGTCGCGGTCGCGCGGATCAATGCTTTGGGCGAAAAACGGGGCAAGAAAATCGGCACGATCCTTGGCGTCGATCTGCAAGAAGTCGAGGCGATTGCGGGCGCGGAACTGCATCAGCTCGATTTCTTGGAAGAGGGGGCGGATGATAAGGTCAAGGCATGGCTCGGCGGCAAGGCGGATGTGGTGATGTCCGATATGGCGGCCTCCTCCTCGGGTCACCAAGCGACGGACCACTTGCGGATCATCACGCTGTGCGAAGCGGCAGCCTATTTTGCGTTTGATGTGCTGGAAGTCGGCGGCACCTTCGTCGCCAAAGTGCTGGCAGGCGGCGCGGAGCAGGAGTTGCTGGGCGTGCTCAAGAAGAATTTCGACAAAGTTGCCAATGTGAAACCGCCCGCCTCGCGCTCCGATAGCTCGGAGAAATTCGTGGTGGCAATGGGCTTCCGTGGCAAAAAGACCGCCGAAGAGGACGACGAGGCGTAAGCAACCTCACCTCGCTGACAGATATGAAAACCGCGCAGATCCCGAGGGGGGCTGCGCGGTTTTTTCATGCGCCAGCCTGCAGCGCGTCACCGCAAGGATAAGCGCCCTCTCGCGCGGCCCAGTGCTCAGCGCCCGCGCGCAGCGATAGACAAAGCGCCGAGATGCGCTACTCTGTGACAAGCGGCGTGGGTTCCATCTCTTAAAGATCGGCCATCGTCCGCGATGAAAAGAGGGGAGGCTTTTCGTCATGAGTGACGCCCGCCATCCGGCCAGAGATCACGCCGAAACCGTCCGCACCATCGCCGGATCGGCCAATGCTTTGGGCCGCGCGGGCTTTGCAGCCTCGTGGCGGCGCTCGCTTTTGCATCACAAGATCGATCCGGCGATGCGCTCGGATCATGAGCGGTTGGACGCTGCCGCCGCCCGCGCGCGGCGCGAAGCCTCCGGCGTGATGCTCTCAATCGCCAGCCCCGTGCTGGATCGCTTGGCCCGCGCGGCCTGCGATGCGGGCTGCACGGTTTTGCTCTCGGACGCGGGCGGGTTGGTGCTGGAGGAACGCGTGCGCGATGGCGACGCGGATCATTTCCACGGCGCCAATCTTGCACCGGGCACGGATTGGTCCGAGGGGGCGGAGGGCACCAATGGCATCGGCACCTGCCTTGCCGAACAACGGCCCGTAGTCGTCTGGCGCGATCAGCATTTCCGCAGCACCAACACCGGCCTCACCTGCATGGGCGCGCCGATTTTCGGGGCCGAGGGCGAGTTGGCGGGGGTGATCGATGTCTCCTCCGTGCGCCTAGATATGACCGAGGGCTATGCGCGGCTGATCGCGCTGACGGTGCAGGATGCGGCGCAAAGGATCGAGGCGGATCTGTTCCGCGCTAGCTTTGAGGGGGCGCGGATCCTTTCGACGGGGGCAGGCGAGAGTGCGCCGCAGGGCGTGATGCTGCTGGCGATTGATCGCGACGATCTGATCGTGGGGGCCACCCGCGCCGCGCGGCGGCATCTGGGGATCGAGGCCGCAAATATGGGACGGCTGCCCGCTTCCGATCTCTTGGAAGCAGGCGCGGGCAACGGGCTGGACGCCGCGCTGCGCGCCGAGATGAGCCGGGCACTGGCCCGCACCGGCGGCAATGTCTCCGCCGCCGCGCGCGAGTTGGGCATTTCCCGCGCCACGTTTTACCGCAAGGCCAAGTCGCTCGGGCTGGCCGAGTAGCTGCCACGCGACAGAAGGGGGCGTTGCCCCCTCTTTGCCTTTCGGCAAATTCACCCCCAGGATATTTAAGGCAACCAGAGGCTAGTCGTTTCTGGTTGCTCTAAATATCCCGGGGGAGGCCGCGTTTGCAGGGCAAACGGGGCCGGGGGCAGCGCCCCCTCTTTGGGTCGTGCAGCGCCCCTTTCTTCGCAGTCGCAGCATTTCCTTCTGCATCTGCACCTGTCTCATAGGTGAGACAGGGCGCGGCGCTCGCCATCGCTGGGGGGATATGCGAAGTGCGTTTGGCAGGGCAGGCTTCCCTTATGCCGCGCCCAGAGGAGGGGGCGGACCAACCGGGAGGATATGACTATGGCCAATGATCTGGCATCCGAATTCAAAGGTGTGATGGTGTCGCCGTTCCGCGCGCGCTATGACAATTTCATCAATGGCGAATTCCGCGCCCCCAATGCGGGCCGCTATTTCACCAATACCACCCCGATCACCGGCGCGGCCATCGGCGAGATCGCCCGCTCGGACGCCTCCGATATTGAGGCAGCTCTCGACGCCGCCCATGCCGCGAAAGACGCTTGGGGCAAGGCCTCGCAAGCCGAGCGCGCGCTCGCGCTGCACCGGATCGCGGACCGGATCGAGGAGAATCTCGAGCTGCTCGCGGTCGCCGAATGCTGGGACAACGGCAAGCCGATCCGCGAGACCCGCGCGGCGGATCTGCCGCTCGCGGTCGATCACTTCCGCTATTTCGCGGGCTGCCTGCGCGCGCAGGAAGGCGCGATGTCGCAGATTGATAACGACACGGTCGCCTATCACTTCCACGAACCTTTGGGCGTTGTCGGCCAGATCATTCCGTGGAACTTCCCGCTGCTGATGGCGGTGTGGAAACTCGCGCCGGCGCTGGCGGCGGGCAATTGCGTGGTGCTCAAACCGGCCGAGCAAACCCCTGCGTCGATCATGGTTCTGGCCGAGTTGATCGCTGACCTTCTGCCGCCGGGGGTGCTCAATATCGTCAACGGATTCGGGTTGGAAGCCGGCAAGCCGCTGGCCTCGTCCAAGCGCATCGCGAAGATTGCCTTCACCGGCGAGACGACGACTGGCCGCCTGATCATGCAATATGCATCCGAAAACCTGATCCCGGTGACGCTGGAGCTGGGCGGCAAATCGCCGAACATCTTCTTCTCCGATGTCTGCCGCGAGGATGATGATTTCTTCGATAAGGCGATCGAGGGCTTCGTGATGTTCGCGCTGAACCAAGGCGAGGTCTGCACTTGCCCGTCGCGCGCGCTGATCCAAGAGGATATCTATGACGAGTTCATGGAGCGTGCCCTCAAACGCGTCGCCGCGATCAAGCAGGGCGATCCGCGGGATGCCGCCACCATGATCGGGGCGCAGGCGTCTTCCGAGCAGCAGGAGAAGATCCTGTCCTATTTCGACATCGGTCGCAAAGAGGGCGCGGAGGTGCTGATCGGTGGCTCTGCGGCGGATCTGGGCGGCGAGCTCTCAAACGGGTATTTCATCAACCCGACGGTTCTCAAAGGCCATAACAAGATGCGTGTGTTCCAAGAGGAGATCTTCGGGCCTGTTGTCTCGGTGACCACCTTCAAGGATCAAGCCGAGGCGCTCGATATCGCCAATGACACGCTTTACGGTCTTGGCGCGGGTGTATGGTCGCGCGATGCGAACACCTGCTACCGCTTTGGCCGCGCGATCCAAGCGGGCCGCGTCTGGACCAATTGCTATCACGCCTATCCGGCCCACGCGGCCTTCGGCGGCTATAAGCAATCGGGGATCGGGCGTGAGAACCACAAGATGATGCTCGATCACTACCAGCAAACCAAAAACATGCTGGTCAGCTACGCGCCGACAAAGCTTGGCTTCTTCTAAGCCTTGCCGATAGCATCAGGCCGTCCCTTCGGGGGCGGTCTTTCTTGGTCAGGAGGCGCGAGAGATGAAGGATAAAGTGCGTGCAACGCCCGAAGCGCTGGCGCTTTTGGCGGAGATTGTGGCCGAGCATGGGCCGGTGATGTTTCATCAATCGGGCGGGTGCTGCGATGGCTCCTCACCGATGTGCTATCCGGTGGATGGGTTCAAAATCGGCGAGAATGACGTCAAGCTGGGCGAGATCGGCGGGATGCCGTTTTATATCTCGGGCAGCCAGTATGAGGTCTGGAAACATACCGATCTGATCATCGACGTGGTTGTCGGGCGCGGGGGGATGTTCAGCTTGGACAACGGCCGCGAGAAGCGCTTCCTCACGCGGTCCGATCTTTGCGCGATCTGAGGGAGAGTTCGCGGGCGCAGCCCCAAAAAAGCTGCACCGCGCGGATCACGCCCGCTTGCGAAACTCCGACGGGGTTTTGCCCGTGCGCTGGTGGAAGCTGCGGGTGAAATAGGCGGCGGAGGTGAAGCCTAGCGCGGTGGCGATATCTTTGACGGGCGCTTGGGTTTCGCTCAACAGGCGGCAGGATTCGTAATGGCGGCGGTCTTGCAACAGGTCCGAGGCGGATCGGCTGCAGCTCTCGCGGCAGGCGCGGGTGAGGTGGGTCGGGGTGACGCCGAGCGCTTGGGCATAGTCGGCGATCCCGTGGCCAGAGCGGAAATCCCGCTCCAGTAGCGCGGAGAACCGCGCGGCGAGGCGTTTGGCGGCATTGGGTTTGGCGACCTCAAAGCTCGCCGCCTCGACTTGGCGTTCCAGCCAGACGCCCAGAAGGCCGATATGATGGCGCGCGGCGCGGTCCGCCCCGACCCTATCGGAGGCCATTTCGCGCTGGATCTGCTCAATGATACCGAGAATTTCGGATTGCGGCGTGGCCTCGCGGATCCGGAGGTGCTGCATGGAATGCGGCAGGGTGACATCCGAATTTTGCCCAAAAAACACCGCAACCCCTTGGGTTTGCGCGCCAATATCGAGCGCATGCATGACGCCTGCGGGGATGAACACCGCGTTATGCGCGCCGTAGCCGCGGGTGGTGCCGCCGACGGTGAGCCTGCCTTGGCCACGGGTGATCCACAAAAGCACCGCCTCAGGCTGCGCCCGCATCCCCTCCATCTGCCAGCGATTGCCTGCCATCAGCCGTGGGATCGGCACGATCCGCAAGGCGCGCGGGGCTTCGGGCAGGGAGAGCAGGGCCTCGGAAGGCGGGCGCGCGGCGGATCTGCGCGGCAGCAGGGTTGGGGGCAGTGTTTGGGCGGCGTGCAGATCTTGCAGCGGCGGCGCGTTGAAGAGCTTCATGCTTGCGCTCCGCGAGAGTGGGCGCCGATCGTGGCGGGAGGGGGGACGGCGATAGGATGGGCAGTCATGCGCAGCTCAACTCTCTCACGCGCGAAACGGACCAAGCCCGTTCCGGCCTCTGGGGACGAGGCCGATCTGCCCCGTAAAGAGCTCACGATACGCGCGAAATCCCCTTTCGGGGAAGAGGATTTTTGCGCAAGTTGCTGAAATTGCAGGGGAGAGAGATCAGCAACACGAGATCTTGTGCCAATGGCCCATCCGGCTGCGAAACCATGTGCGTTGCCGTTTCGCATATTGGCGGGAAGCCGCCTGTGCGAGGGCGCGCGCCTCCTCCAAATCGCAGTCTCCCCGCAGATAGGCGATCAATTCGGGCGCACCAATCGCCTTTGCCCAGAGCGCGGAGGGGTCCCAATCGGGCAGCACCGCGCGCGCCTCGTCAATCGCGCCGCCCGCCAGCATGAGATCGAACCGTCGATCAATCCGCGCGGCGAGCCAATCGCGCTCGGCATCCAGCACGAGCGGGGTGCAGTCGGCCTCGGGCAGGAGCGGCGGCGGGGTTTGATCTTGCCAATGGGCGAGGCCCAGCCCCGTGGTGCGCATCACCTCCCAAGCGCGCTGCACGCGCACGGGATTGAGCGGATCGACCCGCGCGCGGGTGGCGGCGTCAAGTTCGGCCAGCATCAACGCATGGCCCTCGGCCCGCAGCCGCGCATCGGCCTCGGCGCGGATCTCGGGCGGGGTGTCGGGGATCTCGGCGAGGCCCTTGGTCAGCGCGGTGAAATAAAGCCCCGTCCCGCCGATGATGATCGGGCGCGGACCGCCCTCGCGATGGGCCGCCAAAATCGGGGCGATCTCGCGCAGCCAATGGCCAACGGAATAGCTCTCGCCGATCTGTTTGTGCCCGTAGAGGAGATGCGGAGCACGGGCCTCTTCCGCCTCGGAGGGGCGAGCCGAGAGCACCCGCCAACACGACCAGACCTGCAACGCATCGGCATTGACCACCACACCGCCAAAACGCTCCGCCGTAGCCAGCGCCAGCGCGGATTTGCCGCTGGCAGTTGGACCAGCAATCAAGATCGGGCGCGTGGATTCAATTTCAGAAGGAAGTTCCATGGGTTACGCGGCGTCTTTCATGTGTATTTCGGGGCGGCTTTCGGCACGGTTCCGCCATTGGTTGCAAATTGCTGCAAAAAGGACGAAACGCCGAGGTTGAACCTGCCTCCCTTTTCCGACATTTTGCGCGGGAAACCAACATCCTGAAGCCAATAAACCGAACGGTGGAACATGAGCGCTGAAATCGACACCCCGAAAGTGACCTATAAGCGGGTCTTGTTGAAAATTTCGGGCGAGGCGCTGATGGGGGATCAAGGCTTTGGCCTGCATCCGCCCACCGTTGCGCGGATCGCCCGTGAAGTGAAAACGGTCCATGATATGGGCGTCGAGATCTGCATGGTGATCGGCGGCGGCAATATCTTCCGCGGTCTGGCGGGCTCGGCCCAAGGGATGGAGCGCACCACCGCCGATTATATGGGGATGCTCGCCACCGTGATGAACGCGCTGGGGATGCAGGCGGCTTTGGAGGCAGAGGGCATCCACACCCGCGTGATCTCGGCAATCCCGATGGATCAGGTCTGCGAGCCCTACATCCGCCGCCGCGCCGTGCGCCACCTTGAGAAAAAGCGCGTGTGTATCTTTGCGGCGGGCACGGGCAACCCGTATTTCACCACTGACACGGCAGCAACGCTGCGCGCCAATGAGATGTCCTGTCAGGCGATCTTCAAGGGCACCAAAGTCGATGGTGTCTATGATAAAGATCCGAAAAAACACGCTGATGCAAAGCGTTACGACACTGTCAGCTATGATGAGGTGCTGGCCAAGCATCTGGGCGTGATGGATGCTTCCGCGATTGCACTGGCGCGCGACAACAATCTGCCGATCATCGTTTTCTCGCTCGACGAGCCGGGCGGGTTCCGCGGGATCCTCGCGGGCGAGGGCACCTATACCCGCGTCGGAGACTGACCCAGATGCAGGGAGGCGCGCGCAAATGCCGCCCTCCTCCTTGCGCCGTCAGTTTGGCGAAGTGGCGCTTATTGCGCATTTTCCTCCACTCTCACTGCTATCTTTTGCCGCGTTTCCCCGCTAAAACCGGGAAAACAGGCCGCAATTCGAACGGAAGCTAACATGTCGGACGACCTTGAAATTGATATTGATGACCTCGAACGCCGGATGGAAGGCGCGATGTCTGCGATTAAGAACGAATTCGCCTCGCTGCGCACGGGCCGTGCATCTGCGTCGATGGTTGAGCCGGTGATGGTGGATGCTTACGGCTCGATGACGCCGATCAACCAAGTCGGGACGGTGAACGTGCCGGAGCCGCGGATGGTGACGGTCAACGTGTGGGATAAAGGGCTGGTCGGCAAGGTCGAGAAAGCGCTGCGCGAATCGGGCCTCGGGATCAACCCGCAGACCAATGGCACGATCATCATGCTGCCGATCCCAGAGCTCAATGAGGAGCGCCGCCGCGAGCTGACCAAAGTCGCCGCGCAATATGCCGAACATGGCCGTGTTGCCGTGCGCAACGTGCGCCGCGACGGGATGGATAAGATCAAGAAGGCGAAAGCGGCGGGCATGTCGGAAGATGATGCCAAGCTGTGGGAATCCGAGGTCGAAGATCTGACCAAGAAACACATCGGCCTGATCGACAAGCAGTTGGAAGGCAAGCAAGCGGAGATCATGCAGGTCTAACGATCTGCGCTTATCATGGCCCTTTTTGGTACATCCGTTCCGGCAAGCACCGCCGCTGCTCAGGACGATCCCGCCTTGGGATCAGCAGAGCAGCCGTCGGGCTGTGCGACCCATCACGATTACGGCGTCAACCATGTCGCCTTCATCATGGATGGCAATGGCCGCTGGGCGGTGGAGCGTGGCTGGCCGCGGCTGGTCGGCCATCGCAAAGGCGCGGAACGGGTGAAAAAACTCGTCCAAGCCTGCCCCGATATGGGGGTGAAATGGGTCACCGTCTATGCATTCTCGACCGAGAACTGGAAACGCTCGACCGAAGAAGTCATTGGTTTGATGCGGATTTTCGCGCGTTATATCGAGAAAGAGGCGGGCACTTTGTCGAAAGACGGGGTGCGGATGCGCTTTATCGGGGATCGCAGCAAGCTTGATGCCAAGCTGCGCAAACTGATGGATGGCATCGAGGAGCGCACGGCTCAGAATTCGCGGATCAACTTCACCGTGGCGATCAATTACGGCGGGCGGGATGAGATCACCCGCGCCGCCAAGGCGCTCGCGCTGAAGGTCGCGGCGGGGGAGATTGCCGCCGAGGCGATTGATGCCGAGGCGGTTGAGGCGCATCTGGATACCGCGGGCCTGCCCGATCCCGATCTGGTAATCCGCACCTCGGGCGAGAGCCGCACGTCGAACTTCCTGCCGTGGCAAGCCGCCTATGCGGAATATGAATTTACCCCGACGCTCTGGCCTGATTTCACGCCCGAGAAGCTGGCCGAGATCCTCGATGGCTTCGGCGGGCGCGAGCGTCGATTTGGAGGTGTCTGATGGCGCGTGACTGGTCCGATCTGCGCGCGCGCAGCCTGTCTGCTGTAGCGATGATCGCGATTGGTTTCGGCGCGATCTACGCGGGCGGGGCAGCGATTAAAGCGCTCGCGGTTGTGGTCAGCGGCTTGATGATCTGGGAGCTGGCACGGCTCTGCGGCGTGGCAGAGATCCGCGCGCGGATCATGGGAGCGGTGGCGGCGGTTGCCGCGGTGGCGATGGTCTTCGTGATGCTGCCACCGACCTTGCTGGCGATTTTCGTGCCTGCGGCGCTGGGAATGGCGCTGGTCTCCAGCGGTGCACGCGGGATTTTCGGCCTCTATTCGGTGATGGTGATGCTGACGGGCTTTGGCCTCGTGAGCTTGCGGATCAATGTCGGGATCGAAGCGGTGATCTGGCTTGTCGGCGTGGTGATCCTCTCCGATATCGGCGGCTATTTCGCAGGGCGGATGATCGGCGGACCGAAGTTCTGGCCAGCGATTTCCCCAAAGAAAACATGGTCCGGCACGGCGGCGGGCTGGATCTGCGCGGCGATCTGGGGCTTTGCCTTTGGCGGCTTTGGGCTGGCGCTGCTCTCCGTCGTGATCGCCTTCGCGGGGCAGTTGGGGGATATTCTTGAGAGCTGGCTGAAACGCCGCGCGGGGATCAAGGACAGCTCGAATTTGATCCCGGGCCATGGTGGCGTGCTGGATCGGTTCGATGCGCTGGTGGGCGCGATTGTGCTCTTGATGCTGCTGTCGATGATCTTCCCGCTGCCGCTTCCTCTGCCGACAGTGGCGGGCTAACCATGCGTAAAATATCGGTTTTCGGCGCCACCGGCTCGATCGGGGAAAGCACCTTTGATCTGATCGCGCGGCGTCCTGAGGAGTTCGACGTGGTCGCACTTTCCGGCGGGCGCAATGTTGCGCGGCTGGCGGAGCAGGCGATTGCGCTCAAGGCCGAAGTTGCTGTCACTGCCTTTGATGACTGCCTGCCCGATCTGCGCGCGGCGCTGGCGGGCACGGGGGTTGAGGCGACGGCGGGGGCTGCGGCGCTCATTGAGGCGGCGGATCGCGACGCCGATTGGGTGATGAGCGCGATCATCGGCGCGGCGGGCCTGGCACCTGGGTTCCACGCGCTCTCCAAAGGCAAGACTTTGGCGCTGGCGAATAAGGAAAGCCTCGTGACGGCGGGGCCGTTGCTGATGGCCGAGGCGCGGGCACATGGCGCGACGATCTTGCCCGTCGATTCCGAGCATTCGGCCGTGTTCCAAGCGCTTGTGGGTGAGGAAATGGCCGCCGTTGAGCGGATCATCATTACCGCCTCGGGCGGCGCGCTGCGCGATTGGCCGCTGGAGCGTCTGGCGGGCGCAAGCGTGGCCGAGGCCTCCACCCATCCGAATTGGGATATGGGGCAAAGGATCACGATCGACAGTGCTTCCATGTTTAACAAAGCAATGGAAGTTATTGAGACAAAAGAGTTCTTCGGTATCTCGCCTGACATGATCGAAGTGCTGGTGCATCCCGAAAGCATGGTCCATGCGCTTGTTGGCTTCAACGACGGGGCCTTGATGGCGCATCTGGGTGCGCCCGATATGCGCCACGCGATTGGCTATGCGCTGAACTGGCCCGCGCGGCGCGCATTGCCTGTCGCGCGGTTGGATCTGGCGGCTTTGGGGCGGCTGACCTTCAGCGCGCCCGACGAGATCCGCTTCCCCGCGCTGCGCATCGCGCGCGAGGTGATGGCTCTGGGCGGCACGGCGGGGGCGGCGTTCAATGCCGCCAAAGAGGCCGCGCTGGATCGGTTCATTGGCCGTGAGATCGGCTTTATGGAGATGGCGCGGCTGGTGGAGGATGTGCTCACCGAGATGTCAACGCGGCAGGGGCTTGGAAATATCGCGCTGAACCTTGATAACGTGATGCAGACAGACCGCGAGGCGCGTGCCTTGGCAGCGCTTTGGGCGCGCTGAGACGGATCTCTTTTTGCCGCAGGGCAGGCGTGACAAAATGACCATAAGGATATGGATTTGAACGAGTTTCTCCCCGATTTCGGCAATCTTCTCTACACTGTTGGCGCCTTTGTCGTGGCGCTGTCGATCATCGTCGCGGTGCATGAATACGGCCATTACATCGTGGGCCGCTGGTCGGGGATCAAGGCGGATGTGTTCTCGCTCGGCTTTGGGCCACGGTTGTTTTCCAAGGTCGATAAACATGGCACGCGCTGGCAGCTCTCGCTGATCCCGTTGGGCGGCTATGTGAAGTTTAAAGGCGATGCGAATGCGGCCTCTGCGGGCGCAGACGAGAGCCAAATGGCCGAGCTGACCGAAGGCGAAAAACGCGAGACGATGCACGGCGCGCCGCTCTGGGCGCGGGCGGCGACGGTCGCGGCGGGGCCGGTGTTCAACTTCATCCTCTCCACGGCCTTGTTCGCAGGGGTGATGCTGTTTGTCGGCACCGCCACCGATGCGCCGGTGGTGGGCAAGATCGAGGCCGTGCCTTCCGGCGCGGTGGAGCTGCGCGCGGGCGATGAGATCCTCTCTGCGGGCGGCGTCGCGACACCGGATTGGGATGGGTTGCGCTTGGCGATTGAGGCGCTGCCCGATCGCGGCGTGGTCGATATGGTGGTGCGCCGAGATGGCAAAGAGATCGCAGTCAAAGGCCCGCATCTGTTCCCCGCGCGGTTTGCGGGCGTGGCCCCGTCTTCGGCGGTGGTCGATGCGGGGCTGAAAATCGGGGATGTGGTGATCCGCGCGGATGCGGAGACAATTTACAGCTTCACCCAGTTGCAAACCGCGGTGAAGGCCTCTGAAGGCGCGCCGATTGCGCTGAAAGTCTGGCGTCCGGCGGCAGGCAATACCGCGGCCTCGGAATTCGATGTGACGCTGCAACCCAAGCGCACCGATCTGCCAAAGGCAGAGGGCGGATTTGAGACGCGCTGGCTCATCGGCGCGACGGGCGGCTTCGTGTTCGAGCCTGCAACGCGGCCGACAACGGTTTGGGAAGCGGTGAGCAAAGGCGTGGGGCAGGTCGGCGCAATCATCACCGGTTCGGTGACACAGCTTCGCGCGATGATTGTGGGCGAGATTGATAGCTGCAACCTGCGCGGCGCGATCGGCATTGCGGAAAGCTCCGCCGTGGCGGCCTCCTCGGGCTTCGAGAATTTCATCTGGTTCATCGCAGCGCTGTCCACGGCGGTGGGGTTCTTGAACCTGCTGCCGATTCCGGTGCTCGATGGTGGGCATTTGATCTTCCACGCCTATGAGGCGATTGTCGGCAAACCGCCCTCGGATCGCATCTATGGTTTGATGATGGGGATCGGGCTGGTGCTGATCCTGTCGCTGATGCTGTTCGGCCTGTCGAACGATATTTTCTGCCCTTGATCGGCCAGACCTACCAATGAGAGACGCGCGGGGCTGCCGAAGGGCGGCCCCGTTTTTATGACGGGCCACCGCAGCCATCCGCGCCATAATTGTGCCCAGATCCCTTGCTAGAACGGGCACGGATCTAGGTGGAGTTGCGGCTATGGAGCTGATTTCTGAAGGCTATCGTGGGATGTCGTTGATGCTGCATGTGGCGGCAGATCGGTTCATGCTGCCGATCGCGCTTGTGGTCTCGCTTGTGGGCGCGGCGATGATCGGAGCGGAGCTTTTCGACCTGTGGCGACCGTTGCAGCAAAATAGCTACCAACTCTGAGCGCACGGAGGCGAGATCCGGCCTCGAATGGGTGAGAACAAGTATCCCGCCGCGTTTTTTACACAACATATGCCAATAAAACGGAGCGTGCGGCGGCTTTTTGCCCCTCACGCTTTTGACATCTAATCGCTTTGCTTGTAGTCACAATTCAAACCCAAAAACGCGGGAACGCGCTGGGGATGACATCGGCTCGGGAGCGGAACATGACGGTCTTTGCAAAACGCGATAACGGCAAAGGGGCACGTGCTTCTCGCATGGTTCAGAGCGGTGCTATTTTCGCCCTTGCGGCAACAACTTATCTTGTCTCGCCACAGATCGCGCAAGCCCAGAGCTATCGCTTTGATCAGGTCGCCATCGAGGGCAACCAGCGGATCGAGCCGCGCACCATCCTGACCTACGCCGGAATCGGACGGGGCGAGGCTGTCACGGCGGGCGAGTTGAACGACGCCTATCAGCGCCTGCAAGGATCGGGTCTTTTCGAGAAGGTCGAGCTGAAACCGCAGGGGGGCAAGCTTGTCATCGCGGTGCAGGAATTCCCGACCGTGAACGTTGTCGCCTTCGAGGGCAATGACCGGATCAAGGATGAAATCCTTCAAGGGTTGATCAAAACGCAATCGCGCAAGATCTATTCGCCTGCGGCGGTTGAGGCCGATGCAGCGCTGATCACGAAGGGCTATTCGGATATTGGCCGGATGGCCGCGACCGTGACGCCGAAAGTCATCCGCCGCGAGGGCAACCGCGTCGATGTGGCATTCGAGATCACCGAGGGCAAAGTCACCGAGATCGAGCGTCTGTCGTTCACGGGCAACCGCGCCTATTCGGATCGCCGCCTGCGCAATGTGCTCAACACCAAACAGGCTGGGTTCTTCCGTGCGCTCGTTCAGCGCGATACGCTGGTGCCCGAGCGGCTGGAGTATGACACCCAGTTGCTCACAGATTTCTACCGCTCGCGCGGCTATGTCGATGTGAAGGTCAAGGGGATCTCCTCCGACTATACCCGTGAGCGCGATGCGTTCTTCGTCACCTTCAATATTGAAGAGGGGCAGAGCTTCAAATTTGGTGATGTCTCTGTGATCTCGGAAGTTGAGGGCGTCGATCCTGCGGAATATGAAAAGCAGATTAAAATCCGCTCCGGCGTGACCTATTCGCCCACCGCGGTGGATAATGTGATCACGCGGATGGAGGGCGTGGCCCTCAAGCAAGGGTTGAACTTCATCGCCGTCGAGCCCCGCGTCGTGCGCAATGAGCGCGATCTGACGCTGGATGTGCAATTCGTTCTGACACGCGGGCCGAAGGTCTTTGTCGAGCGCATTGATATCGAGGGCAACACGACAACGCTGGACCGCGTGATCCGGCGCCAGTTCAAAACCGTCGAGGGCGATCCGTTCAACCCGCGCGAAATCCGCAATGCGGCGGAGCGGGTGCGCGCCTTGGGCTATTTCGCGAATGCGGATGTGCAGACGAAACGCGGCAATAACCCCGATCAGGTCGTGGTCGATGTGAATGTCGAAGAACAGCCCACGGGCTCGTTCGGGATCGGCGCAAGCTATGGCGCGGATCAGGGCGTCGGGGTGAACCTGTCGCTGGCCGAGGATAACTTCCTCGGGCGCGGACAGCGGATGGCGGTATCGATCGCGACTGCGGGGGATGAGCAGAACAACTCGATCACCTTTGTGGAACCGTATCTCTTCGGGCGCGATCTGCAATTCGGGATCACGCTGCAAAACTCGAAAACCGATAACTCCAACGCGTATTACCAGACGCGCGTCACCTCGATCTCGCCCTCGCTGACCTTCCCGATCTCCGAGCAAGGCCGGCTTTCGCTGCGCTACACGCTCAAGAGCGATAAGATGTTCAATGTCGGGACGGATGACAATGGCGTTGATCCGACGGACGAGCCGGAAGATAGCGATGGGATCTACACCGGTTCGTCACCCATTCTTGAGCGGGACGAGGCCGTCGGCTCGCAGCTCACCTCCGGCGTTGGCTACACCTATTCGTACGATACCCGCGTCAATGCGCTTGATCCCAATACCAACTTCAAATTCAGCTTCGGCCAGGATTTCAATGGCTTGGGCGGCGATATTGAGTCGATCGTGACGAAAGCTGAAGTGATCGGCCAGACCAAGGTGATGCAGGAAGAGGTGACGCTGACCGGCCAGTTGCAAGGTGGTGCGGTGACGATGCTCAACGATGGCCGTTCGCGCCTGTTGGATCGGTTCTCGGGCAATGGCCTGATCCGTGGCTTTGAGGCCTGGGGCTATGGCCCGCGCGACTTGGGCGCGACCGTGCAAGATGGTCTGGGCGGGAATTACTTCATCTCCGCCAAAATGGATGCGCAATTCCCGATTGGTCTGCCGGAAGAATACGGTGTCACTGGCGGTCTGTTCATGGATATCGGCTCGGTCTGGGGCCTGGATGACACGGCAGGTGTCGGCGGCGCAGAGGTCGACGATAGCCTGATCTGGCGCTCCTCGGTCGGCTTCTCGATCTACTGGACAACCCCTGTCGGCCCGCTGCGGCTGAACTTCTCGAAGGCGTTGATGAAGGAAGATTACGACAAAGAGCGTAACTTCGATCTGACCGTCTCGACAAAGTTCTAATCGGGTGGCGCGGCGCGCAGGAGCAGCGGATTTTCAATGGCAAGGCGGCGTTATGCGCGGCCTTGCGCTTGCTCTCCCTGTGGCGATATCTGCGTTGATCTGTCCTGTCTTTGCGCAAGCGCAATCAACGGGGCAATCGCCAACGCGGCAGGTCATCGAAGTCCCCAGCCCGATACTGACCCTCGATTGGGAGGAACTTTATACGCAGTCGGCTTGGGGGAGGCGGGTGTCCGCTGAGCTTGAGGTCGCCTCAAGCGCGCTGAACCGCGAGAATTCGCGGATCGCCGATGGTTTGGTGGAAGAAGAGCGCAGCCTGACAGAGCGCAGGGCGAAAATGGCCCCCGAGGCATTTCGAACCGAAGCTGATGCGTTTGATCAACGCGTCATTGGGATCCGCCGCGCGCAAGAAACCAAAGCCCGCAGCCTAACTGCGCAGGCGGACTCCGAGCGAAGCCGCTTTATCACCGCTGCGATTGAGCTGTTGGACGGGATGATCGAGGCGCGCGGGGCGGTTGTGGTGATTGACCGCCGCGCGATCATTCGTGGCGCAGGCGCGGTGGATGTGACGGAGGATATGGTGGCGCGGGCCGATGCCGCTTTGGGCGATGGTCAATCCACCTTGCCGGAAGCCAATACGCCTGCCGCCACGGCGGAGGATCTTCCCGCGCCCGCCACGCCCCCTGAGCCCGCGCAAGGAGTGGATCAAGTCGGCCCGAGCGAGACGCCGCAAAACGGCGTCTCCGGCACTGATGGGCAAGAGACTGGTGCCAGCCCGACTGAGGCCCCCGCGCCAATGGCGGAGCCAAAGCCGCGTGCGAAACCAACCTCACCCGCACCGTAATCAGGCAGAAATGCTGCCCAGTCACGGCGCAGTTTTTCGTCTTTTCAGCAGGTTTCTGCCCCGTGCGCGCAGCCCCATGCGCGCCAGCGCTCGCGCCTGTGCTTGCCAAGGGGGGCAGGCATTGTTAGCAAGGCGTTAGCGCTTTGATGGGCCGCCCTCATATCCGGCCCCGACGCCACAGGCATTCAAGCGCCGTGCGCCGATCAGAGCAACCTGCCGCAGGGCACAGATTTTTTCGCCCTCGGGCGTATGAGTGAAGGAACCGAGATGTCCGAGAGACCGCAATCCGCGCCCCATACCGAAGCCGATCTGGCGCTGATCAAACAGATCATCCCGCATCGCTACCCGTTCTTGATGATCGACAAAGTGCGCGATGTGGTGCCCTATGAGACGGCGGTCGGCATCAAGATGGTCACCAGCAACGAGCCGCATTTCGAGGGGCATTTCCCCTCCAAGCCGGTGATGCCGGGGGTGTTGATCATCGAGGCCATGGCGCAGACCTCGGCTGTGCTTGTGGGCATCTCGATGGATATTATCGGCAAGGATTTGCTGACCTATTTCATGGGCATCGATAAGACGAAATTCCGCCGGATGGTGGTTCCGGGCGATGCGCTGGAACTGCATGTCACGGCGAAACGCTCGGGCGGTAAGATCTGGAAATTCGAGGGCGTGGCGAAGGTCGGCGACGAGATCGCTGCCTCGGCGGAATTCACCGCGATGATGGATCTGAAGGGCTGATATGGGCACGCTGATTGACCCGACCGCCCAGATCCACGCCTCCAGCGTCATTGAAGAGGGCGCGCAGATCGGGCCGGACTGCCGGATTGGGCCGTTTTGCCATATCGGGCCCGAGGTGCGGCTGGCGCGCGGCGTCGAGCTGAAATCCCATGTGGTGATCGCGGGCGATACCGAGATCGGCGAGGGCACGGTTGTGTTTCCCTTCGCCTCCCTCGGCCAGATCCCGCAGGATTTGAAATTCAAGGGTGAGCATACCAAGCTGGTGATCGGCAAACGCAACCGGATCCGCGAATATGTGACGATGAATTCGGGCACCGAAGGCGGTGGTGGCATCACCAAGATCGGCGATGATGGGCTGTTTATGGCGTCGTGCCATGTCGCCCATGATGCGCAGATCGGGGATCGGGTGATCCTCGTGAATTCTGTCGCCATCGCCGGCCATTGCCACTTGGAAGACGATGTGATCGTCGGCGGGCTTTCGGGGATCCACCAATGGGTGCGCATCGGGCGCGGCGCGATCATTGGCGCGCTGTCGATGGTCACTGCGGATGTGATCCCGCATGCGCTGGTGGCGGGGCCAAGGGCGACGCTGGAAGGTCTGAACCTCGTGGGGCTCAAGCGTCGCGGCGAGCCGCGCGCGGAGATCAACGCGCTGCGCCAGCTCTATATGGGCCTGTCGGAGGGCAACTTCCGCGAAGCCGCGCGCAAACTTTCGGAAGAAGGGGCGGAAGGCGAACTCTCGAAAGAGGTGCTGGAGTTTATCCTCGGCCCCTCGGATCGTTCGTTCTTGACGCCGAAGTAACTGGCCTGACACTGACGCTATCAGGACCATAATCTGGCCGCCAAAGGTGGGCATCAAGGGGGACAGATGAAGGATAGCATGATGAGCAGCCAAACACCCGATATCGCGATTATCGCTGGCACGGGCGCTTTGCCGCGTCTGGTCCATAAGGCGCTCAACGGGCGGGCGCTGGTCTGCGGGCTGGATGGGTTCGCGGTGGATGTTGCAGATGCGGAGAGCTTCCGCGTCGAGCGCCTCGTGCCGTTTCTCGATAGTCTCAAAGATCGCGGGATCACCAAGGTGGTGTTCGCAGGCGCGATCCAGCGCCCGCGCCTTGATCCTGCGCTTTTTGATCGCGCCACGGCGGGGCTGGTGCCCCGGCTGATCGGCGCGATGCAGGCGGGCGATGATGCGACGCTTCGCGCAGTGATCGAGATTTTTGAGGAATGGGAGCTGGAGGTCATCGGCGCGCATGAGATCGCGCCCGATCTGGTGCCGTCCGAGGGCGTGCTCTGCGGTGCGGTGAGCGAGTCTGATCGCGCTGACGCGGCGCGCGGCGCGCAGATTGTGGCAGCCCTTGGCGCGGCAGATGTCGGGCAGGGCGCGGTGGTGGCAGGCGGGCTTTGCCTCGCGGTGGAGGCCTTGCCCGGAACCGATGCGATGCTGGCCTTCGCGGCCAGCCATACGGGGCTAAAAAACGGCGCGAAGGGCGTGTTTTACAAAGCCCCGAAGCCCGCGCAGGATCTGCGGATTGATCTGCCCGCAATTGGCATTGAGACGGTGAAGAATGCCGCCGCCGCAGGGCTGGCGGGGATTGCGTGGCAAGCGGGCGGCGTGATGCTCCTGGACCGCGCGGCGGTTGTCGCAGCGGCGCAAGAGGCCGGTCTGTTCCTCTGGGCACGGGCTGCGGATGCCAACTCGGATCCGCGCGCATGAAGGTTTTCATCATCGCGGGCGAGCCATCGGGCGATAAGCTCGGCGCGGCGCTGATGGCAGGGCTGAAAACCCTGCAGCCCGAGGTGGAGTTTCACGGGATCGGCGGGCCTTTGATGGAAGCCGAAGGCCTGCAAAGCCAGTTCCCGATGGAAGAGCTATCGATCATGGGGATCTGGGAGGTGCTGCCGAAATACCGCGCGCTCAAGGCCCGTATCCGTGAGACGGCGGATCAGATCGCGCGGGTCAATCCCGCCGCGCTGATCACCATCGACAGCCCCGATTTTTGCTTGCGGGTGGCAGGGCTGGCGCGGGTGGCGATGCCCAAGCTGCGCACGATCCACTACGTTGCCCCCTCGGTCTGGGCATGGCGTCCCAAACGAGCAGAGAAAATGGCGCGCCATATTGATCATGTGCTTGCGCTCTTGCCGTTCGAGCCGCCCTATATGGAAGCGGCAGGGATGAGCTGTGATTTCGTTGGCCATCCGGTCGTGGCCGAGCCGCGTGCCACCTATGATGAGGCCGCTGCCTTCCGCGAGACCCACATGATCGGGCCGGATCAACCGCTCGCACTCTGCCTTCCCGGCTCGCGCTTGGGCGAGGTGAAGCGGCTGGCGGGGCGGTTCGATGAGGCGCTGATGCGGCTGCGCGACCGTGAACCGGGGCTGCGGGTGGTGGTGCCAACCGTGCGCGGCGTGGCGCCGATGGTGCGCGCGATGACGGCGCGTTGGCCCGTGGCCCCCATCGTGGTGGAGGACAGCGCCGATAAATCCGCCGCTTTCGCCGCCGCCGATGTTGCGCTGGCAGCCTCAGGAACGGTCTCGCTGGAACTGGCGGCCAATCGCACGCCGATGGTGATTGCCTATGATATGGCGCCGCTCTCGCGGATGATCATCGGCCGGATGCTGAAGATCGACACGGTGACCTTGGTCAATCTGGTGTCAGAAACCCGCGCGATCCCCGAGTTTATCGGCGCGAATTGTCAGCCCGCCGCAATCTCCCGCGCGCTGCTGGCGCTTTTGGAAGATCCCGCCACGCAAGCAGAGCAACGCGCCGCGATGGAGTTGACGATGGAGCGCTTGGGCGAGGGCTTAGAGGCCCCCGGCCTGCGCGCGGCGCGCTCGGTGCTTGCCCATCTTTAAGCGCTCAAAAGCTTTGCGCTTCTGGTTGTGCTAAATATCCCGGGGTGAATTCGACGACGTCGAAGAGGGGCAGCGCCCCTCGCTCCCTTTCAAGAAAGAGCTCGGGGTTTCACAGCCCACAGACCCTCGCCATTGCCGGGGGTTTCACCCCCCCCAGACCCCCGTGGGATATTTCGCAACCGAAAACGCCTCAGTTGCCCTTCCAGATCCAGCCGCCGCCGAAGATGCGAGTGCTGTCCGCATCGTAGAACACGCAGGCCTGACCGGGAGCGACGCCTTCCTCCGGGGTGAGAAGTTCGACCATCGCTTCGGTCTCCGAGATCGGTCGGATGATCGCGGGGCGCGGTGGGCGGGTCGAGCGGACGCGGACATTCACATGCCATTCCGCTTGGCTCATCAGGGGCGCATCCCCCAGCCAGTTGATCTCGCGCAGAGGGATCGTGCGGGTCGAGAGCGCCTCTTTCGGGCCGACGATCACGCGTTTGGTTTCGGGATCAAGTTTGACCACATAGAGCGGATCGCCCAAGCCGCCGATGCCAAGGCCACGGCGTTGGCCGATGGTGTAATGGATCACGCCGCGATGTTCGCCCAGAACGGTGCCCTCCATATCGACAATCTCGCCCGGATCCGCCGCGCCGGGGCGGAGTTTCTCGATCACCGCCGCGTAATTTCCATTGGGAACGAAGCAGATGTCCTGGCTATCGGGCTTATCCGCGACGGCCAGCCCGTATTTCGCCGCCAGCGCACGGGTTTCCGCCTTGGAGGGCAGGTGTCCCAGCGGGAAGCGCAGGAAGTCGAGTTGCTCTTGCTTGGTCGAGAACAGGAAATAGCTCTGATCGCGATTGCCATCAGCGGCGGCGTGCAGTTCGGCCTTGGCGGGCCCATCCATGCGCTGAATGTAATGGCCCGTCGCCATGCAATCGGCATCGAGATCCTTGGCGGTCTCCAACAGATCCTTGAACTTCACCCGCTCATTGCAGCGAATGCAGGGCACGGGGGTAGCGCCCGCGAGATAGGCATCGGCGAATTCGTCGATCACCGCTTCGCGGAAGGTGTTCTCGTAATCCAGCACGTAATGCGGGAAGCCCATCGCCTCGGCCACGCGCCGCGCATCATGGATGTCTTGCCCCGCGCAGCACGCGCCCTTCTTGGCCAGCGCCGCGCCGTGATCGTATAGCTGGAGCGTGACGCCGACGACATCATAGCCCTCTTCTTTCAACATGGCGGCGACGACGGAGCTATCGACCCCGCCCGACATCGCGACAACAACGCGGGTCTCGGCGGGCGGTTTGGCGAAGCCCAAGGAATTGCGGGCGGGAGAGAGGGTCATAACGGGCCTGTTTCACTGGGAGGGGGTGCGGGCTTTCACGGGCACGGGGTGCAGCCTGCGGAATATAGGGAAAATGCTGCGTATCTCAACCCCGCATCGCAGCGCGACGCTTCACCCGACGTTAAGGCGAATGGTGCAAGGTGGCGGCGTGAACTGCGAAGGGGTGCGACAATGTATCTGAAGAAAGTGGACGGGCCGCGATCTGTAACCCTGCCGGATGGCACGGTTTTAACACGCGCGGATCTCCCGCCGAAGGAAACGCGGCGCTGGGTGGCGAGCCGCAAAGCCATCATCGTCAAGGCTGTGGCCTACGGGCTCTTGCCGGTTGCGGAGGTTCTGGAACGCTATGATCTCTCGGAAGAGGAGTTTGGATTATGGACCCAAGCCATTGCAAAACATGGTGAAGGTGGTTTGAAAGTCACTGCGATCCAAAAATATAGACAACTTTAAGTTGTAATCTTAATAAATCTTGCCAGAGTAATCTCTAGTTAACCAATTGCGGTCAAAGTTATTCATGATCGAGGGATTAATGCGGAGAACTCACTATGCGGATTTTGTTGGTTGAGGATGATCCTACAACGTCGCGCAGTATCGAATTGATGCTGAGCCACGCGAATTTGAATGTGTATTGCACGGATCTTGGCGAAGAGGGAATCGATCTCGCGAAACTCTATGATTACGATCTTATTTTACTGGATTTAAACCTGCCGGATATGAACGGCCATGAGGTTCTGCGCCAGCTTCGGCTTGCGAAAGTCGAGACGCCGATCCTCATTTTGACCGGTGCGGATGATACCGAGAATAAAATCAAAGGCTTCGGATTTGGCGCCGATGATTATATGACCAAGCCCTTCCACCGCGAAGAGCTCGTCGCGCGGATCCATGCGATTATCCGGCGCTCGAAAGGTCATGCGCAATCGATTATTCGCACAGGAAAAATCGCGGTGAATCTTGATGCGAAAACGGTCGAGGCCGAGGGGAAATCGGTGCATCTGACGGGCAAGGAATATCAGATGCTGGAATTGCTCTCGCTGCGCAAGGGCACCACATTGACCAAAGAGATGTTCCTCAATCACCTCTACGGCGGGATGGATGAGCCGGAGTTGAAAATCATCGATGTCTTCATCTGTAAACTGAGGAAAAAACTCTCCGAGGTGACGGATGGAGATAATTATATCGAGACGGTTTGGGGCCGTGGCTATGTGCTGCGCGATCCAGAGCCCAGTCAAATGCAAAGCCGGATCGCCATCGGCGCATAAGGGGGCGCATCGCGGATCTTCGCCACGCTGACACTGGACCTCGCCGCTGCGCCCGCCTATCTGTTTGGGGCGCGCGAACGGGGGGCAGAATGACGGACGAGACCAAAATGACGGATCCTGCCACGGGTTTGACTGCCGAGGCGGCAAAGATTGAGGTTCGGTCGCTGACGGATGCGATTGAGAAGGCCAATGATGCTTACCATCGGCAGGACGCGCCGGAGATCTCGGATGCCGAGTATGATCGGCTGAAGCGCCGCCTGCTGGCGTTGGAAGCCGCTTTCCCTGAGTTGGCATCCGATCAGAGCCCGACGCAGAAGGTCGGGGGCGCATTGGCCGAAGGATTCGGCAAGATCACCCATGAGATCAGAATGCTCAGCCTCGGGAATGCGTTCGAGGACGAGGATGTGTCCGAGTTTGATGGTCGAATCCGGTCTTACCTCGGTTTGGATGGGGCGGCGGCGCTGGCTCATACGGCGGAGCCTAAAATTGACGGGCTGTCGCTCTCGCTGCGCTACGAACAGGGAAAGCTGATCCATGCCGCGACGCGCGGCGACGGCGAGACGGGCGAGAATGTCACCGAAAATGCCCGCACCATCGCCGATATTCCGCAGCAAATTTCCGGCGCGCCGGAGGTGCTGGAGGTGCGCGGCGAGGTCTATATGAGCCACGCCGATTTCGCCGCCCTCAACGCGCGTCAGCTTGAAAAGGGCGATAAACTTTTCGCCAATCCGCGCAATGCCGCCGCCGGCTCGTTGCGCCAATTGGATGCCAGCATCACCGCCGCGCGCCCGCTCAAATTCTTTGCCTACGCTTGGGGCGCGCTTTCCGAGCCACTGTCTGACACGCAATTTGGCGCGATTGAGCGGCTGGCGGAGCTTGGCTTCACCACAAACCCGCTGACCAAAATCTGTAATACTCCGGAAGAGCTGATCGCCCATTACCGCAGTATCGAGCAACAGCGCGCGGCACTGGGCTACGATATCGACGGGGTGGTGTATAAGGTCAACGATCTGGCGCTGCAAAAGCGCCTCGGGTTCCGGTCCACCACGCCACGCTGGGCGATTGCGCATAAATTCCCCGCAGAGCTGGCCTGGACGCGGCTGGAGAAGATCGAGATTCAGGTGGGCCGCACGGGCGCGCTCAGCCCTGTTGCGCGGCTGGTGCCGGTGACGGTGGGCGGGGTGGTTGTCTCCAACGCCACGCTGCACAATGAGGATTATATCCTCGGTCGCGATTCCAAGGGCGCCTTGATCCGCGAGGGCCGCGATATCCGCGAGGGCGATTGGGTGCAGGTCTACCGCGCGGGGGATGTGATTCCGAAGATCAAGGATGTCGATCTGACCAAGCGCGCCCCAGCGAGCGTGCCCTATGTGTTCCCCGTGACCTGCCCCGAATGCGGATCAGATGCGATCCGCGAAGAGGGCGACGCCGTGCGGCGTTGCTCGGGCGGGTTGATCTGCCCTGCGCAGGCTGTTGAAAAGCTGAAACATTTCGTCTCGCGCGGGGCGTTTGATATCGAAGGGCTGGGCGCGAAGCAGGTCGAGACTTTCTATAAGGATGGCTGGATCCGCGAACCTGCGGATATTTTCACCCTGCAAGCGCGCTATGGCTCCGGCCTACAACAGCTCAAAAACCGCGAGGGCTGGGGGCCGAAATCCGCCGAAAACCTGTTTGCAGCGATTGACGAGCGCCGCAAGATCTCGCTCGCGCGGGTGATTTTCGCGCTCGGTCTGCGCCATGTCGGTGAGGCGGGGGCGAGCCTTCTTGCCCATCATTACGGCACATGGGCGGCGTTTGAATCGGCAATGACCCATGCGCAGATCGGCACGGGCGCGGGCTGGGAGGATCTTCTCGCGGTGGATGGCGTGGGCGCGGTCCTTGCGACCTCCGCCATCACCGCCTTCCATCAGGAGAACGAGCGCGCCTCGATTGATCGGCTGATCGCGGAACTGGATGTGCAGCCCGCTGTCCGCCGTGTGGCCACGGGCAGCCCCGTGGAGGGGCTGACGGTTGTGTTCACCGGAACGCTGGAGAAGATGTCCCGTGCGGAGGCGAAATCGCGGGCGGAGGCGCTGGGGGCGAAAGTGTCCGGCTCTGTCTCGGCCAAAACCGATATTCTGATCGCGGGGCCGGGGGCCGGATCGAAGGCGACAAAAGCCGCTGATCTGGGGATTCGCGTGATCGACGAGGATGCGTGGCTGGCGATGATTGAGGGCGCATGACGGGCCGTCCACAGATCCTGTTCCCGCTGTTCGCGCAGATTGATGCGCTGGCTGGAATCGGCGCGAAAACTGCGCAGCTGCTCGGGCAGATCGGGGTCGAGCGGCCGCGCGATCTGATCCTGACGCTCCCGCATGGGGTGGTGGATCGCCGCCCCGTCGCCACGATCAAAGAGGTGATGGCCCCCGCGATTGTGACGGTCGAGGTCGAGGTGATCGCGCATCATCCGGCCCGCAAACGCGGCGCGCCCTCGCGGGTTCTGGTGGCAGATGCGGAGGTGGAATTCAGCCTCGTCTTCTTCCATGCGCGCGGCGATTGGCTGGAAAAGCAATTGCCTATGGGCGCGCGCCGCGTGATTTCCGGCAAGATCGAGAGCTTTGATAACACAGCACAAATGGTGCATCCCGATCACATTTTGCAGCCCGCGGAGGCGGCGGATTTGCCGCGGTTCGAGCCTGTTTATCCGCTGACCGCGGGGCTTTCGCAGCGAGTGATTGCGAAAGCTGCCAAGGCGGCGCTGGCCCGTGCCGAGCCGCTGGCGGAATGGGCGGACGGGGCGCTTATCGCCCGCGAGGGCTGGCCCGATTGGCGCGCGGCGCTCGAGAAAGCGCATCAGCCCGAAGGGCAGGCCGATCTCGCGCCCACAGCGCCTGCGCGCGCGCGGCTCGCCTATGATGAGTTTTTCGCGCATCAACTGACCCTCGCCTTGGCCCGCGCCCAATCCCGCCGCGCGCGTGGCCTTGCGACGGTCGGCGATGGCCGGCTGAGCGCGCCCGTGCTGGCCGCATTGCCCTATCGCCCGACCAATGCGCAGACCCGCGCGATTTCCGAGATTGCGGGCGATATGGCGGCGGAGCGGCGGATGAACCGCTTGCTGCAAGGCGATGTCGGCTCGGGCAAAACCCTTGTGGCGCTCCTCGCTCTGCTGATCGCGGTCGAGGCGGGCGGGCAGGGCGTGATGATGGCCCCGACAGAGATCCTCGCGCGGCAGCATATGGAAAGCCTCGCGCCACTCGCGCAGGCGGCGGGCGTGCGAGTGGAGGTGCTCACCGGGCGGGATCGGAGCGCTGATCGTGCCGCCAAGCTCGCCGATCTGGCCTCGGGTGCGATTGATATTTTGGTGGGCACCCATGCTGTGTTCCAAAAAGACGTGCATTTCCATGATCTTCGCCTCTCGATCATCGATGAGCAGCATCGCTTCGGCGTGGCGCAGCGGATGGAGCTGGGCGCGAAGGGCACGGCGGTGGATGTGCTGGTGATGACCGCAACGCCGATCCCGCGTTCGCTCAGCCTCGCGCAATATGGCGATATGGATATCTCGGTGATTGATGAGAAACCGCCGGGACGGACGCCTGTCAAAACGGCGCTGGTCGCGGTGGAGCGGCGTGACGAGGTGGTCGCCCATCTCAAACGCGCGATTGCCGAGGGGCGGCAGGCCTATTGGGTCTGCCCGCTGGTGGAGGAAAGCGAGCTGTCCGATCTCACCTCCGCCGAGGTGCGGTTCCGCACTCTGCGCGCGGCGCTGGGGGAAGGCATGGTTGGGCTGGTGCATGGCCAGCTTCCGCCTGCGGAGAAAGATGCCGCGATGGCAGATTTCGCGGCGGGGCGCACGAAGGTTCTGGTCGCGACAACGGTGATCGAGGTCGGGGTGAACGTCCCCAATGCCTCGATTATGGTCATCGAGCGGGCAGAGACCTTCGGCCTCGCGCAATTGCATCAGCTGCGCGGGCGGGTCGGGCGCGGGGCGGCGGAGTCGACCTGCCTGCTGATGTATGGCGCGCCTTTGACGGAGAGCGGCGAGCGCAGGCTGCAAATCCTGCGCGAGACCGAGGACGGCTTCAAGATCGCTGAGGAAGATCTCGCGATCCGTGGCGCGGGCGATGTGATTGGCACCGCGCAATCGGGCCTGCCGCGATTCCGAATCGCGGATGTTGAACGGCAATCGGGGCTGATGGCACTGGCCCAATCCGATGCGCGCGCCTTGCTTGCGGTCGATCCCAAGCTGGAAAGCCCGCGTGGAAAGGCAGCGCGGGTGCTTTTGTGGCTGATGGAGCAGGATCGCGCGATCCGTTTGATTTCAGTCGGTTAAGCCTATTCTCTGCCAAATGTGCGCCCAATGTTCCTCCATGTTCTCATTTAGTTCTTTACTCAGCGTGGAAATAATGAGAACAAAGGGTCAACAAACAGTTAACCGCAGCCCAGAAAAGACCTAAAGGAGCCGTAGAATGATCGACCAAATCAAAACGACCCTGAACGAGAACGCATCCACCATCTTCCAAGATGTCTTGGGCGCAAGCTCGCTGATCGTGATGCTGGTGGTTGGGCTCAATCTGCCGCTGTTTTTCTAAGATTTCGGCCCAAGGGCCATCCCCGCACTGCTTCGCGCTTTTGATGCTGCTTACCCCTGCAGCGACTGCCTGTTCCGAGCCTCTGGCTCTCGAAAGCGTCACTCGCCGCCATCTTCGGATGGCGGCTTTTTCTTATCTCATAAGGGCTAGGGGGCTTAGGCGGCTTCTGCCTGCGCAATTGCGGCGAGGGTCGCATCCAGGGCCAGCAGGATCGACGCGTGGCGATTTGTGTAATCGCGGGCGGCAAGCAGGACGGAGAATCCGTCAAACGGCGGGGCAGGCGGTTCGGCCCCTTTGAGCATCGCGGAGAGCTCTTCGCGCGCCCGCGCCAGTTCCGCGCCGCTCTTGCCAATCACCAATCCGCCCAGCACAGAGGCCGAGGCTTGGCCCAAGGCGCAGGCCCGCACATCTTGGGCAAATCGCGACACGCGGCCTTGTTCCAGATCGAGCGAGACCGTCACTTCCGATCCGCACATCGGCGCGCGCTTGCTGGCACGGGCCTGCGGCGCGTCAATCGGATCGGTCAGCGGAATATCCGCCGCCAGCGCCAAAAGGCGTTCGGTATAGAGTTTGATCAGGTCGGGATCGCTCATGGTTTCCTCGCGCGGGCTTTCGCGATATGTAGCCCTCATTGCCGCTCATGAAAAGGTCCGCGACCATGTCCGCTTTCGATCCTGCCACGCTGAAATTCGATGCCAACGGGTTGATCCCCGCAATCGCGCAGGATCATGCCAGCGGCGAGGTGCTGATGATGGCCTGGATGAACGCGCAATCCATTGAGCGGACGCTGGAAAGCGGCCACGTCACCTATTGGTCGCGCTCTCGGCAGAGCTTTTGGGCGAAGGGCGAAAGCTCGGGTCATATGCAAAAGCTGATTGAGATGCGCGTCGATTGTGATCGCGATTGCCTGCTGATGCTGGTCGATCAAACGGGCCCAGCCTGCCACACCAATCGCCGGAGCTGCTTCTATACGGCCGTGCAAAATGGCGCCGAGGTTATCCTGACGGAGCCGATGGCAGAGTGATGTCTTGCCTCCGGCGGGGATATTTCGGGCAACCGAAAAGGGGCGCGCTGCCGCGCTTGCCTGCGGTTTCCACAGAGTAAAAATATCCCCCGCGGAGCGGACCCGATCTCCGCTAGAGACCGATCAGGGCTTTCACCGCTTCCGGCACCATCCCCTCGGCGCGGAAGGTGCTGATTGCCCGCGCGTCATCACGTTTGGCGAGGCGTTTCCCAGATGCATCGCGGATCAGGCGGTGGTGATGATAGCGAGGTGTTGGCAGGCCGAGGAGCGCTTGCAAGAGCACATGGATAAAGGTCGCCTCGAACAGATCCTCGCCGCGCGTCACCTCGGTAATTCCCTGTGCGGCGTCGTCGACCACAACGGCGAGATGATAGGCCGCGCCCATGTCTTTGCGCGAGAGAATGACGTCCCCGCAATGAGTTAGGAGCCAATCTTGATCCAATGCATGAACACCTGCCTGCAGCCCCGTCTCGGTGAAACACGGCAAATCGGGCAGAGTTTTCAGCGCCGCGCGCAGATTGAGGCGGATCGTTGGAGCGTCGGCCAGATGTTTGTCACGGCAGGTTCCGGGATAGACGAGCCCGTCCGGCCCGAGGATCGGCGCGCCTTCCTGCGGGGCATTTAACGCCTCGCGGATATCAGCGCGGGTGCAGGCGCAGCGATAGGTGAGGCCCTTGGCGGCGAGCAGGTCAAGCGCTGCCTGATAGGCTTCTGCACGCTCGGATTGCCGCATCACGGGCTGCTGCCATGTCAGGCCCAGCCACGCGAGATCGTCAAAAATCTGCGCCTCCCATTGGGGGCGGGCGCGAGAGCGGTCGAGGTCTTCAATCCGCAGCAGGAATTCGCCCTGATCGGCGCGCTCTGAGGCGATCAGGGCCGCGAGGGCATGGCCCAGATGCAGCGGCCCTGTGGGGCTTGGCGCGAAACGGGTGCGCTTTAGCTTTGTCCCGCAAGCCACTGGGTAAACACCTCTTTTGCGCGGTCGGTATAGGCTTTGTAACGATCCTTGCGACCGCGCCGCCCGCCCTTGGCATCAATCGGTGGGAATAGGCCGAAATTCACATTCATCGGCTGGAAGGTTTTCGCCTCGGCCCCACCGGTGATGTGATGGATCAGCGCCCCCATAGCCGTCTCGTTGGAGGGCGGCGGCAGATCGCGGCCCAGGATCTCGGCCGCTGCCATCCGGCCCGCGAGCAAGCCCATGGCAGAGCTTTCGACATAGCCCTCTACACCGGTGATTTGCCCCGCGAAGCGGATATTCGGGCGCGATTTCAGCCGCATCTGATCATCCAGAAGCGTCGGTGAATTGAGGAAGGTGTTGCGGTGAATCCCGCCCAAACGTGCGAAGCTGGCGTTCTCTAAACCGGGGATCATCCGGAACACATCCGTCTGCGCGCCGTATTTCATCTTGGTCTGGAAGCCGACGATATTATAGAGCGTTCCCAAAGCGTTATCGCGGCGCAACTGCACCACCGCATAGGCTTTCACATCGGGCTGATGCGCATTCGTCAAGCCCACGGGCTTCATCGGGCCAAAGCGCAGTGTCTCGCGCCCGCGCTCGGCCATCACCTCGATCGGCAGGCAGCCATCGAAATATTTCGCGGTCTCGCCCGCGTGAAATTCGGTCTTCTCGGCGGCCAGAAGCGCGTCGATGAAGGCCTCATATTGCTCCTTGGTCATCGGGCAATTCATATAGGCGGTCTGTTCCTCGACCGTCTCGCCCTTGTCATAGCGCGATTGCATCCACGCCACGTCCATATTCACGCTCTCGGCGTAAACAATCGGCGCGATGGCATCGAAAAACGCGAGGCTATCGGCGCCGGTTTCCGCCGCAATCGCCTCGGCCAGAGCGCCGGAGGTCAGCGGTCCTGTCGCGATGATCCAATGGCCCTCGGAGGGCAACTCGGTGATCTCGCCGCTCTCAAACGAGATCATCGGGTGGGCTTTGAGCTTGGCGGTCACCGCTTCCGCAAAGGCTTCGCGGTCCACTGCCAAAGCGCCGCCAGCGGGCAGGCGATGCTCGCGCGCGGTGGCCATGATCACGCCATCGGCTGCGGCCATCTCCCAATGCAACAGCCCCACCGCATTGCGCTCGTCATCATCCGAGCGGAACGAGTTGGAGCAGACCATCTCGGCGTAATTGCCAGTTTGATGCGCGAAGGTGCCGACATCGGGGCGCATCTCATGCAGCACCACGGGGATGCCAAGATTTGCGGCCTGCCAAGCGGCTTCCGATCCGGCCATTCCGCCGCCGATGATATGGAGAGTTTGGGGGGCTGTATGTGTCATGGCCGCGTGATAGCGCCCGCGCGGTTAACAAGCAAGCTGTGCTCGTGCGGCAAAGCGATGCGGCATAGCAAAACGCCACCGCCATTGCTGGCGATGGCGGTGGAATGCGTCTCCGGCCTAGAGATTAGAGGCCGGGGAACAGGCCCAAGAGGCTGCGGTTGCCGAAGGTGGTGCCACGGCCCAGATTGATCTTCGCGCCGATGGCCACGAAGCCCTCGGAGGTGGAACCGAGATCCGTGGACAGCCGCGCGCTGCCGCCTGTGAGGTAGAGGGTTGTGCTATCGTTCACCTGATAATCCGTGCCCAAGGCAATTCGGGTCAGCTTGGTGTCTTCGCCGAAGTCAACGCGCGCCGCATCAAGGATAAGCCCGAAGTTTCCGCCCATCGCATAGCGCCCGTTGCCGCCGAAGACTGTTGCCTGGTCCTCCGCATCGCCATTGAATTTGGAGGCGAAGAGTTCGAAATCAACGGCCCCCATGGTGCGGGCATATTCGACGCCGAATCCGTTGACATGGCTGCCGCCAGATTCTTCGCGTTGCAAGAACCCACCGAAGGCCGCGCCATCCTCGAGATGATAGATCGCATGCAGCCCGTAGCTCTGCGCGGAATCGAAGGTGGTTTCGTGGTGCACGATATCGATCTGGGCCGAGATCCTCGGGGTGATCGCGAATTCTAGCCCGCTGTCGATTGTGGCCCGATCGACGGTGACCGAAGTGCCCGCGCCATCGTCTTGCTTGGAGGAGAAGCGCGAATATTCCGCGCCAACGCGCGCACCGGAGAATTCGAAGGCTTTGGCGGTGGTGGTGGCGAAGCTGGCCACGCTGACGAAGACAGCACCGGCGAGGGCGGCGCGGGAAACAGATTTGCTCATTTTAGCCTCAAGGGTTTGTTCTTATTGTGCGGAGCTCTGTCTGGTTCAGGTAAAGACGTCAATCGGTTTCTTGGCATCGCTCTGGCAGAGGGAACGGTGGCGAGAGCGGTGTCTGCAAAGGCCTCAACCCATCGACATAGAAAAGGGGCCCGAAGGCCCCTGTTTCCGATTTTGAGAAGGCAAAGGCCTTAGCTCTCGTCATTGGGCGGCGTTACCTCGTCCGACGGCGGCTGGGTCGCTGCGGTATCCGAGATCGCGGCCTCGGTCACGTCGCCTTCCGCCACAGCGGCCTCGACGATCTCTGCCTCTTCCTCTCCCTGATCGGCAATCCGTGCGACCGAGACGACAACCTCGTTCTTCGCCGTGTCGAAGACTTTGACACCCCCGGCCGAGCGCGAGCGGAACGAGATCTGGTTGACCGGAACGCGGATAGATTGGCCGGTGGAGGTCGCCAGCATCACCTGATCGCTGGGCTCGACAGGGAAGGAGGCCACAAGCGCGCCACCGCGCATCGATTTCTCGATCGCCGTGATGCCTTGGCCGCCACGCCCGCGCACGATGTAATCATGCGAAGAGGAGAGCTTGCCCGCGCCCTTGGCGGTGATCGTGAGGATCATCGTTTGCGCCTCCAGCATCTCAGCGTAGCGCTCATCCGTGAGTTGCCCCTCAGCGACGACGGTCTCGCCCTCGTCCTCATCGGTCTCGACGGCCTCTACCTCTTCCGCACCGCGCTCCACGCGGTAGCGCTTGAGGAAGGCCGTGCGCTCCCATGGCTCGGCGTCGAAGTGGCGCAGTACGGCCATCGAGACGACCTCATCCTCGGCCTGCAAGCGGACGCCGCGCACACCCGTTGAATCGCGGCCTTTGAACACGCGCACTTCGGGGACGGGGAAGCGGATCGCGCGGCCTGCGGCGGTGACGAGCATGATGTCATCCTCCTCGGTGCACATCCGCGCATTCACGAGGTTCACGCCCTCGGGCAGCTTCATCGCGATCTTGCCATTGCGTTTGACATTGGCAAAATCGGAAAGCGCGTTGCGGCGCACGCTGCCGTCCGTGGTCGAGAAGAAGACCTGATAGTTATCCCATTCCAGCTCCGGCGCATCCACCGGCATCAAAGCCGCGATGGAAACCCCGACCGGAATCGGCAGGATATTCACGATCGCCTTGCCCTTGGCCGTCCGCCCCGCCAGCGGCAAGCGCCAGCATTTGAGCGAATAGACCATACCATCTGTGGTGAAGAACAAGAGCTGCGTATGGGTATTGGCCACGAACAACGTGGTGACCACATCATCTTCCTTGGTCGCCATCGACGACAAGCCCTTGCCGCCGCGCCGCTGCGCGCGGAACTCGGCCAAGTTCGTGCGCTTGATATAGCCGCCAGAGGTGATGGTCACGACCATATCCTCGCGCTCGATGAGATCCTCATCGTCCATATCGCCCGCCCAGTCGATGATCTCGGTCCGGCGCGGGACGGCGAATTGGGTGCGCACGTCGATCAACTCGTTCGAGATGATCTCCATGATCCGCTCACGCGAGGCGAGGATGTCGAGATATTCGCGGATCTTCGACGCCAGATCTTGCAGCTCGTCGGTGACCTCTTGCACGCCCATCGCGGTGAGGCGTTGCAGGCGCAGCTCTAGAATCGCGCGGGCCTGCACCTCGGAGAGGTTATAGGTGCCGTCGTCATTCACCGGATGCAGCGGGTCGTCGATCAGCTTGAGATATTCAACGATATCATGCGCGGGCCAGCGCCGCGTCATCAGCTTCTCGCGCGCTTCCGCAGCATCTTTCGAGGCGCGGATCGTGCGGACAATCTCATCCACATTGGAAACCGCCACCGCGAGACCGCACAGGATATGCGAGCGTTCGCGTGCACGGCGCAGCTCGTAAGCGGTGCGGCGCGCGACAACTTCTTCGCGGAAGGTAATGAAATGACGCAGGAAATCGCGCAGGAGCAGCTGCTCCGGCCGACCGCCGTTCAGCGCCAGCATATTGCAGCCAAACGAGGTTTGCATCGCGGTGAAGCGGAACAATTGGTTCAGCACCACATCCGGCGTCGCATCGCGCTTCAATTCGATCACAACCCGAACGCCAACGCGGTCGGATTCGTCTTGGATATGCGAAATGCCCTCTAACTTCTTGTCGCGCACCAGCTCCGCGATCTTCTCGATCATCGTCGCCTTGTTCACCTGATAGGGGATCTCGTCGAGGACAATGGCATAACGATCCTTGCGGATCTCCTCGATGCGGGTTTTCGCGCGGATGATGACCGAACCACGGCCCTCGAGATAGGCTTTGCGCGCACCGCCACGGCCCATGATGAGGCCGCCTGTCGGGAAGTCCGGCGCGGGGACGAATTCCATCAAGCGTTCGTCAGAAATATCGGGATCCTGTATCATCGCCAGCGTCGCGTTGATCACCTCGCCCAAGTTATGCGGCGGGATATTCGTCGCCATGCCGACAGCGATACCGCCAGCCCCGTTGACGAGCATATTGGGGAAGCGCGCGGGCAGAACCGTCGGCTCGCGGTCTTTGCCATCATAGTTGTCTTGGAAATCGACGGTATCCTTGTCGATATCGGCCAGCAGGAAGGCAGCGGGCTTATCCATCCGCACTTCTGTGTAGCGCATCGCCGCCGCAGAATCGCCGTCCATCGAGCCGAAGTTGCCTTGCCCGTCGAGAAGCGGCAGCGACATCGAGAAGGGTTGCGCCATCCGCACCAACGCATCATAGATCGCGGCGTCGCCATGCGGGTGGTATTTCCCCATCACATCGCCCACAGGCCGCGCCGATTTGCGGTAGGGCTTGTCGTGGCCGTTGCCCGTCTCGCTCATCGCATAGAGGATCCGGCGGTGCACCGGCTTCAACCCGTCGCGCAGATCGGGGATCGCGCGGCTCACGATCACCGACATTGCATAGTCGAGATAGGCCGTCTTCATCTCATCGGCGATCGAGACGGTCGGGCCCAGATGGACCGCGCGCTCAGGCTTGGATTCAGTGGATTCAGGCGTCTCAGGGGTATCGGTCACGCTTGGCTCGCAATTCTAGATTTTGTTATGCCGGACTATAGCCGATGCAAAGGCTTGGGTGCAATGCGCTTGGCCGATGAACTGGGATCAATCGGCGGGCATTCTCGAGGTCATGTAGAAAACTGCGCGCATCGGGGCCAAATCCGGCGCGCTGGCGACGGGTTTGGGATGCCTCCGGCGGGGATATTTAGGTCTCAGTGGAAAGACGATCTCGTTTCCTCAGAGTTTAAATATCCCCGCCGGAGGCATCGACCGCGGTCTCAGGGGCACGCCGGTGGATCAGACGCCGCGGCGGGAGCGCATATAGGCCATGATCCAGAGGGCCGCGAACAGGGCCGAGGCGATCACATTGAGGTTTGGCATAGTGATCCCGAACATCTGCCAAGCGATCTCGTCACAGCGGATCAGCGGCGCATTGCGGATCTGGGCCAGAAGATCGCCCGCCGCGATATCGGTGACGCCGTTGGAGGTGCAGCTATCGGGGCCTGCGAAGATGTGGCGCTCGACGCCGGAATGGTAGATCGCGAGGCCGGTGTTCCACAGCATCAAAGCTGCTCCCGCCAGCAGGGCGAGGCGGCGAATTGCGCCGCTTGCGAGCTTGTTGCCGGGCAGGGCGAAGAGCGCCGCGCCCAAAATCGCCGCGAACAGATGCGGCCAGCGCTGCCAGATGCACAGATGGCACGGTGCCACGCCGAAATATTGGAAGATCAGCGCCGCGATCAATACCGCCGCAGAGCCGAGGGCGGCGAGGCCGATCAGGCAGCGCGAGGAGAGAGGAAACATCTTAATGCCCTTTCAACAGGAACAGCGCCAGCGCCGCGATCACCACCAAGCCGCCTGCGACCCACATCATCCGGCGTTCGATGAAGGCGACCATCTGCGGGCCGTAGCGGCTGAGCAACCAGCCGAGCCCGTAAAACCGCCCGCCGCGCGCGACGATGGCGGAGAGGATGAACAGCACAGGATCGAAGCTTACCGCGCCTGCGAGGATTGTCACCACTTTCATCGGCGGCACATGGGCGAGGCCCGAGGTCACCAGCATGATCAGGATCGCCACCGTGCCTGAGCCTGTCGCAAGCGCGTCGAATGTGTCCATCTTGCCCATGCCTTCCAGCAGTGGTCGGGCAATGAGATCAAATGCGTAATGGCCCAAGAGCCAGCCGAAAATCCCGCCCAGAACGGAGGTGACCGAGGCAATAAAGGCGTAGCGCCACGTTTTCTCGGGCTTGGCGAGACACATCGGCACGAAGAGAACATCCGCCGGGATCGGGAAGAACGAGCTCTCGACGAAGCTGACCGCCCCGAGTGCCGTACTGGCGCGGCGGTGGGCGGCGAGGCCCATGGTCCAATAATAGAGTTTGCGAAGCATCACGGGCCCTTTTCTGGTTGGCAAACCCTTTGCGCGGGGAGGCGGGGGCGTCAAGCCCTCGGGCGCGGGTTGACGGGCGCAAGCGTCGCAAAAGCTGCGACACAGAGACGCAGACCGCATATGAAAGCCCTTTCACCGGATCGGCGGCAGGAGTAATCTCGCAAATGTGATGAACCTCGAGAGGTGTGTGAGATGAAATGGCAAGGGCGGCGCGGCAGTGCCAATATTGAGGATCGGCGCAGATCCGGTGGCGTGCGGCGCGTCGGCGGGATCGGCGGCGCAGGCGCGATTGCCGTGTTGCTGATTGGTTATTTCCTCGGTGTCGATGTGACCCCGCTGCTGGAGGGCGGCACGGTATCCACCGGCGGCACCACGGAATTGACCGAACGCGACCGCGCAACGGGCGATTTTGTCTCTGTCACGCTGGCCGATACAGAGGAGGTCTGGGAACAGATCTTCGCGCAGCAATTGGGCCGCGATTACACGCCCGCGACGCTGGTGCTGTTCAAAGAGGCGACCGGATCGGCCTGCGGCACCGCCTCGGGGGCGACGGGGCCGTTTTACTGTCCCAATGATCAGAAAATCTACCTCGACACCGCGTTTTTCACCACGCTGGCGAATGATCTGGGCGCGGGGGGCGATTTCGCGGCGGCCTATGTCGTGGCGCATGAGGTCGCGCATCACGTGCAGAACGAGTTGGGGATTCTGGGCAAGGTCAATGAGGTGCGCGCGCGGTCCTCTGCAGAGGAAAGCAACGCGCTGTCGGTCCGGATCGAGCTTCAGGCCGATTGCTTCGCAGGGATCTGGGCCTATCACGCGGCGGAGACCTTTGGCTCGATCGAGCGCGGCGATGTCGCCGAGGCGATGAATGCGGCAGCAAGGATCGGGGATGACACCTTGCAGCGCAACGCAGGCCGCCGCCCGATGCCCGATAGCTTCACCCACGGCACCTCCGAGCAGCGCCAGCGGTGGTTTGGCGTCGGGATGGAGGGCGGAGAGCTGGGATCTTGCGATACGTTCTCGGTGCGCAACCTTTAAACATGCGCGATGCAGCTGAGCGGGCAGGGAGGCCATCGCAATGGCATGGCCCCTCGACGCCTGCAGCACGCGCGCTATGTAGCGATGTCTCGAAGGCTCCGGCAGGCCCCCCTTGCGCCGGAGCCTTTAGAGTTTGGGCGCAGCGCCTTAGCGCAGCTTTGACGACACCGCTTCTTGCGGGGCGGTGAGAAAAATCTTTCCCAGAGGCTTCAACGGGGCTTGTCTTGGCCCGCGAGTCTGGCTAAATCACCCACAGCTGGCCCGAGTGGTGGAATGGTAGACGCAGCGGATTCAAAATCCGCCGCCGCGAGGCGTGCGAGTTCGAGTCTCGCCTCGGGCACCAGCTTGAAATTAAACGATTATTTCGGGTAATTTCTTGGGGGCGATTGCAGGAACAAATCAGGTGTTCCCAATCGCGTTCCCACTTTCACCTTTTATTTTCGTTCTGTTCGCCGCTCTCCTACCGCCGCGACATCATCCGGCCGTCGTGTTTCACGCGTTGGAAACCTTTACGCCCTCGCTCGCGCTCAAGAGGTGTTCGTGAAATTCACAAGCTCGCCGGTTGCGGTGACACTGCGCAAGAACGCGCACAGCCCATCGCGACCGCATGACCTACAAAATGGCGAGCTACGGCGAAGCCTCGTTCCCCTCGATCGGCTGACATAGGTCGGGGCGGCGGCGGACACCCCTGCGTGCAGGATGACGCGGCACATTGTCGTCTCTGAACATTTGCAGATAGGCCGTGTGCTAAGGGAGAGGCACCTGATGGGGCTGGCGCAAATGCGAATGAGTACCGTCAGCGGGGGACCGCGCAATCGAGCGGGCTGATACACCTATATAGGGCGAAAGTTTGGCACGTAGGGCGGATCTTGAGCGAGCGTGCAGATCAGGCGTCTGAGCAGGAGGAATTGCGATGCGGCCTTCCCCCTGAGGAGTGGCGGAATGCGATCTATTGGCGTTGATTTATGAGGGTTTTCGCAGATCCCGCGGGTGATGGCAGTATTGCTGCGTGCGACCGACGGCCGCGGTGGGGACAGTCAGTTCTTCAGAACGATCGGCTGCCGGTGCGCTTGAGCCGATAGAAACGCGGAAAAAAGCGCGGCCTGCGCGAGCAGAATGTGGCGCGATCATGTGCAAAATGATTCGGGTTTCGCGCATGGCGAATAGGAACAGTGCGCGGCTTCGGCCTCGTTTGGTCCAAAATTTGCAACAATATGCAGCGCTGAGCCGTTGGCGGGAGTCAAAATGCACATACCGTTAACGTCGCGGTACTTTGCATGATTTCGAAACAATCGACGGGTGGTGTGGCCCTTCTGATCGGGCCCTGGCAGACGGTTCGTGCGAAAATTCGGCTCGAAAATCGCACAAATCAATGAAAATGCGATGCTTTTAAGCCGGGACGAAATCGGAAACAGTTTTCGTGAATTTTAAAGAAATGCAGGGCGTTAAGGCAGAATTTTTCCATTATAGCGGATTAACGCTCTGGTTGTGCAGCAATTAAGCCTTTGCTGGAAGGGGCGCGCAGAGTATCGAAAGACATGCCCATCTGGGGGGCATCCTGATCATGTGGGTGATTCAGGATCGTTGGTGTCGCAAGATGCTGCCGAATGCGTATTGGTGTGTGGAAGGGTTGCGCCTTTAATCGTTCAGCGTTTCTGAACGCGGTTTTTGCACATGCCGATATCATGATGCTGCATCCTGAAACCTGACAGAGAAATCTAAGGCTGCCCGCGAGGGCAGTCGCGACGTTTGCTCGGGCGCTGCCATCGCGCCGGAATTTTCCTGTGCGCATGGCTGCTGCGGCCTGCGGTTAAAGAGGTGTGTGATGACTTATTCTTATAACAATTACGGGATTCAGGCTTGGGATCTGTCGGATGTGAAAGCCTCCTCCAGCCAGCTGTTCCAAGATAGCGCCACGGGCATGTATTTTTCGGCGGGGCAGAGCTTTACCATCGGGGCGGGCGCAACCACCAAGGATCTGACGGTTCGGGACAATGACGGCTATTTCAACGATGGCGATAGCAGCCAAACGCTGAACTCGACGGTGACGCTTGAGGGCGAGACCTACGATAGCTCCGACGGGCGCGTGACACCGGAATACGCCTATACGGTGCGGGCTGTCGGCTCGACCGAGACGATCCATGTCTATGCGTTCGAGATGTCGGATAACGATATGGTCGGCATCGTCTCCGACAAGGCGCTGGTTCCGGGCGTGAAATACGAAGTCATCAAATGCATCGATAACTGCCCGTCGGTTGCTTACTCCAGCCTCGCCACCTATCCGCGGCTTGATGGCATTGTTGAGGGCACCGCAGGCAATGACCTGATCGACTATGATTACACGGGCGACCCTGAGGGTGACCGTGTGGATCATAACGACGCGATCCTGCCGGGCGAGAGCGGCAATGATGACCGCATCGTGGCGGGCGCGGGCAATGATACGATCCTTGCGGGTGCCGGCAATGACGAGGTCGATGGCGGGTCCGGCGACGATTTGATCGACGGCGGAGCGGGCGATGATTACCTCGCAGGTGGCTCGGGCGATGATACGTTCATCGGCGGCGCGGGATCCGATACGTTCAACGGCGGTTCGGGCCTCGATATCATCGACTATTCCAACTCCGGCTCCGGCATCAATGTGGATCTCTCCACAGGCGCGATGAGCGGCGGGGATGCGGGCAATGATGTGATCCAAGGCGGGATCGACGGGATCATCGGCTCGGATCACAACGACACGCTCACTGGTTTCGATCATTCCAGCAACGATCCCGCAGACACCTATACAAACGTGCTTTCGGGCGGCGCGGGCGATGATGTGATCATCGGCAAGGGCGGCGACGATAGCCTCTATGGCGGCGCGGATGACGATACGATCGAGGGCGGCGCGGGCAATGATCTGATCTATGGCGATTCAGATGCGCCTGAGGCGGGCTCCGCGCCCAGCTATGTCGGCAAGGATCTGAAGGTCGACTGGGGTAATATGACCACGGGCGTCGCCTGCGACGGCGCGTCTGTGTCCAATGGCACAACTGTCGATATGGGCGGCGTTTCGGTCAAATTCGGCTTTGCCGTGCAAGACGAGGGCGCGACTGCGAAATACACCACCTCGACCGAATATGTGAAATCGGGCGAGGGCTTTGATGCCAAATCCGGCCTCGCGCTCTATGGCCGTGGCGGCGAGGGCGGCGTGGATAACACCTCCACTGCGACCCTCACCTTCGACAGCACCAACCCCGCCTATGGCGACGAGGTGCAGGATGTCTCGTTCCGGATCAATGATATTGATAAGGGCCCATCGGGCGATTATCACCAAGATATCGTGACAATCCGCGCTTGGGATGCCGATGGCAATCCGGTCACGGTGACCTTCACCGCTGAGGGCGGCCAGACGATCTCGGGCGGCAAAATCACCGGCAATGATCTCGATAACGGCGGCACCCTGACCGAAGCCCACAAGCTCGGCTCGGTTCTGGTCAATATCGCGGGCCCCGTGGCGCGGATCGAGATTGACTACGATAACGCAGGTCACTCAGATCAGCAGATCACCCTGACCGATATCAACCTGCACACCACCTCGCCTTATGACGACGCGGATGCGATCGGCAATGACGAGTTGTTCGGCGGCGAGGGGGACGATACGATCTTCGGCGAGCGCGGCAATGATCTCATCAACGGCGGAGAGGGCAATGATGTTCTCAACGGCGGCGACGATATGGATACGATCCAAGGCGGCGCTGGCGATACGGTGGATGGCGGAGAAGGCGGCAACGATTGGGATACGCTGGATCTGACGGGGCAGGGCGCTTACCGCATCATCAACCAAACACCGGATGAAAACGGCAACGGCACCAATGGCACCGTGGAATTCCTCGATGCAGACGGGCTGGTGACAGGATCGCTCGACTATCAGAACATCGAAAACATCATCGGCGATGATTTCAACTTCGATCCCCATGCGAATGACGATGCCGCGACGACGGAGGAAGATACCCCCGTCACCATCGACGTTCTGGCCAATGATACCGATCTCGACGGCGATACGCTGACAGTGACGGGCGCAAGCTCGCCCGATGGCTCCGTGACGATCAATGCCGATGGCACGATCACCTTCACGCCTGCGGAGAACTTCAACGGCGAGACCACGATCAGCTACACGGTGGAGGATGGCAACGGCGGCACCGATACCGCGACAGTCACTGTCACGGTGACTCCGGTGAATGATGATCCGGTCGCCAATGACGATACATCCTCGACCGATTACAACACGGCCGTGGTGGTGGATGTGCTCGCCAATGATACCGATGTGGATGGCGACACGCTGACAGTGACGGGCGCGACCTCGCCGGATGGCGATGTGACGATCAATGCCGATGGCACGATCACCTTCACCCCGACGACAGGTTTCTCGGGCGATGCGACCATTGAGTATACCGTCGATGATGGCAATGGCGGCACCGATACTGCAACCGTCACCATCACCGTGGGCGAGGCCCCGCTGGACGGGATCGTGGAAGGCACGGCGGGCGATGATCTGATCGACGTCGATTACACCGGCGATCCCGAAGGCGATATGATCGACAATAACGATGCGATCCTGCCGGGCGAAGCGCCGCAGGATGACATCGTTTACGCGGGCGACGGCAATGATACCGTCTATGCGGGCGAGGGCGATGATCTCGTCTACGGCGAAGCGGGCAATGATGTCCTCTACGGCGAAGATGGCGACGATAGCCTGTCGGGCGGTGAGGGTGACGATACGCTCTACGGTGGCGACGGCAATGATACGCTTGATGCGGGTCAGGGCAAAGACGAGCTCTATGGCGGCGCAGGCAATGACGTTCTGAAGGGCGGCCCTGTGGCTGACTTCATGGATGGCGGCACCGGCGACGATACGATGACGGGCGGCTCGGGCAACGACACGATGATCGGCGGCGCGGGCAATGATTACGTCGATGGCGAAGCGGGGAACGATTATATCGACACCTCGAACGGCACCGCAGGGCGCCCCGATCTCGCCTTCCCGGGTCTGTGGACGGCGGATAGCGATCCCTACAACGATCGCGATACCGTCTTCGGCGGCGCAGGCAATGACACGATCATCACTGGCGACGACAACGATTATATCGAGGGCGGCGACGGCGACGACAGCATCAGCGCGGGCTTCGACCAAGACACCGTCTATGGCGGCGCAGGCAATGATTACATCGTGGCGGGCGAAGGCAACGATCTGGTCGATGGCGGCGACGGCAACGATACGATCTACGGCGGCGCAGGCCCGGGCTTCCCGGATGCGATCAACCTGCCCGATGATGTCGATCCGGTGAAAAACAACGGCGATGACACGATCCACGGCGGCAACGGCGATGACGTGATCTACGGCGAAGATGACAACGATCTGATCTACGGCGATGCGGGGAATGATTACCTCGACGGCGGGATCGACGATGACACGCTGATCGGCGGCACGGGCAATGATACGCTCATCGGTGGCCATGGCGCGGATCTGATGGAGGGCGGCGATGACCGCGATACCTTCATCATCGGCTCGGCGGAACATGGCACGAATGATACCGTGGATGGCGGCGAGGGCGGCGACGATTACGACGTGCTCGACCTCACGGGCGTCGGCCCTGTCAACATCATCTACGATCCGCTCAACAACGAGAACGGCACCGTCGAGTTCCTCGATGCGGATGGCAATGTCACCGGAACGCTCGGCTTCACCAATATCGAGAATATCATCATCGATGAGGGGATGGGCGACGGGATCGTTGAAGGCACCGCTGGCGACGACCTGATCGACTACGACTATACCGGCGATCCGGAAGGCGACCGCATCGACCATAACGATGCGCTCTTGCCGGGCGAGGCCCCGCAAGACGATATCGTGCTGGCAGGCGACGGGAACGATACTGTCTTCGCAGGCGAGGGCGATGATCTTGTCTACGGCGAAGCGGGCGATGATGAGCTCCACGGCGGCGTCGGCAATGATAGCCTCTCGGGTGGCGAGGGCGATGACACGCTCTACGGCGGCGCGGGCAACGATACGCTTGATGCGGGTCAAGGCAATGATGTGCTCTACGGCGAAGAGGGCGATGACCTCCTCAAAGGCGGGCCCACAGCCGATGTCATGGATGGCGGAACGGGCAACGATACGCTGATCGGCGGAAATGGCGCGGATACGCTCATGGGCGGCGAGGGCGATGATGTCCTGAGCGGCGATGCGGGCAATGATGTTCTGGATGGCGGCGAGGGCATTGATACCGTCTCCGGCGGCATCGGGAATGATCAGATCTCGGTGCTCGGTGCGGATAGCGTCGATGGTGGTGATGATCGCGATACGATCACCATCCTCTCGGCGGATGACATTGATGGCGCAACGGTGGATGGCGGCGAGGGCGGCGACGATTACGATACGCTCGACCTCACGGCGATTGGCCGCGCGCATACCAATATCATCTACGATCCCGCCAACCATGAAAATGGCACGGTCGAGTTCCTCGATGATGATGGCAATGTCACGGGCACGCTGCAATTCTCGAATATCGAGCGCGTCATCCCCTGCTTCACGCCGGGCACGCTTGTGGCGACACCAAAGGGCGAGAAGCCGGTGGAAGAGCTGCAAGTCGGCGATCGTGTCATCACCCGCGATAACGGGATCCAGGAAATCCGTTGGGCAGGGCGCTGTGATCTGACCCGCAACGATCTGCAACAGTCCGAGCATCTCAAGCCGATCCTGATCAAGGCGGGTGCTTTGGGCAACGGCCTGCCAGAGCGCGATATGCTGGTCTCGCCGAACCACCGGATGCTGGTCGCCAATGACAAGACCTCGCTCTACTTCGAGGAGCATGAGGTTCTCGTCTCGGCCAAGCACCTGATCGGGAACGCGGGCATCCAAGTCGCCGAGACACTGGGCACCAGCTACCTGCACTTCATGTTCGACCGTCACGAGGTGGTTCTGGCAGATGGCACTTGGACGGAAAGCTTCCAGCCGGGGGATCTGACATTGGGCGGGATGGGGAATGCGCAACGCGCGGAAATCTTCGAGCTCTTCCCCGAGTTGACGACTCGCGAGGGGCTGGAAGATTTCCAAGCCGCGCGCAAAACCCTCAAGCGGCACGAGGCAGCTCTGCTGCGCAGCTAAGGCGCCGCAGCGGGTTTTAGATAGAAACCCGATACCAAAAATAAGATACGGACGGAGGCAACTCCGTCCGTGTTTTTTCCGTATCAGTTGTCAGCGGCTTCTTTTCGGGGGGGGGCGATATAGCGAAATGGGCGGGGCGTGGGAATTTGGGATAGGTTTCCCTTAACGTTACCTTAAACACTTTTTCTGCGCCGCAGCTTTTGATATATCCTGAGTCGACATTTAATAGCCGCTGTAACGATTTTACGGACATGTTCCGAGGACCTTGAAATGACACCGATTAAAGGCACTTCCCAAAACGACACTCTGACTGGAACCGAAGGCGCTGATACGATCTACGGTTTCGGCGGCAGCGATAGCATCGTCGGCAATGGCGGCAATGATGTGCTGATCGGTGATGGTGGTGCAGGCGGTCTGCGCCCGGGCGAAGATGCGAGCCCGTTGACGCTTTCGAGCAAAAACGTCGTGAATGGCACAGAGACCGCATACGGAAACAACTCCGCAGTTGCAGGCGATAGCGTTGTCTATTCCAACATCGCGAAACTCTCCGATGGCACGTCGGTCTCGGGCCGCTTGGTCCTCGTCTCGAAATCCAGCAGCTCGCTGACCGTCGATTTGACGGGCGGCTCCGGCTCTGAAATTCTTCTCAACGGGACGAATAAATCTTGGGTGGAAGGCGAGAAGGCGAGCTTCCGCCTCGAATTCTTCAATCCGGCAACAGGCGAACCCGTTGCGCTCAACTCCGTCGCGACCTTCAACGATATCGACCGCGTCAGCAGCTGGAACACTGGCCGCGGGACGGAAAGTGTCACCGTGGATGGCGGCAGCTTCACCAGCTTCGGCACCACCGCAAACAGCAGCCTCAACGTCAGCCAATCGAACGGCGTTGTGACGGCTTCGGGCGGGGCGGATACCAATCCGAGCGATCAAAACGCATGGTTCTCCGCACAGTTCGAGAGCCGCGAGTTCATTGAGTTCACTGTCTCTTCGCGGGCCGTGAACTCGGGCTACACGCTCTCGGGCAATACGATCACCGATGCGGTCATCACCCCGATCGAACCGGGCAATGATACGCTCGATGGCGGCGCGGGGAATGATTACCTCGACGGGCAGGGCGGCAATGACAGCCTGCTCGGCGGATCGGGCAATGATACGCTGCTTGGCGGCACAGGCAATGATACCCTGCGCGGCGGGACCGGCGATGACCTGCTCTTCGCGGGCGACGGCACAGATCAACTCTATGGCGATGCAGGCAATGATACGCTGCATGGCGGCGGCGATAATGACTATCTCGACGGTGGCGACGGGGCAGACCTGATTATCATCGATAGCCTTGGCTCGAATGGGGTGAATAACACCACCGTCAATGGCGGATCGGGTGGCGATGATAACGACACGCTCGATATCTCGGCGCTGCTGGCGCAGGGCTATGTCGTGACGAACCACGTCAAAAACCCTGAAACCAACGGGAATCCGGGCTTTAACGGTCAGATCCAGCTCTATAATCCGACCACCGGGCAATATGCGAATATCAACTACACCGATATCGAGCATGTGCCCTGTTTCACCGCAGGATGTCTGATCGCAACGCCGAATGGCGAAGTCGCGGTTGAGAACCTGCAGGTGGGCGATAAGGTCTTCACCCGCGATAACGGGATCCAGGCAATCCGCTGGATCGGTTCGCGCACGCTGTCGTGCGATGAATTGGAAGCCCGCTTCCATCCGATCCGGTTCCGCGAAGGCTCGCTTGGCAATGGCATGCCAGCGCGCGATCTCGTGGTCAGCCCGAACCACCGGATGCTGGTGACGAGCACCCTGTCGGAGCTGCTGTTTGCGGAGCGCGAAGTGCTGGTTTCGGCCAAACACCTGACCCATCTCGACGGGGTAGAACGGGTGAAAACCGAGAGCGTCACCTATGTGCATATGATGTTTGATCGGCACGAAGTGATTCTCGGTGATGGCGCTTGGAGCGAAAGTTTCCAGCCTGGTGAGCTGACTTTGGCCTCTCTTCGCAGCGCGCAGCGTGACGAAATCTTCCATCTTTTCCCCGAACTTGCGGAAAAAGAAGGGCGCGAGGCCTATGTTTCTGCCCGTAAATCCCTGCGCAAGCACGAGGCGAAGCTGCTGGCCTGAGTGAATTTACTATTTATTTCAGCTAGTTATGCGGCACATTTGATGTTGTCTTCAGGGCGGAAACACTGAGTTCTGCCGAGATGGTGCGTTTTTGTGTCATTAACGTGTCTTTCATCGCTATGATATCCTCTGAGAAGATTGCCGGATGCGCTTGAGTATCCGGTGATCAAGACGGGGATGGGCAATGACGATATCGGACACGCGACTGGCGATTGCGGCTGGCATGACCTCGGGCGAGGTTTTGCCGGAGGCGAGCTATTGCGAAGCGGTGGAGGATGCGCCGTGGATGCTGCGCCTCCAGTTCGATGATTTTCAACAAACATCCGGCACGTTGAGCGGCCATGCCCGCAACAGCGGCATCGTCTTTTCCGGCAGCCTCAAAGATTACAACGCCGCAATCCCGTGTTTCACGGGCAATAGCGTGATGGCGACCCGAACTGGCCTCACGCGGGTTGCGGATTTGCGTCTGGGCGATCTTGTGCTCACGCGCGATAACGGGCTGCAACCGCTCCGCTGGATCGGCACGCGGCGGTTCGGCTGGCGGGCCTTGGGGCTCAACCCAATGCTGCGCGCGGTTCGGATTTGCGCGGGCGCTTTGGGGGCGGGGATGCCTGCACGCGATATGATCGTCTCGCCCAATCATCGGCTGCTCATCGTGTCTGACGGCGATGAGCGCCTGCTTCCCGCCTATAGCTTGCTCGGGCGGGCTGGAATCTCGCGGGTGAACGCATCGGATGTCTGTTATTATCAACTTATGTGCGAGGCGCATGAATTGGTGATGGTCGATGAGTGCTGGTCGGAAAGCTACCGCGCGACGGTGGCGGGGTTGAGTGCCCTGGATGAAGCCGCCCGCGATCAGCTCACGCAGATTCTGCCTGATCTTTCATCGGGCAAGGATGGGTTTGCACCTGTCCGTGCGGATGTGCCTATCGCGATGTAACGCGCGGCGACTCCGCTTTCACAAAGCTTGACGGACATACCGGCTTTGTAAGAAGCTGACGGAGCTTTATACCCCTATTATAACAAGTTAGCGGTTTTCGGAGGCGAATCCGTCGACAAGGCTCATGGCTCACGGGAAAAGCGCCTTTGCGCTGAGTTTGAGTCTCATCGCTGCGCGGTTTTGGCATGAATTGATTATGTCCAATCTGCGGCATCGAGAGAACGGTTTCTTTTTAATTCGTATTTAAGTGTCGTGATTTCGCCTGAATTCAACGTCAAGAAAGGCATTGCCGGGTCAGACATGCGCGTGTCTGGGGCGGGGCTTTCAGGAGTTCGGGAATGGCGACCTATAACGGCACCAGCGGGAATAATAGTTACACCGGCACGAGCGGTGCGGATTCGATTACGGGGAATGCCGGAAACGATTCCCTCTCGGGCGGGGCTGGCAATGATACGATCAATGCCTCGGGCGGGATCACCACCACCAATCTCGATCTGAACTGGAACCTGCAAGGGTTTGACGGCGCAAATCTGGCCAACGGGTTCACCCAGAACACTGGCGGGATCAATGTCAAAGTCGGCTATACCGATCATGGTCCGGGGGAGGCATTCCAAGTCGAGACCTCCTATGACACCCGCGGCTATGTCGGCAGTGGCGAGAGCTTTAACGCCTATTCCAACGCTTATTTACAGGCGACGGGAAATGGCAATGCCTCGACCGTCAGCTTCGATTTCTCCAACGCGTCGGGCTATGCCTATCAAGATGAAGTCACCAATGTCGCCTTCCGTCTGAACGATGTGGATGCCTATGCGGGCGGCTGGACGGATATCATCACCGTCACCGCCTATGATGCGGCGGGCAATATTGTTCCGGTGAACATGACCCCCTCGGGGGCGGATGTCGTCTCGGGCAACACGGTCACAGGCTCCAACCAGAACGACACCACCTATAGTTCGGCGGGCTCGGTACTGGTGAATATTCCAGGGCCCGTGGCGCGGATTGAGGTGAATTACGCGAACGGCCAATCCGCAGGCCAGATGATCACGATCTCGGATGTGAAATTCGTCGCGACCAGTGCCGATATGGATACGGTTCATGGCGGAGATGGAGATGATCTGATCACGGGCGGCACCGATGAGGATCTACTGTTCGGCGACAATGGCAACGATACTATCGACGGTGGCACGGGCCGCGATACGATTGATGGCGGCGCGGGCAACGACTCCCTTCTCGGCGGCGATGGCAATGATTCCATCCTTGGCGGCAGCGGGAATGACTATATCGACGGTGGTTCGGGCGCGGATTACATCGACGCGGGCGACGATGCCGATACGGTTTACGGCGGGATCGGGAATGACACGATCTACGGCGGCAATGGCAATGATTTTGTCGATGGCGGCGCGGGCGAGGATCTGATCTTCGGTGATGCGGGCAATGATACGCTCAACGGTGGCGCGGGCAACGATACGATTGACGGCGGCGCGGGCGCGGATCAGATCAATGGCGGCGATGGCGGCGATGGCGGCGATGGCGCGGATCTGCTGAGCGGCGGCGACGGGAATGACACCATCCTCGGCGGCACGGGCAATGATACGATCAACGGCGGCGCGGGGGCCGATAGCCTGCAAGGCGGGACGGGGGCGGATACGTTCATCCTCAACGCGGGCGAGAGCAATGGCGATGTCATCGACGGTGGCGAGGACAATGCCAATGAGGCGCTCGACACTGCGATTGACCGGCTGGTGATCAATGGCCGCGCGAAAATCATCTATGATCCTGCGGATCATGAGAGTGGTGTGATCCGCTGGGCCAATGGCGAGACCACACGCTTCACCAATATCGAAGCGATCACCCATGTGCCGTGTTTCACGCCCGGCGCGCGGGTGAATACCTTGCTGGGGCGCAAGCGGGTGGAGGAGATCGAGATTGGTGACCGCGTTCTGACGCGCGACAACGGCTATCAAGTCGTGCGTTGGGTCGGGCGGCGGTCGTTTGCGATGGCGGATCTGCTGGTCGCGCCACAGCTTTGCCCCGTGAAGATTGCGGCGGGGGCGCTGGGGAACGGGCTGCCTGAGGCCGATCTGATCGTCTCGCCACAGCACCGGATGCTGATCGAGGGCAGCGCGGCCCAGCTTTTGTTTGGCGAGGGCGAGGTGCTGGCGGCGGCACTGCATATGGTCGGGCAACAAGGCATCACCCGCCTCGGGCCTTGCGCGGTGGATTACGTGCATCTGATGTTTGATGCGCATGAGATCATCTGTGCCGATGGCGCGTGGAGCGAAAGCTTCCAACCCGGTGAGCGCAGCGTGGCGACGATGAACCATGCCGCGCGCGATGAGCTGTTCGAGATTTTCCCTGAATTGGCCCATGCGCAGGGTCGCAAAGCCTATGCGGCGGCACGGCTGAGCTTGAAAGCGCATGAGGTGCGGGTGCTGATGGCAGGTTAGGCGTTGGGGGACGCGCCGCCGTTCGCCTGCACGGGGCAGAGAAAAGGCGGCGCCGAGCGGGGTTAATCCCCGATATCGGGCGCGAGGGTGATCGTCGCGTCAACGCCTTGATAGCGCACGGAAAGCTTTGAAAGTGGCGGGGGCACGATCTGGGTGATCGAGCTGATCTTCACATCCATCCCACGGCGGCGCAGCAGCTCTTGCAGCGCGGGGCCTGCCTCGCGGTCATTGCCGTAAACGCGGATTACAACAGAGCGCACCCCGACAAGTTTTGGCAGGATCGCGGCAAGCACCGCTTGGCTGGCGGCATCATCGGGCGAGGGCGCGGCGGGTTCTGGCGCGGCGAACGCATCGCTCTCAAGCGCGGCGTCCTGCGTGAGCGGGGCCGCATCAGCGGTAGCGGAACCAGTGTTTGCCTCGGAGTGATCGTCTTCAGGGGCGGTCTCATGGGTGGGGTCATCCACAAGGAAGACCTCCTGATCCGTCTTCGGATCGGCGATCTCGCCAAGCCCGCGTCCGCGTCCGCCACGCTTCATCCAGCTGGGAATCTCTGCCGTCATTGCCGCTTCCTACTCATATTATTGTTATTATGGTTTGGATTGTTCATCTGCGCGCAACTTGCCGCCCGACCACTCAGCACTTGAAACACACTCTCCTAACCACAAATCTCAGAAGAGTACCTTATCACAGGTTAGGCAGGCCTATCACGGGTTTCGCCAAGAGGGTATCACCAACCCCCTGCATCACAAGCCATTGAAGCGGCATTGCGGCGCTACGCGCGGGGTTTTGCCGATCTGCGGCGCGCTATGCGCGGATAGTTGCGGATTGCTTGCACGCTCTGAGGGCCAATCGGCGGCGGGAGCAGCAGGGGGGACGACGGCGGTGTCAGCGGCGTGCGCGGCTGTTTGTGGGCTGGACTGTGGCAGGGTTTCGGGTTTTCCTGAACCCTAGCGAGATGTTTGCCGAAGACTTGCGCCGCGCGCTCCAGATGTGATCTGAGGCATCCTATCCAATTTGACCCACTTCCGACCCAATTTGACCCAAAGGAGATCCCATGGCCGACCTCGAGACCCGTATCGCGCAGGGCCGCGGTGATCTTCCTGCCGATCTCGTGTTGCGCGGAGGGCAGGTGTTTGACCTGATGACGGGCGAGATGCTCAAGGGCGATGTCGCGATCTGCGGTGATACGATTGTCGGGATCATGGGAGACTATGAGGGACGCGAGGTGGTGGATGTCACCGGCCTCACGCTGGTGCCCGGCTTCATTGATACCCATCTGCACATCGAGAGTTCGCTGGTCACCCCGTTCGAGTTCGACCGCTGCGTGACGCCGCGCGGGGTGACAACGGCGATTTGTGATCCGCATGAGATCGCCAATGTGATCGGGGTGGACGGGGTGCGGTATTTCCAAGCCGCCTCGGAGCGCTGCTTGATGGATATCCGCGTTCAGCTCTCGAGCTGCGTGCCCTCCACCCATATGGAGACGGCAGGGGCAGAGCTGACGGCGCAGGATCTTGCGGGGTTGAGGGGGCATCCCTCGGCAATCGGGCTGGCGGAGTTCATGAATTACCCCGGTGTGATCCACCGCGATCCGGCGGCGATGGCAAAGATCGCGCTGTTTGAGGGCGGCCATATCGATGGCCATTGCCCCTTGCTCACAGGCAAGGATCTCAACGCCTATATCTCGGCGGGGATCCGCACCGAACATGAGGCGACCTCGGTCACCGAGGCGCGCGAGAAGCTGCGTAAAGGGATGCGGGTGCTGATCCGCGAGGGGTCGGTCTCAAAAGATCTGGAGGCGCTCGCGCCACTTCTGACCCCGCTCACCAGCCCCTATCTGTGCCTGTGCACCGATGATCGCAACCCGCTCGATATCGGCGAGCATGGCCATCTGGATTACATGATCCGCCGCCTGATCGAGCTGGGCGTGGAACCGATTGCGGCCTACCGCGCGGCGAGCCTGTCTGCGGCGGAGGCGTTCGGCCTGAAGGATCGCGGGATGATCGCGCCGGGAAAACGCGCGGATATCGTGGCGCTCGATAGCCTCACCGGATGCCATGCGCAGATGGTTTGGGCGGCGGGGCGGCGGGTGGAGGAAGCGGCCTTCGCCGCGCGTGAGGAGATTGCGCCGGTGGGCCGCAATTCCGTCCACGCGCCAAACCTCACCGCTTCGAGTTTCCGCACCCACGCCAATCGCGAGGAGACCGATGTGATCGGCATCCGCGAGGGGCAAATCCTGACGGATCACCTGCGCGAGAATATCGCGATTGCCAATGGCGATAAGGCCCCCGATATCGCCCGCGATCTGGTGCGGATTTCGGTGATCGAGCGGCATGGCAAGAACGGCAATATCGCCACCGGATTCGTCCGCGGCTTCGGGTTGCAGGCAGGCGCGATTGCCTCCACCGTCTGCCACGATCACCACAATATCGCCTGTGTCGGCGTGAACTATGCCGATATGGCGGTGGCGGCGAACAGGTTATCGGAAATCGAGGGCGGGTTTGTGGTGGTGCAGGATGGCAAGGTGCTGGCGGAGCTGGCGCTGCCTGTCGCGGGGCTGATGAGCCTCAAGCCGTTCGAGCAGGTGCGCGATGATCTGGTGGATCTGCGCGCGGCGGCGGCATCCTTGGGGGTGACGCTAGAGGAGCCGTTCTTGCAATTGGCCTTCCTCGCGCTTCCGGTGATCCCCGCGCTGAAAATCACCGATCGCGGGATGGTGGATGTGGTGAAGTTCGAGATTATCGCCTGAGGCTTCGAGATTTGGGGAGGTGGTTCGGGGGCAGGGCAGGCCCGCCCCCAAACACTCAATGTGCGAGCATCTCTTCCACAATCTGCGCGCCGTTCATCGAGGCGGGGTAATAGGTCGGCCAGTTGGTCACCTCTTTAAGAAGCGCCGCGCGATCATTCCCCCAATAGAGGTGGTAGTGATCGGCCTTTTGCGGCGCAATCCGGTGATCGCTGAATTGGATGAACGCAGGGGCCGCCGCATCGCCCGAGGTTTTCGCGAAGATAAACCGCACGCCACGATTGCCTTTCTCGTAGGTCAGCACCTCGTATCCGTCGGAGGCATAGTGCGCCGTTACCGGATTGCCGCCGCTGGTGAAGGTCACCATGTCGCCGTCAATGGTGATCGCATCGACCTCGGTGCGATAGCCCGTCTCGTAATAGGCCTGATAGTCTGCCTCGGATTTCGCACCGCCTTCGGCTTTCTTCGCCATGACGGGCTGCAATGTGCCATCCTTGAGATAAGGATAGACCGATTGCCACGCGCCGGACCAATCGGACAGCGGGCGGTCCTGGATCGCGCTATCGTCGAAATACCCCTGCGAGACCTTCTTTGAAGCCTCGTCATGCGCATGGTCATGGGCGTGATCGTGCTCATGCGTGTGATCATGGTCATGATCATGGGAATGGGCGGCCTCGGTCGCGGGCTTTGGTGCGTGGTCCGCGAGTGCCGCGCCGTTCGACAGGAGCATAAGGGCAGAGGCCAGTGCGAAGGCGCTGGCCGATGTGATGGGCAGGGAAGGCATTGAAAATCGTCTCCTCAAAACCGCAGAGAGGCCTGCGGTCGTCGTATCTGGTGTCTGTTATGTTATCTTATAACAATCGCAACCTACGCAAGCGCCCTTGGCTTGGCAAGGGGATCTGTCCGGATTTTGTAATTTTATAACAATCCCGAGATCATGAGCGGATTAGCAGGCGGAATGGCTTGCACTGATCGCAATGCGGGGCCTAAATCGCGCGATGAACACTCCCCGCGCGCTCCGCCCCGATCTGTCTCTCACCGCCTGCCGCCCCGTGTTTTGGGCGGCCATGGCGGCCCTCCTCCCGCTGCCCGCGCTGGCCCATCCGCATATCTTCGTGGATGCCAGCCATGAGTTGATCTTCGACGATCAAGGGCGGCTCGAAGCGGTGCGGGCGCGCTGGGATTATGACGAGATGTTCACGCTGTTGATGGTCGAAGATGGGGGATACGATACCAATAAAGACGGCGCGATCAGCGGCGGTGAGTTGACAGGATTCCAGCAGTGGGACGCCGATTGGCCCGAGGATTACGCGGGCGATATGGTGGTGGAGATCGGCGGGCAAAAAATCGCGCTGGATCGCCCGAGTGACTGGGCCGCCGAATGGCATGACGGGCGCGCAGTCTCGATCCATACGCGGCGGTTGGCGGACCCTGTGGAGGTCGCTGGCGCGCCCTCGCCACAGATTCTCATCCGCGCCTATGATCCCGATTATTACGTCGCCTATACGATCACGGCGGAGCCCATCTTCACTGGCCGCGAGGATTGCAAGGCGCAGGTGTTCGAGCCCGATATTGATGCGATCCCCGATGAGTTGCGCGAGGCAATTGCCGAATTGAGCGCCGATACCACGCCCGAAGCGGCGGGAATCACTGGGGCAGGGCTGTCTGCGGTGGGGGAGATGTATGCCGAAGAGGTCCATGCGACATGCGGGGGCTGAGCAGGCATCGCGGATCACTTGCGCTTGTCCTCTTCGGGGTGATCTTCGCAGGACTCTGGGCCAGTGGCCTACTCGCGCCGGGGTTTGCGGCGCTGCATAAGACGCTATTCACCGCGCAGCGCGAGTTTCAATCGGTGTTGGCGGGGGGCGTTCGGGCGCTGAAAGCCAATGAGCCATGGGCGGTGGCCAATCTCGCGTGGCTCGGGTTTCTGTATGGGGTGCTCCATGCCGTTGGGCCGGGGCATGGTAAGGTGGTGCTGGGCGCTTGGGCGTTCTCGGCCAAGGCAAAGCTGGCGCGGGTGGCGCTGATCACGCTGGCGGCGAGCCTCGCGCAATCGCTGGTGGCGATTGCCTTGGTGCTGGGCGGGGCGGCGCTGTTCGGGCTGGGGCGGCGCGAGTTGACGGATCTGGCAGAAGGTCCGGTGACGCGCGCGGGCTATTGGCTGCTGGCGGCACTGGGGCTGTGGCTGATGCTGCGCGGGGCGGTTGCGCTCTGGCGGGCGGTGCGCGCGGGCAGGGCGCAAGCCAAAGCGCAGCCGACCTCGCACGCCCATGCGCATACTCATGACGACGCCTGCGGCTGCGGCCATGTGCACGGGCCATCGCCCGAAAAAGCCGCCCGCGCCAATCTGCCGGAAGCCTTGATGCTGATCGCGGGTGTGGCGCTGCGGCCCTGCACGGGGGCGGTGTTTGTGATGCTGCTCACGCTGCTGATCGGCGCGCCCTTTGCGGGGGCGCTCTCGGTGATGGCGATGGGGCTTGGCACCGCGCTGATCACCCTCGTGATCGCGCTCCTGAGCGCGCGCATGGGCGGGCAGATCCTGGGCGGCGCGGGGGCATCGCTGCGGCTGCACCTGATCGCGGCCTGCGCCCAGATCGTTATTGGCGGGTTGCTCTTGGCGCTCTATCTGGTGCCCTGAGAAAAAGGGGCCGCGATCTCTCGCAGCCCCCACAATACATGTCCCATCTTTAGGCCGCTGCCCTGCGGTTAGCGCGCCGAGATCGGATGCTCGAACGCGCGGTAAAGGCCGCGCAACTCCGCCAGACCTTTGAGCCGCCCGATCGCCGGATAGCCCGGTTGCGCCGCGCGGCCGATGTCATCCAGAATATCCTGCCCGTGATCGGGACGCATCGGGATCGACCAATCGGCACGGCCCGCGGCCTTCCGGCGCGCCTCCTGCGCGACCACCTCGGCGACCATCGCCACCATATCGGTATGGCCGCTGAGATGCTCATCCTCATAAAGCGAGTTCATCACCTCATTGCCCTCGATCGCGACATTGCGCAGATGCAAGAAGTGGACCCGATCCCCGAGCGCTTTCATGATCTCCACAGGGTTATTATCGGGCCGCGCGCCAAGGCTGCCGGTGCAGAGCGTCACACCATTGGCGGGCAGATCCACCGCGCTGAGGATCGTCTGATATTGCGCTTGGGTGGACATGATCCGTGGCAGACCCAAGAGCGGGAACGGCGGATCATCGGGGTGGCAGCACAGCCGCACGCCCAATTCCTGCGCAAGCGGCGCGACCTCGGCGAGAAAATCAATCAGGTGACGCTGGAGCTGCGCCTCCGAAATCGTGTCATATTCCGCCAGATGTGCGCGCACATCGTCCAGCGTGAACCGCTCCGCCGCGCCGGGCAGGCCGAAGACGACATTCCCCGCGAGCTTGTCTTTCGCGGCGTCATCCATCACCGCGAAGCGCTTGGCCGCCTCGGAGGCGACAGCATCGGGGAAACTTTCCGCCGCCCCTTTGCGTTGGAGAATATGGATATCGAACGCCGCGAAATCGATCAGGTCAAACCGCATGCAGCGCGCGCCCGAGGGGCGCTCCCATGCGAGATCGGTGCGCGTCCAATCCAGCACGGGCATGAAATTATAACAGATCACCTCGATCCCCGCCGCGCGCAGGTTGCGCATCGAGGTTTTCCAATTGGCGATATGGGTTTTCCAATCGCCTTTCTGCTTTTTGATATCCTCCGAGACGGGCAGGGATTCGACTACTTCCCAGCGCAGCGTCGAAGGGCGGCCATCGCGGCGCGTCTCAATCTCGCGTTGACGCTGGGCGATCTCCTCCGGCGTCCAGACGGCGCCAGTGGCCACGTGATGCAGCGCGGAGACCACGCCTTCCACGCCTGCCTGCATCATATCATCAACGCTCACGCGGTCCTTGGGACCAAACCATCGCCATGTTTGCCGCATCTTCTACTCCCTGCGCTCGCATCTGCCCTGTGTCGTGCTTGCCCCAATTCTTGGGCCGGCTCAAACTGTCATACCACCCCAATCTTTGGTTGACTAGTATGGAAGTATGGTGGTAGCGATTTGGAGCGAGGAGATTTCATGGGCATTGACGCAATTTCGACCGAGGCAATGGATATGACGGGGCCTGTCGGGCCTCAGCTTCTGCTTGCCCTGCGCCGCGCGATCATCGGCAATCAGCTGGATCCAGGAATGCGGATCTCCGAGGCGGAGATTGGGGCGCGATTCGGATTGAGCCGCCAGCCTGTGCGCGAAGCCTTTATCAAGCTCGCGGAAGAGGGGCTTTTGGAAGTCCGCCCACAGCGCGGCACCTTCGTGCGCAAAGTCTCTGTCGAGGCGGTGATGGATGCGCGTTTCGTACGCGAGGCGGTGGAGGCCGATATCGTCAAGCTCTGTGCGCGGCACTGCCCGCCAGAGGCGATTGCAGAGCTGCGCCGTCAAGTGGAGGCACAAGAGCATCTCGCCGCGCAAGCGGATAGCGCGCTTACGCCACAGATGAACGATACCCAGCGCGGCACGGATTTCGTAGCGCTCGATGATCTCTTTCATCGCTCGCTCGCCGAGGCTGCTGGCCGCCCGAAAGCATGGGCGGTGATCGAGGGGATGAAAAGCCAGATGGACCGCGTGCGGCAACTCGCTGTGGCGGCGACGCCGCTCAAGCCGCTGATCGCGCAGCATCGCGCGGTGGTGGACGCCATCGAGGCGCGCGATCCCGCACGGGCAGAGGCCGCGATGCGCGGGCATCTGCAAATGATCCTGACCGATCTGCCGACGATCCGCGCGGATTACCCACAATATTTCGACGGCGGAGAAGGCTAAGCCCGCCGATTTTGGACACCTAGGGAGGAAACCATGACTGTCACGAAAACGCTGAAGACCCTATTGCTCTCGGGCATCGCCACCGCGGCGCTCGCCACGGCGGGCTTTGCCGCCGATATCACCCTCAAGCTCGGTCATCCGGCGAATGAGGATAACACCTGGCATCTGGCCTCGGTGAAATTCGCCGAAGAAGTCGCCCTGCTGACCGATGGCCGCGTCGCGGTTGAGGTCTACCCGAACGAGACGCTCGGCAAAGAGATGGATGTCATCAACGGCATGCAGCTCGGCACGGCGGATATGACGATTACCGGTGAATCGCTGCAAAACTGGGCGCCGATGGCGGCGCTCTTGGCGATTCCTTACGGCTATAAATCGCTTGAGGATATGGACGCGCAAGCCTCCGGCGATCTGGGCAAACGGATCGAGGCACAGATCATCGAGAAGGTTGGCATCCGCCCGATTGCCTATTTCGCGCGTGGTCCGCGCAACCTGACATCGAACCGCCCGATTGGCGCGCCGATGGATCTCAACGGCCTCAAAATGCGCGTGCCGAATGTGCCGCTGTTCCTGAACGTTTGGCAGGCACTCGGCGCGAACCCGACCCCGATGGCCTTCTCGGAAGTGTTCACCTCGCTGCAAAACGGCACGATTGAAGCGCAGGAAAACCCGCTCGCACTGATCAAGTCCGCGAATTTCAACGAGGTTCAGAAATACGTCAACAAGACCGAGCATGTGCGCAGCTGGATCTATCTGACGATCTCGGAAATGGCGTGGGAGAAGCTCTCTGAGGCGGATCAAGAGGCGGTGATGGAGGCGGCTTCGCTCGCTCAAGCCTTTGAGCGCGGCGCGTTCGAGGCGCAAGAATCCAATCTGGTGAGCGAGTTGGAAGAAAAAGGCATGGAATTCGTCGATGTAGATAACGAGGCCTTCGCGGCTGCCGCAAAAGACGCGGTGCTCTCCTCGGTGTCCGATGAGATCCGCCCCGATGTCGAGGCGCTGTTTAACCGTTAAGCACGGTCAGGATCGGAGGCGGCACAGTCTGTCGCCCCGATCAGATCTGCCGGAACGGGCTTGGTGATCTCTCCCAAGCCCGCCGCGCGGCCCTCTTTCTCACAATAAGGCGGAGCTCAATGACGAGGCTCATCTCTTTGCTCACGGCGATTGCACGCATCGCCACAGGGCTTTGTTTCGGCGCGATTATTGTCGCGGTGGTGCTACAGCTTCTGGGTCGGTCCGGGGTGATCCCGACGGTGATCTGGACAGAAGAACTCACGCGGTTCTCGCTCTTGTGGCTGGTCGCCTGCGGGGCGGGGCTCGGCCTGCGCTCCGGCGATCTGGTCAACGTGGATCTCGTCTGCGAGGCGCTGCCCAAACGCGGGCCGTGGATCATGCGGCTGATTGCGGCGGTGGTGACGGCGGTCTTCGGGCTGATGCTGGTGCCCTCAGCTTGGCTTTATACCTCGATCGGCGCGCGCCAGACCGCGCCCGCTTTGGGGATCAAAATGGATTGGATCCACGCCTCCTCGATGGTTGCACTCTTGCTGCTCGGCATCTTCGCCGCGCTGCGGGTGATTGCGATGCTGACAGGGGATGAGGATGGGTTGCCGCATCGCGGGCCGGAGGATTTCTGAATGGGACTGACGATACTTTTGGGGCTGTTTGTCTTCGGCCTGATCATTGGCCTGCCGGTTGCGGTGACGCTCGGCGTGGCCTCGGCGGCCTATCTGTGGTTCGCGGGGATCCCTTTGGTGACGATCCCGCAAAAGATGTATGCGGGGATGGATAGCTTCGTTCTACTGTGCATTCCGGGCTTCATTCTGGCGGGCAATCTGATGAATGCGGGCGGGATCACGGTGCGGATCGTGCGGCTCGCACAGGCGATGGTCGGCTGGATGCGCGGCGGGCTGGGGCTGACGAATGTCGCGGCCTCGATGCTCTTCGGCGGGATCTCCGGCACGGCGGCGGCAGATGCGGCCTCGATCGGTGGGATGATGATTCCGGGCATGAAGAAAGCGGGCTATCCGGTTGATTTCTCTGCGGCAATCACGGCGGCCTCCTCCACCGTTGGGCCGATCATTCCGCCCTCGGTGCCGATGATCATCGTTGGCACGCTCTCGGGGATTTCCGTCGGCAAGATGTTCATCGCAGGCGCGATTCCGGGGCTGATGATGGGCGGCGCGATGATGATCACCGCATGGATCATCGCCAAACGTCGCAATTTCCCGCGCCAAGCGTGGATGGGCTGGGGCGAGCTGATGCGCGCGTTCATGGGCGCTTTCTGGGCGGTGATGATGACGGTTCTGATCATCGGCGGGATGCTCTCGGGCTTCGCCACGCCGACAGAAACTGCGATTGTCGCCTCGATCTATGCCTTCGTCGTGGGTGTCTTCGTCTATCGCGGGCTGGGCTTGAAAGACGTGCCGAAAATCCTGATCGATAGCGCTGTCTCGGCGGCGGCAATCTTGCTTTTGGTCGGTCTGGCCAATGTCTTCGGCTGGATCCTCGTCTCCGAGAAGATCCCGCAGATGATCGCGGAAGGAGTGCTTTCGGTCACCACCAACAAGTTCCTCGTGATCTTGCTGATCAACCTCGTGCTGCTCTTCGTGGGCATGTTCATGGAAACCATCGCCGCGCTGATCATCCTCTTCGTGCCGCTTTTGGCGCTGGCCACCGGCGTGGGGATCGACCCGATCCACTTCGCGACCTTCGCCGTGCTCAACTTGATGATCGGCCTGACGACGCCCCCTGTCGGCGTGTGCCTGTTCATCTGCGCCAATATCGGGCGGATCTCTCTGGTGCAGATCACCCGCGCGATCTGGCCCTTCATCTTGACCAATATCGCGGTGCTGCTCTTGGTCTCCTATGTGCCGTTCTTCAGCACATGGCTCCCCAATCTTCTGTCGAACTAGGATCTGATATGACCTCCCATTCCCCCAAAATGATGCGGATCGTGCGGTTGCACGGGCAAAATGATCTGCGGCTGGAACAGGCCCCCGCGCCGGATACGGCAGGCGCGGGCGAGGTGCTGGTGGCAGTCGCGGCTGTCGGGTTCTGCGGCTCGGATCTGCATTACCATTCGCAAGGGGGGATCGGCACGATCCGTGTGCGCGAGCCGATCATTCTGGGCCATGAGGCCGCAGGGCGGGTGGTGGCGCTCGGCGCGGGGGTGACATCTGGCGCGGGCGGTGAGGCGCTGGCGGTGGGGGATCTCGTCGCCCTCAACCCGTCGCACCCTTGTGGGGACTGCCGTTTTTGTGAGGAGGGCAATCCGCATCACTGCCTCCATATGCGTTTCAAAGGCTCGGCGATGTTTATGCCGCATGAGCAAGGGTTCATGCGCGATCGCCTGACGATTGGCGCGGCGCAATGCCATAAGATCGCGGATGGTATCCCTGCGGAACATGCCGCCCTTGCCGAGCCGCTCGCCGTCTGTCGGCGCGCGGTCACGCGGGCGCTTGAGGTCGGCGGGCCGATCACCGGAAAGCGGGTTCTGGTCACGGGCGCGGGGCCGATTGGGGTTTTGTGCGCGGCGCTGGCGAAGCATTTCGGCGCATCGGAGGTCGTCGTCACGGATCTGCAAGATGCACCGCTTGAGGTCGCCCGCCAGATCGGCGCGGACCGTGTGATCAATGTCGGGCGGGATGGGGCCTTGATGGAGGAATACGCGGCTGAGAAGGGCCAGTTCGATCTGGTGTTTGAATGCTCCGCCGCCGAGCCCGCCCTGCGGATGGCTGTGGCGACCACGCGGCCACTGGGCACCATTGTGCAGGTCGGGGTGATGGGCGATACGCCGCTGCCGTTCAACCTTGTGGTGGCGAAAGAGATCAACCTGATCGGCACGCATCGCTTTGATAGTGAATTCGCCGAGGCTGTGGCGCTGATTAACGCGCGCGCCTTGGGGGGGGCGGCAGGGCTCGCCCCGGTGGTGACCCAGATCTTGCCCGTCGTGGCGGCGCTTGAGGCAATTGCCATGGCCTCGGATCGGACCCGCGCTGTCAAAGTGCAATTGCAGTTTGGGGCAGAATCGTAAGCCGCCCGAAAGGGGTATATAAAATGCAGGATATTCTCTGCCCGAAATCACCGGATTTTGGGCGGATAGGCAGCATTTGAAACAGATTGAACCGGATTTGGTAACATCGTTTTAACGCGCCTCGGGCAGTCTGGCGGGATGAAACACACACATCTCGCGCAAGCGCCCGAAATCTCTCGCTACTCCAATGCTTGCCTGCTGCTCTGGCGCGCGGCGAAGCTTGGGGTCGTCGTCCAGCATGGCCGGATCAATGGCATGAGTCTCGATGACGAGGCGATGCTGGATCTTGACTGGGTGGCGGCCAGCATCACCCCGCATCTGAAAAAGGTGGCCTTGGCCTCATCACGCCCCGCGCCGCGTTTGGTGACGTGAGGCGCGCAGGCTACGCTTCCGCCATATCCTCCGCCACAGCCTGCGCGAGACGCGGCAGCAGATCGACATCGGCGGCCTGCACGCGGCTCCAATTCGGAATGAAAGGGGTCTCCATCGGGTTCTCAAGGAAGATATTGCCCGCCTCGACGATATTGCGCGCAAACAGCTCCACCGTGCGCTCCTCCACATGGCGATCAACGGTCAGCCCGTTCATCCGCGCATCGTTATAATACATCTCCATCAGATCGAGCGCGGTGCGGAAATAGGTGGCTTTCAGGGTGCGGAAGGTCTCGTTCGAGAACACAACCCCATCCGTCGCCAGTTTGCGAAAAATCGCCTTTGCGATATCTGTGGACATCCGCGAGAGGCCCGTTGACGCATCTTCTTCCGAGACCGGCTGATGCTTATGGTCGTAGCGATCTGATATATCCACCTGCGCCACCGCATTGCGCGAGAGGTTGCGCCAGACCTCGGAGAGCACGCCAATCTCCAGCCCCCAGTCGGAGGGGATCCGCATATCGGGCACGATTGCGGTACGCATCGCAAATTCGCCCGCGAGCGGATAGCGGAAGGCGTGGAGGTAATCGAGGTAATCATGCTGCCCGCAGACTTTTGAAAGCGCGAGCAAGAGCGGTGTTACCAGCAGGCGCGTCACCCGGCCATTGAGTTTGCCATCCGCAATCCTCGGGTAGTATCCCTTTGAAAACTGGTAGGGAAATCCGGGATGAACGACCGGATAGACCAGCCGCACCAGCATTTCGCGCGTGTAGGTTTTAATATCGCAATCATGCAGCGCGATGACATCCGAATTGCGTGAGGCTAGCGCGAACCCCATGCAAAACCACACATTGCGGCCCTTGCCTGCCTCGGACGGCGAGAGCCCTGCGGCTTGCAGATCCTCATCAATCGCGCGCAGCCGTGGCCCGTCATTCCACAGCACATCATGGCGCTGTGGCAGCACGGAAAAATACTGTTTTGCGTGCTGGTATTGCGCGGCATCGGCGCGGTCCAAGCCGATCACGATATGGTTGAGGAATTTCGCGCCTTTGAGTTCTTCGACAATCCCCGCCAGCGCATCGGTTTCCAACTCGGAATACAGCGATGGCAGGATCAGCGTCGTGCGGCGGGTTTCAGCCATCACTTCGAGCTTGCGCTCCAGATCATGCGGATCGGCGTGGTTCAGCGCGTGCAATGTGGCAACGCTGCCGTTTTGGTGGAAATCGGCCATATCAGCCTCCTAATCGTTGAGCTGCGCGAGATGCGCGAGCACGGAAATTGCCCATCCTTCTGGGCCAGCCTTCGGCGCGCGCAACAGATTGGGCGCAGCGGTCTCGGTCAGGCCGGAATGGGCGGGGTTTGGGATGATCACGCCCATATCGCAGGCCATGAGCATCGCGAGGTCATTGGGCGCATCCCCCAGCGCCATCGTGCGGGCGTGCGGCGCGAGTTGGGCGGTGAGCGACGCGATTTGATCGGCCTTGGTTGCGCCTTTGGACAGGGTGAGAAACCGCCCGCCTTGCGTGGCAGAGAGGCCGAACTTGGTGAGGGCAGATAGGAACGCGGCGCGGGCCTCGGCATCGCCGGAAAAGGTTCCGGGCTCGGAGAATTGGCGTGCCTTGGCAGAGGCCGCATCCTCAAGGGAAAGCCCCGTAAGCCGCCCCACGCCTGCTGAATCCAGATCGCCAAAGCCTTGAAACTGCGCGCGAAGATCGGGATCGAGACGCGTCAGCGCCGCGCGAATTTCCAGATAGTCCCCATGGTCAAGCGCCTGCGGATCGGCGCCCGCTGCCAGAACCCCCGCGCCATTTTCCACAATCGCAGGGCAATGCGAAAACCCCATAGCCGCGCGCAGGGGGGCGATCTCCAACGCGGTCTTGGAGGAGGCGAAAACCAGTGGAATGCTTTGCGCGCGCAGGGCCGCCAGCGCGGGTTCCGCCGCTGCCCATGAATAGGTTTCGTGATCAAGCAGCGTCCCATCGAGATCGGAAAACACGATCAGAGGCACGTCCTTTTCCAGCGATATCATTGCGTTACCCGATTGCTGATCCAACGAGTTTGATAGGGGGCGAGGGTGATTTCGCCGCCACTCGCCGAGATCGCCTCGCCGCTCAACAGATCGGCCCAAACGCTACTCTCAATCAGGTTCAGGCTCATCGCGGGCAGGGTGATGTCGCGCGCGGTAAGGTTTGAGAGGGCGAAGATCGACTGGCTCCGATCCGCCGATTGCCGCCAGAACCCGAAGATTCCATCGTCCAGTTGCAACGTGAATTGCGTCGCATTGGGGTGAAAGGCGGGCTGGGCCGCGCGGATTATCATCATCCGTTTCAACGCGTTAAATACGATGGAGCGGGAGCTGCGCGGGTCTTTCAATTCGGCCCGAAGGCGCGGATACTCCAGCCGCGCGCGGTTGATCGCACGGTTGTAGCCCATCCGCTCGACGCCTTCCAAATCATTGGGCGTGGCGAGCAGCGAATGGATATAGAAGCCCGGAATGCCCTCAAGCCCCATCGCGATCGCTTGCGAACACAGGAACCGCGGGATTTGCAGCCCGTCTTCCCCTTGCAGCGTGCCCTTGAGCGCATCGAACAGCGCTACATTCAACTCGTAGGGTTTGCGCGTGCCGTCTGGCAGCGAGCGCAGGCTGACTTTGCCGCCAAACTCTTGGACGGTCTCGATTACCTGCGCGAGCTCCTCCTCGGGGATCAACCCCTCGGCGGGGCGCAGCCCGATCCCGTCATGCGAGGCGGTAAAGTTGAAATAGGTGCAGCCCCATTGCGCGGGCGGCATCGCCATTTGCCACGCTTTGAGGGCCCGCGCCGTGCCAAAGATCAACGCATGCAAGATCAAAGGCGGCAGCGGGAAGTTATAGACCACATGCGCCTCGTTGCGATTGCCAAAATAGCTCAGATTTTCGGCATTGGGCACATTGGTTTCGGTGATCAGCGTCAGCACCTCCACCGCGTAATCCGCGAGCAGACGGAAAAGCCGCACGATCTCATGGGTTTGTCGCAGGTGAATGCTGGGCGTGCCGGGTTCCTTCCAAACAAAGGCCACCGCATCGAGGCGCAAGGTGCGCACGCCGTGATCGATATGCGCGCGCAGGATCGCCACAAAGGCCAGTAGCACTTCGGGGTTCGAGAAATCAAAATCGACCTGATCATGCGAGAAGGTGCACCACAGATGCTTGACCCCGTTTGCGGTCTCCACCCGCCGCAGCAAATCATGCGCGCGCGGGCGCACGACGGCGGAGAGATCGGCGGAAGGGTCCGCCTCGAAATAGAATTTATCATAAGGCGCATGGCCTTGCAGGTAATCGGCAAACCATTGCGCGCCGGAAGAGCCGTGGTTGAGCACCAGATCCGACATCAGGGTGAACCGCTCTGCGATCCGCTCCACATCCGCCCAATCGCCCAGTGCCGAATTCACCGCGAGATAATCGGTCACCGCGAAACCGTCATCGGAGGTGAAGGGGAAATAGGGCAGGATATGCAGGCCGGTGAACGTATCGGCCAGTTGGGTCTCCGCAAAATCGCGTAGCAGATCCAAGGGTTTATGCGCGCCGTCCTCAATCGTATTGCCATAGGTGATGACATAGGCGCTGCGCTGATCCCATGGTGGGCGCTCCAGCGGGCGCGGGCGGCCGCGCGTCGGGGTGGCATCGGGCCAGAAGGTGGTCAGAAGCCTGTTGGTCAGCGCCTGCGCATTGGCGTCAGGGTAGAGCGAGGCGAGATATTGCGCGACGCCCTCGCGCAGTTTTTTCGGAAAGTCTTTCGGGCGGGCGCTCAATGCGTCTTGCGGCGCGGCGCTGGGGACAGGCTGTGTCATAGGGCAATGCTGGGGCGGGCAGGCGGGGCCGACAAGGATCGCAGGCGGAGCGCGGGGCAGATCAGCGGGCCGGTCGCAATTATCGCCTAATATTTAAGCGCCTTGCCCATCCGGCGCGCATTTCGCGCGCGTTGATGGGGTTATTCTGGGGGCATAGCCCGCCCGTCCAGCAGGAAGCCGCGCAGGAGCTCCACCTCGGGGCGCAACTCCCGCGCGGGGGTGATCAGCGTGTAATCCTCGCCCGTCCTCAATCCGCGCGGGCTGGCGCGGCGCAGCGTGCCGCGCGAAAGCTCGTCGCGCACCAGAACCTCCGGCACGATGCCGATCCCTATGCCCGCGATTGCCATATCAATCACCATATCGAAATGATCCGCCCGCGCGCCGCGCAAAAGCTGGCGCGGATCAATCTGCGCGCTGGCGAACCAATCGAGCCAGAGCGTCGGGCGGGTGGATTGTTGCAACAGCGGCAGGCCCAGCATATCTTGCGTGGTGAGGGCATCGCGCGCCCCGATAAGCTGCGGCGCCGCAATAGTGATCAGCTCTTCCGTCAGCAGGATCTCCCCCCGCGCCCCTGCGGGTTCATGCGTTTTTCGCATGATGGCGAGGTCAATTGCATCCTGCGTGAAATCGATCCTCTCCAGTCTGACTTGCAGATCGAAGCTCAGGCCCGGTGTGGTGGCGGTGATGGCCGCGAGGCGTGGCATCAGCCAGCGCCGCCCGAAGGAGGGCAGGGTGGCGATACGGATCACCGAGCTATCGCCGCCAAAGGCCATCACACTCATCGCGGCCTCATCAAGCCCCGCTAAAATCGCCTTGGCGCGAGGCAAAAATGCGTGACCTGCGGGGGCGAGCGAGAGCCGTTGCCGCGCGCGGTGGAACAGCGCGACGCCCAGACGCTCCTCCAGCGAGGCCAGCGCACGGCTGATCGCGCTTTGCGTCAGGTTGAGGTCTTCGGCGGCAAGGGTTGTCGTGCCGAGACGTGCGCAGGCGGTGAAAGCCTGCAACTCGCCAATTTTCGGGATATGGGCTTTGCGCATCCGCCACCTTATGCGTTTTTCTCATAATATGCGCAGATTTTGTTGTTAGGCAAGCGCAGGCTGCCGCGCTAGGGTGAGGCACCTTAAAGGAGAGAGCAGATGAGTGCGCATGATCGCCCCGAAATGAGCCGTTTTGACTGGCAAGATCCGTTGCAATTGGCGGGTCAGTTGAGCGAAGACGAGCGGATGATCGCGGAGTCTGCGCGCGCCTTCGCATCTGCGCATCTCGCCCCGAACGTGGCAGATGCCTTCCTCACCGAGACGACCGATACCGGGATTTTCCGCGCCATGGGGGCGCAAGGGCTGCTCGGCGTCACCGTCTCCGAGGAATATGGCGGGATCGGCGCGAGCTATGTCAGCTACGGCCTTGTGGCACGCGAGGTCGAGCGTATCGACAGCGGCTATCGCTCGATGATGTCGGTGCAAAGCTCGCTCGTGATCTATCCGATCTATAGCTACGGCTCGGAAGCGCAAAAACGCAAATACCTGCCCAAGCTGATCTCCGGCGAATGGATCGGCTGCTTTGGCCTGACCGAGCCGGAAGCAGGCTCCGACCCTGCAGGGATGAAAACCCGTGCCGAGAAAACCGCCACCGGATACCGCCTCAACGGCGCGAAAATGTGGATCACCAATGCGCCGATCGCGGATGTCTTCGTCGTCTGGGCGAAATCGGAAGCGCATGGCGGGAAAATTCGCGGTTTTGTGCTCGAAAAGGGCATGAAAGGTCTCACGGCACCGAAGATCGAAGGCAAGCTCTCGCTTCGGGCTTCGGTGACCGGTGAGATTTCGATGGTCGATGTGGAGGTCTCCGAGGAGGCTCTGCTGCCCAATGTCGAGGGGCTGAAAGGGCCGTTCGGTTGCCTCAATCGCGCGCGCTATGGTATCGCGTGGGGTGTTATGGGGGCGGCGGAAGATTGCTGGTTTGCGGCCCGCGATTACGGGATGGATCGCAAGCAATTCGGCAAGCCATTGGCAGGCATGCAACTGTTCCAAAAGAAGCTCGCCGATGCTCAGACCGAAATCGCGCTGGGGCTGCAAGCCGCGTTGCAGGTGGGCCGTCTGATGGATGAGGGCAAAGCGGCCGCCGAGATGATCTCGCTGATCAAGCGCAACAACTGCGGCAAGGCGCTCGATATCGCCCGCGCCGCGCGCGATATGCACGGCGGCAACGGCATTCAAGTTGGCTACCGCGTGATGCGCCATGCGATGAACCTCGAGACGGTGAACACCTATGAGGGCACCCATGATGTGCACGCGCTCATTTTGGGCCGTGCGCAGACCGGACTTCAGGCGTTCTTCTGATGGCAGCCTTCTCTAGGGAAAGCGCGCAGGGGGAAGGCCCTCTGCGCGGGATCAAGGTCGTGGAGCTCGCACGGATTTTGGCGGGCCCATGGGCGGGGCAGACTTTGGCCGATCTGGGCGCCGAGGTGATCAAGGTCGAGGCTCCGGAGGGCGATGATACCCGCCGCTGGGGCCCGCCGTTTCTCGATGTCGAGGGCGAGCGCGTCGCCGCCTATTTCCACGCCACCAATCGCGGCAAAAAATCCGTCACGGCGGATTTTCGCAAGCCGGAGGATCTGGCGCGGGTCAAAGCGCTGATCGCCGAGGCAGATGTGCTGATCGAGAATTTTAAGGTCGGTGGGCTGGCGCGCTATGGGCTGGACTATCCGAGCCTCTCGGCGCTGAACCCGCGATTGGTCTATTGCTCGATCACGGGCTTTGGCCAAACCGGCCCCTATGCCAGCCGCGCGGGCTATGACTTTCTGATTCAGGGCATGGCGGGCTGGATGGATCTGACCGGATCGCCTGAGGGTGAGGGCCAGAAGGTCGGCGTCGCCTTCGCTGATCTGTTCACGGGGCTTTACTCGGTGATTGCGGTGCAGGCGGCTTTGACGGCGCGCGCGCAGACAGGGCGCGGGCAACATATTGATATGTCGCTGTTTGATTGCGCCACCGCCGTTCTCGCCAATCAGGGGATGAACTATCTGGTAAGCGGCAAAAGCCCGAAACGCATGGGCAATGCGCATCCCAATATCGTGCCCTATCAAGTGTTTGACTGCGCCGATGGGGCGATCATTCTGGCGGTTGGGAATGATGGGCAATTCGCGCGGTTCTGCACCGTGGCGGGGATCGCGCCCGCACCGGATTGGGCCACGAATGAGGGCCGCGTCGCAGACCGTGTCGCCCTCAGCGCGGTGATCACGGCGCGGTTGGGAATGATGGCGCGCGGCCCTCTCTTGGCCGAGCTGGAATCTATGGGTGTTCCAGCAGGGCCGATCAACTCCGTCGCGCAAGTGTTTGAAGATCAACAAGTTCTCCACCGCGGAATGCGGGTTGAGGCCGATGGTGTCGTAGGGATTTCGTCGCCTATGCGTTTTTCGGATACGCCTGTCGTCGCCCCGAAACGCGCGCCGAAACTGGGCGAGGATCAGGCCGTGCAGAAACCGTGATGCAGCCCGCGCTTGACCGCGCCGCTCGCCCGCGCGACATAGGGCGGGTAGCTTCGGGAGATGAGAATGATACTGGGTCATATCGGCGTGCGCAAAGGCTCCAAAGGGGTTCCGGGGAAGAATTTCCGATCCTTCTGTGGGCGGCCTTTGATTGACTGGTCTCTCGATCAACTGATTGAAAACAAACGCATTGATCATGTGGTCGTCTCCACCGACGATCCGCAGATCCTTGCTCATGCGCTGGGCCGCGGCACGCTGGATATCGGCTTGCGGCCTGATCACCTTGCCACGGATGCGGCAGGGAAATTCGGCGTTTGGAAGCATGCGCTGGAGGCCTGCGAGGCGCTGGTGGGCCCCGTGAGCGCCTTTGTCGATATCGATGCGACCTCGCCGATGCGGATCATGGAGGATATCGACGGGGCGATCGATCTGTTCTTTGCCGAGCATCCCGATATGGTCATGAATGTCGCCGAGGCTGAAAAGAACCCGTATTTCAACCTGTTGGAGGCGGATGAAACCGGCGCGCTGCATGTATCGAAACCGCTTCCGGGCGGGGTTGTCGCCCGCCAGCAAGCGCCGAAAGTCTATGAACATGCGGCCGCGACCTATGTGCTCGATCCGGCCTATCTCAAGCGCTCGTCTGGCCTGTTCGAGGGCCGCGTGTTGCCGCATGTGGTGCCATCGGAGCGCAGCGTTGATATCGACAGCCCGATTGATTTCAAAATCGCGGAATTCCTGATGGCGGAGCGCCTCGCAGGGCGCTGATCCTTAGCGCGACGGGGCGAGACGATCCATCGCGTTGAGGGTTTTCTCCACCGATCCGGCATGGGCATTGAGGAAGTCGTCGATCCGAGATGTATCACGAATGTCAGCATCTTGCAGGCCGTTCTTCATCTCTTGCATGAAGTTTTCTAGCGCGTCATCCAACGCCTGAGCCGTGGTGACATGGGTGACGACACCTGCCGCAATCGCCTCGATTGCCGGATATTCTATGGTGAAAATCTCCGGCCCGACGATTACAGGTTTGCGTAGCGCCAGCGGCTCGCTGATATTATGCGCGCCCTTGGGAATGAACCCGCCGCCGACCAAGGCGGTATCCCCCATCGCGAGGTAGAAATACATCTCCCCCATGGAATTGCCCAAGAGAACGTCAATCTCCGGCGTGGCTTGCAGGGTCAGATCGGGGCTTAGGATCTCGGAGCGTTTCGCCACGCGCAGCCCCGCCGCGGTGAGCATCTGGAACACCGTATCAAATCGTTCCGGTGCGCGCGGAACATAGATAAACAGCGGGTCATAGCCCTTTGAAATCGCGCGTTTTATCGCCGATATGTAGAGATCATCCTCGCCCTCAACCACGCTGGTGAGCACCAGCACAGGCCGATGGGGCGCGAGCGTTGCACGGGCGGCGATGCCGCGCGCGGGCAGATGCGGCGGGATCGGTTGATCAAAGCGCAATTCGCCTGTGATTTCAATCGGATCAACCCCGACAGAAGAAAAGCGCTGGCGTTGCAGATCGGATTTCACCATCGCGCCCGCAAATCCCCGCATAATCTGGCCGCGCAGCCCGCCGCTGCGCTGATCCCGTGCGTAGCTTTTCGAGGGGTATTGCGCGTTGCACATGAACAGCGGGATGCCCGCCTTGCGCGACGCCATGATCATACGGGGCCAGATTTCAACCTCCATCACCAAGCCAAGAGCGGGGCGGAAGGTATTGAAAAACCGCGTATATGCGAAACCGAACTCGAACGGCACCCAAACCGCGCGCAGGGTTCCTGCGGCGATCTCCGGCGCAAAAACCGCCTCCGCCTCACGCCGTCCGGCGGGGGTGAAATGTGTCGTCACAACCCGCTCACCCCGCGCCAAGATCGCGCGGATCAAGGGCACGGCCGAGCGCATTTCGCCCAAGGAAACCGCATGCACCCAGATCGTGCGCGGGCCTTCCGGCCAAGGCGCATGGCGGCCGAAACGCTCACCCAAATGCGCGCCGTAATCGGGATCTTTCTTCGCGCGTTTGCGCAGGTAAAGCAGCGCTGCGGGCAGCCCGAGCCACCAGAGCGCGCTATAGCCCAGCAGGGTCGCGCGCAGTTTGAGCGAGGGAAAACCAGTCATGCGCCGGACCCGGGCAGTAAATCGGTGAGTTGACGCGCCAAATCGCCGAGCGCCGCGCCATTCTCGGCGCAACAAGCGGCGGCGCGCGCCACTTGCGGGCCAAGGTCGCTGCGCAAAGCGCCAACGATCTCGTCTGCGTTGGTCACTTGCGTTGCAGCGCGGAAACCGTGCAGCCTTGCGTAATCCGCGCGAAAATTCTCGATCCGCGGGCCATGCAGGATCGCCGCGCCCAAACGCGCCGCCTCCCACGGATTATGCCCCTCCACATCGCTAAAGCTGCCGCCGATCAGCGCGGTTGAGGCAAGGCGATACCACAGGCCCATCTCGCCGAATGTATCGGCAATGAAGACCTGATCGCTTGCATCGGGCAGGGTGTTGGTGCTGCGCAGCGCAGTGCGCAGGCCTAGGGTGCGCGCCGCCGCCGCGATTTCGTCTCTGCGCTCCAGCGCGCGCGGCACGAGGATGAGGAGCGCTGACGGGTCATCAGCAAGGATTTTACGATGCGCCTCCAGCGCCAGCGCCTCGCCAGCACCATGCGATGGCCCGACCATCCAGACCTTGCGATCCCCGATCGCGCCGCGCAGCGCGCGCAGCGCCGCCGGATCGGCACTTAACGCGGGCGCGATCAGCTTGAGCGACGGATGGACCTGCACGGGTTTGGGCGCGCCGAGCTGCTCAATATGGGCGGCACTGTCAGGATCTTGCGCGGAGATCAGGCTAAAGCGCTTGAACAGATCGCGGTAAAGGCCACCAACCCTGCGGCGCTTGGCGAAGGAGGCCGCGCCGATCCGTGCGTTGACCAGCGCGAGCGGGATCCCGCGATCATGGGTCTGCACGATCAGATTGGGCCAGATATCTTGCTCCGCCCAGATCGAGAGATCGGGCTTCCAATAGTCGAGAAACGGGCCGATGAAGCGCGTCGCATCCAGCGGCAGGAATTGGTGCTGCGTTTGCGGCGGGCAGTTCTGCGCGAAGACCTGCGCCGAGGATCGGGCGGAAGAGGTCACCAAAACCTGCAGATCGGGGGTGAGGGCGTGCATCTCGGAAATCAGCCCGCGCAGCGCCATCACCTCGCCCAGACCCACTGCATGCATCCACACCAGCCGCGTGCTGGCGGGGCGCCAGCCAGACGGGCGGCCGAGTTTTTCGGCAATCCGCGCCGGATCTTCGCGGCCCTTATCTGCGCGCGCTTTGAGAAGACGCGGCGCGAAGGGCGCGATCAGAGCGGTGGCGGCAATATAGCTGCGCAGCAAAGCGCCTTTGCCCATCCGCTTGCCGCGCGGGCGCGGCGGCTCGGCGTCCGGTTTACCCAATATCCTTGAACTCTTTTTGCAGCCCGCGATCCCAGAAATCGGGATCGGAGATCACCTCGACAAACCGATCCGCTGCGCGGCCTTCGCCAAAGGCGGTATGGGGCGGGAAGCGTTTCCCCCAGTTGGTTTCGATGAATTCTGAAATTCCAGATCTATCTGATGCTTTGAGCGCGCGGATCGAGGGGGCGGAGGCGCGGTTGGTCTGGCGCGTGCCAATATCGATTGAGGGGATGCCAAGGAAGGGCGCCTCGCGCACCCCTGCGGAGGAATTGCCCACCATCATCGCCGCGTTCTTCATCAGCTCCGAGAAATGGGCGAACCGCATCGAGGGGATCAGCCGGAACTGGCTTGTCGGCAAGGCGCGGATCACGTCAAAAATCGCTTCCGACCCAGGGTCGTTATTGGGCGCGATCAGCACGAAGTTCTTGCCGGTGGCTTGTAGCGCGCCGTAAAGATCGGCGGCTTGCGCGCCCATGCTGGCGGCTTCCGATGTCACCGGATGGAAGACGGAGATCCCGTAATCCGCCCAAGGGATATCGTAGCGCGCGCGCACCTCATCCAAGCTGACGCCGGAGTTTCCTGCGTGGAAATCCAGCTCCGGAGACCCGATTGCGTGAATGTTTTCAATCGGTTCCCCGAGGGTCGCCACACGCTTTCCGGCCTCGACCGAGCTCACAAAATGATGCGCGGCGAGCTTGGAATTGCAATGCCGGAAGATCTCGTCAATCGTGCCCGAGACCTCGCCACCCTCGACATGCGCCGAACGGATGTAATTCGTCGCCGCCACCAGCGCGCAGGCCAGCGCCTCCACTCGGTCGCCATGCACCACGATCAGATCTGGGCGGTGCTCGGTCACGAAATCGGAAAAGCCGATGACAGTTTTCGCGAGGATCATATCTTGCGGATCGCCGGGGCGCTGGTTCAGAAACTCATGCACCTGCACGCCGGGCATCCGGTGGACCTCCAGCTTGGTCATCCCGTAGCGCTGTAGCATATGCATCCCCGTCACGAAGAACGAGACCACAAACCCCGCATCCCGCGCAGCGATGGCGAGGGGTTCGAGCTTGCCAAAATCGGCGCGGGTGCCGGTGACGAAGAGAATGCTATGTGTCATGCGCTTGCATATCTTTTCAGGCGGATCGGTGCAAGAGAGCGCCCGCATAAAGCGGTGAAGTGGGCGGGGGAATGGCAACGTCGTGCAGTCTATGAAGCGCCCTCATGAGATGGTAGTGGAAAGGCGTTGCGGCTGGGGGTCGGAAGCGAACTGCGTTGCCTGATACCTGAGCGTGCAGCCTGAATGAGATGAAAGGTGAGATAGATGGACCGTGTTGTTATCTGCATGAAATGGGGCACGCTTTATAGCGCCGATTATGTGAATGTGCTCTATAATGCAGTGCGCGCCCATCTGGAGGGGCCGTTCCGTTTCGTCTGCCTGACGGATGATCCCGAGGGGATTTTGGAGGCCGTCGAGTGCCACCCGATCCCCGAGTTCGGTCTTGAGCATCGCCATTGGTATGATGGGGCTTGGCCCAAGCTGGGCGTGTTTTCCCAAGATCTCTATGGCTTGAAGGGGCGCGGGCTGTTCATTGATCTCGATATGATTATTTGCGGCGATCTGGCCCCTTTCTTCACCCATGCGCAGGGCTTGGTGACGATTGATGAGGGGGTTTGGAATGATGGCGCGGCCTCGACGATGACATCGATCTTCGCCTTCGATCTCGGCGCAATGTCTGGGATTTTGAAGCGGTTTGTTGCAGATCGGGATGGGATGGTTGCGCGGTATAAGATTGAGCAGGCCTATCTTCACGGAGAGGCACAGCCGATCAGCTATTGGCCCGCCGAATGGCTTGTCAGCTTTAAGAGACACCTACGGCAGCCTTTGCTGTTGGATCGGTTCCAACATCCAAAACAGCCGCCGGAAGCCGCGCGGATTGTTGTGTTTCATGGTCGCCCGCGCCCGATTGACCTGATGCGGCCGGGCGGCGGGAACCGAGATCTATTCCCGCATTATGTCGGCGGGCAGGTGGGCTGGGCGCGCGACTACTGGCTCAAATACGGCGGGCGGTTGTAACGCTCACCGGCGATGTGAGAGCATGCCGTTACGCGCAAGCCAAAGCAGGCGGCGCGGGTAATTCGCGAGCTTATGCACGTAATGCGGCAGGCGTTTCCACTTCGGGAGTTTGTGATTGCGCGCCATTGCCGTCCCCGTGAGGAAGCTCTCACCCTGATCTTCGGGATGGGCGGGCCAAGGGGTCAGCCCCGTCAGCCGGATGTTATAGGCGAAGATCCGGTTCAACTCGTGATCATGCGCGCGCCGGATCGGGTAGAAACTGGCGGCGAGCTTGGCGGCGGTCTCCCGTTTGATCAGATAGCAGGCGTTTCCGGTGAATGGCCCCCAATAAGCGCTGAGCGTGTAGCCGTCACGGGTGGCCTGCGCGATGGCCCCTTTGGCTCGAATCTTGGCAAAGCGGCAAATATCCCAACGGTCCTGCAAGGCCAGCGCGGCCTCGACCGCCTGTGCAAAATCGGCGTGGAAGACGACGTCATCCTCGCAAATCAACGCGACGGGATCCGGCCCTTGGCCGATCTGCGCCCAAAGATCGACATGCGACGCATAGCACCCCATATGCCCTGCAGAGATTTCCGACCCCATGAAACGCCGCCAAGCGACGGGATCCGATTTTGCCAAGAGTTCGGCCTCACGCGCCCGCCCGTCCACCCCATCAAAGATCTGATAGGTGATCCCCGCCTGAGCGCATTCCGCCGCAAACTGCACGCGGCGCTCCACCGCGCGGGTGAGGGAGATAACATAGGTGGGTAAAGTGCTTAGGCGCATGGGATCTCTACCTATTGCAGAACATATTGAGATAGGCCCAGCCATAGTTGGCTGCGTTGCGCCGAAGTCGCGCCATCGGATGCCGTTGGTTAATCCGCGCTTCAATGCTTGTCGGCATCGGCAGCAGGTCGACGACGGGGGTGGAAAGCGAAAGCCCGCGACCTGTCTTTGCAAGATGTGCGCGCAGTTGTTGATCAACAGGCAGATACATCCCGTGACGCCGCACATGCTCGAGAAACGCCTGCGCGCCCGAGCGCGACCAGAGGAGCGCAGAGGTCAGAGTGGGGAAGTAAAATGCTCGGCGCAGCGTGCGGCCTTTGAAGCTGGGCATGGCGGGGGTGCATATCGATTTATACCGCTTGCCATAAGAAGCAGAGAGATTGAGGCAGCTCCAATCCCATGCTAACCGATTCAATTCAGTGGTTAGATCCGCCAAAAAGGGTTGAAAATCGGGTGGCAGATCTACGTCGTCCTCCAGCACCAATAGATGCGTGCGCCCGCTGTCCAAAAACGTCTGCAGCGCCTCGATATGGCTTAAGAAACACCCGATCTCACCGCGCGCCAGATCGACCCCGTGAAACCGCTTCGCCTTTCCGGCGCGATAGAGCGGATGCGCTAGATAGCCATGAGCGGGTGGCTCAACGGCGGCCAAGCGCTCCCATTGCAAGCCGACCGCGGCAAGCTCGGCGGTGATGTGCTGCAGCCGATCTTCGCATCGATCAAGATTGATGACGCGAATGAGGGGCTGCTGACTCACACCAAATCCGCCCATTTCAACTGGGTGTTGCGGGGCAGGGCGCGGGTGGTGGTTTTGCCCACGACCTTATCGAAATCATAACCCGCAATCTCGCCCGATCCGGGGCGGCGCGCCCAGATATCGGCCTCGGTGATCAGATGGCCCTCTGGCAGGTCACGGTCCGCAACCACGCTTGCGCGGGCGAAGCGGTAGACGGATTCCTCGGCCTCGGTGCGTTGCTTGGGATTGTTCGCCGCGATCCAGATTTCCTTCGAGCGATCAATCAGATGGCGCAGCTCTGCCGGATCCATTGAATTGATGATATCGGGGCCTGCGCGGTAGCGGCTATCGGTGTAGTGGCGCTCCAAGATGCAGGCGCCGAGCGCAACCGATGCCAAGGCCATATCCGGCCCGATCGAGTGATCCGAGAACCCGACCGGTACATTGGGGAAGGCCGTGCGCAGCTCTGTCACGCCTTTGAGCGATACAATCTCGGGGGGGCTGGGGTAGAGGTTGGTACATTCCAGCAGCGCATATTCCACGCCCGAACGTTCCAGAATCTCGACGCTGGCGCGGATTGTGTCGATGCTTTGCATCCCCGTGGACAGGATGATCGGTTTGCCAAATCGCGCGATATGGCGGATCAGCGGCAGGTTATCGGCCTCACCCGAGCCGATTTTATAGGCCAGCACGCCGATCTCTTCCAGGAAATCCGCCGCCGCGCGTGAGAACGGCGTGGAGAGGTAAATCATCCCGAGGCTCTCGGTATAGGCTTTCAGCGCGATCTCGTCGTCCTTCGAGAGGGCACAGCGCGCCATCACCTCCCAGATCGAGACATCCGCATTGGGCGGGAAGATCTGCTTGGCCTCATCGGTCATCTCGTCTTCCAAGATATGCGTCTGATGCTTGACGCATTCGCAGCCCGAGGCCGCAGCAAGGCGCACCATATCCTTGGCAACCTCCAGCGAGCCGCCGTGATTGATGCCGATCTCTGCGATCACGAGAGGAGGGTGGTCATAGCCAATGGCGCGGGAGCCGATTTTCATCGCGAAATCCTTGAAGCTGGAATGTGCTATTCGTTCAATCTTTGGTCTCGCCCAGCGGCGGGCGACTGTCAACGTGGCTGTGGCGGCCGATTGGGCATGGATCCGCTTGTTTATGGGTGACACATCGCGGTTTTGGCAGCGGGACGGGCTGATATGAGTTGAACGAAATCGAAAAACCATCATAAAAACGACCAAATTTGTGGATAGGCAGGCGCGCGAAGCGATGCGCGTTGGAGGAATTGAGCGATGTGTTTTATGTGCGCGATGACGCAGCAAGATCTTTCGGACTGCAATGCTGGACCTGACAGCACCTATTCCGGCACAGCGCTGTATGCGGCGCGGGTAGAGAGTGGCGACGCGGCGGCGAGCCGTTCGACAACAGCGGTAATGGCTGTTGGAGATACGTTCAGCGGGACTTTGGGCTTCAACGGGGATCGCGATTGGGTAGCGGATCCAACTCGTCGCTGGCCAATCCTATGAATTCACTTTAGATGGCGGCTCTCTGGCTGATCCCTATCTGCGGCTTCACAACAGTTCCGGCGCACAAATCGCTGCCAATGACGATTCCGGCACGGGTTTCAACTCTGCGATCGACTTCACCGCGACCTACACTGGCACATATTACATCGCAGCGGGGGCATTTGCTGATGGCTACACGGGCTCCTATGTGATCGGGGCATCACAAGTGGCCCCGCCAGAGCCGCTGCGCGCCTTCACACTGTCGGAAATTTCCAATCAGCTCACCCATACGTTCTGGGATGGTCAATCCCGCGGCTTTAGCGTGACGGAGGCTGTGGGGACGATCACCTATAACCTGACAGGCTTGACCGCCGCAGGGCAGCGATTGGCGCGCGATGCACTCGCGATCTGGTCGGAAGTCTCTGGCCTCAATTTCGTGGCGACCAACGGATCAGCGTCGATCACTTTCGACGATTCCGATTCAGGTGCCTACGCGACCTCGAACCTCTCATTCACCTCGACATCCCGCGCAGATATGACGATCACCTCCAGTGATGTGAATGTCTCGACGGGGTGGCTCAGCTCTTATGGCACCACTTACGATGGCTATGCGTTCCAGACCTATATCCACGAGATTGGCCATGCGCTCGGGCTGGGCCATGCGGGGAATTATAATGGTTCCGCCACATATGAATCGGATGCGGATTATCTCAACGATAGCTGGCAAGCGACGATCATGTCCTACTTCGATCAGACCGATAATACGTTTATCAATGCCTCCTACGCCTACGTTGTGACCCCGATGATCGCCGATATTCTGGCGATTCAAGAGCTCTACGGAGTCGCGGATGATCTGCGCACGGGCAATACCGTCTACGGCTATAACAGCAACGCGGGCGGGATGTATCAGACACTGTTCAACGGGATCACCGCAGGCGGGTTTGACTCAGATGTGACGCTGACCATCGTCGATAACGGGGGCACCGATACGATCGATCTTCGCGGCGAAAGCAGCGCGCAATTCCTCAATCTGAACGCGGGCGCAAACTCGAATACATTTGGTCTCATCGGCAACCTCTCCATCGCCCTTGGCACCACAATTGAAAACGGGATCGGCGGCGCAGGGGATGATGTGATCATCGGCAATGCGGCCGCAAACCGGATCATCGGGATGAATGGGCAAGATAGTATTCTGGCCGGCTTGGGCAACGATTTCGTCAACGGCGCAAACGGGTTTGATACCCTTGATGGCGGCGCTGGCAACGATACCGTCTACGGCGGGTCGGGAAATGACTGGATCTATGGCGATTTCGGCTGGGATAACCTCGCTGGCGATGACGGCAACGATTTCTTGATCGACAACTACGGCAATGATCGCCTCTCGGGCGGCAATGGCAATGATTGGATGACCGCAGGCGTTGGCCGCGACACGCTTGATGGCGGGAATGGCAACGATCACATGCTCGGCGGGGCGGATAACGATGTCCTCTATGGCCGCAACGGGCATGATACCCTGATTGGCGGCGCGGGCGCCGATATGCTCTGGGGCGAAGATGGGAATGATGTGATCGAAGGTGGTGCGGCACGTGACCAGCTACGCGGTGGCTTGGGATCGGATCGTTTCGTCTTCTCGCGCATTGCGGATTCGACGACGGCCGCACCGGATCAGATTTTTGATTTCGCGCGGGGAATTGATAAAATTGACGTCTCGGCGCTCGGCGCAACATGGGTTGGGAGATCTGCGTTTTCTGGCGGCGCGGATGAGCTTCGGCTGCACCGCGTTGACGGTGTGTCGCAGCTCGAGCTGGATCATAACGGCGACGGTATTGCGGATATGACGATTGTGCTGGTGAATTACTCGAACGTCACCGCGAGTGACTTGATCCTCTAACCGCCTGACAACGCGCCGTGCAAGCGGCAGCGGTTACTGCGCTGTTTTGATACGCCTAGCGTTCAAGCTGGCACGGTAGCGAACGGTTAAATACCAAATATAACGCGCCCTTTTGAAAAGAGGGGCGCGTTATGCTTACCCAAGTCTTTCGTGAATTGTTTCAATTCTCGCGACTATCCCGCGCCGGATCCGGCTTCTGAAATCTGGATATTAACCCCTCTGGCCCATGGTGTTCCTCAAGCACGGGGGTGCTGGATATAGAGGGGGTGGGGAGATGGGGATCTTCCAACACGTCGCCACGTTGAGTGGCGCGAACGCTGCGTTTACATCGCGGATCACGGATCTGGATCTTATTGAGACCGAAGCGGGCCCCCGTCTCTATGCGGTCACCCGCGCGGATGGCGGGATGAGCGCTTGGGATCCTACGGGCGCCGGCGCGGCGGTTGAGCTCTCGGAACAGGCGTTCCGATCCAATTACGGTCGGCTGGGGGATCCGGATCTGGTGATGGTCACGGTCGATGGCACCAGCTATCTTCTGCCCGCCGCGATTGGCGATACCTCCAATTCTGCCTTCTTCCTGTCCGATGCCACGGGTGAGATCCTGTCGCGGGTGAAGTTCAACGCGGAATTCGAACCCGCAGATGATGCGCTATTGTTCACCACATTGACCGTTGCGGGCCATCCGTTTGTGATTTCGGTCAGCGCCGCGCAGGGCCATCCAACTGTCTATGAAGCCACCAATACCCGCTCTTTGGAGCTGCGGTGCACAGGGGCAAGCGCCGATCCGGCGCGGGTCGAGGCACTCACCACGGTTGTCGTGAACGGCCAGCCAATCGTGCTGACCGCAACGGGCACCAGCACGACCCTTACCGCCTATCTGCTCGATCCCGCGACGGGAGCGTTGAGCGTCGGCGGCCAGATTGATATGTCCGACGGGATCGGGTTTCAGGGCTTCACCGCGCTAAGCACCGCGCAGATCGGCAATATTACCTATGTCATTGCGGCTGGGGCGGGTTCCTCGTCGCTCACCGTGTTCAGCCTGTCGCCCAGCGGCTCTCTGATCCCCGTCGATCATGCCGTGGATATGTTGGAAACGCGGTTCTCGGGCGCGGCAATCGTCGAGAGCTTCACCTTCGGCGATCAGGCCTTTGTGCTGACCTCTGGCGGCGATGACGGCGTAAGCCTGTTTCAACTGCTGCCGGACGGGCATCTGCTCTATCTCGAAAGCCTAAGCGATTCCAACGATCTGCCGCTCGAGAATATCTCCGCCATGGCGGTCGATGTGATCAACGGGCAACCGCGCCTGTTCATCGCCTCCGAAACGGAAACGGGGATCGCGCAGTTCAATCTGGCGCTAGGTGCGCGCGGGGTGACGGTGATCGGCGGCGGGCAAATCGGCGGCACGGCGCAATCGGATTTGCTCGTCGCAGGCGGCAATACGAGCAGAATGGCAAGCGGTTCTGGCGACGATATCCTCGTGGTTGACGGCCAGACTGTGACGCTCAATGGCGGCGGCGGGGCGGATCGCTTCGTTTTTCTGAGGGCCTCGGGAACCGTGATCATTGAGGATTTTCAGCGCGGCGTCGACGTCCTCGACCTCTCAGTGCTGTCGGGCCTCTACTCCGGTGCGCAGCTGTCCCTCCAGCAAGAAGATTGGGGTGCGACACTGAGCTATGGCACCCTGACACTTCAAATCCAGATGAGCGACTTCAACCCGATGTCCGTGAGCGGGTTGATCACCCAGATCAGCTTTGGTCCCGCGCATTACGCTCCGCAGCCCTTGCCGCAGACCATCATTGGCACGGAGTTGAATGAGGCGATCAGAGGCGGAAACCGTCTGAACACGATCTACGGTCGTGACGGGAACGATACGATCTACGGTGGGTATGTGGCCGATAATATCGCTGGCGAGAATGGCGATGATGAAATCCACGGCGGTGGCGATTCGGATCTGCTCGCGGGGGGGCTCGGGGATGATACGATTTTTGGCGATGAAGGCGCGGATACGATCCGGGGCGATTATGGCAATGATTGGATCTACGCAGGGGACGACAATGATCTCGTCTTCGGCAATAGGGGCGATGATCGCATCGATGGCGGGCACGGGGATGATGTGCTTGACGGCGGCCCCGGCACGGACACGCTGATCGGCTCGGCCGGGAACGATCTGCTGCGCGGCTACACGGGGGCCGATGTCCTCTATGGCGACGGTGGAAACGATACGCTCTACGGACAGCACGATAATGATCGGATGTATGGCGGCGCGGGCAATGACTTTCTGCGCGGTGATTGGGGGGATGACACGCTTGAAGGCGACGCGGGAAATGACACGCTGCACGGCGGTTATGGCAACGATGTCATGTCTGGCGGGGCTGGAGATGACGAGATGCGGGGCCACCGGGACAGCGATGTTATGTGTGGCGATGACGGCAATGATCGCCTGTTCGGGGATCTCGGCGATGATTGTCTGGATGGCGGCGCCGACAATGATCTCTTGGTGGGCGGCGATGGCGCTGACACGCTGTTTGGCGGCGCAGGAAACGATACCCTGATCTGCGGCACAGGCGACGATCGCGCGTTTGGCGAGGCCGGCCATGATTTCATCCGGGGTGAAGGCGGGGATGACCTGATCTACGGCCAAACGGGAGATGATACGCTCGTCGGTGGGGTTGGAAACGATGCGCTTGATGGTGGCTCGGGTGAGGATTGGCTCTACGGCGAAGGCGGGGCCGATGCTCTGAATGGCGGCGCAGGGAATGATACGCTCATTGCGGGGGCAATGGACGACACCCTGTCGGGCGACAGCGGAAACGATTTTCTCCGCGGCGACGATGGGTCCGATTCCATAGACGGCGGCGAAGACGATGATCTGATCTACGGTGGTGGCGGGAATGATACAATCCACGGCGGCAGCGATGCCGGTGCGGATATGATCTACGGGGATGCGGGCAATGATCTGATCTATGGCGGCAGCGGCAACGATACAATTTCCGGCGGCCTTCACAATGATACCATTCTTGGCGGTAACGGGGCCGATCAAATCCTCGGTGGCATGGGCCGCGACTTTATGAGCGGTGGGAATGGCGCGGATGAATTCGTGTTTCTGTCGCGCTGGGAATCACAAACGGGGGCCGTCGCCGATGTGATCACCGATTTCGTGCACGGGGTGGATCACATAAATCTCTCAGAGATGAACCTGAATTGGATCGGAAATGCCGAATTGGGCGGCGGGCAAATGCGCGCTGTGAGATACGGCATTGCGGGCGGTACTGGCCGCCTTCAGGTCGATTTTAACGGCGATGGGCATAGTGATTTTGAGATCCATTTTGTCGATGCGCCAGTGGTGAATATCCTAGATCTGATCTTGTAAAAGGGTCACCGCAACGTGGCAACAAGATCACCAGAACCAACGAAACACCTGATGTCGAATCCGTGAATTGACCGGATCTCAGAAATCGCACAATGCTGAAAAAAATTATAAAACGAGCAGTCTACATGGCACCGATTACACATCATAACCGCTTGGGCGGGTTCGATTTCCTTGGGTTGCGCAAAGCGCGCAGCGGCGGGATGGAGATCATCTATGACGATGGCGTGAAGCGTCGCATGGTCTGGCGCGTGCTGGGCGAGGCGAATGCGGCGCATATTGATGCGGCCTTGGCCCGTGCCGTCTCGCAAATTCGGGTTTTGCCCGCGCTCTATGCCGAGCTGAAGAAGCGCTCGATCATGATTGAGGCTGTGCACGGCTGAGCCGAAGGCGCGTCTCTTACAACACGGACGAACGCCGCGTGGCCTATCCGGCTGCGCGGCGTTTTCGTGTTTGCAGGGGCGCTGATGGTAAAAAAGAGGCCGGGCAAACGCCCGGCCCAGGAAGAGGATCCGACAAGGGAAAGCGGACCCTATTTCACGAGATAGGGCACCTATCTTGGTGCCTCTATCCGATGCGGGCGATCAGGCGCGCCAGAACGGCTTGCGGATCTCGGTCAGCGCGGCCTGCCGATCCACACCAATATCGAACAATTGGTGGTCTTCGAGGCGGGCAAGCGCGATGCGCATCTGGCGTCGGGTGGTCCATGTGGTGAGAGCCTTCGCGATAACGCGCAGACCGGACTGCGCTTTAACGCGAGAAGCGGGGCGGCGGATCGTGAGGGTCGTCATGGTGTCACCTTTTGTGTTGATACAATCAGTCCTTATCTGATATACAAGAGATACAATCGTTGCACAATCAGATCTAGGAAAACATTGTGGCAGGTACAAATTGGCAGGACATCTTCGCAGCCGCGTTTGAAGACGGCGCGGGGCCGAAATATCTGACCATGGCGCGGATCCTGCGCGAGGCGATCTCCGATGGCCGGTTGGAGCCGGGGGTGCGGCTCTTGCCTGTGCGCGAACTGGCATGGCAACTCAAGATCACGCCGGGCACGGTGGCGCGCGCCTATCAGATCGTCACGCAAGAAGGGCTTTTGGAGGCGGTTGTCGGGCGCGGAACCTTCGTCGCACGCAGCCAGCCCCGCCTCGGCCCGACGCAACCGCTCTATGAAGATCGCCTGCCGGATTTCGACCGCGTGCGCGACCGCGATGCCAGTTCTGGCCTCGTGGATTTCCGTTCGCCGCAGCTTCCGAATTTGGGGCAGCTTGAGGCGATATCCTATACACTTCAAGAAGTTGCGCGCAATGTCGGGTTGGAATACCTGCACTACCCCGATATGCGCCGTGATCGCCCCGCGCGCGAGGCGGTGGCGCAATGGCTCGGCGGGCGGATCCCGACAGGGGCAGGGGCGGATGATATCGTGCTGACCAATGGCGGGCAAAACGGCATCCATCTGGTGTTCTCCTGCTGCCTGCGCGGCGAACGCCCTGTGGTGCTCACGGAAGAGCTGAGCTACCCCGGATTTCGCCATGCGGCACGGTTAATGCGGGCCGAGGTTGTCGGGGTGCCAATTGATGCCGAAGGCATGCGCGCGGATGCGCTGGAGCTGGCCTGCCGACGTCTCAACGCGCAGGTGATTTGCCTCACGACCGAGGCGCAGAACCCGACAACCGCGCGGATGTCGGCGCAGCGGCGCGAAGAAATTGTACGGGTCGCGCGGGGGCACAATCTGCAAATCTTGGAAGACGATTGCTACGAGACGCCCGATAACTCGGTGACGCCGATTCGCCACATCGCGCCGGAGCGGACATGGCAAATTGTATCGGTCTCCAAAACGATCTCAGCAGGGCTGCGGTTTGGCGCGGTCGTCTGCCCTGATGGGATGGGCGAGACAGGGCGCTTGGCAGCGCAGCACAGCTTCTTTGGCGTTTCGCGCCTGGTGGTCGATGTCGTGGAGCGGATGATCCGGTCCGGCGATGTGGAGCGCCTCTCGACGCTGGTCCATGCGGAGATGGGGCGGCGGTTGATGATGATGGTCACCGCGTTCAAAGGGTTCGAGGTCGGCTGGCAGCCGGGCTTGTCGTTCCTATGGCTGAAAATGCCGAAAGGCTGGCGCGCCTCGACCTTCGCGCGGATGGCGGAAGCCGAGGGCGTGTTGGTGCGCTCGGCGGATGAATATGCGCTGCATGACGGGACCGCGCCAAACGCGGTGCGGATCGCAATCGCGGGCGGGATTTCGCAGGAACGGTTTGAGGGGGCTTTGGCCAGTCTGGCGCATCTGCTGCACAATCCGCCAGATGATCTCGCCGTGTAGCACCGCCCCACTGCTTCCCGCCTGTTTTTGAGGCAACCGCCTGTGCTTGCCGCAGAATTTGCGCGGCATTCCATCGCATGACCTCTTTTCACCGCCTATTGCTTATGCGTAGGGTGAGGGGAGCGGCAGTTTAAGGGGGATGCGATTGCGACAGGTTTGGCAGCGGTTCAGGCAATCCGAGGCATTTGGCGGCTACGCGCTGGTCTCCCCCACGGCGGCCTATGCGGTCTTGATGCTCGCGGCGCCCTTGCTGACGATTCTCGCGTATTCGTTTTTCAAAGACGGCTATCTGACGATCATCCGCGAGGTGACGTTGGAGAACTATATCGCGACATGGTCGGATCCGATCTTCCGCGCGATCTTGTGGCGTTCGCTGATGGTCTCGGCGCTCGTCACCTTCGTGACCGTGGCTCTGGCCTTTCCGGTCGCCTATTTCCTGTCCTTCGTCGTGCCGCAAAACCATAAATCGCGCTGGCTGTTCCTGATCACGATCCCGTTCTGGACCTCTTATCTGATCCGTGTGTTCCTGTGGAAAGTGATCCTTGGCTATAACGGCGTGATCAATTTCGGGCTGGAAGGGCTTGGGATCATTGATGATCCGCTCAGGATGCTCAACACTGTCGGGGCGATTGCGGTCACGCTGGCCCATGCCTATGCGCCTTTCGCGATCCTGCCGATTTTTGTCAGTCTGGAAAAGATCGATCGCTCGCTCCTGGAGGCGGGGCAGGATCTCGGCGAGAGCAAATTCCGCACCTTCCTGCGCGTGACTTTGCCCCTCGCGATGCCCGGTGTGGTGGCCTCCACGCTGATTGTGTTCATCCCGACCATCGGTGATTACGTCACGCCAGAGCTGATCGGCGGCGGCAAACTGCCAATGGTGGCCAATCTCATTCAGGCGCAAATGCTGCCGCTGGATAACAAGCCGATGGGCTCGGCGATTGCGGTCTCCTCGATGGTGGTCGTGGCGCTGGTCTCGGTGCTGTTTCTCGCGATGAACGCACGTTACCTGCGGGGGCGCAAATGACCGGTTTCAAACTGCCATCTCTGAAGATCTACACGCTGTTCTACCTGTTCTTCCTCTATGCGCCGATCCTGCTGCTGCCATTGTTCGCGTTCAATGACGGTACAATTATTGCGTTCCCGCTCAAAGGCTTCACCACCGAATGGTTTGGCCAGATGTTCGCTAATGATACTTTGGGGCGGGCGGTGAAGAACTCGATGATCATCGCGCTATCCACCGCGGTCCTCTCGACAACTTTGGGGATTTTCGCCGCCCGCGCCGCCACACGGTTTGAATTTCCGGGCAAGGGCGGGATTATGGGGTTGATCATGCTGCCCCTCGTGCTGCCCGAAATCATCGTTGCGGTCTCGCTTTTGGTGGTGCTGCTCGGGATGGGGGTGTCGCTGTCGATCTTCACCGTGATCTTGGGCCATGTGCTGATCGCCACCCCCTATGCGATTGCAATCCTCAACACTGCGTTCTCCTCGCTCGATGAGAGCCTTGAGGAGGCGGCCTATGATCTGGGCGAGGGGAAATGGAGCACATTCCGGCTGATCACCCTGCCGCTGGTGGTGCCGGGCATTATCTCCTCGGTGCTGATTTCTTTCACGATCTCGCTCGATGAGTTCATCATCGCCTTCTTCCTCGCAGGGAACGAGCCGACTCTGCCGACCTATATCTTCTCGCAACTGCGCTTCCCCAAGGCGATCCCGATGATTATGGCGCTGGGGACATGCCTCGTCGCACTCTCCATCGTGCTGCTTACCATTGCTGAATATTTCCGCCGTCGCGGCATCGCGAAAACCGGCGGCAAGGATACCGGAGGCTTCCTGTGACCGCTCAAACCGCCCAATCCCCAAAAAACCCAGCGCAAGCGCCCGCAGGTGACGCTGCGCGCAAACCGATGATCGAATTCCGCGATGTGCATAAATATTACGGCGATTATCACGCACTGCGCGGGGTGACGGCCTCGATCAAAGCAGGCGAGTTCTTCTCGCTGCTCGGGCCCTCGGGCTGCGGCAAGACGACGCTTTTGCGCACCATTGCAGGGTTCGAGGGGATCTCTTCCGGCGTCGTGCTGGTGGATGATAAGGATATGGCGCAGGTGCCCGCCAACAAACGCCCGACGAATATGGTGTTCCAAAGCTACGCGATCTTCCCGCATCTGACCGTCGCGCAAAACGTCGGCTTCGGCCTGCGACGCGATCCGCGCTCCAGCGTCGAGAAGGCAACGCTGGTCGAAGAGGCGCTCGGGATGGTCGGCCTTGCAGGCTACGGCAACCGCGCGGCCCATGCGCTCTCGGGCGGGCAACGGCAACGGGTCGCGCTGGCCCGCGCTCTGATCTTAAAACCAAAGGTGCTGCTGCTGGATGAGCCGCTCTCCGCGCTGGATAAAAAGATGCGCGAGCAGATGCAGGTCGAGCTGATCCGCCTGCAACGGCAGGTCGGTATTACCTTCGTGCTGGTCACCCATGATCAGGAAGAGGCTCTGGTGATGTCGGATCGCATCGCGGTGATGTTCGAGGGCAATATCGCCCAACTCGCTGATCCCGAAACCCTCTATCGCCGCCCCAATTCACGCAAAGTGGCGGAATTCATCGGCGTGATGAACTTCCTGCCGACTGAGATCACATCCGAGGAGGGCGGCCAGATCCATCTCGAGGTCGCGGGCCTCGGCCCTGTCGCAATTTCCGCCGATCAAGCCCCCGCAGCCCCCTCCGGCGCAGGGGCCTGTGTCGGCTTCCGTCCGGAAACCCTCACGATCCTGTTTGACGGCCAAACCGCGACCGACCGCGAGACCCATGCCACCATTGAGGAAGTCGTCTATTACGGCGATATGACCTATTACGATGTCCGGCTCGATGGCGTCACAGCCCCCGTGCGGATCTCGATGCGCAACGTTTTTGGCCGCCCCGTGCTCGACATCGGCGCGCGCACAAGGGTCGCTTGGTCGGCGGGGGCTTTGGTCCTGTTCCGGTAACGCCTGCGGCAGCGGCGAGGGGGGGCGCTGCCCCCCGACGCGATTGCGCGGCAATCACCTCTCCCCCCGGGATATTTGCAGCAACCAGAAGAGATAGAGCGTCTCTCCCTTTCTGGTTGCCTAAAATATCCCGGGGTGAATTGGCGTTAGCCAAGAGGGGCAGCGCCCCTTTTTATCTGCCTGCACTTTGACAGCCCTTCGGAACCTGCTAGACCGCGCAGGGAAAATTCCACGAGGTCGCCATGACACTTCCCACCATTCGCCTGACCAACACAAAAACGCGTCACAAAGAGGCATTCACGCCGTTGGACGCCAAGAATGTGCGGATGTATCTGTGTGGGCCGACGGTGTATGACCGCGCGCATCTGGGCAATGCACGGCCCGTGGTGGTGTTTGACGTTTTATACCGTCTCTTGCGCCATGTTTACGGGGCGGATCACGTCACCTATGTGCGCAATTTCACCGATGTGGATGACAAGATCAACGCCACTGCGCTGAGCCGGAAAGAGGCAGGCGCGGCGGGATCCCTGGAGGATCTGATCAAGGAGCGCACCGAGGAAACCATCGGCTGGTATCACGCCGATATGGACGCGCTCGGCGCGCTGCGCCCCGATCATGAGCCGCGCGCGACCGATTACATCGGCGCGATGGTGACGATGATCGAGGGCTTGATCGAGAAGGGCCACGCCTATGAAGCCAAGGGCCATGTGCTGTTCGATGTGCGCTCCTATAAAGACTATGGCGCGCTCTCGGGCCGCTCCGTCGATGATATGATCGCAGGCGCGCGGGTGGAAGTGGCGCCTTATAAGCGCGATCCGATGGATTTCGTGCTCTGGAAGCCGTCCTCCGACGATCTGCCCGGCTGGGACAGCCCTTGGGGCCGTGGCCGTCCGGGCTGGCATATCGAGTGCTCTGCCATGTCCTATGAATTGCTCGGCGAGAGTTTTGACATCCATGCGGGCGGGATTGATTTGCAATTCCCGCATCACGAGAACGAGGTCGCACAGAGCTGCTGCGCGCATCCCGAGGGCGGGTTTGCGAGCGTCTGGATGCACAACGAGATGCTGCAGGTCGAGGGCAAGAAGATGTCCAAGAGCTTGGGCAATTTCTTCACCGTGCGGGATTTGCTGGATCAGGGCATTCCGGGCGAGGTCATTCGCTTCGTGTTCCTGAGCACGCATTACGGCAAGCCGATGGACTGGACGGCGGAGAAGGCCGAGCAGGCGGAGAAGTCGCTCAATACGTTGATGGAGGCAATGCAGCTATCACAAAGCTATGGCTGTGAGGCTACGGGTCGATACGAGGATCTTGTCGGTCAGGTGCTATGGGCATTGGAAGACGATCTGAATACGAGCCAGGCGATCACCAGTCTCATGACACAAGCTGCTGTCATCGTGAAATTTGACGACGGCCGGATGTCGCAAGACGGAGTAGACAAGGCGACTGTCATAAAAGAGATGGGCGATAGTTTGCTCACTGGGTTGGATGTTCTCGGCCTTTTGGAATTGCTCCAGAAACGCGCCAAGCGTGCTGACGGTCTGTCTGAGTATGCGAACAAACTCACCGCCCTTCGCGCCGCTGCGATGGCATCCAAAGACTTCGCGCCTGTGGATGCGTTGAAAGCGGCGCTGCAAGAGGCGGGGGTTGAGGTTCGGATGACGAAAGAGGGGGTCGAACTGCTCCCCGCCGCCGGATTTGATCCTGCCAAACTGGAGGCGCTGAAATGACCCGCGAACGCCTCTACCTCTATGACACCACGCTGCGTGACGGCCAACAAACCCAAGGCGTGCAATTCTCATTGGCAGAAAAGCAGGCCATTGCCGCATCCCTCGATGCCATCGGCATTGATTATATCGAGGGCGGCTGGCCCGGCGCGAACCCGACCGATAGCGATTTCTTCAACGCCCGCCCGCAGACCCGCGCGCGTTTTACCGCCTTTGGCATGACCAAACGTGCGGGGCGCTCGGCGGAGAATGACGATGTGCTGGCGCAGGTGATGAATGCGGGCACGCCGGCGGTCTGTCTGGTTGGCAAGAGCCATGAATTCCACGTCAAAACCGCGCTGGGGATTTCGCTGGAGGAGAATGTCGAGAACATCCGCGCCTCCATTGCGCATATCACCGCGCAGGGCCGCGAGGCGCTGTTTGATGCGGAGCATTTCTTTGATGGCTACCGCGCGGATCCCGCCTATGCGCTCGCGTGCATCCATGCGGCCTATTCTGCGGGCGCGCGGTGGATTGTGCTCTGCGATACCAATGGCGGCACTTTGCCAGAGGAGATTGGCACGGTGGTGCGCGCGGTGATCGCCTCGGGGATTGCCGGCGATCATCTGGGCATTCACACCCATGATGACACGGGCAACGCGGTGGCCTGCTCGCTGGCGGCGGTGCTGGCGGGGGCGCGGCAGGTGCAGGGCACGCTCAACGGTCTGGGCGAGCGTTGCGGCAATGCGAATCTGATCACCCTGATCCCGACCTTGCTGCTCAAAGAGCCTTTCGCGAGCCAGTTCGAGATTGGCGTGCAGCGCGAAAGCCTTGGCGGGCTGACCGCGCTCTCGCGCAAACTCGACGAGCTTTTGAACCGCGTGCCGCTGCGCTCCGCGCCCTATGTCGGGGCCTCGGCCTTCGCGCATAAGGCGGGGCTGCATGCCTCCGCGATCCTCAAAGACCCCTCGACCTATGAACATATCGATCCCGCGCTTGTCGGCAATGAGCGGATCATCCCGATGTCCAATCAGGCGGGGCAATCGAACCTGCGTGCACGGCTGGCACAGGCGGGGATTGAGGTCGATCCGAAGGATCCGCGCCTCGCGCAAATCCTTGATGTGATTAAGGAACGTGAGGATCAAGGCTATGCCTATGACGGCGCGCAGGCGAGTTTCGAGCTGATCGCGCGGCGCGAATTGGGCCTGTTGCCCGCGTATTTCTCGGTGGAGCGCTACCGCGTGACGGTGGAGCGCAAGCGCACGGCGTCGGGCAAGATGGGGCATCTGTCGGAAGCGGTTGTGGTGGTCAATATCGGCGGGCAGCGCACGCTCTCGGTCTCCGAAGGGATCGTTGAGGATGGGTCTGACGGCGGCCCCGTCAACGCGCTGTCCAAAGCGCTGGCGAAGGATCTCGGCCCTTATCAATCGGTGATCGACGATATGAAACTGGTCGATTTCCGGGTGCGGATCACCCAAGGCGGCACCGAGGCCGTGACTCGGGTGACGATTGACAGCGAAGACGGGCAGGGGCGGCAATGGTCCACGGTGGGGGTCTCGCCCAACATCGTTGATGCCTCCTTCGAGGCGCTACTCGATGCGATCAATTGGAAGCTCGCGCGGGATGGGGCCGTTCCGGTATGAGCCGTCCCGATCCTGATATCGCGCTGGCGGCCGAGCGGTTGGCTTTGGGCGATGCGGCGCGCTGGTCGTCTGTGCTGGCGGCCCCTGTCGCGGCGCGGCCCGTGCTGATCGCGCTTGGGGCGCTCAATCTGGAACTGGCGCGGGCACCTTGGGCCTCAAGCGAGCCGATGGTGGCGGAGATGCGGCTGCAGTGGTGGGTAGATGCGCTGGAAACGGCGGGCGCCTCCGGCAAGCCGCTGCCGCATGAGATTGGCCCCGCGGTGCAGATGGCGCTGACGGCGGGCGCGCCGCTCGCCGATCTGGTCGCCGCAGCGGAAGCGCGGCGCTGGGATTGCTGGAAAGAGCCGTTCGAGGATGAGGCCGCCTTTGACGCCTATCTCGCAGCAACTGCGGGCGGGATGATCTGGGCCAGCGCGCGCGCCCTTGGCGCTGATCCAGCGGCGGAACCGATTGCGCGGGAGGCGGGCTGGGCCTTCGGGTTGGCCAATCTGTTCCTCGCGATCCCTGAGTTGGAAGCGCGCGGACGGTATCCGGTGGTGGATGGGCGGGCCACGGCGCTTGCCGATCTCGCTTTGCGGGGCCTCGCGCGGCTGGACAGCGCAAGGGCAGGGCGCGCGCGCCTTTCCAAAGCCAATCGTAAGGCGCTGGATCCGGCCTTGCTGCAAGGCTGGCAGGCGCGGGCCATCTTAACGCGGGCGAAAAACGAGCCCGATCGCATCGCGGCGGGGGCCTTGGAGCTTTCCGAATTCCGCCGCCGCGCAGGCTTGCTGCGCGCGGCCCTTCTGGGCGCGTATTAACGAAAGTTTTCGCTTCTTTTCCTGCCCTGCACGGCACTGCCCCCGAAAGGACGGGCAGCGTTTAAACTTATCTTCAGAGATTTCCCCGATGGTCGCCTGAGATGAGGCGGAGCGTCATCTGTCGATTGCGGGTGTGCACCGCCGTCAGATGATGCCGCGCGATTGCTGCCGCCGCGAATCCAAGGGTGAACTATGTCGATGAAATTCCTTCAGAATCTCAAACTCTCCATCAAGATTCCGTTGATTATTGTGCTTGCACTCGGGTCAGGATTGCTGCTGATGGGGCAAATCGCGGGCACCACGACGGAGGCGATGCTGAAAGCGGAAGGAACCGAACGGCTGGAGTTGGTGCGCGCTGCCCGCATGCGAGCGCTGGATCGTTGGAGCACAACGGTGATCTCCGACCTCTCGGCCAATGCGTTTTCCGATCAATCCTCGCGAATGTTCAAGGAATTCGACAGCGCATGGAAAGGGTTAGGCGAGGATCCCTCGGCCCATCTCATTGAAAAATACATCACCGAGAACCCGAACCCGTTGGGCGAGCGGCAAAACCTCGGCTATGCGCGCGATATGTCGAACTATTCGAAGTTACACCGCCGCTATCACCGTGGGTTCCTCACGCAGATCGAGGAGAAGGGCTATTACGATATCTTCCTGATCGATCCGGCGGGGAACATTGTCTACACCGTAATGAAGGAAGATGATTTCGCGCAAAATGTCACCCGTGGCACGCTTGCGAGTACGGGTCTGGCGGACGTGTTTACCAGCATAGTTGCGAATGACACAAAAGAGCCCGTGGTCTCGAAATTCCAACATTACGGCCCGTCGAGCGACGCGCCTGCCGCTTTTGCGGGCGTCGGAGTGCGCAGCCCTTCGGGCACGCTTCTCGGGGTGCTGGCCTATCAAATTTCGATGAAGGGCATCACCGATATCATGTCGGCGCCCGATGGGCTTGGCGAGACGGGGCAGGCCTATCTGGTGTCATCGGACGGAATTCTGGCCTCAGATCTGCGCGGGGAAACCGGGGCCACGACGCTGGATCGGCCCATCGGGATTCCCCCCGTGCGTCTCGCGCTGAGGGGGGAGAGCGGCGTCTATGAAGGGGCAGGCGCTTTGGGCGACCCTGCGATTGTGGCCTATGCACCGATCACACTGTTTGGCTTGAAAAAAGCGCTCGTGGTCGAACAGAGCCAAGTCGAGCTGCTGGCCCCTTTCCTTGCACAGGCACGGACACTCAAACTCGTTTCCGTGGCCTTGATGCTCGCACTCTCGGCGCTGTCGTGGCTAATCGCGCGCTCTGTCGCGCGCCCGCTCAAACGGGTTGAAGAGGCGATGGGGCAGATTTCCGAAGGCGATTATGCCACCGTCGTGCCCCATAGCACCCAGACTGACGAGGTTGGCCAGATCGCCCGGACCCTGGAGGCCTTCAATACAAAACTCGCTCAGGGTGATGCACTCGCCCGCGATGCGACGCTGAAAGGCGCGGCCTTTGCGGCGGGCTCGTCTGCGATGATGATGGCCGATACAAACTTCAAGATCATCTATACGAATGCAGCGCTTGAAAGATTGATCGCCGACCGGGTCGACGATTTCACCGCAACCTATCCTGACCTCGATCCCGAGGCGCTGATCGGTATGAGCCTCGATGTCTTCCACAGCGAGTCCGGTGGAATTCGGGCGCTGCTCGACGGCACCCAAAACCTACCGCACAGCACCAATATTGCCATTGGCGCGGGGCGTTTCACATTGGATCTGGCCGAGGTGGTCATGCCTGAGCAGGGGCGGATCGGCTATGTGCTGGAATGGCGCGATGTCACCGAAATGCAGATGAATCATGCGATATTGGGATCACTTGAGACCAATCAGATGATGATGGAACTCGACGCGCAGGGCAGGATCAGCAAAGCGAATGCCAATGTTCTCACCGCAATGGGACTGTCGGAAACCGAGCTGATCGGCCGCTCCCTTCCGGAGATCGCGCAGGGGAAGGAGACCGCGGAGGTGCTCTCGGGCGCAAAGATTTGGGAACGTCTGTCGCAGAAAACGCCGGTGACGGGCCGTCTGACTCTTCAGGTGGCAGGCGGCGCGCAAGTCATCGCACAAGGCGCGATTACGCCGGTTCTGGATCACACCGGAGCGACGCTGAAAATCGTGATGATCGCCAGCGATGTCACCGCCGCGCAGGCCGAAATCCTGCGCGCAGACGCGTTGCGCGCCCAGATGCAGACAGCACAACAAAACGTCGTCGAAGCGCTACGGATCAATCTCACCAAACTTTCGGAGGGCGATCTTTCGGCGCATATAGATCAGGAGTTTTCGATTGAATACGGCCAGTTGCGGGCTGATTTCAACCTTGCGACGGCAAACCTCACGGCGGCGATGCTGGCGGTGATTGACAATGCAACCTCGATTGAAACCGAGGCGCATGAAATCTCCAATGCCGCCGAAGATTTGAGCCGTCGGACAGAGAAACAAGCAGCAACACTGGAGGAAACAGCAGCGGCGCTCGATCAGCTTACGAGCTCGGTGCGATCCTCCTCGCAGGGCGCGAATGAGGCTAACCGCGTCGTGAACGAGGCGCGCGAGCGGGCGCAATCCTCCGGCGTCGTTGTGCAGCAAGCCGTTGCCGCGATGGGCGAAATTGAAAGCTCCTCGGCGCAGATCTCCAAAATCATTAGCGTGATCGACGAGATTGCCTTCCAGACGAACCTGCTTGCGCTCAACGCGGGCGTTGAGGCTGCGCGCGCGGGCGAGGCAGGGCGCGGATTTGCGGTGGTGGCCTCCGAAGTGCGCGCCTTGGCGCAGCGGTCCTCGGAAGCTGCACGCGAGATTGACGGGTTGATTTCCGCCTCCTCGACCCATGTGAAACGCGGCGTCGGATTGGTAGGCGAAGCGGGCAATGCGCTCGACGGCATATTAACATCGGTGATCGACATTGCCGCGCGGGTGGCCGAAATCGCGACCTCTGCGCAAGAGCAATCGGGCGGGCTCGCCGAGATCAACACCGCCGTAAACGAGTTGGATCAGGTAACCCAGCAGAATGCGGCGATGTTCGAGCAAACCACCGCCGCAAGCCAATCGCTGACGCGCGGTGCGCAAGCCCTGTCGCAGACGGTGGCGCAATTTAGCACGGGTGAGGCGACTGGGCTTGGTCAGAAGTCCCCGAGCGGACCCACATCGATCGCGGGTAAAAACGCCGAGAGGTCGCCTGCCGATTGGGACACCCCCGCCAGCCCCATGCCGGCGCCAGCGTCGAAGCCGCTACAGCGCCCCAAGCGCGTCGTGAATGCTGGCCGCGATGTTGAGGCCGATTGGGAAGATTTTTGATTCGGTCAGCACGCGCTGCATCCGCGCGGCACGCCGCACAGGCTTGGCGTAAAGCACTATAACACGGTTGGTGATTGCCCGAAGGGATTTTGTGTTCATGAAAGTCACACGCGTTCTGATTGTTGATGATTCACCGTCACTGCGTCGCTTGATCCGCGCGCATTTGATGGCCGATCCCCGTGTCGAAGTGATTGGGGAGGCCTGCGATCCATATGAGGCGCGCGAGATGATCAAGGCGCTTCAGCCGGATGTGATCACCTTGGATGTCGAAATGCCGAAGATGGACGGGTTGGAGTTTTTGGAAAAGCTGATGCGGCTGCGACCAATGCCGGTGGTGATGCTCTCGACCTTGACACAGGCGGGATCGCGCACGGCGATTGAGGCGCTGTCGCTCGGTGCCGTCGAGTGTTTCGCCAAACCCGACGGGCGCGATGGCTCCGGCGGTTTCGAACGCTTGGCCGATGTGTTGATCGCGGCGGCACAGGCGCGGCCGAAAGGATCATCGCTTCGAGCGCGGCTCCTCAAAACCGCGCAAATCGAGAGGGTGAATTCCGAAAATCGGCCCATTGAAACCGGGCAGTCCTCCGATGTGTCTCCCGAGAGAGGCGCCTTGGCGCAGGAGGCCGCGCAGGGCAATGCGGGCTATCGTTGGAACGGCACCTATGTGTTTATCGGCTCGTCGACAGGCGGGGTCGATGCTTTGGAAACCATCCTCGTGGAATATCCCGCCGATTGCCCACCGACACTGATCACCCAGCATATGCCCGAGAGTTTTCTCAGCAGTTTCGCGCGGCGGTTGGATAACCGGATCGCGCCAAGGCTTGAGCTTGCGCGCGATGGGGTGCCATTGAAACAGGGGCAGATCTATCTCGCGCCGGGCGGGGCATTCCACCTTGGAATTTCGGGCGACTCTGCACCCGTTTGCCGGTTGCTCAAGGGCGAGCCTCGCAGCGGACATCGGCCTTCAGTCGATGTTTTGTTCCAAAGCGCCCGGATTTTGGGGCCGCGTGCGCTTGGGGTTATTCTGACTGGTATGGGGCGCGATGGGGCGCAAGAAATGCTTGGATTGCGCCATGCGGGCGGGCGCTGCTTCGCCCAAGACGAGGAAAGCTCAGTCGTCTTCGGGATGCCACGCGCCGCGCTGGAATATGGCGGGGCTGAACGTGCAATACCGCTTGACCGGATCGCCAGAGAGATCCTGACAATCTGCGGGGCCGAGACCGCACCCGCAGCAAGGAAAGCCAAAGTATGAGCCAGATGACACAGCAATCGGGCGCGCGCCGTCACATCACTCAGGGCGAATACGGGATCGGGATCGGGGATAACGGCTCGATCACGACGATTTTGGGATCCTGCATTGCGGCCTGTCTCTATGATCCCGAAGGCAGGTTCGGGGGGATGAACCATTTCCTCGTCCCCGAAGCAGGGGGGAGTTTTACCCATGCCGCCAGCTTTGGTGTCAATGCGATGGAACTGTTGATCAACGATCTTATCAAACAAGGCGCCGCGCGGCACCGGCTGAAGGCGAAGGTCTTCGGCGGGGCGCGGATGATTGCGGGCCTATCCGATGTCGGTGCGCGCAATGGCGCGTTTATGATGGATTTCCTGCGCCGCGAAGCCATCGAATGTACAGGCCATAGCCTCGGCGGCGAGCAGGCACGGCGCGTCGAGTTCTGGCCCGAGTCCGGCCGCGCACGGCAGAAGTTTCTGGGCGAAGGTGTGGTGCGCGATGTGGTTCCGGTCACGCCAATTGTGAGTGAGGTCGAGTTGTTCTGACGATGCGAGGCCGCTCGATCGCCCTTCCTACGCGCTGACGGGCGGCGGCACCGCACGCAATTTGACCACGCAGCATCACGCCGATAAAAGTGTGGCAGACGACGAGCGGCAAGGCGAGGGGCTGTGAATGGGGGATTTAGCGAGCGGAACGTGCTTGTGTGGCAAAGTGATATTCCGCATTTCGGGAGCGTTCGAGGGCTTCTTCCTGTGCCACTGCTCCCGTTGCCGCAAGGATAGCGGTTCGGCGCATTCTGCAAACCTGTTTTCGTCCAAAGCAAAGATCACTTGGGTGTCGGGCGCAGAGAAGATCAAGACATTCCAGCTATCAGGATCGCGGCATGTGAGGAGCTTTTGCACGGATTGCGGCTCCGCTCTCCCTATCTATCAGGCCGAGGTCGGCATGCTGGTCGTGCCCGCAGGCGCACTCGATAGCCCGATTGATTTTACGCCCGACGCGCATATCTGCTTTTCGAGTCGCGCGAATTGGGACAACGACCTTGCCTCCCTCAAGACAATCAGCGGGCTTCCTGATTGACGGGCGGTGCGGTCGTGTCTCTCCGAGACCACCAGCCTGACAAGATGGAAGCGACCGACAAGTTCGGCCTGTGTGAAGGTCTCACTCCTAACCGCGCCCAAGGGCATGTCTGGGGCGACAGGCTTGACGCTTGGGCAGAAAACACCTGACGTGACGCAGGGAGGGCTCGCATCGCCAGATAGGCAAACGGCCCCCGAGGGGGCCGCGGCGCGGGCGGTCGCGTGGATTAGAACCACTGAATATCGCCATCTTCCTTGATTTTCTGCACGGCGGGCGCGTCGGGATCGAGGTTTTGGATCAGCTCGTGCAGACGCAATCGCGACAAGATCGGAACCGAATGCACATTCACATCGCGCGGCATCTCCGAAGACACGGCCGCCATCAACCGGCCCAAATCCTCAAGCGCTTGGGTGATCCGGTCGATCCCTTGCAGGCCGCGGATCGCCTCGGGATCGGTGTGATCCGCAAAATGGCACAGCGAGAGCGCGCTTTGCACATTTGCCGAAAGACCGGCAAGCGTATCAAGCTCGTCGCCGATCCGCGCGGCCAAGGCATCCAGCGGGAGGTCACGGCGCTCGGTAGGGGGCCGATCTGGCAAAAGCACCGTCATAGCCGACCGACCACCGCCTCAATACAGGTCCGAAGATCCTGAGGCGCAAAAGGCTTTTTGATGAAGTTGTTCATGCCGAGCTTGCGCCCCGCATCAATGATTTCCTTATCGGCGCGACCGGTGATCAAAATGAATCCGACGCCTTTGGTTTTGGGTCCGCCGCGCAGCGCGTGCAACAGGTGCAAACCATCCATACCAGGCATGTTGTAATCCGAAATCACAAGATGTACGGGGCTTTTCTCGATCGCTGCCAAGGCGCCTTGCCCATCTGAGGCATAGCCGACCTGACGCACTCCCATCGCATCAAGCGCCTGAATGATCAGCCCCCTGCTTGTCGACATATCATCGACAACCATGACGCGCAGTTGGTCTCTTAATGCCATGCGCTTTCTCCTTTTGTGGCGGCCTCATCAGGCAGGCGGTAGGTGGTAATCCCCGCAGTGGTCAAACGGCGGCCCCGCTCCAGCGGGATTCGTTCGGAATGGCCAACATGGATCCATCCACGGGGCGCGAGCGCCGCCTCAAACCGCTGCCAGAGCATTTCCTCTGCCTGTGGATCGAAGTAAATCACCACATTTCGGCAAAAAATCACATCGAAACGGCCCTTCATTGGCCAAGGGTGATGCAGGTTCAATTCGCGGAAGGTGACGAGGTTGCGCAGGCGCTCAATGATTTGGAAATCGCCCTCCTTGGCAGAAAAATAGGCCTTTCGCAGCGCTTCGGGCACCGCCTCTACGGTGGCCGCATCGTAAATCCCTGCCGCTCCGCGCGTGACCATCACCGGATCAATATCGGTCGCAAGGATCCGAATATCGAGCTTGTCGAGATCGGGGGCGGCCTCGGCGAGTGTCATCGCGATCGAATAGGCCTCTTGGCCGTTGGACGATCCCGCTGACCAGATCCGCACCCGGCCGCCGGCGCGCGCCCGCGCCAACAGCTCCGGCAAAGCTTCGTTTCGCAATGTCTCGAAATGGTGGTTCTCGCGGAAGAAATGCGTCACATTCGTCGTCAAAGCGGAGATCATCTGACGGCGCTCATCTGCGCCCGCCTCCGATTGCACGAGGTCGATATAGGGCTGATACTGCGACAATCCGAGGGCCCGCAACCGTTTGGCCAAGCGGGATTGAACCATCGACCCTTTGCCCGCAGCGATCACGATCCCTGACTCGTGGTGAAGGATCTGCGCGATCACCTTCAGCTCGGCCTCGGTCGGCGGCTGCGCCGAAGACATATAGGAGGATTGCTGCGTCATGCTGCCTCTGCCTTATTTTCAGGGAGCACGGCCGTGAGATCCAGCACACGGATCATCCGGCCATCCACGATGGTCAGAGCGCGGATGAAACTATGCGCGGTATCTGCGGCCAGTTCGGGCGGCGTTTGCAACTCTGCTTGGGGCAGGGCGAGGATATCGGATACCGCATCGACCAGCAGGCCCGCCGTCTGGCTCCCGACCTGGACAACGATAATCACATTGCGTGCATCACCCTCAACCGGCGCCATTCCGAGCCGTGTCGAAAGATCCACCACCGGCAGCACCGTGCCGCGCAGGTTGATCACGCCGCGCACATAGGCGGGCGCATGGGGAAGAGGGGTGGCGCGGGTCCAGCCGCGGATCTCGCGCACGGACATGATATCCACGCTATATTCCTGTTCGGCGAGGCGGAAGGAGAGCAGCTCGATTTCGGCATTCGATTGAGTTTGGTTTTCCATGGCGATTATCCTGCGAGGGGAAGGGAGGCGTTACGGGTGCGACCCGTCGCGTTTGTGACAAGATCGGCGGGATCGAGGATCAAAGCGATTTGCCCATCCCCGAGAATCGTGGCTGCGGCGACGCCTGGAATATTGCCATAGCTTTGCTGGAGGCCTTTGATCACCACTTGGCGCTGTTCCATGATCAAATCGACGACCAATGCGCTGCGCGATCCATCCTCCTGCGTTGTCAGCAAGACAACGCCGCCGTCATAGCTATCCTGAATCGTGCGGTAGCCCAGTTCGGCGCCCAGATCATAGAGCGGCACAAACTCGCCGCGCACATGGATCACATTGGTATGCGGCCCGAGAGAGCGGATATCCTCGGTCGCCAGCGTCGCGGTCTCAAGGATCGAATTGAGCGGCACGACCAAGGTTTCTCCGGCCACACTCACGACCATTCCATCGAGCACCGCGAGGGTCAGCGGCAAGGAGATCGAGAATTTCGTCCCCTTGCCCTTCTCGGAGGAAATCGTGATCCGGCCGCCGAGACCCTGAATGGCCTGTTTCACCACATCCATGCCGACACCGCGCCCCGAGAGGGCGGATATCGTCGAGGCGGTCGAGAACCCGGGCAGGAAGAGAAGATTGTCGATTTCGCTATCGGAGAGCTGCGCATCTGCAGGGATCAGCCCCTTATTGGCCGCGATCTCGCGCACGCGGGGGCGGTTGATCCCCGCGCCGTCGTCGGAGATCTCGATCACGACGCGGCCCGATCTATGCTGCGCGGAAAGGGTGATGACGCCCTCAGGCGGTTTGCCGGCCGCCAAACGTTGTTCGCGCGATTCCAGCCCGTGATCCACCGCGTTGCGGATCATATGGGTCAGCGGATCGGCGAGGCGCTCGATCACGGTTTTGTCGATCTCGGTGGCTTCGCCCTCGGATTTCAGGCGCACGTCCTTTTCCACCGCAGAGGAGGCTTCACGCACAATCCGCGCCATCCGCTGGAACAGCGGCTTGACGGGCTGCGCACGGATCATCATCACGCTGTCTTGGATATCGCGCGTCAGCATCATGAAGGCTTCAAGCCCCGTCATCACATTGGAACTGGGCGGCAGGCCGGATTCCGCAACACTTTGGGCCAGCATCGCCTGATTGATCACCAACTCGCCGACCAGATTCACCAAACGGTCAATCCGCTCGATATCGACACGCACGGTCTCCGAGGTCACGGGCTTCGCGGCGGTTGGCTGCGCCGCTTGCGCGGATGCGGGTGTCGCGGATGCCGCTGTCGATTGCTCTGTGGTCTGCGCGGCGGCGTCCTCATCGGCCTGTGACGCGTCGGAAACGGATGCCTTGAGATCCGCTTCGGGCGATGCGTCATCCGCTGATGCAGGGTGGAACTCGGTCGTCTCCCGCGTATCACCCTCAGATTGGCTGTCATAGGTCTCGGGCGCGGCGGTTTGTCTTGTGAGTGTCAAGGTGCAGACATCCTCAATGAAATCGAAGACCTCGCGGATATCCTCTTCGCGCACGGAGCCGGGCAGGATGATCCCCCAAGACAAGAGCGCCGCCTCAGGATTCAGTGCCTCCAAGGGCGGAATCTTGGAGCTATCGCACTGGATCTCCGCCGTGCCCAATTGGCTGAGCGCGCGCAGGATATGCAGCGGCTCGTTGCCAGAGGTATAGAGCCCCGCGGCAGGGCTGAAGGTGATGTGCCACGGGGTGGCAGCGGCCCCAGCCTCCGGCGGCAGGTCTCCGCCCTCGATATCGGGATCCGCCAGAGAGGCCTGCGGGAGATCCAGCGCGGGCAGGCCCAGTGGCGGCACCTCACCGTTGGGCAGATCAAGGTCGGGCAGCGCGAAGGACTCGCCATCGTCCAGATCCAGCCCCAAAGTCATCGGGACAAAATCCGCAACCTCTTCCTCCTCCACCGCCGCGAGACCCGCGCCGCCGTTGAGGCATTGCTCCATCTCCAGCAGCACTTCCTCTGCGCCCTCTGGCAGGGGCGAGCCATCACGGGCCGCACGGACATGGTCTTGCAACAGATCGGCCGCTTGGAAGAATTGCTTCATCCGTTCGGGCGTGATCTCCAGCCGCCCAGCGCGCAACTCGTCCAGCACTGTTTCATAGCGATGTGCGAAGGCCACCAGATCGTTGAGGCCAAAGGCGCCAGCTCCGCCCTTGATCGAATGAACCGCGCGAAAGACGACATTGATCGTCTCGTTATCATGTTCCCCATTGCCCATTGTGGCGAGCGCATCTTGCAAACTCTCCAGCAGCTCCTCGCATTCAACGAAGAACGAGGCGCGGATTTCGGCCATCGGATCCAGTGCCATCAGCTGTACTCCTTAACCCGCAACCATATGCAGCGCTTTGACGAGCTTGACCGGATCGAACGGTTTGACGATCCAGCCCGTCGCCCCTGCGGCACGGGCGCGCGCCTTGAGTTCGGGCGCGGATTCGGTGGTGAGAACAAGGATCGGCGTCGCCCGATGCTTGTCGATCCCGCGCACAGCCTCCATAAAGCCGAACCCATCGAGGCGCGGCATATTGATGTCAGAGATAATCGCATCGGGGGCGATCCCCTCGAGCACTTCGAGCCCGTGCATCCCGTCTTCGGCCAGATGCAGCGTGATTCCCGCCTCGGTGAGAGTCAGTTTCAGCATATCGCGAATGGTTCGGCTATCGTCTACAGCCAGCACTGTCAGGCTCATGCCCCGACCTCCGTTTGCAACGCGCCGACCGTCAGGCCGAATTGCGCGAGGGTTTCGTCAAAAGCCTCAGAGCGAGGCGAAATGGTGAAAGACTGGCCCGCAGCGCGCCAGGAGCGGGCGCTGGCGAGCAGGATCTGAACGCCGAGCGCGCCCAGATGCGCCACTTGGGAGGCATCGAGCACCATCGTCCCCCCCGACGCCGCTTGGATATCGCGTGACACGGTGGCGGCATTCGACAAGTCGATCCGCGGTGGGAGCGTAAGCGCAATCATCGGCGCGGCTCCGAACAAGGGTGGTGGAATATTTTGCAGTGAGTCAGGCGCACCTTCTTCCCCTTTCAGTCAAGGATGACCGAGGGATATCGGGAAGCGGTTAAGATAGGCTTGACGCGCGCAAGATTGTGCAGCGCTTTTGGCCGCGCTTAGAGCCCGCCCAAAAACCTAATCCTGTGCCTGAGGCAGGGGTCAGATCGTGCGCAGCGCCCGCAGATAGGCCGCACAGCCCGTGAGCGCGGCAAAGTCATCCTCAATCACGCAGATCGGGAACGCGCCCAGAAACTCAGAAAAACGGCCTTTATCGCGGAATGCGTCGATAAACCCGAGCGAGACGAGATGCGGTGCCAAGGCCCGCGCCACCGATCCGCACAGATGGATGCCGCCGAAGGGAAGATGCACGAGCGCCTGATCGCCGATCACCGCGCCCAGAATTTTCGTGACAAGTCGCGCGGTTTCCGTGGCATGCGAATCCCCCGCGTTGAGGGCCTCCATGATGTCTTCGCCCTTGAGCCGTGTCGGCCCGTGCAGATGGTTATGCACATTCACAAGGCCGCGCCCCGAGAGCACATCCTCGACCGAGGCAAACCCGTCCGGCCCCGCCAGCGCCTGCGCGAGCCGCAGTGTCGCCTCATCCCGCACCGGCAAGGTCACATGGCCGCTCTCGGAGGGGGCGACATAGCGCAACGCGCTGGTGTCATGCACCGGCGCGCAGTTGAACCCCGTGCCGATGCCAATCACCAAACGGGTGGCATCTTGCGGGGCGGGCTTGCCCTCGATCAGCGGCCGCAGCGCGTTTTTCGCCAGATGGCCCAGCGCTTGCCCCTGTGCTTGCAAATCGTTGAGCACCACCGCCCGCGCAGCCCCGCTGGCCTTGGCGAGGACCTCTGGCCGGATCTCCCAATCAAGATTGGTCATCCGCGCAACCCCATTGGAGATCGGCCCCGCAATCGCAACGCAGGTATCATCGCAGGCCGCAATCCCTTCCTCGGCGAGATATTGGGTGACGATTGCCTCAAACCCGCTATGGCCACGATTGGCGTAGCGACGGATCGTTTTATGATCGAGCACCCCGTCGCGGGCAATCGCCATGCGGCTATTGGTGCCGCCAACATCGGCGAGAAGCGAGATCGAGGTCTGGGTCACGGTCATATCTGGTCTCAACTGCCGAGTGCCTCGGCGAAGGCGTGCCACGACGCCTTTGGCGTGCGCACCTGTGTTTCAAAGTCGACATGGACAAGGCCGAAGCGCTTCTCATATCCGAGAGCCCATTCGTAATTGTCCAACAGCGACCACGCAATATAGCCTTTGAGCGGAACCCCCGCCGCGATGGCCTCACGGCAGGCGTCCATATGCTGTGCGAAATAGTCGATCCGTTGGCCGTCCGCTACAGAATTCTGCCCCTTGGCACCGCCGGTGATCCGGTCATCGCTGGCCATGCCGTTTTCGGTCACATAGAGGGGCAGCTTATCGGTATACTCCGCCTTGGTGCGGATCAGAAACTCGCGCAGCCCCTCGGGGTAGATCTCCCAGCCCATGGCCGTCAGCGGGCCTTTGGGCGGCATCTCTTTGTAATGCGGCCAGAGCGGATCGCCCGCCACAAACGCGCCTTTTCCCGTGGCGATAGCGGGCTGGGTGGCGGGCGCGAGGCGCTTGCAGGTGTAGTAATTGAGGCCCAGCCAATCAATCGGCGCTTGGATGACATCAAAATCATCCTCCCAGCCTTTAGGCATGTGATCTTGGAAGCCTTGCATCACCAGATCGGGGTATTCGCCTTTGAACAGGCCCGAGAGGAAGAAGCGGTTGTAGATCGCATCATAGACATCGGCGGCCTTTTGCGCGGCGGCGCTGTCATCGGCGGGCAGGGCATATTCAAAGTTGCACACCGCGCCGAGGTTCTGCATCCCGCTGGCGCGCATCGCCTGAACGGCCGTGCCATGCGCGAGCAGAATATGGTGCATCGCGGGGGCGGTGGCGCGGAGATCGCGCAGGCCGGGCGCGTGATGACCATCAAAATGCGACAGCCAGCCGACGCACCACGGCTCGTTGATCGGCGCGGCGGACCAGATCCGATCCCCGAAATGCGCGGCGATCAGTTCCGCATAATCGCCAAATCGCCCCGCGATATCGCGGTTGCGCCAGCCGCCTTGATCCGCGAGCGCTTGGGGCAATTCCCAATGATACAGCGTCAGCGCGGGTTTCAGCCCGCGCTCCAACATCCCGTCAATCAGCCGGTCATAAAACGCGATGCCCTCTTTGTTCACCGCGCTATTGGCCACGCCGCGTCGCCCCTCGGGCATGATCCGCGCCCAGCTTGTCGAGAACCGGTAGAGATCGAACCCGGCCTCGGCCAGCAGATCGAGATCCTCCGGCCAGCGGTGATAATGATCGCAGGCAATCGCACCATCCTCGCCGCGCACCACGCGGCCTTCCTCAGCGGCGAATGTATCCCAATGCGTCCGTCCCGCGCCGCCGTATTTATGCCCCTCGATCTGATAGGCCGAGGTGGCCGCACCAAAGAGGAAATCTTGCGGAAACGCGCTGCGACGGGGAAGGGGGGAATTGGGCATGTTTTCAGCTTTCTGCTGGAAAGACTTAATGTATCGGATGAAGCATTCTGGCGCTTATACGCGGCGGGGCTGCGGCGCTGGCCCGGTGGAGCGACCCAGCACGAGACTGGCCTCCATCAGCTCTTGCACGGGGGCGGCATCGGGATCGGCGGCATTGATCTGTGCCAACAAGATCGCCGCCGCGCGCCGCCCCGCTTCGCGCACCGAGGAGCGCGTCGCGGTGAAGATCGGCTCCTCCTCGCCATTGCGCAGATAGCTCAGCTCGTCATCATGGGTGACGATGGAGATATCGCGGCCCATCCGCAGCCCTGCCTCCTCGACCGCGCGGCGCACCCCCATTGCGGAGAGCAAGGAGGAGGTCACGAAGGCGGTCGGCGGATCGGGCTGCGCCAGCATCAACCGCGCGTTCTGCGCGCCTTGCGCCTCGGTCATCTCGCCTTGGGTCAGATGGCGTGGATCAATGCACAGCCCGCGCACATCATGCGCTTTCTCGAATCCCGCACGGCGGCGGGCGGCGAAATCCATGCTCTCCAACCCGTTGATCAGCGCAATCCGCTCATGCCCGAGATCCATCAGGAAGGCGGTCGCGCGCTCAAAGGCGCGGGTGTTGTTCACATCCAGCCAGCTATAGCTCTGCGCGATGCCCGTGGATCGCCCGTGCACCACAAACGGCAGGCCCAGCTCGTGCAGCAACCCGATGCGGGGGTCGGCCAAACGTGGGCCATGCACGATAATCCCATCGACATTGCCCTTTGATCGGATCTCGCGATAGGCGCGTACTTCGTCGCTATCGGGTACGATGGTCAGCACCATGTCGTAGCCATTGGTGGAATAAATCTCGCCCGCCCCCGCGATGAAATCGGCGAAGACCGGATTGACGATCTCATGCTGGGTCGAGATCGGGATCACATGTCCAATCGCCATCGCCCGCCCCGTTGCAAGGCGTTTTGCTTGGGTATTGGGCCGATAGTTCTGCGCCTTCGCCGCCTCCGCCACGCGCAAGCGGGTTGCCTCGGATACCTCTGGATAGCCGTTGAGCGCGCGGCTCACGGTGGTGGGCGACAGGCCCAGCAAAGCGGAGAGATCTTTCAAATTCATCAGCGGCGGCTTTCAAAGCGGGTTTGCGGCGGGAGGGCAGGCTGACGCATCCTCTCGCTTTTCAGGGAAGGGAAATTGCGTCGACCGCCCTCCTCAAAGCGGTTTGAGATTATCAGTCTTACGAGTGCAGCGACTAATATGTCAATCACGGTCGTCAAATTAGAGACGCAATAAAACCTAGGCTGCGTGCAGTTTTTGGAGCGACATTGCACGCATAGCGTGTAGTCTGAGGGCATTGAGGCTGAAGGAGATCGTTGACAAATAGGGCTTCATCAACGATGGATGAGGTATCCAAAGCGCTTTGGTTGGTGAGTCGTCACCATTAGAACCAAGGGTATGGCGATAAAAAGAACGGCGCGGGAGGCGTCGAAGTCTCGGGAGGACTGAATGCTGAAATCACTCTATTTGGGCGTGGCGGGCGTCGCGCTTTTAGCTGGTGGCGCACAGGCGCAGGATTTGAAATTCGCACCGGGCGAGGATGCTCGGTTCAATTGGGCGTCGTATGAGGCGCTCAAATCCATGGATCTGAAAGGCCAGAAGCTGCGCCTGTTCGGGCCGTGGATCACCGAGGATCAAAAGCTGGTCGAGAGCGCGATCGCCTATTTCGAGGCCGCGACGGGCGCCGATGTCGAATATACCGGCTCCGATAGTTTCGAGCAGCAGATCGTGATTGATGCGGAGGCCGGATCGCCGCCCGATATCGCGATTTTCCCGCAGCCCGGTCTGGCGGCGGATCTTGCGCGCAAGGGCCATCTCAAGCCTCTGGCCGATGGCACGGGCGACTGGCTGGCCGAGAATTACGCCGCAGGACCAAGCTGGGCCGCGCTTGGGGCCTATGCGGGGGCGGATGGCGAGACGCATCAATATGGCTTCCCCTATAAGGCCGATGTAAAATCCCTCGTCTGGTATGTGCCGGAGAATTTCGAGGATGCGGGCTATGAAATTCCGCAGACGATGGAAGAGCTCAAAGCGCTGACGGATCAGATCGTCGCGGATGGCGGCACGCCGTGGTGCATCGGTATTGGCTCGGGCGGGGCGACGGGCTGGCCTGCGACCGATTGGGTCGAAGATATGATGCTGCGCACCCAGACGCCGGAAGATTACGATGCTTGGGTGAAGAATGATCTGAAATTCGATGATCCAAAAGTCATTGAAGCGATTGAGGAATTTGGTTATTTCGCCCGCAATGATGACTATGTCGCGGGCGGCTCCGGCGCGGTTGTGGCCACCGATTTCCGCGATAGTCCGAAGGGGCTCTTCGCCTCACCGCCGCAATGCTACCTGCATCACCAAGCGTCCTTCATCCCGTCGTTCTTCCCGGAAGGCACGGTGATCGGGCAGGATGCGGACTTCTTCTACTTCCCCGCCTATGCGGGCAAAGATCTCGGCCAGCCAGTTCTGGGCGCGGGCACGATCTTCGCGAAGATGAGCGACAACCCCACCGCGGACGCCTTCATCAGCTTCCTGCAAAGCCCGATCGCGCATGAGGTCTGGATGGCGCAAACCGGTTTCGTCACCCCATATAAGGGTGTGAATACAGAGGTTTACGGCGATGCGACCCTCAAAAAGATGGGCGATATCCTGCTCAACGCCACCACCTTCCGCTTTGATGGCTCCGATCTGATGCCCGGTGCGATTGGCGCGGGGGCGTTCTGGACAGGGATGGTCGATTACGCGAATGGCGCGGAGGCCGCCGATGTTGCCAAGGCGATTCAATCGACCTGGGACACATTGAAGTAACGACAACAAAACAGTGTTTTCCGGCCTGAGGGCGCGACTTTAGGCGCGGCTTTCAGGCCGGAGAGCGATTGCAGGGGACTGGGGGGATCTATGGAACAGGTGAGCTTTGCGCTCGGCACCATTGTCGCGGGCGTTTTCGGATGCGTGGCATGGTTCTGGGGCTCGAACCTCGTGCTCGACACGCTGTATCCGGCGCGCGGGCCAAAAGCGGGGCGCAATATCGGCGTCGCCAATGCGGTGCGGCCTTGGCTGTTCCTGATGCCCGCGATCTTGGCGCTGGGGGTCTACCTGGTCTATCCGGTGTTCAAATCCTTCTGGCTCTCGCTGCTCGATGGCGATGGGCGCGATTTCATTGGCTTGGATAATTACCTCTGGCTGATCAACGATCCGAAATTCCACGAAAGCCTTTGGAATAACGCGCTCTGGCTGCTGATCGTGCCAGCGGCCTCGACCTTGATCGGGTTGGTCGCGGCGCAGGTCACGGACCGGATCCGCTGGGGCGCGATTGCGAAAGCCTTCATCTTCATGCCGATGGCGATCAGCTTTGTCGGCGCGGGGGTGATCTGGAAATTCATTTATGATTACCGTGATGCGAGCCAAGAGCAGATTGGCCTGCTCAATGCGATCGTCGTCGCCCTTGGGGGCGAGCCACACGCGTGGCTGCAAATCCCGATGTGGAATTCGCTCTTGCTGATGGTGGTGCTGATCTGGATCCAGACGGGCTTCGCGATGGTGATCTTGTCCGCCGCGCTGCGCGGGATACCGGAGGAGACGATTGAGGCCGCGATCCTCGACGGGGCGAGCCCGTGGCAGCTGTTCTTCAAGATCAAAGTGCCGCAGATCTGGGGCACGATTGCGGTGGTCTGGACGACGATCACCATCACCGTTCTCAAAGTTTTCGATATTGTTTTCGTGATGACCAATGGTGAAACCGGCACGCAAGTGCTCGCCAACCTCATGTATTCATGGATGTTTAAGGGCACCCCCGATTACGGGCGCGGCTCGGCCATTGCGATTGTGATCATGCTTTTGGTGACACCGATCATGGTCTGGAACATCCGAAACGCACGCAAGGAGATGTCGTGATGTCGGGGTATGCTGGCCAAAAATCTTCGCTGGTCTGGGCGGTCAATCTCGCAGCGGCCTTCCTTGTGCTGCTCTGGACCGTGCCGACCTTGGGCCTTTTGGTGACCTCGTTCCGCACGCCGGACCAGATTGCCACCTCGGGCTGGTGGAACGCGCCCTTCGCCTCTGAACAAACCAGTTTTGTGCGCACCGGAACGGCAGCCGATCAAGCGCAGGAGGGGGATCTCTATCTGATCGCCGGAAATGTGCTGGAAAGCGGCCAAAGCCTGCGCGGCTGGGGCACCTCTTCGCGCGAACCGAGCGCCTTTAAGGCCGGCGAGGTCGCACAGGTGAAAGAAGGCGAGATCACCGTTGCGCAAGATGGCAGCTACCGCCTGACCTCACCCGCGCCGTTCGAGTTCACCCGTGGGATCCGCATTTTCATCACCGCCGAGACCCAGCCGGAATTCACCACCCGCAACTACGACAATGTGATCGGCGCGGCGGGCTTGGGTCAGGCGTTTTTAAACACGATGACGGTGACGATCCCCGCGACCGTGATCCCGATCCTGATCGCTGCCTTCGCCGCTTACGCCTTGGCGTGGATGGAATTTCCGGGCAGGGCGCTGCTTATCGCCTGCGTCGTCGGCCTGTTGGTCGTGCCGTTGCAACTGGCGCTGATCCCGCTTCTCAAGCTGCATAATGATATCGGTTTGGGCAAAGGCTACCTCGGGATCTGGCTCGCCCATACCGGCTTTGGCCTGCCGCTCGCGATTTATCTCTTGCGCAATTATATGGTCGGCCTGCCGAAGGAAATCATCGAGAGTGCGCGGGTCGATGGCGCGTCCGATTTCCAGATTTTCCGCAAAATCATCCTACCGCTCTCGTTTCCCGCGCTGGCGAGTTTCGCGATCTTCCAGTTCCTCTGGGTTTGGAACGATCTCCTCGTGGCCACGGTCTTCCTCGGCAATCGCTCCTCTGAGTTGGTGATGACGGGGGTTCTGCGTGAACTCCTCGGCTCGCGCGGCGGCAATTGGGAAATCCTCGCCGCCTCCGCCTTCGTCTCGATCGCAGTGCCACTGCTGGTCTTCTTCGCAATGCAAAAATACCTCGTCCGCGGCTTGCTGTCGGGCTCTGTGAAATAAGGATAGATCTATGAAGATGTTTGAAAAAGCCAAGGATTGGTGGCGCGGCGCGGTGATCTATCAGATTTATCCCCGCAGCTATCAAGATAGCAATGGCGACGGGATCGGCGATCTTGCGGGCATCCAGAGCCGCCTGCCGCATATTGCCTCGCTGGGGGCAGATGCGATCTGGATCTCGCCATTCTTCACCTCGCCGATGCAGGATTTCGGCTATGATGTCGCGGATTATTGCGATGTCGATCCGATGTTCGGCACGCTGGCCGATTTTGATGCGGTGATCGAGACCGCGCATCGGCTCGGGCTGAAGGTAATGATCGATCTGGTGCTGTCGCATACCTCCGATCAACACCCGTGGTTTGTTGAGAGTCGCCAAGGTCGCGACGGCGCGAAATCCGATTGGTATGTCTGGTCTGATCCAAAGCCGGATGGCAACCCGCCGAACAACTGGCTGTCGATCTTCGGCGGCTCGGCCTGGCAATGGGAAGCGCGGCGCGAGCAATATTACCTGCACAACTTCCTGACCTCGCAGCCCGATCTGAACTTCCACAATGAGGATGTGCAGGGAGCGCTGTTGGATGTTGCGCGGTTCTGGTTGGATCGGGGCGTCGACGGGTTCCGCCTCGATACGATCAATTTCTACTTCCACGACAAAGGCTTGCGCGACAATCCTCCGCTGGCCCCCGAGGAGCGCAACGCGAAAACCGCGCCTGCGGTGAACCCGTATAACCACCAGCTCCACCTTTACGACAAGAACCAGCCGGAAAACCTTGAATTCCTGAAGAAATTGCGTGCGGTGATGGAGCCTTATAACGCCGCCGCCGTGGGCGAGGTTGGCGATAGCCAGCGCGGCTTGGAGATTTTGGGGGAATATACCTCTGGCGGCGATAAAATGCAGATGTCTTACGCGTTCGAATTCCTGTCGGGCACCGCGCTGCCCGCCAAGGAAATCAAAGAGGTGTTCGACGTGGTCGACCGCGTCGCCGCCTCCGGCTGGGTGTGCTGGGCGTTCTCCAATCACGATGTGGTGCGCCATATCACGCGGTGGAATCTATCAAATGCGGCAGCAAAAGCTTATGCGACGCTGTTGATGTGTCTGCGCGGCTCTGTCTGTATCTATCAGGGAGAGGAGCTGGGTCTGCCGGAGGCGGAGATCGCCTTTGAAGACCTACAAGATCCCTATGGCAAGCAATTCTGGCCTGAGTTCAAAGGCCGCGATGGCTGCCGTACACCGATGGTCTGGGAGAGCGACAATCAGAACGGCGCATTTTCCACGCAAAAACCGTGGCTTCCAGTGCCATCCTCACATCTTGCTTTAGCCGCCCATAAGCAGGAGCAAGATCCCGCAGGGCTGGTGCATCATTACCGCCGCGCGATTGCGCTGCGCCATGCGTTCCCCGCGCTGCGCTCCGGCGATCAGCCCAATATGCAGGCCGAGGGCAATGTCCTGCGGTTTGAGCGGGTCACGCCCGAGCAGCGGATTTTTGTCGCCCTCAACCTCTCGGAGAGCCCCGAGACGATCCAACCGCCCGCGGGCAAATGGCAGCAGATCGGCGCCGATCTTGGCTCCATCGCGGCGGGGCCGGATGGCGCGCTGCATCTGGGCCCGTGGCAGCCCGCAATTTTGGTGGAGGTGTGATAGATGGCTGATCTCAAACTGTCCAAAGTCGCGAAATCCTACGGCAAGGTGAATGTCCTCAACGATATCAACCTTGATATCAAAGCGGGCGAGTTGATTGTTTTCGTGGGGCCTTCCGGCTGCGGGAAATCCACCCTTTTGCGGATGATCGCGGGGCTGGAGCGGATCTCCGGCGGGGAATTGACGATTGACGGCGACCGGATGAACGAGGTGCCGCCCGCACAGCGCGGCATTGCGATGGTGTTCCAGAGCTACGCGCTCTACCCACATATGACGGTGCGCGATAACATGGCGTTTGCGTTGCAAATTGCGAAAATGCCGAAGGCGGAGATTGAGAAAGCGGTGAATCGCGCCGCCGATATCTTGCAGCTCACGCCCTATCTGGATCGCCTGCCCAAAGCGCTTTCGGGCGGGCAGCGGCAGCGGGTGGCGATTGGCCGTGCAATTGTGCGCGACCCGAAAGTCTATCTGTTTGACGAGCCGCTTTCGAACCTCGATGCGGCTTTGCGCGTGGCCACACGCATCGAGATTGCGCAGCTCAAAGAGGCGATGCCGGATCGCACGATGATCTATGTCACCCATGATCAGGTCGAGGCGATGACGCTGGCGAGCCGGATCGTCGTGCTGGCTGATAAGGGCATCGCGCAGGTCGGCACACCGCTGGAGCTGTATGAACGCCCCGAGACGGAATTCGTCGCGCAATTCATCGGCTCGCCGTCGATGAACCTGATCGCGGGCGAGATCATTGCCACGGGCGCGGTGACCAAGGTGCGTGTGGCGGGCGGCGAGATCGAGGCCAATATCCCGACGCGGGCCGATGATCTGGGGTTGAAGGTCAATGTCGGCGTGCGGCCCGAAGATATGGTGCCATGCGAGGACGGGCAGGGTGTCTATTCCGGCGAGGTCGATATTGTCGAAGCCTTGGGCGAGGTGACGCTCTTGTACTTCGGCAAGGAGGGCGTCGATAACGCGGTGATCGCGAAGCTTCCGGGCATCCACACCGGATTGCGCCACCAGACAATCGCGCTCAAAGCCGCGCCCGATAAGATCCATCTCTTCGCGCATGGGCGCTCGCTTCTTTACCGCTAATGTCGCAAACGCGCGGCAAATGACGCAATCCGCCCGCCCCGCGCCTGCGGGACGGGGTAAATATTTAGGATTGAGACACCTTGGAGGGTTGCGCGATGGTTGAGGTTGTAGAGCAAGCAGCGGCGGGCGGTCGGCGCGCACGGGGCGGCGGCGGCGCAGCACGGCGCGCGGAACGCACCAGCGTAAAGCAGGAATTCAACCGCTACATCACCCGCAATATTCCCAACCTGGAGATCCTCGACGAGGAATCGCTGCAGATCATCGAGGCCAATGCCGAGACCGTTCTGGAAGAGATCGGCGTCAACTTCGTTGACAATCCGGCGGCCTTGCAGCGCTGGCGCGATGTCGGCGCGGATGTTCAGGGCGAGCGCGTGCGCCTGCCCAAAGGCCTTGCACGGGAGCTGTGCAAAACCGCGCCCGCGATGTTCACCCAACACGCCCGCAACCCCGAGCGCAATGTCGAGATCGGCGGCAAGAACCTCGTTCTCGCGCCGGTCTACGGCCCGCCTTTCGTGCGCGATGCCGATGGCGGCCGCCGCTATGCGACCATCGCCGATTTCCGCAATTTCGTGCGCCTCGGGCAGATGTCGAAATGGATCCACCACTCCGGCGGCACCGTCTGCGAGCCGACAGATGTGCCGGTAAACAAGCGCCACCTCGATATGCTGCACGCGCATATGACGCTGTCTGACAAGCCTTATATGGGCTCGGTGACGGAGCGCTCGCGCTGCGTCGATTCCGTCGAGATGTCGAAAATTCTGTTTGGCGACAAGTTCGTAGACGAGAACACTGTGATGACCTCGCTGGTCAATATCAACTCGCCGCTGACCTTCGACCCGATCATGATGGACGCGCTGGAAGTGTACGCCGCCGCGAACCAAGCCTGCATCGTCTCGCCGTTTATCGTCGGCGGCGCGATGGCGCCAGTTTCGGTGGCGGGCACGCTGACCCAAGTGCTGGCCGAGGTTCTGGTGGCGGTCGCCTATAGCCAGATGATCCGTCCGGGGGCTCCGGTGATCTTCGGGGCCTTCGTGACCTCGATCGATATGAACTCGGGCGCGCCGACCTTTGGCACGCCGGAAGCCTCGCAAATCACCTATGGTGCGGGCCAGCTCGCGCGGCGTCTTGGCCTGCCGTATCGCTCGGCGGGGGCGTTCTGCGGCTCGAAACTGCCCGATGCGCAGGCCGCTTACGAATCCGCGAATTCGCTGAATATGGGCCTGCTCTCGGGCGTGAACTTTATGCTGCATTCCTGCGGCTGGCTGGAGGGCGGCCTCGTGTCCTCCTTCGAGAAATACGTGATGGATGCCGATCAGCTCGGCGTGCTGCACGGCCTCGCCAAAGGCATCGATATGTCGGAGAACGGGCAGGCGATGGATGCGCTGCGCGAGGTGGGGCCGGGCGGTCACTTCCTTGGCTGCGAACATACCCAAGCCAATTACCAATCCGCATTCTGGCGCACCCAGCTGTTTGATTACAAACCGTTCGAGACATGGGACGAAGAGGGCGCGCGCGACACCGTAGCGCTGGCCAAGGCGCGGGTGGAGAAGATGCTTTCCGAGTATCAGGCCCCGCCGATTGATCCGGCAATCGCCGAAGCGCTCTCCGAATATGTGGCCAAGAAGAAAGCCGCCGAGCCGGACGCCTTCATGTAATCCCCCCAACACCTCCCCGCTGAAGCCCGCCTTTCCGGCGGGCTTTTTGCTATTCCCCCAATCGGATGCCAGTTTTTCTGGCCATTTGGCGCTTTGCGTCGAAAAAGCGGTTCCCTGTCACGGCGGGGACGGCTATAGGGTGCACGGTTTCACTGCTTCTAGGAGAAGAAAATGGCCAACGTTGTCGTCGTCGGTGCCCAATGGGGCGATGAGGGAAAAGGCAAGATCGTAGACTGGTTGTCCGAGCGCGCCGACATCATCGCGCGCTTCCAAGGGGGCCACAACGCGGGCCATACGTTGGTCATTGATGGCAAAGTCTACAAGCTCTCGCTGCTGCCTTCGGGGATTGTGCGCGGGGGCAAGCTCTCGGTTATCGGCAACGGTGTTGTGCTCGATCCGTGGCACCTCGTCAAAGAAATCGCCCAGCTGCGCGGCCAAGGCGTCACCATCACGCCCGAAACCCTGATGATCGCGGAAAACACCCCGCTGATCCTGCCGCTGCATGGCGAGTTGGACCGGGCGCGCGAAGGTCAGGCAGATGTCGCCAAGATCGGCACCACCGGTCGCGGTATCGGGCCGGCCTATGAAGATAAAGTCGGCCGTCGTGCGATCCGCGTGGCGGACCTCGCGGACGCGGCGACGCTGGAGTTGCGCGTGGACCGCGCCTTGGTGCACCACAACGCGTTGCGCGCGGGCCTTGGCATGGAAGCCGTTGATCGCGACGCGCTGATCGCCCAACTCAAAGAGATCGCGCCGTCGGTTCTCGAATATGCCGCCCCCGTTTGGAAAGTGCTCAACGAGCAGCGCAAAGCGGGCAAGCGGATCTTGTTCGAGGGGGCGCAGGGCGCGCTTTTGGATATCGATTTCGGCACCTATCCCTTTGTGACCTCGTCGAATGTGATTGCGGGCCAAGCGGCCACTGGCGTCGGCATCGGGCCGGGCTCGATTGATTTCGTGCTGGGCATCGTGAAAGCCTATACCACCCGCGTCGGTGAGGGCCCGTTCCCCGCAGAGCTGGATGATGCTGACGGCCAACGCCTCGGCGAGCGCGGCCATGAGTTCGGCACCGTCACCGGGCGCAAGCGCCGCTGCGGCTGGTTCGATGCGGCTCTGGTGCGCCAGACCTGCGCGACCTCGGGCGTCAACGGCATCGCACTGACCAAGCTCGACGTGCTCGACGGGTTCGAGACTCTGAAGATCTGCGTGGGCTACGATCTCGATGGCCAGCGCCTCGATTACCTGCCGACCGCCGCCGATCAACAGGCGCGCTGCAAGCCGATCTATGAGGAAATGGAAGGCTGGTCGGAATCGACCGAGGGCGCGCGCTCTTGGAACGATCTGCCTGCCGCAGCGATCAAATATGTGCGTCATATCGAAGAGCTGATCCAATGCCCCGTCGCGCTTCTGTCGACCTCGCCAGAGCGCGATGATACGATCCTCGTGACGGATCCCTTCGCGGATTGATCGGCTTTGCCGCTTCATCCATCGGGTGAAGAAGTGACGCTAAGAGATTGAAAACATTTGAATGGCGCAGGTGGGGCAATCCTGATCTGCGCCACTTCCATTGGGGAGAGAGAGATGCTGGCTTATAAAACCCGTCGCAGGCTCGCGATGCTGGCGCTCGTCGTCGGCTTGCCGCTCTATATTGTCGTCTCGGTCACCATCGTGAACTGGGCGGAGATGCGCTGGGGCCGGATGCCGATCCTGCTTGAATTGCTGGTCTATGTCGGGCTGGGGGTGCTTTGGGCCTATCCGCTCAAGCCAATTTTCAAAGGCGTTGGCAAGGAAGATCCCGACGCTTAAGCGCGGCGTTTTCTTCACCCAGAATATCAAAAAGGCGGCGTAACCCTACGCCGCCTTTTGAATTTTTATGCGTGGGAGGTTATGCCCCCGCGCGCCGTGCCTCTTTGAAGAAGCGCGATGTCTCGGTGATCGCGAATTGGCCGCGTTTGACCTTCTCGATCTTGCCTTCGCGCAACAGCGCCCCGAAGGAGCGCAGCCCCGCTTCGCGGTCATAGCGCGATTGGCCGGTGAGGGCCGCGACCTTGCGGATGATCTGCGGGCGCGAGAAATGCGGACGGCCCTCGATCCCCTCGGAATAGGCAGCGGCAGCCTCCAACAGATCGGCAAGACCTGTCGCGCCGAGCTTTTCGGCAAACTCGGCGAAGTCATCTTGCTGGGCGTTCGCAGCACCTGCGCGGGGGCTCTCCTCCACGGTGTCCTCATCCTCTTGCGCGGCCTCAATCCGCGCCGCGAGATCCGCGGCGGAAATCCGGCGCGGGCGCACGGGCGCGGTGCTGCGCGGTTGCGCCTCATCGACACGCTGCTCAGAGACCAGCATCAACGGCGCGGGTTTGGCGGGCACACGTTCGGGGCGCGCGGTCGTTGCGCCAGACGGCAGGGCGACGCCCGCCGCATCGGGACGGCGCGGCCGCACGGCGCGAGTCAAATCGGCGCGGTAGGCGACGGTTGTATCGACCTCTGCCTCCGTCTTGCCCTCGCTGGCGCGCATCTTGCGATCGGCAACCGTGGCGGCCACGGCGGCTTTGAGATGGGCAATCGCTGAGAAGCGGCGGCGGTTTTCAGGGCGCTCGATCTTGGTATTGGCCTCGTCCATCAGGCGCGAGACATCGGAGCTCCCCTCATCAATCGGCTCGTCCGTCAGTACGCGCGCCGCTTCCGTCCGCGTTGCGGCCATCGGAAGGTTGGCCGCGCCGTCAGAGCGGGTGTCTTCGGCGCGCGCGTTGCCCGTCTCTGCGGCCCGATTTTCCGCACCCTCTTCGGGCGCATCCCAATCCCCTTCGAGGGCGGCCAGTTCTTCGGCCAAGGCCTTCTCTGCATCCGCACTCAACCCAGATGCATCTGAGACGCGGTCAATCACCGTATCAGGGACGATATCTGTGACAATCTCGATCTCTTGTTCAATCTCCGGCATGTTCGCGGCGCTCGGCTCACGCGGCACGCCCGAAAGCTCGGCGCCAATCGCGGCGAGCAGGGCGTCATCCTCTTGATCCTGCGGCGCAGGCATTGCGACCTGCTGCCTAAGATCCGACGAGGCAGGGCTAACGGTGGCAGGGCTAACGGTGGCGGGGCCATCGGTGGTGGGGCGCGACGCTGCGGCCATCACCGATTGGATGCTGGCATCGGTCTCATCTTGGAGGGCCTGCGGCTCTACCGGATGCGTATCGGCGCGGCGCACTTTGATCACGCGGGCGCGGATCCGTGGTGCAGGCGTCTCCGTCAACTCGGCGCGGGGCGTCTCGGAAGAGGGCGTCTCAGCGGCATGCGCCTCGGCGATGTCCTCCTCTGTGCTCTCCGCCGCCAGCGCCGCCGCGATGGTATCGAGTGTGACTTTATCAGCATTGTGCTGCGCAGCCGCCTCGACCGGAGTCTCGATGATCAGGTCATCGGACATCAGAGCATCGGCCTCAGACCGGTTCAGGGCGTCGTCCTGTTCCGATACGGTATCTTCGACGACGGCCTCACTGGCCGCTGCGATCTCTGCCGCTTCGGCCTCAACGCGTGCTTGTTCGGCAGCGGCGGCCCGTGCAGCGCGGCGGGCGGTGCGGCGCGCGATCCGCTCGGCGACGTCTTCTTCGTCTTGACGGCGTGCTGCTTCGTTACTTTGCGCCGCCTCATCTTCTTGTGCATCCTCATCAGAGGTCAGATCAACTACAGGCAGATCGGCGGAGGGAACCACCGCCTCAGGTGCATCGGCTTCCCTTTCAGTGTCGCCCGCAGGTGCCGTCGCCTCCACCAGGACATCCTCGTCTTGCTCAATCGGGCCTGCGATATCGAGCTCAAAGCCAAAATCACTCTCCGCCGTGTCCGATTGCGACAGGCGGCTATCGAGGCTCATCGGTGCCTCGGTCTCAGTGTTTTGGAACCCGAGAATCTGCCCGCTCTCGGCGTGCTGATCCTCGGAGAAGATGACGGAGTCGCGCTCGCGCGCTTGGGCGACAGCGGCGCGGATCCGTTGCAGCTTCACCGCAACAGTCTCGACAATAGGCTCCGACACAACAGCCTCGGAAATGGCAGGCGCGGAGACGGTGGGAGCGGCCGCAGCGACAGGCGTGTTTTGTTGAGGTGACTGCGCGGGCTGCGCCTGAGCAGCGGCAGGCGTCTGTGCGCTGGAGTCATTGCGCGCGGCCAGATGGGAGGTCGCAGCGACAGAGCGGGCTGGGATCCCGCGTGCGCTCAACTCTTCATCCGTGGCGCCGCTGACGGTGATATCGCGCGCACCAAGCGAGGCGGACGAGAGCGAATCCGCGCCCTCCATCGCCCCTGAGAGCGTATCTTGCGCGCCCTCGGGGCGCAGCACGACGCCATTGCCATTGGAATTGATCTTTGCCTCAACGCGGCGATGGATTTCGCGTTCCGCGATCCGGTGCAGCATTTCAGCGTCCGGCGTGGGGGGCTCGGCACCAAAATACCGATCATCCGCCGCCAGATCGCGGAAATACTCCGCAATCGCCTTCATCGTCGAGAACGGCTCATCGAACCCTTCCAACGTGCAGGAAAATGTCCCGTAAGACACGGTGAGAATATTACTTCCACCAACCATGGAACGCTCTCTTTCTTTTGACCCAGTGCCTGCACCATCATCCTTAACTGGTTCTTTAACGTGAACGAAATGCGGCAAGATCGGGGCAATTTCAGGTATTTCACTGTGGTCTGTCGCCGCAATCACGGGTAATTCTGCGCATATGGAAACGATTGTCCAATCAAACTATGGCGTGATTTTACTGGGCGGAGGCGGTGCCAGCCAAGCAGATCTCGCCTTGGCGCAGCAATTTGGCCGCGATCTGATCTGCGCCGATGGTGGGGCGGATCATGCCTTGGCCTTTGGCTGCACGCCGCGGGCGATTCTCGGCGATATGGATTCCGCCTCGGAGGGCGCGCGCGCGCTCTGGGCGGACCGTATTCATGTGATCGCCGAGCAAGATAGCACCGATTTCGAGAAATGCCTGATCCATGTCGAAGCGCCGTTCTATCTTGCGGTAGGGTTCACCGGATTGCGGCTGGATCATACGCTGGCTGCGATGAATGCGCTGGTCTCGCACAAACATCGCCGGGTGATCCTTTTGGCGCAGGAGGAGGTGATCTTCCGCGCGCCAAACCGCTGCGCGATGGATCTGCCAGCTGGTGCGCGGGTCTCGCTGTTCCCCATGGGGCCTTGTGCGGGGCGCTCAACGGGGCTGAAATGGCCAATTGACGGGCTGGAGATGTCGCCTGCCGGCCGGATCGGCACCTCGAACGAGGCGCTGGGGCCTGTCACGTTGGAGATGGAGGGCGAGATGCTGGTGATGATCGAGCGTGCGCATCTGTTCCAAGCCTTGCGCGCCTTGGCCGATTAGGTGAGGGGCCCGCGCGCGGATCGCGCACGGGCAGGGGTGTGATTACACCGGGTTGGTGCGGCGCATCAGCGCCAGCGCGATGCACGAGCACACCAACACGCCAGCGGCGGCGGGCACTGGGGTGCCGTTGAACATCAGCCCGATGGGGGCCGCGATCAGCACCGCCCCCACCGTGGAGAGCCCCGCGATGATCGAGGCGGCCATCCCCGCGACATGGCCCATATATTGCATCGCCAGCGCATTGAGATTGCCGAAGGTGATGCCCGCCATGAAGAACACCGAGACCGACCAGATGAAATAGGCGGGGAATTTCAGCGCCTCTGGCAGCAGATCCCCCAGCACCAGCACGAGATAGACCGCGACAATGGCGATTTGCCCGAGATAGGCCCAAGTCACCAGTTTGCGCATCCCCAGCCGCAGCACCGTCATCGAGTTGATCACCGTGGCCGAAGCCGCCAGCAGCGCCATCAGCGCGAACCACAGCGGGAAGCTATCGGCCATATCAAAAATCTCGTCATAGATCTGCTGCGAGGAGGAGAGCAGCGCAAACATCTGCCCGAAGCCCAAGGTCATCACCAGCGTGAACAGACGGACATCGCGGTTCGAGCAGACCTCTTTCGCCGCCGCAAGCAGCGGCGTGAATTCCAGCTTGCGGCGGTTCTCCGGCGCAAGGGTTTCAGGCTGGCGCAGACCGAGCCACGAGAGCGTCACCACCGCGATCAGCACGAAGAACCAGAACACGCCATGCCAGCCCGCAAAACTCGCGATCAGCTTGCCAATCGACGGGGCCACCGCAGGGGCCAGCATGAACACCATCATGATGAACGAGGTCACCCGCGCCATCTCGCGCCCCGAGAACCGATCCCGCACCAGCGCGACGGAGACCACGCGCGGCCCCGCAACGCCCAAGCCTTGCACGAAGCGTGCGATCAACAGCCATTCGAGGCTTTGCGCGAAAACGGCGGCCACGGAGCCAAGAATATAAAGGCCCATCGTCCAACCGATCGTCGCCTTACGGCCAATCGCATCGGAAATCGGGCCAACGAACAACACGCCCGCGCCCATGCCCAGCACAAAGATCGTCAACACAAGTTGGACGCGGTTGACATCATGGGGCGAAAACTCCGCCGCAATATCGGGGAGTGAGGGCAGCATCGCATCAATGGATAGCGCAACCGTGGCCGTCGTCAGGGCCATCAGCGCGGTGAATTCGGCAAGGCCGAGGGGTTTGGTAGGTCGAAACAGCATCAATCGGCTTTCTTAGAATTATACTGAACAGCGCAGGCCCGCCGTGGCAGGGGATGCGGTCAAATCAGCAAGATGATCCCCAAAATGGGGGAATTACGGATAATCGAAGCGGTGTAGCCGAGGCCAGCAACAGGGTGAACCTCGTTTTGCCACGCGCGGATGACCGTTTGATGATCCGCGCTGCGGCCTGTTAGCGTTCGGAAGTCCCTTCGCCTTGGGTCAGCGCGCTCAAATCGGCCAAGACCTCCCGCCAAAGGGCGACAGGCTGCGCGCCGGAAATCGCATGGGCATTGTCGAGGATAAAGGTCGGCACGGCGGAGATCCCACGCTCGCGCGCATGGGCTTCGCGGGCGGTGAGCGCCTCGATATCGGCATCGGTGGGCAGCAAACGCTCCGCGACCGCAGGATCAAGCCCCGCGCGCTCGAACAGTTCAATCAGCGTTTTAGGATCGCCAATATCGCGCCCTTCGGCCCAATAGGCGGCCATCAGGATTTCCGACATCTCGGTGCCGCGTTGCTCCAGCGCCGCCCAATGCACGAGGCGATGTGCATCGAGGGTGTTGGGCATCCGCTTGATCGCGGCGAGATCCATCGGCAGGTCAATCTCCGCCGCCATTTTCAGGATCGGGACATGCGCTTCCACCGCGCGTGCTTTCGAGCCGAACAGCCCTTCGAGATAGGCGCGGCGCTCGATCCCGCCCTTCGCCATCTGCGGGTTGAGCTGGAACGGCTGCCAATGGATCTCGAACGGGCTTTGCGGCACGTCTTTGAGGGCGTGGCGCAGATTGCCCAAGCCAATATAGCAAAACGGGCAGACCGGATCTGAGAAAATATCGAGGGAAATCATATCTGTCCTTTCAAAGCTGCCGCTTGAGGGCACGCGGTCGGGCTTGTCCTATGTGTCATGTCGCGGAAGCGTCTGAGGGGCGTCCCCATGATCAGCCTCGGTCGTCGTGGTGTGCAGTGCAGTCGCAAGCGCGCGGGCCAAGGCGCGGCGATCCAGCTTGCCATTGGCATTGCGGGGCAGGGTGTCTTGCCGCAGATAGGCGCGGGGCTGCTTGTAGCGGGCAAGATCGCGCGCGGCCAAGGCCTCAAATGCCGCGATCTCCGCCGCGCCAGTATAGGCCAGCGCGATCACGCTCACCTCCGGCTTGACCTCCAAGACCAAGGCCGCGACATCGCCTGCCTCCGGCAGAGCGCCCAGCACCGCCTCCACCTCCAAAGGCGAGACGCGGAACCCGCCCGCATTCATCAAATCATCGGCGCGGCCCAGATAGCGCACAGCGCCGGTCTCGGCGCCCGTCTCGGCCTCGCGCGCGATCATATCACCGGTGCAGAACCAATCGCCGTCATACCGCGCGGCGCTCTCGTCGGGTGCGCCATAATAGCCCAGAAACATCCCCTGATCCGCGCGGTGGATCACCAGCTCGCCCGTGATCGGAACGCCCGAGATCGGATCGCCGGTGATCGGAGTGGCTGTGGCCTCCAGCGGGGTAATCTCACCGCTCTCGGATCTGATCCCCAGCTTGCGGCCCTCTTGCGGCCAACCAATCGTGCCTGTCGGGGCGGGCCGAGCGGGCGCACCGGAGAGGAAGGTGGAGCATTCCGACATGCCGAGCGCCTGATGCACCAATGTGCCGCTGGCCTCTTGCCATGCGGCGCTCAGGCTGGGCGACATCGCCTCGCCCGCCGAAAGCCCGTGGCGCAGCTTGGGCGCGTCGATCTTCGCGTGATGCTTGAGGATCTGGCGGTACACCCCTGGTGCAGCGGCAAAGATCGTCGCGTCAAACCGCTTGAGCAGCAAGGGGATCATCCGGGGTTCGACGCTGGGATGCGGGATCAGCGCGGTGGCGCCGATGCTCCAAGGATCGAGAAGTCCTGTGCCGAGCGTATAGGTCCAGTTGAACGCGCCCGCGTGTAAGATCCTGTCGCTCTCGCGCAGACCATACCAGCCCTCTACCATCATCCGCCGCGCCCAGATCGCGCGATGCGCATGCATCACCGCGCGCGGCTGGCCGGAGGTGCCCGACGTATAAACCATATAGGCCAAGCGCTCGGGGTCGCCCATGGCATACGCCGCGGGCGGCAGATCCGCCATAGCGCGCAGATCTGTTAAATTGAGGCTTGGCAGATCCCCTTGCGGCAGCGCGATCCCATCCCCCGCGATCACCAGATCGGGGCGCAGGCCCGCGGCCATTTTGGAAATTTCCGCCTCTGTGAGCTGCGCGGAGGTCGGCACGGGGACATAGCCCGCCGCAATTGCACCGAGGAAGGCCACGGGAAATTCCGGCCCATTGCCCAAACGCAGCAGGATCTTCGCGCCGGACGGCAGGCCGAGCTGCATAAGGCCTGTGGCGGTTCCGCGCACCGCCGCCTCCAGCCGCCCGAAAGACCAGCGCTCCGCGCCCGAGGGCCGGACGATTTGCAGCGCCATTTTTTCCGGCGTCCGGGCTGCGGATGCCAGAACATAGGCCGCGAGATTGAACGGCTGCGGGCAGGGGGAGACATGAGGCGCAACGGGGGGCACGGGGCCAGACCCAGAGTGGACAGTGTGCATAGCTCCTGCTACCGCTGTGCGGATGAGCTTTCAAGCCTCCTGCGCGCAGGGGGCGTTGTGCACCCATGCAGGATGAGCCGAGAGATGCCCGAGAGTAACCAGCCGAAAATCCTGCGGATCGCACGCGAGGGGACGCCCGACCACCTGCCCGAACCTGTCGATCTGGCGGCCCGCGTCCGCGAGTTGCGCAAGGCACGCGGCTGGACGCTGGAACAGGCCGCAGGGCAGGCGGGCCTCGCGCGCTCCACGCTGTCCAAAATCGAAAACGGGCAGATGTCGCCGACGTTTGATGCGCTCAAAAAGCTGGCCGAAGGCTTGGGGATTTCGGTGCCGCAGCTATTCACCCCGCCCTCACGCGGGCAGGTCACGGGCCGGATGGTGGTGACGAAATCCGGCGAGGGCGCGACACAGATCACCACGACCTACGAGCACGAACTCCTCGCGGGGCCGCTGACGCGCAAAAAGATGCTGCCCTACCGCGCCCGCATCCGCGCCCGCAGCTTTGAGGAATTCGGCGGATGGGTGCGCCATGACGGGGAAGAGTTTCTCTATGTGCTCACTGGCACCGTGCGACTCTTCACCGAATTCTATGAGCCGATGGACCTTAAACGCGGCGACAGCGCCTATTACGATGCGAGCCAAGGCCATAACCTGATCTCCACCTCGCAAGAAGACGCGACAGTGCTATGGGTCACGTCCCTCGAATAGCATCTGGGCTTTGCTGCGGCCTTAAAATACGGCGCTCTGCGCGGCAACGCCAGCCTGGGGGCTTTGCGCCCCCAACGGGTTTTGGCGCTGCCAAAACCCTCCCCCCGCAGGATATTTTTAGCAACCAGAAATAGGGCGCACCGCGTATCGGGCGGCAAGCCGCACGCGTCTTGATTCTGGTTGCCCTAAATATCCCGGGGGTGAATGCGAAGCAGAGGGGGCAGCGCCCCCTGCACCGATTGCCAATGCGCGCTAGCTATCATCCCCAAAGCTGGCATCGTCGTCGAATTCGTCGCCATCTTCGGAGACATATTTCTTCGAGAGCTTGATCGAGTGATTGTCGTGGCGCGGATCCATCACGACGTCTGAGGGCAATTCGCCCATCAGCCATTCGCGAATATCATCGCGCGCCTCTAGCAGCTCTTGATCCGAGAGTTTGGCGACATAAGCGATAAACTGGCGCTGATCGCCATCAATATCTTCCAGCTCGGCCTCATCCGCCTCGGGCCAGCGCTCAATGATCGCATCAAAAAATGCGGGCCAGTTTTCTTCGACATGATGCCATTTCATCAGATGTCTCCTCCGTGCACTCAAGAATGCCTGATACGCCATTGTATCAAGACTGCGCCTAAAGCGGCGCTAAGAAAAGGGAAATTTACGGCCTCGCATACGCGATGCGCGGGATCAGAACCAGTTCTGAACCGTGCGCGCGCCGCCTGTGACATCTTCACCGACGCCTGCAACGGTGTTGCAGCCTGCCAAGGCGAGGGCCATCACGAAAACGAGTTTCTTCATCTCACTGCCTCATCTTTTTTGCGTTCTTAACGATGCATTATTTTAGGGTTTTGCTCGAAGATTAGTTTACGAGTTTAGTTCACGGGGTCTTTCCACCAAACCTCCGGTTGGAAGCCTGGCCAGTCCCCGTATAGCGGAACGCGCTCGGGGAAGTGAAGTTCCGCCTTGTAAGCAAGTTGTGAAGATTTCGCATACCAATTGGGGATGACATAGCGCCCTGCGGTCAAGATCCGGTCCAGCGCTTTGACGGAGGCGGTGAATTCTTCTGCCGATTGCGTCTCCAGCATATGCGCGATCATCGCCTCGGCGGCGGGAGAGTTCATCCCCATCCAGTTGCGCGATCCGGGCGTGTTGATCCCTGCGGCCCCCCAATACAGCAATTGCTCATTGCCCGGCGAGAGCGACAGCGCGCGTTTGAACCACGCCATGCCGAATTCGAACCTATTGGTGCGCTCGCGGTATTGTGCGGCATCCACCGTTGTCAGCCTAGGCCGGATCCCGAGGCGCTTGAGCCCCTCAACAAAGATATCAACGGCGGGGGCGATCTCGGTATCGCCTTGTTGCAACAAGATTTCGAAGGCGAATTCCTTGCCCTGCGCATCCCGCAACACCCCCGCATCATCCGCGCGCCAGCCCGCCTCATTGAGGAGCTTCAAAGCGCGGCGCGCATTCTTGCGGTTTTGCTCCGATCCGTCAGATACGGGCAGGCTGTAGCCTTCCAGCGTTCCGGGGATCAGGCTGTCCTTGAACGGGGCCAGCAGCTCGGCCACGCGGCCCTCGGCGGGGCCATGGCCTGCGGCGAGGGTGGAGTTATCGAAATAGGATTGGATGCGCGGATCGGCATCCGAATTCAGCGTTTTGCTGATCAGCTCGAAATTATACGCCAAGGTCAGCGCCTCTCGAACCCGCCAATCGGCAAAGACCGGAAGGCGGGTGTTGAACACCAAGCCGAGCATCCCCGAGGGCCGTTGATGCGGGATTTCCGAGCGGATCACACGACCATCGCGGGCGGCAGGGAAGGTGTAGCCGTTGTTCCACCGCGCGGCATTGATCTCACGCCATGTATCAAGCTCGCCCGCTTTGAAGGCCTCGAACGCGATATTCTGATCGCTGACATAAACATGGGTGATCTTATCGAGATTGTAGAGCCCCTGCGTGATCGGCAGATCTTTTGCCCACCAATCGGGATCGCGCAGATAGCTGATCTTCCGCCCCGGCACGGCCTCACCAATCACGTAAGGCCCTGATCCGATCGGCTTTTCCATCGCGGAAAGCGCAAAATCCTTGCCCTCATACTGCGCTTTTTTCAGAACCGGCCGCAGCCCCAGCAACAGCACCAATTCGCGCGAGGGTTCCTTGAAGGTGAAGCGCACCTTATTGGGGGCGGTGATCTCGGCCTTGGCGATCTTATCCCATGTATTGGTGTAGCGCGGATGGCCCAGCGTGCCCAATGTCTCGAACGACCAGAGCACATCCTCCGCCGTCACGGGCGAGCCGTCGGAGAAGCGCGCCTGCGGGCGCAGGGTGAATTCCGCATAGCTGCGCTCGGCGTCTGTCTCCACCCCTTCGGCCAGCATTCCGTAGAGCGAGAACGGCTCATCCAGAGAGCGGATCATCAGGGTTTGCGCGACAAAGAGCGAAATCCCTTCGGGGGCGCGGCCTGCAAGGATCCACGGGTTGAGGGAATCGAACCCCTCCTGCGCGTTGATGCGGATTTCGCCGCCCTTTGGCGCATCCTTGCGTGCATAGGGCAGGGAGTCCCCCTCTTTGAGGGCGGGCTCGCCATACATTGCAATGCCATGCGACGGGGCTTGGGGCGCGGGGGATGCCGTTACGGGGGCGATTCCCTCCTGCGCCTGCGCAAAACTGGCAATCGGGGAGAAGCCCAGCGCGAAAACCGGAAGGGAAAGCGCCGCTGCGCGTAGATATTTGTGGAAAAACTCCGGTGCCATTGGCGCAACAATCCCTAGGTTTATCTGTGTTTTCAGCGGTGAAGCTAACGAAGCTCATGCGGAAGCGCAAACTTTTAGCTTGGAACCGACGCTGGATAGGATTATAAAGACCTCACTGCTCGATAGGTTTCTTGCCTGTATGAAACCTGCCTCATGACTCAACGCCCGCTTCGTGCGGGCGTTTTTTTTGGCCCATTTTGGTCGTATTTCCGCAAAACGCGCTGTTTTTCTGGGCTCAAAGCCCGTTCTCGTCGCATCTGCGCCCCTGTATCCAATCGCGGAAAGCATAGCGATAGGGCGATTCTCTTTAGGAGAATCGGTCACTTATGCCGAACTGCAGCGCCAAACTCCCGACGCCGAACCGATGATTTTCCCCGACGTGATTGGCCGTCTTGAGGGTGCTTTTGGCGCAGCTGGACTCCGCAGGCCAGAGGAAAAACTTCACGTTTCCTTGCGCGATGCTGCAATGCGGAACAAATCGGCAAGAACCGGCTTATATGAGTCCAAGGCACCGGCAAAACGGCACGCCCCGATCACCCTTCCGCCCACAAGATCTCCCGAGACCTTCGCACGGCTGGCATTTCGGGCAGGTTCGGATAGGCTGGGCAAAATTTGGGTATGGAGGCTATGATGACACGCAAAACGACAGACGCACCGCTGCACGGCAAAACCGCCGTGATTACCGGATCGAATTCGGGGATCGGGCTGGGCGTCGCGCATGAGTTGGCCAAGGCTGGCGCAGATATCGTGTTGAATTCGTTCACAGATAATGAAGAAGATCACAAACTCGCCGCGGATATGGCCGCAGAGCACGGCGTCAAGGTGCGCTATATCAAGGCCGATATGTCGAAAGGCGAGGAGTGCCGCGCGCTCATTGAGCAGGCCGGCGGGTGCGATATCCTTGTGAACAATGCGGGGATCCAATTCGTGGCAGCGATCGACGAATACCCGACCGCGAAATGGGATCAGATCATCGCGATCAACCTGTCCTCCACTTTCCACACCACCGCCGCTGCACTGCCGCATATGCGGAAGCGCGGCTGGGGCCGGATCGTGAATATCGCGTCGGCGCATGGGCTGACGGCCTCGCCGTTCAAATCCGCCTATGTTGCGGCGAAACACGGGGTTGTCGGCTTTAGCAAAGTGACCGCATTGGAGACCGCGCAAGAGCCGATCACCTGCAATGCGATCTGCCCGGGCTATGTGCTGACACCGCTCGTCGAGGCGCAGATCCCCGATACGATGAAGAAATACAACATGGACCGCGAAACCGTGATCCGCGATGTGATGCTGGAGCGGCAACCGTCGAAAGAGTTCGCCACCGTGGAAGAGATCGGCGGCACGGCCGTGTTCCTGTGTTCGGAGGCTGCGAAACAGATCACGGGGACGACGATTTCCGTCGATGGCGGCTGGACCGCGCTGTGATCTGACAGCCCTAGATCTAAGACCTTTGATCTAAGACTAGGGGGGAGAGGGCGCGCGTCCTCTCTCCCGTCCCCCGTCTAAACACGCCGCGCGCGCAAGCCGCAGCTCAGGAAGGACCTTCGATGGACAGCAAAGAGATCAACCTTGCGCTGCAAGGCGGCGGTGCGCATGGCGCCTATACTTGGGGGGTTCTGGATCGGCTTCTTGATGAGGACTGGATTGATATTAAAGCGATTTCCGGCACCTCGGCAGGGGCGCTGAACGGCGCGGCCCTCAAAGCGGGGTTGGCGGGCGGCAAACCCGCAAACGGGCGGCGCAGATCCAACAAGCGCCATAACGCACAGCATATTCTGAGCGACCTCTGGGCCTCGATCCCCGCGCAGACGGATCGACGGCTAACCAATTGGATGGGCGCGCTATTTCCGGTGCCCGAAGGGATGAGCCGGATTTTCGAGGCGTTTTCGACCTCCGCATGGCTCGATCAGATGAGCCGCGTCTATTCGCCCTATGACAGCGGCGTGTTCTATTCCAACCCGCTCGCGCCGATGCTGGAGCAATTTGATTTCGACGCGATTGGCAGCACGGAAGGGCCGGAGCTGTTCGTCGCCGCCACCAATGTGCGCACGGGCAAGATCCGCGTATTTGAGGGGGCAGAGGTTACACCGCAAGCGATCCTCGCCTCCGCCTGCCTGCCGACGGTGTTTCAAGCCGTCGAGATCGACGATCCGGTGAGCGGCGTCACCGAGGCCTATTGGGATGGTGGGTTTACCGGAAACCCGCCGCTGTTCCCGCTCTACGAGCCGCGCCTGCCCAGTGATGTGCTGATCGTGCATATCAACCCGCTGCGGCATGAGAGCGTGCCTAAAACCCCTGTTGAGATCGAGAACAGGGTCAACCAGATCTCCTTCAACTCCTCCTTGCTGCGCGAACTCAGGGCGATTGATTTCGTCCACCGCTTGATCGCGGAAGGCAGGATGCCAGCGGGCGCAATGAAGGATGTGCGGGTGCACCTTTTGGGCGATGACAAGGTGATGAACGGGCTCGGGACGGAGACCAAAATCCTGCCCGATGAGGATGTGATGGAGCGGCTGAAAGCGGCTGGGCAAGCCTCGGCGGAGGCGTTTTTGAGCGCCCATGCCGATGATCTCGGGCATCGCTCCACCGTCGATCTGCGCGAGATGTTTTCTTGAAGATCAGGCCTTTACGGCCTGTTCCTTCTGCTTCACCTGTGCCGCAACCTTCGCCAGAGCGGCAGGTGTTTTCTGCCCCGGATAGACAAGACCCGCCGAGATGATCAGCTTGGCGGCATCCTCGACACTCATATCGAGATAGGTCAGCTCGGAATTCGGCACCAAGAGCAAAAAGCCGGAGGTCGGGTTCGGGGTTGTTGGCAAAAAGACGGAGATCAGCGGATCGCCTTCCTCGGAGAATCCGGCGATCTCGCCTTTCGCCGGGGTCGAGACAAAGCCAATCGCCTTAATCCCCTTGCGCGGATATTCCAAAATACAAGCACGGTCGAATTTCGCCTCATCCGAGGTCGATAGCACCGTCTCCGCGATCTGTTTCAGCCCGTTATAGATCGAGCGCACAACCGGCATCCGGTCCACGACCCGCTCGCCCCAGCGCAGCAAAGACCGGCCGATCAAACCCTTCGCGCCCCAGCCGATGATGACGGTGAAAATCAGGAAGAAAATGACCCCCACGCCGCGCAGGTTGATGCCGATATATTGCTCGGGTTGCCAGCGCGCAGGCACCATCGGCAGCACCCAGCTATCGACCCAGCCCGCGACCGTCCACATCAGCCAAACGGTGAGGCCGATCGGTGCGATCACCACCAGCCCAGTCAGGAACGAGCCCCGCAATTTGGCAAACAGGCCGCGTTTCTTCGGCGGCTGGATCGTATCGTGTTCGGTCATCTGGTGTTCAAGCTCCCTGTTAATCGGAACCTAGGCGCGCGGTAGGGCTGCTGCAATGACCAAGCAGGGATTGCGACGCCTATTTTCGAGTTTAGGCCGCAAAGACACCCGTTTGCGCGCGTTTTGGGCGCGGATCGGGGCGGGGTGCGTGAATGCACCTCACCCCGTCCTTTTCGATTACAGCGCGCGGGCGATGCCTGCTGCGAGACGGGCGTTGTTCAGCACCAGCTCGATATTGGCGGTGAGCGACCGCCCTTCGGTGGTTTCAAAGATCCGCTGGAGCAAGAACGGGGTTACATCCTTGGCGGCGATGCCTTGATCCTTGGCGGCGCGCAGGGCCACCTCGACAACAGGCATGATCTCGGCGCGCGGAATTTCATGCGCCTCGGGGATCGGGTTGACGATCAATTGGCCACCCTCCAACCCCATGGCCGCGCGGGCGTTCATCGCGGCGGCGATCTCGGCGGCGCTGTCCATCCGCAACGGGGCCTTCAGGCCAGAGCTGCGCGACCAGAAGGCGGGCACCTCGTCCTGTCCGTAGGCAATGACAGGAACGCCGTAGGTTTCAAGAACTTCCATGGTTTTCGGAATATCCAAAATCGCCTTGGCACCCGCGGCAACCACCGTCACCGCCGTCAGCGAGAGCTCGCGCAGGTCGGCGGAGATATCGAATGTCTCCTCCGCGCCGCGATGCACACCGCCGATGCCCCCGGTGGCGAAAACGCGGATGCCCGCGCGCGCCGCCGCGATCATCGTCGCGGCCACGGTCGTCGCCCCCGTGCGCCCCTGCGAGAGGCAGACCGCGAGATCGGCCCGCGAGAGCTTCATCACGTCCGTCGCTTGGCCCAGTTGATCAAGCTGCGCCTCGGTCAGCCCGATATGGAGCACGCCGTCCAGCACCGCAATCGTCGCCGGAACCGCGCCTTGCGCTCGGATTTCCGCCTCGACCTTGCGGGCAGTCTCGACGTTTTGCGGGAAGGGCATCCCGTGGGTGATGATGGTGGATTCAAGCGCAACAATCGCGGCACCAGAGGCGCGGGCGGCCTCGACTTCGGGGGAAAAGATCATGTGTGAATATCTCCAGAGACATAACGGGCGGCGGCGGTCAGGGCGCGCTCCAGCGCCTCTGCCCGCGGCGCGCCACGGGTTTCGGCCACGAGATGTGCGGCCATGAATGTATCGCCCGCGCCAGTGACACGGGTGACGAGAACGGGCGGCGGCGCGGAGGTGATCACCCCCTCTGCCGCGCCATCGGCAGCGGCTTTGCCACCATCGGTGACCAGAACCCGCCGCGCACCACGCGCCAACAGGCCCTCGGCGGCGCTGGCAGCATCGGAAAACTCCGATTGGCAGAGGATGCCCGCCTCCTCAAGGTTCACATAAAGCGTAGCGCGCGGATGGGTCATCAACACCCCCAATCGCTCGGCCTTGCCGGGGCTGGCGGGGGCCACTCGCAGATCGGCCTGCGCAAATGCCGGCGCGCGGGCGATCTCGCCCAAAAGCCCCGTTGTCAAATTGCCATCGAGCGCAATCGGCCCGCGCCAAGGGGCCGCCTCACTGCCCAGCGTACCATCAAACAACGGGCGCAGGATCTTCTCGCCCGCGGCTTCCAGCGAATGCGCATCCGCCACCGCCGCGATCAACCCGTTCGCGCCCTCAATCGCCATATAGCGATCCGTCGGCAGATCCTCGGAGCGGTAGGCATAGGCGCACTCCACCCCCAAGCCACGCGCCGCTTTGATCAGATCCTCGCCTTGGCTATCGCGCCCGATCGCGGTGAGCACCGCAGGCCGCATCCCGAACCGCGCCAGCGTCATCGCGATATTCATTGCCACCCCGCCCGGAAGCGAGATGATCCGCCCGGGAACATCAGAGCCCGCGCGCATATGGGCCGGGGCGCGGCCGATGATATCCCAGAGCACCGAGCCGATGCACAGGATCTCGGGGGAGGTCTCGGGTCGGGTCTGGGAAGGGAGGGCGTGATCGCTCGACATGAATATGATCCGTAAACTGGGGACGCGGTACCGCAGGTGCCGTTTTCCGAAGTGCTATGCAAGAGGGGCGTTGCGGAATTCCATAAAAGACAGGCGGGCGGCAACAGAGAAAGCCTCTTTTGCATCCGCAGAGACGAAATATCCCCGCCGGAGGCGCAGATTGGCCAGCCTGCGCCTCCGGCGGGGATATTTAAGCTCTCTGGAAGCCCCAGATCAAGGTTTTGGGGTCAACCGTGTGATCCCCGCAGCCGCGCCGCGCGCGAGCGCAGGATCAAGCGACATCGGAATATATTCGCCGCGCCGCCACAGCTCTGCCAAATCATCGTAATGCCGCGAGAGCGGGTGGCCGGATTGTCCGGTATCGATGATGAAGACCGAGCTATCGGGATCGGCGAAATCATAGACGCCGCGATAGGAGGCCCCGTGCACATTGGCATAGGGCGTCGGGCCTGTGCCCATCGTGCCGCCGCGCATCAGGGTGAAATCCCCGCCCGAGGTCGATTGGCGGATATTTGTGAACCATTTCAGGAAGGGCACGCGCCCCAGAACGGCGTGATCGTGGCGCGCCTCATGCGCATCGCCCCAGCGCCAGCTCTCGACGTTTTCGCCGTAGCGCTGGCTGAGCTCCAGCAGCGCGTCATCCAGTGCGATTTGGGCGATTTCGGTGCAGGTCTCGATCGGTGCCGATTGGATCACGTCGCACCATTTCGCGGCCCCATTGATATTGCGGTAGACCCGCTCGATGAACAGCGGCTCCAGCGCGGTGAATTCAGAGGCGAGCGGCCCGAGCTCGTCTTGCAGGAGGCGGTGCTGAAGGGCGCGCATCCATGCCGCATAGATTAGTGGCTCGGGCAGATGCTCGTTCATCTCGCCGTCCCAATCGGCCAGCAGTTTCAGCGCGCGCTGGCGTTTGCGCTCAACCGTGCCCTCGGCCGCATCGGGGCCGGTGAACCACAGATCCGCGCCGACCAGCGGCAGCAGGCCCCGCGCGGCGGGGGAGACGGTATCGAGCTGCGCGGCAATCAGGCTCTCGCGGGTGTGGACCTCACGCTCGCCCAGAAGCAGCGTCAGCCGTTGGATCCGTTGGGTGTCGCCCCACGCGTAGGAGACGTGATGGGGGAAGGGCTGATCTGTGATCTTATTGTTGGTATTGCCGACGATCCCGCTTTGGGGGCGCAGCTCGCGCGGGTTGTCGGCATAGGGCAGGCGGCGCGCGGCGGGATCTTGCGGCCAGAGGTTCGCCGGATTGGTGCCGGGTGCGGGCATCCGCCCCTTGGTTTCATGCGCGGCATTGCGGGCGGGCAAAACGCCCACAGTGGCCATGCCGATCCCGGTCTGATCCGCCAGCGTGAGGTTCATCACTGGGGCGACGAAGCGCTCGCCGGCACTCACCGCCTCTTCCATACTATGCGCCTGCATCAGGCTGACAGCGGCAGAGATCGACGCATCCTGAGTATCCAGCGCGGTCCATTCCAGCGCGGCGACATGACCGCGCGGGGTGACATCGGCGAGGTTGAAATGGCTGCCCGGCAAGATCGGCCCGTTTTGCGACCAGCGCAGCATGAGGGTGATCGGGGCGGCGTCTTTCACCGTGATGATCGCGCGGCGGGTGGTGAAGGGTTTTGGCCCCTCAGCGGTCAGATATTCCTCCGCATTTTGCGGATTGAGCGCCTCCATCACCAGATCCTGATCATCGGCGAAGGTGGTTGTCAGCCCCCAGCCCAGATGCGCATTGCGCCCTGCCAGCACGGCGGGGATACCGGGGAGGGTCGCGCCGATCACGCCGCCGGATTTCAACTCCAGCCGGGCGAGATACCACTGCGTCGGGGCGGAGAATTCGGAATGCGGATCGTTTGCGAGAAGCGAGCCGCCCGCCGCAGAGCGCTCGGGCGCCGCCGCAAACGCATTGGATGCGCCTTGCAGATTGCGCGCCGGCGCAGGCCAGAGCGCGGGCAGCGGCAGATCCGCCGCGGTGCGGGTGCCGGGCAGTGGCGCATCGAACAGGCTTGCATAGGCGGGCAGCGCCATCTCGCCCTTGCCCGTCGCATCGGGCATCACATCGCGCAGCCAATCATCCGACAGCTTGCTGACCCGCGCGCGCAGCACCTCATCCTCAATCTGGCTGGTGTTTTTCAGCGCCATCAGCTTGAGGATCGCGATGGAATCGGCGGGCGTCCAATAGGCGATCTCGTTCTTGAACCAGAAGAACTCCGGTGCACCGCGCCCCAACGCGCCGGTGTTCACTTGGGTAATCCATTGGTTGACGCCCTTGGCATAAGCCTCCAGCGCCACGGTCGTCTGCGGATCTTGCGCCGCGACCGAGCTGACCGCCGCGCCGTAAAGATCCAGCCGCCGCATCAGCTCGTCGGTTTTCAGCGTCTGCGCCCCGAACACCTCGGAGAGCCGCCCCTGCACAGTGCGCCGCGCCATGACCATCTGCCACAGGCGATCCTGCGCATGGGCGAGGCCGAGGCCGAAATACACATCCGCATCCGTGGCGCCGAAAATATGCGGCACGTTTTCCGTGGAACGCACGATCTCGACGGGGGCGGAAATCCCCTCAACGGCATAAGTCTCGTCGTAATCGGGCAGGGAACGGGAGGCGAAATAATAGGCCAGCGTGCCAACCGCCAAGCCAAAGAGCAGCAGGCCGGATACGATCCGCACAAGCCATTTGAACAGTGCAAACATCAAACCCCCAAGCCGTTCTCCGCCGCCCGCGCCATCCGGTTGGGGCTGATGCGTCCTGATCCCTTGTTCTGACCTTGGCATAGGGACCATGGTTGACGGGAGGCCGCGAGGCGTTACTAAGTCAGTGCGAGAAAATGTTCAACGCGCGTTTGCGCGAGAATGGCGGCGCGCAAGCGTGTCTTCGCTCGTGCCAAAGCGCCCGCAAACCGGGGCAATCCGCCCTCACGGCGGGGCAGAGAGATAAAGGATCGGCAATGGCAAAAGTAGCGTTTTTGGGTTTGGGCGTGATGGGCGCACCGATGGCGGGGCATTTGCAGGCCAAAGGCCATGAGGTCACCGTTTATAACCGCACGATTGCCAAGGCCGAGGCTTGGGCCGCGCAGCATGGCGGGGCCTATGCAGCGACCCCGCGCGAGGCGGCGATGGGGGCGGAATTTGTCATGGCCTGCGTTGGCAATGACGATGATCTGCGCGCTGTGTGCTTGGGCACGGACGGGGCGTTCGAGGGGATGGTCTCGGGCGCGATCTTCGTTGATCACACCACCGTTTCCGCCGCCGTGACGCGCGAGCTTTATGCCGCCGCTGCCGAGCTGGGCCTCGGGTTTGTCGATGCGCCAGTCTCGGGCGGCCAAGCGGGGGCAGAAAACGGCGTGCTCTCGGTGATGTGCGGCGGCGATCTTGCGCAATATGAGGCCGCCGAGCCGGTGATCGCGGCCTATGCGAAAATCTGCCGTCGTCTGGGCGAGAGCGGCGCGGGGCAGATGACCAAGATGTGCAACCAGATCGCGATTGCGGGTCTGGTGCAGGGCTTGGCAGAGAGCCTGCATTTCGCCGAGAAAGCGGGGCTGTCGATCAGCGACGTGGTTGAGGTGATCTCGCAGGGTGCTGCGGGATCGTGGCAAATGGCAAACCGCCATAAGACGATGGAGGCCGAGGAGTTCAACCACGGGTTCGCGGTGGATTGGATGCGCAAGGATCTGGCGATTTGCCTGAAGACCGCCGATGAGACGGGCGCGAGCCTGCCCGTCACCGCGCTGGTCGATCAGTTCTACAAAGATGTCCAGGGCATGGGCGGCGGGCGTTGGGATACTTCATCGCTGATCGCTCGGCTGCGGAAATAAGCGATAGGGTTCAGCGGGCGAAGCTCACGTGATGCGCGAGCTTCGCCCCTCAAGGCATTGAAGTAATTACTCTGTTAGCGAATCAAAGGCAGGTGCCCAAGCGATGTCGCCTCTGGCCGCAAGCCCTTGGCGCGTGAGATCTAGTAGCATCAGATGATCACCCGCGAAGGCCCCCGTAAAGCCGGAGGCTGCGGGCACCGAGAAGCCAAAGCGGCTGTAGAACTCAGGGTCGCCCAGCACAAACACACCCTCAAACCCCTTGGCCCGCGCCTGCATCAAGCCTGCGCGGATCAAATCCCCGCCAAGCCCTTGACGCCGCATGTTTTCCCTCACGGCAAGCGGTGCCAGCGCGAGGGCTTTAAAGGGGGCCACCATCGGCGAAAAGGCGATATGGCCGAGATAGGCGCGGCCAATTTTGGCCGTCAGCGAGATCGGCAGATCAAAGGCGGCGCGCAGATCCCTGACCAGTTTCGCCTCCTCCGCTGTGCCAAAGGCAGTCTGGATCAGCGCGGAGATCGCCGCTGTATCTTTCGCGGTTTCCGCAGCGATTTCAGGGCGTTGCTCCACCATGTTATAGTCGCGCTTGATGCCGGATGTGGCGCGCGCCCAAGCGGATGTCGCGGTGCGGGTTTGATGCGCGCGAAACGCGGGCCGGTCCACGAAGGCCTCGGACACATGCCAGATCATCGGATCCACCGGATCCTGCGTCACGTCGAAATAGAGGCAGCCCGCCTCGGCAACCGTATCGCGCATATGGCGGGGAAGATGGCTGAGAACGGCGGCGCGCTCGGCCTCATTCTTGCAGATCAAGCGGCCATCGACAGTGATAAGAGCCATTGGCAAGATCCTGTTATCTGAGAGAAAAACGGGCGCGGCACCCGATGCGCCGCGCCCGAAAATCGGGTGTTATTCCCACTCAATCGTGCCCGGAGGCTTCGAGGTGATGTCATAGGTGCAGCGGTTGATGCCCTTGACCTCGTTGATAATCCGCGTCGCGGTCTCGCCCAAGAACTCATGGGTGAACGGATAGTAATCCGCCGTCATCCCATCCACCGAGGTCACCGCGCGCAGGGCGCAGGCGAAATCATAGGTGCGGCCATCGCCCATCACGCCCACGGTTTTCACCGGAAGGATCGCGACGAAGGCCTGCCAGATCTCGTCATAGAGCCCGTGCTTGCGGATCTGATCGATGAAGACCGCATCCGCCTTTTGCAAGATTTCCAGCTTCTCGCGGGTGATCTCGCCGGGGCAGCGGATCGCGAGGCCGGGGCCAGGGAACGGATGCCGTCCGATGAAGCTTTCGGGCAAGCCCAGCTCGCGGCCCAGAGCGCGGACCTCATCCTTGAACAGTTCGCGCAGCGGCTCGACCAGTTTCAGCCCCATTTTCTCCGGCAGACCGCCGACGTTATGGTGCGATTTGATCGTGACCGAGGGGCCGCCCGAGAAGGAAACCGATTCAATCACGTCAGGGTAGAGCGTGCCTTGGGCCAAGAACTTCGCGTCCTTGATGTCATTGGCGTATTTCTGGAACACGTCGATGAACAGCTTGCCGATGGTTTTGCGCTTCACTTCCGGATCGGAGACGCCTTCCAGCGCGCCGAGGAAGAGATCGGATTCATCCGCCGCGATCAGCTTGATGTTGTAGTTTTCGCGGAACATCGTTTTGACCTGTTCCGCCTCGTTGAGACGCAGCAGCCCGTGATCCACGAAGACGCAGGTGAGCTGGTCGCCGATTGCCTCATGCAGCAAGATCGCGGTGACCGAGCTATCCACGCCGCCCGAAAGCCCGCAGATCACGTGATCCGAGCCGACCTGCTCGCGGATTTTCGCGATGGCTTCAGCGCGGTAAGCGCCCATCGTCCAATCGCCGGTGAACCCTGCCATTTTGACGAAGTTCGCGAGCATCTTCGCGCCGTTCGGCGTGTGATGCACCTCGGGGTGGAACTGCACAGCGTAGAAGCCGCGCGCCTCATCTGCGGTGATCGCGAAGGGCGCGTTGGGCGAGGTGCCGATCACCTCAAAGCCGGGCGCGAGGGCGGTGACGCGGTCGCCGTGGCTCATCCAGACTTGCTCGCGGCCGTCCGCCTCGAACAGCCCCGCGAAGATCCCATCGGATTTATGCGCGGAGGAGGGCGCGACATAGGCGCGGCCATATTCGGCATGGTGGCCTGCTTCGACTTTCCCGCCGAGCTGTTCCATCATGACCTGTTGGCCATAGCAGATGCCGAAGATCGGCAGGCCCATTTCGAACAGGGCTTGCGGCGCGCGGGGGGAGCCCTCGCGCGTCACGCTATCGGGACCGCCGGAGAGGATCACTGCCAAGGGGGCCATCTCGCGGATGGTGGCCTCGGTGACCGTCTGATACGGGCGGATTTCGCAGTAGACATTCAGCTCGCGCAGACGACGCGCGATGAGCTGCGTCACTTGGGAGCCGAAGTCGATGATGAGAAGGCATTGATGCTGGGTCATGGGGCCGAAATATTCGAGGTTGCGGGGTTGCGCAAGGGAAACTCGCGCGGGGGAGCACAGGGTTTGCGTCACAGCCGTCACAGGAGCGTGGCGAGCCATGCCAGCACGGCGGGGACGGTTTGCACGAACAGGATTTTCCGGCCTGCGGTTGCGGCGCCATACGCGCCTGCCACCGCCACGCAGCCGAGGAAGAACCACGCCACATTGCGCGCCCATTCCGGATTTCCGATCAGCAGAGACCAGATCAGCCCTGCGGCGAGAAACGCATTATAGAGGCCCTGATTGGCGGCAAGGACTTTTGTCGGCGCGAACAGATCGCGCGGCAGCGAGCGGAACGTGTTCGGGCCGCGGCTTTCCCACGCGAACATCTCCAGCCAGCAGATGTAGAGGTGCAGCGCCGCGATCAGCGCGATCAGGATTTGGGCAATCAAGGGCATCAGCGGGATCCTCTGTCAGCTATGAAAAAGGCCCCCAAAGGGGCCTTTCTTTACTTCTCCGGCAACAGCCCGCGCGGGGCGAAGCGCAGCACCAGCAATAGCAGCAAGCCCATCGTCAGCATCCGCATATGGGCCGCCGAGTCGAGCAGATGCGCCTTCACCGCGCCCTCCGCCATGCCTGATGTCAGGAAATGGATCAGCCCGTTGCCCCATGGCTCCACCTTGATCCAGAGATACCAGATCAGCATACCGCCCAGCACCGAGCCCCAATTGTTGCCCGAGCCGCCGACGATCACCATCACCCAGATCAGGAAGGTGAAGCGCAGCGGGAAATAGGAGGTCGGCGTGACTTGGCCATCCAGCGTGATCAGCATCGCGCCGGCCAAGCCGCAGACGGCGGAGCCGAGCACGAAGATCTGCAGATGGCGGCGGGTGACATCCTTGCCCATCGCGCGGGCGGCGGTCTCGTTATCGCGGATCGCGCGCATCATCCGGCCCCATGGCGATTTTAGCGCCATTTCTGAGAGCCAGATCACAATCAATGTCGCCGTGATGAACAGCGCCGCATAGCAGAGCTTCACGAAGACGGTCGATCCGGTGATCGGATCAAGGCCGAAGCTGGCGGCACGCTCCACAAAGGAGGGGTCAGCTTGGAGATTGACCTCGTAGGGGACGGGGCGCGGGATGCCGTTGACGTTTTTCACGCCGCGCGCGAGCCATTCCTCATTGCGCAGCACAAAGACGATGATCTGCGCGATGCCCAAGGTCGCAATCGCGAGATAATCCGAGCGCAGCCCGAGGGAGATCTTGCCCACCGCCCAAGCGGCAACCGCGGCAAACACCATGCCAACGGGCCATGAGAGCAGCACCGGCAGGCCAAGCCCGCCGAGATAGCCCGCGCCCGAGGGGTTGATCGCCTCAATTGCGGCAACGGCAGGATCCAGCACCGCGCGATACGCGAAGAAGCCGATGATCAGCCAGAGCACCAGCGCCACCGCCATTTTGCGGCCTGCCATCCGGCGTTTGATCTGCACCGCAAGTGCGATCACCAGCGCCGCCAGCGCGAAGGCGCCGAGCAAGCGCCAGCCGCCCGCCGCAAAAGCGCCCGGAACCGGCGGCATCGAGACCAGCACAGGCGCTAGCCCGCCAAGCGCGACAAAGCCAAGGATGCCGGTGTTAAACAGCCCCGCATAGCCCCATTGGATATTCACCCCCAGCGCCATGATCGCCGAGATCAGCCCCATATTCAGCAGGCCAAGCGCGGTGTTCCAGCCGCCCGTCGCGGCCTCCAGCGCGAACAGCCCGAGCATCAGCGCGAAATAGAGCGGCGCGCGGTTTTTCCCTGCGGTCGGTTGACGTGTCGCACTCATACCGATTTGCCTTTGAAGAGGCCCGTGGGCTTGAACAAAAGCACGATCACGAGGATCGCGAAGCTGACGCCGAATTTATACTCGGTCGAGATCAGCTGCAGCAGACCATCGGGCGCGAGGCTGGCGGGGACGAGATAGGTCACCACCTTTTTCCACGCATAGGTCACCGCCACCTCGGAGAAGGAAACGATAAACCCGCCCGCAATCGCGCCCAGCGGATTGCCGAGGCCGCCGACGATGGCAGCGGCAAACATCGGCAGGAGAAGCTCGAAATAGTTGAACGCTTTGAACGTTTTATCGAGGCCATAAAGGGTGCCTGCGATGGTCGCCAAGGCGGCGGCGATGATCCATGTGATCCGCACCACGCGCTCGGGGTCGATGCCTGAAAGCAGCGCCAGATCCTCATTATCGGAAAACGCGCGCATGGATTTCCCCGTGCGGGTCTTGTTGAGGAAATGGAACAGCGCCCAGACCACAAGGCCGGAGGTGACCAGCGTGATAACTTGCGTCGTGCGCAGCGAGAGACCTTCATCCAGCCCCGTCCACGCTTTGAAATCGCGCACCGAGATCAAGAACCGCTCGCCATCCGCGAAGTTGATTTCTTCCACGCCGATCACAAACCGCGTCAGCGCGTTCATGATGAACATCACCCCGACCGAGACCATCACCAGCACCACAGGGGCTGCTTTTTGTTTGCGGTAGAAGCGGTAGACGGCGCGATCCGTGGCCAGCACGAAAATCGCCGTCAGCGTGATCGAGAACGGCAGCGCGAGAAGGGCGGTTGGCAGGAAGCCGAAACTGATGCCCATCGCCTGCAGCCCCCAAGTGACGAGGATCGTCATCGCGGTGCCGAAGGCCATCGTGTCGCCATGGGCGAAGTTGGAGAAGCGCAGGATCCCGTAGATCAGCGTCACCCCGAGCGCCCCGAGCGCAAGCTGCGCGCCGTAAGCGGTGGCGGGGATCACCACATAGTTGAGAAGCGCGACAAGCGCGTTGAGCAGATCCATCTCTTAGCCCCCCAAGAACGTGCGGCGGACATCCGGATCGGCCATCAGCGCCGCGCCCGTGTCGGTGTATTTATTCGCGCCTTGCACCAGCACATAGCCGGTATCCGCGATTTCAAGCGCTTGGCGGGCGTTTTGTTCCACCATCAGGATCGAGATTCCGGTGCGGGCGACTTCGATGATCCGGTCGAACAGCTCGTCCATCACAATCGGCGAGACGCCTGCGGTCGGCTCGTCCAGCATCAACAGCTTCGGCTGGGTCATCAGCGCGCGGCCCACAGCGACCTGTTGCCGCTGGCCGCCCGAAAGCTCGCCCGCGTTTTGATCGCGTTTGTCTTTCAGGATCGGGAACAGATCATAGACCTGCTCCATCGTCGCGCGGAAATCATCCTTGCGGATGAAGGCCCCCATTTCGAGGTTTTCTTCCACTGTCATCGTCGGGAAGACGTTATCGGTCTGCGGCACGAAACCCATGCCTTTTTTCACACGGTCCTCGGGCGAGAGCGCGGTGATATCCTCACCATCCAGCTTCACATAGCCGCCTCGCAGGTTCAGCATGCCGAAAACGGCCTTCATCGCAGTGGATTTGCCCGCGCCATTCGGGCCGACGATCACAGCGATTTTGCCTTTCTCGACAGAAAGGTTGCAGCCGTGCAGAATATTGGTGGGGCCATAGCCGCCCGTCATATTCGAGGCATCAAGATAGCTCATGCTGTGCCTCCAGTTACGCCCGTAAGGCGTTGATACAGTTGGGAAGAATGCATCATACGCCCACCTTATCTTTATTCTTCAGGCCGCGGCCAAGATAGGCCTCGATTACGGCTTCATTCTGCATGATCGTATCGGGGTGGCCTTTGGCCAGCACCTTGCCCTCGGCCATCACGATGACCGGATCACACAGCCGACCGATGAAATCCATATCATGCTCGATCACGCAGAACGTATAGCCGCGCTCTTTGTTCAAACGCACAATGGCATCGCCAATCGTGTTGAGCAGCGTGCGGTTCACGCCCGCGCCGACCTCATCGAGAAACACGATCTTCGCATCCACCATCATCGTGCGGCCCAGCTCCAAGAGCTTCTTCTGGCCACCCGAGAGATTGCCTGCCTTCTCATCGCGCAGGTGCGAAATCGTCAAGAAATCAAGAACTTCATCGGCTTTCTTGAGAAGGGTAGCCTCCTCCTGCGCGATTTTGGCGCGCATCACCCATGTTTTCCAAAGGCTCTCACCGGTTTGACCTGCGGGCACCATCATCAGGTTCTCGCGCACGGTCATGGAGGAGAATTCATGCGCGATCTGGAAGGTGCGCAGCAGCCCTTTATGGAATAACTCATGCGGCGGCAGGCCCGTAATATCCTCGCCATCCATAAACACGCGACCGGAGGTCGGTTCATGAACCCCGGCGATCACGTTGAAAAGCGTAGATTTTCCGGCGCCGTTCGGGCCGACAAGTCCGGTAATCGTGCCGGTGCCAATCTCAATACTGGCCCCGGCAACGGCGCTGAAACCGCCGAATTTTTTATGCAGGTTCTCGACCCTGATCATCTGCCTTTATCCCTTGTAAGGCCCCAGTCTCTTCATGTGTTTCCTGAAGAATGCCACTTAGCGGCTTTTAAAAACTGGAAAAAAAGCAGCCCGGATTGCTCCGGGCTGCCAAAGAAACGCTAAGAGTTAGCGATATTTAACGGTTTCGATTTTGCCGTCTTTGATTTCGATTTCGCGGAAGGTGCCCGAGCTTTCACCGTTGCCGATGAGTTCAACCGAGGACGCGCCTTGATAATCGATATCTTTGCCTTCTTTGATCAGCTCAAGCGCTTTGCCCAGCTCACCTGCCATGATCGGCTCGCCCGGAGCGTTGGCGATCTCCATGATCTTGGTTTTGTAGGTTTGCGGATCGGTGGACCCTGCGGCCTGCATCGCGAGCAGCATCAGCGCCGCCGCATCATAGGATTCCGACGAATAGACCGTCGAGCCGTCGAAGCCTGCGGCTTTTGCCAGTTCGATGAACTTCTCTTTGCCTTCGCCTTCCGAGGAGGGCATCTGGCCGAACGAGCCTTCGATATCTGCGCCGAAGTTATCTTCCAGCGATTGGCCAACCATGCCATCGGGGAAGACGAAGGTTTCAAACGCGCCGGAATCGATTGCGCCGCGCAAGATGCCCGCGCCGCCTTGGTCAACATAGCCCGCGATCACCAGCGCATCGCCGCCAGCCGAGGCCAGAGCGCCGACCTCTGCCGAGTAATCCGCTTTGCCATCATCATGCGCCGCATTGATCGTAACTTTACCGCCAGCGACCTCATAGGCAGCCGCGAAGCTATCCGCGAGGCCTTTGCCGTAATCGTTGTTGGTATAGGTGAGCGCGACCGATTTGATGCCATGCTCCATCAGAATCTCAGTCATCACAACGCCTTGGCGGGCATCGGAGGGCGAGGTGCGGAAGAACAGACCATCATCGGGCAGATCCGAAAGCGCGGGCGAAGTGGCCGAGGGCGAGATCATCACCATGCCATTGGGCATCGCAACGTTTTGGAGCGAGGCAGTGGCCTCACCCGAACACATGCCGCCGACGATGCCTTTGACCTTATCAGCGGTGATCAGCTTCTCGACGCCTGCGGTCGCGGCAGCCGCGTCAACGCAGGTGGAATCCGAGCGCACCGGAACGATCGTCGTGCCATCCAGCAGCAGGCCCGAATCCGAGACCTCTTTCATCGCCAGCTCAGCGCCCGCCGCCATCGTCGGCGACATCGATTCGAGCGGCCCTGTGAAGCCGAGCGAGATCCCCATTTTGATCTCTTCAGCCTGTGCCATTCCGGCCATCATCACAGCAGTCGTCGCAAGAAGCAGTTTTTTCATAATACTCTCCCAAGGTTTGGAACTTCGTCCTGTTGCCACGCTAAAGGGCGCGTGGAGAAAAAGAAAGCCATCCGAATTGATACAAGGAGGCGAGGTGACGTGGGGTTATTTTGCGAAACCTGTGCGCGGCTCAAACGGCCCACAGCCAAGCGGCATATCCTGCCCCAAAGCGCCGAGGTTAATCCTCGTCATCCTCTTCAAACGCGCCAAACTCCTCGTCGAACCCGTCGCCGAACTCATCTGTTCCAAGCGGTGCTGGCTCTTCGAGGGGCGGCCCTTCGACAGTGAGATTGTCAAACGATCCCGGCTCAATGGCAGGGGCCTCGCTCCAATCGCCGGCATCTAACGCCTCGCCCAAAAACGCTTCGCCCTCGGGCACACCCGCTCCGCCATCTGGGCCACCGCCATGGGTGCCGCGCTCACGATAGGGGGTGGTTTGGTAATGCGCGCGGTAGCATTTGGAAAAATGCGACGGCGAGGCAAAGCCGCAGGCGAGCGCCACGTTGATCACGGACATTTCTGTTTGCATCAAGAGGTTACGCGCCTTTTGTAGCCGCACCTCCATGTAATACCGTTTCGGGCTGCGGTTCAGATAACGCCGGAACAGCCGCTCCAACTGGCGGGTCGACATGCCGACCTCTTCGGCCAGAAGAGAGGGGCTGATTGGCTCTTCCAGATTGGCCTCCATCCGGCCAATCACTTGCGCAAGCTTGGGATGGCGCACACCGATCCGTGTCGGGATCGACAGACGCTGGCTATCCTTATCTGACCGGATCGAATTGTAGATCAATTGATCGGCCACGGTGGAGGCGAGCTGATCGCCTTGCTGATGCGCGATCAGTTTGAGCATCAGGTCAATCGACGCGGTTCCACCTGCCGTGCTCATCCGGTTTCCGTCAATCACGAAAACCGATTTTGTCAGGTCAACCTCTTCAAATTCCTCGGAAAAGCTATCCTGATTCTCCCAGTGAATCGTCGCGCGCTTGCCATCCAGCAGGCCCGCTTTTGCAACCGCCCAAGCCCCCGTGCACAGGCCAGCCACCCCCGCACCACGGCGGGCCTCGCGCCGCAACCAGTTCAGAATCGGCTTTGTCGTCGCCTCAGCCACGTCGACCCCGCCGCAGACCATAACCGTGTCATCGCGCGAGATCTCCTCCAGCGCCATATCCAACCCGATCCGTGCACCATTGGAGCACCGCGCCTCACGGCCACCTTCACCCGCCAGAACCCACGAATACAGCGCGCGCCCCGCAACGCGGTTGGCAAGCCGCAACGGCTCCACCGCGCCCGCAAAGGACATCATCGTAAAGCGATCCAGCAGCAAAAACACGAAGCGGCGCGGCTTTGCATCCGGCAGCGCGATACGTGTGGCGCGCTGGGGGGCGCTGGAGATCTTAAGTGGTGACATTTGCGACCTGTTTCATGTCGGATTTATCGAGATAATCGGGGAATATTGGGGGACGCAAGGGGAATTGGTTTACGTGTAAATTTGGCGCGCCATGCACCTGTCCTGATTGAAAAAAACCGAGGCTTCTCCATCGTCAACCGATGGTAGTTGCGCGCGGAGGTTCCCCAAAACTTGGGCAAACTCAAACAAAACGGCCGAATCGACCGCAAAACACGTAGCTTACGCCGGATCACCGCATGGCAAAGCGGACGGTTTCTTTCCTTGGCCTGTCCCGCATGCGAAAGAAGCATTTGTAAGCGCTAACAGCCGCGTCTATAGGTAAACGCGAAATTTTACGCGATAACCTCTGGAGGCGAAAATGGGATGGACTAAATCTGACTGGCGCGCAAAACCGCGGGTGCAGATGCCCGATTATCCCGATCAGGGGGCATTGAGCGGCGTTGAGGCACAGCTGGGCAAAATGCCACCGCTGGTTTTTGCAGGTGAAGCGCGGCGCTTGAAAGCGCAGCTCGCCGAAGCGGGCGCAGGCCGCGCCTTCTTGTTGCAAGGCGGCGATTGCGCTGAGAGCTTCGCGGAATTCTCCGCTGATAACATCCGTGACACGTTCAAAGTGATGTTGCAGATGGCGATCGTGCTGACATGGGGCGCGAAGGTTCCCGTCATCAAAGTGGGCCGGATGGCAGGGCAGTTCGCCAAGCCGCGCTCCGCCCCGACGGAGATGATTGGCGGCGTGGAATACCCGAGCTACCGCGGCGATATCATCAACGGCTTTGATGCCACGATGGAAGCGCGTCTGCCCGATCCGAGCCGGATGCTGCAGGCCTACACGCAGGCTGCGGCCTCGCTCAACCTGCTGCGCGCCTTCTCGACTGGCGGCTATGCCGATATTCACCGCGTGCAATCCTGGATCTCCGGCTTTGCAGAAGAGCCCGCTGCCGCGCGCTATAAAGACATCGCGCAACGCATTGAAGATGCACTCGATTTCATGTCCGCTGCAGGGGTGACCTCGGCCACGGCGCATGAATTGGCGCAGGTTGATTTCTACACGTCGCATGAATCATTGCTGCTCGAATATGAAGAGGCGCTGTGCCGGATCGACTCGACTTCAGGTCTTCCGGTCGCGGGTTCGGGCCATATGCTGTGGATCGGTGACCGCACGCGGCAGCCGGACGGCGCGCATGTCGAATTCTGCTCGGGCGTACAAAACCCGATTGGTCTCAAATGCGGCCCGACAACCACGGCGGAAGATCTCAAAGTGCTGATGTCGAAACTGAACCCCGCCAATGAGGCGGGCCGTTTGACGCTGATCGCACGGTTCGGCGCGGGCAAGGTGGGGGATCACCTGCCACGCCTCGTTGAGACGGTGAAGGCTGAAGGCGCGAATGTTGTTTGGTCCTGCGATGCGATGCATGGCAACACGATCAAATCGGCGTCCGGCTACAAAACGCGGCCCTTCGATCAGGTCTTGCAAGAGGTGCGCGAGTTCTTCGCCGTGCACCGCGAGCAAAACACCATCCCGGGCGGTGTGCATTTCGAGATGACCGGCAAGGACGTGACCGAATGCACAGGCGGCGTGCGCGCCGTGACCGACGAGGATCTCTCGGATCGTTACCATACCGCTTGCGATCCGCGCCTGAACGCCTCGCAATCGCTGGAGCTGGCCTTCCTCGTCGCGGAAGAGTTGACGACATTGCGCAAAGAGCGCCGCACTGTCGCGATCTGATCCGGTACCTCATGTGATACATGAGGAATGACCTATAATGCATTGAAAAGGGCGCCGTATTTCGGCGCCCTTTATCTATTCGTCTGTGCCTAACTGCGATGACGGCCCGTTATCACGTCGGCACAATCCGCATCATTGCGCGGCGTTCTTCCGGTGTCAGAGGCGCTGCCTTTTGTGGTGCCGTTTGTGATGCCGATTGAAGATCCAGCTCTTTGAAATCGGGCCGTGACGGCGCCTGAAGGCGCGGTTGTGGGTGGGGAGAATCCGCTGTTTTCGAGGCTTGCGCAATAACCGGCGTGACGGGTTCCGGCAGGGAGCACGGCACTGGCGCGCCCGCGACCACGGGTGAGAGAGAGACGGCCGTCACCTCAAACCGGCGCGGCGTGCGGCCAATTTGCCCTTCGGCGATCAGACAGCCAAGCGCGCGGTTCACATCCCCCAGATCGGATTTCAGCGGCAGCAGGATCAGCCTCGCGCTCATCGGTGGTTTACCCATTCCGGTTTCCGCCTGAAGCACCATTTCCACCACATTCGGCCCGTTGAAACAGGCCTCCAGCGCCTCGGCCACCGTCTTGCGGCCAATGGGCGCGAAGAGGGCAGTCAGGGGCATGCCGCGCACCTCCATCCCCATCAGATCGTTGAGATGCATCCCCGCGATCCGCAGCCGCGCCATGCCCGGTGCGATCCGCTCGATGATGAAGGCATATTCGAGGGCGGTCTCGATCCCGCGCGGATCAATCTCCGAGCGCATCGGCACATCACGCCCCTTGCGCAGCGCTTCCCAATAGGCGCGCAACGCGGCGCTGATCCGCACACCATGCGCTTTCTCAAACCCTGCCATAGAGATGACCGTCTCCGGCCTGTCCTGATCCCGTTCCATTTGCGTCCGTTCCCAAAGTGCCCAACTTGCGCTGGACTGAACTCGTTCCGGCATCGCCTACACCCAACGCCTCAACCGCCAACCGATCCGGACAGATGCTGTTCAGCGATCCTTCCGGCCTTCACAGCCTCTCAGGGCGGCGGGCTGGTGGTGGTGGCGCGGGGCGGTATATGTTAACCGATGCACTCAAAACCTTACCTACTCATTAATATACGCGATTTTACGATCATTTCGCGGAGAAAACTCTTAAATGGTTAAGGAGATCAGGAGAATGCAGGTCACCTCAATGACAGGGTTCGCCTCCGTGCGCGGCGAAGCGCAGGGCCATGAGTGGCTCTGGGAAGTGCGTTCGGTGAATGGCAAAACGCTGGATCTGCGGCTGCGCTTGCCAGAATGGATCGACGGGCTGGAACCTCTTGTTCGCAAAGCGGTTTCCGCCGTGGCGGCGCGGGGGAATATTTCCGTGTCGCTGCGGGTAAAACGCGGCGATCAGGGACAGGGGATCCGCGTCTCGGAACAGGGCTTGGCGGCGGCGATTTCTGCGCTGAAACAGGTTGAGACGGCCGCGATGCACTGCGGGCTGACGCTGACTCCTTTAACCAGTTCGGAGCTGCTAAACCTGCGCGGCGTGTTGGAAACCGGCCCGACCGAGGCCGAACCAACCGACGATTTGCGCGCAATTTTACACGACTCACTGGGCGAAGCGTTAACCGCCTTCGCCCAAATGCGCCGTGAGGAAGGTGCGCAAATGGCGCTCGTCCTGCAAGGGCAGATCGCGCAGATTGCCGATCTGGTGGAGCAAGCAGCATCGGCGGCGCAGGCGCGCAGCGCTGCAAGCGGGCAGGCGCTGGACGCCGCCTTGGCACGGGTGATCGGCGCGAGCGCTGGCGCGCAGATTGATCCGGACCGGATTGCACAGGAATTGGCGCTCCTAGCGGTGAAATCCGATATTACCGAGGAAATTGATCGCCTGCGCGCGCATATCACCGCCGCGCACGCGCTGCTGCAAAGCGCGGAGCCAATGGGCCGGAAGTTCGAATTCCTAATGCAGGAGTTTCTGCGCGAGGCAAATACGCTGTGTTCAAAATCCGGTTCCAGCGCATTGACCGCGATCGGGCTTGACCTCAAACATACGATCGACCAGATGCGCGAGCAGATCCTGAACGTGGAGTGAAGAATGTCCAGCCAAGCCAACCCGATACAGCACCAGATCCAGCGGCGGGGCCTTCTGATTATCCTGTCTTCGCCCTCGGGTGCGGGGAAATCGACGCTGGCAAAGCGGCTGATGGCGTGGGATCCGACGCTGTCTTTCTCGGTCTCGGCAACCACCCGCAGCCCGCGGCCGGGCGAAGAGGATGGGCATGACTATTATTTCAAGACCAAGCCCGAGTTTGAGGCGATGGTGGCGGCGGGCGAGATGCTGGAACATGCGCAGGTCTTCGGCAATTTCTACGGCACGCCCAAAGCGCCCGTTGAGGCGGCAATGATGGCCGGGCGCGATACGCTGTTTGATATTGATTGGCAGGGCGGCCAGCAGATCGGGCGCTCGGCGCTTGGCAAGGATGTTGTCTCGATCTTCATCCTGCCACCCTCAATCGCCGAGTTGGAAACCCGTCTACGCGGCCGCGCGCAAGACAGCGAAGAGATTATCGCGGGCCGGATGGCGAAATCGCGTGACGAGATAAGCCATTGGGCCGAATATGATTATGTCGTGGTCAACCATGATATTGACGCGGCTGAGGCCCAAGTCCGGACGATTTTGGAGGCAGAGCGCGCCCGCGCCGACCGCCAGCCGGGCCTCAATGAATTTGTGCGCGGGTTGAACACGGAGTTTGAAGCAAGATGATCTATTCTTTGGACGGGATTGCGCCGCAGATCGGTGCGGGGGCTTGGGTGGCGCCGGATGCCAATCTGATCGGGCGCGTGGTGCTGGAGGCGGAGGCCTCGGTCTGGTTCGGCTGCACCCTGCGCGGCGATAATGAAGAGATCCGCGTCGGCCAAGGCTCCAATGTACAAGAAAACTGCGTGCTGCATACGGATATGGGCTTCCTGCTGGTGATCGGCGCAAATTGCACGATTGGCCATAAGGCGATGCTGCATGGCTGCGTGATCGGGGAGGGATCGCTCATCGGGATGGGGGCGACGGTGCTCAACGGCGCGAAGATCGGGCGGGGCTGCCTGGTTGGGGCAGGGGCGTTGATTACCGAAGGCAAGGAGATCCCGGATTTCAGCCTCGTGATGGGCGCGCCCGGGAAAGTGGTGCGGGAATTGGATGAGGCTGCGCGCGCAAAACTCCTCGCCTCCGCCGCAGGATACCGCGCCAATGCGGCACGCTTCGCGAAGGGGCTGGTGGCGCTTTAAGCGCCACGGCTGCCGCGTGCGAGCACAGATCGCGGCCCGTTCCCGCCAAGCCTAGCTGCGATCAGGGACTTCGATAATGCCGAAGTCGAGCCGCGGGAATCGGCTGCCGACCTCCTCGCAAATCAGCCGCGCATTCGGGACCGGGCGTGAAAACGCCCTGATCCGCCCGCTGTAGCCGAGATCAATCAGTTTGGCCGTGAGATCGAAGACATCAAGGCCTTTGCCAAACAGCGGCACCATCACCACATCCGGCGAGACCTCCTCCAACACTGCGCGGGACAATTTGCAGCCGTCCGTCACCACGACTTGCGCCCCGATGACAGAACGTAAAGCGGGGGGAATCTCATGCAACGGGTCCACCACCAGAATACGGCGGGTCACATTATTTTCGCGCGCAAATTGCGCGGCGATAGATGTGTAAACTGTGCCGCCAAATGGGGTGATGGCCATATTACTTCCTGAAAACAGTCAGCGGCTTCGCGACAATGACCTTTGTTAATATTTCGAATAAGCCTAGCAAGCAGTGCGTTGCGCGGCAAGTTTCAACCCGTGATTGTTTGGGCTAAATTGTCATAATTCATCAGAAATTCCGAGGGATCCCCAATTTTGTGATCTGGCAAGAGGCCGATCACGCGTCTTCTTACAGGCCCGCTGCAAAGAGTTCCTTCAGCAGGGGACAGTTGCAGACCTTTCGCCTCAGTCCCGCTGGTTATTATCACCCTTGAAGCGGCTGGTGTCAGATGCACGCGCAAACGTCACGCCTCTGTCACGTTCATCACCTTGATTTCTCCAAGGCGAGCGGCAATTGTGCCGCGGGAGGCGCGATATGGATATGATTTCAACAGAGGCGGTGCTTGCGGGCATCCCCAGCCCGACATTGCTGATCGATGGCAATGAGCGGATCGCGCAGATGAATGCGGCGGCTATCGCGCATTTCGGCCCGGTCACGGGGCGGAGTTTTGTGACGGTGCTGCGCAATCCGGGCCTGCTGGAGGCGCTGACGGCGGCGCTTGCGGGCGAGGGCGCGCGCGAGCTCCGAGTGGTGTCGGTTTCGGTCTCACGGGTGGAAACGCCAATGCTGGTGCGGGTGACGCCGCTCAAAGGGTCGGCCTGCGTGATGCTGGTGTTCGAGGATCTGTCCGAGGTGGAAACCGCCGAGGCGATGCGCCGCGATTTCGTCGCCAATGTCAGCCATGAGCTGCGTACACCTCTGACGGCGCTGATGGGGTTTATCGAGACGCTGCGCGGGGCGGCGCGCGATGATCCGGCGGCGCGCGAGCGGTTCTTGTCGATCATGGAACGCGAGGCCTTGCGGATGAATCGCCTCGTTGGCGATCTGCTCTCGCTCAGCCGTGTCGAGGCAGAAGAACGGCGACGGCCGGAGCATCCGGTCGATCTCGCGCTGGTGGTGCAATCGGTGATGCAATCGCTCCGCCCGCAGGCGGAAGCCGCCAAGGTGGTGTTGGAGCGCACCGGCGAGGCGGGGCCGCTCAAACTGCCCGCAGACCCTGATCAAATCACGCAAGTTCTCACCAATCTTGTTGAAAATGCGATGAAATATGGCGGCACGGGCGGGCGGGTCGAGATTTGCCTCAAGCGCGTCGCGCATGAGCCCGTACTGCGCGGTGCGGCGATTTCGGTGGAGGTGCGCGATTTCGGCGATGGCATCGCGCCGCAGCATATCGCGCGGCTCACCGAGCGGTTCTACCGTGTCGATACGCATCGCTCGCGCGAGCAGGGCGGCACGGGGCTGGGGCTAGCGATTGTCAAACATATCGTCGCGCGCCATCGCGGACGGCTGCGGATCACCTCGGAAGTCGGCAAAGGCTCCTGCTTCGCAATCCTGCTGCCGGAGAGCTGAGCGCAAGGCGGGCGCGGATCAAGCGGCAAGCTCCCGCCGCCCCAATCTGAGTGTTCCCGATCCCGCTAGACATGGGCGCTAGAGCCGCTACTCTAGCGCCAACATATTGATTTTCGGGAGAGGTCCATGACCCGCCACGCCAGTTCCGCCGTTGCAACCCAGCCGATTGACGGCCAAAAACCCGGCACCTCCGGTCTGCGAAAAAAGGCGAAGATCTTTGCCAGCGCGGGCTATTTGGAAAATTTCGTGCAGGCCACATTCGACGCGATTGACGGCGTGGCGGGCAAAACCTTGGTTCTGGGCGGTGACGGGCGCTGGTTCGGCCTTGAGGCGGCGCAGATCATCCTGAAAATGGCCGCCGCCAATGGCGCGGCCAAGGTGATCGTGGGGCAGGGTGCGTGGCTCTCGACCCCCGCTGCCTCGCATCTGATCCGGCTGCGCGGCGCGGATGGCGGGCTGATCCTCTCCGCGAGCCATAATCCGGGCGGACCGGAGGAAGATTTCGGCGTCAAATACAATATGTCGAACGGCGGCCCTGCACCCGAAAGCGTGACCGATGCGATCTTCGCGCGCACGCAGACGATCACCGAATATTTCAAACTCGATTGCCCGGATGCGGATCTCGCGACCTGCGGTGAGAGTGTGATGGGCGAGATGGTTGTGGAGGTGGTCGATCCGGTCACCGCCTATGCGGATCTTATGGAAACCCTGTTCGATTTCAATGCACTGAGAGACGCCTTTAAAGCGGGCTTCCGGATGCGGATGGACAGTATGTGCGCGATCACCGGCCCCTATGCGCATGAGATTTTTGAGCGCCGCCTTGGCGCGCCCGACGGCACCGTGGTGCATGGCACGCCGCTGCCGGATTTCGGCGGGATGCACCCCGATCCGAACCCGACCTGGGCGCATGAGTTGATGGACGAGATGATGGGGCCAAACGCGCCTGATTTCGGAGCCGCCTCCGATGGGGATGGCGACCGCAATATGGTGCTCGGCGCGGGCTGCTATGTCTCGCCCTCCGATAGTCTCGCGGTGCTGGCCGCCAATGCGCATCTCGCCAAAGGCTATGCGGGCGGGCTCAAAGGGGTTGCGCGCTCGATGCCGACCTCTGCGGCGGTGGATCGCGTGGCCGCCGCAAAAGGCATTGAATGCTTCGAGACGCCGACCGGATGGAAGTTCTTCGGCAACCTGCTGGATGCGGGCCGCGTGACCTTGTGCGGCGAGGAAAGTTTCGGCACCGGATCGGACCATGTGCGTGAAAAAGACGGGCTCTGGGCAGTTTTGATGTGGCTCAACATCCTCGCGTCAACGGGCAAGTCTGTCTCGCAACTGCTTGACGATCATTGGAAAACCTATGGTCGCAACTATTACTCCCGCCATGATTACGAGGCGCTTTCGCTCGATACAGCAAATACGCTGATGGGCGATTTGCGGGGTCGACTGAGCGCGCTCATCGGCGGGGAAGTTGGCGGGCTGCGGATTGAGGCCGCGGATGATTTTGCCTATCTCGATCCGGTCGATGGATCGGAATCGCGCTCGCAAGGCCTGCGCATTCTGTTTGAAGGCGGGTCGCGGATTGTACTGCGGCTCTCGGGTACGGGCACCGAGGGCGCAACCCTGCGCCTCTATCTGGAGCGCTACGTCGGGCCGGAAGGCGACCTCGGGCTTGATCCGCAGATTGCCTTGCAGCCAATGATCGCCGCTGCGGAGGAGATCGCAGGGATTGCCGCACGCACAGGGCGCAACGCGCCGGATGTCATCACCTGATCGCCGGGACATTATATCGGGCGAGGATGATACCAAGCTGCAGCAGGCCCGTAGATCACGGCTGGGGCAGGGCGCCGATTTGCACCAGTGCCTGTCGGCGCCTCTAAATTTAAATATTATATATCAATTCGTTATAAGTGAACCGTGGACGATGAAGGTGTTTCAGACATGACGATGAGTCACGCCGCAACGCTTGGGGTAAAAGAGCAAATGGCGACACGGATCGCGCTCTTTACTGCCGGGGCAGTGCTCGCCTCTTGGGCGCCTATCGTGCCCTATGTCAAAACGGGCGCCGCTCTGGATGACGCGGCACTGGGCCTGCTGCTCCTTTGTCTCGGCGGCGGCTCGATCGTCGCGATGCCGCTCTCAGGGGCGATGGCGCAGCGGTTCGGCTGTCGCGCAGTCATCGCCGCCGGCTCCACGGCCTTCATCCTGATGCTGCCGATATTAGCTATGGTGCCATCGATATTCACGCTGGCTGTCGCGCTCTTCATTTTCGGCGCAGGGATCGGTACGGTCGATTGCGTTGCCAATATTCAGGCCGTGATGGTTGAACGCGCCAGCGGACGCACGATGATGTCGGGGTTTCATGCGCTCTACAGCGTCGGCGGGCTCGTCGGGGCGGCGGTGACGACAGCAATGCTGGCGCTTGGCCTGACACCTTTTACCAGCGCGATTTTGGTCGCATTGGCTATCTTTGCGCTCGCGCTCTACGCCTTTCCCGGACATCTCCCGTATGGTGCGCAAAGCACGCAGGGCACTGGCGGAAGTTTTGGGATTCCACGTGGAATCGTTATTGTTTTATCAATCATGGCCTTCATCACCTTCATGGCGGAGGGCGCCGCACTGGATTGGGGCGCGGTGTTCCTCATCTCTGCGCGCGGCATTGATCCATCGGTCGCAGGGCTTGGCTTTATCAGTTTCTCCCTCGCGATGGTGATCGCGCGCTTCACGGGGGATCTGACCGTGGATGCGTTTGGGTCCACCAATGTTGTGCTGGCGGGCGGCGCGATGGCGGCACTTGGCATGGGGCTCGTCGCGCTCGGCGACCATTGGGCGCTGGCGCTTGTGGGGTTCGCAATCCTTGGAGCAGGCTGCGCCAATATTGTTCCGGTGCTGTTCAGCGCAGCAGGCCGGCAAAAAATCATGCCCGAATCCGTGGCAATTCCTGTGCTCACAACGGTTGGATATTCCGGCGTTCTGATCGGGCCCGGCCTGATAGGGTTCGCCGCAGAAGCAACATCGCTCCACGCGGCATTCCTCATTCTGGCTGCGCTTCTTGCCGTACTCGCCATCGGGGCGAAGGTTGCGCGGGTATAGAGACAATCAATCTTCGCTGAACAGATTTGACTGCGAAGGGCGCATAGATATCGCCTCTATCTCAGGATCAACATAATTCCCATAATCAGTATTATGTAATTAATGTGTCTATACGGGGTTCATCTCATTCCTGAAAACCCCTCATAACACCTTGTTACGGAACGAGAACCGTCGATCCCATCGTTGCGCGCCCCTCCAGCGCATTCTGTGCGTCGCCAACATCCTCCAGCGTATATGGCTTCGACAGCGTTACCTTGATGGCACCGCTTGCGATCAGATCGAACATCGCGCTTGAGGCTTGTGCCAGCCAGCCTTCGCGGGCTGTATGATGGAACAGCGTCGGCCGTGTGAGCCGCAAAGATCCGCGCGTCAGATCGTTGATCGTGAACTCTTTGCTCGGCCCGGAGCTTTGCCCGAAGGACACCAGAGTCCCGAAACGTTGCAACACATCGAGTGACCGCATCACCGTATCCGCGCCCACAGAGTCGTAGACCGCAGGCACGCCAGCGCCTTGCGTGATCTCCATGACCTTCGCTACGAAATCCTCCGAGCGGTAATCAATCACGTGGTCATAGCCATGCGTTTTCGCGAGCGCGCATTTCTCCGCGCCACCAGCGGTGCCGATCGTGGTGACACCCAGCGCTTTGAGCCATTGCCCCGCGATGAGCCCGACGCCGCCCGCCGCTGCGTGGAACAAAACCGTTTCCCCACGGGCTGCTGGATAGCTATGGGTAATCAGATAGTTGACCGTCAAACCTTTGAGCATCACCGCCGCCGCGACCTCATCCGAAATCGCATCCGGCAACACAACGGCCGCGCTTGCAGGAATGGCGCGGTGGCTTGCATAAGCGCCGCCGCCACCGATGACATAGGCCACCCGCGTGCCAATTTGCAGATCGACACCTTCGCCAACAGCCTCGATCACACCAGCCGCCTCGCCACCCGGAACGAAATTCGGCCCGACCGGATACAGCCCCGTGCGCTGGTAAATATCGATAAAATTAAGGCCTACGGCGGTTTGCCGGATCAGGATCTCGCCCTTGGCGGGCACAGGCATATCCATTTCGATCCGCGCGAGCTGATCAATCCCGCCAGCGGCCTTAACGACGATTTTATAGGGCATTACTTCCTCCAAAACATGAGGTGTCTCGCGTAAATCTCTGAAATACATGCAAAAATACATTTCAGAGGTAACGGAAACACGCTGATTGGCGTCAGCTTCGCATCCCCCCAGCGCCGCGTCAATTCTCCGTTCAACGCCTGCTTTTCCTTGCGCTCGCGCGGCGGATTGGCGACATAGTGCTCCAAGCAACCCGCCTTTTACCGATAAGGGATACAGCCATGGCTTTTGACCGTTCCATCAAGATCGCCCCGTCGATCCTCTCCGCCGATTTCGCGAATTTCGGTGCCGAATGTCAGGCCATCGAGGCGCAGGGCTGCGATTGGGTGCATGTGGACGTGATGGATGGCCATTTCGTGCCCAATCTCACCTTCGGCCCTGCAACCTGCGCGGCGATCCGGCCCCATATCAAGGGCATCATGGATGTGCATTTGATGATCGCGCCTGTGGATCCCTATATCGAGGCGTTCGCGGCCTCCGGTGCGGATTTTATCACCGCGCATCTCGAGGCTGGTCCGCATATTCACCGCACCTTGCAAGCCATCCGCGCCTCGGGCGCAAAGGCTGGCCTCGCGCTCAATCCCGGCACAGGTCTGGCGGATGTGAAACACCTGCTCGATATGGTGGATCTGGTCTGCGTGATGACGGTTAACCCAGGCTTTGGTGGCCAAAAATTCATCCATTCCCAAGTGGATAAGGTGCGCGAGCTGCGGGCGATGATCGGTGACCGCCCGATCCATATCGAGATCGACGGCGGCGTGACACCGGAGACCGCGCCGCTGGTTGCGGGCGCGGGGGCAGATGTGCTGGTGGCGGGATCTGGCGTGTTCAAAGGCGGCTCGGTCAGCAACCCTGCCCCTTACGGCGAGAATATCCGCGCGATCCGCGCCGCCGCCGAAGCCGCGCGGGCACAAGCGTGATGCAACCCGACCAAGGCGCACCCTGCCCCGTGATCTTCGATCTCGACGGAACGCTGATCGACAGCGCGCCCGATATTCATGCCGGCGTGAACCGCGTGCTGGTGGCGCATGGGTTTGATCCGCTCAGCTTCGCGCAGATCCGCAGCTTCATCGGGCGCGGCGTCGGTCATCTGATGGCGCAGGTGGTCGCGGCTTTGGGCAAAGATCCGGCAGGGCCGCTCACCGAGGAGCTGCTCGCCGCGTTTGAGGTGGAATATGAGAAGGCCGTCGATTTGACGGCGCCCTATCCGAATATGCGCGCCGCCCTCACCGCCTTGAAATCGGCGGGCCACCCGCTCGCGATCTGCACCAACAAACCGCTGCGGCCCACGCTCGCAGTACTTGAACATCTCGCTCTGACCGATTGTTTTAAAACGATTATCGGTGGAGATTCTTTGCCCGTGAAAAAACCGGATCCCGCGCCGCTCCTCGCCGCACTCCAAGAGATCGAGAACGGCACGCCTGCGCTCTATGTCGGCGATAGCGAGGTCGATGCGGCCACGGCACAGGCGGCGGGCATGCCCTTCGCCCTCTATGCGAACGGCTATCGGAAGACCTCGGTTGAAGCGATCAAAGCCACCTACGGCATGGCCTATGTGTTCGAGGATTTTGCCGAGTTCCCGCAGATCGTCGAGCGGTTCGCCGCGCGCAGCATGAGCGCGAAAACCGACGCTTGATCCTTGCGCGGATGCACGTAAACATGCGCCGAAATCACAGGTGCCCACGGGGCAACCGGCGCACTTTTGAAGGAGAGACAGGATGGATTTGCGGCAGATCACGGAGGATTTCGCGGTAGCGCCGCAGATCGAGATCGAGGATTTTACGGCGCTCGCCAATGCGGGGTTCCGCACGGTGATCAACAACCGCCCCGATGATGAGATCGACGACGCCCTCTCCTCCAAGCAAATGGCGCAGGCGGCGGCTGAGGCGGGGCTGGCCTATCACTATCTTCCCTACTTCCCGGGCGCGATGACGCCGGAGCTGGTCTCCGAGTTCGAGGCGCTCTTGGCGCGTGTTGAAGGGCCCGTCTTTGCCTATTGCCGCTCGGGCACCCGCTGCTCGCATCTTTGGTCGATGAGCCAAGCGGGGCATCGCGACACTGCTGAGATTATCGCATTGGCCGCAGAGGCCGGCTACGACAATCGCGCAATGGAAGGCCTTCTGAGCGCCTACGCAGCCAAACGCAGCACTTGATCTTCCCACAAAAGGGGCCAATCCGAGATTGATTCGGAATAGCCCGAGCGACAAAAAAAGAAGCATCAAAATAACATATTTACGCGACCTTAAATTTTAACCATCATCGTGACAAGAATGGCACAGGCCGCGCTCGGAACGGCGCATATTGCGCGCCCGACCCTGCGGCCTGAGCATCGAATTTAGTCATGGACGGTATATGTTAGATCATTTGGAAAAACTCATCGGCGCGCGCAGCATCGATGGGCTTTGGGCTGCCTTTTCCGCAGCGATGAACGACTACGGATTTGATCGGGTTGTTTACGCATCCACAAATTTCAGCACGGCGCAAGACTATGGCGCGCTCGACGATATCTTGGTGCTGACCAACCACTCCGACTCCTACATCAAAGGCTTTATCGGCGAGCGATTGTTTGAACGCGGGCCGATGATACGTTGGTTCAAGAGCAATACCGGCGCCTGCCTTTGGAGTTGGATTCATGAAGAGGAGAGGCAAGGGCGCCTCACCCCAAGCGAGGCAGAAGTGGTGCGCTTCAATCTGAGCCATGGCGTGCGGGCGGGCGTCTCGATCAACTTCCCCGATACCCGCCGAAACACCGCAGCAGGCATCGCGCTCTGCGCACAGGCATCCTTATATCAGGAGGAGGTGGACCAACTCTGGGCCCTGCGCGGACGGGAAATCTTAATGCTCAACTCCGTCTTTCATATACAAACCTCAACGATGCCCAATCCGACAGACCGTCGGCAATTGACAGATCGCCAGAAAGAAGCGCTCGAATGGGTCGGGGAGGGAAAAACCGCAGCAGCCATCGCAACGATCATGGGCGTCGCCCCGGCAACAGTCGAAAAGCATCTGCGGCTGGCTCGCGAGGCGCTGAATGTGGAGACGACCGCACAGGCAGTCCTCAAAGCCTCCATGCAAAAGCACATCTTTTCGATCCCGATCACCTCTCGCTGCTCCCCTGCCCCGACGCCCAAAGCCGTCACGGCAATCGCCCTTCGATACGCGACGACGATGGAAGAATCACAGAGCACGCCAGCGAATACGAATACGCCAGCGCGCCGCAATGAAGCGACAAAGCTCTCCTTAGAGTAGAGCATCGTTCCAAAAACTCTCTCATTTGGGAAGGCCTTGCATCGATTTCGGGGCCTTTCCCGCATTATTGTTGCCCAAATGCTTCGATTACGCTGACGTTAGGGTAAGTTTTTCAATGCCTGACTGGATTACGTCGCGGAAATCGGTCATATTGTGCAAGTTCCATGAGTGGTGGCTTCGGCCAGCGGAACTGGGGTTCGCCCCATCGGGTAACCGGGATGTGGTCTGCGTTTTTTGGTGTGGTGTGTTATGTATTTGCAGACCACGACCGGTTTCCACGGGGCGATATGGGTTCACCCCCGCCCCGAGCGCGCGCGCGCGCAGCCTTTAAACTCAACTTCTCAAACCGATTGAACAGCAGGTGACCGCGGCATTCCGTCGTGCGCCGCCTGCGTCGCGCCTGAGCGCCCTCGCCTCGGGAAAATATCTGCGCAGATCACATGAGACGGCCCCCGCAAACAAAAACGCCGCCCCGAAGGACGGCGTTTTCAGGTAGATTTTGGGAGGATTAAGCGCCAGCCATCGTCTTTGCGACTTCAGCGGCGAAATCTTCTTTCTCGACCACGATGCCTTCACCGACTTCGACACGTGCGAAGGAGAGAATCTCCACGCCAGCTTCTTTAGCCGCTTGGCCAACAGTGATATCGGGGTTGATGACGAATTTCTGGTTCAGAAGCGTGACTTCTTCCAGGAACTTCTGCATCCGGCCCACGATCATTTTCTCGATCACAGCTTCCGGCTTGCCGGATTCGCGTGCGATGTCGATCTGAACTTGGCGCTCTTTCTCGACCACTGCTGGCGAGAGATCCGCTTCCGAGAGCGAGGCAGGGTTGGTCGCAGCGATGTGCATCGCAACTTGCTTGCCGAAGGCCTCGTTGTCAGCCGAGAGCGCAACCAGAACACCGATTTTGCCCATGTTCGGCGCAGCAGCGTTGTGCACATAGGACACCACGGAGGTGCCTTCGATGCGCGCCATGCGACGGATCGTCATGTTCTCGCCGATGACTGCAACAGCCTCGGTCACGACGGTCTCAACGGTTTTGCCGTTCAGATCAGCCGCTTTGAGCGCGTCAACGTCCGAAACGGTCAGCGCAACACCAGCGATGCTCGCAACCATTTTTTGGAAGTCAGCGTTCTTGCCAACGAAGTCGGTTTCCGAGTTCACTTCAACCGCAACACCAACGCCGCCCTGCACTGCGACAGCCGTCAGACCCTCTGCAGCCACACGGCCGGATTTCTTCGCGGCTTTCGCAAGACCCTTGGTACGCAGCCAATCAACAGCGGCTTCCATGTCGCCATCGGTCTCGGTCAGCGCTTTTTTCGCGTCCATCATGCCTGCGCCGGTGGATTCGCGCAGTTCTTTCACCATAGCTGCGGTGATTGCCATTTTGGCTCTCCTCGAATGAGTTAATGAGGCAGGGGTAACCCTACCCCGTATCAGGGATATGACAAGCGATGTGACGAGAGGCGCCGCGGGGGCGCCTCTCAAATCACTCAGGCTTCTGCAACGGCTTCTTCAACCGGAGTGTCTTCCAGAGCGCCCAGATCAACGCCAGCAGCGCCCATCTGTGCGGTCATGCCGTCCAGCGCTGCGCGCGAGACGAGATCGCAGTAGAGAGCGATCGCGCGGGCCGCATCGTCGTTGCCCGGGATGATGTAGTCAACGCCTTTGGGCGAGCAGTTGGTGTCAACCACGGCCACAACCGGGATGCCCAGCTTTTGCGCTTCCAAGATGGCCAGGTCTTCTTTGTTCACGTCGATGATGAACAGAAGATCCGGAAGGCCGCCCATGTCGCGGATGCCACCCAAGGACGCTTCGAGCTTGATCTGCTCGCGTTCCATGCCGAGGCGCTCTTTCTTGGTGAGGCCTTCTGCACCGTTCGCCATCACTTCGTCGATTTGCTTGAGGCGCGAGATCGACTGGGAAACGGTTTTCCAGTTGGTCAGCGTGCCACCGAGCCAGCGGTGGTTCATGTAATATTGTGCGCATTTCTCAGCAGCTTCAGCGATTTGCTTCGCCGCTTGGCGCTTGGTGCCGACGAAGAGAACGCGGCCGCCTTTTGCAACGGTGTCGCGGACAGCTTGCAAAGCAGCGTCCAGCATCGGCACGGTTTGCGTCAGATCGAGGATGTGGATCCCGTTGCGCTCGCCGTAGATGAACTCGCCCATGCGGGGGTTCCAGCGTTGCGTTTGGTGACCGTAGTGAACGCCAGCTTCGAGGAGCTGACGCATCGAGAATTCGGGAAGCGCCATTATATTGGTCCTTTTCCGGTTTAAACCTGAGCGGGGGATGAGGGCTAAACCCAACCGGTGGACTTTCAAGGATGTCTCCCCTGAGAGCCCGCCCCCGCCTGTGAAGTGCGCGCGGGATAGCGCGGTTTGACCTGTGCTGCAAGGCTGAAATGCGGCCCCAAGCGGGGAAATCTCGGGTTTTGGATATTTAAGCTCTCTGGAAGCGCAAATCAAAGCCCCGCGGAGGCCTAAACGGCAAGCTTAGGGTTGCCAGCCACCGGGTTTGGGCGCTTCTTCGGGCTTGGGCGGCGGCGCGATGCCGTAGCGGCCCGCTTGTTCTTGCGTCCAGAGCACGTCGATCGTCCAGCCGGTCTCGGTCTGGCGTTCGGCGACGATCACATTGGCCTCATGCAGCCAAGCGCGTTTATCGCCCTCCGCAAAGGTCAATTCCAGCCGCGCGCGCTCTTTCGTTTGCGTCAGATGCGCCTCGATGGCTTCGAGCAAGGTCGGGATTCCATCGCCTGTCAGCGCGGAGATCGATTGCACGTCGGCGTTATGATCGTTCTTGCTCAGCAGCGTCTGGCGCGTCTCGGCGGAGAGGCTGTCGATCTTGTTCCAGACCTCGATGAACGGCACATCTTCCTCCACGCCGAGGCTCTCGAGAATCTCGCCGACATCCGCCGCCTGCTCCTCGGTCTCGGGGTGCGAGATATCGCGCACATGCATCACCAGATCCGCCTCCAGCACCTCTTCCAGCGTAGCGCGGAACGATGCGACGAGCTGGTGCGGCAGATCGGAGATAAAGCCCACCGTATCGGACAAGATCACCTTGCGGCCCGAGGGCAGTGTGAGGCCGCGCATGGTTGGATCCAGCGTCGCAAACAACATATCTTTCGCCATCACATCCGCGCCGGTGACGCGGTTGAACAGCGTGGATTTGCCGGAGTTGGTATAGCCCACCAACGCCACCACCGGGAACGGCACCTTGCGCCGTGCGGCGCGGTGCAATTCGCGGGTTTTACCGACTTTTTCCAACTGACGCTTGATCCGCACGACCTGATCGTCAATCGCACGGCGGTCGGCCTCTATCTGGGTTTCGCCCGGTCCGCCCACAAACCCCAAGCCGCCGCGCTGGCGCTCAAGGTGGGTCCATGCGCGGACAAGCCGCGTGCGCTGATACAAGAGCGCGGCCAGCTCGACCTGCAAAACGCCCTCACGGGTGCGCGCACGATCGGCGAAAATCTCCAAGATCAATCCGGTTCGGTCCAAGAGCTTGACGCCCCATTCCTTCTCCAGATTGCGCTGTTGCACGGGCGTCACCGGCCCGTCCACCAACACCAGCTCGATCTCTTGCGATTTGAACAGGTCTTTCAGCTCGGCCATTTTGCCAGTGCCGAACAGATGCCCCGGATGGGCTTTGGGCAGGCGAATGACATCGCCGCCCAGAACCTCGATCCCCGGCAAAGCGGCGGCGAGGGAAATCGCCTCCGCCAGACCATGTTCAGGCAAGCGTCGATGCCCCCCACTCTTCATATCAGGGTGGAGAACATAGGCGCGTGTTGGCTCTACCTCGGAAGAATGCGTCAAGGTCAGTCTTCGCCCTCATAGAGCGAGATCGGTGCCCCCGGCATGATGGTCGAGATCGCGTGCTTATACACAAGCTGCGATTGACCATCGCGGCGCAAGAGCACGCAGAAATTGTCAAACCACGTGATGACGCCTTGCAGCTTCACCCCGTTGATGAGGAAGATCGTGACCGGAACTTTGGTCTTGCGGACGTGATTAAGGAACGCGTCCTGAAGGTTTTGTTTATCTGCAGCCATTTGTCTTAGCCTTGTTCTTGACGGCCCGCTCGCGCCTGCCCCGAGAGATCCGGCAGGAGGCCGGATAGGCAGCTTGTGGCGGGAGACCGTTCCGCCACGCCCTAACTATGCCGAATGGAACCGGAACTTCCAGCCCTAAAAAGATGAGTCTGGCAACCTATGATGGAAAGGCCGCAATCAAGGCCTGTCCCGCGCGCTGTTCTCGCGCTCAGCCGCGCCAGAAATCGGGGTTAAACAGCGCGATGAGGGCCAAAGTCTCTAACCGCCCCAAGACCATAGCCAGCGCCAGAACCGCCTTCGTCGCATCCGACAATTCCGCCCATGATAGCGGCGCATCGCCCGCGACAACGGCCAGAGGGCCCGTGTTTGACAGCGCCGCAATGGACAGGATCGTGGCCGGTTCAAAGGCCAAGCCCGTGGCCGAAACCGCCATCATCACCCCCGCGATTGAGAGCGCGAAGAGCATGAAGAAAATCCACGACATATAGGCGCCTTCGCGCCGCAAGCGTCGTGCCATCTCTCCGCCGCCGCCAATCGACGAGGGATGGACGATGCGTTCCAACTCGCGCTCGCCGTGGCGCAGCAGCGCATAGACGCGCAACAGCCGCACCCCGCCCGCCGTGGTGGCCACACCGCCGCCCATGATCGCCAACCCCGCCAGCATCAGCCCCGACGTGCCAAGGCCCGACCAGCTGCGCGCCTCGTTCCAGCCCGCCGACTCAAACCCCGTGGTGGTGAGGAAGGACAGCACCGTGAACATGCTGCCCCAAAGCGAGGACAGCACCATCGTCAGCGAGGGCTCGACGGAGACCTCCAGCGCCGCGATCCAGTGCCGCAGGAACAAGATCGCGGGCACAATCAGCACAATCGATGCCGCCAGTAGCAGCTCCGGATCCCGTGTGAGTTTCTCCGAGACCCGCAACTCCCCGCCGCCGGGCCAGAACCGCCGCGTCAGCGCAAAGCACAGGAAAACAAAGATCATCGCCTCGCCGCCAAAGCCGGATTGCGCCACCGCAGGCCCTGCAATCGGCGAAATGCCGGAGGTCGAGAGCGTGGACATCGCATGGCAGAGCGCCACCAGCGGACCATCCCCCGCAATCAGCAACAACACCCACAAAAGCCCCGTCAGCCCGAGATAGACCGGCCCGAGGATCCGCGTGTAGCGCAGGATCCGCTCGCCCGGATGGCTCAGCCGCTCGGGCCCGATCATCATCATCCCCGCGCCGGATCCATCCGTGCCAGCGGCCTGTGCCCCATTCCCCGCGAAGAACACCTCAAACCCGCCGATACGCAGCGGCGCAAGCACCGAAATCGCCATCACCAGAATGAAGAATCCGCCCATCCAGCCGACCTGCGCGCGCCACAGATGCAGCGTCGGCGCCAATCGCTCGGGCGCATAGAGCGTCGCCCCCGTGGTGGTCAGCGAAGACACCATCTCCCACCACGCATTGAGCAGCCCTGTATCCGGCACGCTCTCGTTAAACGGCACGGCAAACATCAACGGCAATCCGGTGAAGAAGAACACCATCGCCAACAGATGACTGCGCGCCGCAGGGCCGGACGGGTTTGCCGCCGCCGCAAGCCCGAGGATCAGTGTGACCGAGAACAGCAAGATCCCCGCATAGAAGAAATGCCGAGCAATCACGATGTTATCCACCGCAAGCGCATGGATCGAAGGCACAATCATCGAGATCGCGCCCAAGCCCATCAAAATCACGATCAGCGGGAAATCAAGGAAGCGCGGCATTAGAAGAAATCAATGGAAACCTGCAAGAGGCGCTCCACCTCCGGCACATCGGCGCTCAGCGCGAAGAGGGTGATCACGTCGCCCTCCTCGATCTTGGTATCGCCGCGCGGCTTGAGGAAGGTCTCGCCCTTCTGGATCGCCCCGACGAGCACCCCTTCCGGGAACGGAATATCGCGCACCATCTTACCCGAAATCGGTGAGGTGCCCAGCACCTGCGCCTCGATCACCTCCGCCTCGGCATCGCCAACCGAATAGATCGCGCGGACTTTCCCGTGCCGGATATGGCGCAGGATCGAAGAGACAGTGGTCGCGCGCGGATTGATATAAGCGTCGATATCGAGCGGCCCCATCAGCGTCACCAAAGTCGGGTCATTCACGAGGCTGATCGCCATTTTGCAGCCCGCCTGTTTGGCACGCACCGCAACGAGAATATTGGTCTTATCATCGTCAGTGACCACCAAAACCGCATCCGCGCGGTCCACATTGGCCTCTTCCAGCAACTCGGACGACATCCCGTCGCCGTGCAGCACAATAGTTCTCTCCAACGCATCTGCCGCGCGCTCGGCCTGAACGCGGCTCATCTCGATCACCTTCACCCGCACGCGGTCGGTGCGGGCCTCCAGCGCACGGGCCACCGCAAGCCCGACATTCCCGCCACCGATAATGACGATACGTTCTTGTTTTTTCGTAGTTTTCCCGAAAATCTCCAGCGTCCGGCCGACATCCTCAAAATGCGAGAAGACATAGATCTGATCGCCCGCGAAAAGCTGGTCGCCCGGCTCGGGCGCGAACAACCGCCCCTCCCGCCGCACGCCAACAACGACCGCCCGCAATGTGGAGAAAAGCTCCGTCAACTGCCGCAGTGGCGTGTTGAGCACGGGGCAGTCCTCGTCAAGCAAGATCCCCATGAATTGCAGATTGCCGCCCATGAAACTTTCAGTGTCAAAAGTCGACGGCGCGGCCAGACGTTGCAAGGCGGCCTCGGCGACCTCGCGCTCGGGGCTGATAATCACATCAATCGGCAGGTGATCGCGGCGATAGAGATCGCCATATTCGGGGCGCATATAGCTTTGATCGCGCACACGGGCGATTTTGCGGGTGATATTGAACACCGAATGGCCGACCTGACAGGTCACCATATTGACCTCGTCGGAATAGGTCGCCGCGATCAGCAAATCGCAATCGCGTGCCCCTGCCCGTTCCAGCACATCAGGATGCGAAGCAAACCCCGTAACCCCTTGAACATCAAGCGTATCTGTCGCACGGCGTACCAGCTCTGGATTGCTGTCCACCACCGTTACATCGTTGCGTTCGCCTGAGAGGTGCCGCGCGATTTGCCAGCCGACCTGACCCGCGCCACAGATGATCACCTTCATGTCACTCTCCCAAAGGGTCTCGTAGCGCTTCCCATCGCATTTTGCCGCGCGAAGGTCAATTCACCCGATCACAAAGCCGTTCAACGCGCGCCCAAGGCGCGCCTCATGTATTACATGAAAGATGCGCCGCAAGCCTCTGAAAATCAGTCAAGTTCGTCCTCGGATTGCGCTGTCCGTCCGCCCGCTTTTGCCGAAGTGACAACGCCCAGAGATTTTAGCTTCCGGTGCAGCGCGGAGCGTTCCATCCCGACAAAATTCGCCGTGCGCGAAATATTCCCGCCAAATCGGTTGATCTGGGTGAGAAGATACTCGCGTTCGAACAACTCGCGCGCCTCGCGCAGCGGTAGCGTCGCCAACTGCCCGCCGAGCAGGATCCGCCCCTCGTCGGAAGGTCCACTCTCGCCTTGCAATTCGGCAGGCTCAATCGCACTTGTTTCATCCCCGAGGATCAGGATCCGCTCGATCACGTTGCGCAATTGCCGGATGTTGCCCGGCCATTCCATCGTTTGCATCATAGCGGCCGCATCCGTGGAAATCTCGCGCGCAGGAAGACCCTGCAACTTATTGAATTGGTTGATGAAATACTCCGCCAGCACCGGAATATCCTCGCGCCGATCCGACAGCGCAGGCACCATCAACGGCACCACATTCAGCCGATCATAGAGCTCCTGCCGGAACCGCCCCGCCGCGATCTCCGTCGCCAGATTGCGCGTAGTTGACGAGATCACCCGCAGATCTACGCGCACCTTATCGGTGCCGCCGACACGGGTGAATTGCTGCTCTGTCAGCACCCGCAGGATTTTGCTCTGTGTTCCCAGCGGCATATCGGCGACTTCATCGAAGTAAATAACGCCGCCATGCGCTTGTTCCAAAAGACCTTTTTCAGAACCCTTCTCGGCACTTTCATGCCCGAACAAAACCTCTTCCATCCGGTCGGGTGCAATCGTCGCCGAGGTCACGGTGACAAATGGCGCGCTGGCCCGCGCGGAGCCTGCGTGGATATAGCGCGCGGCCATTTCCTTGCCCGATCCCGGCTCGCCCGTCAGCATCACCCGCCCATTTGACCGCGCAACCTTGTCGAGCGCGTCTTTAAGCTTGCGGAACGCAACCGAGCTGCCTTGCATCTCGCCCAAGCCGCCATCGCCCCGCTTGAGGCTCGTGACCTCCCGCCGCAGCCGCGCGGTTTCCATCGCCCGTGCAATAACGACCATCAACTGATCTATATTAAACGGTTTTTCGATAAAGTCATAAGCGCCCTGCTTGATCGCTGCGACCGCGATTTCAATATTGCCGTGGCCCGAAATGATCACCACGGGGATATCGGGATTATTGCGTTTGACCTGTTTGAGAATGTCGATCCCGTCCATCCGGCTGTCCTTCAGCCAGATATCAAGGATCATCAGCGCGGGGGGCTCTGCGTTGATCTGATCAACGCATTCATCCGAATTGGCGGCCATCCGCGTCGAAAACCCCTCATCCTTGAGGATGTCAGAGATCAGTTCACGGATATCGCGTTCGTCGTCAACAATCAGAATGTCACTCATGGCCTACCGATGGGATCAAAGTGGGGACCGGATCACGGTCTTTAATCGCGCGCGGCGCCTGACGGGCGCGCGGGATACGAATTTCCGCCATCGCGCCTTTATGGGCGTCCGGCGAGAAAGCTGGAGCATCGGTCAGCACCAAGGTGCCGCCGTGTTCTTCGATAATTTTCTTCACGATGGGGAGCCCAAGCCCCGTGCCCTTTTCGCGCGTGGTCACATAGGGCTCGAACAGGCGCGATCGATCCGGCGGCAAGCCGATGCCGTTATCGGAAATGCGGATCACAATATGATCCGGCCGCGCCCCCATCTCGACGCGCACCTCAGGGAAGTATCCTTCAGGAGAACCTTTTTCTACATAGGTTTCAATCGCTTCTCCGGCGTTTTTAATGAGGTTTGTGAGGGCTTGGCCGATCATCGTCGCATCCAGTTCGACCACCACCGGCTCTTGTGGAATATCCGAGATCAGCCGCAGCCCCGCCACGGGGCCATCGTGCAGCGCGCTTTCTTGCAAGGTGATCGCGTCGCGCAAAATTCGCGTCAAATCGTGATCGCGGCGATCCGGTTCCGGCATCCGCGCGAACCGTGAGAACTCGTCAACAATCCGCCGCAAGTCATTGGTTTGCCGAATAATAACGCCGGTATATTGATCCAGAAGCTCGGCATCATCGCCGACAGATTTGGTGAATTTCCGCTTGATCCGTTCCGCCGAAAGCGCAATCGGGGTAAGCGGATTTTTGATTTCATGCGCAATCCGGCGGGCCACATCGCCCCACGCCGCCATCCTCTGCGCCGAGACCAGATCTGTCACGTCGTCAAACGCCACCACATAGCCTTCCGGCGCGCCATCGCCCGCTTGCCGCAGCGCCATCCGCACCAGCAGACTCTCGAGCTTTCCGCCGCGCGACACGCGGATCTCTTCTTGAACTATTTCCTGAACACCATCTTGCAAGCGATTGATCAGGCCAGAAAATTCGGGGACAGCCTCTTCCATCAGAAGATTGTGCGAAGTGACCGGATGTAGATCCAGCAAGCGATTGGCCGCGCGGTTTACGAAGTCGATCCGACCGTCTGCATCTAGGCCGATCACACCGGAGGTGACCGAGGAGAGCACTGAGTCAAAGGTGCGACGACGCTCCTCAATCTCGCGGTTGTGCTCAATCAGCTCGGCGCGCTGACCTTTAAGTTGTTGTGTCATCGTATTGAAATTACGCCCCAAAGTCGCAATCTCGTCATCGCCATCATCTTCAATGACGCGTTGATTCAAATCCCCCGCGCCAACGCGCTCTGCCGCCAGGGCCAGCCGCCCGATGGGCCGCGAGAGGCGCTCCGCGAACCACAGGCCGAGCCAGATCGCCGCCAAAATCAGGATCAGCGCAAAACCGATATAGACGAGGCCGAATTCAAACAGCACCTTGCCGCGCGTGGCCTCCAATTGTTGATAGAGGCCAACCGTTTCGCGGGTGTCATCAAGCAGCGACAAGAGTTGCCCGTCAACGGAGCGCGAGACGTAGAGATAGCGATCCACAAACGCATCCAACCGTTTCAGCGCACGGAACTCGCTGGCATCCCAATCCTCGATCAACACGGTCTCGCCGTTCTTGGCCTTGGCCAGATCAATCGCCGAGGGCTGCTCGAAGTTGAACAGATAGCTGCGCTCGCCGCGCGCGCGGATCTCGCCGACACCGTCGATCACATAGGCCTCGCGCAGCCCGCGCTGGATCTGGCCCTGCCCCTCGGTCACCAATTCGCGCAGATCGCCGTCATCCATGAAGGCCGCCGCTTGGCGCCGCAAATTGAGGTAGCCGCCAAGCGCATTGATATCTTGCAACAGATCGTTGCGGTGCTCTTGCTGATAGGCCTCTGCCGCCGCAAGCGAGGTGCCGACAACCTCGCGCACACGATCCGAAAACCAGCCCTCAAGCCCGATATTGACCGTCAGCCCGCCAAAAATTGCGACCAGCACCGTTGGCACCAGCGCGATCCCCGCGAAGACCACCGTCAGCCGCGCATGCAGCCGCGAGCCCGCCGAGCGAGAGCGCCGTGCCGCCACAATCCGCAAGAGCCGCGAGAGCACGAGCGTCGCCAGCAATAGGAAATAGATCAGATCCGCGAGAAGCGTGAGACGGAGCGCGGTTGAGCCACCGCCCTGCCCCAAAGGCCCCAGCATCAGATAGGTCGCGACCGCAAGAAGCGGGCCAAGCACCACGAGGCTAAGTGTCGTGATATTCTGGAATCGCCGCATCCGCCGAAGGCGGCTCAGCCGATCCCAGACCGTTTGGCTCAGCGCAATTCTCACCCAGTCCCCCAAACCGATCTCAAAACGATCAACAGGCGCGCGAATCCCGACAGCAGAATTACAACGCCCCCTGTTGCGCTTTTACATCAGTCTGCGGCGGCGTGTCACCTGAATATCCAGATCTGTGATCTTTTTACGCAAAGTATTGCGGTTGATGCCCAGAAGATCGGCACATCTTGCTTGATTACCCCCCGTCGCATCCAGCGAGATCTCAATCAACGGGGCCTCGATTTCCCGCAGAATCCGATCATACAGGCCCTCTGGGGGCAGATTGCCGCCATGCAGATCGAAATAGCGCTTGAGATGCCGCGCGACCGAAGCGGAGAGTTTTTCCGCATCCGCCCCCATCGCGCCACGGCTCGGCTCCATCATCGGCTGATTGCCCAACACCAGCTCAACCTCGGCGCGGGTGATTTCTTCCTCTGGCGAGGTGACGACCAAGCGCCGGATCGTATTTTCCAACTGGCGCACATTTCCGGGCCAGCTAAACGCCCGCACCAAGGCCATCGCATCGTTGGAAAATCGCCGCAACCCGAGGCCATCGCGCTCGGAACGGCCAAGGAAATGCTCCGCCAGCAGCGGGATATCCTCGACCCGCTCGCGCAAGGACGGCACGCTGAGCGCGACACCGCCAAGACGATAATAGAGATCCTGCCGGAACTGCCCCGCCTCCATCTTCGCCTTCAGATCAATCTGACTCGTGGCCATGATCCGCGGCGCTTGTTCGGGCAGCGCGTCGAGCATCCGCACGATCCGCGCTTGGGTTTCCTCGTCGAAATCACCGACCTCATCAAAGACCAGCGAGCCGCCTTTGACCTTCGCGAGCAGATGCGACGGGCCATCCGCGCCTTGCAGATCCGCCGCCTGCGCGACGACAAAGGGCATCGTCCGACGATCCGAGAAATCATGGATTGCTTTGGCGATCAGCGATTTCCCCGTGCCGCTCTCGCCCGTGATCAGGACGGCGAGATCAGCGTTCATCACCCGCGCGACAAGGCGGTAGAGCGCCTGCATCGCCGCCGTGCGCCCCACCAGAGGCAGGTCGGAGGCGGCCTCCGGCGCAGCAGGATCCACGACCCGCGCAGGCTGGCTGCGGCGCTTTTGTTCCAGCGCTTTAGCGGCGCGTTTCATCAGATCGGGCAGATCGAACGGCTTGGGCAGGTAGTCGTAAGCCTCTGCCTCGGCAGCTTGAATCGCCGTCATGATGGTGTTTTGCGCGGAGATCACGATCACCGGCAGTCCGGGGCGTTCCTTGCCGATGCGCGGCAGCGCCTCCAGCCCGTTGCCATCGGGCATCATCACATCGGAGATCACCAGATCGCCCTTCCCCTCCTCAACCCAGCGCATCAGCGTGTTGAGCGAGGCCGTGGCATGGACCTTACACCCCGCCCGCGTCAGCGCCTGCGTCAGCACCGTGCGGATTGTGCGGTCGTCGTCAGCTACAAGGACAGTGCCATCCATCAGTTTGTCTCCAGTGATTTGGGCGCAACGGGAAGGGAAATCCGGAAGCATGTGCGCCCGGGCTTGGAGTCAACAGAGACCCACCCGCCGTGCTCCGAGATAATTTTGGATACCAGCGCGAGGCCAAGCCCCGTGCCGTTTTCGCGGCCCGAGACGAAGGGCTCGAACAGCTCGCCAGCAATTTCCGGCGGGATACCGGGGCCGGAATCGATCACTTCGATCTGCAAAGGCAGCGCGCGGGATTTGCCATCCGCGCCGCGCACCCTTAACCCATGATCGTAATAGGTCCGCAGGCGGATCTCGCCCGCAGCACCGCGCGTGGCCTCCGACGCATTCTTGAGCAGGTTCAAAAACACCTGCGTGAGCTGATCCGCATCGCCCAATGTTGCGGGCAAGGATGGGTCATAATCATCGGTGATCCGCATATGCGCGCCGTGCCCGATCGCCACCGATTTACGCGCGCGGTCCAGCACATCGTGGATATTGACCGCCTGTTGTTCAGGCGGGCGGACATTGCCGAATTGCTCGACCTGCTCCAAGAGCTTCACCACGCGGCGGGTCTCATCCACGATCAGATCCGTGAGTTCCAGATCATCGCCCGAAAGGTTCATCGAGAGAAGCTGCGCCGCCCCCGCGATGCCTGCGAGCGGGTTCTTGATCTCATGTGCCAGCATCTCGGCCATGCCGATGGCGGAGCGCGCCGCCGATTTCACCGCGCTGCCGCGATTGAGCACCGATCCCCGTTCCCGCGGAATGATGGTGATCAACAGCGCCTCGGGATCATCGCCCAAAGGCGCGGCTTGCAGCGAACACATCACCGGCGCGCGCTCCCCCGTCGTCAGATCGACCTCGGAGATATAGACATCGGCGCGGGTGGTGCGCACATGCTCGAACACATCTTCCAAGGGCGCCGCAATCGACAAGCGCTCAAGGATCGAATGCCCGCGCAGGGATTTCGCCGAAATATTGAGATAGGCCTCGGCGGCGGGGTTCACCTCCACCATTCGATCCTCGCTATCGATCAGGATCGCGGGCATCGGCAGGCTGGACCAAAGCGCCTGTACGTCTGGAAGGCTCACGCTGCGCACCCCCCGAATTTTGTCGCGTCATCTCTAAGCGCATCCCCGCTGAGTGCGGCTCCGTTCGGGTCAGCCTCGGCAAAGGCACTGCGGATCAAGGCTTGGGTTGCCTCGACGGTGGTAGCGGTCTGCATCTGCGATTTGAGCGGCGCGCCCGCCTCATCGGCATACCAGCCCAGATGCTTGCGCGCGAGGCGCAGCCCGACGTCCTTGCCGTAAAACATCAAGATCGCCTCGTAGTGATCTGAAATAAAGTCACAAAGCGCATTTCCATTCGGGATGTTCGGCGCGGGGGCACCGTGCAGCGCATGGCCAATCTGCGCCAACCGCCACGGCGCGCCCTGCGCCCCGCGCCCGACCATCACACCCTGCGCGCGAGAGGCCTCCAGCGCAGCTTTCGCGCTCAAGGCGTCCACAATATCGCCATTGGCGATCACCGGAACATCCACCGCCTGCGCGACCTCGGCAATCGCCGCCCAATCCGCAGCTCCCTTATAGAATTGCATCCGTGTGCGTCCATGGATCACAATCATCTGCACCCCTGCCGCCACGGCGCGCTTGGCGATCTCCGGCGCGTTAAGGCTGTCATCGCACCAGCCCAGTCGCATCTTCAGCGTCACGGGCAGATCCACTGCGCCGACCACCGCATCAATCAGCGTCAACGCATGATCGGGATCGCGCATCAAGGCCGAGCCGGAGGCGCCGCCCGTCACCTTTTTCGCGGGGCAGCCCATATTAATGTCGATAATCTTCGCGCCCATATCCGCGACAGCCTTTGCGGCCTCGCCCATCGGTTGCGCCTCCCGGCCTGCGAGCTGCACCGAGGAAATCACCCCGCCCATCTCCAGCCCCAGATCGGTGCGCGCCTTCGCCCGAACCGAGGGCTTCGCCGTCAACATCTCGCCAGACGCAACCATCTCGGACACGACAAGCCCCGCCCCGAACCGCGCCACCATCTGCCGGAACGGCAGATCGGTGATTCCGGCCATCGGCGCGAGAAACACCGCAGGGTCGAGTGAATAAGGGCCAACTTGGATCATCGGATCGCGATCTCTTTTCAGATAGGCCCATGGAAGGGCCGGAAAAACCTAGGCCACGGCGTAAAACGGCGGCACTTGCCCAACTGATAACCGCATTTCGCGGGGAATCCAATCAAAGCTCCACAGGTCTGGCAACATTAATATGCAAATGCTCAATTTTTAATCAGCCCATCAGAGGACGACTTCGCCATCCCCTCGATTGCACCCGCTGGCCACCCAGAGTAAGCCTGAGGAGAGAGTTAACGGAGCGGAGCGAGATGAGCATCGCAGCTATCATTGTCGCCGCAGGGCGCGGCACGCGCGCGGGGGCTGGCGCGCCAAAACAATGGCGCAGCCTTGGCGGACGGCCCGTGTTGGAGCGCACAGTCTCTTGCTTCCAACGCGCTGATATCGCCCGCATTATCGTGGTTCTGCATCCGGATGATATGATCACCGGTCTTAGACTATTCGGCGGCCGCGTCACGCTGGTCGCAGGCGGTGAAACGCGCAGTGGTAGCGTCAAGAACGCCTTGGAATCCATTGATCCAAAAGAGATTTCAAAGGTTCTAATCCATGACGGCGCGCGCCCCTTCGCGGATCCCGATCTGATCTCGCGGGTGATTAACGCATTGGATTCCGCCCCCGCGGCCGCGCCTGCCATACCCGTGACCGATGCGCTCTGGCGTGGCGCGGAGGGCATCGTTTCCGGCACCCAAGCACGCGACGGGCTCTACCGCGCGCAGACGCCGCAGGGATTCGCGCTGCAACCTATTGTAGACGCGTACCGCGCCGCCGATCACGCGGCGGGTCAACTGGCGGCGGATGATGTCGAGATTGCCCGCGCGGCGGGCCTGCCTGTGACAATCGTTGCGGGCGCGGAAGCGAATTTCAAAATCACTTGGGCCGAAGATTTCGCGCGCGGTGAGAAGCTGATCGAGCGGGAGCGAAAGATGGATATTCGACTGGGCAATGGCTATGACGTTCACGCCTTCACCGAGGGTGATGCGGTTATTCTGTGCGGTGTGCAAGTCCCGCATAATAAAGCGCTTTTGGGCCATTCTGATGCCGATGTGGCGATGCATGCGCTGACCGATGCGATTTACGGCGCGCTGGCGCAGGGCGACATTGGCCGCCATTTCCCGCCCTCCGATCCGCAATGGAAAGGGGCTGCCTCCGATATTTTCCTGCGCCATGCGGGGGATCTTGCACGCGAGATGGGCTTTGCGATTTCCAATGTCGATGTGACCATCGTCTGCGAACGCCCGAAGATCGGGCCACATGCGGACGCGATGATGGATCGCCTCGCGCAAATCCTGCAGATCGACGTCACCCGTGTCTCCGTCAAAGCCACCACCTCGGAGCGGCTGGGCTTTACCGGCCGCGAGGAAGGCATTGCCTCCATCGCCACAGCAACCCTGATAAAAGGCGCGTAACATGCTGAGATTTATCAATACATTCGGATTCGTCGGGCTGATGCGCCCCGCGCGCGGAACATGGGGATCGCTGGCGGCAGTGCTGATCGGCTGGGGGATCGAGCGCTACATCGGCTTTCCCGCCCTCGTCATCGCCACACTCGCCGTGACCGCGCTGGGGTTCTGGTCGGTGAATGCCGCGCTCAAAGATCGGCCCGGCGAAGACCCGTCCGAGATCGTGATCGACGAGGTCGCGGGGCAATGGCTGGCGCTGCTCTTCCCCGCAGCAGGGTTCTTCATGCGCGACATGTCGATGGTCTGGCCTGCACCGGTCGCGGCGTTCCTGCTGTTCCGGCTGTTCGATATCACCAAACCGTGGCTCGTGGGCCGCGCCGATGCGCGCCATGATCCGGCAGGCGTGATGCTCGATGATCTCTGGGCGGGGTTGTTCGCGGGGATCGGTGCGATCTTCCTTGCGGCGCTTTATCACATGGTGATCCTATGAGCATCGCCGCGCAAATCATTGAAATAGCCTCAAAACGCGAAATCAAGATCACCACAGCGGAAAGCTGCACCGGCGGGATGGTCAGCGCAGCGCTTACCGATATCGCTGGCTCCTCCGCCGTGTTCGAGCGCGGCTTTGTGACCTATTCCAACCCCGCCAAGGCGGAGATGCTCGGCGTCTCGCTGGGCAGCCTGCAAGAGCATGGCGCGGTCTCTGAGCCCGTTGCGCGCGAGATGGCCATTGGCGCGCTGAAAGCCGCGCGCGCCGATCTCGCCGTGTCGATCAGCGGCATCGCAGGGCCTGGCGGATCCGAGCATAAGCCCGAGGGGCGCGTGTGCTTCGCAATCGCCTTTGAGGGCGCGGACGGGGCGCTGATCGCGCAGAGTGAAACCGTGGAATTTGGCGCAAGAGGCCGTGCTGCGGTGCGCGAGGCTGCCCGCGATCACGCCCTTACGCTTATATTCAACGCGCCATTGCTGAAAACCGCGCCGTTATAATTTCGCCCATTATTGCGTCAAAATCGCAAAACGCCCGCCTATCTGGCGGGCGTTATTATAAATGCCCCCAAAAACAGCGCCCTTCACGCGCCCTGCCTCTTTCCCGATCATATCGCACATGATCTGCGGTGCGAGTTGGTTTTGGAGGGGAAAAGATGAACGCAGCAGATACCGCATGGATCATGGTCGCCACGGCCTTGGTTCTCCTGATGACACTCCCAGGCTTGGCGCTGTTCTATGGCGGGCTGGTGCGCGCGCGCAATGTGCTTTCGGTGTTCATGCAATGCTTCGCGATTGCGGCGCTGATGAGCATCTTGTGGATGGTCGTCGGCTATTCCATCGCCTTTGGCGAGGGCAATGCGCTCTGGGGCGGGCTGTCCAAAGCGATGCTGATCGGGATTGATGCGAGCACGCTTAAAGGCACCCTGCCCGAGATCCTGTTCTTCAGCTTCCAGATGACCTTCGCGATCATCACGCCCGCGCTGATTCTCGGCGCGTTCGTCGAGCGGGTGAATTTCTGGTGGGTGATGGGCTTCTCGGCGGCCTGGATGCTGCTGGTCTATGCGCCGGTCACCCATTGGATCTGGGGCGGAGGCATAATGTCGGATGGCGGGATTTTCGGCGCGGTCGGCACGAAGGATTTCGCGGGCGGTATCGTGGTGCATGAAACCGCAGCCCTCGCAGCGCTGTTGCTGGCAGTGATGATCGGGCCGCGCAAGAACCGCCACACCCCGCCGCATAATCCGGGCATGGTGGCAATTGGCGCGGGGCTGCTCTGGGTTGGCTGGTTCGGCTTCAACGGCGGCTCGCAACTCGCCGCCGATGGCGGGGCGGCGATGGCGATCACCGTGACGCATCTCTCCGCCGCTGCGGCGTCGTTCTCGTGGATGGTGTGGGAGAAAATCAAATTCGGCCGCGCCTCGCTGATCGGCATCGTCACCGGCACGATTGCGGGCCTCGCTTCGATCACCCCCGCCTCGGGCTTTGTGACACCCATTCAAGCGCTCATCATCGGCCTTGTTGCGGGCGTGCTTTGCCAAGAGGCGGTGAACCTGATCCGCGAGCGGATGGGCATTGACGATACGCTCGATGTCTTCGCGGTGCATGGCGTGGGCGGGATTTTCGGCACGCTGATGATTGCGGTCTTCGGTGCAGGAAGCTTTGTCGCACAGGGCGGCGCGCTGCTGATCGTCGGCCTCTATACGCTGGGGATGACATGGGCTCTGGCCAAACTCGTCGGGCTGATCACGCCGATGCGCGTGGATATGGAGGCCGAGACCAACGGGCTGGATCTGTCCACCCATGGCGAGCGCGCCTATGATATGAACAGCTGATAAGCCTTTCAGATCAATGCAAAACCGGCGCGGGAGGCTGCGCCGGTTTTTTGCCGTCTTGGATATCAGGAGCCGCGCTTAAGCGCCGTAGAGCTTTGCCGCGCGCGCCTCGAAGGCCTTCACAATCCGGCGCATCGCCTCGTCAAAGACGATCCCGATCACGCCTTGCAAAATCGCATTCTTGAACTCGAAATCGACGAAGAATTCGACCTCGCAGCCGCCTTCCGCCCGATCATGGAATTTCCAATAGGATTTGAGATATTTGAACGGCCCGTCCAGATATTCGGTATCCACCTGCTTGCGCTGCGGCCAGAGCGTGACACGCGAGCCGAACCGCTCACGGAACAGCTTGAACGAGATCACCAGATCCGCCTCGAGCACCTGCGGCACCTCGCCCGTCTCATCCGCAACGCCTGCCTTTTGCGAGCGGATCCGCGCGGCAGAGTTCCACGGCAGAAACTCCGGATAGCGCGCGACATCGGCAACAAGATCATACATCTGCTGCGCAGTGTAGGGCATCACGCGGGTTTCAGAATGGCGGGGCATCGCGTTCCTTTGCTCGGCTTGCGATCCGTGCGATGATGCAGGCCGCGCCCCCTTTTGGGAAAACGGGCGGCAGAAATCAAGGGCAAGCGGGCATTGAGACCGATGCGCGCGAGGAGGTGCGACACTATGAACCCGATCTGGTTCCTCAGGATGAGCAAATGGGTCCGCAACCCGCCCTCCCTAGGCCGGATCAAGCTGGTCTTCGGCGTCATCGCCGTCTGCGTGCTGATTGTCGTGCTGGATCGCTATGGGATCTGGCCGGAATGGGCCACTGCGGAGAGCGGGCGGATCCGGTATCGCCCGTGATCAAATCCAGTGTCACGCCTCCGGCGGGGATATTTAAGCTCTGAGGAAACGGGAAGAGAGCTTTCCCTTCCAGAGAGCGGAAATATCCCCGCCGGAGGCAAAAACGGTTTAGCCCTGCGCGAGCTTGGCCATCCGCGCCGCCCGCAGCCGCGCGAAATCGTCGCCCGCGTGATAGGACGACCGCGTGAGCGGCGTCGCAGAGACCATCAAGAAGCCCTTGCCATAGGCGGCTGTCTCGTAGCTTTTGAACTCTTCCGGCGTCACGAACCGGTCCACGCGGTGGTGTTTCGGCGTCGGCTGCAGATATTGGCCTATGGTGAGGAAATCGATATCCGCCGCGCGCATATCATCCATCACTTGCTTCACACCCTGTGCATCTTCGCCCAAGCCGACCATGATGCCGGATTTGGTGAACATCGTCGGATCCAGCTCTTTCACGCGCTGCAACAGGCGCAAGCTGTGGAAATAGCGCGCGCCGGGGCGCACTTCGGGATAGAGGCCGGGGACTGTTTCGAGATTGTGGTTGAACACATCGGGCTTGGCCTTCACCACGATTTCCAAAACGCTGGGATCGCAGCGGATGAAATCGGGCGTCAGGATCTCGATCGTGGTATTGGGGGCTTGGCGGCGGATCGCGCGGATCGTCTGGGCGAAATGCTCCGCCCCGCCATCCTCAACATCATCGCGGTCGACCGAGGTGATCACCACATGGTTCAGCCCGAGCTTCTTGACCGCATCGGCCACACGGCCCGGCTCGAACACATCCAGCGCTTCGGGCGGTTTGCCGGTGGCGATATTGCAGAAGGTGCAGGCCCGCGTGCAGACCTCGCCCATGATCATCATTGTCGCATGGCCTTGCGACCAGCATTCGCCCACATTCGGACAGCCCGCCTCTTCGCACACCGTCGTCAGCTTATGCTCGCGCATAATGTCGCGCGTGTCCTTATAGCCCTGCGAGGTCGGCGCTTTCACGCGGATCCATGCCGGTTTTTTCGGCTGCGCCTGATCGGGTTTACGGGCCTTTTCCGGGTGACGCTGTTCGGGCAGTTTGAGATCGCGCATCGCTTGTTCCTTTGCCACGGCAGTTTGGGGCCGCGCTCAGGCCCAGACATAAGCCGTTTTTGCAAGGCTTGCAACGCGGCCGATGCGGGAAACCGCCTTGCGATGGAGGCAACTCTCGCGCCGCGCCCTGCGCCGCACGATACCGCAATGCAGCAATTTCATGCCGCATATGCAAGGTCAGCGGTTGTGACCCGCAAGCGAGCGGTTTAGAATGTTTCCAAACCCATCTGATTTGGAGCCTTCCATGCAAACTGGCGCAACCCTCCCCAATGTCACTTTCCAAACCCGCGTGCGCGATGACTCCATCGGCGGCGATAACCCGTTCCGCTGGCAGGAAATGACCACCGCAGATTACTTCGCAGGCAAGCGCGTGGTGCTCTTCGCGCTGCCCGGCGCTTTCACCCCCACCTGCTCGACCTTCCAACTTCCGGGCTTCGAGAACGGCTTTGCTGATTTCAAAGCCCAAGGCGTAGACGAAATCTACTGCCTCTCGGTCAATGATGCCTTCGTGATGAACCAATGGGCGAAGGCGCAAGGTCTGCAGAATGTCAAAGTCATCCCCGATGGCGCAGGCGAATTCACCCGCCGCGTCGGCATGCTGGTGCGCAAGGACAACCTCGGGTTCGGCCTGCGCTCGTGGCGCTATGCCGCTGTCATCAACGACGGCAAAGTCGAAGCATGGTTCGAAGAGCCGGGCCTGTGCGACAACCACGGAGAAGATCCTTACGGCGTCTCCTCGCCCGAGACTGTGCTGAACTGGCTCGTGCAAGCCAATGCGGAAGTCGCCGCGTAAGCCGCCCTTCCCGCGACAAGAAACAACGCCGCTCTCGATGATCCGAGGGCGGCGTTTTTTCGTCTCCCAGCGCAAAAGGGGCGCTGCCCCCTCTTTGCCTATCGGCAAATTCACCCCCGGGATATTTGGGGCAACCAGAGGGTAACTAGCGCCTTTTTCTGGTTGCCTAAAATATCCCGGGGGGAGGCGTTGCAACGCGATCCGCAGCACGATCTTGCCCGAGCGCGCCGACCATCCCAGCCGCTTCTCCGCCGTCTCCAACCCTTCCAGAAAACAGCAGCAGCGCAGCACCATATCGCCCAAACCCGGGCCCAGATCCCGCAGCGCCAATGCCACACGGTCGCGCGCGCTCGGATCCGCCCGTGCCGCCCGCATTCGGGTTGAACCCGCCGCGATCGCCGCCCGTCATGAACCGCTCCCAGTTTTGCGCCACGCGCGGACCCATCTGCGCCAGCTCGAAATCCTCGCGCAGCCGCTCCCCCGCGGCCACGAGATCCGGCGTCAGGAAGGGCTCGCCCCCCATATCGCGCCGCCGCGTCAGCACGCCCAGCGGGCTTTCCGCGATATTCATCCGCACGCGGCGCGGGGTATCATGACCGAGCTCATGGAACTCGCGCTCGCCCATAAACCGGTGCTGATTGGCAAAGCGCGCTGTCCCGTCTCCGGCTTCCTCGGTGGCCTCGCCCGTGTCGGTGGATAGCCCCGCATCCGCCTCCAGCATCCGCTTGAGCGCCGCGCGCCCCGTGCTGGAGATCTCATAGGTCAGCACCCGACCGCTATGGGCAAGGCTGATCCAATCCTTTACCGCAAAGGCCTGCGCGACGTCACGGTCCAGCACCGCGGTGCGCATTTGCCCTTTTAACACGACAGCTTTGCCCAGATCGCTTGCCACGACCAAAAGCGCGCCGGGTTCTGACAGTCGCCGCAGAATTCGGCGCGCTTCGCGTTGGATCAGCGCCTCGTCAGTGGCAGCGGGGTCATTGCGACGCATAGGTGCACTCATTGTGGTCTCTCCCTCATTTTCCCCAGAAATCGGAGCCCCCGCAGCGGGCACCCCGGACGTGGCGCAGGGATCCCCATCCCCGAGCCGCGTCAGCAAATCGTCAATCAACGGATCATCGCGCCTTTGCTCGATCCGGCGCATTCGGCGTGAAATGGTCGAAGCATGGCAGCCCTCTGACCGCGCCAATTCGCGGATCGACACGCCGTCTTGAACATGGCGCAGATAGAGGCGTGCATAATGTGGCAGCCAGGCGGGAAGGCCCGCCCCGGCCGGTGTCAACACTGTCATAGTATCCCCCAGATCGTCTCGGAAGTTCGGCTTCCGCTCTCGATTTTGTAGTAACAACCGTGAGTTGCATTGGTTACCTGTCCGTTAACAAATGGCTCAGATGACCAGAATTGTTTACAAATGATAAATAATTGAAACCATGCCGTGCGCTGTTTAGTTAAAATGCGCAACACCCGCATAGGTTGTGCTCCTGTCGCTTTCAGTGGAAGCGAGAGGAACGATGACATGAGCGATATTCATACCTGCTGGCCGAGTTGAAACGCCCACGCCTGCTGATCCGTGCGGCCCGTCTCGGGCTTGCGCAATACAATCGGACCCGCGATTTGCGCCGCCTGATGCGCAATACGCCCCCCTCCGCCCCTGAGGCGGCTTTGGCGCGGCTGATGGAGGAAGAGGCGCAGCTTGAAGAGGTGCGTAAATCCGGTGAGGCAGCCTATTCGCTGGCGCGTCATATCGAGATTCTGATCGCTATCCTTGCCGAAGCGCGGCTTGTGCCCGCCCGCAACGGGTCGGCGCCGAATGCGCCGTAAAACTGTTAACGGCAGACTGAAAAGGGGCGCCTATTCCGGCGCCCCTTTTCTATTCTCGAGAGGCTTCCGATTAGCGGCTTTTGAACAGAGAGCCCAAAATTCCGCGCACGAGTTGCTGGCCCGCTTTGGTGCCCAATTGACGCACAAAGCTCTTCCCGAAGGTTTGCGCCAAACTATCCGAACGCGACGCGCGGCCAGAGGATCTCGTGCTGGATTTCGGGGCGGGTTTACGCTCAAAACTGATCGGCTCGAACCGCCGCGCTTTGTTAAACTCGCGCGCCTCTTCGGCCTTGGCGGCATCTTGCGCCGCTTTCGCCGCGCCCTCGGCCTCGGCCTTCGCGGCCTCATCAGCGGCGGCGGCGGCACGGCGCGCCAGCATCTCGCTCGCCGAATCGCGATCCACCGTCACATCGTATTTCGCCCCGAACGGCGATCCCGCGATCACCGTGCTGCGCTCCTCCGGCGTCAGCGGCCCAAGACGCGACATCGGCGGGCGCACCAAAGTGCGCTCCACAATTCCCGGAACGCCTTTGTTTTGCAGGAACGACGTCACCGCCTCACCCGTGCCGACCTCCTTGATCGCCTCCTCGGTCGAAAAGCGCGGATTGGGGCGGTAATTCTCCGCCGCGCGTTTGAGATCTTTTTGATCTTTCGCGGTGAAAGCGCGCAGCGCATGTTGCACGCGGTTACCGAGTTGCCCCAGCACACCATCCGGCACATCGCCCGGATTTTGCGTGATAAAATAGATCCCAACACCTTTCGAGCGGATCAGCCGCGCGACCTGCTCCACCTTATCGACCAGCGCTTTGGGCGCGTCATCGAACAACAAATGCGCCTCGTCGAAGAAGAAGACGAATCGCGGTTTATCGGGGTCACCGACCTCGGGCAGCTCCTCGAACAGTTCCGAGAGCAGCCACAGAAGGAAAGTTGAGTAGAGCCGCGGGCTCGCCATCAGGCGATCCGCCGCCATCACATTGATCCGGCCACGGCCATCGGGCGCGAGCGACATCAGATCCTGCAGATCCAACGCGGGCTCCCCGAAGAAATTCGCGGCACCTTCGTTTTCAAGAACCAGAAGCTGCCGCTGAATAGCACCGATGGTCGCGCTGGCCACATTGCCATAGCGCAGAGAAATCTCATCCTTATGCTCGCCCACAAACAGCAGCATGGATTGCAGATCTTTGAGATCGAGAAGCGGCAGGCCCTCCTCATCCGCAATCCGGAACGCGATATTCAGCACGCCTTCCTGCGCCTCGGTCAGATCCATCAATCGCGCCAGCAACAGCGGCCCCATCTCCGAAATGGTGGTGCGGACGGAATGGCCTTTCTCACCAAACATATCCCAGAAGGTGACGGGAAACGCGCGGTATTCGAGACCATAGCCGATGGTCTCGGCCCGTGTCAGGAACGGCGCATGTAGTTTCCCCTCCGCCGAACCCGCCAGCGCCATCCCCGAGAGATCGCCCTTCACATCTGCCATGAACACGGGCACGCCAGCGGTTGAAAAAGCCTCCGCAAGAATTTGTAACGTAACGGTTTTACCCGTCCCCGTCGCACCTGCGATCAGCCCGTGACGATTGCCGTATTTCAAGAGCATCTCTTGCGGATCGTGGTAAGCATCGCCGCCGCCGCCCACAAAGATCCCGTTTTGGGTCAGAACCGAGGTCATACATCTTTCCTACGCTGAAAACTGACTCTCACAATACTTGATTAACCCTTCTGTGCCAGACTGATTTCAGGCCGCGAGGTGACGACTCTTGCGGCCCGCCTCCCGCGCTGCGGGATTTTCCTCCCTGTTGACTGGCCGCGCTTTCGGGCGCGGTTTTTTTTGGAGCACGGCGCGCTGCCTGCACCGGAAATGTAAGCCCTTCATTATACTCGATTTCAGATCAATTCTTCGCGAAACCCAGAAAATCGCCCACCGCGCAACCTATCCAAATGCCCCAATTCTCCCTACAATTTTTCGTTGACGGGAAACCAGAGCTTGCCTAGGTTCAAATCTCAATAAGTCGGCCAGTCTGACAGGGAAAATAAGAGAAAAAGGGCGTGCTCCAGCATGCTCTTTTTCCGTTTTGAGCGCCTGCCATCCGATACTGCCCCCTGCGGCACATCAAAGGCCTGATCGCCGCGCGATCCCCCGCTGATGTGATCTCAGGTGAGGCCCCTGCGTCGCCATTGCCGCTGACATCCGAATATCCGCATGTTAGAAGGCACCAGACAATGTTCTGATTGGACGGATAAATGATTGACCTGACCAAACCGCTCGCGATTGCGCTGTCTTTCGCGCTCACCGGTGCCGCCATCGCACAAGATGCGCCGGCAAGCGATGCTGCTCCTGCCACTGAAACACCCGCTGCAGATGCGCCCGCGACCGATGCGCCAGCCGCAGATGCGGCGACCGAGGCCCCTGCTGACGCAGCCACCGATGCGCCGGACGATATGGGCAAAGCCTACACCGCCGCCACCCATGGCGATTGGCAGCTTCAGTGCATCCGCACCGAAGACGGCAATGATCCCTGCGAGATCTATCAGGTTCTGAAAGATGCGACGGGCCAAACCGTCGCGGATATCAGCATGCTTGCCCTGCCGGACGGCGGCGAAGCGGTTGCGGGGGCAACCTTGATGGTGCCGCTGGAAACCTTGCTGACGCCGGGCCTTGCGATTGGCGTCGATTCCGCCAAGCCGCGCGTCTACCAATTCAGCTTCTGCGCACAACCGGGCTGCTTCGCGCGCCTCGGCTTGACCGCGGAAGAGCTGGCAGCGTTCAAAAAAGGCGGAAAAGCAACTGTCTCGCTGGTGCCTGTTGCCGCGCCTGATAAGCGTGTGACGGTGGATATCTCGCTCAAAGGCTTCACCGCTGCGTTTGACGCGGTGAAAGAAGCGAACGCGAAGAAGTAATCGTAAAGAACTGATAAGAAACGAAAAAGCCGCCTGCATATTCGCAGGCGGCGTTTTTATTGGATATTCTGAGCATTTCATCCAAAACGCGAAGTTCGCCCCTTAACGCGTTGATTATACGCGCCCCAGCGCCAAAACGGCATTCAGCCCGCCAAAAGCGAAGGCGTTGGAGAGAACCGCATCCAGTTTCGCCTCGCGCGCGGTGTTGGGAACGACATCTAACGCGCACTCCGGATCGGCCGCCTCGAAATTGATCGTGGGGGCGATCACCCCCTCGTTCAGCGCCAGAAGACAGGCCAGCATCTCGATAGCCCCGGTGCCGCCGATACAATGGCCGTGCATTGCCTTGGTCGAGGACACCATAACCGTATCCGCAGCCGTGCCGAAGACAGCGTGAATCGCTGCAGCTTCCGTTTTGTCATTCGCCGCCGTGCCCGTGCCATGGGCATTGATATAGCCGATCTGATCAGGGGCCAGCCCCGCATCCGCCAGCGCGCCCGAAATCGCGCGCCCCGCGCCGATCACCGAGGGCATCACGATATCCCCCGCATCGGAACTCATCGCGAATCCTTTGATCTCGCAGAGAATTTCCGCGCCGCGGGCCTTGGCGCTCTCATAATCTTCTAGCACGAAGACGCCCGCGCCCTCGCCCTGCACCATCCCGTTGCGGCCAAGGCTGAACGGGCGGCACGCGTCTTTCGACATCACCCGCAGCCCCTCCCAAGCCTTCAACCCGCCGAAATTCAGCATCGCTTCCGCGCCGCCCGCCAGCATCACATCCGCCACGCCTGCGCGCACCATCTGGAACGCCAGACCAATCGCATGGTTCGAGCTGGCGCAGGCGGTCGCGACCGAGAAGCTCGGCCCCATCAGCCCTTGCTCCATACAAATATGGGAGCAGGCCGCGTTATTCATCAGTTTCGGGACAACGAAGGGGTGAACACGGTTCTTCCCTTCCTCGAACACGGTTTTAAAACTGTCGTTCACCGTGCCATTGCCGCCGCCCGCCGTGCCGATGATACAGCCCGCGCGCAGGCGCATCTCGTCCGACAGCACCAGCCCCGACTGCGCCATCGCCTCCTCGGCGGCCTTCAGCGCGAACTGGGTGAAACGGTCGTAGAGCGCCAGCTTGCCCTTTTCAAAGAGCGCGGCCGCATCCCAATCATGGACCTGCCCGCCGATCTGGATCGACAAGCGCTCGACATCGGCAAAGGCGAGCTGGGTCACGCCATTCACCCCCTCGGCCATCGCCCGCATCGTCGCCTGCGCGCTCAGCCCGAGCGCGGAGACCGCCCCCGCGCCCGTCACCACAACGCGGCGCATCACGCGCGCGCCGCCACCAAGCGCTCAACGCCCGCGATGATCGCGCCGATGGAGGAGATATCGAAATCCGAATCTCCCGGCTCGTTCGCATTGAAAGGCACTGAAATATCAAAGGCTTCTTCGATTTTGAAAATGCTCTCCACCAGCCCGAGACTATCCACCCCGAGCTCGTCCAGCGTCATATCCATCCGTAAATCGGACGGGCTCATCACGGCCTCTTCGGCGATGATCGAAATAATACGGTCTTTCACGGTCTCGCTCATGTTTGCTTCACCTCAGCCCTTTTGGCCCAATTTTGTAACAGTTTCCCGAAGCTCTGCGACTTGGGCGAACAAGCGCCCCAAACGCCGGATGTTTTTCTGCGCCTCGACATGGGTTTCCATCTTCATTGCCGGGCTACCCAGCAAGACACGGCCCTTGGGCGCATTGGTGAAAATTTTCGTGCCGCCGCCCGCGATCACATCGTCGCCGACAAAGATATTATCGGAGACGCCAACCTGCCCCGCCAGAACCACGCGATCCCCGATCCGAGAGCTGCCCGCCACGCCGACTTGCCCGCAGAGCAGACAATCCTCGCCGACCTCGACGTTATGGCCGATATGCACGAGGTTATCGATCTTGGTGCCGCGCCCGATCCGCGTTGCGCGAATGGTGCCGCGATCCACGGTCGCATTCGCGCCGATCTCGACATTCTCCGCGATCTCCACGGTGCCCAAGGAGTGAATTCGCGTCCAATGCTGCTCACGAATCTCGTCGCGCTGGCCGAGGGTTTTGCGGATTTCCTCGACACCGGATTCCTCTGGCGTCACAAACGAAAACCCGTCGCCGCCGATCACCGCACCTGGGTTGGCGATAAAATCATCGCCAATCGAGACATGATGACAAATCCGAACACCTTGCAAAATCAGAGCGTTATCACCGATAGTTGACCCTTCCGCGATGCTGACATGCGAGGCGATCCGCGCGTTCACGCCGATCTTCACGCCGCGCCCGATCACCACAAACGGGCCAATCGCGGCCCCGTCGCCGATCTCGGCGGAGGGATCAATCACCGCCATCGGATGCACGCCATGCGCAATCTCCGGCCCTGCGTCAAACGCCTTCGAGAGGCCCGCCATCGCGAGCCGTGGCCGCGCAACGAAGACCGCCGCCTCCAGACCGTAAGCTGTCCAATCCGCACCTTCCCAAAGCAACGCCGCGCGGGCTTTGCCCTGCGCCAAGCCGGACGCGTATTTCTCACTCATCGCCAAGGCGATCTGATCCGCACCCGCGGTCGAGGGCTCGGAGGCACCCGTGACAGAAATCGAGAGATCCCCTTCGGCGCGCGCCCCAAGAGCTTGTGCGATTTCGGCAAGAGTTGCGGCCATGAACGATCCTCCAATGCAAAGGGTATGGCGCCCTCAAAGCGCCCCCGATGAAGATTTAGGGTGCCTGCGCCGCAGATGCCAGTGGGCAATTCCCGCGCAGGCTGTATCGCCCCTCATCGGACCCGTTCAAACCGGTTAAAGCTGCACGCCCGCCTTCTCCAAGGCCGCCCAAAGCGCCGCATCGCGCCCATACACATCGCGACGATATTCCATCCGGCCCGAAACCGACGGCCAGGCGGTGAAATACACCAGATGCACCGGCACTTTTTGCTCCAGCTTGACGGTGGTTTCCTTGCCCGTATTCAGCACGCGCTTGAAATCCTGCTCCGGCGTCTCCGTCTGCTTGGAGAGCAGCGCATAGGCCAGCTCGAAAGGCTTTTGCACGCGGATACAGCCATGCGAGAATGCGCGCACTTCCTTGCTGAACAAGGATTTCGACGGCGTATCATGCAGATAAATATTGTATTTATTCGGGAACAGGAATTTCACCAGCCCCAGCGCGTTGCCATCGCTCGGCGGCTGTTTCATCGCATACGGGAAGGTGCGCGCGGTATAAGCGCCGAAATTGATATTGCTGCGCGGGACTTGCCGCCCCTTGCTATCGAAAATCTTGATATGGCCCGCAGCGCCTGCATTGCGCTGCATCATCGGCAGATATTCTTTCACTGTGATCGACCGCGGCACATGCCATGTCGGGTTGATCACCATCATCGCCATTTGATCCGAAAACTCGGGCGTTTTGCGGTCGCCTTGGTTCTGGCCGATCACGGTGACGCTCTCGAAGGTCAACTTGTGGTCATCATAGATCCGCACCATGAAATCGGGCAGGTTCACCCAGATATAGCGGCCTTCCATCTGCGCGCCGTTCATCCAGCGCAGCCGCTCCATCGCGACGAGCACGGATTTCAGACGCTCCTGCGGCGCGGTGTTGAGCGCCCGCAAGGTGCCCTCGCCCGCAACCCCATCCGAGGTCAGCCCCATATCGATCTGGAACTGTTGCACGGCGGTTTGCATCTCCGCGTTATATTCCGCCGTCGCGGTGCGGCCCAGATAGCCCATCGCCTGCAAACGGTCACGCAGCGCGATCACGGCTTTGCCAGCCGATCCGGGCGCAAGCTTGGTGATCGGCACCTCGGCGCCCCAGCCGCCCGCCGCGATCACCTCTTCCAGACGGATTTTATTGAGCTGCAGCTGCGCATATTGCGGGGTTTTCGGCCCCAAGGAGGCGAGGAATTGCGCAGGCGCATCGCCGGCAACCCCTGCGATCAGCTCCAGATGGTCGCGTTTGGTAATATCGCGCACAATCGTCGGGTCGATTTTGCTCGGAGTCAACGCGCCCGAGCTCAAATCCTGCGCATAGGCGAGATAGGCCAGCGACATCTCCGCATCCAGCGTGCCGCGTCCGCGCTCAGAGACGACATTGGCGAATTTCGCCCGCAGCCCGTCCGCATCATAACGCGCAGCGGGAAGCCCGTGCTGGCCCGCCTGATCGAGCGCCGCGAAAAAGGCCGCGCGACGCCCGGCATCCTGCCCCGTTGTCCAGATCGGCTCATAATTCCTTGCGGCGTAAAACGCGGCGAGCGCCGGATCGGCAGAGGCTGCCTCGGCAATTGCCTGTTTGAAACCGGAGATCGTGGCCACCTGCGCCTGAACGCTTTGCGTTTGCACAGCGCCCGTTTGCGCCGACGCCATCAGCGTGGTGCCCAAGAGCGCAGCGAGCCCGCCGCACATCATTTTGAGACCGAAGATGGCCCCCTGTGCGCGCTTATTCCCCATAACAATCCCCGATACCGCCTTAAAATCTAACGAATAGCTATCTGTAGAATCTGCGCAAAGTCCATCGCATAGCGACGCCATGCTGTCACTTTTCGCAGATCTTGTGGCGTTGAAGCACCGCCCCGCTATAGATCGCGGCAAGGATGCCACAGTGCCCATGTTTACTGCGTTTTGCGCAGAATTTCGCCGATCAAACGCGGCACTTCCACATCAGTGCGAATCCGGTGTTGGCCCGCAGCAGCTTTCGTGTCATAAACTTTGCAAGGTTGAGCGGTTAACAAAACCTAAAGCCGAGAACTTAAAATCGGCGTGAAAATCGGACTTCTACTGAGCAGGACAGGCAATCTGACATGAGCACATCGAATTTGACTCGGCGCGGGCTTCTTGGTGTCTTCGCGGCAACCATTGTGACCGCGGCCCCGACAGCATCCAACGCCTTCGGGATCTTGCGTGGCGCGGGCGATATTCGCCGCATCCGCATGTATTCGGGCCGGACGGGCGAAAGCATCGATACCGTCTATTGGATCGAAGGCAAGTACATCCCCGACGCCCTGAAAGAAATCAACCACTTCATGCGCGACTGGCGTAATAACAAAGTGGTCAACTATGATGCCCGCAACATCGATATCGCGGCCGCCGCGCATAATCTGATGGATATCAACGAGCCCTATATGATGCTCTCGGGATATCGCTCGCCGGAAACCAACGCCATGCTGCGCTCGCGCTCCAAAGGTGTTGCGAAGAACTCCCTTCACATGCGCGGCCAAGCCGCCGATCTGCGCCTCAAGTCGCGCTCGGTCAGCCAGATGTTCAAAGCGGCATCGACCTGCCACGCGGGCGGCGTCGGTCAATACAACCGCTCGAACTTCGTCCATATGGATTGCGGCCCCGTCCGCCACTGGCGCGGTTAATCCCCCCCTAGCCTGTGTTGGCGGCTTGCTCGGCCGCCGCTTTGGGCCCATCTCAGATCCCCTGTCAGCGCCGCGCCTTTTGTCGCGGCGTTTTTTATTGGGTTGTCCGTATATCGCGGCCCCGATGTCGCCTCCCCCGATGCCGCCTCCCGACGAGGCCTCGCCGCCCCACAGGCCCCTGCGCGATCTCAAAACCCGATGTGACGTGCCGTTCTGGTTGAGCGGCCAGAGTGCCGGACATAGCCTTTGACACAAAGGCCCAACCGTCCGGAGACACATCATGCCCCTTGGCACCCCAATCACGCCCGAAATGATCGCCCGCACCCGTGAGAGCTTCGCGCGGCAAGGGCTGATGGCGCATCTCGGGGCGCAGATCGCCGAGATCGAGGCAGGGCGCGTTACGCTGCGCCTGCCGTTTCGCGACGAGCTCACACAGCAGCACGGGTTTTTCCACGCAGGTGGCACCTCCGCCATCGCCGATAGCGCGGGCGGATACGCGGCCTATACCCTGTTCCCGCAGGGCAGCTCGGTGCTGACGGTCGAATTTAAGATCAACCTGATCAACCCCGCACGCGGTGATTTTCTTGAAGCCACCGGACAGGTGATAAAATCCGGTCGAACCTTGACCATCTGCCAGCTTGATGTTTGGGGGGTAACCGAAACCCGGCGCACGCATGTCGCCACGGGCCTGCAAACCTTGATCTGTCTGAAAGAGACCCCGGATACGCAGGCCAATTCATAAATCGCTCAACCGATGCGCGATGCGGCGACGATCCGAATTGTGCCCGCTGCGTCGCTTGGCCTTGGTGAGGCATTTCATCCGTTCCGATGTGAACCCGGCGGGCGGGGCAGAGATTCCGCCCCGCCAACCTGCCGTGAGAAAGGGCTGATCTCCGATCAGCACGCCATCAGGCGCTGACGGCAAACTCCGTCATCATACCGGTCGCGAGATGCGGCATGTGGTGACAATGCAGCATCCACCGCGCGGCCTCGCCCGCATCGAGCGCAACCGTCACCATCGCCATCGGTGGAACATAAATCGTGTCACGCAGGGCGCCGTTCATCGCACGTCCGTTCACATTCACCACCTGAAACACATGTCCGTGCAGATGGATCGGATGCCCCATCATCGACATGTTGTGGAAAGTCAGATGCACGCGTTCACCAGAGGCGGCGATGATCGGGATGTGGCTGCCCCAAACCTGCCCGTTGATGGTCCAAAGGTAGGGCTGCATTGATCCGCCCAGCATGATCATGTGAGACCGCTCCACCGGGCGCGGCGCAAGGGGCGTTGCGGCGGCCCGCAGCAAACGCTCCTGCGCGAAATCAAGATCGAACGCGCCGCTCTCAATCTCTCCGAGCTCTTCGATCCGGCGGATGTCTGCGCCTGTGGTTGCCAAGATCAGCCCTGTGCGTTCGCGCGCGCCTTCCCGCAAGGCAAGAATTGGAAAGGCCCCTGCCGCGGGGAGATCGATTTCCAGATCAAGTCTCTGTGCCATGGCGATGCCAAAGCGACTCCCTGTCACTGGCTCGACAGGGTGGCCATCCACCGCCACAAGCCGCGCCGAAACGCCGCCGGTATCAATCCAGAACACAGTTGCCGCTGCCGCATTGATGACCCGCAGCAAAATGCGCCCTCTGGGCTCAACCGAGATCACCTCTGGGTCGGCAAGTGTGCGGTCATTGGCAAGATAGGCGTCGAAATCGAAATCGTTCAGGTCCATCGCCATTCCGCCCATGGCCATATGCCCATCGTCCATTGCTCCGGACATATCCATGCCGGAATGATCCATGCCCGCCATGCCGCTTTGCGCGCTCATGCGGGTCATATCGTGATGTGCGGCCCCGTTTGTGATTTCGGCCAAGACCTCCTCAGCAGGCTTGAACGCGAAATCATGCAAGAACATCACGACCTCTTGGCGATCCGCCATCAAATCCTCGGGCCGTCGCACAATCAATGGCGCAGCGAGAAGGCTCATCTCTTGAATTGGCACATGGCTGTGCATCCAAAACGTGCCGGGCAAACTCGCATAATCATAGCTGCGTGTTTCGCCGGGGGTTAACAGCGGCATCGGCAGGTTTGGCACACCATCCTGCTCATTTGGGGGGATTTGCCCGTGCCAATGGATGAGCGTTTCCTCTTCCAAAGCATTGGTGAGCTCCACGCGAAACCTCTGGCCGGGATCAAGAACCAACCCCTGTTTGCCCGCCCCATTCTCAAGGCCCATCACGGTCGCTGCACGGCCACCCACCTCGATCACCCGCGTCATGGCGGTTAGCGAAAGTGGCCTGTCTTGCGCAAACACCCGGCGCGGCAAGGCAGGGGTCGCAGCCATAGCAAGAGATGCGGCCAGAAAGCCGCGACGTGTCATGTCATGTTTCATTGTAAAAATCCATTATACCCCGCTTGGGGGCGTATCGTTTTGGAGCCGTCCTTCGGCTCCGCCGATCAAGCGCTCAAATGGATTGCGGGGGTCGATCAGCCGTTTCGCCCAAGCGCCCAGGCAAAACACGAGATAGCGGGAGATCATGTGCAGCAGGTCGCAAGACCAACAGCGGCTGTGCCGACCCCGAAGCCCAGGCAGAGATCGATCCGATGCAGGCGATTGCACAGGTCCCAACCATCGTCTGATCATCCGATCCGCCATGCTCAGCGGCCTGAGACTCATCGATCATCGCGGCAGTCTGCGCATGACACGGGATCGACATCGTTTGTGAGGCATCGGCCATTGCCGCATGCGGCGAGGCGCCAAACAACGCGATGGAGACAAGCAGCAGGAAGGTGAGGATAAACTGTTTCATCTGACCCGTCGGTGGCATGTCTCGTAAAGCTATGTCCGATCCCACAACAATGCAACGCGTAGCCATTTCAATAAGCCGTCACCGTGCACGCCTCAAACGCGCGGTGTGGGAACCTCCGTGATCCCCCCTGTCGGTCGCGCACGACAAACTGACTATGATCTATCAGACGGCCACCGCGCGCTTGCATTGGTTTCCACTCATTTGTGTCAACTGTTCTTAGCAAAGCTAGCCAGTTTCGCATAATTTCTCGGCGCACGGTGCCTACGCGGCGACCTGCCTTACCGATTTGCCTTCAACCATTTTCTGATACGTGTTCGGGCATTCGCGTAGGGTGAAGAGCTGTTAAACTGGATCATCCGGCCTTTTGTCCATTTCCCATACCATGGGCGACCATAGAGCTCTGCGTCGGGTCGAGAGGATATGGTTTCAACAAGCTGCGCATTCGCCGCAGTAAGTCGGGAAAGCAGCTCGTTCCAATCAAGATGCTGATAGTCCGCGTAGAACTTCTGGGCCAGACAGCCGAGTTGGTTCCACTTAAATCCAACTTCGGGAAATTCCACGACCGCGCCACGGTCATCCTGATCCAGCCACTTCAGGACGAGCTCGTTCCAACCAATAAGATAGGCCACAAGATCGGCGGGGCTCATCGTTGTCCCAACAGCATGGCCTTCAAGAGTCTCTATGCGTGCAAGCGCTGACGATACGCGCTCAAGGTCAGGCATGAGCTTTCCGAAAGTCTCTGAAATCGCCTCCAGAAGGTCCGTTTTCGACGCTGGGATGCTCATAATATTCCCTTGCGAATTTGAGACGTGGCCCGCCCCTGCGTGGTCTTCCCCTGCGCGATCTTTGAATGAGGATTGAAGCTCCGAGCCGACCTCGTAGCGGGCGCAGCACTTCCTGACATAGTGAGGTGTAAATGTCCGGTTGTCGATATCAGGGCATCTGAAAAGATCAACGAACCCGGTTTCAAGTGGCCGCCTATGATACATCTTCGATGCAACGCGCGACGGTCACCCAGATCGATAAGAAGGCGGGCACCTTGCGCGCCGTTTAGCCTCTGCTGCGGCATGCGACGCATGTATTGCAATTGCTCTGATCGGGGCGGGAAAAGCCAAACAGCGCAGCGATTTCGCGTTGGCGGTGATTCAAATCACACCATGCCGATTGGCTAGGGGTCCCCGTTATTCGCTTGTCGAAATGATGAGATCCGCCTTGCAAAGGATTAAACCGCTAGCGCATGACCCTGTTCAAAGAGCAAAAAATACGCATAAATTCAGTCAGTCGCCCCTTAGAAGGTCTAGAAAAGTGTCGCAAGATCTGCTGCCTTCATAACGATCATTGCCGGCGATTGGAAACGGCTTGATGGCGCGCCAAATCGCAGCGTTCAATGGAGCTCCGTTGCTGCAATCCACACAGCTGACGCGTTGACAGGTGCCGCTGATCCTCGCGGCATCTTACGCAACGTCTCAGTCAATCCGCATTGGTCCAATTCACGACGTAAAAGCCAAGTCATCAGCCGTTCAGAATGACGGCAACCGGACTAAGAGCGGACTTGCACCCATTCTCGGATCTTATAACAACTTGAAATTATTGGTGCACCCGACAGGATTCGAACCTGTGACCTCTGCCTTCGGAGCGCAGTGAATAGGCTTCTGTTCGCGTTAAATTCTTATTTTAGTCCGCATTTCGTTCTTATTCGCAAACAGTCGGTTGCGGCGAAACTGTTACGCGTAACAGATACGAAGCGCGATGCCATGAGCTTAGAGACTACTTAACCGCCTCGATCAATACCGGCCCCTCATCCACCAACCCAACGCGCCGCACCGGCCAGCACTTCAACGACATCTGTCCGGTGTCGGCGCGGTTTCAGGCTTTTAGGACTGTAATCCAGTCATTTATGTCCAGATCAAATTGTGCGCCATAAATGTAACTGCCTGAAAATTAAGCACAACGCCTTTCATAACAATTGACAGTGCACACTGCGCTCCATAGCAAATTGCCATCGACCGCAAAATTTCGCGTCTGTGGTCGACCGAAACTGACCTGCCACTGAACTTTCATCCAGCCGCGACCGGAGCCCGGTTAGTGTTTACGCCGATTGGCGCAGGTTGAGCAATCGCCCGACGCGCGGAGCTTTCATCTCGCGCAGCGAGGCGGGCCCGTGCGTAGTCAGCCGGGGTCTGGTAGCCCAAGGCCGAATGCGGACGCTCGGTGTTGTAGTCGGCAGCCCAAGCGGCGATCACGACGCGCGCGTGAGCGAGGTTACGGAACATGGTCTCGTTGAGCAGCTCATCCGTTGCCCGGCAGGCGATGCATGCATCGCCGAGAGGGGCGCATCCGGCCGTTGAAACTCTCTACGAAACCGTTCTGCATCGGCTTGCCTGGCGCGATGTAGTGCCATTCGATCCGGTGCTCGGAACAGCACCGCAGGATGGCGTTGGAGGTCAGTTCCGTGGCAGGTCACCCCGCCAAATCTCGCCGATTTGGCGCGATCCGCCGTGAGTGTCGTAAATCACTTACATTACCGAGATATACGCACCCGATAGACGAAAGCGGGAGCAGTTGTGGCTATTGGATTCAATCACATAGGGGGCAAATCGTGTTGCGCCGATCAGTGAAACGAACTGTTTCGATGGCCCTGCCGCGTCTCTCGATCAAGGCCTTCTCCCAGCGACATGCCAAGAGCGTGACACCTGACGAGAACAACTTCTCTTCTGCGCGCGCGCTGGAGACGCTTTTGCTCCCCTATGAGGTGGTCAGCTTCGATCTGTTTGACACGATCGTGTGGCGGGAAGTCGCTTTGGCAGACGTGCACCGCAAGACATCGGAATTTGCGGATCACTATCTGCGGGGCGATGATGGCCCGCTGCCGCAAGGGCTCTTGCTGCACAGCCGTGGGCGATATCAGGATATGCTCAAGCAACGCGGCTTGGCACAAAATCCACCCCGCAATGAGGTTGATCTGCGCGCTGTGTTCGACGGGGCGCTGGCGCCCTATATCCAAGCCACCGAACGGCGCGCGACGGCTGTTCAAGCCTTGCTGGATTATGAAATCGAAACCGAGCGACAAGTGCTTACGGTCGATCCTGACATGCGCGATCTGCTGGTGCGGCTGAGGGCGCAGGGCAAATGCGTCATCCTGATCTCCGACATGTATCTGGGCGAAGAACAGATGCTGCCCCTGCTGGAGGGTTTGGGCCTCATATCGCTTTTCGATCATATTTTTGTCTCGGCGACGGTCGGCGTGACGAAACACAGCGGCGCGCTCTTCGCCCATGTCGATGCGGCGCTCGGATTGGCGGGGAAAAAGCGGTTCCATCTGGGCGACAACTGGACGAATGACGTGACGCGGCCAAGGGAGAACGGCTGGGACTCCCTGCATTATTTCAACCCCGAGAACGAGGAGCGCAAGATCGCGCTGGAGGCCGCAGCGGCGATTGTCCCGCGCCCGGATCGCCGCGCGCGGCGCGATCTTCTTGCGGCGATGGGCGTTGATGATCCGGCGCAGGGAACGTTGCGGCTAATGGCGGCGAGCCTGTCGCTCTTCGCGCGGCAGGCGCTGAGCATCGGGATCAAGGAGGGGTATGACCGGATCTTGTTCCTGACGCGGGATGGCACGCTGTTTCACGAATTGGCAGATCAATACCTGCGCGATTGCGGCGCCCTTCCCAATCTCGACCTGCCGCCTTTGGAAGAATTCGCCTTCAGTCGGCGCGCCGGGATTTTGCTCAACTATCCTGAGACAAGCGCCCCGCATTGGCGCGATTATCTGCAATCGAACACGCAATGGATTGTCGGGCATCCGGTGTCTTTGAGAGGGATTATCAAAGCCTTCGGCCTCACGGCGCAGGATTTGACACTGACCGAGGAGCAAAGACTGATCGTCGAAACCTGTCTCGCAGATAGCCGCGCCGAGACCGATCTCGGGCTGGACGATCTGATCACGCATCACGCGGCCTTGCTATCCTCTCTTCACGCGACGCTGATTGAACGGCGCAACCGTATTCGGCGGTATCTGCGCGATATTGGCCTGCTGTCGCGGGATCAGAAGATCCTGCTCGTCGATATCGGATATTCCGGCACGGCGGCGAAAGCGCTCTCGGAATATATGAACCTCGAGGATCGCGGCGGCCAACCTGTGCGCGGACGGCTGAGTTTACTGATGTTCGCCAGCAATCGCTTTTTGCAGCGGAACCTGCCGCAAATGCATCCGCGGATGGCCCTGCTCCCGCCTCTTCTCATCCGTCAGGACGAGTGGCGTCACCGCGCGCTGGCAGCGAATTTCGCATGGCTGGAGCCCTTCACCGTTGATCGCCGCCGTGGCAGCCTGCGCGATTTCACCCGCAATGCCAAAGGGGATCTGACGCCCGTTTTTGCCCCGCCGCCAGTGCATGCGCAGGGCGGCGGTGTTGACCGCGCGGCGCTGCTGGCCGCCGCCCGCGAGATCGAACATGTCCTGCGGCAATCCCCGATGCGGATCGAGGAGGCCGACCGCCTCATTGCTCAAACCTTCACGCATCGCTTCTCGCAGCCCAAAGCAGAAACCGTGCGATCCATGGAACAGGTGACCCATCACGCGGGGATCACCGAAGTCAAAAGCAATGACGTGATCATCCCCATTCGGGCCCGCCATATCATCAGCGATCTGCGGCACTGCCTCTATGAGGATCACTGGGTTCAAGGCAGCCTGAAAAACGCCCGTCTCGGCTGGCTGACCCCTGCCGTCAACAGATTGATTGGTTTAATCACAAAATGAAAATTCTCTTCTACAACTGGGCGCAATTCGATGATGCAGGCATGGCAGGGGGCGGCGTCACGCTTTATCTGCGCAATGTGATCGAGGAATTGCTGACACGCGAGGATGTCGAAGTCTACTTCCTCTCCTCGGGGGCGAAATACGGGCTATTCCGCCGCAAACCCGCGATCCATCAGACAGTCAACGCCTACCAACACCCGCGATTGAAGACGTTTTCCCTCGTCAATTCGCCGATCAAAGCGCCGGCCCATGACGCGTTCTATTCTCTGGAAACATGGCTGCGCGATACAACCACCTCGAAGTTGATCACAACCTTCCTCAAAGAAAACGGGCCGTTTGACGCTTTCCATATCCATAATCTCGAAGGCATCAGCAGCAATGTCCTCTCGCTGCAAAAGGGGCCGCATCTCAAACGGATGTTCTACACCTTCCACAATTACATGCCGGTTTGCCCGCAGATTGAACTCCTCTACAACGGAAAAGATCTGTGCACGGATTACCGCGACGGGACGCGGTGCTTGGGATGCCTCGGGCACGAAAACCGGATGCACAACCTGATCCCTTACGAGCGGATTGGCGGGTTCTTGAAAGGGCGCGGGTTGAGCGGCCATCCGCTTGGCGGCTTTATGTTCGATATCTTTGCCGGCACGCGGTATTATGTCAGCGCAATTCGCAATCTCACCCGCGACATCGTCTCAGGATTGCGCAACCGTTTCGGGCATTGGCGATTGCGCCCGCGCCAGACATCGGGCGCGATGCAGAGCTGGAAAGCGGGGGCCCACACGCGCCCGCCGCATATTCAGGCCCTGCCCCAACCGATCCTTCAGGCCGCCGCTTATAAGCAATGGCGCGAAGGAAACGGAGCCGCGCTGCGCACCCATGCGGATGGGATCTTCGCGGTCTCCGATCTGTGCCGCGAGGCGGCGCTGCGGTTCCTGCCGCAAGGGACCGAGGTCACAACTCTGCCGCTGCCGATGGATATCAAAGTCTCCCGAGAGGAGCGCCTCAACCTGCGCGCCAGCCGCCCCGCGCGCGACGGCATCACACTGTCGTTCATCGGCTATGATATCGCCTCGAAGGGCCTTCCCTTCCTGATTGATGCGTTGATGGAGTTGGAGGATCCGGTCTTCCGCGACTCTGTCGATCTGCTCATCGTGGCGCGGCTCAGCCCGCAACGTCTGCGCCAGTTGCATCAGCTACGCACCAAATTCCGCAATGTTCGCATCGTTCAGGGCTACGCCCGCGATCAGCTTGCCGCCCTCTCGCAAGAGATCGACCTCAATATCGTGCCCTCCATCTGGTGGGAAACCTTCAATCAGGTCACGGTTGAAATGGGGCTGCTCGGGGTTCCCTCGCTCGTGTCGGATCGGGTTGGCGCGAAGCAGACAATTCTCGCTAAGGGCTTTGTGTTCGAGGCCGAGAACAAACGGGATTTCGGCGAAAAACTTACCGCGCTCGTTCGCTCTGAAACCTTGAGACACACATTCTTCGATCACCCCCTCCAGATCCCTGAACTGGCCGCGCATGTGGATCTGCTTCTCGAACGCTACACGCGCGAGACCACGCCCGCCACGATGACACGTCAAGACGAAAGCCTTAAGGAGCTAGCCTAAAATGCACGCAGATCTCAACACCTCGCTTCGTGGGTATTGTCTTTGTATTGGGGCCGCGAAAGCCGGAACGACATGGCTTTACGAGCAGCTTCGGCATTCTTCGGAGATGCATTTCGCGCCCGAAAAGGAACTCCATTATTTCTTCTCGAAATACGGTCAGTTTGATCGCCTTCCCCCCGCAGCCCGTTTTAACAAGCTGCGCGAGTTTATTGACCGCGCGAGCTATAATTTCTCCGCCCCTATCGGTGAGCCCGAATTCGCGCGGAAGTTTACCTTCTTCCAGAAAAATCTGGATTGGTATCAATCCTTCGCACAGGGCCCGATCACGCAATCATGGTATCGGCGCCTGTTCTTTAACGCCGCAACCAGTCAATACGCCTGTGATTTCAGCCCCTCCACCAGCAAGATCAACCTCGATGGGGTGCATGCGATCCGCGATCTCTCGCCGAATGTGAAGATCATCTATGTCTTACGCGATCCGATTGAGCGGCTCTGGTCGCATGTCAAATTTCACGCGGAATTTATGGGTAATTTTGACGAGGTCAAAACCTATTCCCGTCGAAAAGTTGTTGATTTTATTAAAGAAAACGATCTTCAAGCCGATGGGCAATACGGCAGCCATCTGAAGCGATATCTCGAGGTCTTTGACCCTAAAGATGTTCTCGTGATTGATTTTTCCGACATTCGCAAAGACCCAGCCGGCCTTTTGCGGCAGGTTTGTGATTTCTTAGACATCGAACAGCTCAACGTGACGGAAGCGGCCCGTTCTGCGGTCAATGCCAGCCAGAAACTTCCGATGCCCGAGGGGATTTTGCAGAACTTTAACCCAGACATCCTGCGTGAGCTCGATATCCTCGCCACGCTCGGCTACGAGTTTCCCGCGCGATGGCGCGGAAGCATCACCTAATACAAGTTTTCTTCATATATCATTGGATCGGCGTCCGCAGTGGCAATGGATGTGAATGATGTTCGGCATTGAGAACACATAAGAAACGTCTGGTGATTCTTGAACGCGAAAAGCGCGCCCCACCCTCAGGGGGGGATCCGTTTCTTGCTGCTTTTCAGCAGAAATGACGCGTTGCTTTCACTTGATCATCGAGCGCCAGTAATGCGATTTGTTAGGAGCACTCACCCGCCCTGCGCCACCATCTAGATATTCGCCGTTGCGACATCCGCAAGCACGTCGTGCACAGCATGTCGCGGGCACTGACGGCCTGCGAATACGCTTACTTGATGAGGGCAAGGGCTCACTGAGAAGGCAAAGGGCCGTTTAGCACCACAAAGCACGCATTTGCGGGAAGCGTGCGAGTGAGCCCTTCAAACGCAAAAAACAGCCTCCACCGTGAGGCATGGGCGGACATTGGGTGTCATAATTCGTTGCTTAGAGGCCCGAGCAACCAGACACGAAAAGTGCAACGTCTTGTCAACCTTCCTTATTCAATCAATTCGCCGCCGATCCCTTGACCTAACGCAACCTGCCGCTGAGCTTTCATCTCGCGCAGCGGGGCGGGCGATTGCGGTGGTCTGGGGCCGCGCTTTGCCAAGCGTTAACGGTTCATTAACTATCCGTCTGCGATGCTGATTGGGGCCGCAGAGGGAGCAGAGCCGATGCATAGAAGCCGAGAGCAACTGATCGAAGAAGCCTTGCTGGAATTCATCGAGCGCTATAGGCTCACCGAGAAGGCGAGGGCGCTGTATTGCCCAACCGACCGCCAACCTTCTCCGACGACCTCGCGGGCATCTCGTAGAAACGAAAAAACACCCCCACCGAAGTGAGGGCTAATTGGAGTGTGTGTGTGTGTGGAATTTTAGGTTAGCCGCGTGTTTTGCGTCCGTCAACGTCACCGACGAGCTTCCGGACGTCGGCCACTTCAGGACCGCCCGCGATCAATGTTGATTGACCTTTCACAAACGCCTGCATATATCTCCTGTGTCAGCTCGCCCTGGGGAGTTGAGCCTCAAGTCCACTTATGTGGCGACCCTGCCAAGGCGATATCAATCTCGGCAGGGTCTTCTATTTGGAACGCAGGGCTGTCACATCAAGCTCCGCGTTTACACTACCCCCGAACAACAGCCTCGATCTTCGCCGTCGCCAGATCCGCGAGCACCGACCCGACAGGCCCTAGCCGCTTGATCGCATCAGGCACGCTGGCCTTGGCGTAGTTGATCGCCTCATTGATCATCGCCTCCTGATTGACGCCAGCCTTTCGGCCATAGCGCGCGAGGGCCAGCATCGCGCCGGTGGTCAGTGCCGAGTGCAGAGCATCGCGGGCGCGGGCGTCCAGCTCGGAGCCAGTGCGCGCTTTGATCTGCGCGGCGATGAAGCCCACCAGCGCCGTAATCAGCGCGCCAATGAGTTCGGGGAAGTGCGGGGCGAGAAGCCCCATCAGCGTGTCAAGCATCGCTTATCCTTTCAG
>JBLXEV010000003.1:0-370895 GCA_048262715.1 Paracoccaceae bacterium
TCAAGGCTCATTTCGTCTGTCGATTTCATGGTCCGATCCTGATTGAAAGAAAAACGCAGTCAATGTCTGCAAGGTCCCGCGAACCAATCCTTTGCGCTGCGCGCGGCGAACGCTGGGTTCGAGCCCAATATGTCAAATGCTACGATGCACAGACGGCTGCTTTCGCACGGCCTCTGCCTCGTGCAGTTCAGTTCACGCGAGACGTCAAGATCTTGATCGCAGCCGCACCGAACAATACTCCTAAGACCGCATCAAATGGACGGCGAAAGGACATGTAAAATCGCGACGCTGTCGGCGTCGAAAATAGAAATGCATATCCGACAAACACTGTGATCGCGACGATTTCGCAAAGCAGGATAGCCAAGACGAGAAAGGGCAGAGGAGCGGCTTCCCCAAGCCCCACTGAAAGAGTTGCCAGCCAGACCAATGGGGCCTTCGGGTTGGTGAGGTGCAATAGCAGACCGCGAACATAGTTACGCTTGAGGCTCACCGTTGTGCCCGGCTGCACCTGAAAAGACGAGCTGGATGTCAGCGCCGAACGCCAAGACCGGAAGGCCAGATAGAACAAGTATAAGCCGCCCGCGACCTTCATGGCGCTAAACAGGCCCACAGATGCCTTAATCGCGGCGACGAATCCGAATGCGGCGATACAGCCCCAGAACAACGAGCCGGTAACCACACCAAGAGATAGCGCCACAGCAGATGAACGACCGCGAGAGATTGCTGTGCCGAGGATCATCAGTGTTGCAGGGCCAGGGCTGGCTACGCCCACTGTGAAGATCGTGAGAATGAGGAACAGACTTGGTAGATACTCAAGCAGCAGGTCATAGCTCATCGCAAATCTCCTCTGTGAACGACGTGTATTTTGTTGCCGTCCGGATCGCGCAAGTATGCGCCATAATATCCTGCGCCATAGTGCAACCGTGGCCCCGGCTTCCCAGCATCAATCCCGCCGGCTGATATCCCTGCCGCATAGGCGCTGTCGACGGCGACGTCCGATGCGGCCTCGAAAGCGACCATTGCTCCATTGCCCGCTGATGCTGCCGCTCCGTCAAACGGCTCATAGACATAAAAGCGTGGCAGCACGCGACTCTCGGCAACCCAGCAGCGTGCTATTGGCCCGCCATCAGGAACAACGGCGCGTTGACGCAACCCAAGTGGTGTAAGAACCGCATCGTAAAAGGCTGCCGCTCGTTCGATATCGTTCGTTCCGACTGTTACATGGCTAAACATGACCCTGTCACCGTCCCAAGTTGTTCTCCGAGCAAACTATTCCCGATTTTTGACTGCGATATCAATCTAACTTCAAGCGATGGCTTAGCTCAGCCAACAAACTTGACCTTTTGCTTTGGCGTCGTTACCTTCATTTGACACTTGAGGGTAACTTTTGATGGGGCAAAAAATGAACTGGGAGCTGCCACGCAGTTACGAGACGGGCCAGGGCGTTGTTCGCTGGAATGTTTGGGGCGAGGGAGATCCCCTTGTGCTACTTCACGGCACACCATTTTCGTCATATATCTGGCGCGATATCGTTCCAGTTCTTGCGGCGAACCGGCGGGTATACGTTTGGGATATGCTTGGATTTGGTCAGTCCGACAAACAGGACGGACAGGACGTCAGCCTTGCGACCCAAACCAGAATATTCACAGAGCTTCTTGATTTGTGGCACCTCAGAAAACCGCAGATGATCGCGCACGATGTTGGAGGTGTGGTGGCGCTGCGGGCAGCACTCCTCGAAAAAGTCGCGTTTTCCACTTTGACCCTGATCAACGTCGCCAGTGTCAAAGGCTGGGGGACAGGCGGGTTTTTCCAGACAATCCGCGAACATCCGGAAGCTTTCACCAACCTGCCGGACTGGGCTTCGGATGCATTGATCGAAGGCAAGATCCGTACTGGTAGCCACCCCGGCCTCCGGCCAGAGGCACTTGCGGTCTATCTGAGCCACTGGCAAACGCCTGAGGGTCGAAGGGCGTTTTATCGCCAATATGTGCAGGGCGGGGAAGAGCATACAGATGATCTGCAGGTCCATCTTGCATCGCTGACAATGCCCATTCAGGTCTTGTGGGGGCGGGAAGATCAATGGCTTTCGCTGGATTATGCCGAACGTCTAAAACAGGCCCTGCCACCACATGCCACCTTTGCAGCTATCGACGGGGCGGGGCATATGGTGCCTGAAGATATGCCCGGTGAGCTTCTGCGGCATCTGGGTTGACTGCTATGGCTCATGATCCCGCACCTTCGCAACTGAGACTGGTCGAAGCCCTGTGCAACTCTGCAACGCATCTGTGGGGCACAGATCAGTTTGCGACGATCTCCGGAGCCAATGACTGGTTGAGGCAGAACGGCTTTTCCGAAATCGAGCAGGCATCTCGTCTCGCCCAACTTGTCGAGGCACGCGAGCTGATCCGCGCGTTCCTCATAAATAGGTCGGATAAAGAGGTCCGAAGCCGGCTCAACACGCTGGCACAATCCTGTCTCGGCGCGCCACAGCTTAAGTCTGAGGACAGCCTGACGTTCCGAAGGGACGGAGCATTGTCATGGCCGGTCGGACCTGCAATCGAAGCGCTTTTTTTACATGGGCTTTCCGGTGTCGGCGAGCGGTTGAAGGCCTGCGCTGCACCGGATTGCCATTATGTCTTTTATGATCACTCCAGGTCCAGAACCGGAACATGGTGCGACATGAATATCTGCGGTGCGCGCCACAAAATGCGTAAGCACCGGGCTCGAAACGTTGAAGCACGAATGAAATGAAAAAGGGAGGAGCAAAAAATGAAACTAATCGGCATGCTCGATTCCCCTTATGTGCGGCGCGTGGCCGTTTCCTTCCGGTTGCAGAACATTCGGTTCGAACACCATCCCTTGTCGGTATTCTCGGCCTTTGATGAATTTTCCGGAATCAACCCGGTGGTGAAGGCTCCGACGCTGGTTGCCGATGATGGCACGGTGCTGATGGAGTCCGGCCTGATCCTTGAACTGGGTGAGCGTATGGCCGGTGCAGGTCTTAGCTTGGCACCAACTGATATCGGCGCGTTTGCACGCGCCCAGAGGATCATTGGGCTCGCGCTGGCTGCTTGCGAAAAGACGGTTCAGATCGTCTATGAAAACAATCTTCGCCCGGCAGAGCGGCGCCATCAGCCTTGGATCGACCGGGTACTGGGGCAATTGTTGGCAGCCTGTCAGTTGCTGGAAAAGGAAGTACGATCGGCAGACCCATGGCTGTTCGGGGCCCGCCCGCTCCAGGCCGACATTACCTCCGCCGTCGCCTTTCGGTTCATGCAAGAGATGCTACCTGACGTCATTGCGCATGAGGCCTATCCCGCACTTGCCGCCCTCTCCGCGAACGCCGAAGCGACAAAGCCATTCTGCGCCTTCCCTTTCGGTTGACTGACCGATGGGTGTCGACCCTTTGAGCTAATTCCGGAAGCGGCAGCTTTGTCCCGCATAGCCGACAACAGGACCAAACCCGGCGACAACCGGACGAACCGTCTCCTGAGATTTTAGGAATCCGCGACCTTGCTCCAATAGGCAACAATCTGATCCTTGAGCGGCCCCAGCGCGTGGCGCGACCAGATCAGGCGGCGGCCCTTGCGATCAACCACTTCGGCACCGTCTTGCAGCGCCAATAGCTCGGCGAATTTCACCTCGAACCCGGGGAATGTCACCGCCCGCAGCCCTGCCCTGCGCGCGGCCACCCATGGCAGGGCTTGGAGCGTGAAGGCCAGCCAGCGCCATGGCCACATGAATTCTGTCGGGAATTTCACCGCGATGCGGCTGGAAACCGCCTGCATGTGATCCTGCGCGATCCAAGAGATGAAGCGCTCATCCGCGAAGAGCGGCTTGAAATTGCGCACGCCGACCTCGCCCTCCAAGCGCCGGAACTCTTGCGCGATGTAGTGGCAATGGGCGGGGTGGAAGGCGACGACGGAGCTGTTGCCGCGCGCATAGCGTTTGCCCTTCGTGGCGCGCTTCAACCAGCGCGCAAACCCGCCGAATGGCAGCACAGCCGATTGCAAGATCGCGACCGATTGCGGGGTTTTCAGCGCATCAATCACCGCGCGCATATCGCCCATCACCATCGTATCGAGATCGATATAAAGCGCGGGCAGATCCTCGGGCAGGACGCCTTTCTCGAACATCGCCAGCTTCGCCTGACACCCGCCGGTGCAGAACTCCGGCCGTAGCCAATACGCGGGGAAGCGGGTCGTGGCGATATCGGCATCCAGCCCTGCGCGGTCGCGGTCGGTGAGCAAAATCACCCTCGGCGCGACGGCCGCCTGCGCCCGCACCTGCTGCGCGATCAGATTGATCTCCGCCACGGGATATTTGTCGCCCCAAGCGATCAGCACCAATTGCCAGTTCTCTGTCATGCCACGTCCTGTCCTATCTCGCTCGACCCTAGCCATCTCACGCGCGCAGAGGCAAGGGCCCACCCCGATCACAATCGCCCGAGTTCACGCCCTGAAAGCAAAACACCGGACGCAACGCCCGGTGCTTCACGCGGAATATAGGTCGCGCTTAGCGCACCACAAACAATGGCAGTTTGCAGCGCGCGATCAGATCCGTCGCCGTCGAGCCGAGCACCAAGCTGCGCAGGCGCGAATGGCCGTAGCTGCCCATCACCACCAGCCCGAACCCCTCGGATTCCGCCATCGCGGCAATCACCTCAGCGACATCGCCCTCAACGGTTTGGGCCTCAACCACCAGCCCCGCCCCGGCCAAGGCCGCGCGCGCGCTTTCCAGCGAGCGGGTGCCCGCTTCTGTCGCCGCGCCGACCGTCACCAGACGCACCTCAAGCCCCGCGAACAAAGGATCCTGCGCCATGATCTCCACTGCGCGGCGGACGGAGGCCTGACCGTCCCATGCCACCAGAACCTTGGTGATCGGCTTGAACGCGCGTGACGCAATCAGCACGGGCTTGGTGGCCGCGCGCAGGATGCGTTCCAGATGCAGGCCGATGCGCGAATACTCCGCCTCCATCGTGCTGCCTTCGCCGCGTTTGCCGATCAGCACCATGGCCGCGCCCGCCTCTTGCTCGGCGACAGTCTGGGCGAAATCACCGTGGCGCAGTTGCGTGGTCACATCCGCCACCCCCTCGCCCGCCACAATCGCCGCCGCATCTTCCAAGATCGCGCGGCCACGATGGCCCATCAGCTTGGCGCGCTCAGCATCCAGCCCTGCGAGTTGCTCCATCAGGGCCGAGCGCGCGCCAAGGCTGATCGCACCAGAGAGATCCGCGCCATCTGCCGTCTCGCGCGGGCCGAGGACATGCAGCAAGCCCACCCCCGCGCCGCTGCGCTTGGCGATCCATGCCGCGTGATCACAGACGGATTTCGAGTAAACAGAGCCATCTACAAAAGCGATGATTTTGGTCATATCCGTCTCCTCAATGGGCGTTTAGCTGGTCGAGCGCACCCGGCTTATCATGCACGGCGAGCTGATCGACGATGGTTTCCGAGGCCTCGTTCATACCGATAATCTCGACCTCCGCCCCATCCCTGCGGAATTTCAGGATCGCCATATCCAAAGCCGCGACCGAGGAAATATCCCAGATATGCGCGCGGGTCACGTCGATCACCACTCGGTCGAGCGCCTCACGGAAGTCAAAGGCCTTCATGAATTGCTCGGACGAGCCGAAGAACAATTGCCCCTCAACGAAATATGTCCGCTCGCGGCCATCCGCTGACAGGGTCGAGCGCACGGCGAAAAGCTGCGCAATTTTCGCGGCGAAGAAGATCCCCGACAGCAGCACGCCGACCAGAACCCCGATCGCGAGGTTATGTGTCGCGACAACAAACCCAACGGTTGCGAGCATCACCACGGAGGAGGAGCGCGGATGGGTGCGCAGATCTTTGAGCGAGGACCACGAGAAGGTGCCGACCGAGACCATGATCATAATCGCGACCAGAGCTGCCATCGGGATCATCCCGACCCAATCGCCCAAGACCACGCAGAAGATCAGCAACATAATCCCCGCGAAGAAGGTCGAAAGCCGCCCGCGCCCGCCGGATTTCACGTTGATCATCGATTGCCCGATCATCGCGCAGCCTGCCATGCCACCGATAAAGCCGGTGCAGAAATTCGCGATGCCTTGGCCGATGCATTCCTGATTGCGGTTGGTGGTCGTATCGGTGAGGTCATCGACCAGTGATTGCGTCATCAGGCTTTCCAGCAGGCCGACAACAGCCACGGCCAGCGAATAGGGGAAGATGATCTGCAAGGTCTCGAAGGTAAACGGCACATCGGGCAGCAGGAAGACAGGCAATGTATCGGGCAACTGGCCCATATCGGCTACCGTCCGCACATCGAGGCCCAGCATCAACGACAGCGCTGTCAGCACCACAATCGTCACCAGCGGCGATGGGATCGCCTTTGTAACGCGCGGGAACAGGTAGATGATCGCCAGCCCGCCCGCGACCAGCACAAAGGTCAGCGGCGGCACTTTTGACGGATCAAGTTCGGGCAATTGCGCCATGAAAATCAGGATCGCCAGCGCGTTCACAAAGCCCGTCATGACGGAGCGCGAGACGAAGCGCATCACAAAACCCAGCTTGGCCGCGCCCATGAGCATCTGCAACACACCCGCGAACACAGTCGCCGCGAGCAGATATTCCAGCCCGTAATCGCGCACCAAAGTCACCATCAGCACCGCCGTGGCTGCGGTCGCCGCCGAGATCATCCCCGGACGCCCGCCGAAGAACGCGGTCAGCACCGCAATCGAGAACGAGGCATAGAGACCGACTTTCGGATCCACACCCGCGATGATTGAAAACGCGATTGCCTCGGGGATCAGGGCGAGGGCGACGACAAGACCCGAGAGCAAGTCTGCGCGAATATTGCCGAACCATTCGGCGCGATAGGCATCAAGGGAAAACATGGAATCTCCGCTCGCCGACAGCGGGGCCGGCCTGACTAGGGGTGTCTCTTGGCAATCACTGCGAAAGGCGCACGCGAACTGGGCGCGCAAAGCAGCGACGCTTTGCCACTACATGAAACACGCGAAAATGTGAAGGCGTGGATGTTAGCGCCCGAAGCGCCACTCGATCCGGCTCAGATGCGGATGCGCGGGCGTGGTCAAGGTAAAGGGGTATTCTGGATGGTTCGGGCTATCGGGCCAAGCCTGCGGCTCAAGGCAAAGCGCCGTTCGGTAGCCAATGGGCTGCCCCCCCTTGCCCGCGGGCCCATCTCCCAAGAAATTCCCCGAATAGAACATCAGGCTCGGCTGATCGGTCCAGAGCGCAAGCTGCAATCCCCCCTCCACCGACAGGCGACCGACCTCGCGCAGCCCTTCCCCGTCAAGGCAGAACGCATGATCGAAGCCGCCGCGCGCGGTGAGTTGCGGATCCTGCTGCGCCAGCCCCGCTTTGATAGCTTTGGGCGCGCGGAAATCGAAGACAGTGCCCGCGACCTCAGCAGGCGCGCCCAGCGGGATACCATCGGCATCACCCGGCAGGTAGCGCTTGGCATGAAGCTGCAACAGATGCTCTTCCAGCGGCGCGCCAAGGTTGAGATAGGCGTGATTGGTCATCGAAATCGGCGTGGGCGCAGTTGCCGTCGCGCGGTGGGTGATCATGAGCCCGTCAGGCGTCAGCGCATAGGTCACCTGCGCATGGACCTCTGCGGGGTAGCCCTGATCGCCGTCAGCGCTCAACAATTCCAGCGTCACCGAAACTAGCGTCACCTCCGCGACCTGCCAGATCCGCGCATGGAACCCCTCCGGCCCGCCATGCAGGCCATGATCCTCCGGCGCACCGATCTGGTAGCGCTGCCCCGCGATCTCGAAGGCCCCATTGCGGATCCGGTTGCCCAGCCGCCCGATGGTCGCGCCGAGATAGGGCGTCGGGCGGGCGCGGTAGCCCGCCATCGTATCATGGCCCAAGAGGATATCCACGCCGTCCACCCAGAACGCCTGAATCGTCGCGCCGTAGGTCAGCACCCGCGCGCCAAACCGCCCCGATTTCAGCGTGATCGCCTCAACCGCTTCTCCGGCGGCATCCGGATCAAACGGGGCGCGAGATACTCCCTCAGGCAAAGCGTCAAACTGCGGATCAGACTGGGCCTTTTGCGGCGTCATGGAAATTTCCTTCAGGTCGGACTGGGGCTGTGCGGAATCTGACGATTGCCCGCGCCTTTGTCCAGCGCCTCCTGCGCGGCAAACCGCCTGCCAAGCGAGGCCTTCGCCGCCCGCACCGCCGCGATGATCCCGCGCTCCTCCGCTCGCCTTTCCGCAAGCCCCACCGCAATCGCGCTCGCGAGATGGCATCCCGTCCCGCGCAGATCAAATGGGTAGCGCTTGGCCGCGAAGCGCATGCGTTCACCTGACGCCAGATAGAGGCAATCCACGGCCTCGGCGCGCGCCGTCTGATCGTGCCCGCCCTTCACCAAAATGGCCCTGACTCCGCGCGCCATGAGTGCCGTCACCACCTCTTCGGTCTTGCGCGGATCCGTCACCCCCAATGCCGCGCCCAGCGCCGCCAGCTCCGGCAGGTTTGGCGTCAGCACATCGGTGCGCGGGAATAGGTGCGCAATCATCGCTGCCAGCCCTGCCGGATCGAGAAGCGCACGGCCCGAACTCGCCCGCAGCACCGGATCCAGCACCAGCGGTACCGCGCCCTCCGGCGGCAGAGCCGCAGCCACCGCCTCGACACTCATCCCATTCCCCAACATCCCGATTTTGATCGCGTCGACCCGATCCTCAAATGCGGCCGAAATCTGTGCACGCAGACCCTCAGAGGGCACAGGCATCGCCCATCGCACGCCCTTATCCGTTTGCGCCGTCACCGCCGTAACCGCACATCGCGCGATACCGCCAAGGTCCGCCACCGCTGCCGCGTCGCGCATCAGCCCCGCGCCACCGCTGGAATCCATCCCGCCAACCAGCAGAATTTTCGGCCCCATTTTCATCGGGGCCTTCATCCGCCCACCGACACAATCGCCACCGGATTGGGCCAGCGCTGCGCCAGCCTGCGCGCCCCGTGCCAAGCGCGCAGCCCGCTGGCACAGGCCAGCACGATGCGCGCGTCACCTTGCGGGGTAAACCCGTCGAGCGCGTCCGGCAGGATCCGCAACGCCTGCGGCACTGCGGGCACCGGCGCCTCGATCATGCCGCGTAATTCAATCACTGTATCCTCGGGCATAATCTCCGAAAGCCCAACGATCTGCGGCCCCTGCGAGCCCTCCTCCTGCGCCGCATCGAACCGAAAGGACGACACCCGCCACGCCGCCAGATCGACCGACATCATCTGCCCGAGCGGGCTGGGCTGATGGCCGAGCAACACGGATAACGCCATCTGCGCCTGCAAGGCCCCCATCATCATCACCGCAGGCCCCATCACCCCCGCCTCGGCGCAGGTTTGCATCCGTGGCGGCAGATCGGGAAACACCGCGCGGTAACTCGGCGCGCCGCCACAAAATCCGCCCACTATCCCTGCGCGCGCCAAGACCGAGGCACTTATCAGAGGCGTGCCTGTCGCGGCGCAAATATCGGAGAGGCTATAGGTCAGCGCGAAGCTATCCGCCGCATCCAGCACCAGATCTAAGGCCCCCCTGGTGATCATCGCCCGCGCAAGGACCGGATCCATCCGCGCGACCTGCGGCATCATGTGACACTCGGGATTCAGCGCCGCCATCGCCCGCGCCGCGCAAACGGCCTTAGGCTGGTCAACATCCGCCGTAGAGAACAACGTTTGCCGATGCAGATTGCCCAGCTCGACGGTGTCGTGATCCACAAGCTCGATCCGCCCCCCTGCCGCAGATGCACCAACGCCCGCCCCCACAAGTGCGGGCAGAAGGCTCGCCGCCAATCCACCCGCACCCACGATCAGCACGCGGGCTGCGGCCAAGCGCTCCTGCCCCGCAGCCCCGAACTCGGGCAGGCAGATCTGGCGAGCGTAACGGCTCATCGTGCGGCCTCCTGCGCCAGTGACAGCCATTCCGCGCAGCGCGCCTGCGGATCGGTGGCCTGCACGATATCGGTGACAACGGCGCAGCACTCCGCCCCCGCCGCCCAGACCCCGCCCGCACGCTCAGGCGTCAGCCCACCAATCGCGACCAGTGGCACAGCACCGATCCGCGCTTTCCACTGCGCCACCCGCGCCAAGCCCTGCGGCGCCCATGGCATCTGTTTGAGCAGCGTCGGATAGACCGGACCGAGCGCGACATAGGCGGGATCGCAGGCCAAGGCGCGCTCCAACTCGGCCTCGTCATGGGTCGAGAGGCCGTAACGCACACCCGCACGGCGCAGCGCCGCAAGATCGGCCCCGTCCAGATCCTCCTGCCCGAGATGAACAAAATCCAGCCCCAGTTCCAGCGCCAATTCCCAATAATCATTGAGAACAAGCTGCGCGCCATTCGCATCACAACAGGCTTTCGCCCGCAGCACTTGGGCGCGCAGATCCTGCGCCGTGAGATCCTTGGCGCGCAGCTGCACGAGGCGCACGCCCAAGGGCACGAGCCGCTCCAGCAAATCGGCATCCGCGGTGATCAGATAGAAGTTCGGGAAGGTCATGCCAGCTCCGCCATGCCAAAAATCGGGGTTGAGGCTACGGCCATATCGCGCGCGGGCATGATCCCTGCAGTATAGGCCGCGCGCCCCGCCGCCACCGCCATCCCGAAGGCCCGTGCCATCGCAACAGGATCGGTCGCCTTGGCGACGGCGGTATTCAAGAGCACCCCGTCATAGCCCAGCTCCATCGCCTGTGCCGCCTGCGAGGGCGCGCCGATCCCCGCATCCACGATCAGCGGTACGCCCTTGAACTGCGCCCGCATCCGCCGCAGCCCGTCGAGATTGCGCAGCCCCTGCCCCGAGCCAATCGGCGCGCCCCAAGGCATCAACACGCGGCATCCCGCCTCCAGAAGCTTCTCGCCCAGCACCAGATCCTCGGTCGTATAGGGGAAGACCTCGAACCCCTGCGCGCAGAGCTCGCGCGCGGCCTCCAACAGGCCGAACGGATCGGGCTGCAGCGTGTCCGCATGGCCGATCACCTCCAACTTGATCCACGCCGTGCCGAACAGCTCGCGCGCCATCTGCGCCGTGGTGATCGCCTCGCGCGCGCTATAGCATCCGGCGGTATTGGGCAGGATCCGGCAATTGCAGCCGCGCAGGATCTCGCGGAAGGCCGCGCCCTCCGCCCCCTCGCGGCGCAAGGAAACGGTGATCACCTGCGCGCCCGAGGCCGCAATCGCCGCCTGCAAGATCGCGGGAGAGGGATATTGCGCGGTGCCCAGCATCAGCCGCGAGGTCAAATCGACGCCATAAAACATATCAGCCTCCCTGCATCGGGGTGAGAATTTCGACCTTCATACCGGGGGTGAGCGCCGTGCCCGCCCGCATCCCGCGCGGCACGAAAGCGCCATTGAGCGCGGTCGCCACGGCTTCCGCTTGTAGCGCGCGCTCCGCCACAAGCTCGGCAAGGGTGGCGGCATGGGTGGTGATTTGTGCACCGTTGAGTTCGATCAGCATGAGGCGGCCTCCTGTTGGGCGGGTGTTTGGGACTGGCCGAGCAGCCTTTCGGCCAACGCCTCGGCCAGACTGGGGGCCATCAGAAAGCCGTGGCGATACATCCCGTTGAGCGAGACGCCGCCATCCGACCCGATACGGAACGCAGGGATATTATCGGCATAGGCAGGCCGCAGCCCCGCGCCCGTCTCCACCACCTCGGCCTCGGCAAAGGCGGGGTGCAGCGTGTAGGCGGCGGAGAGCAGCTCCATCACGGCGCGGGCGGTGATCGGGCCGGATCGCCCGCTTTCCACCATGGTCGCGCCGATCATATAGGCCCCCGCGCCGCGCGGCACGATGTAGCAGGGAAAGCGCGGATGCAGCAGGCGGACGGGGCGCGAGAGGGTCAGTTCGGGCGCGTGCACCATCAGCATCTCGCCGCGCACGGGGCGCAGATCGGGCTGCTGATCGCGCGCAGCGATGCCGCGACAGTCCAAAATCTTCCCCTGCGGCGCGCCGGACGAGAACCGCACCCCGCGCCTCAGCAAAGCCGCGCGCAGCCCCTCCAGCGCGGCGCGCGGATCGAGATGCGCCTCGCCTGCATAAAATAGCCCGCGCGTGAAACGGCCCGCGAGATCCGGCTCGAGCGTGGAGGGATCGACCCAGCGATGCGCGTCCGCATCATGGAGGGACGTTGCGCGCAGGAAGCGATCCAGCTCGCTTGCATCGCGCGCGGGCGCGAGAACCAGCGTCCCGCGGGCGGCGAAACTCGCCGCCCGCGCCGCCCACCAAGCCAGAGCCGCCTTGCCCGCGATCACCACCGCTTCTGGCGCGCTTTCGCCCTCGCAATAGGGCGCGAGCATCCCCCCCGCCAGCCATGAGGCGGCGGCGGCAAGAGGGTCTGGCGCGATCACCTCGACCCGCGCGCCGCGCTCGGACAGAGCGGTGGCGAGGCACAGCCCCGCCACCCCCGCGCCCAGCACCGAATAGAGGGGCGGGTGGCTCATTCCGCGGGTTCCACCTTCGTTGCCACATAGGTGCGCAAGGCATCAGTCGCCACGGTTTCCTCCGCAGGCACATAAAGCTCCCCGCCCTCACGGAATTTCGCGGCCATCCGCTCCATCCCTTCCTCCTTTTCCGCCGCCGCGCGGATATCGTGGCTGATCTTCATCGAGCAGAATTTCGGCCCGCACATCGAGCAGAAATGCGCCGTCTTATGCGCCTCTTTCGGCATCGTCTCGTCATGCATCGACATTGCGGTTTCGGGATCGAGCGAGAGGTTGAACTGATCCTGCCAGCGGAACTCGAACCGCGCGCGGCTCAGCGCATCATCGCGCGCCTGCACGCCGGGATGGCCTTTCGCGAGATCGGCGGCATGGGCGGCGAGTTTGTAGGTGATCACCCCCACCTTCACATCGTCGCGGTCCGGCAGGCCGAGGTGCTCCTTCGGCGTGACATAGCAAAGCATCGCCGTGCCGAACCAGCCGATCATCGCCGCGCCAATGGCCGAGGTGATATGGTCATAGCCGGGCGCGATATCGGTCGTGAGGGGCCCGAGCGTGTAGAACGGGGCCTCATGGCAATGCTCCAACTGCTTGTCCATATTGGCTTTAATCTTGTGCATCGGGACATGGCCCGGCCCTTCGATCATCACTTGGCAATCCTTTGCCCAAGCGATTTTCGTCAACTCCCCAAGCGTCTCCAACTCGGCAAACTGCGCCTGATCATTGGCATCCGCAATTGAGCCGGGGCGCAGGCCGTCGCCGAGAGAGAAGCTCACATCATATTTCCGGCAGATCTCGCAGATCTCCTCGAAATGCTCATAGAGGAAGCTCTCGCGGTGGTGATGCAGGCACCATTTCGCCATGATTGAGCCACCGCGCGAGACGATCCCCGTCACCCGCTTCGCCGTCATCGGGATCATATGCAGCCGCACGCCGGCATGGATCGTGAAGTAATCCACCCCCTGCTCGGCCTGCTCGATCAGCGTGTCGCGGAAGATCTCCCACGTCAGATCCTCGGCGATGCCATTCACCTTCTCCAGCGCCTGATAGAGGGGCACGGTGCCAATCGGCACGGGGGCGTTGCGGATGATCCAGTCACGGATGTTGTGAATATTGCGGCCCGTCGAGAGATCCATCACCGTATCCGCACCCCAGCGGATCGCCCAGACCATCTTCTCGACCTCTTCCTCCATCGAGGAGGTGACCGCCGAATTGCCGATATTAGCGTTGATCTTCACGAGGAAGTTGCGGCCGATGATGACGGGTTCCAACTCGCGGTGGTTGATATTGGCGGGGATGATCGCGCGGCCACGGGCGATTTCCTCGCGCACGAATTCCGGCGTCACCAGATCGGGGATGTCAGCGCCAAAATCTTCGCCGTCACGCGGCTGATCCCATGCGGTCAGGCGGCCTAGGTTCTCGCGGATCGCGACGAATTCCATCTCCGGCGTGATGATCCCTGCCTTCGCATAGGCAAGCTGCGTCACCGCACGCCCCCTGACAGCCCGCAGCGGCGCGCGTTGATGCGGGAAGGCCGGCGTCAGGCGGTCGCCCTCAACAAAGCCATTATCGGCGGCGGTGACTTCGCGCGCCTCATATTCCTCGACATCGCCGCGCTGGAGCCGCCAATCGCCGCGCACATCGGCCAAGCCCTTGGCGATGTCGATCTGCACCGCGTCATCGGTATAGGGGCCGGAGCTGTCATAGACGGTGATCGGCTCCTCATTGGAAATCGCGATCTCGCGCATCGGCACGCGGATATCGTGCAGCACGCCCGCCACATGGATTTTCTTCGAGGCAGGCAGCGCGCCTGTGGTGATGGCGGGAACGATTTTGGTTTTCGCGTTCATAAAGTGTCTCCACACAATTTGGAGACCCAATCCGAACATCAGCAAGAAAGGGGCCTAGCGCCCCGCGCACCCAAAACAGGTTACGCAAAAGGGCCCTGCGGCCCGAAGGCCCGCCCATGGTGAATGGAGACGGAGATGCCCTTCGGTCTTCCTACGCCAGTGTCAACTGGGTCAGGTTCAAAGGGTCGCTGCACCGCTCGCAAGGTTGCCCCGCGCGCAATCAGCCTCTCAGTCCCTTAGGCGGGACTCCCCTGACGTGGCGCGACTATCGGAAAGGATTGCCTCAAGGTCAACCAGAAAGTCTGGCGGGCGTGGTGGCGTGTAGGCATCCGCCGCCCAAAACGGAATCGCATTGAAAACCGCTGCACCGAGACACAACACCAATAGAGAATTCCGCCCCCTGTGGGGAGTATTCTCTCGAAGAGGGGGGAAGTGGTGGCGAGGGGGGGACTCGAACCCCCGACCCTGCGATTATGAGTCGCATGCTCTAACCAGCTGAGCTACCTAGCCACTGCGGCGGGTAACTAAGCGAGGGGGCGGGGGGCGTCAAGAGAAAAACTTCGACAATCGACACCAAACCTGTCGCAATAAAAAAAGTCCGGCACGAGGCCGGACCTTTCTTATTTATATTTAAGGGCTTGACGCCTTAGTAGACGGTGACAGGCGTACCGATTGGCACCCGATCAAACAGCGCCATCACATGATCATTCACCATCCGCAGGCACCCGTTCGACACGGCGTGCCCAATGGACGATGGCTCTGTCGTGCCATGGATGCGGATCGCTGTGTCATGGCCGTTTTGGTAGAGATAAAGCGCCCGCGCGCCCAAAGGATTCTTCGGGCCGCCGGGCATACCGCCCTCATATTTCTTATAGGCCTGCGGGTTGCGCTCGATCATCTCGGGCGTGGGAGTCCAGCTCGGCCATTCCACCTTGCGCTGGATCGTCGCCTCACCGCGGAACACCAGCTCTGCCTTGCCAACCGCAACGCCGTAGCGCATCGCGCGGCCCGGGGCGAAGACGTGATAGAGGAAGAATTTCGGGCTCACCACGATGATCGACCCAACCGCAAGCGACGGCTTCACACGCACTTCGCGCGGGTAGAACTGCTCCGCGATGGGCCAGGTTGACCCCTCAGGGAAAGTTACGGGACCAAGTTCGATTTCAGGAGTCGCGGAAGCGGCGGCTTTGACCAGCTTCTCCGGCGCGGCCTGCGCGAACAACAGGCTGGGCGTCGCCACAAGCGGCGCGGCAACAAACGAGGCGAGTAGGGCGCGGCGGTCCATAGGATTCTCCGTTCAAAGGTCTTGTTACGGTAACAGCTAGCGGAGCAGCACTCAACTTCAAGCGATATCCTGCCGATACGGCCCACAAGGGCTTGAACAGGGGCCGTCGCTGTCGCGGCGCAGGTTTTGCGGATTCTTCCACGCAGCCAAGGCGGTCTGCGCATCACAAGAGGCTATACACCGTCTCAATTCGTCAGAAAGCGCTGCCGCGCTTGACACCGAGCTTGGCGAAAAGTCGCGCGGCAGGGCAAAATCCGGTGAAGGCCGATTGCAGCAGATTCGCACCGACAAACACCGTGAGCCAGACGAAATACGGCGAGACATATACCGTGAGCAGAACGCTCACGAGGATCATCGTACCAGCGAAGGCCAACATAACGCGATCAAGGGACATGGGGTTTCCTTTCGGGACACGCACTGACGTCTGAGCGTATCTTACCCGATCCGGATTAAATATTCAACAATATGAATATAACTCCCCAAAGGGCTGAGCCGCTCCGCACTTAGCTGCCAAACACGCTCCCAGTAAGCAAGTACTGCGCTGTGATCGGCAAGCTCCCTGCCCCGATCACCCGCGCATCTGGGCCGACCGACCCCTCAAGCAGATCCGGCAAGATGATCCCTTGGCTGTCGATCTCGGTCAGCGCCGCACGGACCTGCTCAACCAAACGGGCGCGGACATCGGCCGGGAAACCGCCATCCAGCATGACCGCCTGGAAATCAATCACGGAGCACATCGCCACCACGGCAATTGCTATCGGCTTGGCGGCCTCCGTGATCCAATCGGTGAGATGCGGCTCGATGTTTTGCCACCCCTCGGGGCCGGTCCAGATTTGCATCGGATCCCCCCCCGCCTCGGCCAATTTACGCTCCAGCAAATAGAGGGAGGCATTGTGAATCAATTGGTGGCCCGCGCGGCTCGTATCCCCCACAGGCAAAGTGCCCAAAGCCCCCGCATTGCCAGAGCGGCCGGCAAACACCTGATCGTTGAGGACGACACCGCCGCCCGCAAAATATCCAATGAAAAGATAGGCATAATCCGCGACTTCGCGGCCACGGCCAAAGCCGTGCTCGGCTGCGCAGGCCGCAGTGGCATCGTTGGAAAGATACACGCGATAGTTGGAGAATTTCGCGATCTCAGCGGCAAAATCGAAGCCGCGCCACGCGTCCATTTCCATCGGCGTGGCATTGACCGCATCGAGCCAGTTCCACATCTCGAACGGGGCCGCGATGCCGATCCCGCAGATCCGCTCAACTTGGCGCGGCGTAAGATCACGACGGATCACGTCGAGCCCCTCGCGCAGGAACTCCAGAATCGTATCAGGTGTCGGAAACTGATACGTGCTGGAATGCCGTGCCCGCAACTCGCCTGCGAAATCCATCAGCACGAGATCGCAGCTCCGGCGCCCGATCTTCAATCCCAAAGACAGCACCCCATCAGGGTTCAGCGCGACAGGCGTGAGCGGCTTGCCAACTTTACCGCGTTGGGGTTCGCCCTTCACCACCAGCTCATCCGCTTCCAGCTTGCGCAAGATCACCGAGACCGTCTGCGGCGACAGCCGCGTTCTGCGCGCGATCTCTGCCGAGGCAATCGCCCCATGCCGATGGATCAGAGACAGCATCAGCCGCTCATTATGATCGCGCACGCCGATCTGATTGGCCCCGCCTGCGGGGTCGCGGATTGTCATGTTGTCCATGTCCAAGCTGTCCCTAAAATCTCCTCCAGCGTCAAGGATGATGCGAGACGATTCATAAATCAACTGGATTTACTTATTGACAGGAGGGGGTGAGTCGCGGTTTGCTAAGCGCAGACCAGCCGGAGGAGGTTGGGGCGACATCGCGCTAAAGCGCATTCTGGGAGGATAATATGAACAAATTCTTGATGAGCACCGCTGCTCTTGCATTCGCATCGATCGCTGGCGCAGCTTCGGCAGAGACCGCCGCTTGCCTGATCACCAAAACCGATACCAACCCGTTCTTCGTGAAAATGAAGGAAGGTGCCTCCGCAAAAGCCGCTGAGCTCGGGATCGACCTGAACACCTACGCAGGCAAACTTGATGGCGATGTCGAAACCCAGATCGCCGCTGTTGAGAGCTGCATCGCGGCAGGCGCGAAGGGCATCTTGATCACCCCATCCGACAGCCGCGCGCTTGCGCCCGTCGTCGGCCAAGCCCGCGAAGCAGGTGTTCTGGTGATCGCGCTCGACACCCCGTTCGAGCCAGTTGACGCCGCCGATGCGACCTTCGCGACCGATAACTTCCTCGCGGGCGACCTGATCGGCCAATGGGCGGCAGCGACGATGGGCGATACCTCGGGCGCGAAAATCGCGCTGCTCGATCTGAACCCGTCGCAAATCTCGGTCGACTACCTGCGCGACAACGGCTTCCTCAAAGGCTTCGGCGTGGACATCAAAGACCCCAAGAAAATGGGCGACGAAGATGATGCGCGGATCGTTGGCAACGATGTGACCAACGGCAATGAAGAAGGCGGCCGCACCGCGATGGAAAACCTGCTGCAAAAAGACAGCGGCGTGAACGTGGTCTACACGATCAACGAACCCGCAGCGGCAGGCGCCTATGAGGCGCTCAAAGCAGCCGGTCTCGAAGATCAGGCGCTGATCGTATCGGTCGATGGCGGTTGCCCCGGCGTGCAGAACGTCAAGGAGGGCGTGATTGGCGCGACCTCGATGCAATTCCCGCTGCTGATGGCGTCGATGGGGATCGAAGCGATCAAGACCTTTGCGGACACCGGCGAAAAGCCGATGGCGACCGATGGCCTCGATTTCACCAACACCGGCGTCGAGCTGGTCACGGATAAACCTGTTGAGGGCATCCCGTCGATCACTTCGGAAGAAGCTTTGAAGAAGTGCTGGGGCTAAGCCTAGGCTAAAAGATAGGGGGAGGTGGCCCTGCCACCTCCCTTTGCATTCCGCCCAAGTGCTTGCTGCGGCAATTTCGCTTCGCACCAACGCTCTGGGCCATGATCTCAGGAACCTCAGATGAGCGAGACACCTCCGGCCCAAAAGGGTCAAGATTTCGAACAAGTTCTTGGGGCCAGCGATACCCGTGTCGCAGCCTTCGAGCATCGCAAAGCGCCGATTGAGCGGCTGCAGCATCTGCTACATGGCAATCCGACCTTGGTGCCGATCATCGTGCTGGTCGCGGCGATTGCGATCTTTGGTGTGATCGCGGGCGGCAAGTTCTTCTCCGCCTTCAACCTGTCGCTCATCATGCAACAGGTGTCGATCATCGGGATGCTGGCCGCGGCGCAATCGCTGATCGTGCTGACCTCGGGGATTGATCTCTCGGTCGCGGCGATCATGGTGCTGATGGCGGTGATCTCTGGCAATCTGGGCGTCTATATGGGCCTGCCCGCCCCGCTCGCGCTACTGGTCTCCTTCATCGGCGGCACGGGTGCGGGCTTCTTCAACGGCATCCTCGTGACCCGCGTTAAACTGCCGCCCTTCATCACGACGCTGGGCACATGGTCGATCTTCTACGCGCTCACCCTTTACCTCTCAGGCGCGCAATCCATCCGCTCGCAAGATATTGACGCCAATGCGCCGCTGCTGAAATTCTTCGGCCATAGCATCAAGATCGGTGGGGCGAATATCACCTACGGCTCGATCCTGATGATCGTCGTTTTCGCCGTGCTTTGGTATATGCTCAACAAGACGCCTTGGGGCCGCCATGTCTACGCCGTGGGCGATGACAAGGAAGCCGCAGAGCTCGCAGGCATCCGGGCGGATCGCACGCTTCTCTCCGTCTATATGCTGGCAGGGTTCATCTGCTCCGTCGCGGCTTGGGCCTCGATTGGCCGCGTCGGCTCGATCTCGCCACAGGCCTTCTATGACGGCAACCTGCAATCCATCACCGCTGTCGTGATCGGCGGGATCTCCCTCTTCGGCGGGCGCGGCTCGATCATGGGGGCACTGTTCGGCGCGCTGATCGTGGGCGTGTTCCAATCGGGCCTGCGTCTGGCGGGCGTCGACGTGCTCTGGCAGGTCTTCGCAATCGGCTGGCTCATCATTCTCGCGGTCGCCATCGACCAATGGATCAGAAAGGTTTCGGCATGACCCAACCCATTCTCACGGCACGCGGCCTGACCAAACGCTATGGCAAAGTCACCGCGCTGGACCGCTGCGATTTCGATCTGATGCCGGGGGAGATCCTCGCGGTGATCGGCGATAACGGTGCGGGCAAATCCTCGCTGATCAAGGCGCTCTCGGGCGCGGTTCAGCCGGACGAGGGCGTGATCGAGCTGGAGGGCAAGCAGGTGCAATTCGCCTCGCCGCTTCATGCGCAGGATGCGGGGCTGGCGACGGTTTACCAAACCCTCGCCCTCTCCCCTGCCCTCTCCATCGTGGACAATATGTTCATGGGCCGCGAATTGCTGAAGCCCGGCATCATGGGCTCGGTGTTCCGCGCGCTCGACCACGACAAAATGCGCGAGTTTGCTCGGGCAAAACTCTCCGAGCTGGGCCTGATGACGATCCAGAACATCGATCAACAGGTCGAGACGCTTTCGGGCGGCCAACGCCAAGGCGTGGCTGTGGCCCGCGCGGCGGCCTTCGGCTCCAAGGTCATCATCCTTGATGAGCCAACAGCGGCGCTCGGGGTGAAGGAATCCCGCCGCGTGCTGGAACTGATCCAAGACGTGCGCTCGCGCGGGGTGTCGATCATCCTGATCTCGCACAATATGCCGCATGTGTTCGAGATCGCCGACCGGATCCATATCCACCGCCTCGGCAAACGCCTCTGCGTCATCGACCCTAAGCAATATACGATGTCCGATGCCGTGGCCTTCATGACGGGCGCAAAAGAACCCGCTGAGGCTGTCGCCGCGTAATCCGCAGCGGTCAGCTATACCGAACTCAAAGGGGGCCTTCGCGGCCCCCTTATTTTATCGGGGCGGACCCTATGCCCGCAGGCACATAGTCAAACCAAATCGGTCACGTCAAAGGCGTCATCACCGCTTTGCGGTAGGCAGGGCGATCCGTAAGCCGCGCATACCAGCCCTCAAGATGTGGGAGGCTCGGGCGTTCAATCGGCAGCGAGAACCACGCATAGGCAATGCATCCCAACGGAATATCGCCAATGCCGAAAGCCTCGCCCGAAAGCCAAGGCGTCTCGGCCAGTGCCGCATCCGCCATCGTCATCAGCCGCGTGCAATCTTCCGCACCGCGCGCGATGGCGGCTGTGTCGCGGGCTTCGGGCGCCACGCGCACGAGGTTCCAAAACACATCCCGAAACGGCGCCGCGAAGGAGAACGAGGCCCAATCCATCCACTTATCGCCCATCGCCCAGAGGCCGGGATCGCTCGGCGCGAAGGGCTCTGCCCCGTAGCGCCGCGCGAGATAGCGCACAATCGCGTTCGATTCCCACATGACCAGATCGCCATCTTCAAGGCAGGGCACCAGCCCATTCGGGTTCAGCGCTTTATAGGCCGGCGAGGCGACAAGGCCAAAGGCGCCGCCAGCAGGGATATGCTCATAGGTGAGGCCGAGTTCTTCGGCGCACCACAGAACTTTTCGAACATTGGTCGAGTTTTCGCGGCCCCAGATTTTCATGAATAGCGCCCTTTTCTGCTGTGACCTCTCAAGGCCTAAGAGGAAATCACCCCCGCCGCAACCGGCACGCCGCAGCATCCAGCGCGATGGGCACTAGCTGCGCAGCCCCGTTTCCTCCAACATCCCGCGCCGCTTGGCCTCGTAGTAATAGCCCTTCGCATACCAGCTGATCGCCCGATCTTCCGAGCCATGCGACAAAAGCCACGCGCCGCGCAGGTATTTCACCGCGTATTTAAGATGGATGTCAGGGTTCAAAAGCTCACTCGCAGGACCGCGATGGCCCATGGTGCGCGCGGTTTGCGGCATGATCTGCATCAGGCCGTAATAGGGCCCGTTGCGCGCGTCCGTGCGGTAATGGCTCTCGCGCTGAATGGAGCGATGCACAAGGCTGCGCGGCACCTCGTAGTGATCGGCCCATTTGTTGATCAACATCCGCAGCTCGGGCGTCTCATTGGTGTGTAGAGGCGGGTTTTGCGGGCCGTGACCGCCCAATGCGCTATCGCCGCCACCACCGCAGCCCGCCAAAATCGTAAGCCCCCCAAGCGCGAGCCCAAGAACGTATCTACGTGACGGCGCGGCAGGCGTATCCGCCATGGGATTCGGGCTGCGAGAAAATCGGGGGATGTGCATGGCGCGCTCCTGCGGTTTTACCCCTGATAGCGGGCGGATGCCGATCGGGGAAGTATGGCGTGGTGACGGGCGGCGGTGTGCCCCAGCCCTGCGCGGGTTCCCGCCGAAAGGACATGCCTCCGGCGGGGATATTTTAGCTCTGTGGAAACGGGCAACGCGCCCTCTGGCTTAGCGGTGGGTGAAGAACCCCTCGCCCGCCTGCGCCAACAACTCCCGCGCGAGATCTTCGCCCAAGACGCCCCCTTGGGCGATCTGGCCGCGACGCTCGCCCGCATAGGCGACCGACCCATCCGTCGCCAGAATCTGACCGCGCAGCCAGACCTGCGTGCCGTCCAATATCGCCAGCGCGGCAATCGGCGTCTCGCAAGAGCCATCCAACTCCGCCAAGAACGCGCGCTCGGCCATCAGCCGGTTAGAGGTCGGCACGTCCTGGATCGCCGCGAGCAAGAGCGCTGCGCGCACATCATCCGCGCGCCGCTCGATCCCGATTGCGCCTTGCGCCACCGCGGGAAGCATCTCGGTGACCTCAATCGCGGAGCGCGCCACTTCGGGGCGGCCCAAACGGTTCAGCCCCGCCATCGCGAGGAAGGTCGCATCCGCCACCCCATCTGCGAGTTTTTGCAGGCGGGTTTGCACATTGCCCCGAAATTCGACGATTTTCAGATCGGGGCGCACATGCGCCACCTGCGCGCGGCGGCGCAGGCTCGAGGTGCCAACCACGGCGCCCGCGGGCAGATCACTCAGCCGCTCGTATTTTTCCGAGACGAAAGCATCGCGCGGATCCTCGCGTGGCAAGAAGCAATCAAGCGCGAGCCCCTGCGGTTGGATCGTCGGCATATCCTTCATCGAATGCACCGCGATATCGATCTCGCCGGAGAGCATCGCCTCTTCGATCTCGCGGGTGAACAAGCCCTTGCCGCCGATTTCCTTGAGCGGGCGATCCAGAACGCGGTCACCCGTCGTTTTGATCACGACGATTTCCATCGACTCTTCAACCAGACCATGTTCGCGCATCAGGCGGGCGCGGGTCTCATAGGCCTGCGCGAGCGCCAGAGGCGAGCCGCGTGTGCCGATTTTCAGCGGGGATTGGGGCGTGGGCATGTGTTTCATATGCCTTGATTAGCTGCGACAACTGGCCCTTGCAAGCGCGAGTGGGTTGACATCGCGCCGCAGGCCGCGATGAAGGGGGGAATGAAGGAGATCCCGATGACCGAGAAAACGATCCTGCGCGCGCTCAAGGGCGAGGTGCTGCCGACACCGCCGATTTGGATGATGCGTCAGGCGGGGCGCTACCTGCCGGAATACCGCGCCACACGGGCGCAGGCGGGGGATTTCCTGTCGCTCTGCTACAACCCCGAACTGGCCTGCGAAGTCACCTTGCAGCCGATCCGTCGCTACGGGTTCGATGCCGCGATCCTGTTCGCCGATATTTTGCTGATCCCGCAAGCCCTCGGCGCGGATCTGTGGTTTGTGACCGGTGAAGGCCCGCGCCTCTCCACGATCACCTCTGCCGAGGGCCTCAAGAAGCTCAAAGGCAAGGATGATATTCACAGCCATCTCGCGCCGGTCTATGAGACCGTGAAGCGCCTTGCAGAGGCCCTCCCCAAGGAGACGACGCTGATCGGCTTTGCGGGCGCGCCGTGGACGGTGGCGACCTATATGATCGCGGGCCAAGGCACCAAGGATCAGGGCCCTGCGCATCTCCTCAAAGCGCAGGACCGCGAGACGTTTAGCGCGCTGATTGACCTGATCACCGAGGCGACGATTGAATATCTCGCGATGCAGGTCGAGGCAGGGGCGGAAGTCGTCAAGCTCTTCGATAGCTGGGCAGGATCGCTGAAAGGCGCGGATTTCGATGATTTCGCGGTGCAGCCGACGATCAAGATCATCAAGGCCCTTAAGGCGCGGTATCCGAACCTGCCGATCATCGCCTTCCCGCGTGAAGCCGGCGCGGGCTATGTGGGCTTTGCCAAGAAGACGGGCGCGGATTGCGTGGCCATCGACAATTCGATCTCCGCGCAATGGGCGGCGGCGAATGTGCAAAAAGATGGCTGCGTGCAGGGCAACCTCGATCCGCGCCATATGGTGACGGGCGGGGCGGCGCTGGTGGAGGCGACGCAGGAGGTGGTGCGCGCCTTCAAGAGCGGGCCGCATATCTTCAACCTCGGCCATGGCATCACACCCGATGCGGATCCCGAAAACGTGGCGCTGATGATCGAGACAGTGCGCAAGGGCTAAGCCGCGCGCCTGCGCTCCAAAGCGCCACAGTCACAGATGAAAAAGGGGGCCGAGAGGCCCCCTTTTTTTGGATCGTTAAGTCAGCCGCCCGAAGGCGGCCGGGGCTTATGCCCAGCCCTTCGGCTTAGTCTTTGCACCCGGCTTGCCGTATTTGGCAGGCTTGGCTCCAGCAGCAGGCGCGCCGTGGCCGCCTTTTTTCGCCCAAGGCTTGTCGCCGCCAGCGCCTGCGGGCTTGCCCGCCGGTTTCGGCTTGCCTGCATAGGCTGGCTTGTCGCCGTAAGCCGGTTTCGGTTTATCGCCATAGTCGCGTTTTGGCTTGTCACCGTAGGCGGGCTTGTCGCCGTAATCGCGTTTCGGCTTATCACCGTAAGCAGGCTTGTCGCCGTAATCACGCTTCGGCTTGTCGCCGTAAGCAGGCTTGTCACCATAGTCGCGCTTCGGCTTATCACCGTAGGCAGGCTTGTCGCCGTAATCGCGCTTCGGCTTATCGCCAAAATCACGCTTCGGCTTCTTGTCATACCCGCCGCCAGCAGGCTTGCTATCCCAGCGCGCAGGCCGCGGGCTCGGGCCGTTCATGCCTTCGGGTTCACCATCCAGCACTTCAACCTTGATACCGTCTTCCAGCTCTTTGCCAGCACCAATCCCCGCGAGGAATTTCGCCCGCGCGTCATCATGGATCTGTGCGAATGTATGCTCTTCAAAGATCCGGATCGCGCCAATGTCGCGGCGCGACATATCGCCTGCGCGGCACAGCATCGGCAGCAGCCAACGCGGATCCGCACGGCCCGCATGGCCAACGGAGAGCTTGACGAACAGGCTCGGGCCGAACTCGCGGCGCGGCTGCGGTGCGCCGTCCACATTGATCTGGTTCAGATCTTCCGGGGCCGAACGCTGCGCAAGGAACTGACGCATCACGGCACCCGCAAGGGCTTCCGCGTCATAAGTCGAGAGCAGGCGCGCGACGAGCTCTTTCTCGTCCTCGGTCACCGGTTTCGTCAGCAGCGGATCGGAGAGCAAACGCTCCACGTCGCGAGTCGAGACCTCTTCCGCCGACGGGGCCGAGGCCCAGTTTGCGGTGATTTTTGCAAAGCCCAGCAGACGCTCGGCCTTTTTGCGCTCGCGCATCGGCACGATGATCGCCGAGACCCCTTTGGAGCCCGCGCGGCCTGTCCGGCCGGAGCGGTGCAACAGCGCTTCCTTGTTCACCGGAAGATCGGCATGGACCACGAGTTCCAACCCCGGAAGGTCGATCCCGCGGGCAGCAACGTCAGTCGCGATACACACACGCGCACGGCCATCGCGCATCATCTGCAGGGCGCGCGAACGCTCGTCCTGCGACAATTCACCCGAAAGGGCCACAACCGAGAACCCACGGTTAAGGAAACGAGTGGTCAAATGCGTGACCATTGCACGAGTCGAGCAGAAGACGATCGCGGTGGGGGCTTCATAGAAGCGCAGCACGTTCACGATCGCATTTTCTTTATCCGCATTATCGACCAGCAAAGCGCGGTATTCGATATCGGAGTGTTGGGTCTGTGCCGAAACGGTCGAGATCCGGTGCGCGTCTTTCTGGAATTCACCCGCCAGACGGGCGATATCTTTCGACACGGTTGCCGAGAACATCAGCGTACGGCGATCCGACGGGGCCGCCTCAAGGATAAACTCGAGGTCTTCTCGGAAGCCCAGATCCAGCATCTCATCGGCCTCATCGAGCACCGCCACGCGCAGCGCGGAGAGATCGAGCGCGCCACGGCGCATGTGATCGCAGATCCGGCCCGGCGTGCCGACAACGATATGCGCACCGCGTTCCAGAGCGCGACGCTCAGCGCGCGCATCCATACCGCCAACAGCGCCAGCAATAACAGCGCCTGTCGGGCCGTAGAGCCACTGCAGCTCGCGTTGAACTTGCATCGCCAGCTCGCGCGTGGGCGCAATGATCAGGGCGCGCGGGATATCTGCGAAGGCGAAGGCTGCGCCCTCCAGCAGGTTCTCGGCCATGGCAAGGCCGAAGGCGACGGTTTTACCGGAGCCGGTTTGGGCAGAAACGAGAAGGTCCGCATTGGCAATCTCAGGATCGAGCACCGCCTCTTGCACCGGAGTCAGGCTCTCGTAGCCTTTGGCACGGATGCCGTCGGCGAGGGCCGGATGCACGCGGTCGAGATTGCTCATGGGGGGTATCACTTTCGAATTTAAGGAAGCAGCCCCAATAGCGGTAAAAGCCCGCGCTGTATAGCCTTATTTTGCAAGCTCTAGCACAGGGGCGAGCGAAAGAATGAGCATAGCTGCCATGCTGTAATTGAAGAGCTTGAGGCGACGGGGGTCGCTGAGCCAGCGCGCCACCCCCTGCCCCAGCACCACCCAGATCGCGACGCAAGGAATTGTGACCGCGCCAAACACGAGACCGACCATCAACGGGCCAAGCGCTGCGTAGACCGTCACAGCCGTGATCGCCATCGCCCAAGCCTTCGGGTTCACCCATTGGAATGCGGCCGCTTGCAAGAAGGTCATCGGGCGCGCGACCTCACGGGCGGAGGGTGCGGAGGCGCGGGTGATCTTCCACGCAAGCCAGAGCATATAGAGAACCGACAGCACCGCCAAAACTCGGCGCGCGAGCGGATGCGCGATAAACACCTGCGCAACCCCGAACCCGACCAGCGCCACCATCAGCGCAAACCCGAGCGCCACGCCCAGCATATGCGGGCCTGTGCGGCGGAATCCGAAATTCGCGCCCGATGTCATCAGCATGAGGTTATTCGGCCCCGGCGTGATCGAGGACACGAAGGAGAACGAGACGAGGGCGGTAAGGATCTGAAGATTGAGCATGGCGCAGATATATGCCACTCTTTACGCAATGTGTAAGCGATATCGCGCGCCATATCAGGAAAATCACAATATATGATCGAAGTTGACAGCATCAACGCGCGGATATTGCGGATACTCGAGCGCGACGGGCGCATCCCGAATATGGATCTCGCGGAACGCGTTGGATTGTCGCCCTCGGCCTGCTTGCGCCGCGTGCAAGAGATGGAGCGGCGCGGCATCATTAAAGGCTACCGTGCAGTGGTCGCGCCCGAGGCGCGCGGCGGCGGGTTCATCGCCTATCTTGCCGTCGGCCTTTCGCTCCACACCAAATCCGCACAGGATGCTTTTGAGCGGGCCATGGCCCAAACCCCTGAAGTCCGAGAATGCCATAATGTGACGGGCACAATCGAATATCTGCTGAGGGTCGAGACGCGCGATCTGGCGAGCTACAAGCATTTTCACACCGAGGTGCTGGGCACACTCCCGCAGGTCAACGCGATTACCAGCTATATCGTGATGGGATCGCCGAAGGATGAGCGCGCCTGAAACGGCCCGCCTGAGGGTTATCGCGCGGTTTTGACGGCGAACCAAAGCGCCACAAGCGCCAAGCCCAGCGAGAGCACTCGGCGCAGGCGACGCTCCAAAACCGGATCGTCAAAAAACGCCTGCGCCGCACCCGCCAGCGTGACAATCGCGAGGTGGATCGCCGTCGCCACAGCGACATAAATCGCGGAGAGTGTGAGTGTCTGCGGCAGGTCGGCAGTGTCCGGCAGGAAACTCGGCAATACCGCCACGTAAAACACCGCCGCTTTTGGATTCAAAAGATTGGTGATCAGCCCGCGCCGGAAGTAACGCCAGAGGGTCGAGCCAAGCGGCGCGTGTTCGATCTCCTCGGCAGAGCCGGACCACCCATCCCACGCCAGCCAGAGCAAGTAGACCACCCCGCCCCAACGCAGCGTTTGATAGGCAAGTTCCGAGGAGGATATCAACGCAGCAAGACCAACCGCCGCCAAGCCGCCAACCACGGCAAGCCCCAGCGCCACGCCCGCCACCGCCGCATAACCCGCACGACGGCCTTCCGTAGCCGCGACCAGCGCGAGATAGGCCATATTCGGGCCGGGCGTCATCTCGATCAGCGCCGAGGTCACCGCAAATGCGAGCAGGGTCTCAAGTGTCAGCGCCTCGAGCAGCACCGCCTCAATACCATTTCGCGACGGGCGGCAGGCTCATCAACACCGCATCGGCGTTATGGCCCGTCTCCAGCCCGAATTTCGTGCCGCGATCATAGACAAGGTTATATTCCGCATAGAGGCCGCGATGGCGGGCTTGGGTCTCGCGGTCGGCCTCCGTCCAAGGCGTATCGCGACGGCGTTCAGTCACGGGGACGAACGCAGGCAAGAACGCCGCGCCGACATCGCGGGTGAAGGCGAAATCCGCCTCCCAATCGCCGGTGTTCAGATCGTCATAGAAAATCCCGCCCACGCCACGCGCACGGTTGCGGTGCGGGATAAAGAAATACTCATCCGCCCAGGCTTTGAACTTCGGGTAATAGCCTTCGTCATGCGCATCGCAGGCGCGCTGCAATTGCGCGTGGAAATCGGCCGTGTCCTCGGAATATTCAAGGCAGGGGTTGAGATCCGCGCCGCCGCCGAACCACCACGCATGCGGTGTCCAGAACATCCGCGTGTTCATATGCACGGCGGGGGTATGGGGGTTTTGCATATGCGCCACGAGGGAGATCCCCGCCGCCCAGAACCGCGGATCGGCCTCCATCCCCGGCACCCCGCGCGCCGCCATCGCCTTTTGAGCGCGCGGCGCGAGCGTGCCCCAGACGGTGGAGATATTCACCCCGACCTTCTCGAACACCCGCCCGCCGCGCATCACCGACATCTTGCCGCCGCCCTGATCCTCGCCGTCCGCGCCCGTGCGGGTGGTCGGCGTCACCTCGAACCGCCCCGCAGGGAGATCCGCGTGCGGGCCGGTGGTCTGACTGTCCTCAAGCGCCTCGAAAGCCGCCACGATCTGATCGCGCAACTCGGAGAACCACGCAGCCGCGCGGGCTTTTTCAGCGTCGAAATTGCCCATCCCTGAGGCAGCAGTTCGGGTGGCGTGATCGGTCATGGCAGGCTCCTTCTTTGATCCGTCTCTAGCAGGCCTTGGCAGGGTCGTGAATTGCGTTTTTGCCGCAGGGGATTAAGGTATGGCTGCGCTGTCCTTTTGACCGCAGCGAAACCGGAGGAACCATGCGAATTCTCACAGGGCTGATCGGGCTATCCTTGCTGGCCGCCTGCGCCACACCGCAGCAGCGCTGCGTGAACCGCGAGACGCGCGATTATCGCATCACCTACAAGCGGGTCACCACGCTGGAACAGGATCTCGCGCGCGGCTATTCGCTCGTAGAGGAAGATGTCACCCGTACCCGTTGGGTGCGCTGCGGCGGCGCGAAAGGCGAGCGCCCGCGCCTGTGCCTTGACGAATATGATGTCACCGTCACCCGCCGCGTTCCGGTGGATGCAGAGGTCGCGCGAGCGGAATTGGGTGTGCTCAAGGCGCGTCTCGTAAAGCAGCGCGCGCCGATGGATGCTGCCGTCGCACAATGCCGGATCGAGTTCCCCGAGGAGAAAGAAGGCTAAGCGATTAGAACGCCGGAACCTTCACCGCATCCATCAAGGAGCGCCCGCCGTCCACCGTCATGATCTGGCCCGTCATAAAGCCGGAGCCGGAGGAGGCGAGGAATTGCACCGCTTCGACCATCTCCTGCCCTGCGGCGATCCGGCCGAGCGGGGTCGCCTCCAAAATCGCATCCCGCAGATCGCCATTCTCGCGCAGCGCGCCTTGCAGCGAGGCCGACATCACCGAGCCCATCGCCACCGCATTCACGCGAATGCCCTTAGGTGCCAGCGCCAGCGCGAGCGAGCGCGTGGCCTGATCCTGCGCGGCGCAGGCGATGGAATAGGCCAGCAACTCGGGCTGGCTGCGTTGGGCGGCGATAGAGGACAGGTTGATGATCGACCCAATCGCCTCGCCCTCTTCGCGGCCCTCTTTCTCGGCCTGCGAAATCATCCGCTTGGCCACCATCTGCGACAGGCGCAGCCCAGAGGTCAGGTTTTGGCGCAGCATTTTATCGAGCAGGTCATCCTCAACGCTGAGCGGATCACTCACCGCGAAGCAGCGCGAGGCGTTCACGAGAATATCAATCCGGTCAAAGGCGTCGATTGTCGCCGAGATCAGGTTGTTGATCGTCAGCTTCTGGCACAGATCCCCCGCGAAATAGCGCACGGGCCCCTCATTGGCAGCATCCTCGCCCACATCGGCACAGAGCTTGGCATCATCAATATCGGCGAACATGACATTCGCGCCGCGATCTACGAAATGCCGCGCGATACAGGCGCCGATCCCATGGGCCGCGCCCGTAACGATGGCAGTTTTACCGGAAATAGAAAGTGACATGGCAGACCTCGATGCTTGGCGCGCTTAGCGGCCGATGACGGGTTTGGCGGCACGGAAGAGTTTGAACGCCCCATCGGGGCCGCGCGCGCCGGAAGCTTGCGGCGCGAATAGCTCCTCAACCTCTTTGAACTGGCTGCGCAGCACGGTCTCATAGGGCAGATGGCGATTGGCGACCATATAGAGGCTGCCCGACAGGGAAAGGAGCTTCGCCGCCGCGCGGATGAACGCACCGCCCAAGGCCGGATCGGCATCGCGCGTCGTGTGGAACGGCGGGTTCATCACCACCGCGCCAAAGCGATGATCGAAACTGATCGTTGTCGCATCGGCCCAATGGAACTGCGCACGCGGATCGGTGATGTTGCGACGGGCACAGTCCAACGCGGTGTGATCCGCCTCGATCAGATGCAGCTCCTCTACGCCGCGCACGGCCAGAATCTGCGCCGAAAGCCAGCCCCAGCCCGCGCCCAGATCGGCGACACGCGAGGGAAGTTTCGGCGGCAAGACGGCGGCAAGCAACTGCGATCCACGATCCACTTTGCCTTCCGAGAACACACCCGGACGGGTGACAAACCCCTCAGCGGGGGAGGTCTCAGCCGGCAGCCATTGCGCCAGATCGCTGCTGGGCCGTGCGGCAAAAATCTTGCCATGGGCTTTGGAAACGGGCGGCGCGGTCTCACCCACCGACCGCATATCCTTCAGGATCGAATCGATCCCGTCGGTTTTCGCGCCGTCGATCCAGATTGGCCCTTGCGTGCGGGCACGGGCCTCCGCGATCATCGCGCGGGCTTGGGTTTTCGAGCGCGGCAAAAAAATCAACGCCGAGCCGAAAGAACCTGCCGGATCCAGCGCGTCCAGAGTGGGGTGCACGTCAAACCCGCGCACATTGAGCGCCGCATGATCGGGCGCGAAGCCTTGGATCAACGTGAGCTGTGCGCGCGGCAGATCGGAAAGATCATCCGTTTCGCGCGCACCCAGAACGAGAATCTGGCCTGCGGGCAACGGATCGAATGCGTCAAGCGCGAGTGAGATACGAGGATGGGTCATGTCGGGCGGGGCGCGAGGCCCTCACTCCTTTTCCATGGTGCATTGCAAAGGATGTTGGTTGCGCCGCGCGCTGTCCATAACCTGCGCGACCTTGGTTTCGGCGATCTCATAAGAGAAGACGCCGACCACTGCGAGGCCTTTTTTGTGTACCGTCAGCATAATCTCGAACGCATGCGCATGATCGAGGCCGAAGAACCGCTCCAGAATATGGATCACGAACTCCATCGGCGTGTAGTCATCATTGAGCAGCATCACCTTATACATCGGCGGACGCTTGGATTTGGGCCGCGTCTTGAGCGCGATGCCGAGATCCCCCTCGGGCGTATCATCATCGTTCATCATGATATCGGGCTGACGCAAGGCAGGCTCCGTGATTGAGCGGAATCAAAAGGTTCGAGCAGCGAATATAGGATTTTCTAACGACATTAAAACCCCGAAGGGCGCATGGCTATCCGATTGCAGGGCGAATGCCTAGCGTTTGATCGCAATGATTGCCCCGCCGCGCATTTTGCGCAAGATTGCCCGCGAGGATGCACCCCCACACAGGGCGCAGAATGCAGATGCGGCTTAGAGGCTTACGGGCGGCCCGCAGACAAATTTAAACGAGGAACACGGTGCCATGGCGCGAATTACGACGATTGGATTCGATGCGGATGATACGCTTTGGCACAACGAGCGGTTTTTCCACCTGACCCAACACTATGTGTTCGATCTCCTCGCCCCCTATTCGGAGGGTGATGATCTCGCCGCACGGCTGTTGGCCGCAGAGCGCCGTAATCTCGGCCATTACGGGTTCGGCATTAAGGGCTTCACCCTCTCGATGATCGAAACCGCCATTGAGGTCTCTGGCGGTCGCGTGCCCGCCTCGGTGATTGCCGATATCATGGCCGCAGGGCGCGAAATGCTCCGCCACCCGGTCGAACTCCTGCCTGGCGCGGGCGACGCGGTGGAGGCCCTCGCCCGCAGCCATAAGATCGTGCTGATCACCAAGGGCGATCTTTTGGATCAAGAACGCAAACTGGCGCAATCGGGTCTGGGCGATATGTTCAACGCGGTGGAGATCGTCTCGGATAAGCAAGTGCCGATCTATGACCGGATCTTTGCGGCGCATGGCACGGGGGCGGCGGAAGGGCTGATGGTCGGCAATTCGATGAAATCCGATGTGCTACCGATGATCGGCGCGGGCGGCCACGGCGTCTTTGTTCCCGCCGATCTGGGCTGGGCGCTGGAGGCGGCCGATGCGCCCGAAGGCGAGACGCGCTTTCACGAGATCCCTGATCTTGGCGCGCTGAGCCCCCTCGTCGAACGGATCGAACACAGCTAACGGCCCATCGGCGGATCTTCGCACAGCGCGGGCGCGATTCCGGTGCGCTGCGTTCCCATTTTTGCTGAACGAAGGCAGGCTTACGAGGGCCGTCGCGCCCAATGCCGCGAAATCTAGAGAGAACGGAATAGGAACCCCACTAGATGCAGCGCAAACAGGGCTAACTGTTGCGTGAAGGTCGCGGCGAAACACTTTGAAATATTGGTGTTTTCTCCCTCACGCGCCCGTGTTACGCTGAAAGAAAGCAGTTCTAGAGCCCTACAAAAATCGGGGCCAATCGAGGCAGGAAAAGATCATGGTCGTGACCACGCTAGCGCGTCGGGTCCGTTTTGGGCTTTTGGCAATCGCACTCTTTCTCGCGCCGATGGTGGCGCAGGCAGCTCCCTACGCGGCGCTGGTGATGGATGCCCGAACCGGAGAAGTTCTTTACTCCAAAAACGCCGATACGCGACTGCATCCTGCCTCTCTGACCAAGATGATGACGCTCTATCTCGCCTTCCAAGCGATTGAACGCGGCGAAGTCACGCTCGACACTCAGATCACCGTCTCGAAGAACGCCGCAGCACAACCGCCCTCGCGGCTCGGCCTCAAAGCGGGTCAGAAAATCGCCCTGCGCTACCTGATCCGCGCCGCCGCCGTAAAATCCGCGAATGACGCGGCCTCGGCCATCGGCGATGGCATCGCCGGAAACGAGGAAAAATGGGCAGAGCGGATGACCGCGATGGCCAGACAACTCGGGATGAGCAACACCACATTTAAAAACGCCAACGGGCTGACGCGCACGGGGCACCTCTCGACCGCCCGCGACATGACCGTGATGGGGCGTCATCTGTTCTACGACTTCCCTCAGTATTATAACATCTTCTCGCGCCGCTCGGCGGATGTCGGGATTGGCAAAGTCTATTCGACCAATCGCCGCTTCCTCGATGCCTATGATGGCGCGGACGGGATCAAAACCGGCTATACCTCGGCGGCAGGGTTCAACCTTGTCGGCTCGGCCAAGCGCGGCAACAAACGGATCATCGCAACGGTCTTCGGCGGTACCTCCACCGCGCAACGCAACGCGAAAGTGGCGGAATTGCTGGATCTCGGCTTTGGCCGCGCGCCCGGCAATGTCCGTGAGGAAAAACCGCAGCCGCCGCAATATCTGGCCGAAGCGCCTAGCGGTGCCCCCGCCCCCGGAAGTTCAGCGAAAACCATCCGCGTTGCAGGAGCCGCCCTTGTGGTGAGCCCGCGCCCCGCAGCGCGCCCGACGATCGCCCTGCCCGAAACCGACACAGATGCGATCATGGCCGCAGTTGCCCTCGCGCAGACCCCGAAGACGCCCGCGCCTGACACAACAGAGGCCGTGGCGGCTGCGCTCGCGACGCCTGCTGAGGCCGCTGAGGCCCCCGCGATTGTCTTGGCCGAAGCCCCTGATGCGCTGCAGGTCAGCCCGCGCCCGATGGCCGCGCCGCGCAAAGAGGCCGCTCCGGTCGCTGAGGCACCTGTGGTGATGGCAGAGGCCGCGTCCCAAGCCTCGCCTGTCATTCCGACGGCGAAGCCCGCCAGCATCCAGACAACAGCGCCCCAGCCCGAAACATTGGAATTGGCCTCCGCAGTCGCGACATCTCCGGCAGCAGTGGCCCCGGCTGCGGTGGATCTGGCACCTGCGGCTGTCGGCTTCGTGCAAAGCTCCAAGCCGCAGCCGGAGACGCTGATTCTCGCCTCCGTCGGCCCCTCCCCCGCGGCCCCGCGCGAAGATCCTGTCGTGATCGCTCGCGCCTCCACCTCTGGCGGCCGCCATTGGGGGATCAAGCTCGGGCTGCACACCTCGGAATATAACGCCCAGCGCGCCCTCGTCCAAACCGCGCTGATGGAAAGTGATGCCTTGGGGGATGCACTGCGCAAAGTGAACCGTCGCCCGACAGGGTTTGAAGCGAGCTTCGTCGGCATGACCGAAGACGGGGCCAAACTGGCCTGCCGCCGGATCGCCGCGCGCTCGAAACCTTGCGAACTGGTCGGCCCGTAAAGGGCAATGCTACCTCCACTGCGCCTCCGTTAGCTCCGGACGGGCACAGGCAATGGCCGCTTCCCAACGGAGGCGGCCTTTTGCGTCATAAGGTTGCGATGCGGTGTTAGTTTGAAAGCGGCGGCCCCTCAGGGCGCGGGGTGATCATCGAAATCCTTGCGCAGGATCCGCTCCGCATCGCCCTTCGGATCCTCATATTGCCGCGATTTCAACGCCCAGAAGAACGCCGCCAAACCAGCGCCGCCCAAGAGCAGCGAAATCGGAATCAGATAGGCGAGGATTTCCATGGCGTCACTTCAATCGGAGGGAGTTCAGCGAGACCGTAATCGAACTGAGCGACATCGCCAAGGCTGCCGCCAGCGGTGTGGCAAAGCCCATCAGCGCGATTGGCACGGCAACCAGATTATAGAGCAGCGAGATCGCGAAGTTTTCTTTGATGCGGCGGCGCGCTTTGACTGAGATCCGGATCGCCTCCGCGACAGGGGCCAGCGAATTGCCCAAAAGCACGATATCGGAGGCTGTCCGCGCAGCATCGAGCGCCGAGGCGGGCGAGATCGAGACATGGGCGCAGGCGAGCGCTGCCGTGTCATTGAGCCCGTCGCCCACCATCAGCACGCGAGCGCCCTGCGCTGCCATCTCGGTGATCCGGCCCGATTTCTGCGCGGGCAATTGCCCTGCATGCCATTCGCGGATCGCGAGGCGGGTCGCCAGCTCTTCCACCGCGGGCGCGACATCGCCCGAGAGCAACAACACCCGCTTGCCCTGCGCTTGCAGCGCGGCCACGGCTTCTTGCGCACCGGGGCGCAGACTGTCGTGGAAGGTCAGGGTGATCGGCGCCGCCGTTCCGATTTTCAGCGACGTGGCCGTGGTCTCGGACGCGGGCGCCCCTGTCCAATTGGTGCGGCCAAGGCGGCAGATCTGATCGCCCAGCTTGCCCTCAACCCCGTAGCCCGCAATTTCGCGCAGATCGATTAGCGGGGCGGGATCCGCAAGGATCGCGCGCGCAAGCGCCATCGCGAGCGGATGGCTCGAGGCGGAGGCCAGCGCCTTGGCGATGGCGGCCTCGTCCGGCGTCAGCCGCGCGAGGTTCTCCGGTTCCGGCGCGCCCATCGTCAGCGTACCGGTTTTATCGAACACAACCGTATCGACCTCGGCAAGGCGCTCCAGCGCGGTGCCATCCTTGATCAAAAGCCCCATGCGGAACAGCTTGCCCGAAGCGGCGGTGACAACCGCAGGCACCGCCAGCCCCAGCGCGCAAGGGCAGGTGATGATCAACACAGCCGCAGAGATATTGACCGCGAACCGCACATCGCCGCCAGTCTTCCACATCCAGACCAAAAACGCCCCGAGCGAGAGAATATGCACGGCGGGGGAATAGAACCGCGCCGCGCGCTCGGCCAGCGAGGTGTATTTGTTGCGCGCGCTCTCCGCGGCGGCAACCAGATCGGCCATCCGGTGCAGCGAGCTATCGCGCCCCGCCGCCGTAACGCGCAAGGTGAGCGGCCCCGTGAGATTCAATTCCCCCGCTGAAAGAACCGCGCCTTGGCCCGCAAACACCGGAAGGCTCTCGCCCGTCAGGAGCGAGCGGTCGATTTCCGAGGTGCCGCGCTCCACCACGCCATCGGCAGGGATTCGCGCGCCCGCGCGGATCATCAGCAAATCGCCGATGCGCAGATCGCCCACCGGAACGACCTCCTCGCCGCCCTCATGCAGCCGGATCGCGCGCGGGGCCTCAAGCGCCGCGAGTTCCTCAGCGGCGGATCGGGCAGTGGCGCGGGTGCGATAATCGAGATAGCGGCCCGTGAGCAGGAAGAAGGTGAGCATCACCGCCGCATCGAAATAGGCGTGATGGCCCGAATGCATCGTCTCGAAGACCGAAATCGCAGAGGCAAGTATCAGCGCGAGCGAGATCGGCACATCCATCCCGAGGCGGCCCGCCTTGAGCGACGAAAACGCGGAGGCGAAGAAGGGTTTGCCCGCGAAGATCACCGTCGGCAGAGCAATCGCGGCGGAAATCCAGTGGAACAGATCGCGTGTCGCGGCCTCCGCACCCGACCAGACCGCGACCGAGAGCAGCATGATATTCATCATCGCGAAGCCCGAAACCCCGATCCGCATCAGCAGATCGCGGCCCTGCCGGTCAGTCTCGGTGGCGGAAAGCAGCGCGGGGTCCAACTCATGCGCCTCGTAGCCGATGGCCTTCAGCGCTGCGATCAACGGCGCAGGGGTGACATCGGGGCGCGCGTCAATCGAGACGCGCTTGAGGGTCAGGTTCACGCGGGCGGAATGCACCCCCGTTTGGCGAGCAAGTTCACGCTCAACATCGGTAATGCAGACCGCGCAATGGGCCGTGGGCAGCGACAGCATGATCCGCGCATCGCGCGGGGCGGCGCGCTGCGCAATTGCCACCGCCGACGGCGCGGCGATACACGCAGGGCAAGCCGAGGCGGAGGGGCGGTCCTCGCGCGGATCATACTGTGCGCTGATGTCAGTCACGGGCTTAGCCTTTCACCACGAAATCGAGCCGTTGCTTGAACCGTGTGCCGTCGGACGAGAGGGCCTCGATATGCAAGAGCCACGCGCCCATGCCCAAAGCAACAGGTGCGACGAATACCCCATTCTCGAAGCGGAACTCAGGGCGCTGATCCTCGCGCACTTCGGTTTTACGCCCAACCAGAACCTCCAGCTTCGCGATGGGTGCGGGCGCGCCCTCGGCATCACGGATTTGCAGCGTTAGGTTTTGCCCGTCATAGGCCTGCGCCACCTTCCAACCCAGTGCCTCTTGCGCGGCGCGGTCTGCGTCGAAGGTTTGCGAGGCGACGTAAGAATTCGCGACCTCAAGGCCAGGGAAGGTGGACACGGCCTTATAGGCCATAAACACATTCACCGCGATGATCGTGCCAAAGGCAGCGACGGCGAACATGAGGACTTTAAAGCCGGTGATCGGAGAAGCCATTGCGGCACCTTTCTGTTTCGGGTGGGCGGCTGAGGGAGCGATTGCGGACGGGTTGCGTATCATCGCCCATCACCGTTGAAGACCGCGCTCTCGCTGACCCGCACTTTGGAGGTAATATCCTCAATCCAGATCGTGATCTCGGACCGCTCGGCATGGGCCATGCTAGCGCCTTTGGGGGCGATCACATAGAGGCGCTGGGTTTTGAGCTTATCGGCCGCGACGGTGATCGTGTTGCCCGTCTCGCCCTCCAACTGCATCCGCACCGGTTCTTGCGAGTCGACGGTGATCCGGAAATTCGCATCCTCGCCCTGTTTGTTGCGCAGGCGGATGTCGTAAGCGTTGCGGATATCGCCATCCGATAGCGTGACATAGATCGGCTGTCGTAGCGGCGTGACGTTAAAATCAATCGGAGACCGCAAGAACAACGCCGCAACAAGCCCGATGCCGATGCCTGACCAGAGCGCGAAATAAACCATCGTGCGGATCCGGAAGACGTGTTTCCAGATTTTCGTCGGATGGCCCCCTGCCCGTTCCATAGCCTCATCCTTGAGCGCGAGATAAGAGATCAACCCGCGCGGTTTGCCGATCTTATCCATCACCTCGTCGCAGGCATCGATACACAACCCGCAGGTGATACATTCAAGCTGTTGGCCGTTGCGGATATCGATCCCCATCGGGCAGACGTTGACGCAGGCCATGCAATCGATGCAATCGCCATTCGTCTCAACGCTTTGCTTACCGCGTGGCTCGCCGCGCCATTCGCGGTAGGCGATGGTGATCGTATCCTCATCCATCATCGCGGCTTGGATCCGCGGCCAAGGGCAGGCGTAGATACAGATTTGCTCACGCGCGAAACCGCCAAAAGCGAAGGTGGTCAGCGTCATCACCACGATGGTGATATAGGCGGCGGGATGTGCGGTGCCCTGCGCGAGGTTGCTGAGCAATGTCGGCGCATCGGTGAAGTAAAACACCCACGCCCCGCCAGTTGCCATGCCGATCAACAGCCAGAGCACCCATTTCGTGAGGCGCTTGCGGATTTTCTCCGCGTTCCATTTCTGCCGCAAAAGCCGGATGCGGGCGTTGCGGTCGCCCTCAACCCAGCGCTCCACAAGGATAAAGAGATCCGTCCAGACCGTTTGCGGACAGGCATAGCCGCACCACACGCGGCCCAGAGCGGAGGTAAAGAGGAACAGGCCCAAGCCCGCCATGATCAAAAGCCCCGCCACGAAGTAGAACTCGTGCGGCCAGATCTCGATCATGAAGAAGAAGAACCGACGGTTGGCGAGATCCAAGAGCACCGCCTGATCGGGCAGCGCGGGGCCGCGATCCCAACGGATCCACGGCAGGACATAGTAAATCCCCAGCATCATCGCCAGCAGCCACCATTTGAGCGTGCGGAATTGCCCCTTCACCCGACGCGGGAAAATCGGCTCGCGGGCGGCATAAAGTTGCTCTTGGGGTTCGGTACTACTCACGGCAAGTCTCCCTCGACGGCGGTTACATTGCTTCTTCTATGAACCTTGCTGCGGCGCTTTGATATGCGTCAAAAAGGCCTGATTTTAGGGCGATATTTGCGCCCCTCATTGCCTTGACCATTGCAGGGCCCATCACGCCTCAAGCGCTCTCGAAGGAACTCCCCCGAAAGCGCGAAAGGTAGAGGAAAGCATCGACACGCCCGAGATATGCGCGAACAGGACAGGGTGCCGATGCTTCCGCCGGAGGCCAAAGGCGGCCTCCGGATGTCGTGCGCCTTAAGGGTTACTCGCCACCGCCGCTGCCATGGACATATGTGGCCACGGCGCGGATCTGCGCTTCCGTCAGACGGTCTTTCCAATGCGGCATCACCCCGTAGCGCGCATTTGTCACGGTCTCGGTCAAGGTGGCGGTATCGCCGCCATAGAGCCAGATCGCATCGGTCAGGTTCGGCGCGCCCAAGTCGCGCATCCCCGTCCCGTCATCCGCATGGCACGAGGCACAGTTATCCGCGAAGACGGTCGCACCCGCGCTGGCAAGCGTCGCGTCGAACTCCTGCCCCGAGATCTGCTGAACATATTGCACGACCTCGTTGATCTGCGCTTTTTCCAGCAACTCATCGCGTCCGAAGGCAGGCATTTGCGACAAACGTGCATCCTCGTCTTCGGTATTGCGGATGCCGTGGGTGATCGTGAAGTGGATATCCTCGATCGAGCCTCCCCAGAGCCAATCGTCATCAATCAAGTTCGGATAACCGAGACGCGAATTGCCCTGCGCGCCTGCGCCGTGGCACTGCGCGCACCATGTCGCGAACACGGCCTTCCCCGCATTCATCGCGTAATCGTTCAGCTCGGGATCGGAGGCGATCTCGGTCAACTCAACGGAGGCGAGTTTGGTCTCAATCGGGCCATTGGCGGCATTATAGCGCGCGATCTCTGCCGCAACATCCGCCCGCGTCGATTTCCCGAGGATCCCCGGCGTGGCGCCATTGATCAGCGGCCAAGCAGGCATCGCGATAGAATAGGCGACGCCCCAGACAACACAGGCATAAAACGTCCAGAGCCACCAACGCGGCAGCGGGTTGTTCAACTCCTCGATGCCGTCCCATTGGTGGCCGGTGGTCGAAGGCTGCTTCTTCTCAACTGGTTTTTTGCTCATCTCCACGCCTCCTTACAACGTGGTGCCGCGGTCAACCCGCGCGGTGGGCGCGGATTGGACGGCAGGCTTGTCTTCATGGCGGAAGGGGATGCTGGCCACCTCATCGTGGATTTTGCGCACACCGGGGCGGAACACCCAGATGACCACGCCCACGAAGATGCAAAACAGCATCAAGAGCGCCCAGCTATCCGCGAATTCCCGCAAGATATGATAGTCCATCGCGCGCCCCTTACCGGCTTGCCAAGGGCTGGAAGGTCGAGAAATCGACCATCGTCCCGAGGACTTGGAGATAGGAGATCAAGGCATCCATCTCGGTGATGCCCGGCTTGCCATCGAAGTTAGAGACTTTCGCCCCCGGATAGCGCTCCAGCAGGCCGTCGTAATCGCCATCCGGATCGGTTTGGGCTTTGAAATCAGCCTGCGCCAGCTCGATCATCTCCGAGGTATAGGGCACGCCAACCATCGCGTTCGCTTTGAGCGAATCCGCGATGAACTCGCCGTCAATTCGCGCATTTGCCAAGAACCCGTATTTCGGCATGATCGATTCCGGCACGACCGATTGCGGATCCGTCAGGTGATCCACATGCCACGCATCCGAATAACGCCCGCCGACACGGGCCAGATCCGGCCCTGTGCGTTTGGACCCCCATTGGAACGGGTGATCATACATCGATTCCGCCGCCAGCGAGTAATGCCCGTAGCGCTCGACCTCGTCGCGCATCGGACGGATCATCTGGCTGTGGCAGTTGTAGCACCCCTCGCGGATGTAGATATCGCGGCCCTTCAATTCGAGCGGCGTGTAGGGGCGCACCCCTTCCACCTTCTCGATTGTGCTCTCCAGATAGAAGAGCGGAACGATTTCGACGATCCCGCCAATGGTGACGACCAGGAAGGAGCCGATCAGAAGGAGTGAGGCGTTCTTTTCAATAACGCCGTGTTTGTCGAGAAGACCCATATCTGTCTCTCCTTATTCGGCGGGCACTGCGGCACCAAAAGCAGCTTCACGCGGCTGTTTGGCGACAGTGGCCCAGAGGTTGTAGCACATGATCAAAGCACCGGAGAGATACAGGACGCCGCCCAGACCGCGGGCCACGTTCATCGGGAATTTCGCACGCACAGCATCGGCAAAGGCATTCACGAGGAAGCCGTTCGCATCCACTTCGCGCCACATCAGGCCTTCCATGATCCCCGAAACCCACATCGACGCCGCGTAGAGCACGATCCCAATCGTCGCGAGCCAGAAGTGCCACGAGACCAGTTTGAGCGAGTAGAGCCCTTCGCGGTTCCACAGTTTCGGTGTCAGGAAGTAGAGCGCCCCGAAGGTGATCATCCCGTTCCAGCCCAGTGCACCGGAATGCACGTGACCAATCGTCCAGTCAGTATAATGCGAGAGCGAGTTGACGGCCTTGATCGACATCATCGGGCCCTCAAACGTGGCCATACCGTAGAAGCCAACCGCAACCACCATCATCCGGATCACCGGATCGGTGCGCAGTTTGTCCCATGCGCCCGAGAGCGTCATCAGACCGTTGATCATCCCGCCCCACGACGGCATCCACAGGATGATCGAGAACACCATGCCGAGCGTCGTCGCCCAGTCGGGCAGTGCGGTATAGTGAAGGTGGTGCGGACCTGCCCAGATATAGAGGAAGATCAGCGCCCAGAAGTGCACGATGGAGAGCTTATAGGAGTAAACCGGACGCTCTGCCTGTTTGGGGATGAAGTAATACATCATCCCGAGGAAGCCTGCGGTGAGGAAGAAGCCAACCGCGTTATGGCCATACCACCACTGTGTCATCGCATCTTGCACGCCGCCGGTGACCTGCACCGAGATCGAGCCGAACATCGAGACAGGGATCGCAAGGTTATTCACGATATGCAGCATCGCGATGGTGACAATGAACGACAGGTAGAACCAGTTCGCCACATAGATATGCGGCTCTTTGCGGCGAAGGATCGTTCCCAAGAAGGCGATGAGGAAGGCGACCCAAACAATCGTCAGCCAGATGTCGATATACCAGACAGGCTCGGCATATTCCTTACCTTGCGTGCCGCCCAGAATATAGGACGACGCGGCGAGGACGATGAACAGGTTGTAGCCCCAGAACACGAACCATCCCAGCCCGCCGCCAAACAGCCGCGCCGCCGAGGTGCGCTGCACCACGTAAAACGCCGACATGATCAGCGCGTTGCCGCCAAAGGCAAAAATCACCGCCGAGGTGTGCAACGGACGCAGACGACCGAAGTTCAAAATTCCCTGAGCCCATTCTGGGTTCAACTGCGGGAAGGCCAGCTGGAAGGCGATTGTCACCCCCACGAGGAAGCCAACCACACCCCACAAACAGGTTGCGATCACGCCTGCGCGGATCACACTGTCAAAATATTCAGTCTCCGGTGCGTAACGCGGTACATCCACATTACGCAATACATAGATGAACGCGATTGTGGCGGCGATGGCCACCTCGATTGCGTTCACCATATAGGGGAGATCACGTGCGTAATTGGCCGCGACAGCGGCAAATACCGCCACCAGGCCAAGCACGATCAGCTTGAGATAGTCCATTCTGCGTCCCTTCGTCTTACCCTCTCTCGACCGCGATCAGCGCCTCTCATGGGCGCGACTCATCGGCTAGGAGGCTGTTCGCCTTGGTTCGTTCTGCCTGCTCCCAGTGCCAACTGCCTTGATCTACATCAAGTCCGCGTGAGCTGCTTGGGCGCATTGGTCGCAGGGCGCGCGATTGCAGGGATGTCGCAGGGGCTGTCATGGATATCGCTATGGCGTCCCGGCCCATCATCCCCTCTCCCTGCCCCCCTCCCCTGTGCGGTCTCGCCCTCCCCGCCCCTGCCCTTCCCGCCGCTGTTGCGCCCTGCCTCGTTTGCCCGCAGTCCCGCGCGAGAGCTTTGTGGCGTTTTCCTGCGCAGGTTGATCCGCATCAAAGCCCGCAGTGGCGACTCGTCCTATCATGGTAGCGTCGCCATCCACTCGAAGGGTTAATGCTATGCAATTCAAAACCATCCTCAGCGTGCTCACCCGCCCGGATCATATCGCGGCGGATCTCACCCCCGCCCAGAGTGCCGCCCAAGAGCAAGACGCACATCTCGATCTGCTCTGCCTCGGGATTGATCAGGTTCAAACCGGCTATTATTTCGCGGGGGCAAGCGCGGCGCTCTACCAAGAAGGCCGCGCGCAGGCCGATGAGGATGCCCGCCGCATCGCGGCCAAGGCGACAGAGATCTTATCGGGGAACACCGTCTCATCGGGCGGCCTGCGCTGGTCCGCTGAGGCCGCCGTCGCACAATCGGGATCCATCGCCTCCTTAGTAGGCCAGCGGGCACGGTTCGCCGATCTGGTCATCGCGACCTCGCCCTATGATCCTGCCGCAGGGATCGCCGAGGAGATTGCCTTTGAAGCCGCTCTGTTTGACGCCGCCACGCCCGTGATGCTCGCGCCAGCCAATCAGCCACTGTCCCTCAGGCCCCGCCGTGTCGTCGTCGCGTGGAACCAGAGCAATGAGGCGCTCTGCGCGATCCGTAAGGCGCTGCCGATCCTGATCTGTGCCGAGCGGGTGGATATTACCGTGATTGACCCGCCCTCCCACGGGCCGGAGCGGTCAGATCCCGGTGGGCAGCTCGGCCAATGGCTCGCGCGGCACGGGGTGCGGACAGAAGTCACCGTGCTCGCGAAAACGCTTCCCACTGCGGCCGATGTGCTGCAACGCCATGTCGAGGAAACAGCGACGGATATGGTGGTGATGGGCGCATACGGCCATTCCCGCCTGCGCGAGGCGATCATCGGCGGCGCAACGCGGCAGATGCTGGAATCGGCCAAAGTGCCCGTGCTAATGGCGCATTAAAGCGATCGGCAGGCGGCGGCGATTGCCCCGCCTGCCGCCCGCAAGATCAGGCCCCGAGCCCTAGTGACAATGAACCGTACCCGTCGCCTTCTCCATATGGCAGCATTGCCCCGGAGGAGAGGATTTGCGGCACCCGCCACCATGGGAAACCTCGTCTTGGCCCCATATCGCACCAGAGTGCCCAGAGGGGTTGGCAGCGGCACTGGCGATCCCGCTCATGCAGATTAGCGAAAGCGTCAAAATCACGCGCAAAAAGGTCATGAGACTGGTCCGTTCTTATAGGGTCGTGATGGCTTTCGTCCAATTTCGGCTCCGCAACAAGCCGAAACGCCCCCCTCACGCCATATAGCCGCCGTCCGCATCATCCCCTGCCTCAACCATCAGCCGATCCATATCCGGCACGGTGATCATGCGCTTGCCCGCAAGCTCGATCACCCCGTCCCGCTTGAGTGCCGAGACCTGCCGCGACACGGTTTCAAGCGTCAGCCCGAGGTAATCCGCCATCGCCTCCCGCGTCAGCGGCAAATCAAAACTCATCCGCCCGCGCGGGGTTTGCATCTTCACCGAAGCATCCCGGCGCGCGATGATCAGCAGCAGCGAGGCAATCTTTTCGCGCGCGGTCTTGCGGCCCAAAAGCAGCATCCACTCGCGCGCCGCATCCAATTCATCGAGCGTCATCTCCAACAACCGCTGCGCGACATGCGGCGTGTTGAGCATCATCTCCTCAAACGGCTTGCGCCGGAAACAACACATCACGATATCGGTTGTCGCAGTGACGTTATAGGCCGCAGCCTCCCGCCCCGGACGGCCGACAAAATCAGAGGGCAGCAATAGGCCCACCATCTGCGTGCGGCCATCTTCCAAGGTCTGCGTCAAGGTGGCGATGCCCGATACGACAGAGGCCACAAAATCCATCTTGTCGCCAGACCAGATCACCGTCTGCCCAGCCTGAAAACTACGATAATATTTAATCTGTTCAAGGGCTTCCAACTCGTCCGTCTCGCATCTTGCGCAGACCGCACGATGCCGGATCGGGCACTCGCCGCATTGGGGCGAAATCTCAGAGATGTCCTGAACTGTCATCGTTTTCAACTCATAATCTCTTTTCAAATTGGGGTCTTAAATGAGTATTACGCCCATCCTGCCCGCAGGATTCAAAAAAAGCGCAGCGTCGAAAGTATCAGCACGGCTTCATTTGATTTGGGTCAAAGAAGGGTGCCCCGCGTGAGGGTAATGATACGCTTATGAAACATGAATCGCAACTCGCCCGCCTCGGACTTTTTGACGCAAAGGTCCCGCGCTACACCAGCTATCCGACCTCCCCGCATTTTAACAAGACTGTGGGCCCGTCGGAGTTTTCCGAATGGATCTCGGCTGTGCCTGCGGGCGGCGAGATCTCGCTTTATCTGCATGTGCCCTTCTGCCGAAGGCTGTGCTGGTTCTGTGCGTGCCGCACACAGGGCACCCAATCGGCGGAGCCGGTGCGCGCCTATTCCGAGGTGCTGCTGGCGGAGTTGGCCCTGCTCAAGGCCCATCTCGCGCCGGATGTGAAGCTCTCTCGGCTGCATTGGGGCGGCGGCACCCCCACTTTGATGCCCGCGGATATGATCCACCGGATCGCGCAAGCTGTGTTTGACGCGGTGCCGATGGCCGAAGGCGCGGAGTTCTCGGTCGAGATCGATCCGAACGAAATCGACGCCGAGCGGCTAGATGCGCTCGCCGCCTCGGGCATGAACCGCGCCTCGATCGGGGTGCAGGATTTTGATCCCAAGATCCAAGCGGTGATCGGGCGCGAGCAGAGCTACGAGGTGACCAAGCAGGCGGTCGATATGATCCGCGCGCGCGGCGTGCGAAGCCTCAACGCCGATATTCTCTACGGCCTCCCCCATCAGGACACTGCGACCATCACCCGCAGCGTGGAGCAGCTTCTCACCCTCACGCCGGACCGCGTCGCACTCTATGGTTATGCGCATGTTCCGTGGATGGCACGGCGGCAGGTGATGATCCCCTCCGAGCATCTGCCCACCCCGCAAGAGCGGCTGGACCTGTTTGAAACCGCCCGCGATCTGTTTGTGGCCGCAGGCCATGTCGAGATCGGGATCGATCATTTCGCGCTGCCGACAGACGGGCTCGCGCGCGCGCAAACTGCAGGAACGCTCAAACGGAACTTCCAAGGCTATACCGATGATCAGGCGGAAGCGCTGATCGGGCTTGGTGCCTCTTCCATCTCCAAATTCCCGCAGGGCTATGCGCAGAATAACCCCGCCACGGGGGCTTATACCGGCGCGATCCAGGACGGCGCATTTGCCACCGCGCGCGGGCACCGTTTCAGCGAGGATGACAAACTTCGTGCGCGGCTGATCGAGGCGCTGATGTGCGATTTCCGCATCGACCGCGCCGAGATGCTCAGGGCCTTCTGCGTACAAGCGACTGAACTGGATAAGATGCTCAGCGCGGTCGCAGAACAGTTTGCGGGCGCGGTGGCCCTCACCGCGCAGGGGCTGGAAATCCCGCCCCGTGCCCGCGCCCTCACACGGGTAATCGCGCGCGCCTTTGATGCCTATGATCTCTCGAAAGCGGGCCATTCTTCAGCGATCTAACGGCATAAACACGCCCTCAAAACCAAGGTGCCGCCCGCCTTCAAGCGGTCGGCGCTCTCGTTTCCATTGAGCAAAAATATCCCCGCCGGAGGCGCAGATCAGCCCCGAAAGAACACTTATAAGTTGATTTTTGATTCCACAAATTCAACCAAGCGTGGCAAGCAGATCGTCTCCAGGTCATAGCCCTCAACAATCGTCCTGCGCGCGTTTTTCCGCATTTTTTCATAATCTTGCGGGTTCTCAAGCGCATCGATCATCGCTTTGGACAAAGCCGTATAGTTGAAGAAATCAACCAATTTCCCGTTCTCACCATCTACGATCACCTCACGCACAGGCGCGGTATCGGAGGCCACCACCATCGCCCCCGCCGCCATGCTTTCCATCAGGGACCATGACAGCACGAACGGGTAGGTCAGGTAGCAATGGCAGCGCGAGACTTGCAGCAGCGCGGTAAAGGTCGGGTAGGGAACGCGGCCGAGGAAATGAACCCGCGACAGATCAAGCCGGTCTTTGACCTCATCTAGGAAAATCTGTTTCCAGCTACTTTCCTTGGGCGCAGGGCCGTAGCTCTGCCCCTCGTCCCCCACGATCACCACATGCGCATTCGGGCGGGCAGCCATCACCTCTGGCAGCGCCCGCATGAAGCTGTGATAGCCGCGATACGGCTCCAGCGAGCGGTTCACGAAGGTCAGCACCTCGTCACCGGGCGTGAAGCTCAGCGTCGTGCCGGGGATGTTGAGGCGCGCATCGGGGTTGGGCGCGATGGTCTGGGTGTTCACCCCGTCGAAGATCACCGAAATCTTCTGCCGCAGCTCCGGCGGGAAGGTGCCCGCTTGGAACTTGGTCGGCGACAGCCCCGCATCGGCTTGGATCATCGCCTGCATCAAATGCGCCGAGCGCGCCACGGTCGAGATCTTCGGCCCCAGCCCTTCGCGGCGGAACTCGGGATCGAAATCAGTATCAAGGCCAGAGGTCTGATACATCAACTCCGCATAGACGAGCAGCTTCGCCTCGGGCCAGACCTCTTTGAGATAGAGCGTTTCCCCCCAACCGGAATGGCCGAAGATCACATCGGGGATATAGCCGTGCTGATCGCGCAATTGCCGCGCCGCCAGCGCAGCCTTCGTTCCGCGCTCAGAGGTTTCCGCATAGAGCCGCGTGAGCGGTGAAGAAAGCGTCACCTTCTCCGGCTTGCGGTATTTCACCACTTCAACAGGAGACGGGCGCTTGTTGGTTTCCGCCGTCAGCGCCAGCACCTGATGGCCGCGATCGCGCAGCGCGGGAGCGAGATGCGGGAATTGACCGGGGAAATTCTGGTGAACGAACAGGATCTTCATCGGGGCGCCGCAACCCCTTCCTTGCTAAAGCCCTCATTATCCAGCGCCTCCTCGCCCAAAGCCGCCGCCATCAGCGCGCGGGTATAGGCGGTTTTCGGGGCATCAAAAATCTCTGCCGTGGGGCCCGCCTCGACAATATCTCCCGATTTCATCACCATCACATGATGCGCCATCGCGCGCACAACCCGCAGATCGTGGCTGATGAACAGATAGGTCAGCCCGTGCTTCTTTTGCAGATCGCGCAGCAGATCGACGATCTGCACTTGCACAGTCATATCCAGCGCGGAGGTCGGCTCATCCAGCACCATCACGCGGGGCCGCAGGATCATCGCCCGCGCAATCGCGATCCGCTGGCGTTGCCCGCCGGAGAACTCATGCGGGTAGCGGGTCATGGCGCTGGGATCGAGGCCGACCTCGCGCATGATCTCCGCCACCATCTCAGGCTGCGAGCGGCCCTGCTCCACCCCGTGGACGGTCAACCCCTCCGCGATAATCTGCTCAATCGTCATCCGCGGTGACAGCGAGCCGAACGGATCTTGGAACACGATCTGCATATCGCGGCGCAGAGCGCGCAGCCGCGCAGGCGGCCATTTCGAGATATCTTCGCCGAGGTAATTGATCGGGCCCTCGGAGGCGATCAGACGCATGATGGCCAGCGCCAGTGTGGTCTTACCGGATCCGGATTCTCCTACGATGCCAAGGGTTTCCCCCTCGCGCACCGTCAGCGTGGCGGCGTTGACCGCCTTGATATGGCCCACAGTTTTACGCAGCAGCCCGCGCTGGATCGGGAACCAGACGCGCAGATCTTTCGTCGAGACGATCTCTTTTGACGCCACAGGTGCGGCCTCGGCGATGCCCTTAGGCTCCGCCGCCAGCAGCATCTTGGTATAGGGGTGCTGCGGATTGCTGAAAATCTCCGAAACCGGCCCCTGCTCCACAATCTCGCCATGCTGCATCACGCAGACACGGTCAGCGATGCGGCGCACCACGCCGAGATCATGGCTGATGAACATCAGCGCCATATTCTCCGCGCGCTTCAGATCCGCCAGCAGCGCGAGGATCTGCGCTTGGATCGTCACGTCCAGTGCGGTCGTCGGCTCATCCGCGATCAAGAGATCCGGCCCGTTGGCGAGCGCCATCGCGATCATCACCCGCTGACGTTGCCCGCCCGAAAGCTGGTGCGGGTAGCTTTGCAGGCGACTCTCGGGATCGGGTATCCCCACCTTCTCCAGCAGTTCAATCACCCGCGCCTTGGCCTGCGCGCCGCGCAGCCCTTGGTGCAGCGCCAAGCTCTCGGTGATCTGCTTTTCAATCGTATGCAGCGGGTTGAGCGAGGTCATCGGCTCTTGGAAAATGAAGCTGATATCATTGCCGCGCACCTTGCGAAGCCGGGCCGCATCCGCGCCGATCATCTCTTGCCCGCTGTATTTAACGGATCCCTCTAACTGCGCATTCTCGCCCAACAACGCCACTGTCGAGAGCGCGGTGACGGATTTTCCCGAGCCGGATTCGCCCACAATCGCAAGGGTCTCCCCGCGGTAAATCTGGAACGACACGCCTTTGACGGCGGGCGTCAGACGCCCCTCCGAGCGAAAGGCGATTTTCAGATCGCGCACATCAAGCAGCAGTTGGGGATCGGAGGTCTGTGTCATACGGCTCACTTGAAGATTTTGCGCGGATCAAAGGCATCGCGGATGCCCTCGAAGATGAACAGCAGCAGAGATAGCATTGTGGCGAAGGTCACAAAGGCGGTGAAGGCGAGCCAAGGCGCCTGCAGGTTTTGTTTCGCCTGCAGGGTCAGCTCGCCCAGTGACGGCGCCGAGCTGGGCAGGCCGAAACCGAGGAAATCCAAAGACGCCAACATTGAAATCGCGCCCGTAGTGACAAAGGGCAGCATGGTCAGCGTCGCCACCATCGCATTGGGCAGGATGTGGCGGAACATGATCACACGGTCAGACACGCCGAGCGCGCGGGCGGCGCGGACATATTCGAAATTGCGCGCCCGCAGGAATTCCGCCCGCACCACGCCCGTCAGGGCGGGCCAGCCGAACAGGATCGCCACCAGCACCAAAAGCCAGAACGAGCGCCCCAAGATCGCGAAGAGGATGATGATAACATAGAGCGAGGGCGTCGAGGACCAGATCTCCAGCATCCGCTGAAAAATCAGATCGGTGCGCCCGCCAAAATAGCCCTGTATCGCGCCTGCGGTGATGCCGATGACCGAGGAAATCCCCGTGACGATCAGAGCGAAGAAGATTGAGAGGCGGAAGCCGTATATCACGCGGGCGAGCACGTCGCGCGCGGTGTCATCTGTGCCGAGCCAATGGTTTGCATCCGGCGCAGAAGGGGCCGCGCCGACATTGTTGATCGTGCGATAATGATAGGGGATCGGCGGCCAGATCATCCACCCCGCCTCGACCTTCTCACCCTCCACGGTGCCCTTGGCCTCGACCTCGGCGATCACCGCTTCCGGGTCATCCTCGCAGGCCTCTGCCCCGCCGGACCGGATGAAACATTGCACCACCTCGTCGCGGTAAACCGCCTCCGTCCGCATGAACCCGCCGAAGGTTTCCTCGGAGTAAAACTTCATCACGGGGGAATAAAGCTCCCCGCGATAGGAGACGAGGATCGGCTTGTCATTCGCCAGCAGTTCGGCAAACAGCGACAGGCCAAAGAGCGCGCAGAACAGGATCAGCGACCAGAATGACCGCCGGTTGGCGCGGAAATTCGCCCAGCGGCGCTGGTTGAGGGGGGAGAGTGCCATCAGCCTGCCCTCTTCTCGAAATCAATGCGGGGATCAACGAAGACATACATCAGATCCGAGAGGATGCCCACGAGCAGCGAGATCAGCCCGAAAACATAGAGCGTACCGAAGATGATCGGGTAATCGCGGTTCACCGCCGCCTCATAGCCCATGCGGCCCAGCCCATCGAGCGAGAACACCGTTTCAATCAGGATCGAACCGCCCATGAACACACCCAAAAACAGCGCAGGGAAGCCCGCGATCACGATCAGCATCGCATTGCGGAACACATGGCCGTAGAGCACGCGCCCCTCCGTCAGTCCCTTCGCCCGCGCCGTCATTACATATTGCTTGGTGATCTCGTCGAGGAAGGAATTTTTCGTCAACAGCGTCAGCGTGGCGAAGCTGGCGATGGTGTAGGCGGCGACGGGCAGCACGATATGCCAGAGATAATCCAGCGCCTTGTCGATGGGCGACATCGCAGCGAACCCGTCTGAATAGAGGCCCGAAAGCGGGAAAATCTGCCAATAGGAGCCCCCCGCGAACAGCACGAGCAGCAAGATCGCGACAAGGAAAGACGGGATCGCATAGGCCGCGATGATCGCCGCCGAGGTCCACGCATCGAAGGCCGAGCCATGGCGCACCGCCTTGCGGATGCCCAGCGGGATCGAGATCAGATAGGCCAGCAGCGTGGACCACAGCCCCAGCGTGATCGAAACCGGCATCTTCTCCAGCACCAGCTCGACCACGGTTTTCGTCGGGTTGAAGAAGGACGAGCCGAAATCAAACCGCGCGTAATTGCCGAGCATGATCAGGAAACGTTCTGGCGCGGAAATATGCTCTTTCTCGCAATCGGTGGGGTTGGGGGTGCCTGTAAACCCTTCTGCGCATACCAGCCGCGCAAAGCCCATCTGCACTTCAAGGGCTGCGAGTTTCTCGGGCGGCAGGCCGCGCGCTCCAAGATAGCCACCCTCCCCGCCCATATCCTGCGATTGGCCCGCATCGCCGCCGCCTGCGATATTCTTGAACGCATCGCCCTCGCCCTCGATCCGCGCCATGATCTGTTCAATCGGGCCGCCGGGGACAAATTGGGTCAGTGCGAAATTCACGATCAAAATCCCCAGCAGCGTGGGGATGATCAGAAGCAATCGCCGCAGGATATAGGCGCCCATGAGTGTCCGCTCTCTCCAGCCGTTTTCCGGCTTGTTGGGGCCAAGGGGCTTAGAGCGCGCCTTGAGCCTTTAGTTTCTCTGCCTTTTCAGCATTATACCACCAGAAGTCCAGCTCGCCCAGAGCATAGGGCGGCAGCGGATCGGGGTGCTCGAACATATCGTAATACGCAACGTTATAGGTCGGCGCATACCATTGCGGCACCCAGAAATGCAAAGCCCGCAGCGCGCGATCGAGCACACGGGCCGTCAGCTCCATCTCGGCGCGGGTCTCTGACCGGATCACATTCTCGATCAGCGCATCAATGGCAGGATTGGCGAGCCCCATCGCGTTGAACACGTCTTTGACGGAGCCAGAGCCGAAATATTGCTCCAGATCGGCACCTGTGATCGCATCTTGGCCGAGGTGGCTGGTGATCAGATCAAAATCGAAATTGCGGCGGCGCGCTTCGTATTGCACGTCATCCACACGGGAATTGCGGGCATCAATGCCAAGCGCGCGCATGTTCTCCACGTAAGGGTTCAGCACCTTATCGAAGGTCTGGCTATCGTTCAGGATCTCAACCCGCAGCGCCTCGCCCGCCGCGTTGCGTCGCATGCCGTCACTGCCGACCGTCCAGCCTGCTTCCGCTAGCAGGTCGCCCGCCGCGCGCATCGTCTTACGGTCAAGTTGGCGTTTGCCCCCCTCAAACGGCAGAACCGCTTCGGCCTCCAAAATTCCCTCTGGCAGATCCGCCGCGACGGGTTCCAGCAGGGCACGCTCTTCAGGGGAAGGCACCCCCGTCGCTGCCATCGGGGAGAGATCCCAGAACGAGGTCACCCGCGCATAGAGGCCGTAGAACAGCGTCTCGTTTGTCCATTCAAAATTGAACAACATCCCCAGCGCCTCGCGGGTGCGCGGATCGGAGAATTGCGGACGCCGCAGGTTGATGATGAAGCACTGCCCCGACGGGATGCCCCCGCGCGGAAGTTGGCGTTTAACGACATATCCTTTTTCCACCGCCGGAAAGTTGTAGCTATTCGCCCAGATCGAGGAGGAGGCTTCCGAGCGGAAGGTGTAATTGCCCGCTTTAAACCCCTCGAATGCGGTTTGGTAATCGGCGAAATAGGTCAGGCTGATCCGGTCGAAATTGTTGCGCCCGATACTGAGCGGATGCGCCGCGCCCCAGTAATCAGGGTTGCGCTTCCAGACCATTTTGCGGCCATCGGTGGCGCTTTCCAGCACATAGGGGCCGGACCCAAGGAAGGGCGCATCCAGCGGCTTTTCGAGATCAATCCCGCGCGCGTCAAAATCCGCTTTCGAGAAGATCGGCAAGCCACCGACGGATTGGATCAGATCGCGGCGCGGATAGCCTTCCACGAAGGTGAATTTCACCCGCCGCGCATCGAGCGCCTCTGCCGAGGCAACCTGTTTTGCGACAACCGTTTGATAAGAGGACAAGCCTTTGGTGCGCAACTGATCGTAGGAGAACACGACATCCTCCGCCGTGATCGCGCTGCCATCCGAGAACCGAATATCCTCACGCAACGTGAAGATCACCCAGTCGCGCGAGGCAGGATATTCGAGGCTTTCGGCCAGCAGGCAGTAAGAGGCCCCGATCTCGTCCGAGGTGCCCGCCAGCATCGTTTCCAGCGGCAAGGTGGAGAGCGCAGCCCCGCGACCCGCAACCGTAAACGGGTTGAACGTATCAAACCCGCCGGGCAACCATTCCCCGATCTCGCCGCCCTTGGGCGCATCGGGATTGACATAATCGAGATGTTTGAAATCGGCGGGGTACTTCAGATCACCAAAGGTCGAGATGCCATGCGCCTTGATCAGCGTGTCAGGATCCATGCCCGCAGCCACTTCCGGCGCGACATCCTGCGCCGCCAACGGTGCACCAAACATCCCCGAGGCCGCAACAGAGATCGCCGTCATCCCCATGAACCGCAGCATCTCGCGGCGAGAAAAGCCTTGCGGAACGGCGAAAGGGGGAACGGGCGCGCGCTGTGACATATAAACCTCCGGTTAAGATCTTCATAAGCTAACCGGAGTTGTGCCAAGCGCAAGCCGCAAACCCGTGAGCGCTCCGTGAGATCGCGCGATCTGTCGAAGCTGTGATGACAGCGCGCAGGCCCACAACAGCATCCCCGCAAACGCAAAACGCCGCACCCTTGTGAGGCGCGGCGTTTTGGTGACGTCAAGCGTCAGGGATTATTGCGAAACCGACTCGAGATAGGCGATCAGGTTCACGCGATCTTCGGATTTCGGCAGACCTGCGAAGGCCATTTTCGTGCCGGGCACAGCGTCTTTCGGCTTCTTGAGGAAGGCGTAGAGGTGCTCCGGGGTCCACTCGCCGCCGATTTCAGCCATCGCGGAGGAGTAGTTGAACCCTGCAACGCCGCCGCGTGCGCGGTTGTAAACGCCGTCGAGGTGCGGGCCAGTGCCGTTGGAGCCATCAAGCTTGTGGCAGGATTTGCACTTGCCGAAGACTTTCTCGCCAGCGGCTGCATCCGCCACAGTGAAATCAGGTGCTTCTTCAACTTCCGGCTCGGCCGAACCAGTATCGGATGCTGCCAAGAGATCGCCCGGCGCGGAAGTATCCACGGCGCCCTCGGCCATCTCATGCTCGCCATGGCCGCCACCGACCGTGAACAATGCCGAAGCCGCCCAAGAGCTGAGCAGGAAGAACAGGAACGCCCCCAGCACGGCGCCTGCAACTTTGGTGATTGTCATCGTATTGAACATGTCTCTTCCCTGCGGTGGCGAAATTCTGCTGCGGGCATCTATCCGTTTCAGCGCCCCTATTTCAAGCCGAGATTGCGCCAAAGCACCGCAAATTGCGCGGATTGCCGGAGATCGGCGCAGCAATGCGCGGTTCTGTCGCGGGAAATCCACCGATTGCGCAGCGAGAACGATACCCCCCGCGCATTTAAAAACGCCCTTAAACCAGCCGTGGGAATCAAATGCGCGCCACACAGGCGATCGGCGAAGCCCGCCGCCAGCACCGCATATCAAAGCCGCTTTTCCCCGCGCGCAGGAGCGTATAGGACAGATCCAGAAACTTTGCGCCCCCTTTGCGCCGCACCAGCTGGAGAAACGCGATGCCCAACACCACGCCCCAAACCGGACCCACCAGCACCGGCAAAATCGCGTTCCAAGGCGAACTCGGGGCCTATTCCCATCAAGCCTGCCGCGATGCGCGCCCCGATCTTGAGGCCCTGCCCTGCCGCACGTTCGAGGATGCGATCGAGGCGGTAAACTCCGGCGCGGCAGATATCGCCTGCCTTCCGGTGGAGAATTCGACCTATGGACGTGTCGCCGATATTCACCATCTCTTGCCACAAAGCGGTCTCAAGATCATCGGCGAGCAATTCGTGCGTGTGCATATCAACCTGCTCGCCGTTCCCGGCACCAAGCTGGAAGAGGTGAAGGCCGCGATGAGCCACACAGTTCTGCTCGGCCAATGCCGTAGCTTCTTACAAAAGCACGGGCTGGAGCGGATCACGGGCGCTGATACCGCAGGGTCGGCGCAGATCGTCGCGCAAGATGGCAACCCCGCCGTGGCGGCGCTGGCCTCCGAACTGGCGGGTGAGATCTATGGGCTGGATGTGCTCGCGCGGCATATCGAAGACCGTCAGGATAACACCACGCGCTTCTTGATCATGAGCCCCAGTGCCGATCCCAGCCGCCGCAGCGACAAGATGATGACCACCTTCGTCTTCCGCGTCCGCAACATCCCTGCCGCGCTTTACAAGGGCTTGGGCGGGTTCGCGACCAATGGCGTGAACATGACCAAACTGGAAAGCTATATGGTCGGCGGCAATTTCACCGCCACTCAATTCTACGCCGATATCGAGGGCCACCCCGAGGATCCGAATGTGGCTTTGGCGCTCGAAGAGCTAGCCTATTTCACCGATCATCTGGAGATCTTAGGCGTCTACCCTGCGGATCCGCGCCGTCAGGACTAAGCCAGATCACCACCGATAAACACATGGCCGCTGCCGTCTCGGCGCGGCCATTTTCACATCAACCGGACGGGCTGGGGGGAGCCGACCGCGAGATCAACGCGCCGCAGCGCGCGCCGTGATCGCCTTGGCAAAGCCCGCGATACGCTGATCGTATTTCTTGTTGAGAGAATGTTTCCCCAGCTTCGCCGATTGGATCATCAGGCGCGCCCCAAGGGAGCGCGGAGTGATATCGAAAACCACTTTCATCCGCGTTTTATCGGGTGTCACTTCGGTCAGGACCACCGTCACGCTCACTTCGAACGCGCTGGAAACGCCGGCAAAGCCCAGCGTATCGGGGCGCGAAAATTCGACGAGATCGACAATCACCTCGCGCCGCTTTCCGCGCATCTTAAACGCGATATCCCATGACATGCCGACCCCGACCTCAGTCAGTTTATCGAGGCGCTTCGCCTCAACCTTCCAGCCCTTCGCCGCAGCCTCAATCGCGCCGAAATCCGACAACACAGCGAAGGCGGCAGTGATCGGGGCGTGGATATCTTGCTGGGAAGAAAACTGCATCGGGTCTGGCTCCGTCGGATTGTCTCAGCCTGCACGGCCTCGCGGGGGGGATTTGCCGCGCGGTTATGCGCTGCATTCCGGCGCATCCGCAAGCCATTGCCGCAGCAGATAGCCCGCAATCGCCCCCTTGCGCGGCGCGGAAATGCGCGGGTGTTGCCCTGCGAACGCATCGGCCAACTCTTCCCGTGTCATCCAGAGCGCCTCTTCGATCTCGTTGGGATCTATGGTGATCTCATGGCTGAGCGCCTCGGCCCGCATCCCCAACATGAGCGACGCAGGGAACGGCCAAGGCTGTGAGGCGATATAGCGCACGGCGCCGACGGTCACGCCCGTTTCCTCAAACACTTCGCGCGCCACAGCCGCCTCCACCGTCTCGCCCGGTTCAACAAAGCCCGCGAGGCAGGAAAACATCCCCTCCGGCCATGCGGGCGAGCGCCCCATCAGCACCGAATTGCCCCGGGTTACCAGCATAATCACCACCGGATCGGTGCGCGGGAAATGTGAGGTGCCACAGCTTTCGCAGCGCCGCTGCCAACCCGCATCCGCCACCGCGCTTTCCTGCCCGCAGGCCGCGCAGAACCGGTGCGAGACATGCCAGAGCGCAAGCGCACGCGCGGTGGCAAAGCGCTCTCCCCAGCCTTCATCAAAAGAGGTCAAATGCGCGCGCAGCTCGACAAATCGCGCGTCGGGGGCGGAAGGGTGGACAATCTCGCTCGGGTCCAAAAACGCCTCAACGGCGGGCGCTCCGGCTTCGGGTTCCCATGTCGAGATATCGACCGCGAACCAATGCGTGCGGCCTCCCGCATCGACCGAAGGGCAATGCCCCAGATAGATCGGCGCACGGCCCTGACCGAAGATCGGATGCCCCGCGGCAAAATGCACGGGCGCGCCCTTTGCATCCAAGAGCACACGTCCGCGCCAGATCGGGAAGACACGCCCCGCTTCCAATGCGGCTTTTTGCGCCTCCGCGTCCCCGCGCAGATGGGCGGCACGGTCCAGCACATCCGCCGCGTGTTTCGTGCCGCTATCAGGTTGGATCAGCGCATCTTCAGGCAGGCGGTCAAAGGCAAAACGGGTCATCTGGGCTCACATTCCTTCACGTGCATCGGATCGGCGCTGCCCCTTCCTAGCGCAAGCACCTGTCGCGCCACAATGGGGACAAACCGCGGCCGTGGGCGGCAGGCGGCCACCTCTTCGCGTCGATCCGGTTTGCGCCGATCCCCCCTACAAACCTTACAACTAAACGTTGTATTCTGGTTGCAAGGTTTTCAATTATATGGATTATCTAGCCTACGGAGGATAGTGTAATCCAGCCTGACGGGCCTCTTCAGTGATCCGCGCCACCTCTCTTATCGAGGGTTTTTCTCGTTACGCACAATCGCGCCAAACGGAGTGCTGTTCTCGTGCCTGATTCTGACCTGCAAAAGATCGATACCCGGCAGGAGACCACTGTGCCCAAAGGGCGTGTCCGTCTCCGAATCCTGACAACGGGCGATCTGCACGCGCATCTCACCGCCTTCGATTATTTTACCGAGTCCGAGCGCCCGACACAGGGGCTTACCCGCGTGGCGAGCCTGATCCGCGACGCCCGCGCGCAGGCTCCCAACACGCTTTTGTTCGACAATGGCGATCTACTGCAAGGGGCAACGCTCGGCGATGTCTGCGCGCAGGCATGGGAGGATGGCTGGCCGAAAGACTATGTTCATCCCGCCATGGCGGCGTTCAACGCGCTCAAGATGGATGCGGCCACGCTCGGCAATCATGATTTCAACTTTGGCCTCGGCTATCTGCGCGATGTTCTGGAGGGGGCGCATCATCCCGTCGTCACCGCGAATTTGGCGACCGCGCTGGGGGAAACCCCCGCGCAGGATCGCCACCTGTTGCCGCCCTATGTGATCTTGGATCGCGAGGTGGTGGATGATCAGGGCCGCATCCATCCGATCCGCATCGGAGTGATCGGCGTTGTTCCGCCTCAAACCGTCGCATGGGATCACAAGCATCTTGCCGGAAAAGTCGTCGCCCGCGGGGCGGCGGAGACGGTGCGCGCCTTCGTCCCCCAGATGCGCGCGCAGGGTGCCGATCTTGTCGTGGTGCTCGCACATACGGGCTTTGCCGAGACCGGTGACCCCGATTGCCCCGAGGCAGAACATGCCGCTTTGGCGGTGGCGCGTGTGGCGGGGGTTGATCTGATGGTGGCGGGCCATACCCATCACGCCTTCCCTAGCCAAGACCTCCCCGCGCATCCCGAGATCGACGGCGCGCGCGGCACCGTCGCAGGCACCCCCACGGTGATGGCGGGGCAGCATGGCTCGCATCTGGGTCTAGCCGATTTTGATCTGATCCGCGCAGATGGGCGCTGGCTGGTGACCTCGGCGCGCACTGAGGCCCGCCCTGTCTTCCGCCGCAACGGCGAGGGGGTCGAGGCCTTGGTTGAGGAGGATCGCGCGCTGGTCGAGGTGATCGCCCCTGCCCACGCCGCCACGCGCGCGCATATGGCAAAGGTTGTCGGCATCAGCGCGCGGCCTCTGCACAGTTATTTCTCAATGTTGCGCCCTGATGCCTGCTTGCAAATCGTAGCCCAAGCGCAGAGCGACCATATCACATCCGCGCTGCGCGGCACGGTGCATGAGGGCCTGCCGATCCTCTCCGCCGTCTCGCCATTCAGGGCGGGCGGGCGCGGCGGGCCGGACGCCTATACCGAGATCCCCGAAGGCCCGATCACCATCGCCGATATCGCAAACCTCTACCTCTACCCCAATATCTGCTGCGCGCTGCGGGTCACCGGCGCGCAGGTCGCCGACTGGCTGGAGCAATCAGCGGGCGCGTTCCAGCAGATCATCCAAGGGCAGCACGACCAGCCCCTCCTTGATCCCACCTATCCGAGCTATAATTTCGACGTGCTCTACGGGCTGACCTACGAGATTGATCTGGCCCAGCCCGCGCGGTTCAGTGTCGATGGGCGGCTGGTGTGCCCTGAATCGCACAGGGTCCATGATCTGCGGCTGGAGGGAAAACCCGTCGACCCCGCGCAAGACTTCATCGTTGCGTGCAGCGATTATCGCGCCTCGGGGGCGGGGCGGTTTGCGGGGGCGCAGCGTGAGACTGTCATCTATGAAGCGCCCGTCGAGACCCGCACCCTGATCGCAGATATGCTCGGATCAAAGCCCCCCTTCGATCCGGTGCTGCGCGAGGTCTGGCGGTTCAAGCCAATGGCGGACACCAGTGCCCTCTTGCGCACAGGGCCGCGCGCGATCCGCTATCTCTCTGAATTGTCAAACTCTTCCGCCGATCCGATCGGGCTGGATGATGCGGGATTCTTGCAATTGAGGCTCGCGCTGTGACGTTACATTTGCGCACCGCGCGACAACGGCCCCCCCCGCCTGAACACGACAGGTAAAACACGATCTTGCGAATCCCGCTTCGCGCCCTTATATCCCCCATTGAGAGGTTGGCGCGGGCGAGCGCCTCGCCAACCCGGTCAGGTCCGGAAGGAAGCAGCCGCAACGAGTCCCGTTTGGGTCGCTGTCCAGCCTCTCACCCTCTCCCCACATGGTTTTAGCTGTTCCAGCGCTTAGTTTTAGCGTCCTAGCGCTGCGCGAAACGGGCGACCTCCGGCTTATCCGCCGCGCCGCCCAGATCCTCGGCTGTGTGCTTGCCGATAGGCCGCAGAGCCCCTAGATTGGCCCCAACCAAGGAGCCTTCATGAGCGACACACCCGAGACCGCAGCGAGCCAGAAGGGCTATCAGGTTCTGGCGCGCAAATATCGCCCTGCCACCTTTGCCGATCTGATCGGACAAGAGGCGATGGTGCGCACTCTGAAGAACGCATTTGAAGCCAGCCGCATCGCCCATGCTTTCGTGATGACAGGCGTGCGGGGCGTGGGCAAAACCACCACCGCGCGGATCATCGCCAAGGGTCTCAATTGCATCGGCACCGATGGCAAGGGCATGGCCACGACGGAGCCTTGCCTAACCTGCGAGCATTGCGTGGCAATTGCCGAGGGCCGTCATGTTGATGTGATGGAGATGGACGCCGCCTCGCGCACGGGCGTCGGCGATATCCGTGAGATCATCGAGAGCGTGCATTACCGCGCCGCCTCCGCGCGCTACAAAGTCTATATCATCGACGAAGTTCACATGCTCTCGACCAGCGCGTTCAACGCGTTGCTCAAGACTTTGGAAGAACCACCCGAACATGTGAAATTCATCTTCGCCACCACCGAGATCCGCAAGGTTCCGGTGACGGTGCTCTCGCGCTGCCAGCGGTTCGACCTCAAGCGGATCGAGCCGGAAGTGATGCTCGCGCATTTGGCAAGGATCGCCGATCTGGAGGGCGCGTCCCTCGCCCCCGATGCGATGGCGCTGATCACCCGCGCGGCGGAAGGCTCTGTCCGCGATGCGATGTCGCTGATGGATCAGGCGATTGCGCATGGGGCGGGCGAGACCACCGCCGAACAGGTGCGCGCAATGCTGGGCTTGGCGGATCGCGGGCGGGTGCTTGATCTGTTCGATATGATCTTGAAGGGCGAGGCGGCAGAGGCGCTGACCGAGCTTTCCTCGCAATATGCCGATGGCGCGGATCCGATGGCGGTGCTGCGCGATCTAGCGGAGATCACCCATTGGATTTCCGTGATCAAGATCACCCCCGACGCAGCGGATGATCCGACCGTGCCGCCCGATGAGCAAGCCCGCGGCCAAGTGATGGCGCAGGCGATCCCGATGCGGGTGCTGACGCGGCTCTGGCAGATGCTGCTCAAAGCGCTGGAAGAGGTCGCCGCCGCGCCCAATGCGATGATGGCAGCCGAGATGGCGCTGATCCGGCTGACCCATGTGGCCGATCTGCCGGATCCCGAAATGCTGTTGAAACGCATCGCGAAAGGCCCGAATGGCGGGCCACCGATGCCGCCCTCTGGCGGCGGTGGTGGGGGTGGCGCACCAAGTGGCGGGCCCGCGGGCAATGCCCATGCGGTCGGCTCCGATGCGGTGTCCGGAACCGTCTCCGGCCCGACTGCGATGGCCAACGCGCTTGGCTGGGCGATGCCCGGCGCCGTCGCGCGCTCGGGCCCGCGCTCAACGGGCGGCGGGCGCGCGGCGCTGGCGGTGGCCATCGCGCCGGAGGCGTCACTGGAGCGGTTCGCGCGGTTTGAGGATGTCGTGGCGCTCATCAAGCGGATGCGCGATGTCAAACTTCTGGTCGAGGTGGAGAGCCATCTGCGACTCGCGAATTATTCCCCCGGCCGGATTGAGTTCGAGCCGACGGCGGAAGCCCCCCGTGATCTCGCGCAGGTCCTCGGTGCACGGCTGCAAAGCTGGACGGGCGCACGCTGGGGCGTCTCTGTCGTCTCCACGGGCGGCGGGCGCACGATCAATGAGGATCGCGATGCCGCCTTCACCGCCGCGCGCGAGGAAGCGATGCAAAATACCGTCGTCCAAGCGGTGATCGCGGCCTTCCCGAAGGCCAAGATCGAAGAGATCAAGACAGCGCAGGATCTGGCGGCGGAAGTCTCCGAGGGCGCGCTGGCCGAGGTCGAAGATGAATGGGATCCGTTCGAGGATAACTAAGGCGAGAGCCAAGGAGAGAGAATGCTGAAAGGTTTGGGCGGGCTTGGCGATATGGCCAAGATGATGAAAGCGGCCAAGGATATGCAGGGCCGGATGGCGGAGCTGCAAGAGAGCCTCGAGACGATTATCGTTGAGGGCGAGGCGGGGGCTGGTTTGGTGAAGGCCAAAGCCAACGCGAAAGGCACGCTGACGGGGCTGGAGATCGACCCCTCGATCCTCGTCGCCTCCGAGAAAGAAGTTGTCGAGGATCTGATCCTTGCCGCAATCAAAGAGGTGCAGGCCCGCGCCGCCGCGCGCGGACAGGCAGAGATGCAAAAGCTGGCCTCCGAGATGGGCCTGCCTGCCGATATGAACCTGCCGTTCTGATGTCAGCGGGCGCGGAGATCGAGGCTCTGATCGCGCTGATGGCGCGGTTGCCGGGGCTCGGGCCGCGCTCGGCACGGCGTGCGGCGCTGCATCTGATCCGCAAACGCACGCAGATCATGGCGCCGCTCGCGACGATCATGGAGCATCTGGCCGAAACCGTCCGCGATTGCGCGGATTGCGGCAATGTGGCGACGGGTGATCTGTGCGAGATCTGCGCCGATCCCAAGCGCACCACGGCAGAGATTTGCGTGGTTGAGGATGTCGCCGATCTCTGGGCGATGGAGCGCGGCGGTCATTTCAAGGGCCGTTACCATGTGCTCGGCGGGGTGCTGTCCGCGCTGGATGCGGTGGGGCCTGAGGAGCTGGGGATCCCGAAACTCTTGGCCCGCGCCGCCGATGCGCGCGAGGTGATCCTGGCGCTCAACGCCACCGTCGAGGGCCAAACCACCGCACATTATATTGCCGACGCTTTGGAGGGGATGGAGATTTCCGTGACCTCGCTGGCCCAAGGCGTGCCGATTGGCGGTGAGTTGGATTACCTCGACGACGGCACGATCCAAGCCGCCTTGCGCGCGCGCAAGGCGTTCTGAAATGGCGAGTTCGCAAGCCGTTGGTGATTACCTTCTGGAGCAAACCGGCGACGAGATCACCCTGCGCAAGATGTTCGGCGAATATGCGGTGAAAATCGGTGAGAAGACGGTCGGTCTGCTCTGCGACGATCAACTCTACCTGCGGATCTTGCCAGAGACGACAGCGCTTTTGGGCGCGGAGTTTGCCACGGGCCAGCCCTATCCCGGCGCGAAACCATGGTATCGGCTCGATCCCGATCTGTGGGAAGATCGCGATCTTCTGCGGCAGCTTCTGCACAGCGTTGAGGCCGCCCTGCCCGCCCCGAAACCCAAAAAACCGAAGGCCACTAAGAAGGCCGCGCCCCCGCGCAAAGGCCTGCCGCCCGATATGCCACCCGAGCTAATGTAGACATCAGATGATGGACGCAAAAAGGGCGCGGATCCCCGCGCCCCTTCTCAGTATCAAAGCTTGATCAAACCTCGGTCACATCCTGCGTCAACGTCTTGGCCTCAACGACCTTGCCATCAGGCTGCGTGGAAGTGATCTCGATCCGGCGCGGTTTAAGGGCCTCGGGCACTTCACGCACCAGATCAATATGCAGCATCCCATCGGCCGTAGCGGCGCCCGTGACCTTCACATGATCGGCCAGCGCGAAGCGGCGCTCGAACGCGCGGGTCGCAATGCCGCGATGCAGATAGCTGCGCTCCACCCCGTCATCGGCCTTTTTGGCGGCGACAATGAGCTGGCCTTCGCGCAGCTCAACCGAGAGGTCATCGGCAGAGAAGCCCGCCACGGCGATCGAAATCCGGTAGGCATTATCGCCAAGTTTCTCGATATTATAGGGCGGGTAAGAGGGTTGGACGGTTTCCGCAGCAAGCGCGCGGTCCATCAGATCGGCCATCCGGTCAAAGCCGACCGTGGCGCGGTAAAGCGGGGAAAAATCAAAATTACGCATAGCACATCCTCAGTTGAGCGATATGGGTTTGCCCGCCCCGTTCAGGGGCCGGACGGTTCAGCAAGGCCCCGTCATGGCACCCCTACCCGCATAATCTGGGATGCGGAAATCTCGGTTTCAAGACCCTGCCCTTTGCGTTTTTCGCGCCCCTTGCGTTTCCACAGAGCAGAAATATCCCCGCCGGAGGCCCCGATCTGCCGCCCCTCGCCGTGGCCTATTCAGGTCGCAGGAATTTCGCGCCGGTCCGCTTTGTCACCGTCGCGTCACGGCGGTCGGGCCCGTCGAGCACCGCGCGCACCTCGTCCACCGCATCGACAGAGGTGCCCAGCGAGACATTCGCCCCGTCCATCTCCGCTTTCGCAGAAATCACCGAGACGATCTGCGGCAAAGCGCCCTGCATCGAGAAGACAGGCGCGCCCGAGGCCCCGAACTCCGCCGCGCAGGACATCAAAAGCACCCCGCCATCGCGTTTGAGCACCTCGCAGACCTGCTGCAAGGAGGGCGCTTCCGAGCGGTCGCGGGCGTAGGACACCACCCCGACCTCTTCCCCCGCGCGCGGGGTGGCATGCAGCACGAAGGGTTGAATTGAGGGCAAACGGATCGGCTGATCGAGACGGATCAGCCCAAGATCGGCGGCCACCCGCGCGATTTTATTGTTATCGGCATAGTCATAATCGGGATGGACTGCCGCGCGCCGCGCGCCGCGATAGGCCTCCGCGCGCCCGTTGCGCCAGCCTGCCAGAAACCGGATATCCGCCGCCGCGACCAGCTTTCCGGTCTCCTTAGAGAACAGGCAATGCGCTGCCGTCAGCACCAGATCCGGCGCGATCAAAGCGCCTGTGCAAAACGAATGCGCCCCGATCTCCAGCCGCCCGACCCCTTGCCAGCCGCGCGTATCGTCGCCCGTCGCCAGCGTTTTAAGGCGCGATGTCTCGGCGCTGGCAGGCAGCGCCAGACAGGCGAGCGCAAGGGCGAGGATGAAGCGCATGGAATCTCCAGTCCGAAGGGGAAACTTAGGGCGTTCTAGGGGCGCATTGATCCGCCCGCAACTCACCCCAAGCTCTACCCTGATGCTGCGGCGAGATTAAGGCAAGCTGCGCGGCTTCGGCCCGCCCAGTGCCCAATCCAGAAGCTCAACCGTATGCACAATCGGGATTCCCGTCCCCGATCCGATCTGCATCATGCAGCCGATATTGCCCGCCGAGATCACATCGGGCTTTTTCGCCTCCAGCGTCGCGACTTTGCGCGCCTTCAGCTCGCCGGAAATCTCCGGCTGCAGCAGGTTATACGTGCCTGCCGAACCACAGCACAGATGCGGATCGGCAGGTTCCACCACCTCGAACCCGACCTGTTTTAGCAGATCCTTCGGCGCGGTTTTGATCTGTTGGCCGTGCTGCAACGAGCAGGCAGAATGATAGGCTACGCGCAGGCCCTTGGGCGCGCCCGCAGGCAAGCCGATCTGCGCCACGAACTCCGACACATCCTTGGCCAGCGCGGAGATTTTCGCCGCCCCCGACGCGAGATCGTCGTTGCGGAACATATGGCCGTAATCCTTGACCGTGGTGCCGCAGCCAGAGGTGTTGATGATCACCGCATCCAGATCGCCAGCATCCAGATAGGCGTGGATATTATGGGCGGCCTGCGCATGGGCCTCATTCGTGCGGCCCATGTGATGGGTGAGCGCACCACAGCAGCCCAGATTTTTCGGGATCACCACCTCGCAGCCCAGCCGTTGCAGCAGCCGAATGGTGGCATCGTTGATATCAGTGTTGAGCGCGCGCTGCGCACAGCCGATCTGCAACGCGACCCGGAACCGCCGCGCGCCATTCGCGGGGAAGACCTGCGCCAGATCATTTTTTGAGGGTTTGGGCAGGCGCGGCGGGGCCATGCCCACCATCGCGCGCAGCCGCGCATCGGGCAGGAACTTTGCGAACGGGCGGGCCAGTTGCGCGCCGCGCATCGCCAGCCGGAACCGCCCCGGATAGGGCACGATCTTCGCCAGCAAGAACCGCAGCGCACGGTCATGCCACGGGCGGGTATAGGTGCGCTCAATATAGGCGCGGGCCTCGTCGATCAGATGCATGTAATGCACGCCCGAGGGGCAGGTGGTCATGCAGGCGAGGCAAGACAGGCAGCGATCAATATGTTTGACGGTTTTCGCATCCGCAGGCCGCCCGCTCTCCAGCATATCCTTGATCAGATAGATCCGCCCGCGCGGGCTGTCCAGCTCGTCGCCCAGCACTTGATAGGTCGGGCAGGTGGCGGTGCAAAACCCGCAATGCACGCAGGCGCGCAGGATTTCATTGGACCGCGCAATCGCGGGATCGGTCAATTGTTCGGGGGTGAAATTGGTCTGCATCAGGCGAGCCTTCCGGCGTTGAGAATGCCGCGCGGATCGAAACGGGCGCGCAGGGAGGAGGTCAGGGCGTGGACGGCGGCGGGTTCGGGGTCAAACGCCCCTGCGCCGGCTGAGAGCCGCGTCGCGTGGCCCGTGTAGGGCGCGATCTGGGCGCGTGCATCCGTGCCCTGCGGCAGGCGCGCGGTGATCCGGCCACCGCCCCAATCCATCATCATGGGAGCGTCCAGCCGTGCGGCCACATCCGCCGCTTGCGATGGGCGCAGCGCGATCTGCCAGAGGTCGCCCTCATGCGAGGCCAGAGGCGTGAGATCGCGGATCGTTGCCCAATCCACCTGCGCCACCTCCCCGCCCAACAAGGCACACAGGCTTTGCGCACGGTAAGCCACCGAGGCGCTCAGCCCCTCGACCCGCACCAGCGCGCGGCCCTCGGCCCAAGCCGCGCCGGAGACATCATAGGGTGAGCCGAGCGCCTTGCTCAGGATCCCAGGCGCCTCGCGCGCGGCACAGTCCACCGCCACCGTCGCCACCGCCTGCGGGATCGCCAGAACGCGGAAGGAGAGCTCCGTCAGCACCCCCAGCGTGCCCCAAGACCCCGCCATCAGCTTCACCAGATCATAGCCGGTGACATTCTTCATCACGCGGCCACCGTTCTTGATGATCGCGCCCGTGCCATCCACAAACCGCACGCCGATCAGGCTGTCGCGGCACGCCCCCGCCTGCACGCGGCGCGGGCCCGAGGCATTGCTGGCGACCACCCCGCCAATGGTGGAGCCCGCCGCACCAGACGGCTCGAACGGCAGGCGCTGCCCCTCGGCGGCCAGCAAAGCCTCGACCTCCGCCAAAGGCGTGCCAGCGCCCACCACCAGCGTCATCGCGGCGGGCTCGTAAAGCCGCACGCCGCAAAGCGCGCCCGTCTCCAACACATCGCCACGGATCACGCCGACGGCGCGCGTGCCGCCGCCACGGATCTCCAGCGGGCCTTCGGTGGCGCGGATCACATCGGCCAGTTCGGCCTCGGTTTGCGGTCTAAAGGTCATTGAATATCTCGGATCGTGGCCTCACGACGAGGCGCGCTAACATGCAGCGGGAAAACCTTAGCGGCATTCAAAAGCCATTTCGGATCAAATACATCCTTGATCCGCATCTGCGCCTCCAGATCAACGGCATCGAACTGCACCTCCATCAGATCGCGCTTCTCGATGCCCACCCCGTGCTCGCCCGTGAGGCATCCGCCGACCTCGACGCAGAGCTTGAGGATCTCCGCGCCAAGCTGCTCGCACAGCTCCTGATCGCCCGGTTTATTGGCGTTATAGATGATAAGCGGGTGCATATTGCCATCACCTGCGTGGAACACATTGCCGACCTCGAGCCCGTATTGCGCCGAGAGCTCCCCGATCCGCGCCAACACGCGCGGCAGCTCGGAGACAGGGATCGTGCCATCGAGACACATGTAATCGCCGCGCTGGCCCATCGCGCCGAAAGCCGATTTCCGGCCCAGCCAGATCCGCTTGGCCTCATCCTCGGTCTGCGCTTCGCGGAATTCAATCGGGTCGTGCCGCGCCGCAATCTCGCGGATCAGACGCAGCTGCTCGGTGATCTCATCGCCGGAGCCCTCGACCTCGATGATCAGCAAAGCCTCGCAATCGGGGTAGCCCGCATGACAAAACGCCTCCGTCGCCTCGATGCAGGGCCGATCCATGAATTCAATCGCCACCGGCAAGACCCCCGCGCGGATGATATCGGCGACGCAGGCCCCCGCGACCTCATTGGAGGCAAATGCCACCAGCACGGGCCGCGCGCCTTCGGGTTTCGGTAGGATCTTGAGCCACGCCTCGGTGACAACCCCGAGCTGGCCCTCCGATCCGCAGATCACCCCGAGCAGATCAAGCCCGCCCGCATCCAGATAGGGGCCGCCAATCTCCACCACATCGCCCGCCATCGTCACCAGCGTCACGCCAAGCAGATTGTTCGTCGTCACCCCGTATTTCAGGCAATGCGCGCCGCCGGAATTCATCGCGATATTGCCGGAAATCGCACAGGCGAGTTGGCTGGAGGGATCGGGCGCGTAGAACCATCCATCGCCCTCAATCGCGCCGGTGACGGAGAGGTTGGTCCTCCCCGCCTCGACCTTGATCACACGGTCGGTGTAATCGACCTCCAGCACCGCGTTCATCCGTGCGAGGCCCAGAACCACCGCATCCTCCGAGGGCATCGAGCCGCCCGCCAGAGAGGTGCCCGCGCCGCGCGGCACCACGGGCACGCCCATCTGCGCGCAGGCTTTCAGCGCGGCGGCGACCTCCTGCGTATTGCGCGGCAGCACCACCGCCAGCGGCATACAGCGATAGGCGGCCAGCGCATCGCATTCATAGGCCTTGGTTTCGCGCGGATCGTCTATAACGGCATCGTGCGGCAGGAGCGCCCGAAGCGCTGCCACAATCTGCGGCTTGCGGGCCAAAATCCCCGCATTGGGCTGTGGCATCTGCATAGTCACCCCTCCATTTGGTAAAAATTTATAACCAATACTGGCGTGAGGGCAAGCCTTGATTTGCCGCCTAGCCCGCGAAGGGCCATCGCGCTATGAAAGACGGATGACCACACACACCCTCCTCCTCGGCCCCCTCGCCGCCGCAGATCTCGTCGCGCTTACCATCCTCATTGTGGCGTGGTGGGTGATCGGCTGGCTCTCCGAGCACCCGCCCGCAAACCGCCCCTCGGTGGGTGTGCTGATGGAGGGCTACCGCCGCGAATGGATGCGCCAATTCGTGACCCGCCAGCCTCGGATTTTCGACGCGGGGATGATGGACAGCCTGCGGCAGGCGACGACATTCTTCGCCTCGACCGCCCTGATCGCCATCGGCGGCGGGCTGGCATTGATCGGGAACCCCGACCGCCTCACCTCGCTCGCCTCGGATCTGGCGCTCGACGACGGGCCTGCCCTGCTGTGGGAGGCGAAAATCCTGACAGCGGTTCTGTTTGGCTCCAACGCCTTCCTGAAATTCGTCTGGTCCCATCGTCTGTTCAACTATTGCGCGATTGCGATGGCGGCGGTGCCCAACGAGATCGGGGATTTGGCCTATGCGAGGGCCGCGCAGGCAGCCGAGGTCAATATCACCGCCGCGCGGGCGTTCAATCGCGGGCTAAGGTCGGTCTATTTCGCTCTCGCCTCGCTCGCATGGCTCTTGGGGCCGCTCGCCTTGATCGCGGTGAGCCTGTTCACCTTTGCAATGCTCTGGCGGCGGGAGTTTGCCTCTGTCTCGAGGCGCGCTTTGATGGAAAACCCTCCCGTTTAAACCATTGAGTTCAAGGCAAAGGCATCGCCTGTGGAGCAGTCAGAACGCTCCGCGGGGGATATTTAGGCTCTCTGGAAGTTGATTTCCACTGAGCAAAAATATCCCCGCCGGAGGCGCAGGCCAGCCACAGCGTCCGCCCTCAGCCTGTTGCGTCAGGCGGCAGGGCTGCGGCGCTTGCCACGCCCCTCAAAGAGCCATGCGCCCACCAACATCAGCGCCGCAAACAGCAGATAGGCCCAATCCGGCAAAAGCGCTGCGCGGCGAATTCCTGTCACCGCCTCTGCGCCGCGCGGGGTGATGCCAACCCAGCCGCGCCCCGAGGTGACGCCGCCGGCCCGCACAGAGCGCAGCAAGGGCAAGCCATCCTCAATCCGCTGGAAACTGCCATTCGCGGCGGAAACGATCCCCGCCAAGGGCGCCTGATCGGCGATGGTCTGTTCAAACTCGCGCGGGCTGGCAGGGCCCATCGCGACGACCCGCTCCAGATCGCCTTCCTGCAGACGATAGAGGCCCGGCTCCGGCGCTGTCCATTGCGCGGTAAAGCGGCCCGGCGCGGTCTCGCGCAGCTCGACCTCCTCGCTCGTGTCATCGGGATGGATCACACGGACCTTGCCGACGGTTTCCTCCATCGTGCGGCGCACGATTGTCAGCGCCATCGTTCCGGGGGAAACTTCGGCATAGAGCGCCTCTTCCTCCAGTTCCGGTTCTTTCATCTCCCAATGCGCGATCCGGCGCAGCAATTCCAACTGCGGGCCGCCGCCCTCATAGCCGCGATCCCATAGCCATGCCTGATCGGACGCCAAGAGTGCCACGCGGCCTTTGCCCTCACGATTGAGGATCAAGAGCGGCTTGCCCTCGGCCCCGCTCAGCACGACCTCGCCTTTAGGATCGGCCACTTCGATCTGGCGCAGCCAACGGCCCCAAGCGGGCGCGGATTGAGCATTCGCTTCCGAGGGCGGCACGACAGGCGGCATCCCGTTGAGCGCGGCAATCACCGGATGGCGCAGCCCCGCCTCGGTCGGGCGCGGCAGGAACGGGCCGGAGATCACGCGGCCGGTGGGCTGCGCGGGGATGATCTCAGCCAGCGGCGAATAGGCGAGGCTTTCCACGCTGGCGAATTCGGGGCCAGCGGCGATCAGAATCGCGCCGCCATTTTGCACATAGTCGCGGATGTTGCGGAAATACGAGCTGGGCAGGATGCCGCGCTCGGAATAGCGGTCAAAGATGATCAGATCGAAATCGTTGATTTTATCGACGAAGAGTTCCTGCGTGGGAAACGCGATCAGCGAGAGTTCCGAGACTGGCGTGCCGTCTTGTTTTTCCGGTGGGCGCAGAATGGTGAAATGCACCAAATCAACGCCAGCGTCAGATTTCAGCAGGTTGCGCCACGTGCGCTCGCCCGCATGCGGTTCCCCCGAGACCAAGAGCACCGAAAGCCTGTCGCGCAGTCCGTTGATCTGCACCGAGGCCGCGTTGTTTCGATCCGTCAGCTCGCCCTCACCCTGCGCAACCTCGATCTGCACGACGTTTTGCCCGCCATGATCCAGCACCAAGGGCAGTTCCAGATCGACACCGATCGGCACATTGGTCGTTTGCGGCTCCTCGCCATCGATAGAGATTGTGACATCGGCAAACCCGTCATCGGGGGCGGCCCCTTCATCTTCGATCCGCAGCCGCACCGAGATCGGCTCCCCGATAATGCCGAAGGTCGGGGCATTGGTGATGACGAGGCGGCGATCCCAATCCTGCCGCTTGCCTGTCAGTAGCACATGCACTGGCGCGGGCGCGGGCTCCAGCATCAGCCCTGCGTCATGGGCTTGCCCATCACTGACGATAAACGCCCCCGCAATCCGCGATCTTGGCTCGGCGGCCAGCGCCTCGGCCAAGGTGGAACCAATCAGCGTGCCCGCATTCTCCGCCCCATCACCCAGCGTGATCTTGCGGATCTCGGTATTGGGCAGAGCGGCCAGCTTGCGCTCCAAGTCGGCGACCGCGGTTGTGGTTTGGTCTGGGCGATCTGCGAGGGTTTGCGAGGCGGAGCGGTCCTCAATCAACAAGACGATATCGGAGAGCGGTTCGCTGCTTTCACGTTGCAAGGCAGGGGCGGCCAAGGCCAAAGCCAAAGTGGCCAGTGCAAGCGCGCGCAGCACCCAGCCGCGCAAGCCGCGCCAAAGTGCAAAACCGATCAAAACGAGCGCCCCCGCCCCGAGAATGGCGACAAGGAGCCAAGGCACCAGAGGCGCGAATTCGATGCTGGTCGCGCTCATTGCCCGAGCCTTTCAAGAAGCGCAGGCACATGGACCTGATCGGATTTATAGTTGCCCGTCAGCACATGCATCACGAGGTTGATCCCGAAGCGATAGGCGATCTCGCGCTGGCGGTCGCCGCCCATCCCGCGCCCGACAGGGAACATCGGCGCGCCGCTATCATCCACCGCCCAAGCCGAGGCCCAATCATTGCCGCCCAGCACCACAGGCGTCACCCCGTCGTTAAGCTGGCGGAACGGCATCCCCTCTGCTGCCTGCGCCGTCTCGGGCGCGGCCTCAACCCAGACAGGCGCATTCGCATAGCGCCCCGGGAAATCCTTCAGGAGGTAGAAGCTGCGGGTCAGCACGTGATCCTCGGGGATCGGCTCCAGCGGCGGGATATCCAGCGGCGCGGCCAGCGCTTGCAGGCGTTTGCCCTCAGGCGTGGAAGCACCGAAGCCCGCGATATCGGCATCGCGCGTATCGAACAGGATCATCCCTCCCGCGCGCAGATAGCGGTTGAGCCGCAGATAGGCCTGCGGCGAGGGGGCAGGCTGATCAGCCGTGATCGGCCAGTAGAGGAAGGAAAACAGTGCCAGATCGTCCGCTTCCAGATCCACCGCCATCGGAGCGTCCGGCTCGACAGTGGTGCGGCGCGCCAGCATTTGGGAGAGGCCCTGCATTCCGGCCTCAGAGGTCGCATCCTGCGCCGCATCGCCGGTTTTCACATAGGCCAGCACCACCGCGCCCGCGGCTTGGACCGCGCGGGCAGGATCGGTTTCGGCCCGCGCAGGCAGTGGCGCGGTGAGAAGCAAGGCCAGCGCGGGCAGCGCTAGCGCCGCGATGAGGGAAGCGAGCGGCGCGTTGCGCGCACGGCGCGCCCCGCCCGTGCCCCATAGGCGCCCCGCGACGAGGAGGGAGGCCAGGATATCCAGCAGCGCGCCGATCAGCGCGGCACTGAGCAACGCGCCTTTCAACGGCATCTGGCGCGCCTGCGCAGCGCCCTCAACAATCACGTCAGCAGGCCAGATCGCTGGAGCAAGGCTGCGCTCCGCGCTGATCACATTGAGCGCGACCTGCCGATCGCCCGTCACATAGAGCCCCGGCGCGGGGGAGGCGGTGCGGTTTGCTGCGGCCAAGGCTTCCGCCAAATCCGCGCCCTCGATCCCCGCTGTCTCGGGGGCGTCCATCAGCCGCCCGCGCGCATCGAGCAATTTGCGCGCCTCCCAAGGCCCGCCTGCCAGATCTTGCGCGCCCATAGCCCCTGCCCGTGCCGAGACCGCAAGACGATCCAGCATCGCGACGAACAGCCCCGAGAGCGGCAAGGACGACCATTCCGCATTAGCGGTGACGTGGAACAGCACGATCTGCCCATCGTCGAAATCGGCCCGTGTCACCAGAGGCGTGCCATCTTCCAGCGCGGCGATCACACGATCTGCCAGCTCCGGCGAAGGCTCCGCCACGACTTGCGCGCGCACGACGACCTCATCGGGAACCTCCAGCCCGAGGAAGGGAGAGCCCTCCGGGAACGGCGCGAGTTTCCGCGGCGCGCCCCATGACATCGTCCCCCCCACAGAGCGCCCGCCAGCGCGCAAGGTCACCGGCAAAAGCGGATCATTCATGGTCTGCGAAGCGGCAAGACGTGGCCCCGCGAAGCGCACCAAAAGCCCGCCCTCCGCAACCCAATCCGCGAGACGATCCGTCTCGGGCATATCGGCAAGATCCGCGAGGATGATCACATCGGGAGAGGCCAGGAGCACGTCATCAATCCCCCCCTCGATCAGATCGGCAGAGGGTGCGAGCGCCTGACGCAGGTAATGCAGCGGCGAGAGCAGCTCCAACCCCTCGCGCGCGCCGCCCCCATCGACCAGCGCTACCTTGCGCCGCTTGGTGGCGTCATCGGTGAGGCTGACGGCCCCCGCGTGGCTTTGGCCCGCGATCTCGAAACGGGTGATCCGGTTGCGCAATTCGGGCGGCAGATCGAACACGGCGGCGGTGCCGGGCTCGACGCTCACGCGGGCCAGATCGCGCTCAATCCCCTGCGGATCCAGCCCGATGGCGGAGACCTCAACAGGCGGGCCCGCGCGTGGCGCACGCACATCGACACTCAAAGCGCCCTCAACCACCCGCGCGGGGGCGAGCGCGGTGATCATCCCCTGCTCGGCCACCCGCACCTGCCCGCGCGCTTGCAGCGCTTGCAGTAACGCGGCGCGATCAGGCCGCGCGAGCCCATCCGACAGCCAGAGCGTATCAAACCTACCCTCGGGCAAGAGTGCGGCGTCCAGAGGACGTGCATCCCAAGCGCGCGGGGCCATGTCTGGCAAGGTGGCCAGAACATCCTCCGCAGTTCCAAAGCGGATCTGATCGGGAATTTCACGGCTGAGAGCGGCCAAGGCAACGGGGCGACCCGCGGCCCGCGCACTCTCCAACTCATCGCGGATCCGGCTCTCGACGCGGGGTCCATCTGCCGCGCTGGCCCAGCTTGCATCGCTCAGGATCAAGAGCGGGCGATCCGAATTCGTCGCTGTGACCGGATTGAGGATCGGACCCGCGAAGCCGATGATCGCAGCCGCAAGCGCAACCATGCGCAGCAAGAGCAGCCACCAAGGCGTGCGATCCGCCTGTTTCTGGCGATCTTCCAGCCCCAAGAGCAGCGCAACCCCCGGGAACCGACGGCGAAGCGGCGCAGGCGGCGCGGCGCGCAGCAAAATCCACAAGACCGGAAGGGCTAACAGGCCGAGCAGCAGCCATGGGGAGACAAAACCGATCATCGCCCGATGCTCACAGCCGCAGAGGTTTGCAGCGCGCCCGAAAGCCACAGCAGGGCCGCCTGCGCGCTCTCGCCCGTGTGATGTGTGCCAAACTGCCAGCCCGCCGCATGGGCGGCATCGGCAATCCGTGCGCGGCGCTCCGCCAATCGCGCGAGGTAGCGCGGGCGTAAATCCATCGCATCCGCGCTCTCATAGCGCAGCCCACCGCCGACGCTCTCAAAGATCGTGCGGCCTCGGTAGGGGAAATCTTCTTCAACCGGATCAAGCACTTGCAAGACAACACCGCGCACGCCACGCGCGGCGAGCAGCGCGATTTGCGCCTCTAGCGGCGCGGGATCGGCCATGAAATCGGAGATCAGAACAACCTCGGCATGGGGCGGCACGGCGCCAGTTTCCAAAGCAGGTTCAGCCGGATCCGCCAGCGGCGGTTGCGATAATGCAGCGCTGAGCGCCTCAATCTGTGCGCGGCCCGCACGGGCGGGCAAAGCCGCCTGCCCCAACAATCCGACTCGCTCCCCTGCCCGCGTCAAAAGCACGGCCATGGCAAGCGCCAGCACGGCCGCGCGAGCGGCCTTCTCGGGGCGATCTTCGGCAGCCGTAAAACGCAAAGACTGCGCTGGATCCACCCAGACCCAAGCCGATTGCGCGAGTTGCCATTCGCGCTCACGCACCACCTGCGCATCGGAGCGCGCCGAGCGGCGCCAATCGATCATCCGCGCGCCGTCCCCCGTTTGGGCAGGACGGTATTGCCAAAACTCGGTGCCCGATCCGATCCGGCGACGGCCATGTGCGCCCATCCGAACGGTATTGGCCAGCGCGGTTGCAGCTAGCAACAAGGGCGGCAGCGCGGAGGACAAAGCCTCCGCCCGCGCCCGAAGCGAGACGCCCGCAGGGGTCGCCTCAAAAGGAATATCAACGCGTTGTGTCACTCAGCCGCCTCAAGCTGCAACGTGCCTGCCAAAACCGTGCCGATCAGGCTGGACAGGCTTTCGCCTCGTGCCCGTGCGGCGAAATTCAACGCCATCCGGTGGCTCAGGACAGGGCGTGCCATGGCGGCGACATCATCGAGCGTCGGGGCAAATTCACCGCGCAGCAAAGCGCGAGCACGCGCCGTCAGCATCAAGGCCTGCGCGGCGCGCGGCCCCGGCCCCCAAGCAACAGACGCACGCACGGCGTCATGGGCCTCTGACTCGGTAGGGCGGCAAGCGCGGACGAGATCCAGCACCGCCTCCACAACAGCCTCGCCGACAGGCATCCTGCGCACAAGATCCTGCGCTGCGATCAACTCATCGGCGGTGAAAACGGCATGGGCCGAGGCCTCTTGCGCGCCTGTCGTCGCCATCAAAATATCGCGCTCGGTCGCGCGGGTCGGGTATTCGACATCGATCTGCACGAGGAAACGGTCAAGCTGCGCTTCGGGCAGCGGGTAGGTGCCTTCCTGCTCAATCGGGTTTTGCGTGGCCAGCACGTGGAACGGGCGACCAAGGGCGCGATGCTCGCCCGCGATGGTGACTTCTTTCTCCGCCATCGCCTGCAACAGTGCGGATTGGGTGCGCGGGCTGGCGCGGTTGATCTCATCTGCCATCAAAAGCTGGCAGAAAATCGGGCCCTCGATGAAGCGGAAGGCGCGCTTGCCATCCTCGGCGGTATCCAGCACCTCTGAGCCTAGAATATCCCCCGGCATCAAATCGGGCGTGAACTGGATGCGGTTGGAATTGAGGCCCATCACGGTAGCCAAAGTCTCGACCAGGAGGGTTTTTCCCATCCCCGGGAGACCAACAAGAAGCCCGTGCCCACCCGAGAGAAGCGCCGCCAGCACCAGCTCCACCACGCGCTCTTGCCCAATGAAGCGATGATTGATCGACGCTTTCGCCTGCGCGAGCTTATCGCCCAAGGCCTCAATCTCGTTCATCATTTGATCTGCGTCGGCCATGTGACAAGAGCTCCTTCTTCGCTATAGTCTTAGCAATACAGATAACCGACCCGAACCCAATGGCAAAGGCACATACAGATGAACACGCCCTCACAAAACTCTGTGACTGCTGATACGCTTGCCGCAGCCGCCAGTCAGGCCAGCAAGAAAGGCCCGCCGCCCGTGCACCTTTGGAATCCGCCGTTTTGCGGCGATCTGGACATGGAAATCCGCGCGGATGGGACGTGGTTCTACATGGGCACGCCGATTGGCCGGATGCCGCTGGTGAAGCTGTTCGGCTCAATCCTGAAACTGGAGGAGGGAAAATATTTCCTCGTGACGCCAGTGGAAAAGGTCGGGATTCGGGTCGAGGATGCACCGTTCATCGCAGTGGATTACCGCGTGGAGGCGGGCAATCTCGTCTTCACCACCAATCTCGGAGATGAGGTCACTGCGGGACCGGAGCATAAGATGCGCGTGGCGTTCAACGAGGATGAGCCGCGGCCCTATATCCATATCCGGCGCGGGCTGGAGGCACGGATCGACCGTAAGAGCTTCTACCGTCTGATCGAGATTGCGACCACAGAGGAGCATGAGGGTGCGGCCTGGCTCGGCCTTCGCTCAAACGAGGCGTTCTTCCCGATCATCCGCAAGGACGATCTGCCGTAAGGCCGCCGCGCGCGACGGCGAACGGCTGGCGATCTTGGCGCGCTATCGCATCGGCGGATCGCTCCGCGGGGGATATTTAAGCTCTCTGGAAATCAGATTCCACTGAGCCAAAATATCCCCGCCGGAGGCGAAGCTTGCGGCCCGCGACCGATCAGTGCGCCTCGGCCCAGCTCGCCCCCTGCCCTGCATCAACATCAATCGGCACGGTGAGGTGCACGGCAGGATCCGCCGCCCCTTCCATCACGCCGCGCGCGACCGCGATCAGGCGGTCAACGGCGCTTTCCTCGACCTCGAAGATCAATTCGTCATGGACTTGCAAGAGCATCGTGGCGGGCAGATCTTTGATCGCATCGGGCATCCGGATCATCGCACGGCGGATGATATCGGCCGCGGCCCCTTGGATCGGCGCGTTGATCGCTGCGCGTTTGGCAAAGCCCGCGCCGGGGCCTTTGGCGTTGATCTCCGGTGTGTTGATTTTACGGCCAAACAGGGTTTGGACATAGCCGTGATCTTTGGCGAATTGCACGGTTGCGTCCATATAGGTTTTGATGCCGGGGAAGCGCTCGAAATAGCGATCAATGAAGCCCTGCGCCTCATTGCGCGGGATCCGCAGATTGCGCGCGAGGCCGAAGCCGGAAATGCCGTAGATCACCCCGAAGTTGATCGCCTTCGCTTGGCGACGGATCATCGGATCCATGCCCTCCAGCGGCACATTGAACATCTCCGACGCGGTCATCGCGTGAATATCCACACCGTCCTTAAAGGCCTGCTTCAGCGCCGGAATATCCGCGACATGGGCAAGGATGCGTAGCTCGATCTGGGAATAATCCAGCGAGACGATTTTCATACCAGGCCCCGCCACGAACGCCTCGCGGATGCGGCGGCCTTCCTCGGAACGCACGGGGATATTTTGCAGATTCGGATCGGTAGAGGCCAGCCGCCCCGTATTCGCGCCCGCGATCGAATAGGAGGTATGGACGCGGCCCGTGTCAGGATTCACATGGGTTTGCAAAGCGTCCGTATAGGTTGATTTCAGCTTCGCAATCTGCCGCCAATCCAGCACACGGCCCGCAAGTTCAGCGGCTTTGGGGTGCTCTTCGGCCATTAAGGTGATGTCTTCCAGAACGTCTGCGCCCGTGGAATAGGCCCCCGCCTTGCCCTTTGTGCCCCCCGGAACGCCGAGCACATCGTAGAAAATCTCGCCAAGCTGTTTGGGCGATCCGACGTTGAAGGGCTGGCCCGCAAGCTCTTGGATCTCCGCCTCCAGCCCCGCCATTTTCTGCGCAAAGGCGTTGGACATGCGCGAGAGAACCTGCGCATCGACCCGCACCCCCGCCATTTCCATATCCGCCAGCACAGGCACCAGCGGACGCTCCAGCGTCTCATAGACGGTGGTGACGCGCTTCGTGCTCAGTTGCGGCTTGAAGAGCTGCCACAGGCGCAGCGTAACATCGGCATCCTCGGCCGCGTATTTAGTGGCGATATCGATCGCTACCTTATCAAAGGTCACTTGGGATTTCCCCGTCCCAATCAGCTCTTTGATCGGGATCGGCGTGTGGTTCAGATAGCGCTCGGCAAGCGCATCCATCCCGTGATTATGGATCCCTGCGTGCATCGCGTAGCTCAGCAGCATCGTATCATCAATCGGGGCCACTCGGATCCCGCGCCGCGCGAAGATCTTGTAATCATATTTCATATTCTGGCCGATCTTCAGGATCGACGGATCTTCAAGCACGGGTTTGAGCAGCGCGAGCGCTTCCTCCATATCCATCTGCCCCTCTGCGCGGGCAGTACCGCCGAAGAGATCATCGCCGCCCGTGGTATGGCCCAAAGGCAAATAGGCCGCCGCTCCCGCCTCGACGCAGAGCGAGACCCCGACCAGATCGGCCTGCATCTCGTCAAGCGAGGTTGTCTCGGTATCCACCGCGACCCAGCCGCGCGCGCGGGCTTTATCTAGCCATTTCGTGAGCTCCTGCGCATCGCGGATGCAGGTGTAATCGGCCGCGTCAAATGGCACGGCGGCCACCGCTTGCGGCTGATGGGCGGAGGTGGGCGAGGCCCCTGCGCCCCAAGCCTGCGCAGCCTTGCCGTCAGGATCAGCGCCGATGACGGGCACGGGCTGGCCAAACCGCTCCGCCGCGCGCTTTGCAAGGGTGCGGAATTCCATCTCCGCGAGGAATTTCAAGAGCGCCTCGACCTCTGGCTCGCGCACTTCCAGCGCCTCAAGCGGCAGATCGAGCGGGGTGTTTTCATCCAGTTGTACGAGGCGCTTGGACATCAGGATTTGCTCGGAGAAATTTTGTAATGTCTCGCGGCGCTTGGGCTGTTTGATCTCGCCCGCCCGCGCCAGAAGCGTTTCAAGATCGCCGAATTCGTTGATCAGCAAGGCCGCCGTCTTGATCCCGATGCCCGGCGCGCCCGGCACGTTATCGACCGAATCGCCCGCGAGCGCCTGCACATCGACAACACGGTTCGGCCCGACACCGAATTTCTCCTCGACCTCCTCGACGCCGATCCGCTTGTTCTTCATCGCATCCAGCATCTCGACGCCGCCGCCGACGAGTTGCATCAGATCCTTATCGGAGGAGATAATCGTGCAGCGCCCGCCCGCCTCCCGCGCGAGCCGCGCATAGGTGGCGATGATGTCATCGGCCTCAAAGCCTTCGGTCTCAATACAGGCGATGTTGAAGGCGCGAGTCGCTTCACGGGTCAGCGGAAATTGCGGGCGCAGATCTTCCGGCAGCTCGGGGCGGTTGGCCTTGTATTCAGGGAAGATCTCGTTGCGGAAGGTCTTGGAACTATGATCGAAAATCACCGCGGCGTGAGTCGGCGCATCGTCGCCTTTGGCCTCCTCAATATAGCGGTAGATCATATTCGCAAAGCCCGCGACTGCGCCGATCGGCAGGCCATCGGATTTGCGGGTCAGCGGCGGCAGCGCGTGATAGGCGCGGAAAATGAAGGCCGAGCCGTCGATCAGGTGCAGGTGGCACCCTTTGCCAAAGCCGTCAGTCATCGCGCACACTCCCGTTCAAATCTGTTGCGGTGGTTGTGCCATGTTCCGCCGCGCGCTTCCAGCCAAAGCGCCGTGACAGCCACGACGCGCAAAAGAAAAGGCGGCCCGAAAGCCGCCTGTTCGCCGAAATGGTCCGCCGTGATCAGTGATCGTCATGCGCATGGGCGCGATCAATGATGAACTTTTTATCGCAATAGCCGCATTCGACCTCGCCCGTGTCTTTCGGGATCGACAGCCAGACGCGCGGATGGCCCAAGGCCCCCTCGCCGCCATCGCAGGCAACTTTCCAGCTGGTAACAACTTGGGTCTCAGGCGCAGTGGAGGTGGCTGTGGCGGTCATGGATGGCTCCGTATAGAGTGGCACGCGAAGGCGCGCTCGGTTTGGGCGCATGATAGCGAAAGCGCGAGGCGGGGCAAGATGGAACGGCAAGCAATCGAGATCAAAGGGTTGACGAAAACCTATGCGGCGACCGCGCGGCAAGAGGCGAAACGGGCGCTCAAAGGGGTGGATCTGTCGATTCCGGCAGGATCGATCTTCGGGCTTCTGGGGCCGAATGGCGCGGGCAAGTCGACGATGATCAATATCCTCGCGGGACTAGTGAAGAAAACCTCCGGCGCAGTGACGATCTGGGGGTTCGACCAAGATACGAATCCACGGCAATCGCGCGCGGCCATCGGCGTGATGCCGCAAGAGTTGAATATGGACCCGTTCTTCACGCCGCGCGCCGCGCTGGAGATGCAGGCCGGGCTCTACGGCGTGCCCGCAAGCGAGCGCTGGTCCGACGAGATTCTGGAACTGGTCGGGCTGACCGAGCAGGCAAATTCCTATGCGCGCAACCTTTCGGGAGGAATGAAACGGCGGCTCCTGCTGGCGAAGGCGCTGGTGCATCGGCCCGCGATACTGGTGCTGGATGAGCCGACAGCGGGCGTGGATATCGAGCTGCGCAATATGCTCTGGGCAAATGTGCGCAAGCTGAATGAGCAAGGCATGACCATCATCCTGACGACGCATTATCTGGAAGAGGCCGAGGCGATGTGCGACGAGATCGCGATCATCAACCATGGCGAGCTGATCGTGCGCGATACGACGGCGAAGCTCCTCGCGCGGATGGACGGGAAATCGCTGGTGGTGGAACCCGCCGCCCCTGCCCCCGCGCAGATCGCCCTGCCTGAAGGCGTCACGATGGACACCCGCGCCGATGGCCGCATCGCCTTCACCTATCACCGGACCCAGACAAATGCCGAGACCGTGCTGGATGCAATCCGCGCGGCGGGGATCTCGATCAAGGATGTGGCGTCAGAACAGCCCGGCCTTGAAGAGGTATTTGTGGCGCTGACGACCCATAAATAAGCGCCGCGCCCATTTCTGAGGGCGGATGCCTCCGGCGGGGATATTTTAACTCTGTGGAAACCAATATCCGCCACTCTGACACAACGGCACAGGCGGGGACGCCGATGGCCGTCTCTGTGGAAGCGAAAGCGCTCTGACCCACCCATGATTGGCTGGCGTCAGGGCGCGGCGTCTCGCCCATCGAAGAGGCCTTGGGCTTCCAGAGAGCTAAAATATCCCCGCCGGAGGCTTCAACCGTGCGTTCGGAGCGCGGTCAGGCTTTCGCGACCATTCGGCCCATGTGACGGCCGCCGAGGATGTGCAAATGGTAATGCGGGACTTCTTGAACACCGTCCTCGCCCGCATTCGTAATCGCGCGGAAGCCTTGTTCCTCCACGCCAAGCTCCGCGCAGACCCTTGCCGAAACACGTGCAAAATCAACGAGCTCGGCATCGGAGGCCTCGGCGCAGAAATGCGCATAGGTCACGTAGGGGCCCTTGGGGATGATCAGCACATGCACGGGCGCTTGCGGTGCGATATCGCGGAAAGCGAGCGTGTGCTCGGTTTCCAGCACGGTGTTATTGGGAATTTCGCCGCGAAGAATGCGCGCGAAAATGTTATTTTGATCATAGCTATAGGCCATCGGGCAGTCCTTTAGTCAACGAAGAGAAAATGGGTCTCGGCGATCTCGCGCGCGACCTCTTGCGGGAGGCTGAACATCTGCGCGAGGGCGGCGGTGTTCTCCTCCACACTGCCCGATTCGCGTAGTCGCAAAATGACTGGGAAGTTGGCGTCCCTGATACGGTCGCTCTCGAAGCGCAGATCAGCGCGAATCGTCGGCAGCATCCGGTCGATCACCTCTTGCGGTGTGCTTTCCCCTGCGAGGCCAACACGGCGAGCGTGACCAATGAGATAGTCGTCGGTAAAATTGCAATCGACTTCCAGGACACGGGTCACGACTTTGTCCGAGTTGAAATCTTCCATCAGTTCGATCGCGCCAGGATCATGGCAAATGACCAGTTTGTTTGCGCCGTTGTAATCGTAGAGCATCCGCACAAGCGCCCGACGATGTCGATTGCGCTTCTCAATCGTGGATTCAATCCCGCCCAGATCTGGCAGCCAGCAGCTTTCCTCGTTGAAGAGGTACTCCACGACAGGGAGATCGCTCAGGCGGCGCACCTGTTCTGCGAGGCGCTTTGCAACGTGCCATTTCTTACACACAATCATCATCAGTTCGCGGTCGCGGCCGAGGCTTGAGCCTGTCTCCCAGAAACGCGGCGCAAAACGTCGGCCAAGGCGGCCCCGACCTGAGAGGAATTTGAACAGCGATGCCCCCTCATTGGAGATCGGGAACTCCACATCGCGCGCGCCCCACAACGCACCCAGTCGCGTTTTCAGCGCCTCCGCATCGGGGCTGATTTTGCGGGCAAAGAGGAAATCCTGCGAGAGCAGCAGATCATAGTGATCGTTATAGAAGGTGACGGGCATGCCGTAGTCGGTGAACATCAGGAAGGTGAGCGTGCGGGTTTTGATCTCGCGATCCGCGACGACATGGCGCACGATGGTTTGGAAAAACGTCTCGTCGGGGATCCATGTCGTGCGGAAGAAGCGCATCACATCGGGGCGCGCATCGCAGAAAGCCAGCACCGCTTCGATGGTGGAACGGCGAAGGCACCACCATTGCGAACCGATCATCATCTGGATGTCATCGGGAACAGCGCGTTTTATCCCAAGCTTGTCCTGCGCGCTCATCGACGCATAGAAGAGCCACTTACTCTTACGCTCGTTGAACCAGTGGCGATAGATCAGCCGCTCTTCCTTGATGCCGGTTTTGATCCAATCAGAGGCAAAGAAATCAAAGCTCTCGATATAATCGACAGGATCCGCACCCAGAACATCATGCGCGTATTGCGCGGTTTTGGCGGGCATACAATCGCCCGAGAGCATGTAGAAATGTGTCGCATCGGGGAAGGCGGCATAGGCCGCACGCACAGCCTCCAGCGTGGCGGCAACGAGGCTCCATTCCCCCCAGCCGCATTTATGGCGTTTACGGGCGAAGGTGACGGAAGGATTTGATCCGAGCGCGTTTTTGATCTTGTCGAAATCAGCGGGATTGGCACGGGCATCGAAGTGGATCGATACGTAATCCCCCGTCGCAGCCAGCCGTTTGGCCTGCGCGATAATCCCCTCGGGATCCTTATGCGTGAGCAAAATGAACGCGATTTTTGCCATATTCGAAACGATGAACCATACCTGATATTGATTATCAGCAGTTTTAACGTCATCAGACGTTGAAAAGACAGAGGTTCTTTGATTTTAAATGTGTAATTATTTCAGCCGGACGCAATTGGCCCCGCGCTGCATCTGGAGGTTTTCATGGGTTTTCCTGGAACGTGGATGACGGAGAGCGAATCCGTCGTATACCGTGTTGTTCCTAAATGCGCCTGCTCGACCATCGGGCAGATCATGTATTACTCGGATAACGGTGCATTTTTCGACGGCGATATCCATGATGCAACCGGCGGCATGCACAAATGGTCGATCGAAAGCTCGCATTCGAAAATCGAGAAAAACGTCCAGAACCACAAAAGCTACGCCTTCACCTGCGTGCGTAACCCCTATGCGCGGATCCTATCCTCGTTCTTCGATAAGATCTGCGGGATCCAGCGCAACGGCAAGCGCTACCGCGGCAACCTTGTGCCGCAGCTGATCCAGAAATACGGGATCGAAGTCGGCTCGCCCGAGGACGGGTTCGAGTTTGACCAAATCAAATCGTTCCGCCGCTTCTTGCTGTTTGCGCGCGATACCATCCGCTGGAAGCGTCCAATGGAGCCCGATATCCACTGGTCGGCCATGTCGGGCCATATCTCCACCTTCATCGTGAACGGTGGGCGCTACGACAAGATCTTCTTCACCGAACAGTTCAACGACGGGATGCAACAGGTTCTCGACGCGATCGAGACGCCGCATAAGATCGATCTGGCCGCGATCCCGAAGTTCAACGAATCCGAAGGCCACGGCCCCAAACGCCTGCATAAGGTCTCGGAATATTTCGATGACCTCTCGAAGCATCTGGTCTGGGAGATCTACAAGAAGGACTTCCAGCTCTTCCAATATGATTTCGAGAACCCCGACAACAAGCTGCCGATTGGCGAGATTGATCTCGATGAGGTGCATGCCAAACTGGGCAATTAACGCTTGCTGATTTGCGCATCAGGGGGCTTCGCGGCCCCCTTTTTGCTGCACGGGTTCGCCCTATATCAGCCAGCTACGCCGTGGCATTGCCCACCCCCACATCTACCCATACCAAGACTGAGGAGAGCCGAATTATGGCACCGAGCAGATGGATGTCCCTAGCCTGTCTCGCAGGTTTTCTCGCAATCGCCGTCGCCGCGATCACAGGCGCGAGTGCGGCATGGGATACCGCCCTGCTGGAAGCGTTCCGCGATGCGGGCGATCTCTCGGTGTTGCGCGGGCCCTTGTGGACGGTGACAGTGCTGCGCGATCTCACGGCTTTGGGCGGGGTGACGGTGCTCTCTCTGATCGTGTTCTGCGCGGCGGCCCTATTCGTTTGGCGCGGGCAGCGCGGCACGGCGGCGCGCCTCATAGGGGCTGTGGTGAGCGGGCAGCTTCTCTCGAACGGGCTCAAGGCGCTGTTGGATCGGGCGCGCCCCGATCTCGTGCCGCATGAGACGCTGGTGACCTCCGCGAGCTTCCCCTCGGGGCATTCGATGATGGCGATGCTGATCTGGCTCACGCTAGCGTTGAACATCGCGGCCACGGTGCCACAACTCCGCCGCCCCTTGGTGGCGGCGGCGCTGTTGATCGCGGGGCTGGTGGGGGTGAGCCGTGTTGCGCTTGGCGTGCATTGGCCAAGCGATGTGCTGGGCGGCTGGGCGCTTGGTGCGGCCTGTGCGTTGCTCTGGGCACCGCGCGCATCAGGGCGGAGGGGATAACCCCCGCCCCGCTGAGATCTATCAGATCAGGCCATGGTGCTTGAACAGCGCCTTGATATCGGACGTGGGCCGCGCGCCGAAATGGCCGATGACTTCCGCCGCCGCGACACAGCCCATGCGGCCCGCCACGCCCAAAGTTTGCCCCGTCGCCAAGCCGTAGATAAAGCCTGCTGCGAATTGATCGCCTGCGCCTGTGGCATCCACAGGGGTGATTTTTTGCACCGGAACCGACACCCGCTCTGCACCGCGCATCACCAGCACATCCGCGCCCGAGCGCGTGCAGGCAATCGTGCCGCATTCGGACGCCGCTTGCGCCAGCGCGCTCTCGAGGTCGGTCTGGTAGAGCGACGCCCATTCATGCTCGTTCCCGATCACGAAATCCATCTCGTCGCGCACGAGGCGACGGAAGCTATCGCGGTGGCGATCTACGCAGAACGGATCGGACAGCGAGATGCCCGCGCGCCCGCCGCCACGGTGGCAGCCCTGCGCGGCCTTGAGGAAGGCGGCTTTGCCGTGATCCTTGTCGAATAGATAGCCCTCGAGGAACAACCATTCGGTGTTCTCCACAACCTCCAGCGAGACATCTTCCGTCCCCAGATCTGCGCCCGCCCCGAGATAGGTATTCATCGAGCGCTCGCCGTCCGGCGTCACGAAGATCATCGAGCGCGAGGTCGGCAGTTCCACATTCGGGATCGGCGGATTGGGGAAATCGGTCCCCTCGCCCGCCAATGAGGCCGCGTAGAACCGGCCAAGAGCATCATCTTTCACGCGGCCAATAAAGGCCGTGCTGAGCCCGAGATTGCCAAGCCCCGCCAGCGTGTTGCCAACAGAGCCGCCGGGCTCCTGCTGGCGTTCTTGCATCGCGGCATAGAGTGTCTCGCCACGTTCGCGCGTGGTGAGCTGCATGATCCCCTTCTCGATCCCCATGAGATCGAGAAAGCTGTCATCGGTCTGGCTGAGCACGTCAACGATGGCATTGCCGATCCCGACAACCTGATATTTCTTCACTGGGTCTTCTCCTCGAATTGGCACAGGTCGCGGATATGGCACGCCCCACATTTCGGCTTTCTGGCCACGCAGATATAGCGCCCGTGCAGGATCAGCCAGTGATGCGCGTGGTCTTGGAATTCAACAGGCACGTTGTCCTCGATCGCCCGCTCCACCGCATCGACATCCTTGCCCGGGCAGATGCCGGAGCGGTTGCCAATGCGGAAAATATGCGTATCCACCGCCTGCGCGGGATAGTGGAACCACATATTGAGCACAACATTTGCCGTTTTGCGGCCCACGCCGGGAAGGCTGGTGAGGGCGGCGCGCGATGAGGGCACCTCGCCGCCGAACTGATCGACGAGGATCTGGCTCATCTTGATGACATTCTTGGCTTTTTGCCGGAACAACCCGATGGTTTTGATATGCGCGATCAGGCCCTCTTCGCCCAGATCCAGCATCTTTTGCGGCGTGTCCACGATTGGGAACAGCGCCTTGGTCGCCTTGTTCACCCCGATATCTGTCGCCTGCGCAGACAGCGCCACGGCGACGACAAGCGTATAGGCGTTGGTGTGATCCAATTCGCCCTTGGGATGCGCCTCGCCCGCCTGAAAGCGGGTGAAGATCTCTTTCATCGTGTTGTAATCAAGCTGTTTTGCCATGCCACACCTATGCCGCGCGCGCGGCAATCCCGCAAGCGCTATGGCGCTTTGTGCGGAAATTCACGATCCCTCGCGCGAAATCGTCGCAATTTTCGACAAATTCTTGCCCGAGACAGGCCGCCGTTAACCCGACCTTTGCCGATGGGGAGAATACTGATGCGCGACGATGCCCGACCACCAGATCACCGCGAAAGGCCCGACAATGGAGTATGGCTACACCCCCGAGGCGCTACGCTTTGACGCTCGGACGCAAAGCTGGAAACTTGATGCCGGCTTCGACGCGAGTTGGATGATGTGGCATCTCGAGACAGAGGAAGCAGGACGCACATTGGCGCCGGAGGATTGGCGGGGCGAAACCGATGCATTGGGCAGCCAATCCGCCCAGAACCACGGCGATATGCCGCAAGCCAGACTACGTGATGCGGGCGGCACGCTGCGCGCCCAAGGCTTCCTCACAGGCGATCTGCCACTGGTGCTGCGCAGATCAGGCGCGCCGCCGATCCGGCTGGAACGTATGGAGATTGACGGCATCTTGGTGCTTTACGTTCCGTCAGAGCCTTTGGAGCCCGGGCGGCGCTATCTCGAACAACCCGCCGAAAACCAACCGCAAACTCGGGTCAATCCGGCGGATATCTCCCCCCACGGCTTTCTTGCAGCGGGCACGATGATCACCACGAAAGACGGGGCGCAACCTGTGGATTGGCTGCGGGCGGGCGATATGATTCTTACCCGTGACAATGGCTACCAGCCGATCCTGCACCTCGCGCAGATTTCCTTGCCACGGGGGCACACCCCTGAACATGCGCCCCTCCGCCTCGCCGCGCATGCCTTCGGCGCGGATCTGCCCGAACGGGATTTGACAGTCACCGCTGGCAGCCAAATTCTACTCGCCGATCCCCAGTTGGACCTCTGGTTTGGCGAGGCGGAGATGTTCGCACGCGCTGATCAAATCAGCTCTGCCCTGCAGGCGCTCGATGCGGGTGCCAAGCAAACGCTCACCGCCATCGTGTTTATGGAGCCGGAGGTGATTCTGGCGGAAGGGCTATGGGTTGGTTCAGCGCTGGCGACCCCAAGTTTTCTCTCGCTTTTGCCCGCGACGAGCCGTGAGCTGCTCGCGCCCGTCGTGGCTGGCGGTCATCGCTCCGCCGCCCGTGCCTGCCTAAAGGATTGGGAGATGGTGTTATTCAGCCAGCAAACCGCCGCAGGGGCGCGTATTTGCGCGGCGTAACGTCGGGCAAATACGCGCAATCGATCACGGCTTTGCGCAGGATTCAGGTCGCGCAGACGAAACCGCCCCGCTAGGCTGACCCAAAGCCGGAGGTCCGCGACGATGCGCCATGAAACGCCCGAAGATACCCATGATTACGTGGCTAACACGCGCCTCGCGGACGCACCAAACACTGGTGCTGATCCCTATCACTACCGTCTCATCGCCCGCGCGCTCGACCTGATGGAGCGCCCTGCGAATCGCCACGCCTCGCTGGAGACGCTCGCCGCGGCGATGCAGCTTTCTCCTGCGCATTTCCAACGGGTTTTCAGTGCGTGGGCAGGGATTTCGCCTAAGCGCTACCAACAAGCGCTCAGCATGACACAGGCGCGCCCTGCGCTGGCCTCTGGCCTTCCGCTGTTGGAGATTGCGCAGGATCTCGGCCTCTCCGGCCCCTCACGCCTGCATGATATGACCCTCACCTGGGAGGCAATGACGCCGGGCGAATTTGCGGCAGGCGGCGCAACGGTGATCCGCCACGGGGCCTTCGCGACCCCCATCGGGCCGATGGTTGCCACGGCCACCGCGCGCGGGCTCTGCGGGCTCGGCTTCATCGTCACCAGCGCAGAGGAGACATTCGCCGATTTGGCGCGACGATGGCCTGCCGCGACATTTATCGAGGAGCCAGAAACGATCCGGCCTTGGGTGGAGTCTGCCTTTCAGAGCCGCGCGCCTCTCTCACCAATTGGCGGCCCGTTCCAGATCAAGGTTTGGGAAGCCTTGATGCGGGTACCCAGTGGCGAGACGACAACCTATTCCGCTTTGGCTGAGCAGATCGGCTCCCCGTCGGCGGCGCGCGCCGTTGGCAATGCCGTCGGCGCGAACCCGCTCGCGGTGCTAATCCCCTGCCACCGCGTTTTGCGCAAATCCGGGGCGCTTGGGGGTTACCACTGGGGGCCTCCCAAGAAGACGCGGCTCTTGGCGCTGGAAACCGCTCGCCGAGATGTGATGCGCGAAAACCTGCCCACGTCGCATCTGTGATAGTCCCATATGGGCGGAACTTGCTATAACGGCCCTGATCCCCGATCCAACGGGGTATGACAAAGAGGCCGAATATGACCCAAATGATCCCATCTCGCGCCCTGCGCGCGAAGTTCCTTTCCCCGAAAATGGGCCTCGCGCTCACGGGCCTGCTCGCCATCACCGCTTGCACCGACCCCAATGGTATGGGCGGCATGGGCGGCTCGGGCGAGTATAGCAATGCGCAACGTGCCGCGATCACTGGCGCGCTGATTGGCGGGGTTGCTGCGGGCACACGCGGCGGCGACGAACGGCTTGAGAAAGCCGCTGCTGGCGCGATTGTCGGCGGCGTGATCGGGGGCCTGATTGGCAACCAACTCGATAAGCAAGCCGCTGAGTTGCAGCGCGATATCGGCACCAACGGCGTGTCCATCGTCAACACCGGCAATTCGTTGATCGTGACGATGCCGCAAGATGTTCTGTTTGCAACAGATAGCTCGACCCTGCGCCCCGATCTCCAGCGCGATCTCTACACGCTGGCGGGCTCGCTCAACCGCTACCCAGATACGACCGTCGATGTTGTCGGCCATACCGATAACACGGGCGACGCAAACTATAACCAAAACCTGAGCCAAGCCCGCGCCAATTCCGTGGCCTCGGTTCTGATCGGCGCAGGCGTGCCGCGGGGCCGGATCAACGCTTATGGGCGTGGCGAAGATGCGCCGATTGCCTCGAACCTCTCGGCAGACGGGCGCGCGAAGAACCGCCGCGTCGAATTCGTCATTCGTCCGAACAACCGTTGATCTAACTTAATCACATCTTGAGAAAACAAAGGCCGGACAATATGTCCGGCCTTTGTCATTGCCCCGACCTCGGATTGGTCCTAAATTCTGACCATCGCGGAGGAACCATGCCCTTTCAGAAAATTGAATCCGAAAAGCTCTCGATGGCTGTCGTCCGACAGATTGAGGGTTTGATCCTGCAAGGCGTTTTGCGGCCCGGAGAGCGCCTGCCTGCGGAACGCGAACTCTCTGAGCGCTTGGGTGTTTCGCGTCCAAGCCTGCGCGAGGCTATCGCGGAGTTGCAGGAGGCTGGGCTTTTGGCGGCGCGGGCGGGCGCGGGGATCTATGTTGCAGATGTGCTAGGATCCGCCTTCTCCCCTGCCCTGATCCGGCTCTTTGCATCGCATTCTGAAGCGGTCTCGGATTATCTCTCGTTCCGCCGCGATCTCGAGGGGCTTGCGGCCGAGCGGGCAGCGGCCCTTGCCTCAGAGACCGACCTCGCAGTGATCCAAGCAATCTTGGAGAAGATGGAGGCCGCCCACACCAAGCGCAACCCGACTGAGGAGGCGATGCTCGACGCCGAATTCCATATGGCGATCATTGAGGCCAGCCATAACGTCATCATGCTTCATATGATGCGGGCGATGTTCGATCTCTTGCGCGAGGGGGTGTTCTACAATCGCGCGATCATGTTCCGCTCGCGCTCGACGCGGGATGTGCTTCTCGATCAGCACCGCGCGATCAATGATGCTTTGCAGGCCCGTGATCCGAAACGCGCACGTTTGGCCGTCGAGGCGCATTTGAATTTCGTGGATCAAGCACAGGCAGAGCAAAGCAAATCCGAACGCCACGAGGCGGTCGCGCAGCTTCGACTGCGGCAGGAGACCGAGCGCGGATAGCCTCCCTCTTTCCGGGTCCTGCGCGCAGGGCACATCGCCCACCCTCCCCGCAAAATGACAAAACCCGCGCCGAGGCGCGGGTTTTCAAACTCAGGGTAGAGTTCGGATCTTAGTGGAAGCGAGTCTCGACATCGGCAATCGCCGCGTCGATCAGAGCCGACTTGCTAGAAGCGCTCGATTGCTTCGCAAGAATTTCCCCTGCGGCAGCAATCGCCACCGAAACAGCAGAATTCTTCACTTCGCGCAGCGCATGAGCCTCGGCCGAAGCGATTTGCTCCTCGGCGGATTTCAGGCGGCGCGCGATCGAGACTTGCAGATCCAGCTTAGCTTGTTCCGCAGCCGCTTGCGCATCGCGCTTCGCAGCCACAACGATCTCGTCCGCCAATGCCTGCACTTCGCGCTGTTTGCGCTCGTACTGGGCGAGAATGGACTGCGCTTCTTCGCGCAGCGCCTTGGCTTCATTCAGATCCGCTTGGATACCAGCCGCGCGCTTATCCAAAAGATTGCCGACCAGCGCCGGAACCTTAAAGTAAGCAAGAACGCCGACGAACAGCAGGAAGGCAATCGTCACCACGAAATCGGTGTTCCGCAGCGAGAAGAACGGGCCCGAAGCGGCGAGTGCAGGCGAGCCTGCAACGATCAGGAGAGCGATTAGTTTTTTCATCATCTCACCCTTTCAACCGAGCCGAAACAGCCGCCGCGACAGAGGCCGCATCCGCTTTACCACCCAATGCCGCAACCAATTCGGCAGCGGTATCTTTGGCAACCGATTCAATCGCCTCCGAAGCCCCCGCACGGATCTCATCAATCCGGCGTTCAGATTCAGCAGTGCGGGCTGCAATTTCTGCATCCGCTTTGGCAATCGCCAGATCGAGATCTTTCTGGATCTCAGCCTTGGCTTTACCCACGATCTCTTGCGCTTGCGAACGTGCATCCGAGAGTGCCTTTTCATAGGCAGCTTCGGCAGCTTTCGCTTTCGCTTTCAATTCGTCAGCGGCGTTAAGATCGCCAACGATGGTGCCCTGACGGTCCGCCAAGACCGCGCCAATGCGCGGCAGAGCGATGCGCGAGAGCACCCAGTAGATGACGACGAGGGTGACGAGAAGCCAGAAAATCTGGTTCCCGAAGGTCGTGACATCGAGTTGCGGCATACCGGGAGATTGTGCAGCATGGCCAGCAGCTTGCGCTGCGCCATGGGCTGCATCAGTCGCCATAGTGGCCGCGTCATGCGTTTCGTTTGCCATGTCGTCCCCCTGGACCCTTACAGTTGACCGGATGGGCGCGCGGCACGCGCCCATCCGACATCAAGGATGCAAAGTCGGGATTAGACTGCGAACAGAAGGAGCAGAGCGACGAGGAACGAGAAGATCCCCAGAGCTTCTGCGAAGGCCATGCCGATGAACAGCGTAGCGGTTTGGCCAGCTGCTGCCGACGGGTTACGCAGTGCGCCGTTCAGGAAGTTCCCTGCAACGTTGCCCACGCCGATTGCTGCGCCAGCCATGCCGATGCAAGCGAGGCCTGCGCCGAGGTATTGACCGAATTGTGCGATGCCTTCCATGGTAGTGCTCCTTGAAGATTAGAAAGGTTGGAATTGAAACTTGCGTTCGGGATTAGTGCGCCGGGTGCAGCGCGTCTTTGAGGTAAACGCAGGTCAGGATCGTGAACACGTAGGCCTGAATGAGAGCCACAAGGACTTCCAGACCGTACATTGCGGTGATTGCGAGGATCGACAGCGGGGTCACCAGCACACCAATCCCAGAGATCAGGATCAGCGGGGCGAAGGCTGCGAACACTTTGATAACGGCGTGGCCAGCCATGACGTTACCCGCAAGACGAATGGAGTGGCTGACGGGGCGAACGAAATACGAGATGATTTCGATCACTGCCAGCACAGGGCGCAGCACGAGCGGCGCCGAAGAAACCCAGAACAGACCGAGGAAAGCAGCGCCATTTTTGACGAAGCCGACAACAGTCACCGTCACGAACACCAAGATCGCGAGGACCGCCGTCACGGCGATATGCGAGGTGGTCGAGAAGGATTTCGGCAGCAGGCCGAGGAAGTTCGACACTGCGATGAAGATGAAAAGCGTGAAGATATACGGGAAGAACTTCAGGCCGTCCTTGCCCGCTACGTCCTCAACCATCTTATGGATGAAGCCATAGGTCAGCTCTGCGATCGACTGGATCCGGCTCGGGATGATCGCGCGGCCACGGGTGCCGACCACGAAGAACAAGACAACCGTCAGAATGGCGAGCGCCATCCACAGGGTTGCGTTGGTCGGTGTGTACCAGCCGATAGCCCCATCGCCAAACAAGGGACGGATTTCGAACTGATCCATCGGGTGGAACGCCAAACCGGTATGCTGTTCTTCCGCCACGTCTATTTTCCCTCTTCGTCAGCGACCTCGGGGGCCTCTGCGGCCGCCGTTGGTTCTTTACCCATTTGCTGCGCGGACCGGAGCATCACTTTGACCCCTGCCGCGAAACCCAAGAGCGTGAAGATCAACATGAACCACGGCAAGGTGCCAAACAGCACATCCAACCCGTAGCCGATGCCGAAACCGATCCCCAGCCCCGAAACCATCTCGATAACCATCCGCCACGCCATATCACCGTGCGACAGATCTTTATCGACGCGCGGCTTGGGCGCATGGGCGCGCTTCACCTCTTCGAGCCGTTCCTCTAACGCCTTCAGGCGCTCCGGATCTGGCTGTTCAGAGGGGCCGTTGCCCATGGTCTCTCCCCGCACAAAACTTGAGGGGTTGATAGACGTCACGCAAGCGTGAGTCAACGGCGGAAGCGATGCAGAAGAAATGTCGCAAGATACTGTTTTTAATGTAGTTTCTAAAATCGGATAATTCTGTACTTCGGCGGATCAACCCGTTCCTTCGGTTAAAGAGCCACCAAGGGATATTCAACCAATCGGTTGACGTTCTGCGCGCCCGCCCCCATCACTGAGCTATGAACGCCACATCCCTCGATAGCATCTTCGCAGCCCTCGCCGATCCAACCCGCAGGGCGATCCTGACAATGTTGTTGGAGGATGACATGGCCGTCACCGATGTCGCGCATCCGTTCGCGATGTCCCTCGCCGCAATTTCAAAGCACCTCTCGATTCTCGCAGAGGCGGGATTGATCACCCAAGAGAAACGCGGGCGGGTGAAATGGTGCAAGTTGGAACCCATTGCGATGGGCGCGGCGATCACCTGGATCCAGAGTTTCGGTCAGTTCGAGCCGTTGGATCTGGAGGCGTTTGAGCGCTTCCTCGCGGTGGAACTGAACCAGACCGAAGATTAAGGGCGCTGCCCCTCTGCGCCTGTGGCGCATTCACCCCGGGATATTTCTGGCAACCAGAACATCCCCCTTCTGGTTGCTAAAAATATCCTCAGGGGGTGAATTGGCGGAGCCAAGAGGGGGCGCGAGCGCCCCCTCTTCCCCTTCGTCAAATTCCGTGCGAGCGATCATATCCGTTCGGCGCGGGAGGCACCCAGCCCTCCGGCACCGCGGCGGGCTTATAGATCTCGACCCGCAAAGGGTAGCAGGCGGCGGCATCGGAACTGTGCTCCGCGCCGCAATCGCCTCCAGGGCAGGCAGAAAGCGCGCCGAAAAGATCAATCTGTGCAAAGAACTCCAGATAGTCCCCCACCCGCACGGGGCTGGCCTTCATGAAATACTGGCCTGTGTCGCGGGTGAAGCCGGTGCACATGAAGACATTCAACACATCGTGGATCAGCGGCTCCGCCTCCCACAGCCCGAGGCCGCGCGCCTCAGAGACCGCGCGTGTGAGGTTGGAATGGCAGCAATGATGGTAGTCGCCGCCTGCGAGCAACCTGTGGGTATAGGGATCACAGCGCGTGCCGATCACATCATGGACCGCGCCGCCATACGCATCCATGCCATACCAATCGAGCGTGTCTTCGGTGATCGTGGCCATCGGGCGCAAACTGGGGAAGCCGCTCCACAGATGATCGCCGGTGGAGAGGTGGCTGCCATGCAGCGCGCGGGTTTTGCCGGAATAGAAGCGCTCGGAGAGATCTTGCGACCAAAGGTTAAGATCGCCGACTTGCGGCCCCTCGACCGAGACTATGCGGAAGAAGCTGCCCGCTGGCACGCTGAAGGTTCCGGCCTCGCGCGCGGGGATCGTCACCGTGTCGATCAGCGCCCCCCCCTGCCGCGCGGCACGGAGCGCCTCCAGATCAACGGGCGGCAGCGTCTCATTCGGGTAACAGATCACTGGCGCAACATCGCGGCGCGCCGCCGCATCGTCTGGCGCGGGATGCTGAGGGAACGGGCGAAGGGCGGGCGGGGTCATCGATGAGGTCATGACCCCAGTTTGCGGGTTCCTGCGCAAAAGAAAAGCCCCCGCGAAGAGGCGGGAGCTTGGCGCGGTGGCTGCGGGCGGAAGGGTGCCGCCTCAGGCCTCGTAGTAAGCAAACATCTGCGCAAGCGGCGCGAGATCTTGCTGGGCCGTCTCGCGCACGGAGGCGGGAGCCGGCTGGGGTTGGTAATAGCCATCGAGCAGGTCCGAGACGTGCTGCGCGGAACGCTGGGCACGTGTAGCGGTCTCAGCTTGCGCGAGTTTGGGATCAAAGGCGGTCATGGCGGGCTCCTTACGGTGCATATATTTGTCTTGCGCCCTTCATACAGCCAATTGCTGCAATGCAGCAGTGCCAATTGCTGCAACTGCGATATGCGCGACCTGCAAGGCGGGCCAAAACAAAAGGCCCCGCAGATTGCGGGGCCTCTCAAAATTTGGCGTGACGCGGTGATTAGACGACGCGGTCGACCATCATGCCCTTGATCGACGCGATTGCCTTGGCGGGGTTCAACCCCTTGGGGCAGGTTTTCGCGCAGTTCATAATCGTGTGGCAACGGTAGAGCTTGAACGGGTCTTCGAGCATATCGAGACGTTCCGGTGTCGCCTCGTCGCGGCTGTCGATGATCCAACGATAGGCATGGAGCAACGCCGCAGGGCCAAGGTAGCGATCGGAGTTCCACCAGTAGCTCGGGCAGGAAGTCGAGCAGCAGGCGCACATGACGCATTCATAGAGACCGTCAAGCTTCTTGCGGTCGTCGATGGATTGACGCCACTCTTTCGCGGGCTTGTTGGTTTTGGTTTCCAGCCACGGCATGATCGAGGCGTGCTGGGCGTAGAAATGGGTGAGATCGGGGATCAAGTCCTTGACCACTTCCATATGCGGCAGCGGGTAGATCTTCACATCGCCCTTCACCTCGTCGAGGCCGTAGATACAGGCCAAGGTGTTGATCCCGTCGATGTTCATCGCGCAGGAGCCACAGATGCCTTCACGGCAGGAGCGGCGGAAGGTGAGGGTCGGATCGACCTCGTTCTTGATCTTGATCAGCGCGTCCAAGATCATCGGGCCGCATTTATCCATATCGAGGAAATAGCTATCCACGCGCGGATTTTCGCCCGTTTCGGGATCCCAACGATAGATCTGGAATTTGCGGACATTCTTCGCGCCCTCGGGCTTCGGCCACGTCTTGCCGACGCGGATCTTCGAATTCTTCGGGAGTGTAAATTCAACCATGATTTATCCCTTCCAATCAGTTCGGGAAGTGAGCGGCCGCGTCGGGAGCTGGCCGGATTTGTTGGAGACGCAACGGGCGAAGACCTGCGACGGATCACGCCCCATGATGTAATCGCCGCTGAGTTCGAGCTTGACCCGTGTGCGTGCCCCGCCAGAGCCGACCCCGACGCCCACTTCCCCACGGGGCGCGGCGGCGAGTTCGGCTTCGCGCAGGCACATTTTTTCGGCTTGCTCGACAGGCACGGGGCCGCAAGCGGCGAGCAACCCCGCCGCCAGGAGCCCGAATGCCGCAGCGACCCGCATCAGAAGGTCCGCGCTTTCGGTGCGATCTTCGCCAACTCGATGCCGCCTTCGGCCTCGGTTGTCAGCGGATCGGTGATCACCGGACGGTAGGTCAGATCGACCTTGCTGCCCTCAACACGCATGACGGAGTGGACACGCCAGTTCTCGTCGTCGCGGGTTGCGAAATCCTCATGCGCATGGGCGCCGCGGCTTTCTTTGCGGGCTTCCGCGCCGACGATCGTCGCCAGAGCGTTCGGCATCAGGTTGGTGAGTTCCAGCGTCTCCATCAGATCGGAGTTCCAGATCAGCGATCGATCGGTGACGTGCAGATCATCGAGCTTGGCCGCGATGGCGGTCATTTTCTCGACGCCCTCGCTGAGGGTTTTCGAGGTGCGGAACACGGCTGCATCGGCTTGCATCGTTTTTTGCATCTCGAGGCGCAGCTCTGCGGTGGGGGTGCCACCTTTCGCGTTGCGCAGCGTATCGAAGCGATCAAACGCTTTGTCGATGGAGGCTTTGTTCGGCGCCGCGATGGGCGCATCGCGGTCCACTGTTTTGCCTGCGCGGATCGCGGCAGCGCGGCCGAAGACCACGAGGTCGATCAGCGAGTTCGAACCCAAACGGTTCGCGCCGTGGACCGAAGCACACCCAGCTTCGCCAACCGCCATCAGGCCCGGCACCACGCCCGTCGGGTTTTCCGGCGTCGGGTTGAGCACTTCGCCCCAATAGTTCGTCGGAATGCCGCCCATGTTGTAGTGCACCGTCGGCAGAACCGGAATCGGCTCTTTGGTCAGATCGACGCCCGCGAAGATTTTCGCGGATTCGGAGATGCCCGGCAGGCGTTCAGCCAAGGCAGATGCGGGGATGTGCGACAGGTTCAGGTGGATGTGATCCTTGCCCTCGCCCACGCCGCGGCCTTCGCGGATTTCCATCGTCATGCAGCGGGACACATAGTCGCGCGGCGCGAGGTCTTTATAATGCGGCGCGTAACGCTCCATGAAGCGTTCGCCCTCGGCGTTGGTCAGGTAACCGCCTTCGCCGCGTGCGCCCTCGGTGATCAGGCAGCCCGAGCCGTAGATGCCGGTCGGGTGGAATTGCACGAATTCCATATCCTGCAACGCAAGACCCGCGCGCGCCACCATCCCGCCGCCGTCGCCGGTGCAGGTATGGGCGGAGGTTGCCGAGAAATAGGCGCGGCCATAGCCGCCCGTCGCCAGCACAACCATCTTTGCGTTGAAGACATGCATCGTGCCGTCGTCGAGCTTCCAGCACAGAACGCCTTGGCAGACACCATCTTCGGACATGATCAGATCAAGCGCGAAATACTCGATGTAGAATTCCGCGTTATGCTTGAGCGACTGTCCGTAGAGCGTGTGCAGGATCGCGTGGCCGGTGCGGTCAGCCGCGGCGCAGGTGCGCTGCACGGGGGGGCCGTCACCGAATTCGGTGGTATGGCCGCCGAACGGGCGCTGGTAGATCTTGCCCTCTTCGGTGCGCGAGAACGGCACGCCGTAATGCTCAAGCTCGTAGACCGCTTTGGGGGCTTCGCGCGCGAGATATTCCATCGCATCGGTATCGCCGAGCCAGTCCGAGCCCTTGACGGTATCGAACATATGCCACTGCCAGCTGTCAGGGCCCATATTGCCCAAGCTCGCCGCGATGCCGCCTTGGGCGGCCACGGTGTGCGAGCGGGTCGGGAAAACTTTGGTAACGCAAGCGGTGCGCAGGCCTTGTTCTGCCATGCCCAGCGTTGCGCGCAGGCCAGCGCCGCCAGCGCCGATGACGACTACATCGTAGTCATGCGTCTCATATTGATATTCTGCCATTGCTCAGTCCTCAGAGCGCGATCTTGGCGAGCGCAAACAGGCCCACCGCAATGATCGCGTAGGAAAGGGAAATCGCGGCAATCACCGCGGCTTTGCGGGCAGCGCCACGCAGATAATCCTCGATCATCATCGTCGCCCCTTTGGCGAAGTGACGCATCGAGACGAAGATCACGAGCGCGGTCAGGATCGCGACGAAAGGATTGGAGAAGGTAGCAATCACCTCCGCATGGCCCTTGCCGAGCGCGCGGCCAAAGATGAACAGGAAGGTCGGCACGAGGAAGGCGAGCGCCACGGCGGAGACTTGCATCTGCCAGTGATGCTCGGTGCCCGAATGCGAGGCCCCTTTGCCAACGGCTTTCTTACGGTCGGTCAGATAGCGCATTGCTGCCTCCTCAAACCAGAATGATGGTGATGATGGTCAGGATCACCGAGCCTGCGATAACCGCTTTGCCCAGTTTCTCTGCGGTGTCGATCTCGAGGCCTTTTCCGGCGTCGAAATAGAGGTGCCGCAGGCCTGCGAGATAGTGATACCAAACCGCCCAGAGCGAGAGGGTAAACACGATATCCCCGAACCACGAGGTGACAACCGCGTTTGCGGTTTCAAAATACGACCCACCAACCGAGGCTGCGAGCAGCCACCAGACGATCAGCACGGAGGTTGCGATAAGCGCATTGCCCGTAATCCGCGTGAGGATCGAAGTGATCGATGTCAACTGCGGACGATAAATCTGAAGGTGGGGGGAAAGGGGCCGGGTGACCCGGGTCGGCTCTGCCATGATCTTATCCCTTGTCTCATGCAGGCCGCAGGATAGGAAATCTGGCGGGCCTGGCTGGATTTCTGCCTAAACCAAATACCCGATATTTCGCACAAGTCACGTAGTCAGGGCTCGAAATTTGCGATTTCGGGGCAGGAAAGTCGGAAAAACTGGATTTGTGATCACAAATTTTCGCACTGTGATCACATGTTACCGCTCCCGCACGCAGCCCAGTCAATCTAAGCGTGCAGTGAGTCTCTCGTTCCGAGAGGCCGTGAAACCCCGCGCCTTAGATCGGCATCAAGGCCCAATAATCCAGATCAAGCAGAACCTCCGGCGCATATTTTCCATCCGCGCCTCTCAAAGCGAACGCCTCCGCGCCCTGCTTGACAGCCACGAGCCGCAGACGGATCGCCCCAACGCCGGGCGCTTTGGTCTCAGCCCTATCAAGCACCTCCGACCACGCCCGCACCGTATCGCCCGCAAAGCATGGGTTCGCATGGGCGCCGCCATTGAGCGCGACAATCATCTGCGCATTGGCGAGCCCGTTGAATGAGAGCGCGCGCGCCAGTGAGATCACGTGACCACCATAGATCAGCCGCTTGCCATCGGCGCGCTGGGTCGCATCGAAATGGACCTTGGCGGTGTTCTGCCAAAGCCGCGTGGCGAGCATATGCTCGGCCTCTTCAATGGTGACGCCGTCGACATGGTCGATCCGCTCGCCGATCTGATAATCGCACATCCGGTGCGGCTCGCCTGCGAGGGCAAAATCATAGGCGCTGAAATCGAGGCCCTCGGGGATCGTCAGATCCGCCGCCGCGACCGCCTGCGCCAGATCGGGGATCACCGTTTGAGGGGCGGGCGCGTCCAGATTGCCTTTTCGCACCATCACCCAGCGCACATAGTCAAGCACTGTCTCGTCGCGCTGGTTCAGGCCGCGCGTGCGCACATAGACCACGCCGGATGCGCCATTTGAGTTTTGCTTGACGCCGATGACTTCACTCTCGGCCCGCAGCGTATCGCCCGCATAGACCGGAAGATGCCAGCGTCCTTCGGCGTAGCCGAGGTTTGCCACCGCATTGAGCGAGACGTCCGGCACCGTCTTGCCAAACACGAGGTGGAACGCCGCCAGATCGTCCAACGGGCTGGCAGGCAAGCCGCAGCCGATGGCGAAACTATCCGAGGAATAGAGCGCGCTGCGCGCTGGGTAGAGCGCGTGATAAAGCGCGCGCTCCCCGCCGCTCACAGTGCGCGGAACGGCGTGGCGGATCACCTGCCCCACCTGATAATCCTCAAAGAAGCGCCCCGCGTTGGTCTTGAAAGCGGGCGTTCTGGCGGCGGTCATCTTATTGTTCTCCCAGCTTGAGATCGGGGTGATATTCCCCCTCCACATGTTTCACGACCGCTTGCGCACAGCGCATCACGCCCTTGGAGGCATCAAACCCGTAAGCGGGCGAGCCTTGCAGCTCCCACCCTTTGGACAGAGCCGCCGAGACGCGGTGGCAAAACTGAGAGGTGTCGTCATCTGTGATCAGTCGATAGAGTTTCATCCGTAAGTCCCCATGAACGGGTTATGCCCGAGCCAAATGTGAATGGCGGCGATGAGACCATAGAGCACAAGCGTGCCGACGAGGTTCATCGCATCGCCCTTGATGCCGCGACCATTGGTTGGCCGCACCCAAGCCGTGCGGTTGATCAGGCGCATCTCGTTGAGCGCCCAGAGGCCCAGCGACCCGAAGAGGAGGATGGAGGCCAGATCGCCGTTGACCAACAAATGCGCCACCGCCCAAATCACCATGCCCCACAGCATCGGGTGGCGCAGCTTCGGGTAGAGCGTGCCTTTGGTGCCGCCAACCCCGAACAGGAAGACCGAGATCAGCATCAGCGTATTGTTGAGATGCCCCATCCCCGGCAGCGGCGAATAGATCGGCTCCACCGGCGCCATCCGGTAGCCGATGATCATCAGCAAGACGCCAAGTGCCACCAAGCCCGCAACCATCGCGCGGCCCTGTGCGCCCATACCTCTGCGCGCTGCGGGCGCCATGCGTTTGAAGGAATGCGGAAGCACCCATAGAAGAATGCCGAGGATTAGGAATGTCATGTGCCTTGCCTGCCTTTCAGATCAGCTGAGCGCGGCAATCGCCTCGGCCTTGGCCAGAGTTTGCCGCGCCGTCACGATATGCAGATTTTCGACAATTCTGCCATCCACAACCGCAACCCCCTGCCCTGCAGCCTCCGCTTCGGTGAAGGCGGCGATCTGACGTTGCGCCAGATCAATCTCGGCCTCGGAGGGCGCGAAAGCGGCATTTGCGATCTCGAGCTGCGCAGGATGGATCAGGGTTTTGCCATCGAACCCCATATCGCGGCCCTGTTCGCATTCCCCGCTCAAGCCCTCGTCATCCTTGAACGCGTTATACACCCCGTCGAGGATCACCAGCCCGTGCGCTTTTGCCGCAAGCAGACACAGGCCCAGCCCCGCCTGCATTGCCAAGCGATCAGGGCGGAACCGCGCGCCAAGTTCTTTGGCGAGATCATTCGTGCCCATCACCATGCCCTCAAGGCGCGGATGCGCTGCGATGGCGGGCGCATTAAGCATCCCCGCTGCGGTTTCCATCATCGCCCAGAGCGGCACATCAGGGATCACCGTCGCGACTGCATCGAGATCGGCGGGCGAGGAGACTTTCGGGATAAGCACCGCGTCGATTTGCACGCCCGATTGGATGGCCGCCGCGAAGGCTTCAAGATCGGCACGTCCCCACTCGGTATCGAGGCCATTCACCCGCACGATCTTTGCCCGCGCCCCGTAACCGCCCTGCGCCAATGTCTGTGCAAGCAATGCGCGCGCAGCAGCCTTCTCGTCAGGCGCGACGGCGTCTTCGAGATCGAACAGGATCGCATCGCAAGGCAGGGCCTTCGCCTTTTCCAACGCGCGCTCCTTGGAGCCAGGAATATAGAGCGCCGAGCGATAGGGGCGGGTGGTCATCGTGGAGGTCTCCTCGCAATAATCTTTCGCCAGAGAGCACATGGGCGGTATATTTGACAAGGAAAGATTTGCCGCATCGCAGAAAATTTGACGCGAACCACGCCCACGGCCCAAAGCGACGCGCTGTCGGTTAACCTTATCTTCGGCTCTCCAGCGCAGGGTTTACCCCATCAGATACGCGCCATTCTCGAGAGGAGATCCGAGATGAAATCCAAGCTCTTCGCCCTGTCTTTCGGCTTTGCTGCCCTCATATTGGCCGTGCAGAACGCCCATGCCGCACCAAGCTGCGGGCCGCGCGCGGATATCCTGAGCCAACTCGCGGATCGCTACGCGGAAACCCGGCAATCCATTGGCATAGCTGCGAATAATACCGTGGTGGAGACCTTCGCATCCGCCTCGGGAAGCTGGTCGATCATCGTGACGATGGCCAATGGCGAGAGCTGCCTGATTGCCTCCGGCCAGTATTTCGAGATGCGCATGGAAAGCCTACCCGCGCAAGGTGAGCCTGCATAAACGGGCTTAGCCGAACACGGATTTCCATATCAGTTGCATGGAGATCAAAAGCAGCGCCCATGTGACGATCTTATAGAACAGGTCTTGTGGGACGATCTTCACCAGCTTCACCCCCGCGAAGACCGAGATCGAGGCCGGTATCGCCAGCACGAGTGCGGTTTCCAACGAACTCAGGTTGATCTGCCCCAGCGCGATATAGGGGATCAGCTTGATCGCATTGACCCAGGCGAAGGCAATGGTAGCGGTGCCTGCGAAGACCGATTTCTCCATGCGGAGCGGGATCGTATAGGCTTGGAAGGGCGGGCCGCCGGAATGGCTCACAAAGCTGGTGAACCCCGTGATCGTGCCCCAAAAGAGGCCAGGGCCGAGTTTCGCGCGGCGCGCCTCTCCAAGGCTAGGGCGTAGCAAGGCATTGAGCGCAAACACAAACCCGATCGCCCCGACCAGCCCCATCACCGCCTGCTCCGGCACGATCGAGGCTGTCGCCCAGCCGACCCCGACCCCGATAGCGGTGGCCGGGAACATAATTTTGAGGACACGCGCGTTGAAATGGTGGCGGTAGGCGTAAAGCCCGAAGAGATCCGATACGATATAGACAGGCAGCAAGAGCCCCGCCCCCGCAACAGGGTTCATCACCACCGCGAGCAAGGGCACCGAGAGTGAGCTGGCCATCGGCAGCCCGCCCTTCGCGAGGCCAACCGAAATTGCGGCGATGACCGCAACCACCCAGCCCCAAAAATCCAGTTCCAGCATTCGCCCGCCTCATTCAGAATCACGTATCGCTCTTCGCTCCCCGTTAGGGGGGCCGCCCAAAGCTCGTTAGCAACGCCCAGATAGACGGGAAGACCGAGTCGATACCGCTAACGTGTTGCACCGCGGCGGCCCGAAAGAAAAGCCGCAGTCACGGGCATATGCCAAAATGCGCAGCATTCGACCAGAATTTCCGCGTAAATTCGGTGTGCAACCGCATACAATAGCGCCCTCCGCCCGCTGCTATGCAGCACCACCCTTGCCAGATCGCCCCCAAAGGGCTAACCCATCCGCGTCAGAATACATCAATCCACCTGACCGGAGGACCTCATGGCCAGACCCAAAATCGCGCTTATCGGCGCGGGCCAGATTGGCGGCACGCTCGCTCATCTCGCTGCGATCAAAGAACTCGGTGACGTTGTTCTGTTCGATATTTCTGAAGGCACACCGCAAGGCAAAGCCCTCGATATCGCTGAATCCGGCCCCTCCGAGGGCTTCGACGCCGTGATGAAAGGCACCAACGACTACGCCGATATCGCGGGCGCAGACGTGTGCATCGTGACCGCAGGCGTGCCGCGCAAGCCCGGCATGTCGCGTGACGATCTTCTCGGGATCAACCTGAAGGTCATGAAATCGGTCGGCGAAGGCATTGCCAAGCATGCCCCGAACGCTTTCGTTATCTGCATCACCAACCCGCTCGACGCGATGGTTTGGGCGCTGCGCGAATTCTCCGGCCTGCCGCATGAGAAAGTCGTCGGCATGGCGGGTGTGCTCGATTCGGCGCGCTTCCGTCACTTCCTGTCGGTCGAATTCGGCGTCTCGATGCGCGATGTCACCGCTTTCGTGCTCGGCGGCCACGGCGACACCATGGTGCCGCTCGCGCGCTACTCGACCGTTGGCGGCATCCCGCTGCCGGATTTGGTCGAAATGGGCTGGACCACGCAAGACAAGCTCGACGCGATCATCCAGCGCACCCGTGACGGCGGCGCAGAGATCGTAGGCCTGCTGAAAACCGGTTCGGCTTTCTACGCGCCTGCAACCTCGGCGATTGAGATGGCAGAAGCCTACCTCAAAGACCAAAAGCGCGTCCTGCCCTGCGCAGCTTACGTCAAAGGCGCACTCGGCCTCGACGGCATGTATGTCGGCGTTCCGACTGTGATCGGCGCTGGCGGCATCGAGAAAGTCATCGACATCAAGCTGGGCAAAGACGAGCAAGCGATGTTCGACAAATCCGTTGAGGCCGTGAAGGGCCTCGTGGAAGCGTGCAAAGGTATCGATTCTTCGCTGGCATAAGCCACAGGGAATTGACTTGAGACAGGCGCGGCTTCGGCCGCGCCTTTTTTGTTTCGCTGCGCAGGCTCTGGCCTCAAGAATGCTCGAAAGGCGGCGTCTTCCCCAAGCGTCATGGCCTACCGTCGGGTTGGATCTGCGCTGCACCGAAACGTCATCGTGTACCACGGCGCTGCCGATTCATGCTGCTTTGCAGCGTAATGGACGCATCGGGCGCCTGTTTCCGTTAACAAATTAGTTTTGTGATCACACTCTTCAAAACTGTGATCACAAAATCGACTATTCCGCCCCGATTGGACGATTTGAACGATTTACCAGTTTGCCCATCCCCCGATCTATGGCATTCAAACGCCCAAATTGCACCAGCATGGGAAACTGCCATGAACATTCATGAATATCAGGCCAAAGCTCTTCTGAAGAGCTACGGCTGCCCCGTCTCGGACGGCCAACCCGTTTTCAAAGCGGAAGACGCCAAAACTGCTGCCGGTCAACTCGGTGGCCCGCTTTGGGTTGTCAAAGCACAGATCCACGCTGGTGGCCGCGGCAAAGGCAAGTTCAAAGAAGCTGCCGCCGGTGAAAAAGGCGGCGTCCGCCTTGCGAAATCGGTGGAAGAAGCTGCTGAGCTGACCAAGCAGATGCTCGGCCGCACGCTGGTTACGCACCAGACAGGCCCTGCGGGCAAGCAAGTCAACCGCATCTATATCGAAGACGGTTCCGACATCTCGCGCGAACTCTACCTCGCGCTGCTCGTTGATCGCCAAACCTCGCGCGTGTCCTTCGTTGTCTCCACTGAGGGCGGCATGGACATTGAAGAGGTCGCAGCGTCGACCCCTGAGAAAATCATCTCCTTCTCCGTTGATCCGGCATCCGGTCTCTCGGATTTCCACGGCCGCCGCGTTGCTTTCGCACTCGGTCTGGAAGGCGCACAGGTCAAGCAATGCGTGGCTCTCGTGAAGAACCTCTACCGTGCCTTCATCGAGAAAGACATGGAGATGCTCGAGATCAACCCGCTGATCGTGATGACCGACGGCAACCTCAAAGTGCTCGACGCGAAAGTGTCCTTCGACGGCAACGCGATGTATCGCCACGCCGATATCGCCGCCCTGCGCGATGAAACCGAAGAAGATCCTAAAGAGCTCGCAGCGTCGAAATTCGACCTGAACTACATCGCGCTCGACGGTGAAATCGGCTGCATGGTGAACGGCGCTGGCTTGGCGATGGCCACGATGGACATCATCAAACTCTACGGCGCAGAACCTGCCAACTTCCTCGACGTAGGCGGCGGTGCGACCAAAGAGAAAGTGACCGAAGCTTTCAAAATCATCACCTCGGACCCGAACGTTAAAGGGATCCTCGTGAACATCTTCGGCGGCATCATGCGCTGCGACGTGATCGCAGAGGGCGTGATCTCGGCAGTCAAAGAAGTCGGCCTGCAGGTTCCGCTCGTTGTCCGCCTTGAAGGCACCAACGTCGAACTCGGCAAAGAGATCATCCAGAACTCTGGCCTCAATGTGATCGCAGGCGACAACCTCGCCGATGCCGCTCAGAAAATTGTCAAAGCGGTGAAAGGGTAATCCAATGGCCGTTCTCGTAAACGAAAACACCAAAGTCATCTGCCAGGGCTTCACCGGCTCGCAAGGCACGTTCCACTCGGAACAGGCGATTGCTTACGGCACCAAAATGGTCGGCGGCGTCACGCCGGGCAAAGGCGGCACCAGCCACCTGAACCTGCCGGTCTTCAACTCGGTGCACGAGGCGCGCGAGCGCACCGGCGCCAACGCATCGGCGATCTATGTGCCGCCGCCGTTCGCAGCCGACTCGATCTTGGAAGCCATCGATGCGGAGATGGAGCTCATCGTCTGCATCACCGAAGGCATCCCGGTTCTGGACATGATGCGCGTCAAGCGCGCGCTGGAAGGCTCGAAATCGCGCCTGATCGGGCCGAACTGCCCGGGCGTGATCACGCCGGACGCCTGCAAAATCGGCATCATGCCGGGGCACATCCACCGTCGTGGCTCCGTCGGCGTTGTCTCGCGCTCGGGCACGCTGACCTATGAAGCCGTGAAGCAAACCACCGATCTCGGCCTCGGCCAATCCTCGGCTGTGGGCATCGGCGGCGACCCGATCAAGGGTTCGGAGCATATCGACATCCTCGAGATGTTCTTGGCCGATCCGGAAACCACCTCGATCATCATGATCGGCGAAATCGGTGGCTCGGCAGAAGAAGAAGCCGCGCAATTCCTCGCCGACGAGAAGAAAAAGGGCCGTTGGAAGCCGACCGCTGGTTTCATTGCTGGCCGCACCGCCCCTCCGGGCCGTCGCATGGGCCATGCCGGGGCAATCGTCTCGGGCGGCAAAGGCGACGCAGAGAGCAAGATCGAAGCGATGAAAGCCGCTGGCATCATCGTGGCGGAAAGCCCTGCACACCTCGGCCAAGCCGTGGTTGAGGCAATTAAGGCCTGATCCGCGCAGGGGTGATACGCCCCTGACATACCGAATTGGGGCCGCTTGCGAGCGGCCCCTCCCCCGCCCCGCTCGCAAGCGCCAAGCAGTGTCCGCTCTGTTTTGCCCTTACATGCTGGGAAAACCGCCGTAACATGGGCGAATGGTTCGTTTAGGAGAATAAGGTAATGTTCCTTCGTTTTACACTGCTTGCCCCCGCCCTGCTGACGCTTGCCGCTTGCGGTGCGCCCGTCGGCACAACCAGCATCCCCGATCAAACCGGCACAATCGTTTACGGCGGTCAGGACGTTCACGCGAATTACGGCCCGATCACCACCCATCCGATCATTGGTCAGGGTAAAGTGCCCGCAGGCATGACGCCAACAGGCGGCACCGGCTATGCGGTTGCCAACACCGCGCGCTCCAACGGCACCATTGTCAACGGCCAAGCCGCGCCCTGTGGCCCTGCGAACTCCGCCGCCTATTCGGACGGCTGCGCGCATTATGCAGGCGGCCCGATGGCGGCCAGCCCTTACCGCTGAGCGATCAGCACCTGCGAGGAGGACGAAGATGAGTTTCGTGCACCGCATCACGTCCGGCCTCGCAGGTGCCTCCCTCACAGGGATGGGCAAGGCAGGTTCGACACAGAAAACCCGTAAATCTCTCTTTGAAGTGAACGAGGGCACGGCCACGGCGCTTGCCCTCGCCACTCCCCGCGATATCTGTGGCCCCGCTACGGTGGCCCCGATCACAGCCGACGCCCCCTGCCATCCGGCAGGCCGAATGTAACCGACCACCCGTCCCCCGAGGTGACATAATGAACGACCAGACCCCCAACGACGAACTCCACGCTTCCTCCTTCTTGCAAGGGCATAACGCGGAATATGTAGAGCAACTCTACGCCCGCTTCTCCGCCGATCCGTCTTCGGTCGATGCGAGCTGGGCGGCGTTCTTCGCCTCGCTGGGCGATACCGAAACAGATGCCAAGAAATCCGCCGCGGGTGCGTCGTGGGATCGCTCCGATTGGCCGCCGGTGGCCAATGACGATCTGACCGCGGCGCTGACAGGCGAGTGGGCTGCCCCCGCCGAGGCCAAAGGCGCTGGCAAGAAAATCCGTGAGAAAGCCGCCGAAAAGGGCGTTGAGGTCTCCGACGAAGCGGTGAAACGCGCGGTGCTAGACAGCATCCGCGCGCTGATGATCATCCGTGCCTACCGGATCCGCGGCCATCTCGTGGCCGATCTCGATCCGCTGGGGATGCGCGACGACAAGTTGCACCCCGAGCTGGATCCCCGTTCCTACGGGTTCACCGAAAACGACATGGACCGCCCGATCTTCATCGACAATGTCCTGGGGATGCAGATCGCCTCGATGCGTCAGATCGTGGATGTGCTCAAGCGCACCTATTGCGGCACCTTTGCGCTGCAATACATGCATATTTCGAACCCCGAGGAAGCCTCGTGGCTCAAAGAGCGCATCGAGGGCTACGGCAAGGAAATCACCTTCACCCGTGAAGGCCGCCGCGCGATCTTGAACAAACTTGTCGAGGCGGAAGGCTTCGAGAAGTTCCTTCATGTGAAATACATGGGCACCAAGCGTTTCGGCCTTGATGGGGGCGAAGCACTGATCCCTGCGATGGAAGGCATCATCAAGCGCGGCGGGCAGCTCGGCCTCAAAGAGGTCGTGATGGGCATGCCGCACCGTGGCCGCCTGTCGGTGCTGGCCAACGTGCTCTCCAAGCCGTTCCGCGCGATCTTCCACGAATTCCAAGGCGGCTCGTATAAGCCTGATGATGTCGATGGCTCGGGCGATGTGAAATACCACCTCGGCGCCTCGTCCGACCGTGAATTCGACGGCAATAAGGTCCACCTTTCGCTGACGGCAAACCCGTCGCACCTTGAGGCGGTCAACCCTGTTGTGCTCGGCAAGGTGCGCGCCAAGCAGGACCAGCTCAACGATGAAGATCGCACGCAAGTTCTGCCGATCTTGCTGCACGGGGATGCGGCCTTCGCGGGCCAAGGCGTTGTCGCGGAAGGGTTCGGCCTCTCGGGCCTCAAAGGCCACCGCACGGGCGGCACGATCCATATCATCGTGAACAACCAGATCGGTTTCACCACCGCGCCGCATTTCTCGCGCTCTTCGCCCTACCCGACGGATATCGCGCTGATGGTGGAAGCCCCGATCTTCCACGTGAACGGCGATGATCCGGAGGCGGTCGTCCATGCCGCGAAAGTGGCGATCGAATTCCGCCAGAAATTCCACAAAGACGTGGTGCTGGACATCTTCTGCTACCGTCGCTTCGGCCATAACGAAGGCGATGAGCCGATGTTCACCAACCCTGTGATGTATAAAAACATCAAGGGCCATAAGACCACGCTCCAGCTTTATACCGAGCGTCTCGTCAAGGACGGGCTGATCCCCGAGGGCGAGATCGAGGATATGAAAGCCTCGTTCCAAGCGCACCTGAATGAGGAATTCGAAGCGGGCAAGAACTTCAAGCCGAACAAGGCCGACTGGCTCGATGGGCGCTGGAAGCATCTCGACCGCGAGAAAGAAGAATATGACGCGGGCTCGACGGCGATCACGCCGGATCTGTTCGCGCAGGTCGGCAAAGCGCTGTCGACCCCGCCCGAGAACTTCGATCTGCATAAAACCGTGGGCCGCCAGCTCGCGAATAAAGAGAAGATGTTCGAGACCGGAGAAGGCTTCGATTGGGCGACAGCAGAGGCGCTGGCCTTCGGATCGCTGGTGGCCGAGGGCTATCCGGTGCGTCTGTCGGGGCAAGATTGCACCCGTGGCACCTTCTCGCAGCGCCATTCCGGCCTGATCGACCAATCCACGGAAGAGCGCTACTACCCGCTCAACCACATCCGTGCCGGCCAAGCGCGCTATGAGGTCATCGACTCGATGCTCTCGGAATATGCTGTGCTCGGGTTCGAATATGGCTACTCGCTGGCTGAACCCAACGCCCTGACGATGTGGGAAGCGCAATTCGGCGATTTCGCCAACGGTGCGCAGATCATGTTCGACCAGTTCATCTCCTCGGGTGAGCGTAAATGGCTGCGGATGTCGGGCCTCGTGATGCTGTTGCCGCACGGGTTCGAGGGCCAAGGCCCTGAGCACTCCTCCGCGCGTCTGGAGCGGTTCTTGCAGAACTCGGCAGAAGATAACTGGATCGTGGCGAACTGCTCGACTCCGGCGAACTACTTCCACATTCTGCGCCGCCAGATCCACCGCAACTTCCGTAAGCCGCTCGTGCTGATGACGCCGAAATCGCTTCTGCGTCACCCGCTCTGCGTCTCGAAAGCTGAAGAGTTCACCACCGGTTCCTACTTCCACCGCGTGATGTGGGACGATGCGCAACTCGGCATGTCGGAGACCAAACTCGTCGCGGATGAGAAGATCAAACGCGTCGTGATCTGCTCCGGCAAGGTCTACTTCGATCTATTGGCAGAGCGCGATCAGCGCGGGCTGGAAAACGTCTACCTGCTCCGTTTGGAACAGTTCTACCCGTTCCCTGCGCAATCGCTCGTCAAAGAGCTGTCGCGGTTCAAGGATGCGGAAGTGGTCTGGTGTCAGGAAGAGCCGAAAAACCAAGGCGGCTGGAGCTTCGTCGAGCCCAACCTCGAATGGGTTCTCTCGAAGATCGACGCGAAACACGGCCGCGCACGCTATGCAGGCCGCGCCGCGTCCGCCTCGCCGGCAACGGGCCTCGCCTCACGCCACAAAGCCGAGCAAGAAGCGCTCGTGCATGACGCTCTGGAGGGCTGAATATGACTGATGTCCGTGTCCCTACGCTGGGCGAAAGTGTCTCGGAAGCCACCGTCGCCACTTGGTTCAAAAAACCCGGTGATGCGGTGAAAGCCGATGAGATGCTTTGCGAGTTGGAAACCGATAAGGTGACGGTGGAGGTCCATGCGCCCGAAGCCGGAACCTTGGCCGAGATCGTGGCCGCCGAGGGGGAAACCGTCGGCGTCAATGCGCTCCTTGCCACTCTCACTCAAGGCGGGGCCGCCCCTGCCCCCGAACCTACATCTTCCGCCGCCCCTGCGGCAGCACAATCGAATGAGGTCAAAATGACTGACGTTATGGTCCCCGCGCTCGGCGAAAGCGTCTCCGAGGCAACCGTCTCCACATGGTTCAAAAAAGTCGGTGATACCGTCGCGCAGGACGAAATGCTCTGCGAACTGGAAACGGATAAAGTCTCCGTCGAAGTGCCCTCGCCCGTCGCTGGCGTTCTGACCGAGATCCTCGCGGCAGAAGGCGCGACCGTGGATGCGAAAGCCCGTCTGGCAATCGTCTCCGAAGGCGGCGCTGGCGCGGCCCCTGCGGCCCCGAAAGCTGAAGAGGCTCCGGCAGCGGCTGCAGCTCCGGCCGGCAAAGACGTGGAAGATGCACCCGCCGCGAAGAAAGCCATGGCTGAGGCTGGTCTTTCGGCAGATCAAGTCACCGGCACGGGCCGCGATGGCCGGATCATGAAAGAAGATGTCGCCAAGGCCGCAAGCGCGCCGAAGGCTGCCTCTGTCTCCATCGCAAGCGCCCCTTCCGCGCCGCGCGGCACGGCCAATTCCGATGATGCGTCGCGCGAAGAGCGCGTGAAGATGACCCGCCTGCGCGCGACCATCGCCAAGCGCCTCAAGGAAAGCCAGAACACGGCCGCCATGCTCACCACCTATAACGAGGTGGACATGACCGAGGTGATGGCGCTGCGGAACCAGTATAAAGACCAGTTCGAGAAGAAACACGGCGTGCGCCTCGGCTTCATGTCGTTCTTCACCAAGGCCTGCGTCCATGCGCTCAAAGAAGTGCCGGAAGTGAACGCCGAAATCGACGGCAGCGACATCGTCTACAAAAACTACGTCCATATGGGCGTGGCCGCAGGCACGCCGACGGGCCTCGTGGTTCCGGTCATCCGTGATGCCGATGCAATGTCGTTTGCGGAAATCGAGAAAGCGATTGCCGAGAAAGGCGCGCGCGCCCGTGACGGCAAGCTCTCGATGGCTGAGATGCAAGGCGGCACCTTCACGATCTCGAACGGCGGCGTGTACGGCTCGCTGATGTCGTCCCCGATCCTGAACCCTCCGCAATCGGGTATCCTCGGGATGCATAAGATCCAAGACCGCCCGATGGCGATCAACGGTCAAGTTGTGATCCGTCCGATGATGTATCTGGCGCTCTCCTATGACCACCGGATCGTCGATGGCAAAGGCGCTGTGACCTTCCTCGTGCGCGTCAAAGAAGCGCTCGAAGATCCGCGCCGCCTGCTGATGGATCTGTAATCTACTTCGCCCCAGCCAGTGATTGGCTGGGGCGTCCATATTCGCCCTCCCGGAATGCATCATGACCCCAGAACTTGCAGCCCTTGCAGCAACCGCCTTTATTCATCTCGCTCTGGTGATCTGGTCGCAGCGCGCGCTTGATGCTGATATCGGCAAAGAGGGCAATGTCGGCACGCGGGAAAATCTCGATGCGCGGCTCTCCGAGCATACTAAGCGCTTGCGGCGCGCGCTCGCCAATCACACCGAGAATATCGCCCTCTTCGTGATCGCCGTGGCGCTGGTTCAATTCACCGCCTCCAACGGGGTGTTCACCGCGATTTGCGCTTGGGCCTATGTGGCCGCCCGCGCGCTCTACGTACCGGCCTATGCGTTTGCATGGGTGCCGTGGCGCTCGGTGATTTATATGGTCGGCCTTGTGTCCACCTTCGCGATGATCGTCGCAAGCTTCCTGTGAGCCCCGAAATGATCCCGATGACGCCCGAACTGACCGCCCTCGCCCTCGCTGGCTTGATGCATATCGCGCAGTTCAGCGTGGCCTCCTATCTGGCGAATGTCGATCTCGGCCAGCGCTTCACCTTGGGCCCCCGCGACAGCGCGCCCAAGCGCGAGATGCGCCCCGTGACGGGCCGGATGCTGCGCGCTTATGATAACCATGTGCAGATGTTCGGCCTGTTCGCTGCGGGCTGCCTGATCATCGCACTTACCGGACAATCCAGCGCGCTGACCTCGGGTGCCGCAATCACCTATCTGGTCGCTCGCGCGCTCTATATTCCCGCCTATGCTTTTGGCTGGACCCCATGGCGTTCCTATATCTGGCTGGTGGCCCTGATATGTTGCGCCCTCCTGTTTTTCGCGGCTTTGATCTAAGCCCGCACCCAATTCCCCGTGCGCCGCCGTGGTGACCCACAAGCGCTTCGGGATCCGAAACTCGAAAGGATAGACTATGGCAGAGTTTGATGTGATCGTTATTGGCGGGGGCCCCGGTGGCTATGTCTGCGCCATCCGCTGCGCCCAGCTTGGCCTGAAAACCGCCTGCGTGGAAGGCCGCGAGACCTTGGGCGGCACCTGCCTCAACGTCGGCTGCATCCCGTCGAAAGCGCTCCTTCATGCGACCCATAGCCTGCATGAGGCTGAGCATAACTTCGCCAAAATGGGCCTGAAGGGCAAATCCCCCTCGGTCGATTGGGACCAGATGCAGTCCTATAAAGACGAGGTCGTGACTGGCAACACCAAGGGCATCGAGTTCCTGTTTAAGAAAAACAAAGTGACATGGCTCAAAGGCTGGGGCTCGATCCCTGCCGCGGGTCAAGTGAAGGTCGGCGACGAGGTTCACACTGCCAAGAACATCATCGTGGCCTCCGGCTCTGTCCCCTCCTCGCTGCCGGGGATTGACGTGGACGAAGAGACCATCGTGACCTCGACCGGCGCGCTCGCGCTGAAAAAGATCCCGAAATCGGTCGTCGTGATCGGTGCAGGCGTCATCGGGCTGGAAATGGGCTCGGTCTATAAACGCCTCGGCGCAGAGGTGACGGTGGTCGAGTTCCTCGACGCGATTACCCCGGGCATGGATGCCGAAGTCGCGCGCGCGTTCCAAAAGCTGCTGACCAAGCAAGGCATCAAATTCGTGATGGGCGCGGCCGTTCAGGGCGTTGCCAAGGGCAAGAACAAGAACACCGTCACCTATAAGCTGCGCAAGGACGACTCCGAGGCGACGATTGACGCTGAGGTGGTTCTGGTCGCAACGGGCCGCAAGCCCTACACCGATGGCCTCGGGCTCGACGCCCTTGGCGTGGCGATGGAACAGCGCGGCCAGATCAAGATCGACGATCACTGGCAGACCTCGGTCAAGGGCATCTACGCGATTGGCGATGCGGTTGTCGGCCCGATGCTCGCGCATAAGGCCGAGGACGAAGGCATGGCCGTCGCGGAAGTCGTTGCGGGCAAACATGGCCATGTAAATTACGGCGTGATTCCGGGCGTGATCTACACCTCGCCGGAAGTCGCCTCTGTCGGCAAAACCGAAGAGCAACTGAAGGAAGAGGGCCGCGCTTATAAGGTCGGCAAATTCTCCTTCATGGGCAACGCCCGCGCGAAAGCGATCTTCCAAGGCGACGGTTTCGTCAAGCTGCTGGCCGATAAGGCGACGGACCGGATCCTCGGCGCGCATATCATCGGGCCATGCGCGGGCGATCTGATCCACGAGATCTGCGTGGCGATGGAATTCGGCGCTTCCGCCCAAGACCTCGCGCTGACCTGCCATGCTCACCCGACCTATTCGGAAGCGGTGCGCGAAGCGGCTCTGGCCTGCGGCGACGGCGCGATCCACGCCTGATCGCTCGACGAGAAAGAGAAAGGGCGGCCCCAACGGGCCGCCCTTTTGCATTTGACCTGTGGAGCGGGCTCTAGCTCGGCCGCCGCCCTGCCGCCTCCATCCGCGCTGCATGTTCCCGCCGCAGCGTCTTGCGCAGCTCCGCTGCGTCCCAGCGATGCTGTTCCACGTCATTGGCAGGCTCCAGCTTGGGGACTTCCACCGATTTTCCGGCCTCATCCACCGCGACCATTGTGAAATAGCAGCTATTGGTATGCCGACGCGTGCCTTTGGTGATGCTCTCCGCCTCGACACGGATCCCGATCTCCATTGAGGAGCGCCCCGTGTGGTTGACTGCGGCACTGAACCGGACCAACTCGCCCACTTGGATCGGCTCTTTAAATGTTACCTGATCGACCGAGAGCGTCACCGCATAGCGACCCGAATAGCGCGAAGCGAGCGAAAAGGCGACGCGGTCAAGCCAGTTCAAAAGCGCCCCGCCATGCACCTTGCCAGAGAAATTGGCCAGATCAGGGGTCATGAGAACGGTCATTTCAAGTGTCTTACGCTCTGCATCGGAAATCGTATTGGTCATCTACTGCGCCTTGCGAGGGAGGGCGGGCTGCCCGATCTACCAAGTGTCTCCGCTGCGTGCGCAAGGTCAAGCCATCCCGCGCGCTTGCAGCGCAATAAACATCGAGAGAACAGCACGGCGAAAACGCCATCAGCGGCCTCCCTCCCTTGTGAGGCCCAATCGTTGCCTTTCAGTCGAATGTCGCCCCCAAGCATGATGTAGCTTCTTGCGCGTTGGGTGTTGAGAGTTGATCACTGAACATGAGTATGGTCATTGATGCGTCGGCGTGTTCCGCTTACGTTCTACCCATGCGAGTCGAATTTCACAGCGTCTTTCCCCTGCGCCCTGCCCGCGTCCATGAGGTCTGCGGAGCGGGTTCGATTGGGTTTGCAACGATGGCGGCGCGGGGGCCTGTGCTCTGGATCAGGGAGGCGTGGCTTTCTGAGACACTGGCGCCGCAGGGGGTGCTGCCGCTCTTCGATCCCGCACAGCTTTTGCTGGCCCGCCCCAAGGATCAGGTGGACGCGCTGGCCGTGGCTGAAGAAGCGCTCAAAGACGGCGCGCTTGCCCATGTTATCATTGAGGTGACCCGCCCGCTCGATCTGCGTGAGGGGCGGCGACTTCAGCTTGCGGCCAAGGTAGGGCGGACGACAGGGCTTTGCATCATCCCTGAGGGCATGGGTTCGAACGCCGCCGAAACCCGTTGGCGCGCCACTCCGCTGTTCAATCCGGCACGCGAAGACTCGACTCTGATGCGCTGGGAAATTACAAAGAACAAATCAGGAACTCTTGGTGTCTGGCATGTTCAATGGAATCAACAAACGAGTCGTCTCGATGTGGTTTCCTCGGTTGGCGAGCGACCGGGTTCTGCGGCTGCGTCCAGTTGACGGGGCCTTTGCCCTGACGTTGAAGGCCAATAACACCGAACGGATTTATTGCCTCAATGCGGCGGCGGAACGGTTGGGCTTGAACCGTGGCATGAGCTTTGCCGATGCGCGCGCCTTTTGCCCTGATCTGATCAGCCAACCCGCCCGCCCCGATCTCGATGCGCGGTTCCTGACCGTGCTGCGCCGTTGGGCCACGCGCTATTGCCCTTGGGTGGGCTACGAGGGGGAAGACGGGCTGGTGCTAGATGTCACCGGCGCGGCCCATCTTTGGGGCGGTGACGCGGGCATGCTGACGGATATGCGGATGCGGGCGAACCGCGCCGGACTGGAGTTGCGGCTTGGCTTGGGCGAGACCCGTGGCGCGGCATGGGCGCGGGCCCATTTCGGGGATGAGGAGAGCGTCCTCACCGATCTGCCCGTTGCGGCGCTGCGGCTTGACGACCGGATGATCACGGCGCTGCAACGTCTGGGGCTGCGCCGTATCGGGGATCTGACCGCCGCCCCTCGCGCGCCCCTCGCCCGTCGTTTTGGCACCGAACTGATACGGCGGCTGGATCAGGCTTTGGGGCATATTTCCGAGCCCACCACCCCTGAGAGCGACCCGCCGCATTACGCGACTCGGATGAGCCTGCCGGATCCGATCGGGTTGATCGAGGACGTGATGGGGATCACCGCGCGGCTACTCACGCCACTATGCGATAAGCTCAAAGCACAGGAGATGGGCGCGCGTAGCCTATGCCTCACCCTGCGGCGGGTTGATCGCGGGCGCCAGCAGATCGAGTTGCGCCTCGCTGCGCCGATGCGCGATCCCGCCCGCATTTTACCCCTGTTCGAGCGGGGCGTGGGCGAGGTCGATGCGGGGTTTGGCATCGACCAAATCCGCCTTGAGGCCACGCTGATCGAGCCGCTCCCCATGCAGCAGATCGGGGGACAGCAGACATCTCCCGGTCAACTCCCCGATCAACTCAACGATCTGATCACGCGCATCGGCACGCGCATCGGGCTGGAGAATGTCCAACGATTTTTGCCCGCCGACAGCCATATCCCCGAACGGGCCTTCTCGATTGCACCCGCCGCCTATAGCACCCCCGAGAGCGGTTGGAGCGCGCCCCGCCCCCGCCCTTTGTGCCTGTTCGCCCCCGAAGCAATCACGGTCACACCGATCACGGTCACGGGCTCCCACCCCCCTGCGCAGTTTCATTGGCGGCGGATGCGCCTGACGGTGGGCCGTGCCATCGGCCCCGAACGGATCGCGCCGGAATGGTGGCTCCCCGATGACAATTGGCGCAGCGGGCTGCGCGATTATTGGAAGGTGGACACGCGCGAGGGGCGGCGGTTGTGGCTGTTCCATACCCCGCAAAACCCCGGCTGGTTCGTCCAGGGGGAATTCACATGAGTGCGGAGATCCGCAATCAACGGCAGACCGAAGCTGCCTCTTTCGAGGTGGCGATCCGGCCACATGACAGGGCGGGCTATGCGGAGCTTTGTGTGACTACGAATTTCACCTTCCTCACCGGTGCCTCGCATCCGGAGGAATTGGTGCTCCGTGCGGCCGAATTGGGTTTGGAGGCGATCGCGATCACTGACCGCAACACGCTCGCGGGTGTGGTGCGGGCCTATTCTGCGCTGAAAACCCTGCGCGAGGAGGTAACCCAGAGCTTGCGCGTGCGCTCGTCGCATCAGGTTGATTCCTGTTCGCGCCAAGAGGTCGGCCACCCGCAAGACTTGCCCGCTCCCCAAGTGCCACATCTTCCCAAACTGATCGTCGGCAGCCGTCTTGTGCTGCGCGATTGCCCGGTGGAATGGCTGGCTTTGCCCACAGATCGCGCGGCGTATCATCGGCTGTCGCGGCTATTGACCCTTGGGAAGCGACGGGCAGAAAAGGCGGAGTGTCACCTCGATCTGCAAGACCTTGAGGCGGGCGGTCAGGGGATGATCCTGATCGCCCTGCCCCCGCCTGATCTGGGCCTTGCACAGGCCCCTTTACAGCGGCTCGCGCGGCGGTTTCCCGGCGCGGTCTTTCTCGGCGCCGCGCCGCGCTACGATGGGTCAGATCAGGCGTGGTTCGATGCTTGCGCCGCCATGGCAATGCGGTGCTGCGCCCCGATGGTCACGGTGGGGGATGCGCTCATGCATCATGGAAAACGCCGCCAACTCGCGGATGTTCTCACCTGTCTGCGCGAGGGGATCACGATTGATGAGATCGGCACCAAGGCCCTGCCCAATGCCGAGCGCCGCCTCAAAGGCGCATCCGACATGGCGCGGCTCTATCACCGGCATCCCGCGGCGCTCAAACGCACGTTGGAAATCGCGGCGCGCTGTGGGTTTGCTCTCTCGGAATTAAGCTATGAATACCCTGATGAGATGTCCGCAGGCGAGACGCCGCAGGCCCGCCTCGAACGCCTGGCCCATGAGGGGGTTGCGCGACGCTATCCCGATGGGGCCTCCGAGCGGGTGCGTCTCCTGATGAAAAAAGAGTTGTCGCTGATCGATGAGCTGCGCTACGCGCCGTATTTTCTGACAGTTCATGACATTGTCGCGGAAGCCCGCTCGCGTGGCATTCTGTGCCAAGGGCGCGGCTCTGCGGCCAATTCCATCCTGTGTTATCTGCTGGGCATCACCGATGTCAGCCCCGATCTGATCGGCATGGTGTTTGAGCGTTTCATCTCCCGACACCGCGGCGAGCCGCCGGATATCGATGTGGATTTCGAACATGAACGCCGCGAAGAGGTGATCCAGTGGATCTATGAAAAATACGGGCGCCACCGCGCAGGCCTATGTGCCACGGTGATCCATTTCCGCACCCGCGCCGCGATCCGCGAGGTGGGTAAGGTCATGGGCCTATCGCAAGACCTCACCGCGCGGCTTTCAGGTGACATCTGGGGCATGACCAGCACGGGGGTGGATATGGATCGGGTCAGGTCGCTTGGTCTTGATCCGACGGATCTGCGTCTGGCGCAAACGCTCAAACTCATTGGCGAGATCATCGGCTTCCCGCGTCATCTGAGCCAACATGTCGGCGGGTTCATCATCACGCGCGGGCGGCTGGATGAGCTGTGCCCGATCGAGAATGCCGCGATGCAGGATCGCACGGTGATCGAATGGGACAAGGATGATATTGACGCGCTCGGCATCCTGAAAATCGATATTCTGTCGCTCGGGATGCTCACCTGCCTGCGCAAATGCTTTGATCTTTTGGCCCAGCACGAAGGCACGCAGCTTTCCCTCGACACCGTACCGCAGGAGGATCACGCCACATATGCGATGCTGCAACGCGCTGATGCGGTCGGGGTGTTTCAGGTCGAAAGCCGCGCGCAGATGAACTTCCTGCCACGGATGAAACCCGAGATCTTCTACGATCTGGTGATCGAGGTGGCCATCGTCCGCCCCGGCCCGATTCAGGGCGGCATGGTCAAACCCTATATCCGCAGACGGCAGAAACTTGAGGCCCCCGAACCCTTTGGCCCTGCGCTGGAAGAGGTCACGCGCAAGACCCTCGGTGTGCCGCTGTTCCAAGAGCAGGCGATGCAGATCGCCGTGGTGGGCGCGGGCTATACGGCGGAAGAGGCTGACAAGCTCCGCCGCTCTCTGGCCTCGTTCCGGCGTATGGGCACCATCGGTGAGCATCGGGATCGGTTCGTGCAGGGCATGTTGGCAAACGGCTATCGGCCCGAGGTGGCCGAGGCCTGTTTCGCGCAGATCGAAGGTTTCGCCGATTATGGCTTTCCCGAAAGCCACGCCGCCGCTTTTGCCATGCTGACCTATGTCTCGTCTTGGCTCAAATGCCATCATCCGGCGGTCTTTGCCTGCGCGCTGCTGAATTCGCAACCGATGGGGTTTTACGCCCCCGCCCAGATCGTGCGCGATGTCCGGGATCACGGCGTTGAGGTGCGACCGGTCTGCGTCAATCACTCGGATTGGGATAATATGCTGGAGCGCCGCGCCGATGGGGCGCTGGCGTTGCGCTTGGGATTTCGTCAGATCAAAGGGTTCCGCGCGGAGGATGCGGGCTGGATCAGGGCCGCGCGGGGCAATGGCTACCAAGATCCCGAAAGCGTCTGGCTGCGGGCCGGTGTTGCGCCATCCGTGCTGGAACGTTTGGCCGAGGCGGATGCGTTTATCGGCATGGGGCTGACGCGGCGGGATGCGCTGTGGCAGGTGCGCGCGATCCGCGCCCCTGCACCGCTGCCGCTTTTCGCCGATCCGCTGGACGGGGAAGGCATTCGCGAGCCGCAAGTGCATCTGCCCAATATGCATCTTGGGGAAGAGGTCGTGGAGGATTACGTCTCCCTGCGCCTCACGCTGCGCGCACATCCGATGGAGTTGCTGCGCCCGATGATACCCGGCCTGACCCCGCATGGTCGCTTGCCCGACGCGCCGCTCAAACGCACCTCTGTTTGCGGCCTCGTTATTACCCGCCAACGCCCCGGCACGGCATCGGGCGTGATTTTCCTGACACTTGAGGATGAGACCGGCGTCTCCAATGTGGTGGTCTGGCCAAAGGTCTATAAGCGTTTTCGGCGCATCGTCATGGGCGGGCGGCTGTTGCGTGTCACCGGACGGTTGGAGCGCGAGGGCATCGTCGTGCATCTCATCGCCGATCACATCGAGGATCTCTCCCACCGGCTCTCCGATCTCGGCCACCCGCTCGACGATGCTGTGGGCATCACCCAACCCCAAGCGGACGACGCCCCCCGAATGCGCTACAAAACCTCAGCCCGCCACCCGCGCGAACAGGCCAAACGCCTGTTTCCAAGCCGCGATTTTCATTGAGAGCAATGCGCCGTGTCGCACGCTATTCCGGCCTATGTTCAACAGAACCTATGGGGTGTCTTCCTGATATCTGCCTACTGCATCACTGACTGGGATGCGTGATGATCTCGCGACATCCGGCCAATATTGGGCGGCAGACCGTAAGAATACCGCGGGCCCTTGCCCCTTCTCGAACCGCCCTCATACGCGGTTCTTACCGCTCCTTTGAAGCACCGAGCGTAAGTTTCGCCAAAGCCAGCACAAACCAACTCTCCACGCGAAGCACCGCACAAGCGGCCTCGGTTGCTACGGAATATGTGCAATTTCAACTTCCCAAACGCGGCTTAAGGCCCCGTTTACTCCTGCCGTGTAGAAATCAGGACTGACCGTTCAGGGAGTCCAATAGATGTTTGCCAACTTGTTCCGTAAATCCGGCGCGCACCCAGCGCAAGAAGTGCTCGATGCGTTCGGGCGTGTGCAAGGGATGATCACTTTCGACCTCACTGGGACAATCTTTGAGGTCAACGACCAGTTCATCGCAGTCATGGGGTATTCCCGCGACGAACTGATCGGCCAGAAACATGCGATGTTCCTATTGGGAGAAGAGGCCAGCAGCCCTGCTTATAAACTCTTCTGGGAGAAGCTGCGCAGCGGGGAGGCCCATGTCGATACCTTTGCGCGGCGTGCGAAAAACGGCGCGCGGCTCTGGCTTGAAGCCGCCTATTGCCCTGCATACGGGCCCGACGGTGTTCCCAACAGAGTAGTAAAATTCGCGCGGGACGTGACCGCACAGCGCAATCACAATGCGACTATCGAGGGGCAAATCAAAGCGATCTCGAAATCCACCGCGGTGATCGAGTTTGACACAAAGGGCATCATTCTCTCGGCAAATGACAACTTCCTGAAAACCGTCGGCTATACCCTCAACGAGATCGTCGGCAAGCACCACCGGATGTTCATGCCGGATGACGCGGGACAATCGTCTGATTACGCCGCTTTCTGGCAGGATTTGGCCCAAGGCCGATATTGCGCAGGAGAATTCCCACGCAAAACCAAATCGGGGGAAATCTGTTGGCTACAGGCGAGCTACAACCCGATCAGCGATGCCGATGGGAAGGTGTTCAAGGTTGTGAAATATGCAACCGAGATCACCGCGCAGAAGCGGGCCGCTGCGCAGAACTGGGGCAAGCTTGATGCTATTGCCAAGGTGCAGGCGGTTATCGAATTCGATTTGGCGGGCAAAATTCTCACCGCGAACACCCTGTTTTGCGAAGCGATGGGCTACCAGCTGGAGGAGATCGTCGGAAAACATCACAGCATATTTGTGGATGCCGATGAGGTCGCAAGCGACTCGTACCGCGCGTTTTGGGACGGGCTAGCGGCGGGCGAGCATCGCGACGGCGAGTTTCCCCGCCGGGGTAAGAACGGCGACAGGGTCTGGATTCGCGGAAGTTATAACCCAATTCTTGGTCCGGATAAAAAGCCCTTCAAAGTCGTCAAATATGCCACCAATGCCACCCCGCGCAGAGAGGCGATTGACGGGATCAAATCCGCGCTGACCGCGCTGGCCGAGGGGGATCTTTCATATCGGCTCGATATCCCCTTCTCGCCGGAATTCGATGCGCTGCGGATCGATTTCAACAGCGCCAGCACGCAGCTCAACACGGCGATTCTCAGCGTCATCGAGAATGCGCGGCTGATTCGCACCGAAACCCTTGAGATCAGCGCGGCATCTGACAACCTGAGCCAACGCACCGAAAAGCAAGCCGCAACACTCGAAGAAACTGCCGCGGCCATCGATCAGTTGACGGCCTCTGTCCGCTCCGCCTCGGACCTCAGCGCGCGAGCGAGCCAAATGGTCGCCGACACCAAGAAAAGCGCTGAGCATAGCGGCGCGGTGGTCTGCGATGCGGTGAAAGCAATGGATGAAATTGCCGAGAGTTCAGCGCGCATCTCGAAAATCACCGGCGTGATTGATGAAATCGCGTTCCAGACCAACCTCCTCGCCCTGAATGCAGGTGTCGAAGCCGCGCGCGCGGGTGAGGCCGGACGCGGCTTTGCGGTCGTCGCCTCCGAAGTGCGCGCCCTCGCGCTGCGCTCTTCGGATGCGGCGCGCGAGATTGCGGATCTGATCTCCGCCTCCGCAGAGCAGGTCAAACGCGGCGTCGGGCTGGTCGGGAATGCGGGCGAGGCCCTCAACGCGATTGATGCTGCGGTATCCCAAATCCATGAACGGGTGGCCGAGATTGCAACCTCCTCACGCGAACAGGCCATCGGGTTGGGTGAAATCAACACCGCGATCAACGAACTGGATCAGGTGACACAGCAGAATGCCGCGATGTTTGAAGAAACCAATGCGGCGACGCGCAACCTCCAGCAGGAGACCGATATGCTGAACGAATGCACCAAGCAATTCCGCACGCAAGAAGAGGCGGTTCCCGCCGCCGTCAGGGCCGCCTGACAGTCTTCAAAGGGGTTTCGAAACGCCCGTGGCCTTTGCTGCGGGCGGTGTCCGCAGGGCGCTAAGCGTCGAACAAAAAGCCACACCATCCGCTTAAACGGGGCGCGGGCTGCTCACGCGGTTCCAACAGCGGCGGCTCATCGAACAGCTCAAAAATTTGCCCTGCCCGCTCTAGAAACCGCACATTGACCTCGCCAAGCCGATGCTCCGCCACAGGCGTCGCGCCAAGGTCACGAAGTTGCAGGTCCATCGGTTCCAGATCTGCGAGACGAAGGCCGAAGTGATCTAGCCCCCGCGCCCGTATGCTGCCATCACGCAGGGTGCAATATTCCAAGGGCGCGCCTTCCGGGGCATCATAGAACATGAACCGCACCCCAACGCCCCAGAACTCCGCAATTTCGCGCGGCCCGTTCGGCGTCACAGCCGACCAAGGCGCCTGAATCCGCGCCATCACCTGATCCAGATCCGGCACTTTGAGCGCAAGGTGATCCATCTGGATCGGCAGCAAATCTTGCGGCACATCCGCGACAGAGACGACAGCGACCGTCAAATCGCCATAAGAAACACGCCCCTGCCCCGCGCGTTGAAACCCGAAAATCTCGCAAAGCTGTTCGATCCCCGCCTCAGGGGCCGTCAGCGCGAGGACTGGGATAAGTTTCTGGAGCATCACCGCAGTCTCCTACCGTGTAAACAACGCAACAAACACGCGCTCCCTGCCTCATAGACTGAGCGTGAAGCGCTGAAAAGGGCCGTCGCAGAGGCGACGCTGGGGCAATCCGGACGCGGGCTCAAAAACCAGTGTCGCAAATCCTATTGGCCCAATGGCAGCCCACATTCCTCGCGCAGGCATCACCACCCCCTCAGGAAGGTTGCGCCAGCACACCACCCACGTTACCCATTGGCCAACAACGGAGTGCCCCATGACAAAAACTGCCCTCATCACCGGTGCCGCAGGCTTTATCGGTGCCGCCACCGCGACTGTGCTGCTCCATGAAGGATGGCGCGTGATCGGGCTCGACGCGATGACAGATTATTACGATGTCACTCTGAAGGAGGCGCGCGAGGCGAAGCTGATCGCGCATCCGAATTACCGCTCGATCCATGGCAAGGTCGAGGATGAGGGGCGTCTGATGGCGCTGTTTGCCGAGGAGCGCCCCGATGTGGTGATCCATCTCGCCGCACAAGCGGGCGTGCGCTACTCCATCGACAATCCGCGCTCTTATCTCGAGAGCAATATGATCGGCACCTATGAGCTTTTGGAGGCCGCGCGCGCCTACCCGCCTGCGCATATGTTGCTGGCCTCCACCTCCTCGGCTTACGGCGCGAATACGGTCATGCCCTATGTCGAAACCGCGCGCGCCGATCATCAGATGTCTTTCTATGCCGCCACCAAAAAGGCGACCGAGGCGATGGCCCATTCCTATGCCCATCTCTACGATCTGCCGATCACGATGTTCCGGTTCTTCACCGTCTATGGCCCTTGGGGGCGCCCCGATATGGCGCTGTTCAAATTCACCAAAGCGATCCTGAACGGCGATGCTATTGATGTGTATAATCACGGCGATATGAAGCGCGACTTCACGTATATTGATGATCTCGTCCGTGCGATCCGCTTGCTGATCGACGCTGCGCCGCTCCGCCTGGAAACCGTGCCCGAGGGCGATAGCCTCTCGCCCGTCGCGCCGTTCCGCGTGGTGAATATCGGCAATTCAGAACCCGTCCAGCTACTCGCTTTCATCGAAGCGATCGAGGCCGCAACTGGCTTGAGCGCGCAGAAAAACATGATGCCGATGCAGGCGGGTGATGTGCCTACGACTTGGGCGGATGCGCGCCTGCTGACCAGCCTCACGGGCTATGCGCCAAAGACGCAAGTTCCCGAAGGGGTCGCGAATTTCGTCGCGTGGTATCGCGCGTATTACAGCGCCTAAGAGGTCCATCCGGCACGGGCCGCAAAAATCATGGGGCGGTCACATTATCGCCCCATCTCGCGGTCAAACCATCGCAAACGCCGCCACATAAGCCGCCATATGAGTTGATGTCGGGGGCCGCAGATGAGGATAAGATATGACGCGTAATGCCGCCCCCTTGGCCAGTCAGGCCCCCGTTCTGATCCTCGGAGCGCGTTCCGATATGGCGCGCGCCACCGCGCGGGCCTTCGCCGCCCTTGGCCATCCGATCCAGCTCGCGGCGCGCGATACGGCCAGCCTTACCGATGATGCCGCCGATCTGACCCATCGCTACAATGTCAGCGTCACCACCCATGCGTTCGACGTGCTCGAGAGCGAGCGCTTCGCCGCCTTCATCGAGGCCCTACCCGCCCTGCCAGAAGTCGCGCTGATCGCGGTCGGGCTGATGGGCGAGCAAGCAGAAAACGCTGCCGATGCCAACCGCGCGACACTGGTGATGCGTTCGAATTATGAGGGCCCCGCGCTGATCTTGGCCGAGCTGGCCAACCGGATGGAGGCGCGCGGTTCGGGCACTTTGATCGGGATATCCTCCGTGGCGGGCCTGCGCGGGCGGGCGACGAATTACGTCTACGGCTCGGCAAAGGCAGGTTTCACCGCCTTCCTCTCGGGCCTGCGCAACCGCCTCGCGAAGAAGGGCGTGCATGTTCTGACCGTGCTGCCGGGCTTCGTGAATACGGCGATGACTTCGGGGATGGATCTGCCCGAGAAACTCACCGCCGAGCCGGAAGAAGTCGGCCAAGCGATTGTGAAAGCCGTCAAATCTGGCCGGAATGTGATCTATGTGCGCCCGATCTGGCAGGTGATTATGACGATTATCCGCGCGATCCCCGAGCCGATCTTCAAAAAACTCAACCTTTAAGCGTCGGCGGCCTTCGGCTCCTTTGGGGCCCAACAGGCCTGTTCGATGCGCGCATTAATCGCTTCAAGATCCGCAGGCAATCGCATCGCATCGGTCGCACGGGCTTGGGCCTCAAGCGCAATCTCGCGCCCCGCTTTGCCGTAAGCCTCAGGCGCGATCTGCGCCAAGGCCGTGGCCGCCTCGACCACATGCAAGACCACCTCGAGGCAGCCCGCCCCCTCGCGCGCAATCGGCGCAAGCGATTGCCGCAAGAGCGCGCCTGCGTCCAGTTCCGGCACCCAAACATGGGAAAAGCGCAACTCCGGCGCTGCCTCATCCGTGACACCAGAGAGGATCCGCAGCAGGCGGCCTGTCACATCAATGGCCGTGCCCGGATCATTCACCGCAGGCGAGAGTGCGCGCTGTGCGACCTCTGCCAAAGTAATCACCCCGAATTCGGGATCCTGATCGTAGGTGCGCATCTGCGCGATGGTGAAGGCGTCGCAAACGCCATCGCGCAATTCCTGCGCAACCGGATCAGGAAGGGAGGTCTGACCATGCACGCCCAGCACCCGCACCAGCGCATGTCGCGTATGTACCAGCTTGCCCGGCATCGCGGCGATCCAGATCCGTAAGCCGAGCGCCTCGGCGATTCCGTTGAGCCGCGCAACATCAATATGCTGCACATAGCCGACATCTCTCGCGCAGATCGCAACCGCCCCCGAGGGCACCGCCCCCGCACGGTGCGCCCCAAGATACGGATCTGATATCCGCGCCTTCAGCGCGGCGGTCGCCGCCACTTCCATCCGCGCGACGGTATCCGTAAGCCGTCCGAAGGTGGTCAGATGCGACACCCACCGCACCAGATTGACGACGATAATCGTGATCAAGGCGATAGTGGTGATGAACAGCACGAAATGCCGCTCCTCGCCGTATAGCCCCGCTTGCAGGCTCACCAAACCGACGAGCGAATAGATGAAGGCACCGATAAAGCTCGCCAGCACCCGCTGGGTGGTGCGATCTTTGAGCAGCAATTCCAGCGCGCGCGGGGTCGCGGACCCCGCCGCCGCACTATAGGCCGCGACCATGATCGAGAGAGAAAACGTCGTCACGGTGAGCATGGAACTGGCGAGGATCTTCAGGATCGGCTCCACCGCCCCCGCACCCATTTTGATCGAGATGCCGGAGGGCAGAAACTGCCCGACAAACGGCGCTGCCAGAACGACGAGAACCCCCAGCAATCCATAAGCGACAACGGTCACCCAGATCTTGTCGAGCCGCCGCCGAATCATCCAGATCCATTTAGATTGCATTCCGCCTCCTCACGCCGCCCAACTGATTTGAACGGCCTCGCCAGACCCCAACCGATACAGTCTCGGATAGTTCCGTGGGAAGCGTGGCTTAACTCTCGCCCGCGCGCAACCGCGCCACGGTCTCGCGCACCACGCTCAAGCGCCGCGCATTGCCCGGATGGGTGCCAAGGAAGTTATCCCCCGGATCGCCGAGCCGTTTGAAGAACAGCGCCCCGCGTTCTGGATCGAATCCGGCGTTCCAGCTCAGGATCGTGCCAAGGCGATCCGCCTCAAGCTCGAAATCCTGCGAATAGGCGCGCGCGCCCATGCTCGCGCCGAAATCCTGTGCGTTGCGCACGGATTGCTCGTTGCCGCCCGCCGCCGCGACGAGTGAGCCGAGAATAACCGCCCCCGTCATCGCCGTGTTTTGCGAGCGCGGGATATGGGCCTCAATATGATGCGCCGCCTCATGGCCCATGACAAAGGCCAGCTCGTCCATATTCTGCGCGGTGGCGATCAGCGCGAGGTTGAAGGCGACAATCGGACGGCCCTGTTTATCCAGCGTTTGGAACGCGTTGGGCGCTTGGTCGGGGCGATCATCAACAACGATCTGATAATCGCAGCTCCGCCCCTGCCCGCGCGTGCGCTCTTCGCATTCGGCCTCGATCTGCGGCTCCATCCGCTGCGCGACGGTGATGAAATTGCGCGCGGCCATCTGCGGCGTGAGTTCTTGCGGGATGTCGCTGGTCTGAACAATGGGCGCAGAGGGGCCACGTGCACCGCCTGTGCCCGTCTGGGGAACATCACACCCTGCAAGCACCAAGGCGATACCTGCCCCGAGAAGCCATCTGATCATTCGCTTCCTCTGCCCCATCTCGTCTTAAAGCCGAACACAACGGCCATAGGCCGCGCAAACCGCCGTTATCCCAATGCGATCTCGCATCCCCTCTCATACGCAGCCCCATCGCGCGGCGAAAGAGCCCGTGTAGAGGGTATGCGCGGATTTCTGCGCTTGCAGAAACAAGCCCGTGAGCTACCATCATAACATGTTTACCATCGAACACGAATTTGACGCGACAGTCATCACCCTCGTTGACGAGGGCGACAATCCCGCTGATTACCTGCAAGAGGATATCACGATCAATTCCTTCGAGGATTGCGTGACGATCGAGCAGCTCTGCGAGCAAACCGACGAGATCATGCGGGTGACCTTCTCGCATGCTCAGCTGAGGGAACTGGCGGCCGCCCTAGATCTGCCCGAGGGGGTCTATCGGTTGCGCGCGGTCCAAGCACCTGAGGCGGACCCGAAGGATTAAGGCGCCTCGACCCGAAACACCTTATCGCGCGCGGTTTGGCCGCGGATCAGCGTGAGGCGCGATTTCGCGATGCCGAGCGCCTTCGTCAACAGTTTTTGCACCGCCGCATTGGCTTTGCCATCCTCGGGCACACAGGTCACATAGACGCGCAACGCCCCCTCGCGCATCTCAATGGCGTTACGAGAGGCTTTCGGCGTGACGCGCAGCGCGATTTCCGTGCCCGTTTGCGTGAGATGATCCAAATCCATGACACACCCTAACGCCGCTAATCCGCAGGGTAAACGGCACTGGCATCGCCATTCTTTGTCGCGCCCGCCCTTGCATCTGCCGCCGGAAGCACCGACATCTGCCCCAACAACGGAGAGCGCGATGACACAGACAATCAACCCCGCACGCCCCAACCCCGCCGCGATGGAGTTTCTGGCGACACGCCGCTCGCGCCCCGCGAAGACCCTGAAAGCGCCCGCACCGGATCGCGAAGCCCTGCTGCCGATGCTGCAATCCGCGGTCCGCGTGCCGGATCATGGCAAGCTGGAGCCTTGGCGGCTGATCGTGCTGGAGCGCGGCGCGCTGGATCGGCTGGCCGCGCTTGCCGCCGTGAAAGGCGCGGAGCTTGGCATCGCGGCGGATAAGCTGCCCAAAGGCATCGCCCAATTCGCCGATAGCCCGCTCTGCGTGGCGGTAATCTATGTGCCACGCAGCACCGATAAAGTTCCCGAAATCGAGCAGATCCTCTCGGCAGGCTCTGTCTGCCTCGGATTGGTGAACGCCGCGCTGGCCGCAGGCTGGGGCGCGAGCTGGCTGACGGGATGGGTCGCGCATGAGCGCGGTTTCGCCGCGGAAGCCTTCGATCTCGCAGAGGGCGAATGGGTCGCGGGCCTCATCCATATCGGAACCGAAGGCAGCGCCCCACCCGAGCGCCCGCGCCCCGATGTTGCTTCGATTACAACTTGGGTAGACGCATGATCTTCACAGCTTTTTTCCGCGCGCTCGGCGATCTGTTCACCCCGCGCGCGATCAAGATTCTCGCCAAAGGGATCGGCCTCACGCTGGCCCTGCTGATCGCGCTCTATATCATTGTGGCGAAACTCGTCGGCTGGCTGGTGCCGGATCAGGTCACACTGCCACTCATCGGCGAAGTCACATGGCTGAGCGATCTCGCCTCGGGCGGATCGGTGCTGATCATGATGCTCCTGTCCGTTTTTTTGATGGCCCCTGTCGCCTCCGCCTTCATTGGCCTGTTCTTGGAGGAGGTCGCGGAAGAGGTGGAAGAGCGGCACTACCCGAACCTGCCGCCACTCTCCCCCAAGCCGTTCTCGCAAAGCGTTGAAGAAACCATCCGGTTCTTCGGCACAGTGCTGGGCGCGAACCTGATCGCACTGATGCTTTTGCCATTTTTCTTCTTCATGGCCCCGTTCATCTTCTTGGCGATGAACGGGTATCTGCTGAGCCGTGAGTTCTTCCAGATGGTCGCCACCCGCCGCATGGCCCCGCAAGCCGCCCGCGCGCTCTATCTGGAGAACCGTTTCACGATCTGGACAGCGGGCGTGTTGATGGCGATCCCACTTTCGATCCCGCTGCTGAACCTCGTGATTCCGGTGCTGGGGGCTGCGAGCTTTACCCATTTGTTCCACCGGATGACGGGGCAGAGATAAGCGGAGCGCCCGCTGCTTGTGAGGCTTGGATGCCTCCGGCGGGGATATTTAAGCTCTCTGGAAAGACAAAGCCCGCCCTTTGATATGAGGGGCGGGCTTTCGATTTTCGCAAGGAAGCAATGAGGAGATCAGCGCGCCATGCGCCCGAACACATCCAGATCATCCATCGTGATAAAGCCGCCGAGGATGATAAAGGCTGCGATCATCCAGACCACCGCCGCGATCCCCGTGGTGATCTTCGCCTTGCGGCCCAGATCATTCACATTCGCAGGCGCGGAGCTATGCGTGCCCGGCACCACCTCGCCCGCATCCGCTTGACTGACGAATCGCACGGGCAGGACGCAGAAGAACACCATGAACCATGTCACGGCGTAGAGGATGATTCCTCCGGTAATATTCATCAGACCTGTTCCAATTCTACGAGGCAACCGTTGAAATCTTTCGGGTGCAGGAACAGCACCGGCTTGCCATGCGCGCCGATTTTCGGCTCTCCCGTTCCCAAAACGCGCGCGCCCGAGGCTGCCAGCTTGTCGCGCGCGGCGAGGATATCGTCCACCTCGTAGCAGATATGATGGATGCCACCAGCGGGGTTTTTATCGAGAAACCCTTGGATCGGGGAGTTTTCGCCCAACGGGTAGAGCAATTCAATCTTGGTATTTGGCAACTCGATGAACACCACCGTAACCCCGTGATCGGGCTCATCTTGTGGCGGGTTCACCTTTGCGCCCAGTGTGCCCGCATATTGCGCCGCAGCCGCCTCCAGATCCGGCACCGCGATGGCAACATGGTTCAATCGTCCGATCATAGCGGGCCTCCCCCTCAATTTCGCTTGCCCCATCTAGCGGGTCTACGGGCTGCCACGCAAGGCCGCGCGTCCCGTCTTTCCAGTCTGCCTATAGATCACGCAGCGTTCCAGCGGGCGGATTGTCACGGGGGCAAACAGCAGCCAACAGATACTCACCACCACTGAAGCGCCATTTACGAAACATTATCCATTCTTGCGCCTAATGGGGCAACGAGTCACTCGCGCCCACCGTCAATGCGCGATCCGCCCCGAAGGAACCTGCCCATGTCGAACGATCTGAAGGAATTTATGGCCCGCAGCCAAGCCACCGCGAACCGCCCTTTGCTAGGGATCACTGTGCTCGTCGTCGAAGACAGTCGCTTCGCCTCTGAGGCCATGCGGCTGCTGTGTTTGCGATCCGGTGCACGGATCCGGCGGGCTGACTGCCTGCGATCAGCGCATAAGCACCTTTCCACCTATCGTCCGGGCGTGGTGATCGTCGATATGGGGCTGCCCGATGGATCCGGCGCCGAACTGATCCGCGAAATGCGCAACCAATCGTCGGCCGTCCCCGTGGTGTTGGGCACCTCGGGCGATCCCGATGGCGAATCGCTGGCGATGGCGGCTGGCGCGAACGGGTTTATCGCAAAGCCGATTGAAAGCCTCGCGGTGTTCCAAACCGCTGTGCTCGCGGGCCTACCCGTTGATATGCACCCGCCCGGGCTTCGTGCCCTGCCAGATGAGCTGGTCGAGCCCGATCCGATTGCGCTGCGCGATGATCTCAACCATGTCGCCGAGGTGCTCTCCGATGCCCCCAGCGAGGACACTCTCGACTATGTCGCGCAGTTTCTTGGCGGTGTCGCGCGCTCGGCGCATGACCTTGATCTGGCGGCAGCGGCCTTGGCGCTCAGCAAGCGCACCCAGCAGTCGTCCGCACAAGAGGTGCAAGCCTTGAGCGGAATGGTGCACCAACGCCTCGCATCGGGCGCCGCGTTCTAGGCCTTACGCAACGCCCTATCCTTATCGCGCGAGCGCCGGATCTGATCCGAAGCGCACCAACCGCGTCAGATCCGACAGGCGTTCGATCTGCTGACCGTCAGCCTCGAAGTTCTCGGGCCGGAGCCACGCCTCATAGGCTGCTTGCAAGCCCGGCCAATCCTGATCTGTTGCCGCGAACCATGCGGTATCGCGGTTGCGCCCCTTGTAATGCGTCGCCTGCCGGAATGTGCCCTCATAGCTCAGCCCCAAGCGCTGCGCCGCCCGCCGCGAGGGCATGTTGAGCGAATCGCATTTCCATTCAAACCGCCGATAGCCCGCATCAAACGCCCATGAAATCAGCAGCATCATCGCCTCGGAGGCCGCACGCGTCCCTTGAAGATCCGGCCCGAGATTGATGTGACCGAGTTCGATCACCCCGTTCGCCGTATCAATCCGCATCAAGGCCATCACCCCGCCAGCGGAGTCGCTGTCGAGATCCCGCACCGCGAACATATAGGGGTCATGCTCTTCAGCGCGCTCACCGACCCAACGGATACAGCTCACCTCTGAGGAAAACGGGCCATAGGGGAGATAGTCAAACAACTGATCCGCGCCCGCATAGGCCCGAAATAGACCATGCGCATGACGTGTCTCCAACCGCTCAAGCGCAACATAGCGCCCGCTAAGCGTCTCAAAATCCGGAGCTTTTGGTGGCTGCCAATCGCCCAATGCTGCGCCAAATTGCTTCATATGTCCCCCGCTGCGGCCCGCAATCACGCGGCCAGGATACCAGCTTAGCGTGCCGTTTCAGACGGGGCAATCGCCCTGACATCGTGCCGAATTCGCCAGAAATTTGCCCCATTGCACCCCGATCCTGAGCCCAGTTGCCAAAGGAGACCCATATGAAAGCGATGCTGCACTCGGCCCTGCAAAACGAGGCCCTCACCCGCGTAACCCATTGGACCGTTTTCGGCGCGGGCCTCACGGCGCTGTCTGTCTCCGTCGCGGCGACACTGGCGAATGCGATTGGGATTTAGGCCGCTTTCTGCCTGTCACAGCATGAATTTTGGATCGTCCCCCAGATCCAACCCCGGAAAGATCGAGCGCTCCAGCACCGAGCGCTCGATCCCGAATTGCCCGCGCATCGCCCAAGCCGCCCAAGCCCGCACATCGGTCAGTGGCATCAGATCGCGCCCGTCATAAAGATCGCCCTCGCCCAATCCGGGCCAGCCGCCATAGACCTTGCCGCCGCGAATGGCCCCGCCCGCGAGAACCATCGCGCCACCTGTGCCATGATCCGTGCCATTCGATCCGTTCTCGCGCACGGTGCGGCCAAATTCCGTCATCGCCATCACCGTTGTCTGCGCCCAATTCACGCCCAACCGCTCCCGCAGCCCGAGGATTGCCTCGCCCAAGCGCGTCAGCGATCCGCCCAAAGCTGCAGGTTGCCCACGGTGCGTATCCCAACCATTCAGCGAAAACGCCGCAATGCGGGTCTCGCCATTCAGCCGATCCGCCGCGAAATGCGCCATCGCGCGCGTGGCCGATATTTTCGCGGCCTCCGTCGCAGAGGTGGCGGCGGGCGCCATACCCGCATCGGCCATCATGCCGCCCATTGCACCATCGTTTTCAGCCGCCATCGCAGGCGCGTCCACACCGCCATTTGAAACCGCCACCGCGGCCAGTGCCGCGTCTCGGAACAGCGGATCGTCATGGTAGATATGATTCAATAGCAATTCCGCCTGTGGCGAGATCCGCAGTTTCGCCTCGGGCGTCCAAGACAGCGCCTCCGCTGGCCCTGCCAAGATCCGCATCTCGTCCAGCCCGACAGAGAACGCGGTTTCCGCCCGCGCATCGGGAAGGGCCTGCAACAGACGGTTGAGCCAGCCCACCTTCATCAAAGACGGATCCACATCGCCGCCGGTGCCGGCCTCCAACAAATCCTGCCCGTCAAAATGCGAGCGTTTGTCGCGGTAAGGCGTCGAGGTCGCATGGACAAAGCCCAACTCGCCCGCCTGCCACAAAGGCATCAACGGCCCCAAAGCCTTATGCGCCGCGAAGAACCCATCGAGATCCTGCGCCCCTGCGGCCTCACCGCCCGAAAGCACCTTGCGGTGCAGCGCCAGCGCCTTATCGCCCAAGGGCTGCACCACATCCAACCCGTCCATCGCCCCGCGCAGGATGATCACCACCAACCGCCCCTCACCCGGGGCAGAGGCGAAGGTCATGGAGTTGAGGAACGGATGCGCCGCCGCAGAACAGCCCAGCACCGCTGCGCCTTTCAGGAAAAACCGCCGAGAGAGCAGATCGCTTTTCATCAATTATCTCCGGTTAAACTCGGCAGAAGCCAGCACGAGACCAATACCCTCCGCGCGCGACTCAGCCCGCGGAACGGCAAATTTGAGTGCCTCCGATGCGCGCGCACCCAAGCTCGCGTGCAAAAACTGCTCGGCATCCGGCGTCGGCATGTCGTAGGTTTTGGCCAAGCGCTGCGGGGCGCGCATCGCCCATTCGATCCGCCCTGCCAATTCCTGCGGCGAGATCCACGCCTCCGCCTCCTCCGGCCAGCCATCGGGGCCGGAGGGCTCGATCCATTTCTGCCCCATAAGTTGCATCGGCGTGCGGATCAGTGGGCGAAACTCTTTATAGGGCATATCCATCAGCGCCTCACCGCGCAGCCCCAACGCCCGCAGCCCCGCCGCGATATAATCGAGCGGCTGGCGGATCTTCTCGCCAAAATGCGTGGCGGAATCGGGATGGGTCAGCAGGATCTCATAGAGTGGCATCAGCGCGCCATCCTGCGCGAGATAGGCCTCGCGCAGAGCTTCAATGACAGTTTCAGGCGGTGTGTCCGAGACGAAATGCACCGTCAGCTTCCGCGCAAGATGGGCCGCCGTATCGGGATGGGCCGCCAGATCGTCCAGCACCGCATAGATATCTTCCATACTCGCGCGCCCACCGCCGTAGAGCGTGCCCAGCACCTCCTCGGCACCGGGTTCGGCGGTGCCCGGCTGGAATTTGAACCCGGTTGTGTCGGAATGCATCATCCCCGTGAACAACTCTGCGAGCTGGCGCACATCCGTCTGGGTATAGCTGCCCGCCACGCCGAGCGTATGCAGCTCCATCACCTCACGCGCGAGGTTCTCATTCAGTCCCATCCGCTTTTGCGGACGTTTCTGCGCCTGTTTGGAATTGGGGCCCACCGAGCGATCCTGATCGAGATACATGATCATCGCAGAATGGGTCACCGCCGCTTTCAGCAAGTCCGCGAACCGCCCCGTCATATGGGGGCGCACGGCGAATTCCTGATGCTCCAGCGTCATCGGATGTTCGGGAAGGCGCCGCCCGACAACGGTGAAATGATCCGTCCAGAACTGTTGCAGGCGCTCGCGGAACCCTGTCGGATCCTCCACGGCCCGCGCGATCCGTGCCCGCAGCCCCGTGACGATGACCTCGTTCATCGCTTGGCGAAGCGCTTTGAAGGCCCCAGCCGCCCCGTCTTTTTGTTCGCTCTCTGCGCGCTTCAAAGGCGCAAATTGCGCAAGCAATTGCGCCCCCTCGCCCTCGCGCAAAATCGGGAAGCGCTGCGCCATCACATCGCCGCCCCGCAGGGCCGCCATATAATCGGCGGGGCGCGCTGGCAGCGCCATATGCGGCGATGGGCCGTAGCCAAACCGTGCCGCAGCCATGGTTGCAAACTCCATCACGCACTCCCGCTTTACTCACGGCTATTGGGCCATGCGCACGGGCAAATGAAAAGGGCGCGCAGGTTGCCCCGCGCGCCCTTTGGCAACACTTCGCCGTGAAGCACTTAGTCGCGCGGGATCACGCGCAGGTTCAGTTCACGAAGCTGTTCATTCATCGGCTCGGAGGGCGCGCCCATCATCAGATCTTCGGCGCGCTGGTTCATCGGGAACATGATGACTTCGCGGATATTGGCCTCTTCGGCGAGCAGCATCACGATCCGGTCGATGCCAGCAGCACAGCCGCCGTGCGGCGGGGCGCCGTATTTGAACGCCTTCACCATCCCGCCGAAGCGCTTCTCAACTTCGGAGGCCGGATAGCCCGCGATCTCGAAGGCCTTGAACATGATTTCCGGCTTGTGGTTACGAATCCCGCCCGAGATCAACTCATAGCCGTTGCAGGCAAGGTCGTACTGATAGGCGTAAACCTCCAGCGGATCGCCTTGCAGCGCCTCCATCCCGCCTTGCGGCATCGAGAACGGGTTATGCGAGAAATCGATTTTGCCCTCGTCGGTTTTCTCGAACATCGGGAAATCGACGATCCATGCGAATTTGAAGCTGTCGGTCTCGGTCAGGCCGAGCTCTTCGCCGATCACATTGCGCGCGCGCCCTGCAACCCCTTCAAACGCATCAGCTTTACCGCCCAAGAAGAAGGCCGCATCGCCCTCGCCAAGGCCAAGCTGCACGCGGATCGCCTCGGTGCGCTCCGGCCCGATGTTTTTCGCCAGCGGCCCTGCGGCCTCGGTCGAGCCGTCTTCTGCCTTGCGCCAGAAGATATAGCCCATGCCCGGAAGGCCCTGTTCCTGCGCGAATTTGTTCATCCGGTCGCAGAATTTGCGGCTGCCGCCCGTGGGGGCCGGAATCGCGCGGATTTCGGTGCCCTCGTTTTCCAAGAGTTTTGCGAAGATCGCGAAGCCGGAGCCCGCGAAATGCTCGGAAACCTCCTGCATTTTGATCGGGTTGCGCATATCCGGCTTATCCGAGCCATACCATTTCAGCGCATCTCTATAGGCGATCAGCGGCCAGTCGGTATCGACCTTCTTGCCGTTGCCAAACTTCTCGAACACGCCTTGGATCACGGGCTGCACGGTGGCGAAGATGTCTTCCTGTTTGACGAAGCTCATCTCGATATCGAGCTGGTAGAAATCCGTGGGCGAGCGATCGGCGCGCGGATCCTCGTCGCGGAAACACGGCGCAATCTGGAAGTAGCGGTCGAAGCCAGCGACTTGAATGAGCTGTTTGAACTGCTGCGGCGCTTGCGGCAGGGCGTAGAACTTGCCCGGATGCAGGCGCGAGGGCACGAGGAAATCGCGTGCACCTTCGGGGGAAGAGGCGGTGATGATCGGCGTCTGGAATTCGTTGAAACCCTGATCCCACATCTCGTTGCGCAGATGGCGCACGACGTTGGACCGCAGGATCATATTGTTGTGCAGCTTCTCGCGACGCAGATCGAGGAAGCGGTAGGTCAGGCGGGTTTCCTCGGGGTAATCCTGATCGCCGAACACCGGAAGCGGCAATTCTCCCTCAACCGCGCCCAGCACCTCGAGATCACGCACATAGACTTCGATCTCGCCTGTCTGGATCTTGCTGTTCACGAGGCTCGCATCGCGCAGCTTCACGGTGCCATCGATGCGGATCACCCATTCCGAGCGCACTTTTTCCAGCGCTTTGAACGCGGGGCTATCGGCATCGCAGAGCACCTGCGTCATGCCGTAATGGTCGCGCAAGTCGATGAACAGAACGCCCCCATGATCTCGCACGCGGTGTACCCAGCCGGAGAGACGGACAGTATCACCAGCATTCTTCGCGGTGAGATCGGCGCAGGTATGGCTGCGGTAGGCGTGCATGAGGCTCCCCTTTCAACGGGCATGTCGGACAGTGCGCCCGATCAACCGTGTCGCCGCGATAAAGTCAAGCGCGTAGCCCCGTTTTCACACGTTCCGCCGCAATCGAACCGCGACGGAAAGCGGCGAAAGCCGCGCGAGAAAGTTTCCGTCCGCGCAACAATCGCCTAATTTCTGCCTGAATACCGCGATAGAGAGAAGCGGATACTCCAGAGGTTCCCATGCAACTGCCAGCCCAGACGATGACCGACGCCCCCGCCTATGAGCATATGCCAGCGCCTTTTGACGGCGGTCGCGACGTCCGCACCCCCTCACGGCGCGAGACGCAAATTGGCGTGATCCTGATCACGATCTTTATAATGCTGCTACTGCCAAAGTTTCTCGGGCACTGGGCCTCCGATCTGGCGGCTGTGTATGTGGCGGGCCATATGATCGCGACGGGGCAAGAGGCCTTGGTCTATGCCGCAAGTCCCGGATTTTTCGGCGATACGCCTGAGCTTTGGAAGCCTCTGGTGCGGGAATTGGCTGGCGCGGGCCAATATGCCTTTCCCTATATTTACCCCCCGATCTGGGCAGAGCTTCTCGCCCCGCTGACCAAACTTCTGACACCGCAGCAATTCTTCAACCTGTTCGGGGTGATCCATTGCGCCGCTCTGGCGGGATCGGTCTGGCTGGCTGCGAAAGTCGCGCGGCCTCGCACGATGAGCCTGCTTGCGTTCCTCATGATCGCGCTGACGGTGGGTTTTCTGACAACCCCCGTGCAGGCCGCGGCGCTGTTCAACCAACCAACCCTGATCACTACGTTCCTCACCCTGCTCATGCTGGAGCGCTTGCAGGCGGGGCGGCCCGTTTCCGCAGGCGTCGCGCTGGCCTTTGCCGCCGCAATCAAACTGACGCCGGCGCTGTTCATCCTTGTCTTTCTGCTGGATCGAAACTGGCGGGCGCTCAAGGCCTTCGCGCTCGCTGGGCTTGCGTTGGCGTTGATCTGCTTCGCGCTGTCTCCGCGCCTGAGCCTCGAATTTCTAGCTCTGATGCCCGAGGTCTCAGCGCATAGCACAATCGCACGTGTGAATGCGTCGCTTCTCCCTGCCGTCGCCGCGCTAGCCTCGGCGGCGGGTTGGATGCCCGCTATCGAGATGCCGGGCAATGCGTTCTTGCTCGGGCCGGATGTCTATGCGCTGCCAATGTGGATCACATTGCTGCCGAAGTTCTTGCTGGTGCTCTGCGTGCTGGCCACGTGGCGGATCATGGCCCCTGCCGCGCCCAAGTTGCGTCGCACGGGTGCGGCGTTGCTGATCGCCCTGATCCTTCCGCTGTTCGGGCCGCTCGGCTGGCTACATTACTATGTTCTGCCACTTCTTTTGTTGCCGATGCTTGCCCCAGCCCTGCCGCGCGTCGTGGCGGTGATCGGCCTGATCACCCTGACCATCGTCAACGCGCCCGAAATGGCAGTGATGGTTCCCGCGCTTCACGCCAATATCCCCGTGCATGTTATGGTCACCACAGGCTCATGGCTCGCCACGCTCGTGATTGCGATGATCGCGCTGGCCAAATTCGTCCGCCCCACGCGCGGCTAAACCTCCGCCCCAAGAATCCGGCCCGCAGAGCCGATTCAACCCTTGCGCCGCCCGTCCCGAGAGCTATAACCGCCCAAATTTGGACGCCTCCAAGCGGGGTGATCCACCATGCCTGCACGCTAAAAACACTGCCATAAAGGGGTATCCCATGCCGAAGAGAACCGACATCAAGTCCATCCTCATCATCGGTGCCGGGCCCATTGTCATTGGCCAAGCCTGCGAGTTTGATTACTCCGGCGCTCAAGCGTGTAAAGCCCTTCGCGAAGAAGGCTACCGCGTCATCTTGGTGAACTCGAACCCCGCGACGATCATGACCGATCCGGAAATGGCCGACGCGACCTATATCGAGCCTATCACCCCCGAAGTTGTCGCGAAAATCATCGAGAAAGAGCGCCCAGACGCGCTCCTGCCCACGATGGGCGGTCAAACCGGCCTAAACACTTCGCTCGCGCTCGCCGATATGGGCGTGCTGGAAAAATACGGCGTAGAGATGATCGGCGCGAAGCGCGAAGCCATTGAAATGGCAGAAGACCGCAAGCTGTTCCGCGAAGCGATGGACCGTCTGGGCATTGAGAACCCGAAAGCGACCATTGTTGCCGCGCCAAAGCTGCCGAACGGCAAATACGATATTAACGCAGGTGTGGCGCAGGCGATGCGCGATCTGGATGAAATCGGCCTGCCCGCAATCATCCGCCCCGCTTTCACGCTGGGCGGCACCGGCGGCGGCGTTGCGTATAACCGCGACGATTACGAGCGGATCTGCCGCTCCGGCCTCGACGCCTCACCGATGGCGCAGATCCTCGTGGATGAGAGCCTGCTCGGTTGGAAAGAATTCGAAATGGAGGTTGTCCGCGACAAGGCCGACAACGCCATCATCGTCTGCGCGATTGAAAACATCGATCCGATGGGCGTGCATACAGGCGATTCGATTACCGTTGCCCCTGCCCTGACGCTGACCGACAAAGAATACCAAGTGATGCGCAACCACTCGATCGCGGTTCTGCGCGAAATCGGCGTGGAAACAGGCGGCTCAAACGTGCAATGGGCGATCAACCCCGTTGATGGCCGCATGGTCGTGATCGAGATGAACCCGCGCGTGTCGCGCTCCTCGGCGCTGGCCTCCAAGGCCACCGGCTTCCCGATTGCAAAAATCGCAGCGAAACTCGCCATCGGCTACACGCTGGACGAGCTCGACAACGATATCACCGGCGTCACGCCCGCCTCCTTCGAGCCGAGCATCGATTACGTCGTCACCAAGATCCCGCGCTTCGCGTTCGAGAAGTTCCCCGGCTCCGAGGCAACCCTGACCACCGCGATGAAATCGGTCGGCGAAGTGATGGCGATTGGCCGGACCTTCCACGAATCCGTGCAAAAAGCGCTGGCCTCGATGGAAACCGGCCTCTGCGGCTTTGACGAGATTGAAATCGTCGGCGCGCCGGAGAAATCCGCCGTCATCAAAGCGATCTCCGCCCAAACCCCGGACCGCCTGCGCCTGATCGCCCAAGCGATGCGCCACGGCCTTACCAATGACGAGATCATCACCGCGACCTCATTCGATCCGTGGTTCTTGGAGCGGATCCGCGAGATCATGGAGGCTGAGGCCGAAATCCGCAAAGAGGGCCTTCCGGTGACGGAAGCAGGCCTGCGCAAACTCAAGATGATGGGCTTCACCGATGCGCGTCTGGGCATGCTGACGGGCCGCGACGAGGCGCAAGTGCGCCGCGCCCGCCGCAACCTCGGTGTGGTCGCCGCCTTCAAGCGCATTGATACTTGCGCCGCCGAGTTTGAGGCGCAAACGCCCTATATGTATTCCACCTATGAAGCCCCCGCGATGGGCGATGTGGAATGCGAGGCACGCCCGTCTGACCGTAAGAAAGTCGTTATTCTGGGCGGAGGTCCGAACCGGATCGGCCAAGGGATCGAGTTCGATTATTGCTGCTGCCATGCCTGTTTCTCGCTGACCAAAGCCGGTTACGAGACGATCATGGTCAACTGCAACCCCGAGACGGTTTCGACCGATTATGACACCTCTGATCGCCTCTATTTCGAGCCGCTCACCATGGAGCACGTCATGGAAATCCTGCGCGTCGAGCAGGAAAACGGCACGCTGCACGGGGTAATTGTCCAGTTCGGCGGGCAGACCCCGCTCAAGCTCGCGAATGCGCTGCAAGACGAAGGCATCCCGATCCTTGGCACCACGCCCGATGCGATTGACTTGGCCGAGGACCGCGAGCGGTTCCAAGATCTGCTCAACCGTCTGGAGCTGAAGCAGCCCGTCAACGGCATCGCCTCGACCGACGAACAAGCCGTTCAAATCGCGGAGCGCGTGGGCTTCCCCCTCGTAATCCGCCCGTCCTACGTTCTGGGCGGCCGCGCGATGGAAATCGTCCGCGATATGGATCACCTCAAGCGCTACATCACCTCCGCTGTGAAAGTCTCCGGCGATAGCCCGGTGCTGCTCGATAGCTACCTATCGGGCGCGATTGAGGTCGACGTCGATGCGCTCTCGGATGGCAAAACCGTCCATGTCGCAGGCATCATGCAGCATATCGAGGAAGCGGGCGTCCATTCGGGCGATTCCGCCTGTTCGCTGCCGCCCTATTCGCTCTCGAAAGAGATCATCGCCGAGCTGAAAGTGCAGACCGAGAAAATGGCGCTGGCTTTGGGTGTCGTGGGCTTGATGAACGTGCAATTCGCGATCAAGGACGGCGTGATCTATGTGCTGGAAGTGAACCCGCGCGCCTCGCGGACCGTGCCCTTCGTCGCAAAAGCCACCGATAGCGCGATTGCCTCCATCGCCGCGCGTCTGATGGCGGGTGAGCCGATGTCCAACTTCCCGCATCGCGCGCCCTACCCCGCCGATGTCACGCCGGAAACCGATCTGCCCTTCGCTGATCCGATGACCCTCGCCGATCCGAACACCCCTTGGTATTCGGTCAAAGAAGCGGTGCTGCCCTTCGCCCGCTTCCCCGGTGTTGATACGCTGCTTGGGCCAGAAATGCGCTCGACCGGCGAAGTCATGGGCTGGGATCGCAACTTCCCGCGGGCCTTCCTCAAGGCGCAAATGGGCGCAGGCACGATCCTCCCCGATGAAGGCGCGGTGTTCCTGTCGATCAAGGATAGCGATAAATCCGACGAGCTGGCCGAGGCCGCGCGCGATCTGATCGCGATGGGCTTCACGCTGATCGCGACCCGTGGCACTGGCGCATGGCTGAAAACGCATGGCGTCGCCGCAGAGATCGTCAACAAAGTCTACGAGGGCCGCCCGAACATCGTGGACCGCCTCAAGAACGGCGATATCCAACTGGTGCTCAACACCACCGACGGCCAGCAATCGGTCGCCGACAGCCGCGAGATCCGCGCTGTCGCGCTCTATGACAAGATCCCGTATTTCACCACCGCCGCCGCTTCCATTGCGGCCATCGCAGCCATGCGCTCGCGCGGCGAAGGCGAAATTTCGGTGCGCTCGCTGCAGGCGTAAGCCACGGGCGCCCCAGGCGAATCACATCCTTCAGGCCGCCCTTCGGGGCGGCTTTTTCTCTGCGGCCCTCTGATCCCAATCCCGCCGGACTGCCGCGTGCAGAAACACGCCGAGGGCAAAAGTTTCACAACACGCCCCCGTGACAGCGCCGCGTTTTTCAGCGACTCTGCGCGCAACATTAAGGGGGCGGGCAAGCATGGCGGTATCGGGGAAGTTTTGGGTCGCGGCAGCGCTCGCATTGGGTTTGGCGGGCTGCGGCGGCGGCGATAGCAATCGCCATGTGAAGGGCGAGTTGATGCGCCCGACCGCGCTGGACGCGGCGCAGTACCGCGCAGAGGGCGTGCCTTCGAACTTTGGCGACACGCGGCCCCATGGCTGGGCGGGGCGTGTGCCTGCGCATTATCAAGTGCATGGAATCGATGCCGCGCGCTATCAGGGCGTGATTGATTTTGCCTCCGCCAGACGTGCGGGCATCTCTTTTGCATGGCTCAAGGGCACCGAGGGCGGAGATCGTGTCGATCCGGCCTTCGCGCGCAATCTGGCAGGGGCGCGCCAAGCGGGCGTGCCTGTTGGCGCCTATCACTTCTACTACTTCTGCCGCCCCGCCGCCGAGCAGGCGCGCTGGTTCATCCGCAACTACCCGCGCAAGAAGGGCGATCTGCCGCCCGTGCTCGATATCGAATGGAACCACACATCGCCGTCGTGCAAACTGCGCCCCGAGGCCGCCAAGGTGCGCTCGGAAATGCACATCTTCCTCGACGCGCTGACCGCGCATTACGGCACCCGCCCCGTGATCTATACAACCGTCGATTTCTGGCGTGACAACCAACTCGGCAAACTCGGCCAGTATGATTTCTGGCTGCGCTCGGTGGCAGCGCATCCGGTCGAGACCTATCCCGGCGCGCGCTGGGCGTTCTGGCAATATACCGGATCCGGCGTGGTGCCTGGCGTGGGGGGCGAGGTCGATATCAACGCCTTCAACGGCTCACCGCAAGGCTGGCAGGCATGGCTCAAAGCGCGGCAGCAATAATTGAAAGGGGGGGGGCCAAACGGTCCCCCTTTTGAATCGCACCCAATGGCCCCTCGGATTTGCAGGCAGCCGCCCCCCTGCCACGAATTTACCAATCCTCCAAACAACCCATGCAGCGATTCGGTTTCTGCGCTAGGCTAAACCGTGCCGCGATATGCGGCGGACACCTCTAGAATCGAGGACGATATGCTATCGAGAGCGATGATCTCGGGCATCCTCAATCTGATATCCAATACAAGTTTGGGGACGCAATCAGGGGGCACGACCGGAACCCTCACCCATACGGCTGCGGCACAGGCGATTTCCGCGCGGCAAGGCACAAGCGCAGATCTGCAGGCGACGCAGACTGTGAGAACGCTGCAAGCAGCGACTGACTCCATGCAGATGGAGGTGGCGACGCTCTCTGGCGGCAGCTTCGGATCCGGCGCCAGCCCCCCCAAATCCACCTATGACCTTGCGCCCCCCGCCCCGCAAACGGCTGACGTGCGCGCCGTAGAGGAAAAGCTACGCAGTGCTATGGCGCAACGCGCCTTCACGCAGACCTCAGTGCGGGGCGGTTATGACAGTGAGCCTGTCACGCCCCTGCCGGAAACGCGTGCTGAGCCCGCGCGCCAAGCCGGAACCGCCAGCGCTGCGCGCCCCTCGCTCGTGCTGCAAGAGCGGATGATCCGCGCCGATCTCGCTGCGGAGTTAACGCGGATGGCACAGACCCGCGATATAGGCCCCGCAGATGCGCTGCGGATCATGGCAGGGCACAATCCGCAGTTTCCGCTCGAAGACCCCGCGCATTAGCCAGCGCGAGGCTTTTGCTTAATACATACCCGGAACGACAAGATCGGGCGGGCGGTGCCCATCTGCAAAGGTTTTGATATTCAACAAAACCTTCTCACCCATCTCGATCCGGCCCTCATTGGTGGCAGAGCCCATATGCGGGAGCAAAACGACATTGGGCAGTTCACGCAAGCGCGGGTTGATCTCATGCCCGTGCTCGAACACGTCGAGGCCTGCGCCCCCGATTTCCCCCGCCCGCAAGCCCCGCGTCAGCGCGTTCTCGTCAATCACCTCGCCGCGCGAGGTATTCACGATCACCGCTGTCGGCTTGAGCAATTTCAGGCGGCGCGCGTTCATCAGATGGAAGGTGGACGGGGTATGCGGGCAGTTGATCGAGATCACATCCATCCGGCTCACCATCTGGTCGAGGCTCTCCCAATAGGTGGCCTCCAGCGATTCCTCGATTTCCGGCCGCAGCCGTTTGCGATTGTGGTAATGCACCTGCATCCCAAAGGCGCGGGCGCGCCGCGCCAGTGCCTGCCCAATCCGGCCCATGCCGAGAATCCCGATCCGCTTTCCGCCAATCCGCCCGCCAAGAAGCGTGAGCGGCGACCAGCCCTCCCAGCGCCCGCCTTGCATCATCGCCTGCCCTTCGGGAATCCGGCGCAGCACCGCCATCATCAGGGCCATCGCCATATCGGCCGTATCTTCTGTCATCACCCCGGGCGTATTAGCGACCAGAATCCCACGTTTGCGCGCGGTCTCCACATCAATATGGTCGATGCCTGCCCCGAAATTCGCGATCAGTTTCAAGCGCTCACCCGCGCGTGCGAGCATCGCCGCGTCGATCTGATCGGTGATGCAGGGCACCAAAACATCCGCCCTCTCCATCGCCGCGATCAACTCCTCGCGCGTCATCTTGGTATCGCTCTCGCGCAATTCGACATCGAAAAGCTCCTTGAGGCGCGTTTCAACAGGCGCGGGCAACCGTCGCGTGACAACAACACTCGGCTTTTGAGCGGCCATGAACGGGTCTCCTCTCTTTCCAGTCGTCTTCATTTCATGCAAAATGACCCCGAAAGCGGGCCACATACAAGGCCCCACTAGAGCAGGCCCGCAGCGGATCCGCAAAGCGCTGGCCGTGAGGGGTTAAACCTTGCGTCAAACAGCGCCTAAACAGCGGAAAACCTGCGGATGAGACAGGCGGACTGACATTATGAATAGAGCTATAAGGGCGATTTGCCTCTTGGCTTCGGTGGGCTTAATCCTTGCTGCGATTGTCTCGGCCATGCCGCCGGAGGCAGACGGCGATGCAATGTCGGGCGGCAGCGCTTTAGCACAAGAGGACGCGACGCCTGAGGTCTCGGAGGAAACTGAGGTCGCAGAGGCAACGGAGTCGCCGGCAGTGACGCTCGAAGCCTCTCCCGCGCCAAAGCCTAAGCCGGAGTCCCTGCGCACAACGCCCCCTCCTCCTGAAACCGATGCAGATGCGGCGAAATCTGATGCCCCGCAGGCGCGCGGGCAGGTGACCAATATGCCCCTGCCGCGGTATGTCTCGCTCAAAGGGTCGACGGGCAATGCGCGGCGCGGGCCCTCACTGTCGCATCGCATTGATTGGGTATTCCGGCACGCAGGCATGCCGCTGCGGGTGACGGCGGAATACGGCCACTGGCGCCGGATTGAGGATCGCGATGGCGCAGGCGGATGGATCCATTACGCCTTGCTCTCGGGCGTGCGCACCGCCATCGTTGAGGAGGATAACACCGAGCTGAAGGCCCGACCGGACGCGGCCTCGGGCACGATTGCCCTCGCGCAGGCAGGGGCCATCGTGCGGTTAGGGAAATGCACGCTTGACTGGTGCGATGTCTCGGCGGGGTCTGAGGATGGCTGGGTGCACAAAGACGCGATTTGGGGCGTCGATGCCGACGAGCTGCGTGACTAACGCTTTCTAGTAGGTTAGGAAGACCTCCGCCCCGTGCCTTCTGCTCCGCATTGGCACGGTTGAGTGGCCTGATACGACCTCGCCCGATCCGCTCCTAAAGAGTCGAGACTATGCCTGACAAACAACACTCCTTGAACCTCTCGGCGGGATTGGCCTCGGTTGCGGTCTCCTTCACCCTAGTCGTGATCAAAGCTTGGGCCTTATCGGCTACGGGTGCACTCTCTATCGCCGCCTCGCTGGCCGATAGCGCGATGGATATGATGGTTTCTGGCCTCGGGCTCTTTGCGATTTTCTACGCCGCGCGACCCGCCGACGAGGATCACGCCTTCGGCCATACCTCGGTCGAGGATCTGATCTCGCTCGCGCAAGCCCTGTTCATCGCCGTCTCCGCAGGGGCTATCGCGCTCTCCGCAATCGGGCGGCTACGCGCGGAAGAGCCCCCCGCCTTGCAATCAGAAGGCGCAGGCATCGCAGTGATGGTGGCCTCCATTCTCTTGACTGCTGCGCTGGTGGCATGGCAACGCAGGGTCGCAGCCAAGACGGGCAACAAAGTCGTCGCCGCTGATTCCTTGCATTACATCGGCGATCTGGTGCCCAGCCTCGGCGCGATCTTAGCGCTTGGTCTTTCTGCCCGTTTCGGGGTCAGTCGTATTGATAGCATCATCGCGCTGATTGGCGTCGCGCTGATGCTGCGCGGCGCGGTGAAGATCGGCATAGCCTCATGGCATGCGTTGATGGATCGCCAAGCCGACCCCGAGGTCATCGAGCGGATTGCTCAGATCGCCGCCAATTGGCCCGAGGTCCACGGGTTCCACGATCTGAAAACCCGCACCGCCGGATCGCGGATCTTCGTGCACCTGCATATTGAGTTAGACGGCGCCCAAACGCTCCGCGAGGCGCATGACATCGGCGCCGCGCTCAAACGCGCGATCATTGAGGCCTACCCGCAGGCAGATGTAATTATCCATAAAGACGTCGCCGCCCTGTGATCACGGGCGATCGCTCCGCGGGGGATATTTAACCTCTTTGGAAACACCGCTTCCACAGAGATAAAATATCCCCGCCGGAGGCTTCCGACGGGGACAACGATACGCGCGCTAGAGAGCTCTCAGACCTCGAGAAGCCCGCGCCCTTTGAGGAGCGGCTCAACCCCCGGCATACGGCCACGGAACGCGGTATAAAGCTCTTCGGGCGGGCGGGATCCGCCTGCCGCAAGGATGTATTTCTCCAGCCGTGCCGCCGTTGCGGGATCGAACGGATCGCCCGCCTCCTCGAACGCCGCGAAGGCATCCGCATCCATCACCTCGGACCACATGTAGCTGTAATAGCCCGAGGAATAGCCGTCGCCTGAGAAGATATGCGCGAAATGCGGCGTGGCGTGGCGCATTCCGATGGCCGCGGGCATCCCGATCTCGGCCAGAACCTCGGCCTGTTTTGCCATTGGATCGGCAGGCGCATTACCCTCATGGAAGGCCAGATCGACCAATGCGGACCCGAGGAATTCGACCGTCGCAAAGCCCTGATCATAGGTCCCTGCGGCCAACAGCCGCTGGAGCATATCGGCGGGCATCGGTTCGCCCGTCTGATAGTGGCGCGCGTGTTTCTCCAGCACTTCGGGCACTTCCAACCAATGCTCATAAAGCTGGCTCGGAAGCTCCACGAAATCGCGCGCCACAGAGGTGCCCGAGATGAAGCTATAGGTCACATCCGAGAGCATCTGATGCAGCGCGTGGCCGAATTCATGGAACAACGTGCGCGCGTCATCATAGGAGAGCAGCGACGGATCGCCCTTGGCGAAATTGCACACATTCACCACAATCGGCCGTATATCGCCGCCCAGCTTCTTCTGGCTGCGCATCGCCGAGCACCATGCGCCGGAGCGCTTCGAGCCCCGCGCGAAATAATCGCCCAAGAACACCGCGATATGCTGGCCCTTGCGGGTCACCTCCCAGCCACGCACATCGGCGTGGTAGAATGGCCCGTCAATCTCGCGGAACTCCAACCCGAAGAGGCGTTGCGCGCAATCGAACATCGCGCCCAACATCGCCTCCAGCGAGAGATAGGGTTTCAGCGCGGCCTCATCCAGATCATGCTCGGCCTTGCGGCGGCGCTCGGAATAGAACCGCCAATCCCACGGCGCGAGGGGCTCATCCGTCCCATCCGCGCGCAGCATCTCGTTGAGGATGGCGCCATCCGCCTCGGCACGCGCCTTCGCGGGCTGCCAGACCCGCATCAGCAGATCGCGCACACGAGTCGGCGTTTTCGCCATTTCCGGCTCGAGTTTGAAATCGGCAAAGCTGGCGTAGCCCAAGAGCTTCGCGCGCTCTTCGCGCAGTGCCAAAATCTCGGCGGCGATGGCACGGTTATCGGTCTCGCCGCCGTTCGCGCCGCGCGACGCCCAAGCGGCATAGGCTTTCGCGCGCAGATCGCGGCGGGTAGAGAATTGCAAGAAGGGCACGATAATCGAGCGCGAGAGCGTGATGATCGGCCCGTCCTCGCCGCGTTCCTGCCCCGCCGCGCGCGCCGCATCCAGCACGAAATCGGGCAGGCCGGCGCTGTCTTCCAGCGGCATAAACCATGCGCGCTCATCCGCCAGCAGGTTTTGCGTGAAGCTGGTGCAGATCACCGCAAGCCGCTCCTTGATCGCAGACATCCGCGCCGCCTCATTGCCCGTCAGCGCCGCCCCTGCGCGGGTGAACATCTGGCGATAGAGGGTGAGGACACGGGTATCCTCCAAATTCAGCCCCTCGCGCGCCTCCCACACCGCATTGACGCGGGCAAACAGCGCGGGGTTCATCGTGACCTCGGAGGAAAACGCCGCCATCTTCGGCGCGAGATCGCGCTGGAGCGCCTCGCGCGCGGGCGTGCTATCGGCGCTGGAAAGGTTGTAAAACACCCCCGCCACACGGTCGAGCGTGCCCTCGGCCTGCTCCAGAGCTTTGATCGTGTTGTCGAAGGTCGCGGGGGCCGCATTTTCGGCAATCGCTTTTATATTCGCACGCGCTTCGTCAAGCGCGGCGTCAAAGGCAGGGGCGAAATCCTCGTCGCGGATCTGCGCGAATGGGGGAAGCGCGAAAGGGCCAGTCCAGTCGGACAGGAGGGGATTTGTCATGGGGGATCTCCTTTGCCGTGAAGCTAGGACGCGCGCAGGGAATTGGCCAGAGCGGATTGCGCGGCGCGGGCTCAGACAGGTTTGGCGGCGGGCCCGCACACAGGGCATGCCGGATCACGGCGGATTGCGATGGTGCGGTTTTCGCCCCAAAGCGCGTCATGGATCATGAGGCGACCTTGCAGGCTTTGCCCCGCGCCAGTGATAAATTTGATCGCCTCGCCCGCCATCATCGCCCCGATCATACCGGGCAGAGCCCCCACCACCCCCGCCTCGGCGCAACTCGGCGCAAGGCCATCGGCAGGCGCGCTCGGGAACAGGCAGGCATAGCAGGGCCCAGGGGCACCAAAGAGCGAGAGCTGCCCCTCCCATTGCGAAATCGCACCGGAAATCAGCGGCTTACTTTGTGCCACGCAAGCCGCATTGACAAGGGAGCGCGTCGCGAAACTATCTGTGCCGTCCAGCACCAGATCATAGTCCGCGATGATCCCGCCTGCAGTTTCCGCGGTGAGCCGCTGGCGATAGGGGCGCATCGTGATGAACGGATTGAGCGCGCGCAAAGCGACGGCGGCAACCTCCACTTTGGGCGCGCCGATGTCGCTATCGCGGAACAGGATCTGGCGCTGGAGGTTGGAATTGGAAACGGTATCGTCGTCGATCACCCCAATTTCACCCACACCCGCCGCCGCGAGATATAAGAGCGCGGGCGAACCAAGCCCGCCTGCGCCCACAACCAGAACCTTCGCCTTTTTCAGCCGCTTCTGCCCCTGCCCGCCAATCTCGCGCAGCACGATATGGCGCGCATAGCGATCCAACTCGGAGGACGAGAACGCCGGCGCGGCACTTGGCTGGCTGCTCGGCACGTCTGCCTTGCGGCGCAAACGACCCAGTAGGCCGCGGTAGCCGAGGGCCAAAAGACCAACGCCGCCCAACACAAGCCAGCCCTGCAACGTGCCGCCAAACGCGCGTGGTAGCGGGTTCTCGGCTGGCAAAACCAGATGCGCCAGCACCACACCAAGCCACAAAAGCCCGATCACTCCGCCGATCAGGCGCATCGGCACGCGCATCACTTTTCCAAGGATCAGCAGCCCCGCGCAGAGCGTCAAAAACAGCATCAGCCGCGCCCCGTCGAGCCAAAGCCCCCTGCCCCGCGCGCGGTTTCGGTTAGGGCTTCCGCCAGTTCGAACCGCGCTTGCAGCACGGGCGCGATCACTGCCTGCGCGATGCGCTCGCCGTGTTGCACCGTGAACGGATCACGGCCGAGATTGACGAGCAGAACCCCAAGCGGCCCGCGATAATCGCTATCAATCGTGCCGGGCGTATTGGGCAGTGAGATCCCGAATTTATACGCGAGGCCGGAGCGCGGGCGGATCTGCATCTCGAACCCCTCGGGGATCTCGACGATCAGCCCGGTGGGGATGATCGCGCGGCGCATCGGCTCCAGAATGAACCCAGATGCACGATCCTCAGGCCGCAAATTGGCGCGCAGATCGGCCCCCGCAGCGCCTTTGGTCTCGTAGCTCGGCAGGGCAATCCCAACATCTGCCCACTCTTCGCGCAGGATCCTGATCAACGGAGTCATTGCGTCTCTCCTGTCAGATGGGCCGCGATCCGGGCGGCGAGCCGCACCGCCACCTGATCCTTGCCCATGCGCGGCCAAACCTCGGCCCCCGCATCGGAGATCAGCGTCACCGCGTTCTCCGAGCCGCCCATGATCCCCGTCTCCGGCGAGACATCATTCGCCACGATCCAATCGCAACCCTTGCGGGCGCGCTTGGCGGTGGCATGTTCGGTGACGGTTTCGGTTTCGGCGGCAAATCCGACGACAAGCCTCGGGCGGGCTTCGGTCAATTGCGCAACGCTTGCCAGAATATCAGGGTTCTCCGCGAACTCCAGCGCAGGGAATTGGCCAGAACCATCCTTTTTCATCTTCTGCGCTGCCGCGTTGGTCACCCGCCAATCGGCGACGGCCGCCGCAAATATCGCCGCCTCAGCGGGCAGCGCCGCCTTGACGGCCGCCGCCATCTCCCGCGCGGTCTCTACACGGATCACCCGCACACCCGAGGGCGGCGGGACGTTTGCGGGGCCTGTAACGAAGCTCACATCCGCGCCCAGATCACGCAGCGCCGCGGCAATCGCTGTGCCCTGCGCGCCCGAGGAGCGGTTGGCAATGTAGCGGACGGGGTCAATCGGCTCATGGGTCGGGCCGGAGGTCACAAGAATATGCCGCCCTAAAAGCGGCCCGCCCGCCAAGGCGGCATCAATCGCGGCAACAATCTCCTGCGGCTCGATCATTCGCCCCGTGCCGAACTCACCGCAGGCCATATCGCCATCGGTCGGGCCTGCGAACAGCACGCCGTCTGCCTTGAGCTGCGCGATATTGCGTTGGGTTGCTGGGTGGTGCCACATGCGCACATTCATCGCCGGCGCGACCAAGACGCGCTTATCGGTGGCCAGAAGCAGCGTCGAGGCGAGGTCATTCGCCAAGCCCCCTGCCATCTTCGCCATCAGATCCGCCGTTGCGGCCACGACCACCACGAGATCGGCACTGCGCGACAATTGGATATGGCCGATTTCGGTCTCGGAGGTCAGATCGAAGAGATCGCTATGCACCGCCTCGCCCGCGAGCGAGGCCAGCGTCAGCGGAGTCACGAATTGCGCGCCGGCCGATGTCAGAACCGGTGTCACCGCAGCCCCCTGGCCGCGCAGCAGGCGGATCAACTCGGGCGCTTTGAACGCCGCAATCCCGCCGCCGACGATCAGAAGAATTCGCTTCTCATGCAACATCTCGGCCCACCCTATCCCTGCCATTTCAAGGCAAATTTGTAGGCCCGCTGGGGCGGAGGCGCAAGCGCGATAGCAGACGGGTTCGCCTCAGAACAAGGATTGCAACTCCGGCGCGTGACGCTCCAGACTTTTGCGCATCTTGCCGAAAGCCTGCGCCTCAAGTTGGCGCACGCGCTCTTTCGAGAGGCCCAGTTCCGTGCCCAAGCTTTCCAAGGTGCGCGGCGCATCGGCAAGACGACGCTCAGCCACGATATAACGTTCGCGCTCTGTGAGTTGACCCAGAGCAGAGCCGAGCCAGCGGCGCACCGTCAGGCGGTCATGACGCTCGGTCGCGACAGCCTCGCCCGCAGGCGACTCGTCCTCCAGCGCATCAATCCATTCGCGGCCCTCTTCCTCGCCCGATTGCATCGCATTGAGCGAGAAATCCGAGCCCGACATCCGGCCCGACATCATCTCGACATCCGCCACAGGCACGCCAAGCGTCTCCGCTATCGCGAGATCCAAAGCCGCTCCGCGTAGGGGATCGCCTTCCGTCATCGAGTTGCGCTCCAACTCGGCCCGCACCCGCGACAGGTTGAAGAACAGCGATTTTTGCGACGAGGTCGACCCCGTCCGCACCATCGACCAGTTGCGCATCACGAACTCTTGGATCGACGCCTTGATCCACCACACCGCATAGGTCGAGAAACGTACCCCGCGTTCAGGATCAAACTTATCGGCGGCCTTCATCAGCCCCAACGACGCCTCCTGAATGAGATCGGGCATCGACGCGCCATAGCGGCGGAATTTTGATGCCATCGAGACCGCAAGACGCATATAGGCCGTCACCAAACGGTGCAGTGCTTGTTCGTCGCGGTTGTCTCGCCAAGCCCGTGCGAGATCGGCCTCGACCTCCGCACTCAGCAATTCTGCCTTCATCGCCGCGCGCGGCAAAGTGTCATCCGTCATCCCATCAGCCCGCGTCGCAGGGCGCGTGGTGGGCTTTACAGTTGTTTTTGCGGCTGGTTTTGCAGCAGAGAGCGAAGCCCCGCCGCCTGTGATCCGCGTGCTCAAACCCTTCGAGGCGATCTGCGGTCTCATCAATAATGTTTCCATCCCGTCCACCTTTCCCGTTTTGCGTCCCGATGGATGTGTCATCACATCCCCTGATGGGCAGGCGCACAAACATTCGAGCGCCACTCCTATCGGGCTTCGGCTATGTTGCTAGGGAAACGCCGCAGCGCGCGCAAAAGTTGCACGATCACGCGAGATTATTTGAAATTCTGGGAAAAGGACTAGGCATGAGCTACGAATTGGCAATCGGGGATCGCAGCTACTCAAGCTGGTCGCTGCGCGGCTGGATGATCTTCGCGAAGGGCAATATTCCTGTCACCGTCCGCAAAGGCCGGATGTATGGGCCTGACTTCCAACGCCTTTTGGCGGAGTTCGCGCCCGCAGGCCTCGTGCCAGCCCTGCGCCTCCCCGACGGCATCGTCATCGCGGAAACCATGGCCATTGCAGAGACCATCGCAGAGCGTCACCCCGAAGCCCAGCTTTGGCCCAAAGATCCGACCGAGCGCGCCTTGGCAAGGTGGATGACGGCCGAAATGCACGCGGGCTTCGGCGCGCTGCGCAGCCATTGTGCGATGAACCTGCGCGTGGCCTATTCCGATTGCGCGCCCAGCGCCGATGTCCTCAAAGATCTCGAGCGGATCGAAATGCTCTGGTCGCAGGCCCTTGGCAAGCACGCCGCAAAAGGCCCTTGGCTGTTTGGGGATTGGTCAATCGCGGACGCGTTCTTTGCCCCCGTCGCGGCGCGCATCGCAGGGCATTCACTGCCCGTCAGCGCCAAAGCGGCGACCTATGTCGAGACCCAGATCACCGATCCGGACTTCCGGCGCTGGCGCGCAATGGGCGCGGCAGAGGGTGCCGACCAACCCAGCTATGCCCGCGATTGGCCGCAAAAACCATGGCCCGGCCCCACGCCACTCACCGCCCGAGCCCTGCCCGAGGATACAACCGCCCGCGCGATCAACTCCGCTTGCCCCTATTCCGGCAAGCCCGTCACGCATCTGCTGGAGATGGAGGGCAAAATCTGGGGCTTTTGCAATGCGTTCTGCCGCGACAAAACCGTCGCGGATCCCGCGGCTTGGCCCGCCTTTGTGGAGATGATTTCCCGCACAGGTTGAATTTTGGTTTGCCCAAGCGCCGTTTTCCGCCAAGCTCTCTCATAAGCCTGCCAATCGGCACGAAAAAATGAGGGGCGCAATGGTCACGAGAACCTACACGACAGCCTTCGAGGGGATGGAAGGCCGATTGGTGGAGGTGCAATGCTCGGTCAGTGAGGGGATGCCCGCCTTCTCTGTCGTCGGCCTTCCCGATAAGGCGGTCTCGGAGGCACGGGACCGTGTGCGCGCGGCGTTTGAGGCTATGGGGGTGATGCTGCCCGCTAAGAAAGTCACCCTCAACCTCTCGCCCGCCGATCTCCCCAAACAAGGATCGCATTACGATTTGCCCATCGCACTGGCGCTGCTCGGCGAGTTGGGTGTGCTCGCGCGCGATGTGCTGGAGGGCTATCTCGCGATGGGGGAGCTATCCCTCGACGGGCGTCTCATCGCGATTCCGGGCGCGTTACCTGGCGCAATGGTCGCCGCGCAGGAAGGGTTGGCGATGCTCTGCCCGGCGAAAGTCGGCGCGGAGGCAGCCTGGGTCGGCGCGACGGAGATCTATGCGCCCGATACAATTGCACGGGCGATTGATCATGTCAGTGGCCGCAAACTGCTCCCTCGCGCTGAGGCTGGCGAGGTGATGCAAAGCGCGGGCGGGCGAGACTTGGGAGAGGTGAAAGGCCAAACACGGGCGAAACGCGCGCTGGAACTCGCGGCGGCGGGGCGGCATCACCTGCTGATGACGGGCGCTCCTGGCGCGGGGAAATCCATGCTGGCGTCCTGCATGCCCAGCCTGCTGCCACCGCTCAGCCCTGCGGAAGCGTTGGAAACCGCGATGATCCGCTCGCTTGCGGGCCTCCTGCCGGAAGGCGGAATTTCCCGCACGCGCCCCTTCCAGGAGCCGCATCATACCGCATCGATGGCAGCGATCATCGGCGGCGGGCGGAATGCCCAACCGGGCGAGGTGAGTCTCGCGCATAACGGGGTGCTGTTCCTCGACGAGCTGCCCGAATTCGCACGCAACGTCCTCGAAACCCTGCGCCAACCCATCGAGACGGGCGAGGTGGTGATCGCGCGGGCCAATGCGCATATGCGCTACCCCTGTCGATTTTTGCTGGTGGCGGCCGCAAACCCGTGCCGCTGCGGCTATCTGCTGAACCCGAGCCGCGCCTGCACCAAAGCGCCGCAATGTGGGGCGGATTACCTCAGCCGAATCTCTGGCCCGCTGATGGACCGCTTCGATCTGCGGATCGAAGTGCCGGAAATGCGCTGGCAGGAATTGGAGCAACCTGCGAATGGCGAGCGCTCTGCCACGGTGGCAGAGCGGGTGGCGAAAGCACGTAGCGTACAAATGACGCGGTTTGCAGATCACCCGACAGTGCGGGTGAACGCTGATGCGGAGGGCCGCCTGCTGGAAGAGATCGCCACGCCGGATACTGAGGGCCGCGCCGTTCTAGCCAAAGCGGCAGATCGATTTGGCCTCTCGGCACGCGCCTATCACCGGATATTACGGGTGGCCAGAACACTGGCAGATCTTGATGGATCAGCCGAGGTCAGAAAACCTCATGTGTTAGAGGCGGTCGGCTATAGAATTGCCTATCAAACAAGCTGACCCGGCGCAGAACCGGATCAGCCATCCACACTGCCCACCGCTCAGGCGCGGCGCGCCTCAATCGCGAGCCAGATCTTCTCGGCGATATTCGTGCCGTCGAAACGCTCCAACTCCTGAATGCCGGTTGGCGAGGTCACGTTGATCTCTGTCAGCCAATCGCCGATCACATCGATCCCCACGAAGACCTGCCCTTTTTCCCGCAATAACGGCCCGATTCGCGCGCAAATCTCACGATCGCGGTCAGTCAGGCCGATCTTTTCAGGCCGCCCACCAACATGCATGTTCGAGCGTGTCTCGCCCTCGGCAGGCACACGGTTGATCGCGCCCACCGGCTCGCCATCGACGAGAATGATCCGCTTATCGCCTTTCGAAACCGCAGGCAGGAATTTCTGCGCAATCAACGGCTCGCGGTTGATCCCCGAAAACAGCTCGTGCAGCGAGGCAAGATTGCGATCCTGCGGCCCGAGACGGAACACCCCTGCGCCGCCGTTTCCGTAGAGCGGTTTAAGGATGATATCGCCATGCGTGGCCTTAAACGCCCGAATCGTATCAAGATCCCGCGCAATCAACGTCGGCGGCGTCAGATCAGGGAAATCGAGCACCAAAAATTTCTCTGGATAGTTTCGCACCCAGAACGGATCGTTGACCACAAGCGTCTTCGGGTGAATCCGGTCGAGGATATGGGTCGTGGTGATATAGCCCATGTCGAAGGGAGGATCTTGCCGCAGCCAGACCACGTCGAAGGTAGAGAGATCAACTTCGGCCTCGTCGCCCAAGCTGTAATGATCCCCCTTGACGCGGCGAACCTCCAACGGCCATCCCCGCGCAAAAACCGAACCTTCGCGGTAAAAGAGCCGATCCGGCGTATAATAAAAAAGCTTGTGGCCCCGAGCTTGGGCCTCCTCGGCGATACGGAAGGTGCTGTCGGCGTCGATATTGATCGGGCCAATCGGATCCATCTGAATTGCGACTTTCACGTCAGGTCTCCTGTCAGGGTTGGCCCTTGATGGCGCAGCCCGAGGCAGGATGCAATCGGGCTCTCACCAGCCGGAGTATTCTAGCCCAAACGCGTTCTCGATAATCTTAATCTGACCTTGCTGATCGACGAGCGCCACATCGAAGCGAACGGAGCAACTCATCCCCTGCGGGGATCTCGAAATATACTCGCTAGCAGCGGCATATATCCTGTCACGCTGACGCCGCGACAGGCGCATCACCGCTCGATCATGCGTCGCTGCACGCTTCACCTCAACGAATACAAACCCGCCACCCTCCTCGGCGATTAGGTCAATTTCGCCGGAGCGCCCGCGCCAACGCTGCGCAGCAATCGCACGGCCTTGTCGGCGATAGAGATCTGCGACCTGTGTCTCAGCGCTCAACCCGCCGAAATATGCCATCGCCCCACGATGACTGCGGGCGGTTTTACCACTGGATTCGTTCATCGAGACCTCCTGATTTTAAGCAGTTTCTTTCTAATCGTCAGCTTCGCCATCGTTCGCAGTCAGTGTCAGTGCCATTTGATACACATCCCGCCGTGCCAAACCCATCGCATCCGAAACTTCCTTCGCCGCATCCTTCACCCGCATCACAGTTAGCTTCTCGCGCAGCAACGCCTCGATCTCTTCCGGGCCGAAGCGCGATCCACGGGCGCGGTCAATCAAAACGACCAATTCGCCTTTCACCGGCTGCCCGCCAAACCCTTCCACGAGGTCTTGCAAAGAGCCACGTCGAATCTCCTCGAAGCGTTTCGTCAACTCGCGACAAACCACAGCCTGACGCTCTCCTCCGAAGACTGTCACCAAATCGGTTAACATTGCGTTAAGGCGCTTCGGCGATTCGTAAAAGACAAGCGTCGCAGGGACTGCCTCGAATTCAGTCAGCCATTTTCGCCTCGCACTGGCGGTATTGGGCGGGAAGCCTGCGAAGAGAAACCGATCTGTCGGCAGGCCTGAAACCGTCAAAGCCGCAAGCACGGCCGACGGGCCCGGGGCGGCGAAAACCGAGTATCCGTTTTCAATAGCTAGTCTTCCAAGTTGATACCCCGGGTCAGCGACAAGCGGGGTGCCAGCCTCTGAGGCATAGGCGACCGATTTCCCCGCTGCGAGCGCCTGTAGGATTCGCGGGCGGGCCTCTGCGCCATTGTGATCGTGATAGGCGATAACGTAGCGCCCATTGAGCGGGACGCCGTGGATTTCCATAAGATGACGCAAGGTCCGCGTGTCTTCAGCGGCGATCACATCTGCCCCCGCCAACAGATCCAACGCGCGCAGGGTAATATCCCGCGCGGCCCCGATCGGGGTGGCGAGAAAATGTAGCCCTGCCGCGATTGCGCGGGGGCTTGCCTGCCAACGCGTTGCTGCCGGCGATGTTTCGCCTGTCTCGGTCTCGTCTTGCATGGTGATCCCGTCTGATCCGATCTTGCGGCAAGCGCCGCGTTTACTTTGTGACTTCAACCGCATAGGGTTCCAAGTCTAGCCCCTGTTCCATCCACCGTGAGGCCACCTTCATGTTTGCTGTTTTACGCAATGCCTGCAAGCCTTTGCTGAAAATCACCGCCGCCCTTTCGACGATGGCTCTCGCCGCTTGCGATCCGAGCGCAATGAGCAGTTCGGGCGGTTCAGGTCAACGGGTCGACACCTCGACGGCCATTCCCGTCGCTTTGCTGGTTCCCGGCGGCACCGCCAATCCAGGCGAAGAGCTTCTGGCGCGTCAGCTTCGGCTCGCGGCCGAGCTTGCGATTGCCGACCAAAACGGCGTGAAGATTGATCTGCGGGTGTACAACACCGGCGGCAACGCCGCACAGGCGGCCCAGATGGCCAATAAGGCCGTCGATGAGGGCGCGAAGATCATTCTCGGGCCGCTCCACGGTGAAGCGGCCAATGCGGCGGGCGTGGCTGTTGCCCCGCGCGGCGTTAACGTGCTCGCCTTCTCCAACAACACGGATATCGCAGGCGGCAACGTCTTCGTGCTCGGGCCGACCTTCACCAATACTGCCACACGGCTGGTCAGCTACGCCGCCAAGCAGGGCAAACGCCGTATCCAAATCGTCGGCGAAGACACGGCCGCAGGCCAAGCTGGCGCACGGGCGATTGAAAATGCGATCTCGCGCTCGGGAGCAACCCTTGCGGGCCGCACGACCTTCCCGCGGTCGCAAGACGGGGTGAGCGGTGCCACGCCACAGATCGCTGCCGCCGCCTCTGCGGGCGCGGATGCCCTGTTCATCACCTCCAATACGGATGATGTGCTGCCCTTCCTCGCGAACGCTCTCGCCTCCAAAGGGATCAAATCGCCCAATCCGCAAATGATGGGCCTGACACGCTGGGATATCCCCACAGCAGCATTGCAGCTCCCTGGGTTGCAGGGTGGCTGGTTCGCGATGCCGGATCGCAACCTGACCCAAGCCTATGAGTCGCGCTTCCGCGCCGCTTACGGCGAAAGCCCGCACGCGCTTTCGGGCCTTGCCTATGACGGAATCTCTGCGATTGCAGCTTTGGTGAAAACCCGCGGTGCAGACGCGCTCTCGAAAGGGGCGCTGACGCAAAACGCGGGCTTTGTTGGGGTGAGCGGTGTCTTCCGCCTGCGCTCGGATGGCAGCAACGAACGCGGCCTCGCCATTGCGGAAATCCGCAACGGCCAAGCCGTCGTGATCGACCCCGCTCCGCGATCCTTCGGTGGCGCGGGCTTCTAAGCCCCGCGAATTCACGCTATGGAGGGCGGGGCTTAGGCCCCGCCCTTTGCATATGAGGTAGGCGTTTCGTGACCCAGAAGACACCCGAGAAACCCGCAGCCCCCGTGGGGGCACCCGATCAAAGCACCACCGCACAGCGCCAATCCCCCTTGCTCGGGGCGGCGCCTGAGGGGTCGCTGAGCGACCAGCTTGCCAGCCGTCAAGGCGAGAGCCTGCCGCCGCCGCCGCAACACCCCAATGCCCATCCCATTTTCAGCTCCGATTTCAGCGCGACCATCCGCGCCGCAATTCCAGATGAGGCCGACCCGCGCGAGATCCGTGCGCTCACCGTGAAGATGCTGGCTGCGGCTCGGGCGGAGGCGATGGTCGGAATCGAGGCAAACTTCGCCTCGCACCCCCGCGCCGCGCGCGAAACTGTGCGGGCCTATTCGCAACTCACCGATGGCATCGTCACCGCGATTTTTGACATCGCGACGCAGGTCCTACACCCGCTCCCGTCCCCGACCGAATCTGAGCGCCTCGCCGTGCTCGCCGTGGGTGGCTATGGCCGCGCGGAGATGGCCCCGTCCTCCGATGTGGATCTGCTGTTTCTCACCCCGTGGAAGCTGACGCCATGGGCCGAGAGCGTGATCGAATCCATGCTCTATATGATGTGGGATTTGAAACTGAAGGTCGGGCATAGCTCGCGCACCGTAGCGGAATGTGTGCGCCTTGGCCGTGAGGATTATACCATCCGCACCGCACTTTTGGAGCATCGCTACATCGGCGGCTATGCCCCCCTCGCCCAAACCCTGCGCGAGACCCTTTGGAACGAGCTGTTCTCCAATACCGCGCCCGAATTCATCGAGGCCAAGCTCAACGAGCGCGCAGAACGCCACAAGCGGCAAGGCGGACAGCGCTACGTTTTGGAACCCAATGTCAAAGAGGGCAAAGGCGGGTTGCGCGATCTGCAAACCCTCTATTGGATCGCCAAATATCTGCACCGCGTAGACCGCGCGGTGGAACTGGTCGATGTCGGTGTGTTCACCGCCGAGGAGCACGCCGCCTTCTACCACGCGGAGGATTTCCTCTGGGCGGTGCGCAGCCATCTACACCTAATCACCGGACGCGCCACCGATATGCTGTCGTTCGATCTTCAGCCTGAAGTCGCGCGCCGGATGGGGTATAAGGACCGTGCAGGCCGCCGCGATGTCGAAATCTTCATGCAAGATTACTTCCGCGAAGCGACCAAAGTGGGCGAGTTGACACGGGTGTTCCTGACGGGACTGGAGGCCCGCCACGTCAAACGCGCACCGCTGTTGCAACGGCTTTTACGCCGCAAGAAGAACCTGCGTCCGCCCTATGTCGAGCAACTGGGCCGGATCAATGTCACCTCCCCCGAGGCGTTTTTGGAAGACCGGATGAACCTCTTGCGGATCTTCGAGGAAGCTCTGCGCACTGGGCTTTTGATCCATCCTGAGGCGATGCGCCTCGTGGCCGCGCATCTCGATCTGATCAATGACGAGATGCGCGAGGACCGTGAAGCGCAGCGGATCTTCCTCGATCTGTTGCTCAAACACGGCAACCCCGAGCGCGCCCTGCGCCGGATGAACGAGTTGGGCGTTCTGGCCGCGTTCATGCCCGAATTCGAGCCGATCGTCGCGATGATGCAGTTTAATGTCTACCACCATTACACGGTGGATGAGCACACGATCCAAGTCGTCTCGACCTTGGCGCAGATCGAGCGCAGGGAGCTGGACGAAGAGCTTCCGCTCTCCGCGCATATCATCGAAGAGGGCATCAACCGCAGGGTGCTTTATGTCGCGCTCTTGCTGCACGATATTGGCAAGGGGCGGCCCGAGGATCACGCGATTTTGGGCGCACAAATCGCCCGAAAAGTCGCCCCGCGTATGGGGCTGAACGCGGAGGAATGCGAGACCGTCGAATGGCTGGTGCGCTATCACCTCCTGATGTCCGATGTGGCGCAAAAACGCGATCTCTCCGATCCGCGCACGATCCGCGATTTCGCCAAGCTGGTGAAAACCAAGAAGCGGCTCGATCTGCTCACGGTGTTGACCGTCTGCGATATTCGCGGCGTCGGGCCGGGCACATGGAACAACTGGAAAGCGGTTTTGCTGCGCCAGCTCCATTCGGAAACGACGCTGTTCCTTGAGCGCGGCGCCGAGGCCGTCAACCGCGAGCTGCGCGCCGATGAGGCCAAAAAAGCGCTGCGACTGGCGCTGAGCGATTGGGATCCCAAAGAGCTACGCGCCGAGCTTGCGCGCCATTACCCGCCCTATTGGCAGGGCCTGCCCTCGCAGGCGCATGTCACCTTCGCGCGTCTGGTGAAGGGGTTGAGCGATGATGAAATCCGCATCGATCTGCACCCCGACACCGACCGTGATGCCACCCGCGCCTCCTTCGCGCTGGTGGACCATCCGGGGATTTTCTCGCGCTTGGCAGGGGCGCTGGCACTGGTCGGCGCGAATATCGTCGATGCGCGGACCTACACATCCAAAGACGGTTACGCCACTGCGGTCTTCTGGATTCAAGATACCGAGGGCCACCCTTACGAGACCAGCAAACTCCCCCGCCTGCGCGGGATGATCGAGAAAACCCTGCGCGGTGAGGTCGTCGCGCGCGATGCCCTCAAGGATCGCGATAAGGTGAAGAAGCGCGAACGCGAATTCCGCTTCCCGACCCATATCATGATCGATAACGAAGGCTCGGAGATTTACACGATTGTCGAGGTCGACACCCGCGACAGGCCCGGCCTGCTCTACGATTTGACCCGCACATTGGCGAGCAACAATATCTACATCGCCTCCGCCGTCATCGCGACCTTCGGCGCGCAGGTGGTGGATACTTTCTACGTCAAAGATATGTTCGGCCTCAAGCTGCACGCGAAAGCGAAGCGCGAGATGCTGGAGAAGAAATTGCGCGAGGCCATCACCGCTGGCGCACAACGAGCAGGACAATAAATGAAGCCAATTCGTTTGGTTAAGGGATTTCTGACGGTTGGCAGTTGGACCTTTGCGAGCCGCCTTTTCGGCTTTATCCGCGATATGATGATCGCCGCCTATCTCGGCTCCGGGCCTGTGGCGGAGGCGTTCTTGGTCGCCTTCTCGCTGCCCAATATGTTCCGGCGGTTCTTCGCGGAGGGCGCCTTCAACATGGCCTTCGTGCCGATGTTCTCGAAAAAACTCGCGGGCCAGAATGGCCAGACGGGCGACCGTCAAGAGGCCGAGCGATTTGCCTCGGATGCGTTTTCTATGCTCGGCACGGCGCTGATCATCTTCACCATCGTCGGCACCATTGCGATGCCCGTCCTGGTCTGGGCGATGGCCTCGGGCTTCATCGGAGATGCACGGTTTGATCTGGCGGTTGAATATGGCCGGATCGCGTTTTCATATATCCTGTTCATCTCGCTGGTCGCATTGCTCTCGGGTGTGCTCAATTCCTTCGGCAGCTTCACCGAGGCCTCCTTCGTGCCCGTGCTGATGAATATTATGTTCATCGCCTCGATCTATATGGCGGATCACTTCGGCTGGGATATGGGGCTGACGCTGGCGTGGACGGTACCTGTCACAGGGATCGCGCAGCTCACCTTTACATGGTTTTCCGCGCGCCGCCTCGGGTTCCGGCTGGTGCCGCATTGGCCGAGGATGACGCCAGATCTCAAGCGGCTGATGATTATCGCGGGGCCTGCGGTGCTTTCGGGCGGCGTGGTGCAGATCAACCTTCTGGTGGGCCGTCAGGTCGCGTCTTTCACCGATGGTGCGGTGGCGTGGCTGTCCTATGCCGACCGCCTCTACCAACTGCCGCTCGGCGTGGTGGCGATTGCGATTGGCACGGTGCTGCTGCCCGCACTCTCGCGGCACCTGCGCGACAAGGATGATATCGCCGCGCGCGAGACCTTCTCGCGCGGGATGGAATTCGCGCTGTTTCTCACCTTCCCCGCCGCCGTGGCGCTGGTGATCATCGCCGATCCGCTGGTCTCGGTGCTTTACGGGCGCGGCGCTTGGTCGGATCAGGATACCTATGGCACATCACTGGCGCTCGCCGCTTACGGGATCGGCCTGCCTGCCTTCGTGCTGCATAAGGTGCTGCAACCGCTCTATTATGCCCGCGAAGACAGCCGCAGCCCGTTCCGCTTCGCGCTGATCTCGATGGTGGTCAACGTGGTCTTCGCGGTGGCCTTGCAGCCCGTCATCGGCTTCCTCGCGGCGGCGCTGGCGACAACAGTATCTGGCTGGGTCATGGTGATCCAACTCTGGCTGGGCGCGCGCAAAATGGGCAGTGCTGCGCATCCCGATGCGCGGTTCTGGGCGCGGTTCTGGCGGATTCTGGTGGCCTCTGCCGTCATGGGTGTGGCGCTTTGGGGCATGGCCGGATGGCTGGGCGACAGCCTGACCACGGCGGGCACCCGCTACGGTGCGCTGGCCGCGCTCTGCGGGGTTGGCATCGCGGTCTATTTCCTCACCGCTGGGCTGATTGGGGCCTTTGGCTTGGGCGAGTTCAAAAAGATGCTGCGGCGTCAGCGGACGTAAAAGTCAGCGGACATAAAAGACTGAGGGCGGGGTGATCCCGCCCTCACCATTTTGGTTATGACATGCAAACCGCAGATATGATCACCGCGCGCGGATTACCGCTGGCGTAGCCGCTCCAGCGCGCGCTTGAATCCGCCGGGGGCGACGAAGAACGACAGGCCAAACCCCGTGGCAAAGCCCGTCAGCTCCGCGATCCAATCCCAGCCACCGCCGAACATCACGCCGAAGATCAACTGGATCCCGAGCAGCATCCCGATCAGCGAGAACGCCCCCATCCGATTGGCATTCGCCATTCCGAGCCGCGTCCAAAGCAGCCAAGTAAACGCGCCCACCAGCCCGTAAACCGCCGGATAGCCGCCAATCAGTGGCAGGTTCGTCGCGGGAATGGCGGTGTAGACCACCGCGCCGAGCACCGCCGAGGCGAAGAACACCGCCGCGACCGCGAGGCTGGAGAACACCTCCCCCACCATCTTACCCAGTGCGAGAATGAACACACAGACCATCATCGCATGGGTGAAACTCGCGTGGACGAACGGATAGGTGACGAAGCGCTTCAGGTAATCCAGCGGCCATTGGCCAACCTCCACCATCGTGCGGCCCATATCCGGTGCATAGGCGAAATTCACCAGCATCTCTTGCCTGAACGCGATCGAATTCCCGCCGCCCACAAGCCCGACACTCGCCAGCGCCGCCGCGATCTCAATCGCGACAATCGGCAACAAGAGCAGCCACACCACAGGCGGCAACGGGTTCACCGGAGAAACATCAAAACCTTCGCGCATTACTTGCCCTCGTCTAACTCTGTTGCCCGCGCCGATCCCCTCCCCAAACACCGCATGGTGTTCAGTTGACGCGGTCCCGCCGCACAGCGATAAGCGAGGCCGTATGAAAATTCCACCCCACCGGTCCAACGGTGGGTAGATCGGAGCATAAAATGACGGACACCACCCCGACCAGCGCCCAAAATGGCAGCCCCGCCACCCCCAACGCGAATTTCAAGCGTCGGGTGTTCTCGGGCATTCAGCCCTCGGGCAACCTGACGCTGGGCAACTACCTCGGCGCGCTCAAACGCTTCGCGCAAAAGCAGGATGAGGGGATCGAGACGATCTATTGCCTCGTCGATATGCACGCGATCACCGTCTGGCAGGATCCCGAGAAACTGCGCCGCGCCACGCGCGAAGCAGCTGCAGCGTTTATCGCCTCAGGGGTGGATCCGTCGAAGTCGATCCTGTTCAACCAATCCCAAGTCGGCGCCCATGCGGAGCTCGCATGGATCTTGAACTGCGTCGCGCGTCTGGGCTGGATGAACCGGATGACGCAATTCAAGGATAAAGCGGGCAAAAACGCGGAGAAGGCGAGCCTCGGCCTCTATGCCTACCCCGCGCTGATGGCCGCCGATATCCTGCTCTATCACACGACCGAAGTGCCCGTGGGCGACGACCAGAAGCAACATGTGGAGCTGACCCGCGACATCGCCGCGAAGTTCAATCATGACTACGGCGTCGAGTTCTTCCCGCAGCCGGAACCGGTGATTGAGGGCGCTGCAACGCGGGTGATGAGCCTGCGCGACGGATCCAAGAAAATGTCGAAATCCGATCCTTCGGATGCCAGCCGGATCAACCTGACCGATGATGCAGACACCATCGCGAAGAAGATCCGCAAGGCCACCAGCGATGCCGAGCCCCTGCCCGAAACACTGGAAGGTCTGGCCGCGCGCCCCGAGGCGAAGAACCTCGTGAACATCTTCGCCGCCCTGTCGAACCGCTCTGCGGCGGATGTTGTCGCGGAATATGCGGGCCAAGGGTTCGGGACGTTCAAGCCCGCGCTGGCGGACCTCGCTGTCGCGCAGCTCGCGCCGATCAGCGGCGAGATGAACCGCCTGATGCAAGACCCCGCCGAGATCGACCGGATCTTGGGCCAAGGCGCGAAACAGGCCGATGCCATCGCGCGGCCCATTCTCGAGAAGGCTTACGAGATCGTCGGCATGGTCCGCTCGCGGTAACGTTGCACTTGGGCCCCAAAGATCGGGCTTACAGGGACATAAGGGCGCGGGGAGACCCGCGCCCTTTCCTTATGGTCTGCGCGCCTTGTCGAGAATGCGTGGGAACAGGGCGAACATCGTGGCACCGCGCGCGACGTTCAAGAGCATCAGCGCCGCCCAGAGGCCATGATTGCCAAAGGGCGAGAGTAGAACCACTGCGAGCGCATAAATCGCCGTCGAGACAACCATCGCGTTGCGCATCTCGCGGGTGAGAGTCGCGCCGATAAACACCCCGTCCAGCATCCAGCTTGCGATGCCGATGACAGGCGCGATGGCGACCCAAGGCAGGTAGACCCGCGCGAGCTCTCGCACATCGGGGGCCGTGGTCATCACATCGATAATCATCGGCCCGAGTAGGTAGAAGCCGAGACCGAGCAACACCGCCCCCGCCCCGCCCCACAGGCCCGTCACCTTGCTCGCGCGCAGCACCCGCGCAGGCGCGCGTGCGCCCATCGCCTGCCCCACGAGGCTCTCCGCGGCGAAGGCGAACCCGTCGAGCGCATAGGCGGTGATCGAGAGGAATTGCACCAAAACCTGATTGGCCGCGAGCGCCTTATCACCCTGCCCCGCACCGAGGAAGATGAAGCTGGTGAAGCTCGCTTGCAGCAAGACCGAGCGGATCATGATATCGGTGTTGACCCGAACCATTTCCGCCAAGGGCGCGGCCTCGAACAGCCCTTTGGCCCGCCCTCGCAGCGCTGTGCGGCAGAGCGCCAGCGCAAAACCCGCGCCGATCACCTCGGAGATCAGCGTCGCGATGGCGACCCCCTCCACGCCCCAGCCGAAGCCCAGCACGAAGAGCAGATCCAGCCCGACATTCAACCCGTTCATCGCAAGCTGAATAGCCAGCACGGCACGGGTGCGTTCCGCCCCGATCAGCCAACCATTGAGCGCATAGAGCCCAATTGTCGCGGGCGCGCCCCAGATCCGGATCGCAAGATAGCTCCGCGCGAGATCCTCGACCTCGGCACTGGCAGGGGCGATGCGAAACGCCAGATCCATCAACGGGGCTTGCAACGCAATCAGCGCCAGCCCCGCCGCCACCGCAATCAACAGCGCGCGTTGTAGCGCAGCCGCAACCTCATCCGCGCTCTGTGATCCGCCCGCCGCGCCAATCGCCTGCGCGGTCAGCCCCGTCGTGCCCATCCGCAAAAACCCGAAGATCCAATAGGCCGACGACAGGATTACGGCGGCGATCCCGACCGCCCCAATCGGGGCCGCAGCCCCCAGCTGGCCGATCACGCCCGTATCGACCGCGCCCAAAAGCGGCACGGTGACATTGGACAGCACGATGGGCGCAGCAATCGCAAGCACGCGGCGATGCGTGATCGGTCGCATAGTTTGTGGCTGGGACATCAGCTGTGCTCAGCACCCGCGAGCGGCTTTGCCGCCTCGAACTCGCTGCGATCCGGCATCAGAAAATGCCCCGTCGCCTGCGCGATCAACCGCGTGCGATTATCTTGCCACGCCTCGACATGCACGCTGGCATAGCGCCGCCCCGATCGATTGACCCGCGCGCGCGCATAGGCATCGCGTGGCAGGCCGGAACGCAGATAATCCACGGTAAAATCAATGGTTTTGGGCAGACGCGGCAAGGGAGATGCCGCGCTCAGATCAATCCGTCCCGCCTCCACATCCTCCCATAGATAGGCGAAGGACAGCTCGATAATCGCCGCGACCTCCATGAAAGCCGCCGTCGCCCCGCCGTGCAGCGCAGGCAGGCTGGGATTGCCGATCAGCTTCTCGTCATAGGGCATAATCGCGGTCAACTCATCCCCGCGCCGATCAAACTGGATCCCGAGGAAATGAATGTAGGGCACATGCTCAACAAGCGCCTTAAGGGTCGCATCGCGGCGTTGCTTGATCACCTGAACGGGTTCGGGGCGTCTCATTGTCCGGTCTCCTTCGGCTCGGCAGTCGGCGCAGGGCGCACGGCCCGCGCGAAGGTGAAGGCCCCCGTTGCGGTCGCCACCGGATTTTCGCGATCCTCGTCATAGGCAAAGGCCCGCACAAAGGCGACAGAGCGTGTCACGTGATAGCAGGTCGCGCGGGCTGTGATCCGCTGCTGCGGGGCCGCGCCACGCATGTAATCAATCCGCAGATCAATGGTGGCTGTGGTGGTGGAGGCTTCGGGATGGCACATCACCGCCGCCCCACAGCAAGTATCCATCAAGGCCGACACCGCACCGCCATGAATAACGCCCGTTGCGGGATCTCCGATCAACTTGACATCATAGGGCATCGAAATTTCCGCTGTTCCGCTCGCCAATTCGTCCAGCCGCATGCCTAGCGCCTTGGAATGGGGAATCGCCTCGATAAACGCCCGCGCCATCGCCAGAAGGGCCTCGGGATCTTGCGGCAAGTCCCCCACCGGATCGGGAAAATCGCCCGTCAACGGGGCGCTGGGCTGTGCAATCGGGTCGTTCGGTGACATCAAAGGCTCTCTTTCTCGCGCTGTCTCGGGGCGCCGACGGGTCTTTGCGGCTGAGAAGCCCTCGCAGATGCCCTGTTCCGGCGCGGATTTGCTCGGAAAGTTGGCATAGTTACCGGCCCCTGTCACTTCTTGTTGCAATTACCCTCCGTCGCAAGTCTTCCGCAAAGTCAGCTCATGTGTTGAGTAGCCAGCGCGGGCGCGCTAGCGTGGCCGCGAGGAGAGCCCTAAATGACCGACAAGATCGCCTTTAAAGACATGTGCGCTATGTTCGACGTGACACCCCGAACCCTGCGCTACTACGAATATATCGAACTTCTTGCCCCACAACGTGAGGGCCGCGCACGGTTTTATGGGCCACGCGAGGTCGCCCGTATGAAGCTGATCCTGCGCGGGCGACGATTTGGCTTCTCGCTTGAGGAAATCCGCCAATGGCTCGAGCTCTACGGCCAGAAAGGCACCAGCGCGCAGAGTCTTGCATGGATCGAAATGGCGGATCGGCAGCTCGACGCCTTGGCAAAGCAGCAAGACGAGCTTGCCGCCTCGATTGCGGATCTGCGCCAACTGCGCGATGAAGTTGCCCAAAAAATAGGCGACGGCACGGCAGGATAGCAGCATCCGCCCAATGTTTCAGAAACTCTCCATTTCCAATCTGGAAACAATGAGCAAGGATCGGTGACGATCGAACCCGCGAAATGGCCAAACCACACTCGCTTACCGGGCCGTCAACTTGCCGCACGGCAAACGGCCTCGGCGCGACACCCGCGCCCAGACCGGCGATGCGATCTCAGCCCAGCGTTGCACCGAGGCCCGATCCGTGCTGCATAGACATGGGAATTGCGTTGGTGAGACGCTACAGGGAGACGGTAGGGACACTGCCGTGGCCTTGGGCTGACGCATTGCCAAATGATTTATGCAAGAAAATTACAATCTTGCTACGGTAGGTTTGCTGACATTACGTCATTTATTTAATGACGCCACGTTACAGTGACGCTCACGTCAACTTAGCTTGTAAGATGCTTTCAGTTCACCCTTTTCAGCACTCCGTTCCGACAACACGAGACCCTGAGAGGTGGCTATGAACGAAGATGTAATGACCATTCGCGCTATGTGCGATGCGTTTGATGTAACGCCCCGCACTTTGCGCTTTTACGAGGCGAAGGAGCTGCTGTTTCCGATCCGCGAAGGGCAAAAGCGCCTGTTCACACGGCGCGACCGTGCGCGGCTGACGCTGATCCTGCGCGGCAAGCGCTTCGGGTTCAGCCTCGAATCGATCCGGCAGCTTCTGGATATGTATGACATGGGCGATCAGCAGCACCTGCAAATGGTGGAAACGCTGAAGGTCGCCCGCGAGCGGCTCGCGGAAATGACGCGGCAGCGCGATGAGCTGAACGCGGCGATTGCCGAGCTGAGTGAACAGATCGAGATGGGCGAAGCCGCGGTGCGCGAGAAAGAGGCCGCTGCGGACTAGCCCGAAAACGGGAGAGAGAAATGCCGAGCTATAGCGCCCCAGTCAAAGATATGCAGTTCGTGCTGCACGAGCTTCTGAACGTCTCCAAAGCGGAGATCCCCGGATATGAGGACCTTGAGACCGATTTCACCGAAGCGGTGCTGGAAGCCGCGGGAAAGGTCGCGTCCGAGGTGCTCGCGCCGCTGAACAAATCGGGGGATGCGCAGGGCTGCGTGCTTGAAAACGGTGTGGTCCGCACGCCGGACGGCTTCGACAAGGCCTTCGCCGCGATGAAAGACGGTGGCTGGACGGCGCTGGATTGTGATCCCGAATACGGCGGCCAAGGCATGCCCTATGTGCTGGCAACAGCGGTGGGCGAGATGTTCGTCTCCGCCAATATGGCATTCAACATGTATCAGGGCCTGACACATGGCGCCTATTCCGCGATCCACGCCCATGGTACCGACGCGCAAAAGGCAACCTATCTGCCGAAGATGGTCACCTGTGATTGGACCGGCACGATGAACCTGACGGAGCCCCATTGCGGCACCGATCTGGGGATGATGCGCACCAAAGCCGAGCCGCAAGACGATGGCAGCTATCTGATCACTGGCCAAAAGATCTTCATCTCCGCAGGCGAGCATGATCTGGCCGAAAACATCATCCACCTCGTCCTCGCGAAAGCCCCGGGCGGCGGTGAGGGCACCAAGGGCATCTCGCTCTTCATTGTGCCGAAGTTCAACGTGAATGACGATGGCAGCTTGGGCGATCGCAACGCGGTCTCTGTCGGCAATATCGAAGAGAAAATGGGCATCCACGGCAATTCGACCTGTGTGATGAACTATGACGGCGCGAAGGGCTACCTGCTGGGCGATCTGCACAAAGGCATGCGCGCGATGTTCACCATGATGAACGAGGCGCGCGTCGGCGTGGGCCTGCAAGGCTACGCGGTGGCCGAGGCCGCATATCAGAACGCAGTGATCTACGCGAAAGACCGGCTGCAAGGCCGCGCGGTGACCGGCGCTGAGAACCCCTCCGGCCCCGCTGATCCGCTGATCGTGCATCCCGATATCCGCCGCAACCTTATGGACCAAAAGAGCTTCTTGGAAGGCGCACGCGCCTTCACCTATTGGGGCGCAAACCTGATCGACCGCGCGCATAAGAACTCCGATGCGGAGGCAGAGGGGCTGATCTCGCTGATGACGCCTGTGATCAAAGGCTTCCTGACCGATAAGGGTTTCGAGACCGCCGTCGCCGCGCAGCAAGTCTACGGCGGCCATGGCTACATCGAGGAATGGGGCATGTCGCAATTCGTGCGCGATGCACGGATCGCGATGATCTATGAGGGCGCGAACGGCGTGCAGGCGCTCGATCTGGTCGGGCGCAAGCTCGCGGCAGATGGCGGCAAGCATGTGATGGCCTTCTTCGAGATGGTGAAGGCCGAATGCAAAGCCCATGACGGCGATGCGCAGATGGCCCCGTTCACCGATGCCCTCAAGGCCGCCTCGAAACAGATGCAAACCGCGGGCATGTTCTTCATGCAAAACGGGATGAAGAACCCGAATGCCGCGCTCTCGGGATCGTATGATTTCATGCATCTGATGGGCCATGTCTGCCTTGGCCTGATGTGGACACGGATGGCAAAAGCCGCCTTCACCGCGCTGGAGAATGGTGCCTCTGACAAGGCCTTCTACGAGACCAAAATCGCCACGGGCCGCTATTACATGACCCGCCAACTGCCCGCCTGCGCGATGCATCTTGCGCGCATCGAGAGCGGCGCCGATCCGGTGATGGCGCTGGCGGCCGATCAATTCTGATCGCCCCCCCCCCGTATGAGAGACCCAAGAAGGCGCGGGAGACCGCGCCTTTTTTCATGTGAGACCGCCGCCCTCCGCCAGATCAACCCGTTGAAACTCAAACTTTCTTGTCCTCAACGCGATAGCGCACCGCGAAAATCGGCGCTAGGCTCTCGCCCAAGCTGGGTGAGTCTTCTCTCAAACGCCCCGCAAGGACATAGCTGACAGGAGCAAGACCAGATGCCCAAACGCCTGCGCCTGACCCGCCGCTTCCCTGTTGCGATGACGAATGATGCCTATCGCAGACTCCAGCGCATCGCCAATGAGGCCGAAATCAGCCCCGACGAGGCGCTGACCTTCGTCTTCGAGCATTTCCACTCCGTCATCGACGAGGACAAATTCAACCACCGGCTGCGCCTGTTCAAAGCGGAACTGGGCGCGCGCAAAGCCTGAGGCGGTGCCCGCCAGCCCGCGTTGCCTGCGCGGCAAGGGATAGGGCTGGGATCAAGACGCCTGACGCCGCATGACGTGCCGTCAGAAACAAAAGTGACGTGGCGCTCTCTCGTGATCTAGGGGATTACGTTCGCGTCACCTTGTGACAATATATGCCCTGAGGGGCGGCGTGAGGAGGACATCATGACGGCAAAACTCTATTGTTTCGGGGAAAGCGGCAACGCCTATAAGGCGGCGCTGACGATGACGCTCGCGGGCTATCCGTTCGAGACGGTCTATGTTGATTTCTTCAACGGTGAAGCCCGCAGCCCCGAATTTCTGGCGCTCAACGTGATGGGCGAAGTGCCGGTGATGGTCGAGGGCGATATGACGCTTAGCCAATCGGGCGCGATCCAGCTGCACGTGGCGCAGGCCACGGGCCGCCTGATGGGCAAGCCGGAAGATCATAGCGAGATCATGCGCTGGCTGTTTTGGGATAACCACAAGGGCTCATCGCAATTCGGCCCGCTGCGGTTCATGATGAACTTCCTGCCCGAAGCCAAGCGCCCGCAAGCGGCGATCGACTGGCTGGCGGGGCGCGCGAAAGCCGCCCTCAAAACGTTGGAGACCCATCTCGCAACCCATGATTGGCTTGTCGGCGATGGTGTCACTCTCGCGGATATCGCCTGCTGCAGCTATCTCTACTACCCCGAGCCGTTCGGGTTTGATCGCGCAGACTACCCCCATATCTCCGCTTGGCTGGATCGCATCAGCGCCCTGCCCGGCTGGAAACACCCCTATGAGATGATGCCCGGAAACCCGACTGATCGGGCCTGAGGAGGACCAATGACTGAAGCGTATATTTTCGACGCCGCCCGCACCCCGCGCGGCAAGGGCCGCAAGGATGGCAGCCTGCATGAGGTGACTTCGGTCGCGCTCTCCGCGCGGCTTCTCAATGCGGTGAAAGCGCGCAACGGGCTGGAAGGCCACGCGGTGGAGGATGTAATCTGGGGCAATGTCACCCAAGTGGGCGAGCAAGGCGGCTGCCTCGCGCGCTCCGCTGTGCTGCTCTCGGATCTCGACGAGCGCATCCCCGGCTTGGCGATCAACCGCTTCTGCGCCTCGGGTATGGAGGCGGTGAACCTCGCCGCCAATCAGATCAAGGGCGGCGCCGGTCAGGCCTATATCGCGGGTGGGGTCGAGATGATGGGCCGTGTGGCGATGGGCTCCGACGGGGCGGCGATTGCGGTCGATCCTGCGCTGGCGATGAAAACCTATTTCGTCCCGCAGGGCATCTCGGCCGATATCATCGCGACGGAATACGGCTTCAGCCGCGAACAAGCCGATGCGCTGGCGCTGGAATCCCAGCGCCGTGCGGCGGAGGCTTGGGCGGATAACCGCTTCGCAAAATCCATCGTTCCGGTGATTGACCAAAACGGCGTCGTGATCTTGGACCGCGATGAATATATGCGCCCCGAAACCACCGCTGAGGGCCTCGCTGGGCTGAAACCCGCCTTCAAGGATATGGGCGAGGTGATGCCCGGTTTCGACAAGGTCGCGATGCTGAAATATCCGCATCTCTCCGCCATCAACCACATCCACCACGCGGGCAATTCGTCCGGCATCGTGGACGGGGCTGCCGCCGTGCTGATCGGCTCGAAAGAATTCGGCATCGCGCATGGCCTCAAGCCTCGTGCCCGCATCCGCGCCACTGCGAAAATCGGCACCGATCCGACGATCATGCTGACTGGCCCCGTGCCCGTGACCGAGAAAATCCTGCGCGACAGCGGCATGAGCATCTCCGACATCGACCTGTTTGAGGTCAACGAGGCCTTCGCCTCGGTCGTGCTGCGCTTCATGCAGGCGTTCAACGTCTCGCATGACAAGGTCAATGTGAACGGCGGCTCTATCGCCTTGGGCCACCCGCTGGGTGCGACCGGCGCCATCATCATCGGCACGCTGCTGGATGAGTTGGAACGCCGCGATCTGAGCACAGGCCTTGCAACATTGTGCATCGCCTCCGGCATGGGTGCCGCCACCATCATCGAGCGCGTGTGAGGGAGAGAGACATGACCGATTTTACCTATGACCTCGGCGCGGATGGCGTGGCTCTGATCACGTGGGATGTGCCAAACAAATCCATGAACGTGATGAGCTTAGAGGGCTTCGCGCTGCTCGATAGTCTCATCGATAAAGCGCTGGCCGATGACGCCGTGAAGGGAGTGGTGATCACCTCCGGCAAGAAGGATTTTGCCGGCGGGATGGATCTCAACGTCATCGCCAAGATGCGCGATGAGGACGGCGCGAAGGGGCTCTATGAGGGCGTCATGCGGATGCATGGCATCCTGCGCAAGATCGAGCGCGCCGGAATGGACCCGAAAACGCTGAAAGGCGGCAAACCGATTGCAGCGGCGCTTCCGGGCACAGCACTCGGCATCGGGTTGGAGCTGCCGCTCTCGACCCACCGGATTTTCGCCGCCGAGAACCCGAAGGCCAAGATCGGCCTGCCGGAAATCATGGTCGGCATCTTCCCCGGTGCGGGAGGCACAACCCGCCTCTCGCGCAAGCTGGGCGCGATGATGGCCGCCCCCTTCCTGCTGGAAGGCAAGCTCTCCGATCCGAAATCCGCAAAAGCGGCGGGGATCATCGACGAGGTCGTGGCCGATCCGGTGGAGGCCGCGCGCGCTTGGGTGCTGGGCGCGAAAGACGCCGATCTGGTGAAACCATGGGATGCGAAGGGCTATAAAATGCCCGGCGGCGCGCCCTATCATCCGGCGGGCTTCATGACCTTCGTCGGCGCCTCCGCGATGGTCCATGCCAAAACCCTCGGGGTGTATCCGGCGGCGAAGGCCCTGCTCTCGGCGGTCTATGAGGGCGCTTTGGTGCCGTTTGATACGGCGCTGTCGATTGAGGCGCGCTGGTTCACCAATGTGCTGTTGAACCCCTCCTCCTCCGCGATGATCCGCTCGCTCTTCATCAATAAAGAAGCGTTGGAAAAAGGCGCGAACCGGCCATCTGTCGCGGATCAAACCGTCAAGAAAGTCGGTATCCTCGGCGCGGGCATGATGGGGGCCGGCATCGCCTATGTCTCCGCCAATGCGGGTATTGAGGTTGTGCTGATTGATGCGGCGCAAGACTCGGCGGATCGCGGCAAGGCCTATTCGGCAGGCATCCTCGATAAGGGGATCTCGCGCAAGAAGGTCACGCCCGAGAAGAAGGAAGAGGTGCTTGGCCGGATCACCGCCACCACCGATTATGCCGCGCTGAAAGGCTGCGATCTGATCGTTGAGGCGGTTTTTGAGGATCCCAAGGTCAAAGCAGGCGTCACCGCACAGGCCGAAGCCGTGATCCCCTCGGATGCGATCTTCGCGACCAACACCTCCACCCTGCCGATCTCGGATCTTGCAAAAGCCTCCGCGCGCCCTGAGCAATTCATCGGCATCCACTTCTTCTCGCCCGTCGATAAGATGATGCTGGTCGAGATCATCAAAGGCGAGAAAACCGGCGATACCGCTGTGGCCAAGGCGCTCGATTTCGTGCGCCAGATCCGCAAGGCACCGATCGTCGTCAATGATGCGCGCTTCTTCTACGCCAACCGCTGCATCATCCCCTACCTCAACGAAGGGATGCGGATGGTCGCCGAGGGGGTCAGCCCGGTGCTGGTGGAGAATGCCGCGAAAATGGTCGGAATGCCGCTCGGCCCGCTGCAACTCGTGGACGAGACCTCGATTGATCTGGGCGTGAAAATCGCCAAGGCGACGAAGGCCGCGATGGGCGATGCCTATCCCGATAGCGCCGTGGATGAGGTGCTGTTCTGGATGGCCGATCAGGGCCGGATGGGCAAGAAAGCCGATGCGGGGTTCTACGCCTATGAGGGCGGCAAACGCACGGGCCTTTGGGACGGTTTGGCGGCGCAGTATCCGCAGGCCGAGGAACAGCCCGAGCTGCATGAAGTCCAGCATCGCCTGTTGATGGCGCAGGTGCTGGAAGCTGTACGCGCGTTCGAGGATGGTGTGTTGACCGATATCCGCGAAGGCGATGTCGGCGCGATCTTGGGCTGGGGCTTTGCGCCTTGGTCGGGCGGACCGTTCTCGTGGCTCGATATCCTCGGCGCGGGTCGTGCGGTGGAAATCTGCGATCAGCTGACCGAGCGCTACGGCACACGGTTCACCACGCCGAAGCTGCTGCGCGACATGGCCGCCTCCGGCGAGACCTTCTATGGCCGCTACGGCACCGGAAAAGCCGCCGCCTGAGCCCGCCTAAAATGAGCCGCCTATAAAATGAAACGAAGCCGGGCCATCGCGCCCGGCTTCTTTTCATATCTGGCACCGCCTCGGCTCAGCCGAACTCAGAACGCATAGCCGAACCGCGCCACATCGGGCGCGCAGATCCGGCCCACAAGCGCGGCATCCGCCTGCGTGTAATACCCGCGCCAATCGCGCCCCCGATCACTGGCATTCACCCGCGCGATCTCGCCCAGCGAGAACCCAAGATGCGCCTCGACAGGAGCAAGGTCCTCGGCCAAATGCTCCAGCCGCACGAAGGCCGAGCAATGCTCCACCCCGTTCAGCCGCAGGTAGCTGCCGTAGGGCGCGCGCGTGAACGCGGCGACGGTCTGCGGCGCATTCAGAAAGGCGCTGAACTCGAGGGTTTTCGCAAGCTCCACCGCCGGATGCGCGAAACTCTGCGCTCGCAGCCAATGATAATAGCTCACCATCCGGTCCCACGGGTTGCGCACCAGCGTGAAGGTGAAAAACGCCGCCGCCTCTTCAGGTGTGATCAACCCGATCACGTCCTCCAGCGTCGAATGCTTCCAGATCCGCCCCCGCGTCGCGATCCCCTTGAGCCGCCCGCGCCTGCGCTCGGCCTTGGGCGTATCGCCGATCAAGATATCCTCCGCCATCGCCCGCCCCTCCAGCGCGAGGCTGAGAGCGGTGCCGCCCGTTTTGGGGATATGCACGAAGATATAGCGGCGACCGCGCGAGATGATCATAGCGCGACCCTAGCGCCAATCCGCGCGCTTGAGTAGCCCCGCAGAGCGCCCGCGATACCGCCCCGAACCCGCCCATATCGCACCCATATTCCGCCCCCATATTCCGGCCGTTCCGCATCCCCGAGTTGACCCCCGCGCCCCAAGCGCTATCCTAGGGCTCAGCAGAGGAGAATGGCCCCGATAAGGACCCCCAAAAGGCCCACCGGAAAGCCTCCCGCAAGGGCTCCGCGAGCAGATAACCAGCAGGCACCCGCAATGATCGCGCTTTACCCATGACCGCGCTTCCCGAATTTCAACGGCTCGAATGTTCCGGCATCTGGCGCGAAACCGCCACCGCCCAGCGCCGTGGCGTGATCGTGTCCTTTGGGCAGGCAACCTTGGTGCTCTCGGACGAGCGCTCGGACCGCGCGCTGGCGCACTGGTCGCTCCCCGCGATCCACCGCCTCAACCCCAAAGAAATGCCCGCCCGCTTCGCCCCCTCCACTTTAGAAGAGGGCGCGGAGCAGGATGAGGAGCTGGAAATCGACGATGAGACGATGGTCAGTGCGATTGAGAAGGTGCAGGCCAAGATTGAATCGCGCCGTCCCCATCCCGGTCGGCTGCGCGGTAAGCTCACAGGCGGGGCAGCGGCCTTCTTCGCGCTGGTCGCGATCCTGTGGTTGCCCGGCGCCACAACGCGGCACGTGGCCGATGTTGCGCCCTATGCCAAGCGCGGAGAAATCGGGCGGATGGCTTTGGCAGATTTGGTGACGCTGACGGGTGCCCCGTGCCACAGCACGCAAGGGGATGCCGCGCTGGCCCGCCTCGCCGCACGGATCAAAGGCGCGGATGAAATCGCTGTGCTGCCGCAAGCTCTTACCGGCGTGCGCCGCCTACCCGGCCGTGTCGTGGCCGTGGGCCTGCCGCTGCTGGCCGCGCAAGACACACCGGAGGTTGTCGCGGGCCATATCATCGCCGCAGAGCTCGCAGCAGAAAAGACGGATCCGCTCGTATCGCTTCTCGAATGGGCAGGGTTCGGGACCTCTTTCAGCCTGCTGACCACGGGCGAAATCCCGCGCGAGACCCTGCGCGGATATGGCGAATATCTGTTGAGCGAAGCCGCAAAGCCCCCCGCTATGACCCGCGCCCAGAACGAAGCCCTACTGGCGGAATTCGCCAAAGTCGGCGTGTCCTCCACACCCTACGCCTTCTCGCTCGACCCGAGCGGTGAGACTGTGCTGGGGCTTATCGAGGCCGATCCGTTCAAAGGCGCCCCCGCCCCCGAACCCGTTCTGGCCGATTCCGATTGGATCGCGCTGCAAACAATCTGCGACGGCTAGGCACTGAAACCCGCCCTCACCACAGCGCGCGCAACGGTCCGCGACATGGGACGAAATGCGCTTTTGTTGCGATTGCGCCAATTGCGCTCACGGCCGTTTTTGACAGCCTTCCCAAAACGGACGTTTCTGGAACTATATGCGTATGCCGTGAAGCAAGGCTGATGGGAGCATAGTGTATGACTATCCTCCCTAAAATCATCCCCCCTTGCGCAAAGCTTGCGTGAGCATTCCCCCGCCAAGGCATGCCAGCAGGACGCCGACACAAAGGTCAATCTGGCGTTTCAGTGATTGATATCCGCGTTGCAACGCTGGGGTTGCAAAAATGACAGCAAGAGAGCTGTGCCATAGCGCTGACAACACGGTCAGCACGATGACAGCCGCCACATTATAGTCGAGCGTCGGCTGCGCGGGAGAGGTAAAGGCGAAAGCGCTGCCAAAAAAGACGAGTGCCTTCTGGTTGGTTATGCTTGCGATAAATCCGCTGCCGAAGGCGGCACGGCGTAAGGACTCCAGACCAACAGCTTTAGGCTTTGCACGTAGACTGTTTCTCACCATGCCAATGCCGAGCCAAAGCAGATAAAGGCCCGCGACCAGTCGGAGCGCGCTTTGCGCCCATACGACCGATGCTAGGATGGCCCCCAACCCCAGAACTGTGAACGAAGCCCAAACGAAAGTTGCGCTCGCGACCCCGAGCCCGACACGAACTCCATCCGCGCGACCTCTCTGCGCTGACGTCGAGGCGATGAGAAGGAAGACCGGCCCCGGGCTGCAGCACGCCAGAAGAAATATGCCGCTCAGAGAGAGCAGGCTTTGAACAGAGGTCATTGCAAGAACTCGCTATTTTCCGATCCAAAGCGCTCGATCCAGAGTGTAGCGTAGGTGCTGTAAATAATTACCGCACACGCACCCGTCGTCTAGCTCAGCGCCGTGTCCCCACCAGCCAAGCGGGGCTTGTTTCGGTCCAGAGCTGCGCCATTTGCACATTGCCCGCAAACGTCTGGGGTCCGCGCCGCGGGTTTAGCCGACCATCTTCCCAAGCCACCTTATAGCCCTTGGGCGGCTTCACAGCGCGCACGGATTGCGCTTGCGGTGTCACCATGGCCGAGGGACTAACCGCATAGGGCGAGACATAACCCGAGGGGGTGCTCGGCGCGCTATAGGCGGGCGCTTGATAGGCCGGCGCTTGCGGGGCGACAAAGGCTGGCGCATAGGCCCCGGCTTGCGCGGCATAGCCCGTTCCGCCAATCAGCGGCGGGGCATAGCCCGGATGTTGATATTGGGGTTGCGGCGCAGTGACGCCACCGAACACGCCGCGTTTGAGCGGCTGGCCCGTCACGCCGGAAATATACGCGCCGCGCACCGCTACGGGGGATTGCGCGGAACGGCTTGCGACCTGCGGCGCCATCCCGGACTGCGCCACGCGCAGCCCCGCGATGCCTGCAGAATTAATCGCGCGGACCGGATCGCGCGCCGCGCCGGAACAATGTACCACGGAGCGACCATCGCTGAGGCGATATTTATACGCCCCCGCACCGCCCTTCGAGCAGCCGCTGAAGAAATCCAGCCGCTCTTCGCTCACGATAACCACCTCGGTCATCTGCGGCATAACGGTCGCGCGGTAGCCACTCCCCCCCGTCAGGACGGGGCCGTAGTTTTGAGTGCCATAGTTTTGCGGAACATATGCCTGCTGCGGCGTGGCGGGCTGAGGCGCAACCCCGCCGCCATTCACTGCGTAAGGTGACACATAGGCCGATCCGCCCTGCGGCATCATCGCGCCCTGCGTCTGTGCCACCTGACGCGGTGCGGGCATGACAGCGCGCGGCATCTGCGGCGCGACAGAGGCAACCTGCTGCGGCTGTGCACTCATCCGAACGGGAGCGGGAGCCGCCATGGCGCGCGGCGGGGTAACCCGCGCAGGGGCGGGCACGGGGGCAGCCTGCGCCATCGCTTTCGCGGCCATGCTCGTGGTCATCGGCGCTTCGGTAGCAGGGGGCACCGATGCCGATTTGGCGATGTCGATGCGCGGAGCCCCTGCCGCAAGCGTCGGCTTATATCCGCAAAGCTGCTCGCGCGAGCGGGTCACCCGCGGCACCCAGCTTACGGCACCGCTATAACCCGCCCGCACGAAAACGCAGCCGCTGCTATCGACATATTGACGCCCAGAATAGGACGAGGGCGGAATCTCGGTCGGCCCGTCAACCTCCAGGCCGCGCGCGAAGCCCGCGCCACCACCGAAAGCAGCCGCCACCATTGAAACCGTCACTAGCTTACCAAACCGCATCACTGCCCCCGCTTATTTTAACCGCAAAATTGCCGCAAAATTGCCACAGAGTAAAGCAGAAACGGCTTATTTTGTGCCGAACATGCGGTCGCCCGCATCCCCTAGGCCTGGAACAATATATCCATGGTCGTCGATACGCTCATCCACAGATGCTGTGACAATCGGCACATCTGGATGCGCCTCTTTCATCCGCTGAATGCCCTCGGGCGAGGCCAGAAGGCACAAGAAGCGGATATTCTTCGCCCCAGCAGCCTTGATCAGATCCAGCGCCGCAACCGACGAATTCCCCGTAGCAAGCATCGGATCGACGACGATGGTCATCCGGCCCTCCAACTCGGCGGGCAGCTTTGAGTAATATTGCACAGGTTCAAGCGTGTCTGGATCGCGGTAGAGCCCGACAAACCCCACACGCGCGGCGGGGATCAGCTCCAAAATGCCATCCAACAGCCCGTTGCCCGCCCGCAGGATCGACACAAGCGCGAGCTTTTTGCCCTCCAGGAAGGGCGCATCCATCGGGCACACAGGCGTGTCGATCCGGCGCATTTCCATCGGCAGATTGCGCGTGACCTCATAGGCCAGCAGCAGGCTGATCTCGCGCAAAAGCGCGCGGAAGCTGGCGGTCGAGGTGCCCTTGTCCCGCATCAAGGAGAGTTTGTGCTGCACCAAAGGGTGATCCACAACGGTCAGATGCTCAGTCATAGTGTTCCTTTCAAATCAAATCTTTAACGGCAGGAAGCTACGCCCTGCCCCGCGCGGGCCGAGCCCGAGATAGTCCGCCACTGTGGCCCCGATATCTGCAAAGGCGACCTGCCCCGCCGTGCCCATGCCCAAACCGGAACACAGCACCGGCACCCGCTCGCGGGTGTGATCGGTGCCGTGCCATGTCGGATCATTGCCGTGATCCGCGGTGAAAATCGCGAGATCGTCAGGGCCAAGCGTCGCCAAAAAGCGCCCAACGCCCGTATCGAACCATTCCAGCGCGCGGGCATAGCCCGAGACGTCGCGGCGGTGGCCGTAGAGGCTGTCGAATTCAACGAAATTGGCGAAGGTCAGACTGCCCTCTTCCGCGGCGCTGCCCAAGCGCACAAGATGCTCCAGCAGATCCGCGTCGGATTTGCCCTTCCACAGCTTGCCCACCCCGCGATGCGAGAAAATATCCCCGATCTTGCCGATCGCATGGGTTGGCCGCCCCGCCTCATGCGCCCAATCCAGCAAGGTCTTTGCTGGCGGATCAATCGCGAAATCACGGCGGTTCGGGGTGCGCTCGAACGCGCCCACATTGCCCGTAAACGGCCGCGCGATCACACGGCCCACGCGCATCGCATGGAGATGCGGCGCAAGGTCTTCGCAGAGCGTAATCAGCCGCTCCAGCCCGAAGGCCTCCTCATGCGCGGCGATCTGGAACACGCTATCGACGGAGGTGTAGCAAATCGGCCACCCCGTGCGCAGATGCTCCGCGCCGAGGTCATCAATGATCGCGGTGCCAGAGGCATGGCGATTGCCCAAGATGCCCGCACAGCCCGCGAGTTTTGCGGCCAGATCAGTGAGATCCTTGGGGAAACAGGGGGTCTCATTGGGGAACACATGCCACTCCCATGGCACCGGAACCCCTGCCATTTCCCAATGGCCCGATGGGGTGTCCTTGCCCTTGGAGACCTCACTCGCCGCCGCATAAAACCCCCGTGGCGGAGCACCCAAATTAGGGGCCTCAAGGTTTGAGGCGAGTTTGATCGCCGCGCCCAACCCCAGCCGATCAAGGTGCGGCATGTGCAGCGGGCCGCTGCGCCCCTCCTTCGCCTGCCCTGCGGCACAGGCCTGCGCGATATGGCCAATCGTATTCGCGCCCGTATCGGGCAGCCCATCGTTGAAATAGGCATCCGCATCCAAAGCGCCGCCAATCCCGGCGCTATCCATCACGATCAAAAAGGCCCGTGTCATAGTGCGCCCCCCGCCCTTCGCGCAGCGACATCCTTATGCCCGATCCGCTCAACGATCAGAGGCGGCTCCTCCGCGCCCTCATTCGTGATCGTATAGGCCGCGAGAAACTCCGCCTCGGCCCGTTGCGCCTCCGCCTCGGACGCGGCATGGATCAGCGCCATCGGCTCGCCTGCCTCCAGCCCTTCGCCCAGCGAAGCCAAGCCGGAGAACCCGACCGAAGGGTTCACCTTATCCGTGCCCACGCGGCGCCCGCCGCCCAAGCCGACAACCGCCATCCCGATGGCACGCGCGTCGATCCGCGCCACGATCCCATCGCGCGGCGCACGCACAGTCCACATCACAGGGGCAGCAGGCAAACGATCAGGGTAATGCTCGACAAAATCATGCGGTCCGCCAAGCGCCGCCACCATCCGGCCGAACTGCTCCGCCGCGCGGCCAGATTCCAGAGCCTCGTCAATCATATCAACGCCCGCATCCATATTCGGCACAAGCCCCGCCAGATACAAAGCCTCGCCGCCCAGCGCCGCCGTCACATCCCAAAGCGCCTCGTTGACAGAGGTGCCGGTGAGCGTTTCCAGCACCTCGATCACCTCCAGCGCATTGCCGGCCGATTGCCCAAGGGATTGGTTCATATCGGTAATCAGCGCCGAGGTTTTGCAGCCCGCGCCATTGGCAACCGCCACGAGCGAGCGCGCCAACTCGCGCGCCGCCTCCATGCTGACCATAAACGCGCCGGATCCGACCTTGACATCCAGCACCAGCGCATCCAGCCCCGCCGCGAGTTTTTTCGACAGGATCGAGGCGGTGATCAAATCAATGCTCTCCACCGTTCCCGACACGTCGCGCACCCCGTAGAGCCGCTTATCGGCGGGGGCGATATCCTCCGTCGCGCCCACAATCGCGCAACCGACCTCGGACACAACACGGCGCAGCACCTCCGGCCCGGGCAGCGCGCGATACCCCGGAATGGATTCCATCTTATCCAGCGTCCCGCCGGTATGGCCCAACCCGCGCCCCGAAATCATCGGCACAAAAACACCGCAAGCCGAGAGCGCGGGCGCCAGCAAAAGCGAGACAGAATCCCCGATCCCGCCAGTGGAATGCTTATCCACTACAGGCCCGCCCAGATCCCAATCCAGCACTTGGCCACTGTCGCGCATCGCCCGCGTCAGGCCGACGCGCTCTTCCATATCGAGGCCCTTGAGGCAGACCGCCATCGCGAAGGCCCCCGCCTGCGCATCCGAGACCGAACCATCGGCCAGCCCCCGCGCAAGCCATTGCGCGGCATCCTCGGGCAAGCCGCCGCCATCGCGCAGCCGCGTCAGGATCGAACGGGCATCGAAGCTCATTTCGCCTTATCCATATGGGACAGCTCGAACTTTCCGGGCAACAGATCGCCCACGCTCATCACCAATCGCTGCCCGTCCAGCGTCGCGAGGGTGACCTGTGCGCCTGCCTTGCCGAACTCGGCCAGCTTTTGGCGACACCCGCCGCAGGGGGGCAAGGGCGCGGGGCAATCGGCGATCACGGCGGCCTCCACAAACTCTGTCTCGCCCGCCGCGACCATCGCCGCAAGCGCCCCCGCCTCCGCGCAGGTGCCCTCGGGATAGGCGACATTCTCGACATTCACGCCGACATAGACCGCACCCGATTTCCCCCGCAGCGCGGCACCAACCTTGAATTTCGAATAGGGCGCATAGGCGTTTTCACGCACCTCGCGCGCGGCATCTATGAGGGCGTTCGGCAAATCAGCGGGGTGCGGCATTGAGGCCTCCAGAATGCAATGTCATCAGATGTATCGCGCGAGTGTGCGCCCGTCACGGCGCGCGGGCAAGTCAGCACCGCGTTTTTTTGACCCTTCAGGCAAATCGCGCCGAAAAGGAAGGCATTCCCTTTCATCACGGCATAGTTTAATGGTAAACCAGTTTCCGAACGGCCCCTCGGAGGAGAGCATGGACGATACCCGTAACGACAGCGCACGCCAAGAAGCGCTGGACTATCACGAATTCCCGAAACCCGGTAAGCTGGAGATCCGCGCGACCAAGCCGCTGGCCAATGGCCGCGATCTTTCGCGCGCCTATTCTCCCGGCGTGGCCGAAGCCTGCCTTGAGATCAAAGCCGATCCCTCGACCGCAGCGCGCTATACCTCGCGCGGCAATCTGGTGGCGGTTGTCACCAACGGCACCGCCGTTCTCGGCCTCGGCAATATCGGCGCGCTGGCGTCCAAGCCGGTGATGGAAGGCAAGGCGGTTCTGTTCAAGAAATTCGCCAATATCGACTGCTTCGATATCGAGCTGGATCAGGCGGATCCCGTCAAGCTGGCCGAAATCGTCTGCGCGATGGAGCCCTCCTTCGGCGCGATCAACCTTGAGGACATCAAAGCCCCTGATTGTTTCATCGTCGAGAAAATCTGCCGCGAGCGGATGAACATTCCGGTCTTCCACGATGACCAGCACGGCACGGCCATCGTCGTGGGCGCTGCGGCAACGAATGCGCTGAAGCTCAAGGGCAAGCGGTTCGAGGACATCAAGATCGTCTCGACCGGTGGCGGCGCGGCGGGGATTGCCTGCCTGAACATGCTGCTGAAGCTCGGTGTGAAACGCGAGAATGTCTGGCTCTGCGATATTCACGGCCTCGTTTATGAAGGCCGCGAGCAGGATATGAACCCGCAGAAGGCTGCCTATGCACAGGCGACCGATAAGCGCACGCTGGACGAGGTGATCGACGGCGCGGATATGTTCCTCGGCCTCTCCGGCCCCGGCGTCTTGACGGCAGAGATGGTCGCGAAAATGACCCCTGCGCCGATCATCTTCGCGCTGGCGAACCCGAACCCCGAGATCCATCCCGATGCGGTGCGCGCTGTCGCGCCCGATGCGATCATGGCGACAGGGCGCTCGGATTTCCCGAACCAAGTCAATAACGTGCTCTGCTTCCCGTTTATCTTCCGTGGGGCGCTGGATGTGGGCGCGACGCAGATCAATGACGAGATGCAGATCGCCTGTATCGAGGGCATCGCCGCCCTTGCCCGCGCGACGACTTCGGCAGAAGCCGCAGCCGCCTATCGCGGGGAGAAGTTGACCTTCGGCACCGATTACCTGATCCCCAAACCGTTCGACCCGCGCCTGATCGGCGTTGTCGCGACCGCCGTGGCCAAGGCCGCGATGGAAAGCGGCGTGGCGACGCGCCCGCTGGCCGATATTGCTGCCTATAAGCAAAAGCTCGATGGCTCGGTGTTCAAATCGGCGATGCTGATGCGGCCCGTGTTTGAGGCCGCAGCCACCGCGACGCGGAAAATCGTCTTTGCGGAAGGCGAGGACGAGCGCGTGCTGCGCGCCGCGAATGCGATGATGGAAGAGACGACGGATCGCCCGATCCTGATCGGCCGTCCCGAAGTCATCGAGATGCGCTGTGAGCGGGCGGGCCTGCCGCTCAACCTCGACAATCTGGAAATCGTGAACCCCGAAAACGATCCGCGCTACCGCGATTACTGGGAAACCTATCACCAGCTGATGGCACGGCGCGGCGTTTCGCCGGATCTGTCGCGCGCGATCATGCGCACCAATACCACCGCGATTGCGGCGATCATGGTGCATAGAGGCGAGGCCGACAGCATGATCTGCGGCACATTCGGGCAATATCACTGGCACCTCAAATATGTCCGTGAAGTGCTGGCGCGCGATGGTCTGCACCCGACGGGCGCCCTGTCCTTGATGATTTTGGAAGACGGGCCGCTGTTCGTCGCCGACACGCATATCCACCACGAGCCGACGCCAGAAGAAATCACCGCCACGGTGATCGGCGCGGCGCGCCACGTGCGGCGCTTTGGGATCACCCCGAAGATCGCGCTGTGCTCGCATAGTCAGTTCGGCAATCAGGACACCGATTCCGGTCGCCGGATGCGCGCAGCGTTGGAAATGCTGGATTCGTGCGAGCCAGACTTCTGCTATGAGGGTGAAATGCATGTCGATGCGGCGCTTGATCCGGCGCTGCGGGATCGGCTGTTGCCGGGCACGCGGTTTGGCGGGGCGGCGAATGTGCTGGTCTTTGCCAATACCGATGCGGCCTCTGGCGTGCGCAACATCCTGAAGATGAAAGCGGGCGGGCTTGAAGTCGGGCCGATCCTGATGGGGATGGGCAACAAAGCCCATATCGTGACCCCTTCGATCACCGCGCGCGGGCTGCTGAATATGTCCGCCATCGCAGGCACGCCAGTCACCCATTACGGCTAAGATCGCCGCAAGCCAAACACTCCCCTCGTCCGCCGCGCCCAGCGCCGCGGGCGAGGTTCCCCGCGGGGAAGTTTGCAAACTCTGCGACGTATTTTAAAATACCTGAATAATTACGGAATATTTGCAAATATTTGCAGTCCAAATCGGCCAGATTCTGCAAATTTCTGCCCGACACCCACTTCCCTATCGTCAAGATCGTTGCACGACTCCGTTTCGCTTCCTAACAAGGTTGCAACTTGGAGGAGGCATCTATGGACTATAAGAGCGTATACGCGGGCTGGCAGGCCGATCCGGAGCAATTCTGGATGGATGCTGCGGAAACGATTGACTGGGTAAAGCCCCCCTCCAAGGCCCTGTTTGACGAGGCCGCGCCGCTCCATGAATGGTATAAAGACGCGCAAGTGAACGCCTGCTGGAATGCGGTGGATCGCCATGTTGCGGCGGGGCGCGGCGCGCAAGTCGCCATCTTGCATGACAGCCCGATCACCCATTCGACCAAGGGCATCACCTATGCCGAGTTGCAAACCCGCGTGGCCTCGCTGGCAGGCGCGCTGCGGGCGAAGGGCGTTGAGAAAGGCGACCGTGTCATCATTTACATGCCGATGATCGCGGAGGCGCTGGAGGCGATGCTGGCCTGCGCGCGATTGGGCGCGATCCATTCGGTCGTGTTCGGCGGGTTCGCCGCGCATGAGCTTGCCGTGCGGATTGACGATGCGAAACCCAAGGCGATCATCGCGGCCTCCTGCGGCTTGGAGCCCAACCGCGTGGTGCATTACAAGCCCTTGCTGGATGCGGCAATTGACGGGGCCACGCATAAGCCCGATTTCTGCGTGATTTTCCAGCGCGAGCAAGAGGTTGCGAAGCTGATCGAGGGGCGTGATTTCAACTGGCACGGCTTCCAATACGGGGTTGAGCCTGCGGAATGCGTGCCGGTTTCGGGCGATCATCCGGCCTATATCCTCTACACATCTGGCACCACGGGCCAGCCCAAGGGCGTGGTGCGCGCCACGGCGGGGCATCTTGTCGCGCTCGATTGGTCGATGAAGAACATCTACAATATCACTGCGGGCGATGTGTTCTGGGCGGCCTCCGATGTCGGCTGGGTCGTCGGCCACAGCTATATTTGCTACGGGCCGCTGATTGCAGGCGCGACGACGATTGTGTTTGAGGGCAAGCCCGTTGGCACGCCGGATGCGAGCACGTTCTGGCGGGTGATCCAGAACCATAAGGTGAAGAGCTTCTTCACCGCGCCGACCGCCCTGCGCGCGATCAAACGGGAGGATCCCGAAGGCAAGCTGATCAAGGAGTATAACCTCGGCGGGCTGGGCGCGCTCTATCTTGCGGGCGAGCGGGCCGACCCTGATACGGTGGAATGGGCACAAAAGCATTTGGGGATTCCGGTGATCGATCACTGGTGGCAGACCGAGACCGGATGGGCGATTGCGGCGAACCCTTTGGGGATCGAAGAGCTGCCGACCAAGGTGGGCAGCCCCTGCGTGCCGATGCCGGGCTATGATGTGCAGGTGTTGGATGAGGGTGGCCAGCCGCTGCCTGCGGGGGAATTGGGCGCGATCGCGATCAAGCTGCCGCTGCCGCCGGGCACCCTGCCGACACTTTGGAACGCCGAGGCACGGTTCCGCAAAAGCTATCTGGAGCGCTTCCCCGGATATTACGAGACGGGCGACGCAGGCTATATTGATGCGGATGGCTATCTCTACATCATGTCGCGCACCGATGACGTGATCAATGTCGCGGGGCATCGTCTGTCGACAGGGGCAATGGAAGAGGTGCTGGCAGGGCATCCCGATGTTGCGGAATGTGCGGTGATCGGGGTTGGGGATCCGCTCAAGGGGCAGGCCCCGATGGGGTTCCTGTGCCTCAATGCGGGCTGCTCCCGTGCGCCCGAGGAGATCGTGAAGGATTGTGTGAAACGGGTGCGCGACCAGATCGGCCCCGTGGCGGCGTTCAAACTCGCCTGTGTCGTAGAGCGCCTGCCCAAAACACGGTCTGGCAAGATCCTGCGGGGGACGATGGTGGCGATTGCCGATGGCAAGCCGTTCAAAATGCCCGCAACGATTGATGATCCGGCCGTGCTGGACGAGATCACCACCGCGCTCAAGCAGATGGGCTACGCGCAGGCGCACTCTTAAGCCGTCAATACACAACCACGTGCGGTTAAAACGCGCGTAATGAGGAATCCGCCGATCCATTCGCTAGGATCTGCGGATTTCTGCCGTTGCGCGGCAAAGATACGTTAACGTCAAGTAAGCCCGCTTCCAAAGCTTGCATTCCGCCGCGTTGCTCGGAAAGATGAGGGCAGGAACGCCTCATGAAGGACGCGCGTATGCCCCCAATTAGGACATCCAAGAACGGTTTTTCTGGAGAGGTATCCTATGGACATGTGGCTAAGCGGGTTCACTCTAAGCGCGCGGAGAGCGACTGATGCCGTATCGCAAGCAAGCCATCCTGATCATCGAGGACTCGGCCGCCTTGCGAAGGATATATGGGGCAGCCCTGACCGATGCGGGATACCGCGTGGAAAGTGCTGCAACCGCAGAGGAAGGCTTGGTTGTTTTTCACGCGCTTCGCCCCGATCTCGTCTTGCTCGACCTCATGATATCGGATCGGAACGGCCTCGATCTGATGCGAGAGCTGCACGCCCAACGGCCCAATCTGCCCGTTATCACTCTAACGTCGGATCGCTCCGTCCCGCACGCGGTGGAAGCTATTCATGCGGGTGCGCAGGATGTCCTTGTCAAACCCTTCGACGAGGCGCGTCTGGTGGAGGCAGTTGCCGCCGCGCGCCTGCAACTGCCGCCGCGCAACGGCACACCGGGTTTGTTTATTGGGACGTCGGAGGTGATGAAACGCACCTTTGAGCGCCTGCGCTCAGCCGCCCAATCCCACGCGCCTGTTTTCATTATTGGCGACAATGGCACGGGCAAAGCGCTTTGCGCGCAAACGCTGCACGATCTTTCGCCCCGCGCCCGCAACCCTTTCGTGACGGTGCATTGCGCGGGCATCACCAATGAGCAGATGGAGCGCGAGTTTTGCGGCTATACGCCAAACGCCTTCCAAGGCGCGGGCGAGGGCCAAACGGGGGCCGCAATGCAGGCAAACGGGGGAACGCTCTATCTCGACGATATTTGCGAAATGAGCCTCCACCTTCAAGCCAAGCTCCTCGCGTTCTTGGAGAGTGCAACGATCTACCCCAAGGGCGACGACAAGACCTATCAAGTCGATACGCGGATCGTCTGCGGCACCTCATGCGACCCGTTGAAAGAAGTACAGGCCGGACGGTTGCGCGAGGATCTTTTCTATCGGCTCCACGTCGTCCCCGTTGCGATCCCGCCTCTGCGGGCACGCAGCGAAGATATCCCTGCGCTCGCCAAGCACGTTCTCAGATGGATCGCCCGAGAAGAGAACAAGCCCTTCGAGCAGATCTCCGATGCGGCTGCGACCATATTAGCGGCGCATCCTTGGCCGGGGAATGTGCGACAGTTGATCAACACGATCCGGCTTGCCGTTGTCATGCATGACGGCCCCGTTCTGGAAGCGCATATGATCTGCCCGCCGACGTCACAAAGTGGCGATGATGGCAGCACCGAGACACCGAACGCCCCTGAGGCAATGAGCCCACAACAACAACAGGGTGACGACGTGGACGGCGCGCAGAGCTATGATCTCTCCGGGCAAACCCTTGCCCAGATTGAGCGTGCCGTGATCAAAGCCGCACTGCGTCGGCACAACGACTCTGTGCCGCGCGCCGCGCGCGAGCTCGATGTCGCCCCTTCCACGCTGTATCGCAAAATTGCCGGATGGGGCGCCGAGGGCTAACCCAGCGCTAAACCCGCCGATTACGCAAATTGTTCGCGCATCAGCCGCTCTTCCAAACCATGCCCTGGATCGAACAGAATCCTATGCTCCACCGCAGGCTCTGACCGGATCTCGACCCAAGAGACCGGTTTAACAGAGCGCGAATCCGCATCGGCCATCACAGGCCGCTTGATCGGTTCCAACACGTCGAACCGCACCACCGCAGAGCGCGGTAAGATAGCCCCTTGCCAACGGCGGGGGCGGAACGAGGCGATCCCCGTCAAAGCCAGCACATCCGAGCCAATCGGCAAAATCGGCCCATGCGCGGAATAGTTATAGGCTGTCGATCCGGCGGGGGTGGCGACAATCGCCCCGTCGCAGATCAGCTCTTCCATCCGCACCTTGCCATTGACCGAGATTTTCAACTTCGCCGCCTGCGGCCCTGCGCGCAGCAAGGACACCTCGTTGATCGCCAAGCCCTGATGGGTCTGACCGTCAATCGTCTCCGCGCGCATCGCCAGCGGGTTGATCACCGCCTCCTCCGCCGCGTCAAGCCGCTCGATCAAGCCTTCTGCGTTGTAATCATTCATCAAAAAACCGACGGTGCCGCAGTTCATCCCGTAGACCGGAAGCCCCGCCACATCGTGCAGCGTTTGCAACATGAACCCGTCGCCGCCCAGCGCCACGATCATATCCGCCGCGTAGCGCGGCACCTGACCGTAGCGCTGCGTCAGCGCCGTCAGCGCCGTTTGCGCCACCTCGGAATTGGAGGCCGCGAAATGGATATTGGGGGGTTGAGCCAAAGCATGCTCCCTGCGCTCGGTTACCCCCTAGCTGTGACAAGCGCGGATCGGAAACACAAGTCCTTGATCCGCAACACAGGCCCTCAACCGCCGGCGTTTTGCCGCAGCAAAACGTGCGATAGTCGCATTGCACGCTTTTAGCCTGAAGAATTCTGCGATATTGAACCCGCGAACGTCCATAGGAGATGCCCATGACCGCCCAACGCGACGCAGGTTTTTTCACCGAAGCACTTTCCACCCGTGATCCCGAGCTGTTCGGCTCGATCCGCAACGAGCTCGGCCGCCAACGCGACGAGATCGAGCTGATCGCCTCCGAGAACATCGTTTCGGCTGCCGTGATGGAAGCCCAAGGCTCGGTGATGACCAACAAATACGCCGAAGGCTATCCGGGTAAGCGGTATTACGGCGGCTGCCAATTCGTCGACGTGGCCGAGCAACTGGCGATCGACCGTGCGAAGCAGCTTTTCGGCTGTGAGTTTGCGAACGTGCAGCCGAACTCCGGCTCTCAGGCCAACCAAGGCGTGTTCCAAGCGCTGATCAAGCCGGGTGATACCATCCTCGGGATGAACCTTGCCTCCGGCGGTCACCTGACCCACGGCGCGGCCCCGAACCAATCGGGCAAATGGTTCAACGCTGTGCAATACGGCGTGCGTCAGCAAGACAACCTGATCGACTATGAAGAGATCGCAGCGCTGGCAAAAGAGCACCAGCCAAAGATGATCATCGCAGGCGGCTCCGCCATTCCGCGCCAGATCGATTTCGCGAAATTCCGCGAGATTGCCGATAGCGTTGGCGCTTACCTGATGGTCGATATGGCCCATTTCGCAGGCCTCGTGGCGGGCGGTGAGCATCCCTCGCCCTTCCCCTATGCCGATGTGGCGACCACGACGACCCACAAAACCCTGCGCGGTCCGCGCGGCGGCATGATCCTGACGAATAACGAGGATATCGCGAAGAAAGTGAATTCCGCGATCTTCCCAGGTATCCAAGGTGGCCCGCTGATGCATGTGATCGCGGCGAAGGCGGTTGCCTTCGGCGAGGCCCTGCGCCCCGAGTTCAAGGTCTATGCGAAACAAGTCATCGCCAATGCGCAAGCGCTGGCCGATGAGCTGATGAAAGGTGGCCTCGATATCGTCACCGGCGGCACCGATACCCATGTCATGCTCGTTGACCTGCGCCCCAAAGGCGTGAAGGGCAATGTGACCGATAAGGCGCTGGGCCGCGCGCATATCACTTGCAACAAAAACGGCATCCCGTTTGACCCTGAAAAGCCGACCGTGACCTCGGGCATCCGTCTGGGCACTCCGGCGGGCACCACTCGCGGGTTCAAAGAGGAAGAGTTCCGTCAGATCGCGCGGATGATCGTCAAGGTCATCGACGGGATCGCGGCAAATGGCGAAGACGATAACGACGCCGTTGAGGCAGAAGTGCGCACCGAAGTCGCCGCACTTTGCGCCAAATTCCCGCTCTATCCCAACCTGTAATCAGGTCAGGTGACGCAAGCACCGAAAACCGCAACGCGGTCGCTCGAGCGCAGGCTCGGCGACCGCGTTCGCATTTTGCTCCCCGTCTGGGCGGTCGAAGCTGTGCTCTTCGTCCTAAAGATGGGCTGGGCGGCGCTGTTTGGCGGGCTATTGCTGCTCGCCATCATCGGCAGCAAGCTGATCTGGCAGGCGGACTGGCCCATCGCGCGTTATGATGCGCTGGTGGTCTTCGCCGTGGCGACCCAAGCCCTGTTCCTGTGGAAGGGGCTCGAGACGTGGGAAGAGGCGCGGGTGATCCTGCTGTTCCATATCACCGGCACGGCAATGGAGCTGTTCAAGGTCCATGCCGGAAGCTGGGCCTATCCGGAGGCCGGGGTGCTCAAACTGATGGGCGTGCCGCTGTTTTCCGGCTTCATGTATGCCTCTGTCGGCTCGTTCCAAGCGCGCGTGATCCGCATTTTCGAGATGCGCTTTGCCCCCTACCCGCCTTACTGGGTGACGATGATCCTCGCCGTTGCGATCTACGTCAATTTCTTCGCGCATCACTTTATTTTCGACATCCGCTACCTGCTGATCGCCGCCACCGTGATCCTGTTTGCGCGCACGCGGATCTGGTTCCGGATGACGCCCAGCGGCCGCTATTACTGGATGCCCCTGCCCCTCGCCGCCTTCCTCTCCAGCCTGTTCCTCTGGCTCGCCGAGAATATCGGCACGCTCACCGGCACATGGCTCTACGCGGGCCAAACCATTTGGGAGCGTGTCTCCTTCGCGAAAATTGGCAGTTGGTATCTCTTGCTCTATGTTGCGCTGGTGAGTGTCACGCTCATCTTGCGCAGCGCGCTGCACGCCAAGCCGCTCTCCCGTTCTGATCTGAAGTGAGGCCCATGCTCAATACTATCGCCCAAGGCACCGATTCCGCCCTCCCGCCGCTCTTGATCGTGCCGGGCCTGTTTGGCTCCGCGCGCAACTGGGGGGTGATTGCTAAACATATGGCCAAAACCCGCCGCGTGGTTGCGGTGGATATGCGCAACCATGGCGATAGCTTCTGGAATGACGATCACAGCTATCCCGCGATGGCCGAGGATCTGGCCGAGGTAATCGCATCCGAGGGCGGCGAAATGGATGTGATGGGGCATTCCATGGGCGGCAAAGCGTCCATGGTGCTGGCGCTGACGCGGCCTGCGCTGGTCCGGCGGCTGGTGGTCGCCGATATTGCGCCCGTTGCCTATGAGCACACGCATGACGGGCTGATCGAGGCGATGCAGGCGCTCAAGATCGACGATCTCACCTCGCGGGCCGAGGCGGATCGGCGGCTGTCTGAAAGCGTCTCCGATGCCGGCACACGGGCATTCTTGTTGCAATCGCTGGAGCTGCGGGACGGCCCCGTGCGGTGGAAACTCAACCTCGATGTGCTCGGAGCGGCGATGACCACTGTGACGGGCTGGCCGGAGCTGCCAAGCGCCCCCTATGACAAGCCGAGCCTGTTCCTCTACGGCAGCCAATCCGCCTATGTGAAACCCCAAGCGCATGCGACGATCCACGCGCTGTTCCCGCAGGCGGTTTTGGAAGGGATCGAGGGCGCCGGCCATTGGCTGCATGCCGAGAAACCGCGCGAGGTCGAGGCCGCGCTGGAAGCCTTCCTGACGTAAGCACCAATCTGGCCCCTGTCGGACAAGGGATCGAAAACGCCGCCCCGACGAATAGGGGCGGCATACTGGTTACACGTGACCCAGACCAAACAGAGCCACAATACAAACGCACCTCGTGAGAGGCTGCGACCGTCAACCACATGAAACCGCATCTGCCTTTGATCTAAATCATAGACAGTTCCAATACCGTTAACGATCCGCGATTTGTCGCGCGATGACCCATGCTGCGGGCAGCCCGAGGAGCGTCCCGACAGCCGTGGCAACGATGATCGACCGCGCATCGACCATGCCCAAAACAAGGGCGACGATAACAAGGATCCCCGCCAAAGTGGGGCCGGTGAGGGCATAGATGATACCGAAAAGGCGCATGTCAGAACTCCGTTGCTAGGCACCCCCAGTTCAACAGAGAATGTCACAGCGCGCCTTGATCTGAGTCATCTCGGCGGCCATCTCAATATGCCGCGCCGGGCCGATCAATGACGTCAGAGCGCGCCGCAGGATAGCTCAAACCGTACCTCGCCCGTATCCCCCGGCAAGGCAGGCGAGCGCCCCCAGCCCCGCAGCGGCCCGACAACCTCGCAACCCGAGACCATCTCCGCCGCGCGGATCATCAGGGGCGGCACACGGTCCCGCGCCTTTCGGGTGAGATAGCCCATCCGCACCACCTCGGCGGCATCGTCTTTGAGGAACACGACGAACTCTATCCCCTCCAATGTCACCTCCCGCCGCTCCGCCCCGAAAAACTGCGGCGCGGGAGAGGCGCCACAGGCGGAGAGGAGCAACAGGAGGAAGAGGGACCGCACCATCAGAGGATGGTGTGGGCGGGATGGTTAAGGAAGGGTTAACAAACAAAAACCCCGCCATTTCTGGCGGGGGTTTTCTTAGCTGTCCATCTTGAGCGCAGAGATGAAGGCGGTTTGCGGGATCTCGACTTTCCCGAATTGGCGCATCTTCTTCTTACCGGCCTTCTGCTTCTCGAGCAGTTTCTTCTTCCGCGTCGCGTCGCCACCGTAACATTTCGCGGTCACGTCTTTGCGCATCGCGGAGAGGGTTTCGCGGGCGATCACGCGGGCGCCGATGGCGGCTTGGATCGGAATTTTGAACATATGCCGTGGGATCAGCTCTTTCAGCTTTTCCACCATCGCGCGGCCACGGGCCTCGGCACGGTCGCGGTGGACCATGATCGACAGCGCGTCTACCGGCTCGTCATTCACGAGGATCGACATCTTCACCAGATTGTCTTCGCGGTATTCCGAGATTTGGTAATCGAAGCTGGCGTAGCCCTTGGTCACCGATTTCAAGCGGTCGTAGAAATCGAACACGACCTCCGCGAGCGGCAGATCGTAGACGACCATCGCGCGCGCGCCCGCATAGGTGAGATCAAGCTGGATGCCGCGACGGTCTTGGCAAAGCTTGAGCACGTCGCCGAGATATTCATCCGGCACCATGATCGTTGCCTTGATCCGAGGCTCCTCGATGTGATCGACCAGCGTGAGATCGGGCATATCGGCGGGGTTGTGCAATTCGCGGACTTCGCCATCCTTGAGGTGCAGCTTGAACACAACGGAGGGGGCGGTGGTGATCAGATCGAGATCATATTCGCGCTCCAGACGGTCGCGGATCACCTCAAGATGCAGCAGGCCAAGGAAGCCACACCGGAAGCCGAAGCCAAGCGCGGCGGAGGTTTCCATCTCGTAGCTGAAGGACGCATCGTTAAGCGCGAGCTTTTCAATCGCGTCGCGCAGCGGCTCGAAATCATTCGCATCCACAGGGAAGAGGCCGCAGAACACCACCGGCTGTGCGGGTTTGAACCCTGCCAGCGCTTTTTCACAGCCTTTGCGCTCATGGGTGATTGTATCGCCCACGCGGGTATCACGAACCTGCTTGATCGACGCGGTGAATACGCCGATCTCGCCCGGCCCGAGTTCCGCAATATCGACCATCTGCGGCTTGAGAACCGAGAGCTTATCGATGCCGTAGAGGGCACCAGTTTGCATCATCTTGATCTTGTCGCCCTTTTTGATCACCCCGTCCATGACACGGATCATCACGACAACGCCGAGATAGGCATCATACCACGAATCGACCAGCATCGCCTTGAGCGGCGCATCGCGGTCGCCCTTGGGCGCCGGCAAACGGGTGACGATAGCTTCCAGCACATCCGGAATCCCGAGGCCGGATTTCGCCGAGATCGGAATCGCATCCGAGGCATCAATGCCGATGACATCCTCAATATTCGCGCGCACGGCTTCGACATCGGCGGCGGGCAGATCGACCTTGTTGAGCACCGGCACAATCTCGTGGCCCGCGTCAATCGCCTGATAGACGTTCGCCAAAGTCTGCGCCTCAACCCCTTGAGAGGCATCAACAACCAGCAACGAGCCTTCAACCGCGCGCATCGAGCGGGAGACCTCATAGGCGAAATCGACGTGACCGGGGGTGTCGATCAGGTTCAGGATATAGGTTTTGCCATCCTTCGCCGGATATTCGATCCGCACGGTGTTGGCTTTGATGGTGATCCCGCGCTCCCGCTCGATATCCATGCTGTCGAGCATCTGCGCCTTCATATCGCGCGCAGCCACTGTGCCGGTCAATTGAATGAGCCGGTCAGCGAGGGTGGATTTGCCGTGGTCAATATGGGCCACGATGGAGAAATTGCGGATGAGATCGAGCTGGGTCATAGGGCGCATATAGCGTGGAAAATAGGGGTCGGGAAGGGGGTTTGATGCGGGCTGCGACATTGGTGCGCCTTGCGGGGCCGGACAGGGCGGCGCAGGGTGGGCAGATCGTGGATTATACCGAGAAAACCGATGGATCCGATGCCCCTGCCTGCCAGCTTTCACGCCCCCCTTCCCTATCCCGATGCGGCACGGCTGCTCGCCCCTGCTAATGAGTGCGCCTATCTGCATTCGGGCAGCCGCAGTGTCGCTGGCGATCTCACCGCATTGCAGGCATGGAACGCCGCAATGGCCCGCCCCCTCCCGGGCATGGCGCTGGCGTTTAAGATTCGCGACGCGATCTCGGCGCGCTTCGGAGTGGAGCGTATCAGCGGGTTTTCCGGCGCGCAGCGCGATCACGCGCAGGTTGGTGATAAGCTCGATTTCTTCCTGATCGAGGAAATCACGCCGCAGCGCCTTATGCTCTCGGCTCGCGACAGGCATCTCGATGTGATGACCTGTATCACCGCGACGCCGAACCCAAAGGGCGCTTTGCACAGAACGGAGGTTGCGATCACCTCCTCGGTGGTCACGCACAACCTCTTCGGGCGCGCCTATATGCTGCCTGTCGGTGTGGCGCATCGCTTGATCGTCTGGGCGACGTTGCGCCGCATCGCGCAGCAGTTTGGCGATTGACCTTCCCCCGCCGCAGCCCCACATCTGGACACACCCCAGACCTAAGACCCCATTGCCGTAACCCGGAGGCTTCCATGATCCTATCCGTTCCCAATATGACCTGCGGCCATTGCAAAAAGGCCATTGAAGCCGCGATCGAAGAGGTCGGCGCGCGGGCCAAGGTCGATCTGGAGGCGCGCGAGGTCGAAGTCTCCGGCCTGCCCGCAGCCACCGCACTCGCCGCGCTCAAAGCCGCTGGCTACCCCGCTGAGGTGATCGAATAATTCATCGCCTGCGGGCAAGCGCTGCCCCTTGTCGTTCCAGAGAGTTTAAATATCCCCCGCGGAGCGTCTACACCCCCCCCGCGGAGCGGCCACGGCCTTCTCCGCGCGAGGCGCTTGAACAGCCTCAGAACCCCTTTGGAAGCTGTGGCAGAGCCTTATTTCATTGAAATCTTCGCGAGGTTTCGCTAAGATCCGAGTCATAAAAGGGCCACACGGTTGGATCGCACAACGGGTAGTAGGCCCTAGAAACATGAGGCACGAGATGAAGAAATCTGCATTTTTCGCAGCTATGGTTCTGGCCATGGCGATGGGGTCTTCGGCGGCCTCTGCGGGCGCAATCAGCAATGCATGCATGAAAACGGATCGCAAGGCCGCGAACCGAGCTTTGTGTGGCTGTATCCAGCAGGTCGCGGATCAAAGCCTGTCGCGCTCGGATCAACGTCGTGCAGCGAAATTCTTTAAAGATCCCCATTCGGCGCAGGAAATCCGCCAGTCGAGCAACCGCTCGGATGAGGCTTTCTGGCTGCGCTATAAAGCCTTCGGCGAACGGGCTGGCGCGCTCTGCGGGGGCTAAGCTCTCCAGAGTTGAGCGCGACACCTCCGGAATGGCCTAGTGCGGCAGCGCGGCGAGTAGAGCCTCTGCGCCGCGCTCAATCAATGTGAGGCAGCCCTCAAAATCGCGGGTAAAATAGGGATCGGGCACCTCTTGGGTGTCCGTTTTCATATCCCCCGCAGGAGGCGTGTCCAAAAACAATCGCAGCGTGGCTTTCGCGTTTGGCGGGCACAAAGCGCGTGCGGTGGCGAGATTTTCACGATCCATCGCGAGAATCAGATCGAATCGCGAAAAATCCGCAAGGGTGAGCTGCCGCGCCCGCAGATTTGACAGATCATAGCCCCGTGCAAGGGCGGCGCGCTGCATCGGGCCGTAAGGTGCCTCTCCTACGTGCCAATTGCCCGTGCCTGCGCTATCAAGGGTGAGAGGCACCCCGCACGTGGCAGCACGCTGGCGCGTGATCGCTTCAGCGGCGGGGGAGCGGCAGATATTGCCAAGGCAAAGCATGAGAATATGTGTCATGCGCGCAGGATACGGGCCAAGATATGGCAAGGGAAGGCAGGCGAAGAATGAAGATCGTAATTTTGACCGGCGCAGGGATTTCAGCGGAGAGCGGGCTGCAAACCTTCCGCGCCGAGGATGGGCTCTGGGAAGGGCACCGCGTCGAGGATGTCGCCACGCCCGAAGCGTTTGAGCGCAGCCCGCGCACCGTCACCCGATTCTATAACGCACGGCGGCTGGCTGCGGCGGAAGCCCTGCCCAACGCCGCCCATTCGGCGCTGGCGCGGCTGGAGGAGGACGGCCGGCATGAGGTGGTGTTGATCACCCAAAACGTCGATGATCTGCACGAGCGCGCAGGCTCTCAGGAGGTGATCCATATGCATGGCTCGCTTGCGATGGCGCGCTGCTACGAGTGTAACGTGCAATTCGATGCGCCAATGGAAATGGTCGTAGGGGATCGCTGCCCCGGATGCGGCGCCCCGACAACGCGGCCCGATATCGTCTGGTTCGGCGAAATGCCTTACCGGATGGAAGAAATCTCCGATGCGCTCGCCACCGCAGATCTGTTTGTCTCGATCGGGACCAGCGGCAATGTTTATCCTGCGGCCGGATTTGTGGAATTTGCCGCACAGGCAGGCGCATCAACTTTGGAGTTGAACTTGGAGCCCTCGTCCGGCGCGTTTGAGGTAAGCCGTCAGGGGCCCGCGACGGTGCTGGTGCCGCAATGGGTCCAAGAGATGCTTGGCTAACGCGGCGCTATAAGACTCGCCCCACCAAAACGCGTCTTGGTGGGGCAGATCGCTTAGTTCCCGTGGCCTTCATGGCCCTCGTGATCTTCCATCGCGCCACCATTCATATCGTGGCCTTCCATCTTCATCGCAGGCGCAGCTGCACCGCGCGCCAGATCAACCGGAATATCCACCTCGACAGGCCCTGCCTTCTCGAAGGTCAGGGTGACATGGACCGTCTTGCCCTCTTCAAACGGTGCGGTGAGGCCCATGAACATCACGTGATCCCCGCCCCGCTCCAAAAGATGCGTGCTTTGCGCAGGGATCTCGAAGCCCTCCTCGACATGGGTCATTTTCATCACCCCGTTCGCATCCGAGATATGCGTGTGCAACTCGACTCGGTCAGCCGCGTCAGATTCGACACCGATCAAGCGATCGGCCTCGCCAGTGTTCGTGATCGTCATAAAGGCTGCGCCGGATTTGGCCATCGGGGTCGAGGCCCGCGCATAGGCATCCGACACGGTGATATCAGCGAAGGCCGGGGCCGCGATTGCGAAGCAAAGGGCGCAAGAGGCCGCGAAAGATTTGATAAGCATAGTTGTTAGTCCTTTGATTTGAATGGTTGGGTGGGCTTCAAATCAAAGCAGGCGGACTGCGCGCGCGGGCGGGCTGACGCGCGAGCGAGCCCCGATGTTTCAGCGCCGCCACCGAGAGCTCCGCGACTTCACCCTCAGGCCGGATCACGAGCGGCGCCACAGCCCCCAGCGCCGCGATCAGCCCCAGCGCCATATCGGGGCAGATATGCGCAGGGCCCGTCGGGCGGCCTTCAGCATCGACGCTCAGCGTCGCGATGCCGTAGCCCGTGCAAATCACGATCTCCCCCGCCACCCGCGTTTGCCCCCGCGCGACGGCCATGGTCAGGCTGGTCGCAGCGAGGCAAAGCGCGAGGATCAGGGCAGTGAGACCTGCCAATGAGGGACGAAACCGGAGCATCATCCGCGCAAGATACGCGCAGAGCGAGGGATTAGGAAGAGGCGGCCTCCGCGACACAATCGCCCTGCCCCGCCGCTGTTCCCGAGCCATAAACCTGCCCGAAACAACGAAAAACCCCGCTCAAAGGAGCGGGGTTCGATCTCGTATCACATAATGCCGGCCAGTGGCAAAGCCGCTAATTAAGCAGCCGCTTCTTGGGCTTTTGCGATCGCTTTTTTGATTTTCAGCGCCGTCACCGAAAGCTCGGTGTCTTTCGCTTTCGCGAGATAGGCGTCGAGGCCGCCACGGTGGTCGACCGACCGCAGGCCAGCTGCCGAAATACGGAGCTTGAACGATTGACCCAGAGCGTCAGACATCAGGGTCACATCATTGAGGTTCGGCAGGAAGCGGCGACGCGATTTGTTGTTCGCGTGGCTCACGTTATTGCCCGACATCGGGCCCTTGCCGGTAAGTTCGCAAACGCGCGACATGGCTAATTCCTTCGTTTCCTCGGGCGAACGCGCCCGACATCCATTACATCTCAGGCGCCAAAAGAGCGGCGCCCCGAATTCTGTCTGGGCGAGATACGAGGAAAGCACCATGCAGTCAAGCGATTCATTGGGGAAAATAGCGCGCAATTGCCAAAGAATAATGACACTCTGCCCCCTACCGCGCCACAGCGGAAGCCGTTTCCTCAGCTGAAAATCCTACAGCATTCCCCCAAAACCGCCCTTTGCGCTTCCACAGAGCCTAAATATCCCCGCCGGAGGCCCTTCGTGCCCCCCTCGCACGCCGTCCAATTGCATCGCGCCTCAATTACCCGTTGCGAATCTGTGCGATCATCTGCGCGGCGGCGGCGCTTGGCGCGGTCTGCCCTGCGGCGACTGATTGCCCCAGCGCCTCCATCGCGGCGCGAATCTGCGGATCCTGCGTGAGCCGTGCCAACAGCCCCTCGCGGACCTCCGCCTCGAACCAATGGCGGTCTTGCTCGGCGCGGCGGCGGGTAAAGTGCCCCTGTTCGCGCCGCCAGCCCGCGAGGCGCTGCATATCTTCCCACGCCTGCATCAAGCCGATTCCATCCAGCGCAGAGACCGGCATCGCTTTGGGAAAGCCCTCGGGATCTTGCGGGCGCTTTCGCAACAGATGCAGCGCGCCCGCGTAATCCGCGACCGTCCGCATCGCGGCGGATTTCAGGTCACCATCCGCTTTATTGACGAGGATCATATCCGCCATTTCCATGATCCCGCGCTTCACCCCTTGCAACTCATCGCCGCCCGCAGGCGCCAAGAGCAGGATGAAGAGATCCGTCATATCGGCCACCAGCGTCTCGGATTGGCCGACCCCTACCGTCTCAATTAGAATCACATCGAAACCTGCCGCCTCAACCAGCGCAATCGCCTCGCGGGTGCGCCGCGCAACGCCGCCCAGATGGGTTTGGGAGGGCGATGGCCGAATAAAGGCCAGCGGGTCACGCGACAGACGCTCCATCCGCGTTTTATCGCCCAAGATCGAGCCGCCAGTGCGCGCCGAGGAGGGATCAACGGCCAGCACGGCAACCCGCAGCCCCTGCCCCGTAAGCATCAGACCGAAGCTTTCGATCAGGGTCGATTTCCCCACGCCAGGCGTTCCCGAAAGGCCGATCCGCAGCGCGGGGCGCTGGGTTTGCGGCTTCAGCAGGGCGATCAGATCAATCGCCTGCGCACGGTGATCCGACCGCCCGCTTTCCACCAGCGTGATCGCCCGTGCCAGCGCGCGCCGATCCCCGCTGAGGATCTTCGGGGCAAGGGCCTCAGCGGTGAGGGCTGCGGCCACATCTCGACTGCGATTGCTATCAGGCATGGAACCTCACATGGGTGTTTCGGGTTTCAGTCACGGCAAAACATGACAGAACCGTCAGAATTCGTGACGGGCCTGCGGGTTTCTTGCCCTCTCGGGACGGTGTATGTCCAGAGGGGAGAGCTGGCGACATCGTCGCGGGCGGCAATCACTAGGCTTATGCCTAGATGGCACGAGGTACGGAATGCGAGTATTTGCAGCAGCTATCACGCTCGGGCTGAGCATCGCAGTTGCGGGCAGCTTGCCCGCGCTTGCGGATCAGAGTGACAAGGCGAATTTCACGCTCTCGCTGCGCGGAATCACGGCGGGAAATCTGACGGTCAACGGTGCGATCACCGGCGGAAGTTACACCGCCGAGGGCGTGTTCCAAAGTGCGGGCATCGTCGGGGCTGTCCGCAAACTGCGCTACGATGCACGGGCGAAGGGCAGCTTTAGATCCGGCAAATTCACCCCGTCGGTCTATTGGGAAAAGGCTGATACGCCCAAGCGCAAATCGGAAGTGACGATGGGCTATAAAGGCGGTGTGCCGCAGGGCATGACCTATGATCCGCCGAAAGATGCCGCAGAGGGCGGGCTGAAGCTCTCCTCGCAAGGCGGCACATATGATCCGCTGACGGCGCTTTATGCCGTGCTGCGCGATGTGCCCGCAGAGGAAACCTGCAAAACCTCGTTCTCGACCTTTGACGGGAAACGCGCGGCGAAAGTGACTCTCAACAACCGCCAAGGATCGGGCGATACGATCACCTGCGCGGGCGAATATCGCCGCGTCGCGGGCTTCTCCGAAAGTGACATGGCCGAGAAAACCCGCTTCCCGTTCACGCTGACCTATAAGAAAGCCGAGAACGGCATGATGCGCGTGGATGAGATTTCCCTCGATACGCTCTATGGCAAAGGCCTGCTGAAACGGCGATAAGAGGCCATGCGCCTTCCGATTGATGACATAATTCCAGAATTTGTGGCCCGCCTACGTGAGGCGGGCTGCGTTGTTTTGATGGCTCCGCCCGGCGCGGGGAAAACCACCCGCGTGCCGCTGGCACTGCTGCCCGAGATACCGGGCAAGATCGTGATGCTGGAGCCGCGCCGCCTCGCCGCGCGCACCGCCGCCGAGCGCATGGCCCAGACATTGGGTGAGAGCGTCGGCGAAACCGTCGGCTACCGGATCCGCGGCGAGGCGAAAGTCTCGAAAACCACACGGATCGAAGTGGTGACGGAAGGCATTCTGACGCGAATGATGCAATCGGATCCCGAGCTGGCGGGCATCGGCTGCGTGATCTTCGACGAATTTCACGAGCGCTCGCTGAATGCCGATCTCGGGCTCGCGCTGGTCTGGGAAGCGCGGCAGGCGCTGCGCGAAGATCTGGCCGTGGTGGTGATGTCCGCCACTCTGGACGCGGGGCCAGTGGCAGAACTGCTCGCGGCGCCCGTCGTCACCTCCCAGGGCCGCGCCTTTGAAGTGGAAACCCGCTGGCTCCCGCGCCCGCTTGACCCAAAAATGCGGCTGGAGGCAGCCGTCGCGGCCCTTGTTGAGGAGGCAATGGCCTCGGAGGCTGGCTCGGCGCTGGTGTTCTTGCCCGGCGAGGGTGAAATCCGCCGCGTCGAGGGGCTCTTGAAGGGCCGCCTGCCGAAGGATTGCGTGCTGCGCCCGCTGTTTGGCGCGATGGAGTTTGCAGCCCAACGCGCCGCGATTGCGCCTTGCGCAACGGGGCGCAAAGTGGTGCTGGCAACCGCCATCGCCGAGACCTCGCTGACGATTGAGGATGTGCGGATCGTGGTGGATGCGGGCCGTGCGCGGCGCGCGCGCTTCGATCCCGCCTCCGGCATGGCGCGGCTGGTGACGGAGCGCGTCTCCAAAGCCGAGGCCGAACAGCGGCGCGGCCGCGCAGGGCGGGTCGCGGAAGGGATCTGCTATCGCCTCTGGGCCAAGGGCGAGGAAGGCGCGATGCCCGCTTTTGCCCCGCCTGAAATTGCGGTGGCCGATCTCTCCGGCCTCGCGCTGGAACTCGCGCAATGGGGGGCCTCGGAGGCCGATCTCGCCTTCCTCACCCCGCCCCCTGCCCCCGCGCTGGCTGAGGCGCGCGCGCTGCTCACGGATTTGGGGGCGCTGAAATCGGGGCGTATCACCGAGCACGGGCGCGCCCTCGCCGCCCTGCCGCTGCACCCGCGCTTAGGTCATATGCTGGTGCGCGCAGGGAAAGGGGCAGCGCGGATGGCAGCCCTTCTGGCCGAGCGTGACCCGCTGAAAGGTGCACCTGCGGATCTGGCGCTTCGGGTGCAAGCGGTTGACGATATTCGCACTTACGAGGATCGCCACCCGTGGCCCGCGCATCGCGGCACGCTGGAGCGGGTGCGCGAGGAAGCGCGGCGCTTGACCCGTGCGCTGACGCGGCCCGACGCCACCGAGACATACTCCACCGCGGAAATGGCGGCCCTCGCCTATCCCGATCGGATCGGGATGCGCCGCAAGGGCGAGGCCCCGCGCTATGTGCTCTCTGGCGGCAAAGGCGCCGTGATCGCGGAGGGCGACCCTTTGGGCGCCGCACGGCTGATCATAGCCACCGATCTCGACGGCGATACCCGCGAGGCGCGGGTGCGCCAAGGCATTACGATTGCGGAGGCCGAGGTTCGTAGGCTGTTTGGCGGCCAGATCGCGTGGCAAGACGTCTGCGCATGGTCAAAACGCGAAGGCCGCGTGATCGCCCGCAAACAAGAACGGCTGGGCGCTCTGGTGCTGGACGATCGGATCTGGCAGGACGCCCCGCGCGAGCAGATCGCCAAGGGCGCGCTGGAAGGGCTGCGCGCCATCGGGCTGACCTTCACGCCCAGCGCGCAACGGTTCCGCGCGCGGGTTGAAATCCTGCGCGGGGACGGGGCGACGATTCCAGATCTCTCCGATGAGGCGCTGCTGGCGGGCGAGGCATTGCTACCGTTCTTGGGAGGCAAACGGACCGAGGCAGATCTGCGCGGAATGGACCTCACCGAAGCCCTGCGCGCGCAGCTCGATTGGGCGCAGATGCAGGAACTGGACCGCATGGTGCCCTCGCATTTCGAAACTCCTGTCGGCCGCCGCGCACCGATCGACTATAGCGGCGAGGCCCCCGCAATCGAGGTGCGCCTGCCCGAGATGTACGGCGTCAGCACCCACCCGACCGTGGGGCCAAAACGCCACCCTCTACGGATCACACTGCTCTCGCCGGGCGGCAAACCCGTGCAGGTCACGATGGATCTGCCCGGATTCTGGGATGCAAGCTATGCCGAGGTCCGCAAGGAAATGCGCGGGCGCTATCCGCGCCACCCGTGGCCCGAAAACCCGCGTGAGGCAGATCCGACGCTGCGGGCGAAACCACGCGGGACGTAGAAACAGGGGCTTTGCCCCTCTTGGCTCCGCCAATTCACCCTAGGATATTTTTGGCAACCAGAAGCGCGAAAGGTTTTGTTAACCAGAATCACGCAAGCTTCAGAGGCGGTACAGGCGGGGAGGCCGATGATCGTGCAAACAGAAGATCAAGACGCAGCGAACCAGCGCCTATACGCCGAGCCGTATATGTGTGAGGTGCCTAATTTACCCGCCCCTCTGCGGCCCGAGTGAGGCACCTCTTCGCGCTTCTGGTTGCTCTAAATATCCCGGGGGTGAATTTTTCGCAGAAAAAGAGGGGGCAGAGCCCCCTTTCTTTCTGTCAGATCCTACCGTCTTGACGTCAGACGCCCAAGCACCAGCGCATCACCGCCTTTTGCGCATGGAGGCGGTTTTCGGCCTCTTGGAAGATCACCGATTGTGGCCCGTCCATCACCGCGCTGGTGACCTCATCGTTGCGATGCGCGGGCAGGCAATGCATGAACAGCGCATCGGGCTTGGCCTGCGCCATCAGCGCCTCATTGACCTGATAGCCGCGCAACTGGTTATGGCGGCGCTCCTTAGCGCTTTCGGGGTCGTGCATCGACACCCATGTATCGGTGACCACAAGATCGGCCCCCTGCACCGCTTTGAACGGATCGCGCTCGATCTCAACATGCGCACCTTTCGAACGCGCCAGATCGACCCATTCCGCCTCGGGATCAAGCGTTTTGGGGCCGGTGAAGGTAAGATCAAACCCGAGCTGCCCCGCCGCATGCAGGAACGAGGCGCAGACATTGTTGCCATCGCCGGACCAAACGACCTTCTTGCCCTTGATCGGGCCGCGATGCTCTTCATAGGTCATGATATCGGCCATGATCTGGCACGGGTGGGTGCGGTTGGTCAGCCCGTTGATCACTGGCACGGTGGCGTATTCGGCCATCTCCAGCAGGGTTTCTTCCTCAAACGTCCGGATCATGATCAGATCGACATAGCGCGAGAGCACACGGGCGGTATCGGCGATCGTCTCGCCATGGCCGAGTTGCATATCCGACCCCGAGAGCACCATCGTCTGTGCGCCGAGTTGGCGAGCGCCGACGTCAAATGAGACGCGGGTCCGCGTGGAGGGCTTCTCGAAGATCAGCGCGACCATCTGGCCTTTCAGCGGTTGGTCGGCATCCAGCGTGCCTTTCGGCAGGCCGTTGCGCGCATCTTTCATCGCGCGGGCCTTATCGAGCATCGCGCGCAGATCGTCGGGGGAAGTGGTGTGGATATCGAGGAAGTGGTTCATCGTCTTGCTTTCAGTACGGTGCAGGCTGTCCTGCCTCCGAGAGAGGGGATCACGCGCCAAGGCTGGCGGCTGCTTTGTCGAGGCGATTGACGGCCTCGGCGATATCTTCATCGGGAATATTGAGCGCGGGCAGCAGGCGCAGCGTGTTATCGGCGGCGGGAACCGTCAGCAGGTGCTGTGCGTAAGCAGCTTTGACCACGCTCGCGACCTCTGCCTTGCATTTCAGCCCCAGCATCAGCCCTTGGCCACGCACCGCCTCGAACACATCGGGATGTGCCGCGATCAGCCCTTCGAGCTTTTGCCGCATCATTCCTGCCTTGCGCCCGACCTCATCAAGGAACGCGGGCGTCGCGACAATCTCCATGACCTTCGCGCCCACAGCGCAGCCCAACGGGTTGCCGCCATAGGTCGAGCCATGGGTGCCAGCGACCATGCCGGAGGCGGCGTCTTCCGTTGCCAGCACCGCGCCGAGCGGGAAGCCGCCGCCGATGCCCTTGGCCACCATCATGATATCAGGCGTCACCCCCGCCCATTCATGTGCGAACAGCTTACCAGTCCGGCCTACGCCACATTGCACCTCGTCAAAGATCAAAAGCGTGCCCGTCTCGTCGCACAGATCGCGCAGGCCCTTGAGGCATTGATCGGGAACCAGACGAATACCGCCTTCGCCCTGGATCGGCTCAATGAGGATTGCCGCGGTCTTATCCGTCACCGCCGCGCGCAGGGCTTCGTGATCGCCCCATTTGATTTGCTTGAAGCCGGGCATCAGCGGGCCAAAGCCCTTGATCATCTTCTCGGACCCCGAGGCGGCAATCGCCGCCGTGGAGCGGCCATGGAACGCCCCCTCGAAGGTGATGAACTCGGTCCGCTCCGGCTGGCCTTTATCATACCAGTATTTCCGCGCCATTTTGATCGACAGCTCCGCCGCCTCAGTTCCCGAATTGGTGAAAAACACCGTATCGGCAAAGGTTTGGTCGACAAGCATCTCGGCGAGCCGCTCTTGTTCGGGGATCTGATAGAGGTTGGAGACATGCCACAGCTTGCCGGCCTGCTCGGTCAACGCCGCTGTCAGATCGGGGTTTGCATGGCCCAGTGCGTTCACCGCGATCCCCGCGCCCAGATCGAGATATCGGCTGCCGTCAGAGGCCGTGAGCCAGCTGCCTTCCCCTTTGACGAAGGAGAGGGGGGCGCGGTTATAGGTCGGCAGAACGGGGGCAATCATGCTGTGCTCCATAAAAATGAGAGGCCAATGGGTGCAACAGGGCACGGGGCGCTGTCAACAACTCGGTGGCACAGGCTCGGGGATTAGTTTGGTTTGGGAAAGGATTGTGGCAATTGCCACGACAGATCAGCCGTCAGGCGCGGGCGCTTTGACGTCGGGGACGCGAAATATGATGGGTCCGAGTGATCATCCGGTTTCATAGGCCGCAACGCGCCAGACTGTCAAAAGAATTTTTGCCTGCGATTGCTCTTGTCAAAGGAGGGGTGCGCGGCTGACATATTCGGATTGACCCGAGGGCAGCCTTGGGATGCCGAACAAAAGGAAAGAGGGAGCATTGCCCCCTCTCCCCCGCGTGTCAGACCCATAGAAGACCAATTGCCCCTCACGGCTTCATGCGGAATCCCGTGCGCAGCCAGTTCCAGCACAGGGTGAGCACGAGCGCGGTAAACACTGAAATCACCACAAGCCCTTGCAGCACGGGCGCATCAGACGCGCCAATCATCCCGAAGCGCGCGCCGTCGATCAGATAGAAGACGGGGTTCCAATGGGTGAAAGCCCGAAACAGCGGCGGCAGCGCATCGGCGGAATAAAATGTCCCCGACAGGAACGACAGCGGCGTGACGATAAAATTGGTGATCGCCGCCATTTGATCGAACTTATTGGCATAGATCGCCGCCGCAATCCCCAAACCGCCCAGCAGCAAAGCCCCCATCAACACATAGAGCGCCAAGATCAGCGGATGCGCGGGCCAATGTCCGATCACCAGCCCGATGCCGAGCGCGATCACCACAGCCACGGCCAAAGCCCGCGCACTGGCCCCCACGAGATAGCCAGCCAGCGTTTCGAACGGGGAAAGCGGCGGCATCAAAGTATCAACGATATTGCCCTGCACCTTGGCGATGATGATCGACGAGGAGGTATTGGCGAAGGCGTTCTGGATCACCGTCATCATCAAAATGCCCGGCGCGAGGAAGGCCAGATAGGGCACGCCCATCACCGGCGGGCGATTTTGCCCGAAGGCCAGCGCGAAGACTGTCAGGAACAACCCCGCCGTAATCAACGGCGCGAGGAGCGTTTGCTGCCATACCGAGACGAACCGCAAAATCTCGCGATACGCCAAGGTCCGCATTCCCAACCAATTGACCCGCCCGAAGCGGCGCTCACCCAATGAGCGCGGCGCGCGGGCGGCGCGCGTCTCCACGGCTTCCTTCGTCTCGATCTGTGACATCTGGGCCTCCTGCGGGCGTCTGCCCTTGATTTCGCTCAGCGCCGCTTGTATCTCATTGCGTCCCCCGAATAGAATAGGGGGAAGCGAATTTTGTCCGGTGCCGAGCGCGCCGAGGAAGGGAAGCCGATGTCGTGGACTGATGAGCGCGTCGAGACCTTGAAGAAAATGTGGTCGGAGGGGCAATCCGCCAGCCAGATTGCCAAGGAACTCGGCGGCGTCACGCGCAATGCCGTGATTGGGAAGGTCCATCGTCTGGGCCTCTCGAACCGCGCAGGCGGAACCGCAGAGCCAGCGGCGGCCCCCGAGGCCAAGCCGGTCAAGGCCGAGGCGAAGCCCGAGGTCAAAGCGCAGCCCGCGCCTGCCGCAGCCGCTGCCCCGCGCGCCGAGCCAAAGCCCGCCCCTGCCAAAGCTCCGATTCCGGAGCCGCGCACGGAATCGGCCAGCCCGCCGGCCTCAAACCGCAAGGCGATTATCCCTGCTGGCCAACCGCTGCCGCCGCAGCCTTCGGCCAACGAGATCAGCCCCGAGGCGCTGGCCTCTGTGCGCGAAGTGGAAAAGAAAGCCCGCAAGATCTCGCTGATGGATCTGACCGAGCGGACCTGCAAATGGCCGATTGGTGATCCGGCGACCGAGCATTTCTGGTTCTGCGGCCTGCCCTCACAGCAGGGCAAGCCCTATTGCGATGCGCATGTCGGCGTGGCGTTCCAGCCCATGTCGGCACGGCGCGACCGCAAGCGCTAAGCGCGCAACGTCGCGCGGGCTGGGGACCTTCTGGGGTTCCACCCCAGACCCCGGGATATTTAGGCTCTTTGGAAATGAGAAACGGCGCGGGCGGAAGCTCGCGCTTTTCATTTTGCATGGAGCCGCGCGCCGCGCGAACCAACGCGCTTGCCGCAAGGCGCATTGATCCGGCATAGTTTAGTTTAGTTTCGGTTCGGGTACGAAATGCTTCAGACATCCTCGTCGCGGGTGCGCGGGGAGTGCGCCATGACGGATGCGATCATTGCACCGGGCAGCGCGTCTTGCGCATAGGTGAATGTGCCCTGCGCGCGCACCTCTTGTGCTGCGCGCATCAAAGCGCCCAAGGCCGCGCGGGCGAAGGATCCGCCGACGCTGATCCGGCGCACGCCTGCAGCTTCCAACTCTGCGACGGTATAGCTGGGGCCGCGCAGGCCCATCACCACATTCACCGGCTTATCGACCTCCCGGCAGAGCGTGCGGATCGCTTCCAGATCGGGCAATCCGGGGGCGTAGAGCACGTCGGCCCCCGCTACGGAAAAGGCTTGCAGGCGTTTGATCGTATCGCCCAGATCGGGACGGCCCCAGAGGAAGTTCTCGGCCCGCGCGGTGAGCATAAAGGGCTTGCCCCGCGCGGCCTCGGCGCTCGCGCGGGTCCGCTCCACCGCAAGGGCCATATCGAGAATCGGGGCGTTCGGATCGCCCGTCGCATCCTCGATCGAACCGCCGACCAACCCCGCCTCCACCGCCAAGATAATCGTGCGGGCACAGGCTTCTGGCGCGGTGCCAAAGCCGTCCTCCAGATCTGCGGAGACCGGAAGATCGCTCGCCTGCACGATCTCTGCGGCGTTTTTGAGAATCTCCTCGCGGCTGAGCGCAGAGGCAGAATCGAGTTTGCCTTGCGAGAAGGCGAGGCCCGCGCTGGTGGTGGCGAGGGCCTCAAACCCGAGAGTTGCCAAGAGCTTGGCGGATCCCGCATCCCACGGATTGGGGATCACGAAGGCGCGCGGCCCCTCGTGCAGCCTGCGGAAGGTTTGATATTTCTGATGCTGATCCATCTGGCGGCTCCCTCATTTGCGCCTCGCACAGTAGGGGCGCGCGGCACCGCATGCAAAGCCGAGGCGCAGTTTTCACGGTATCAGGCGCGGTGCATCTGATCCCTTCCCGCGCGGGCTTGGCGCGTGTATAGGCGGGGGATGAGCCAGAATCCTCCCTCCCTCCGCCCTGATCTCGCGCCCAAAGCGCGGTTTGATGAAGTTGCACGCCCTGGTCAGCCGACCATCGGGATGGTGTCTTTAGGGTGCCCGAAGGCGCTGGTGGATTCGGAGCGGATCCTGACGCGGCTGCGCGCCGAAGGCTATGCGATCTCGCCCGAATATCAGGGCGCGGATGCGGTGATCGTGAACACCTGCGGTTTCCTCGATTCGGCCAAGGCGGAGAGCCTTGAGGCGATTGGAGAGGCGCTGGCGGAAAACGGCAAGGTGATCGTCACCGGCTGCCTTGGCGCTGAGCCCGAATATATCACCGGCGTGCATCCGAAGGTGCTGGCCGTGACCGGACCGCAGCAATATGAGCAGGTTCTGGATGCTGTGCACGGGGCGGTGCCACCCTCACCCGATCCGTTTATCGATCTGTTGCCCGCGACGGGCGTCAGCCTGACGCCGCGGCATTACAGCTATCTGAAGATTTCAGAGGGCTGCAATCACAAGTGCAAATTCTGCATTATCCCCGACATGCGCGGGAAACTGGCGAGCCGCCCTGTGCATGCGGTGCTGCGCGAGGCGGAAAAGCTGGTGGATGCGGGGGTGCGCGAGCTGCTCGTGATTTCGCAAGATACCTCCGCCTACGGGGTGGATCGCAAGCATGATATCAGCCCGTGGCATGGCCGCGAGGTGCGCGCGCATATCACCGATTTGGCCCGCGAATTGGGATTGCTGGCCGAGGATCTTTGGGTTCGCCTGCATTATGTCTACCCCTATCCACATGTCCGCGAGCTGGTGCCGTTGATGGCGGAGGGGCTGATCCTGCCCTATCTCGACATTCCGTTCCAACACGCCCATCCCGATGTGCTCAAGCGGATGGCGCGCCCTGCTGCGGCGGCCAAGACCCTCGACGAGATCGCCGCATGGCGCGCCGATTGCCCCGAGATCGTTCTGCGCTCGACCTTCATCGTCGGCTATCCCGGCGAGACCGAGGCGGAATTCCAGACGCTTTTGGATTGGATGGATGAGGCGCAGCTCGACCGCGTCGGCTGCTTCAAATATGAGAACGTCGATGGCGCGCGCTCCAATGCGCTGCCCGATCACGTGCCTGAAGAGCTCAAGCAAGAGCGCTGGGAACGGTTCATGGAGAAGGCGCAGGAGATTTCCGAGGCCAAACTTCAGGCTAAGGTCGGCACGATCCAGCAGGTGATTGTCGATGAGGTGGACGAACAAGGCGCAACCTGCCGCACCAAGGCCGATGCGCCGGAGATCGACGGCAACCTGTTCATCGACGAGGGCTTTGAGGAGCTCCAGCCGGGCGATATGGTGACGGTCGAGGTCGAAGAGGCCTCCGAATACGATCTTTGGGGGCGGATTATCGCCTGATTTACCAAGCGCCGAAAAACTCCGCGTGATCTCCCTATTCTGTTCACATTTTGCCTTTATCCTAAGGGTGGGCTGAATAGGGAGACGCGCGATGCGGCGTTTGATGATCATAATTGCGGGGCTGTTGATGCTGGCGGGTGGCGCGCAAGCGGCGAGTTGCCAGATCTCCCCCCAAGCGGCCGCGCAAATGCGCGAGATGGTCAACCAGCAACGCACGGCAAAAGGTTTGCCAAAACTTTCCACGGATGAGCGCCTGACGCGGGCCGCACAGGCCCACGCGTGCGATATGGCCCGCAAAGGCTATTTCTCGCATCGCGGCGTGAATGGCTCGACGACAATGTCGCGCGTCAAGAAACTCGGCTACCGTGCCTGCCTCTCGGCGGAGAATATCTCTTATGGCTGGCCCGATACGGCGCGCGCGATGCAAGATCTCATGCAAAGCTCAGGCCACCGCGCAAATATCCTGCGCAAGCAAGCCCGAGCGATTGGGATTGGGGTTGTGCCCAAGCAAGGCAAGGCGGGGCCGTGGTATGTGCAAGTCTTCGCCGCGCCCTGTTAAGGTCGCCTCAGGTCTCAGACCATCCCGTCAGTATCGATATGCACGAGGTTCCCGCAATGTTTGCAATGCACGGCATCCGCATCGTGCAACTTCAACCCGCATGTCTCGCATTCGTGGCGAATCTTAAGCGGGCGGAACATGACCTGTGCGAGCCGCAAGAACAACGTGACCCCGAAAATCATGATCGCGACAGAGAGCATCCGGCCCCATGTTCCATCTAGGGTGATATCACCAAAGCCTGTCGTCGTGAGCGTTGTCACCGTAAAATAGAGAGCATCGGCGTAGTTCCGAATGTCGGGGTTGGTGCGATATTGCGTGGCGTAGATCAGCCCTGTCATCACGAAGAGAAACACGACGAGATTGATGGCGGCGAAAATCACCTCTTCATGGCGGCGGAAGAAGAGGGAATCGCGGCGCAGCCGTGACATGACCTGATAGGTGTGCAAAAGGCGCAGCGTGCGGAACACGCGCAAAAAGCCCAAACCCTCCCCCGCGACAGGCGCCAGAAACGAGACCATCGCCACGAGATCCGCCAAGGTCGCGGGGCGAGTCCAGAAGTGCAGCTTGCGCGGAGACAGCGCAAACCGTGCAACGAAATCGCCGACTATCACGAGGCCGATCACCGCATCAATCGCCTCAATCGTAAAGCTGCGCGCGATAAACGATGTTCCGATCACGAAAGCGATTGTGGCAAGATCAAAGGCGAGAAGCCCATAGCGGAACCGATGAGCACGCTGCGTATCAGATTCGTAGAGCATTCGCAGAAAGGCAGTCATCGCGCGGCTTTCTCCTTATAGATAGGCTGAGATCTATCGTAGCCCCGCCTGCAGGGAAACCCTAGCTCGCAGCTGCATCTTGCACATCGCCCTCAAACCGCCCCGAGAGCTTTCGCAACGGGGCTTGATTTGTGTCGCGTTTTGCGCCATATAGGGTTGGCTAACCGCTACATTTCGACGACCTGTCTCCTCTTGGCTTCAGTTTTCGATTTCGACGTGACTGAGCCGGGCTGCTGCAATAGTGCAGGCAGCATATTAAAAGGAGACTACACGATGGCTAAGGGCACCGTGAAATGGTTCAACACCACTAAAGGTTTTGGTTTTATCGCACCGGAAACCGGCGGCAAAGACATCTTCGTGCACATCTCGGCTGTTGAGCGCGCTGGCATCCGCCAACTCAACGACGGCCAAGCCGTGACCTACGATCTCGAAGCAGGCCGTGACGGCCGCGAGTCGGCAACCAACCTCGCACTCGCGTAAGGTTCGGTCCGGCCCGTAGTGGCTGCCTTCGGGCACCCCGCTTCAGGTTGAACGAAAAGGCGGTCCTTCGGGGCCGCCTTTTTTCATGTCTGACTGGGGCATTGACCCGGTTCCACAAACTGATTGGCCCTGGCGTGTATCGCGTTTGCGTGCAGCCGCCTTTCAGCAGGGCAGCGCCTCGACCGACACATCCCCTGCACGCCTACGAAAAAGAGGCGGCCCCGAAGGACCGCCCCAGTTTCAGGGAGTTCGTAGAGACAGATCGCCTAGGCGATCAGATTAGCTGTCAGCACCACGGCGATCAGCTGCGATCGCGGTCAGTTCGGTCAGCGAATAGTCGTTCGGGTTCAGACGAAGCTGAGCTGCGAGCTGCAGTTTGCCAGCATTGTTGGCGTTGGTCGCCGAGGAACCGAAGTTCGGTTTGAAGTTGGTATCGGTCAGGCCATAGCCATCTTCATAACGCTGGGTTTTGATCTGGGTCAGCTCTGCCAGCGTGTAGTCGTTTGCGTTGACGCCGAGCTGGGCTGCGAGCTGCTCTTTCCCTGCGTTGTTGCCGCCGTTTACGGAGGTGTTCACGAGGCCCGGTGCGTTTTTGGTCAGGCCGTAGCCGTCTTCTTGGCGGTCAGAGTTGAGTTTGGTCAGCTCTGCGAGGGTGTATTCCGTCGGGCTCACACCGAGTTGAGCTGCGAGTTGCGCTTGGCCTGCGTTCACCGAAGCAGCGTTTGCTGCACCAGCAAGAAGGATAGCGGCGAGGGTCAAAGTGGTACGCATGGTAGTCTCCTAATGTCTAATTTCTGTGTCAGGCCGTAGCGATTGCCGTTGCGGCTTGTTGATGAGAAGGAGATAGCCCTGTGCGGATCGAGAGGGAATTCACAAAAAATGCCCCTGCATTGTGCATTCGTGCAGTATTGAAATCTCGCACCCTTTGCGGATGGAGGTAAAATATATAGTAAAATCAAGGGACTGCGGATTTGTCCACAAGTGACCAGCGTCCCGAAATTGCGCGGAAAATGGGCAAAATAAAAACTCTTCGATCAGATGTTTGTGAAGGTATGATGACAGTTTCGTGAGGCCGGTAACGGAAGTGCCACTGCGTCTCGTATATCACTCTTCGGCCTGTTTTCTGTGGCCGGATATAGGCGCGCACCTCCCCACGGTCGCACCGCCGCCCCGCGCGTCCAAATCCGAATCACCTTCTCGGGCCGCCCGCATCCGACCACATCATCCCCACCGCCAAGCGCGCTCAGCACAAACAGCATCAATCGGATCGCGCCACAGCAGCGCTTGTGCCTCCCTAGCCCCTTCCCTCTCAGGGCCATTTCCCCTACATAGGCGCCAACATTCCCTTCCCTGCATGAGGTATCCCCATGGCGTCCTATCAGTATGTCTACCACATGGATGGTGTCTCGAAGACCTATCCCGGTGGCAAGAAGTGTTTCGAGAACATTAAGCTCAACTTCCTTCCCGGTGTGAAGATCGGTGTTGTCGGCGTGAACGGCGCGGGGAAATCCACCCTGCTCAAAATCATGGCGGGGATGGACAAGGATTTCCAAGGCGAAGCTTGGGCCGCAAAAGGGGCCAAAGTCGGCTACCTCGCGCAGGAGCCGCAGTTGGATGACGACAAGACCGTCCGTGAAAACGTGATGCAGGGCGTTGCTGCGAAAACCGCCAAGCTCGAGCGCTATAACGAACTCGCGATGAACTACTCGGATGAGACAGCCGACGAGATGGCCCAACTCCAAGACGAGATCGACGCGGAAAACCTGTGGGACATCGACAGCCAAGTCGATATCGCGCTGGAGGCGCTGCGCTGCCCGCCCGATGATGCCAATGTCGCGAACCTGTCGGGCGGCGAACGCCGCCGCGTCGCGCTGTGCAAGCTGCTGCTTGAAGCGCCGGACATGCTGCTGCTCGACGAACCGACCAACCACTTGGACGCCGAAACCATCGCTTGGCTGCAACAGCACCTGATCGACTACAAAGGCACCATCCTGTGCGTCACCCACGACCGCTACTTCCTCGACGACATCACCTCGTGGATCTTGGAGCTCGAGCGCGGCCGCGGCATCCCCTATGAGGGCAACTATTCCTCGTGGCTCGAACAAAAAGCCAAGCGCATGGCGCAGGAAGCTCGCGAGGATAAATCCAAGCAAAAAGTCCTCGAGAAAGAACTCGAATGGATCCGCGCTGGCGCGAAAGCCCGTCAGGCGAAATCCAAGGCGCGGATCTCGGCCTATGAGAAACTGGCTGACGAGGGCGTTAAAGAGCGCGTCGGCAAGGCACAGATCATCATCCCGAACGGCCCGCGTCTGGGCGGCAAGGTGATCGAGGTTGAGAATCTGAAAAAGCACATGGGCGACAAGCTCCTGATCGAGAACCTCTCGTTCTCGATCCCGCCGGGCGCGATCATGGGCATCATCGGCCCGAACGGCGCAGGGAAATCCACCCTGTTCAAGATGATCGTCGGCGACGAGAAGCCCGATGAGGGCACTGTGACGCTGGGCGATACCGTGAAACTGGCCTTCGTGGATCAGTCGCGCGATACTCTGGCCTCCGATGCGAACGTCTGGGAAGAAATCTCGGGCGGCGCGGAAATGATCGAGCTGGGCGATGCGCAGGTGAACTCGCGCGCCTATTGCGGCGCGTTCAACTTCAAAGGCGCGGATCAACAGAAGAAGGTCGGCCTGCTCTCGGGCGGGGAACGCAACCGCGTTCACATGGCCAAGCTGTTGAAATCGGGCGGCAACGTGCTGCTCCTCGATGAGCCGACCAACGATCTCGACGTGGAAACCCTGCAAGCGCTGGAAGCCGCGATTGAAGATTTCGCCGGCTGCGCCGTCATCATCTCGCACGACCGCTTCTTCCTCGACCGTCTGTGCACTCACATTCTGGCGTTTGAAGGCGAGGCCCATGTTGAGTTCTTCGAGGGGAACTTCGAGGAATACGAGGCGGATAAAATCCGCCGCCTCGGGATCGACGCGGCCCAGCCCAAACGTGTGAAGCACAAGAAGTTCACGCGCTGATTTAAGAAAAGCCCCGCCGATTTGGCGGGGCTTTTTAACGAGTAGCCCTCACGCCTGATCAAACGCCCCCTCGCGATACATCGCCTTGAGCGGCTTTAGCGCCCCGTCCATATCGGCGTTTTTCAGCAGGGCGTAATCCTCCAACAGCGGCTTTAGGCTCGCGCCGCGCACCGTCAGCCCGTGCAGGGCGAGGATTGTGGCCTCTGGGTCGGTGATCTGTGCGCGAATCAGGTTTGTGTAGAGGCGCACATCCGTGCTCTCCGCAATCGCGGCGCTATCCACAAACCGCAGCATATTCACCAGCGTGCGGAAGTAATGCCCCAGATCGGGCTTATACCGCGTGGCGATTTCGGCATAGAGCACCAGCGGTTCCGCCTCGTCATCTCGGGCGGACATTTCGCGCAGGATTTCCTCGAACACATCCGCGCCATTGATCACGCGGCCCTCTTCGGTGCGGATATCGAGATCCTCGACAAGGTGCACGAACAGCTCCAGCAGCTTGAAGAAGGTGCTTTCGAACATCTGCCGATTGAGGCTCTCCTGCTGGATCTGGGTCAGGCGCTCTTGCTCCACCTGTATCGCGCGCGAACGCTCCAACTCCTCGCGCGAGATCGCCACCTCAGCACGTTGCAGCATGATTGCATAGGCAACCCCCGCGAAGGCGAGGCCGGAAAACAGCGCATTGGAGGCGCCGAACATATCGCCAAACGTGCCGCGATCCGCCTGCAACTCGGCAAACCACCAGTTGAGGCAGAGGATCGCAAGGATCGAGGCCACAAGGAGGCCAAGCGCTACGGGGAAGGATTTCATGACAGGCCCCAATTCATGACAGGCATTCGCCGCACGATGGCAAGGAACAGCCAAGATTGGAAGAGGCGTGGAACCGAACAGGGGGGTGCGGGGTTGACCCTGTGACAGCGGCGCAATGTCGCACCCTACACAAACCTGCATTGGAGATGGCTATGAAAGGCATTATCGGCTGGCTCATCGGGATCCCAATCCCGATCATCATTCTTCTCTATCTCTTCGACGTGTTTTAACCGTTGAGCAGAGGATCACATGCGCGGGCCATTCAAAGGCCCGCGCATCCACGTTTCAGATCAGCGTTTTTTTACGAATTCCGTCAGAATAACAATCCGTTGGCCCTCAACGCGGCCCTCAATATGGCTCGCGTTATCTGCCACGAGCGAAATCCCTCGCACCGCAGTGCCGCGCTTGGCGGTGAAGCCCGCGCCTTTGACCGGCAGATCCTTGATCAACGTCACCGTATCGCCCGCAGTCAACACCGTGCCATTGCTATCGCGGTGGATCACGCCTTCAAGCGGCTGGCCCGCCTGCGCCATCAAGAGCACCTCCGGCTCCATCATCATCCCCTCGCGCGCCTCAGTCGCCCAAGCCGCCTCCAGCGCGCCCAGCTTGCGCCAGACCGCCACCTGAACCTCCGGCACGCCAGACCATGCGGCGCCCTCCAGGCAGCGCCAATGCGCCTCGGGGGCTTCCGCAGACTGGCAAGTCTCACACAGCACGATAGCGCCCTGCGTGCCCGCGACCTCCACCGCCTCGAGCCCCTCCGCTGCGCCACAAAATTCACACACCCCACCGGAGCGCGCCAGAAGATCATCCAAGACTGCCATACTCTATACCTCGAAGCTGATGTCACTCTCTGCTAGGCCCCTGCCCGCGCCAGCACAAGGTGAACACCCAAAAAAACAAAGGCGCGGCCGATCTCTCGCGCCGCGCCCTTGCGCTTTCGGTTGCTTAAAATATCCCGGGGGTGTGAGGGGGCAGCGCCCCCTCTTCTCAGCACGCGTCCCGCTGATCGTCCCATTCCCATTTGGTTGCGAACTCGCCCAGCTTCAGACGCAGCGCCTCGCGGTCCAGCTCCGGCCCCGCGATGACGCGAGCGACAAGGCCACGGCGCTTGCATTCCACCACCTCGTCGCAGCGCGCATCGAACCCGCTTTGCGCGAAGACATCCGTAAAGATCCGGCGTATGGCGCGTTTGCGCAGCTCTGGTTTGAAGATCTTGCCGACCGCCGTTTTTGGCAACTCGTCCATCACTTCGATATATTTCGGAACCGCCGCACGCTCATGGATATGCGCGCGCGCATAGGCCATCAGATCATCCAGATCCGCCTCTGCCCCGTCCACCAGTTCGAGGTAGACGCAAGGCAGCTCGCCCGCGAAGCTGTCGGGCTGGCCAATCGCGCCCGCGAAGGCCACGGCAGGGTGACCGGCCATGGCTTCCTCAATCTCGGCGGGGTCGATATTGTGCCCGCCGCGGATGATCAGATCCTTCGCGCGGCCCGTGATCCAAAGATATCCATCGGTGTCGAGCCGCCCCAAATCCCCGGTGCGCAAGAAACGCTCTTCGGCGAAAAGATCGTGGTTTTTGTCCGCCTCGGTATAGGTCGATCCCTCAAACACCCCCGGATTGGCAACACAAATCTCGCCGACCTCATCGGCAGGGCATTCGATAAACCCCTCCGGCGTCTTGCGCAGGATCCGCACATGGCAATGCGGCAGCGGCAAGCCGACAGAGCCCACCTTCTTCATCCCGTCCACCGGATTGCATGAGACAAGACAAGTCGCCTCGGTCAGCCCATAGCCCTCGGCAATCTCAACACCCGTCGCGGCTTTGAAGCGATTGTACAGCTCCATCGGCAGCGGCGCGGAACCGGAAATCGCGGTGCGCAGGGACGAGACATCCGCATCCACGGGCCGCTGCATCAGCGCGGAAATCGCGGTAGGAACCGCGATCAGGAAGGTCACATTCCAGCGCTCGATGAGCTTCCAGAAATTGTCGAACACCCCTTCCCCGCGATAGCCCGCAGGGGTCGGCATCACCATATGCGCCCCCGAGGCAATGCAGGACATCAGCACAGGATAAGCCGCAAAGACATGGAACAGCGGCAGTGGGCAGATCAGCACGTCTGTCTTGTCAAACAGGAGCTTCCCGCCGAGCCAGCCGTTATAGATCATCCCCGAATATTTATGCTGCGCGACCTTAGGCATCCCCGTGGTGCCGCCGGTGTGGAAATAGGCGCAGACGCGATCTTTCTGGATATCTGCAAAGCTCAGGCGATCACTCGGCTGCGCATCGCAGAGCTTGGCAAAATCATGGGTTTTCGCCTGATGCTGCACAGGATTCTTTGGCCGGATCAGCGACACGATCCACGATTTCGGCGGCGTCAGATAGCGGTTGAGATCAATCTCGATGACATGCTCGACATTGGGCGCGAGGGCCACCGCCTGCGCTGTGCGCTGTGCCACATCCGTTTTCGGGAAGGCTCTTAACGTCACCACAACCTTCGCACGGGTCTCTCGCAGGATCGCGCCGATTTGCTCGGGCTCCAGCAGCGGGTTCACGGGGTTCACGATCCCCACTGTCGCGCCCGCCAGCAGGGTCACGGCGGTTTCGAGGCAATTGGGCAGAATATAGGCGACGGTGTCAGTCTCGGTCACGCCAAGCGCACGCAGCGCGTTCGCCGCCTGTGTCACGCGGGATTTCAGCGCGGACCACGTCAGCGTCTGCGCCGGATCTTTCGCCCCCGAAGTGATCTGGAAGGAAATCGCGGGACGGTCGCCATGCGCGGCAGCGGCGCGGGCCACAAAATCATAGATCGTGACGGCGCGATCGACGCCCTCCCACGGCATATCCGCTTCGACCCGATTCCGGTCCTCGATAGTGGCGAATCTTGGCATCTGAACTCCTCCCTCGGGCCGCATCTCCTCATCCGGCCGCACCCTCAGCATGCGCCAAGAAGGCGTGTTCCGGCAAGGGTTTGCAAGAAGCGGATACGTCACGTCATAAGTGGTTGGAACGCAGGGTCAATTCCACAATTGCTTGGGCACTACGGAAAACACCCACGAAAAAGGCGCCCCAAAGGGCGCCTAAAGAGTCCGTCACCAAGAAATCTGCAGATCAGGCTTTGCCGCCCGGAATCCGCAGCACTTGGCCCGGATAGATCTTGTCAGGATGGGTCAGCATCGGCTTGTTCGCCTCGAAAATCTGGTTGTAGAGGTTCGCATTGCCCAGTGTTTTCTTCGCAATCGCAGACAGCGTGTCGCCCTTCACAACGGTGTGGAACACAGCCTCTGCGGTATCAGCATCATCGGTGGTTTCCACCGCGCCCACGCCTTCAACATTGCCAACCGCGAGAATGATCTTCTCTTTAGTCTCCGCATCCACCGCCTTGCCGCCGACGACAACCTTATCGCCGTCAATTTTCAGCTCAACGCCGGACGCATCCAAACCAAGCTCTTTGAGCTCAGATTGCAGCGCGTCAACGGTCGGCTCCGCCGCATCGGCTTTGCCGCCGAACAGCGATTTTCCAGCGTTTTTGACGAAATTGAACAGACCCATAAACATACTCCTCAATCGGGGGCAGTACCTCGCCCCGTGGGTTAATATGCGGGCAGTATGGGGGCTATCGACGACGTTGCAACCGATAACCGCGCGGCATTCAGGGGGAAAACCTCGCCGCTTTGCCCCACAGTTGGGTTGCGGGGCAAAGGGAATGGCGGCGATGTTGTTCTATATCAGGGCGTTTTACGCCGCGCCGCCCTCGGTAAATTGCAGCTTGGCAAGCCGCGCATAAAGCCCGCCCTGCGCCACCAATTCCTCATGCGTGCCCTGCGCCACGATCTCGCCGCCGTCGAAGACCACGATCCGATCCGCCTTCTTCACCGTCGCCAAACGGTGCGCGACGATCAGTGTCGTGCGGTCCTGGGATAGCCGATCCACCGCCGATTGGACGGCGCGCTCCGATTGCGCGTCCAGCGCCGAGGTAGCCTCATCCAAGAGCAAGATCGGCGCATCGCGCAAAATCGCCCGCGCAATTGCGATCCGTTGTTTTTGCCCGCCGGACAGCATCACGCCGCGCTCGCCCACATAGGTTTCCAGCCCCTCCGGCAGCGCTTGCAAGAAATCGAGCGCATGGGCGGCCTCTGCGGCGGCCTCCACCTCGGCATCTGTGGCCTCAGGCCGACCAAAGCGGATATTTTCTCGCGCGGAGGCAGCGAAGATCACCGGATCTTGGGGCACCAAGGCGATAGATTTACGGAAATCATCCCGCGCCAATGCTTTGAGGTCATAGCCATCAATCGAGATCGCGCCCGCATCAGGATCATAGAACCGCTGGATCAACTGGATGATCGTCGTCTTGCCCGCGCCCGAAGGACCGACCAGCGCCACGGTTTGCCCCGCCGGAATATCGAGCGAAATCCCTTTGAGGGCCGAGGTGTCAGGCCGGGACGGATAATTGAACGTCACATCTTCGAACCGGATCGCGCCTTTCGCCGGCATTGGCAGCGGCACAGGATGGTCTGGATCGTTCACGGTATCGGTGGCGGAAAGCAGCTCCGCCAGACGCTCTGTCGCGCCTGCAGCCCGCTGGATCTCGCCCCAAATCTCCGACAGCGCGCCGACCGAACCCGCCACCATCACCGCGTAGATCACGAATTGCACCAACTCGCCGACCGACATCACCCCTTGGCGCACATCCCGCGCGCCGATCCACAGCACGCCGACCACCCCCGCGAAAACGAGGAAGATCACGATCATCGTCATCACGGCCCGCGTCCCGATCCGCGTCTGAGCAGAGCGATAGGCGCGCTCTGTCACGTCGGAGAATGCCGCGCGGGTCTGGGGCTCATGGGTGAAGGCCTGCACCGTTTGCACCGAAGATAACGCTTCGGAGGCAGAGCCAGAGGATTTCGCGATCCAATCCTGATTTTCGCGCGAGAGTTTGCGCAGGCGACGGCCCAATACGATGATCGGCACAACAACCGCAGGCACGATGAGCAAAACGAGCCCCGTCAGCTTGGCCGAGGTCAGCATCAGCATCACCAGCCCGCCGATCAGGATCAGCACATTTCGCAGCGCGACCGATACAGACGAACCGATAACCGACAGGATCAATGTGGTGTCGGTGGTGATCCGGGAGATGATTTCCCCCGTCAGGATCCGCTCGAAGAACACGGGCGACATTGCGGTCACGCGGTCAAACACCGCCTTGCGGATATCGGCGACGACACGCTCGCCCAAGCGCGTGACGAGGTAATAGCGCAGCCCCGTGCCCAGCGCGAGCAAGGTCGCGATCAAAAGCGCCGCCGCAAAATACTGGTCGAGAAGCTGCGCGCCTTGTTGGAACCCATCCACCACGCGGCGCACCGCCAACGGCAGGATCAGCGAGATCGAGGCTGTCAGCACCAGCGCGCCCAGCGCCATAAAAGCGAGCTTCCGATACGGACGAACGAAGGGCACCAGCCCTGTCAGCGCCCCGATCCGTTTTGTCGTCGGGCGGTCTTCGCTCGATGATGCGGGTCTACGTGCCATTTGATCCCTCTCGCGCAGTTGCTAGGAGGTGTAGGCAGATGCACGGGACGGGGCAACCCCCGCCAAGGGCATCTGGCTGTGACATTTCCGCCGCGATGCCCGCATTCAGACGCGAAAATCCGAGCGGACACAGCTGCCCGCTCGGATCTAAAACAATATCTCTGCGCCTACAGCGGGCTTTAGAGGAGCGGCGTAATAATCCGCACAGCAACGCGGCGGTTGCGTTTCTCATCTGCCTGCGTGTCGATCAACAGCTCGGTTTCCCCGTAGCCTTGAACCACCATATTCTCCGCTGGAATGTCGAAATATTCCGTCAGAGCGAGGGCAACAGTCTCGGCACGACGATCTGACAAGGCGAGGTTCATTGCTCCTTTGCCCGTCGCATCCGTATGGCCTTCGATCAAGAACACCTCATTCTTATTCTCATCAAGCAGCTGCTGCATTGCCTCGCCGAGATCGGCAAGCTCATCCACCTGCGCCGTGGTCAGGGCCGCAGATCCCGTGGCGAAGGTGATATTATCCACCCCAATGGTCGCCGCGAGATGGCGCACTTGCGGGATTTCGCGCACCTGACGCAGGCTGAAGGTCCGGCCGATTTTCGCAATCTCACGCTGCGCAAGGGCGGCTTTCAACGCCACATCCCCATCGCGGGCCGAGATCACAGCCGGACGCGCGGGCGGCGGCGGCAAGGTCGAGACATTGACCGCTGTTTCCTCCGCGAGGTCATTGATCAGGATGGTTTCCTTCCCCTGACGATCATAATGGGCACGTCGGAGCACACGCCCTGTCGCATTGCGCACAGTGACAATCTGCGATCCGTCGGCGCGATCCACGACAGTGCGGCTCGATCCGTCCTTATAGGTCTCAGTGCGCAAAGTATTGCCCGGTTGGCGCAGCAAGGCATCATCATCCTTGAACACCTGATAGCTGCCGTCTGGTTGCAGCACGACAACGCGGTCACCGGTATTCGACACAACCTGTTGCTGCGGCTGCGCCACGGCATCTGAGGCATTATTTTTGAGGATCGAGCCGACCACCAAAGCCCCGAGACCGAGAAGACCTGCCTTCTCCAGATTGGATAGACCGCTCTTCTTACCCGGTGCCACGACTTCCGGTGCCGCCGCGAATTCTTCGGTCGCACTGCGCGCAGTGCCTTCCGTTACGGTTTCGGTTGTTTCAGTCACAGCCTCAGCCGAGGGGGCGGCATCTGCAGGTTGCTGCCCAGCCTCAGTCGCCGCGATTGGCGCTGCGGCTTCAGCGGCAGCGCCAGCAGCAGCCCCTCCGAGAAGCGTCGAGAGCGCATTCATTTGTTCCTCTGAAACGACAGGCGCTTCAACCGGCGTAGCTGTCGGATCTTCCTTTGGCGCGGCCGTCTTCAGGCCAGCATTCGGATCGGCGATGGTCCCATCCGCTTTAACGCCCAGTTCTGCCTCGGCCTTGGCCCGTGCTTCCGCCTGAGCGGCAAGAGTCTCTGCATCGGATGCAGGTTCAGCCGCTTGCGGTTCAGCAGGAGGCTGCGCCTCTGGCTTAGCAGAGGCATCAGCGTCGGCCGCCTTAGCATCAGCCTTCGCCTTCGCAGCTGCGTCCGCCTGATCTTGAGCTTGTGCATCAGCTTTTGCGGCCTCGGCATCCGCCTTGGCTTTTGCATCGGCCTCAGCAGCCTTCGCTTCGGCCTTAGCCTGTTCCTCGGCAGCCTTTTCATCAGCCTTCGCTGCAGCATCAGCCGCTTTGGCATCGGCCTTGGCCTGTGCCTCTTGCGCCTTCATCTGTGCCTCGGCAGCCTTTTCATTAGCCTTCGCCGCAGCACCAGCCGCTTTGGCATCGGCCTTAGCCTGTGCCTCTTGCGCCTTCACCTGTTCCTCGGCAGCCTTTTCATCAGCCTTCGCTGCAGCATCAGCCGCTTTGGCATCGGCCTTGGCCTGTGCCTCTTGCGCCTTCACCTGCTCCTCGGCAGCTTTCTCGTCGGCTTTCGCCTTGGCCTCTGCGTCGGCGGCTGCAGCGGCTTCCGCTTTCGCCTCAGCATCTGCTTCTGCCTCTGCTTTAGCTTGTGCAGCGGCTTGGGCCTGTGCGTCCGCTTCTACGGCGGTAGCCGCGTTGGCATCAGTCGCGGCTTGCGCATCTGCTGCTTCTGCATCCGCCTTGGCCTGTGCCTCCGCCAGTTCGGCCTGAATCTTTTCAGCCTTCGCGATCAGTTCAGCGTTTTCAGGATCGCAGGTGACATCGGCAGTGGGCTCACACAGAACGGTGCCGTCCGCCGCAACAACCGCCCCCGTCTCTGTTAGAGTTTGGGCCATCAATGGCCAAGGATTTGCATTCATCAACGCAACAGACAGTGCCGCGGTGGAATTCAACAATCGCTTCATAGAGCACCCTTTCGTGGTCAAACCGCCAAACTTGCCATTTCAGACAGCCGCATCGGCGCAGAGGTGAGGCTCACACGAAGCCCGCCGATATGCGATATCAACGCCGTGATAGGCGATAACGTTCCACGCGCGCGCCGCATTTCATCGCGCGGCATTGGCAATTTGACCGTCTTCCGGCCCAGAGGCACTGGTGCGGGTTGTTGACAGTATTCTGAAAAACAAGGGTATTTTGGTGCGGGCGGCCGGACTCGAACCGGCATGGGCTTATCGCCCGAGGGAGTTTAAGTCCCATGCGTCTACCATTTCGCCACGCCCGCGTGCGAGGCCCGCTTCGGGCATCACAGGCCTTGGCTAGCCGATGATGCGGATTTGGGCAAGGGTCTCACGCAACGCGCATATGCCGCACGCGCTTTTCCCACATCACAGCAATGCACGAGACGCCAAAGCCTCTGGCCTCCCTCGTGATTCCCAAGTAAACCCGCCTCAAACCGGACGAAAGGGCCTCTCACGCATGGCGCGCCATCTCATCACCTCGGCTATCCCCTATATCAACGGCATCAAGCATCTGGGCAATCTTGTCGGCTCGCAGCTTCCCGCCGATCTGTTCGCGCGGTTCCAGCGCGCGCGGGGCAATGAGGTCATGTTCATCTGCGCCACTGACGAGCACGGCACCCCTGCGGAACTGGCCGCTGCGAAATCCGGCAAGCCGATTGAGGACTACTGCGCCGAGATGCACGCCGTTCAGGCGGATATCGCCGAAGGCTTCCGCCTCTCGTTCGATCACTTCGGCCGCTCCTCCTCGGCCCAAAACAAAGCCCTGACCCAAGCCTTCGCCAAGCGCCTCGCCGAAGAGGGGCTGATCCGCGAAGTGACTGAGGAGCAGATGTATTCCAACGCCGATGGCCGCTTCCTGCCGGATCGCTATATTGAGGGCACCTGCCCCAATTGCGGGTTCGAGTCTGCCCGCGGCGATCAATGCGACAATTGCACCAAGCAGCTCGATCCGGTGGATCTGATCAACCCGCGCTCGACGATCTCGGGCTCGACCGATCTGGAACTGCGCGAGACCAAGCATCTATTCCTGCGCCAATCGGCGATGCGCGATAAGCTGCAGGCGTGGATTGATAGCAAGGCCGATTGGCCGATCCTGACCACCTCGATCGCGAAGAAATGGCTCAATGATGGCGACGGGCTGCAAGATCGCGGCATCACGCGGGATCTGAGCTGGGGCGTGCCCGCGCAATTTGACGGCGCACCTTGGGCGGGGATGGAAGGCAAGGTCTTCTACGTTTGGTTCGATGCGCCGATCGAATACATCGCCTGCGCGCAGGAATGGGCGGATAAAACCGGCGGCGATTGGGCGCGCTGGTGGCGCACCGATAAGGGCGCCGAGGATGTTACCTATACCCAGTTCATGGGCAAGGATAACGTGCCGTTCCACACCATCGGCTTCCCCGCAACGATCTTGGGCTCAAACGAGCCGTGGAAGCTGGTCGATTACATCAAGTCCTTCAACTACCTGAACTATGACGGCGGCCAATTCTCCACCTCGCGCGGGCGCGGCGTGTTCATGGATCAGGCGCTGTCGCTTCTGCCCGCCGATTACTGGCGCTGGTGGCTGCTCTCGCATGCGCCCGAAAGCGCGGATGCGGAATTCACATGGGAGAATTTCCAAACCTCTGCGAATAAAGACCTCGCGGATGTGCTGGGCAATTTCGTCAGCCGGATCACAAAATTCACCCGCTCGAAATTCGGCGAAGCCCTGCCTGAGGGCGGCTCTTGGGGCGAGCAGGAAGCGGCATTGATCGCTGAGCTGACAACCCGCGTGCGCGAGTATGAACAGTTCATGGAAGATAAAGAGGTCCGCAAGGCCGCCGCCGAGCTGCGTGCGATCTGGGTAGCGGGCAATGAATATCTGCAATCCGCCGCCCCCTGGACCGTGTTCAAAACCGATCCCGCGCAGGCCGCGGCACAAGCCCGCCTCGCGCTCAATCTCGTGCGGCTCTACGCGGTGCTCTCCGCGCCGTTCATCCCTGATGCCAGCGCCTCGATGCTGGCCGGCATGCAGACGGATGACACAAGCTGGCCCGAGGATATCGAGGCCGCGCTGAACGTGCTGCCCGTCGGCCATGCCTTCACCGTGCCGGAGGTGCTGTTCCGCAAGATCTCGGACGAGGAACGCGAAGACTGGCAAGCCCGCTTCGCAGGCACCCGCGACTAACCCTGCACCGAACACGCCAATCAAAGCCCCCGACGCGCATCGCATCGGGGGCTTTTGCATTTCCAAAGAGCATAAATATCCTTAGGGGGTGAGGCCCCAAGGCCGAGGGGGCGCGAGCGCCCCCTTCCGGGCCTGATCCCTATTTCCCCGCGCGGCGCGTGCTGAGCAACAGGTTACTCTCCGAGGAGGTAACGCCCGCGATCCGCTTGATCTGTGCCATGACCAGATCAAGATCGCCGAGAGTCTGCACGCCCAGCTCCACCATCAGATCCCACTTGCCCGAAGTCGCATGGACAGATTGCACCTCCGCCATCCCAAGCAAATCGGATACCGCACGATCCGCGCCGCAGCCATCCATGCCGATCATCATCATGCAACGCACGGGGCTTTCGGCCAGATCCGCGCGGGTCAGCACGGTGAAGCCGGAAATCTCGCCGCGCGCCATCAGCCGCTCGATCCGTGCGCGCACCGTCGCCCGCGCCAGTCCGAGCCGCTGCGCAAGCTCGGATACGGACGCCCGCCCATCGCGGCGCAACGCGGCAATCAAGCGCTGATCGGTCTCGTCAATTATATGCATAAGCATCACGGTTTCCCCTGTGAAATCGCCGTGCCTCGGAGTGGCTTTGCGCTCTTTTGTCTCCGAGGCACGGGGAAGTTTACCCGCTCAGCTCACCCGCGCGCGGCTTTAATCGACGCTTCGATGATATCCAGCGCCTCATCGAAGACCGCCTCGGGGATTGTCAGCGGCGCGAGGAAACGGATCACGTTGCCATAGACACCGCAGGTCAGCAGGATCAGCCCGCGTTTCAGCGCCTCTTCGCGCACCCGTCCCGTGAAAGCGGCATCCGGCTCGGCAGTGCCCGCGACATTGAACTCCACCGCGTTCATGAAACCGGGGCCGCGAATATCCACGATCTCCGGTGTCACATCCGCAATCGCGGCCAAGCGCTGTTTGAGGCGCGCACCCATCCGGTTTGCGCGGTCGCAAAGCTGCTCTTCCTCGATCACATCGAGCACCGCATGCGCAGCCGCAACGCCCAACGGATTCCCCGCATAGGTGCCCCCCAGACCGCCCGGATTGGGGCTGTCCATTATCTCGGCGCGGCCCGTGACTGCCGAGATCGGCAGACCGCCGCCCAGCCCTTTCGCCATCGTGGTGATATCCGCCGCGACGCCATGATGCTCCATCGCGAACAGCTTGCCCGTGCGCGCGAAGCCCGTCTGGACCTCATCCGCAATCAGCACGATACCATGCTTGTCACAGATCTCGCGCAGCGTCTTGAAGAAGCCCTGCGGCACCTCGTAAAAGCCGCCCTCGCCCTGCACCGGCTCGATGATGATCGCAGCGACACGGCTTGGCTCCAGATCCGCTTTAAACAGACGGTCCAGCGCCGCCATCGCATCCTCGGCACTCACGCCGTGCAGCGGATTGGGGAAGGGCAAGTGCCAAATATCATTCATCATCGGCCCGAAACCGGCCTTATACGGCTGCACCTTCCCCGTCAGCGCCATGCCCATAAACGTGCGCCCATGGAACCCGCCCGCGAAGGCGATCACGGCGGCGCGGCCCGTATGGTGGCGCGCGATTTTGACTGCATTCTCAACTGCTTCTGCGCCCGTTGTCGCAAAGATGGTTTTCTTCGCAAACTCACCAGGCAGCAAATCGTTCAGGCGCTCGGCAAGATGGACATAATTCTCATAAGGCACGACTTGGTGGCAAGTGTGGGTGAACGCGTCGAGTTGTTTCTTCACCGCCTCAATCACCTTGGGATGGCGATGCCCTGTATTCACCACCGCGATACCGGCGGCGAAATCAATGTAGCGATTGCCCTCTTTATCCCAGATCTCGGCGTTCTCCGCGCGCTCGGCGTAGATCTGTGTAGTCATGCCCACGCCCTTGGCGATGGAGGCGTTCTTGCGGTCTGTCAGGCTGGTCATGCAAATCTCCGATTCTATTATTTGCATTTTTTCTGCAAGATTTTATTCAATCTGGATAGTGGTAATTTTCGCTAAGGGCGCTAACAGTTACGACAGAACTGGCATCGGATGCGGCAAAATGAGTGAGCGCCCAGAAATTGTGCATTTTCGGGTGACGGAAGCTGCGAAGGCTGCTGGCGTCGCGCCCTCCACGTTGCGCCTTTGGGAAACCCAAGGGCTGATCTCGCCGATCCGCCGCCCCTCCGGCCAGCGACTCTACACACCCGAAGATGTTGCAAAGCTGCAAAGGATCGCATTCCTGCGCCGCGAGGCAGGGCTGAACCCCGCCGCGATCCGCGCCAACCTGCTAACGGAAGAGGCCCCGACAACGCCTCCGCAGATCACCAATGAACCGCTCGGCGTGGCGCTGCGCCAACTCCGCCAAGCCCGCAGCGAGCGGCTGGATCTGGTCTCAGACGCGATCGGCATCTCTGCCTCCGCCCTCTCAACGTTGGAGCGCACAGGCGCGGGCGTCTCGTTCAAAACGCTTGCGGATCTGACGAAATATTACGGCACGACCGTCTCCAAACTGACAGGCCATGAAGAGACCCCGGGCGCGGTCGTGCGTGCGGGCTCCGAACGGATCTGGCCGATGCCCGTGGAGGGCGTTCTCGTTGAAGTCTTGGCCGAAGGGCAGCGGCAGATGGATTGCCACCGCTTTACCCTCGCGCCGGGCGCGGCCTCTGTCGGGGCCTATGATCACGAGGGCGAGGAATTCATCACTGTGCTTTCGGGCAGGTTCCGGATCACCCTCGACGGGGACGACTTGCACGAGTTGGGCGCAGGCGATTCCATCTATTTCGAGAGCCGCCGCCCGCATTCATGGGCGAATGCCGCTGATGAAGACTGCGTGCTGATCTGGGTGAACACACCGCCGAGCTTCTAACCCCCCCGCAGCCCTCCCTCCCCAGATTGCCGATTGACGCCCCTGCGCGGATCAGGGAGTCTCTCGCTATGTTCCCCATTCGCGATCACAACCCCTCCCTCTCCACACCCTATGTCACCTGGGCGCTGATCCTCGTGAATGTCGGGATGTATCTGCTCACCTTGCCGACCGGGGAAAGCTACGGCTCCCTCTGGGCGGCGCTGGCGCTCTACCCCGATCTGGTGACGCATGGCGTGGCGTTGCACGGGCTGATCACCCATATGTTCTTGCACGCAGGGCTGATGCACCTCGCAGGCAATATGCTGTTTTTATGGGTGTTTGGCGATAATCTCGAGGATGAGATGGGGCGCGGGCGGTTTTTGGCCTTCTACCTGATCGGCGGTCTTGCCGCCGCGGCTGCGCAGATCGTCGCGGATCCGATGAGCGGCATCCCGATGGTTGGCGCCTCAGGCGCAATCGCGGGCGTCATGGGGGGCTATTTGCTGCTCTACCCCAAGGCGCGGGTCGATGTGTTCTTCTTCTTCCTGATCTTCTTCAAGATCATCCCGATCCGCGCTTGGATCGTTTTGGGTATCTGGTTTGTCTTGCAAGTCTTCAACGGCAGTTCCACCCCGCAAGCCGATGGCGGCACCGCCTATTGGGCCCATGCGGGCGGGTTTATCGCCGGTTTCTTGATGGCGATCCCGACATGGCTGCGGCTCGGCGGCCCTGCCTTTTGGGCACGCACCCATGGCCACCCGCCCCATCCTGAGGCGGAATATGCCCGCTCACACATCCCCGTGGTCCGCCGCAGGCCGCGCAGATGAGCGTAGCAACCCAAACTGCCCCCCGCCGCCCTGTTCTCGCGGTTCTGGCCGTCGTGATCCGAGACGGCAAGGCGCTCTTGGTCCAGCGCGCAAACCCGCCCGATGCGGGGCTCTGGGGCTTTCCGGGTGGGAAGGTGGATTTTGGCGAGGGGCTGATGCAGGCCGCGGAGCGCGAACTGTTCGAGGAGACCGGAGTCACCGCAACCGCGCAGCGTATCCTTACCGCCCTCGATGCGATCAGCCACACCGAGGCGGGCGAGGTGCAGCACCATTTCGCGCTCATCGCGGTGCAATGCGCATGGCAATCGGGAGACCCTTTCGCCGCCGATGATGCACTGGACGCGCGTTGGGTCTCCATCGAGACGATGGAGAAGGCGCTGCCGCTGAGCCGCGATGTCGCTGCCCTCGCCCGCCTCGCGGCTTTGAGCGCAAACGGGGCGTAAAATGAAAAAGCGCCGAGCCTAAGCCCAGCGCTTTCATGTTCTGCGGCGGATAAAACCCTTACGCGGGCTGGCGCAGGATCTTGCAGAGCGGATCGAACAGCTCGGTATTCGTCGCGATCAGCGAACCGCTCTCGAAAATGTCACGGCCTTCACGCAGCGGACCAACAAAGCCGCCCGCCTCTTTCACGAGGATCAGACCAGCCGCGATATCCCAGGTTTTCACGCCGCGCTCCCAATAGCCATCGTAGCGGCCCGAGGCGACATAGGCGAGATCGAGCGAGGCTGCCCCGAAACGGCGCACGCCTGCGCATACCGGCATCAGCCGTGCGAAATCTTGCAGCGTTGCAGGAAGGGTCGATTTGCCGCCGAAGGGAACGCCCGTCGCGAAGATCGATTCCAGCATCGTGCGACGGCCCGAAACCCGCAGACGAGTCTCGTTGCAATAGGCCCCTGCGCCTTTTTCCGCCCAGTAAAGCTCGTCTTTCGCAGCGTCGAACACAACACCCGCGACGATCTCGCCCTTATGCTCAAGCGCGATGGAGACAGCCCAATGCGGCAGGCCGTGGAGATAGTTCGTGGTGCCATCCAGCGGATCGACGATCCAGCGGCGGGTCGGATCCTCGCCAGCTTCCTCGCCGCTTTCCTCACCGAGCCAGCCGTAAGACGGGCGCGCGGAGCGCAGCTCTTCCATGATGACCCGCTCGGCCTCTTTATCGGCGCGCGAGACGAAATCGCCCGGACCTTTAGAGGACACCTGCAGGTTTTCGACCTCACGGAAGTCTTTCACGAGGCCGCGGCCGGCCTTACGGGCGGCTTTGATCATCAGGTTTAGGTTAGCGCTGCCTTGCATCGGATGGGGCTCCTTCACATCAAGGGCGTGCTATACGCGGGCGCGCGCAAGATTCCAAGGGGTTTGAGCCCGCATTCCCATGCGGATTTTTAGCCCTCGAAAATGAGTTCCCAAAACCTGCCCCCAACGCAACGGGAATGCCCACGATCCCACGGAGAGCGAACCCTCCCTGCGCCGCGCCGCGACAGGCGCATGCGGCTCAATTCAGCGAGATCATCGCTCTTGGGCCGCAAACTCGGACATAAGCGATTGGTAGGCCTCCATCGGAGGAAACTCGGCAAAACTATGAGCCGCAGGCGTGGTCGCCCATCCAAGCTTCTCGCGCGTCATCGTCTCGATGAAAGGCGAGAACCACGCGGTCTCATCGAACATCGTTGGCCGGACGTTGATAAACTCGTCGATGCCCTCGATCCCCGTAAACATCCAAGTTTTGCAGCGCGGGCAGAACTGGTGATTCAATTGCCCGTGCCCAATGCCACCGCGTTGCGTGACGCCCTTCGTCACAGCAAACCCCTGCACCGGTATCATCGCCGTGAGGGAATAGGCACTCGCGCTCATTTTCTGGCAGCCTTTGCAGTGGCAGGCAGCGGTCATCAGCGGCGCAATTGTAATCTCGACATGAACATCGCCACAGCGACAGCTACCTGTCAGCGGAAGTGTTGGAAGTTTCATCGTCGCGCGCCCTCATAATCTATCTATGTCCGAAAACCTGAGCTCTTTAACGATAAACCGCAACCCTTTGCGCTATGAGACCTTTGAGACACCGCGCCCCTGTTGCTCCACGCGGCTCTAGCCCCCCTCACGCCCGCTGGAGTTTGACGGGCTCCGTGCGCGCGAGGCGCAGGAAATGTGCCATATAAGGCTCGGTCGCATCCTCCGTGCGGGTGGCGGCATAGAGGCGCTTGGTGATCCCCTGCTCGGTGACCCGCTTGGTGATATAATCGGGCTGGTATTTCACCTCGCGCAGCACCCAATCGGGCAGCACTGCCACCCCGCGCCCCGAGGCGACAAGCATCAGGATCACGGTTGTGAGTTCCACCTGCCGATGGGCTTTTGGCTCGACATGCGCAGGCGTGAGCAACTGGGTGAACACATCCGAGCGCGCGCGATCCACCGGATAGGTGATCAGGGTCTGATCCGCGAAATCCTGTGCGGTGACAAAGGGCTTCTCTGCCAGCGGGGAATTCGAGGCGGCGATAAAGGTCGGTGAGTAATCGAACAGCGGGTTGAAGGTGATATGCTCCAGCTTCTCAGGATCGGAGGAAATCACCAGATCGACCTCCTCACGGCCCAGCGCGGCAAGGGCGGAAAACGCAAGGCCGGGACGGATGTCGATATCAATATCGGGCCATGCGCGGCGGAACTGCTCCAGCACAGGGAACAGCCACTCAAAGCACGCATGGCATTCGATCGCGATATGCAACCGCCCTGCCCGCCCTTGCAGCAAAGCCTCGAACTCCGCTTCGGTCGCCGCAATCTCCGGCAAGATTCGTTCCGCCAGCCGCAACAGCTTATGCCCCGCCGCCGAGAGTTTGAGCGGCTTAGCCCGCCGCACGAAAAGCTCGACCCCTGCCTGTTCCTCCAAGCCTTTGACTTGATGAGACAAAGCGGATTGGGTGATGTGCAGGATGTCGGCAGCACGGGCCAGACCGCCCGCATCATGGATCGCCTTGATCGTGCGAAGGTGGCGAAATTCGAGGTGCATCTTGCTGTTAGACTCATAATGGTGATGAAGATTATGAATTTGTCTCACAGGGTGATGTCTGGCACAAGGGGGGTAACAAAAGGATCACCGCCATGGCTACGCCAAATATCTCGTTCGAATTCTTCCCGCCGCAAACGCTCGATGCGTCCTTCCGGCTGTGGGAAACCGCGCAAGTGCTGGCGCCGCTCCAGCCGAGCTTCGTCTCCGTCACGTATGGCGCTGGCGGCACGACCCGCAAATTGACCCATGAGGCGGTGACGACTTTGGGCAAGCATTATAACCTCAATGTCGCGGCTCACCTGACCTGCGTCGAGGCCACGCGGGCGGAAACCAAAGAGATTATCGATGCCTATGCGGATGCTGGCGTGACCGATATCGTCGCGCTGCGCGGCGATGCCCCCAAGGGCGCGACAAAGTTCACGCCGCATCCCGAGGGCTTTGCCTCCTCCGTCGATCTGATCGAATACCTCGCCGAAGATGGTCGCTTCAACATCCGCTGCGGCGCCTATCCCGAGCCGCATCCAGAGGCCACGGATGCCCTCGCCGATGTGCGCTTCCTCAAGCGCAAGCAAGATGCGGGCGCGACTTCCGCGATCACCCAGTTCTTCTTCGAGGCAGAGACCTTCTTCCGCTTCCGTGATGCCTGCGACAAAGAGGGGATCACCGCGAAGATCATTCCGGGCATCCTGCCGATCCAATCTTGGGCAGGGGCGCGGCGCTTTGCGGAGCGCTGCGGCACGAGCGTTCCGGCTTGGGTGATCGATGCTTTCGAGGCCGCTGAGCGCGACGGGCGCGAGGATCTTTTGGCGCTCTCACTGTGCACCGAACTCTGCGATGAGTTGATCCGTGGCGGTGTCGAAGATCTACAGTTCTACACACTCAACCGCCCGACCCTCACCCGCGATGTCTGCCATGCGCTTGGCGTGACCCCCGAAGTTCGGATCGAAAAAGTCGCATAAGAGACCACGCGATAAATCCTGAACAGACGCCGCCTTGCGCTAATGTGCGGAGGCGGCGCTTGACGGCGAAACGGCGTGTTGATGCGGGTCATTCTGATCCGCTTCCACCAGCCCTTTCTCATGTCCCGCCCCGTTCTCCGCCCCCGCGACGACAGCAGATGCGCTTTGCGGGAACACAGCCGTGTCTCCCATATCGGCGGTTTCGGCCTCTGCGGCCTCGGGAATATCGGGCAAGTGCGGCCCGATGAAATCAGCAGCGGTGGGCGTTCTTGGAAGGCTCTCTAAAGCACGGGCAAATCGCGGACTGATAACCGCCTGCCAACGCCGCGCGCCCAATGCGCTCTCATGGATCATTTCGGACGGATCATTGCCCACCATACGCGGCGCGCGCAACAAGAACATCTTCCCCCATGCCCGCCATGAGCCAAGCGATGGCGCGTGTGGATCGGTCGGGAACAGCCCGCGCCAACCAGTTGGAAGCTCAAACCCGCATAACTCCATGCGCTCCAGCATCCAAGTGAGCGGAATATTCGCGAGCGGTCTCGAGGCCTCCGCATCGGCAAGCTGCCCGCCGATATCGCCATGCGTGCCACGGAACCAGACCTGTTCGATATGCCCAGCCCCGGATTGCGCACTCTCCCACAGCAATGGCTCAAAAACAGATCGGGTCTCGTCCAATGCCAGCGCTTGGAAGCCGTGCCGCACCGAAGGGCCCAGTTGATGATCGTGGAACAACACGCGTTCCTCATCATTAAACATCCAGAAAAACGGCACTTTTAGGCCCAAGCCGCGCACCGTATCAAACACCCCGACCATCTCGATGGAGGCTTGCGGATGGCAAAATTTCTTGCGGAACGGCGCGGAGGGGGTATCGCGGCGCTCATAATAGCGCCACGCGAGGCGGATATTGCGCTCCACCGCATGCTCCGAGCGCACCAGCCCCACCCGATCAATGAGTCCCGCCAGAGATCTGGCGGCGAAGGCTCCGCGCGAATAGCCGAGGATAAAGATGCGATCTCCCGGGCGATAATGCGACGCGAGCCAGCCATAGGCGCGGCGGATCTGCCGCTCGACGCCCCAGCCCATGACAACCTCGGAAATCTCAGCCCATTCGCGCCACTCCAAGCCCTTACCGTAATAGACTGAACTCCGTGACGCCGCGCCGCGCAGCAGGTGATGGATCAGGCCGATCGAGGTGATGCGCGAGGGATGAAGACTGCCCATCGTGCCATCAAGTAAGATCACATGATCCACCCCGACGCGCGCGGGACCACGCGGCGGCACGCTGGTGGTGGGCTTGACGCGAGACGCAGTGCCGACCAGCTCTGCAAAGCTATCGATTAACCCTCGCATCAGCCGCCACACCATTGAAAAATCCTCCGTCCCACCACCACACCGCTCTCCTTTCAGACTCTAGGGGTTCTGACAGGTTAGTCCATGCGGTTTACGATGATGTTACTGTGGGGCGCTTTTAAGACGCGGCAGCCGCAATCGGGCTGCCGTCTGTCACCCGCCCACACGCAAAAGGCCCCGCGCTTGCACGCAGGGCCCTTACGCATCTCATAAGCCAATCTTAGCTATGCAATGCCATCGCGGTGACAACTTCCATCGCGCCGAACCCGTTGAAACGGGTGTTCGTCGCCATCGAATACGCCCCCATCCCTTGGAACAGCACATAATCGCCCTCTTCCAAATCGGACGGCAGCAGCAGATCACCCGGCAGACGATCCACGGAATCGCAGGTCGGGCCGAAGACGATACGCGGTGTCGGCGAGCCGGTGCGGCGCTGACCCTCAGGCGAGAACACTTCGATCCGGTCAATGCTAGAGACCAGCGGGAATTCCGCAAGGCCGCCGTAAACCCCATCATTGAGGAACACGTGCTCGCCATCGCGCAGCGATTTCACACGGGTGATATGGGCGAAGGCATCCGCAATCAGGCCACGGCCCGGCTCACACACCAGCGCGGGGCGGGTGTCGCCAAAGGCTTCTGTCGAGACGCGGTCGATCAGCGCGAAGATGTCCTCCAACACAGGCGCAGGGCCCACGTTGCGATGCGACGGGAACCCGCCGCCCACGTTGAGACGACGCGCCATCACTCCTGCCGCGTCGCAGATCTCGCGCGCGGTGCGGATATAGGAATCCCACGCCATCGGATCGGTGCATTGCGTGCCCGGGTGGAAGGTCAGCGAGGCGATAAAGCCCGCCTCATCCGCACGTTTCAAAAGCTGCGCGGCCAGTTCTGCCGTCGCGCCAAATTTCGCGCCGAAGTTATAGGCAGCCCCGTTCACCGGAAGCTTGAAGCGCACCGAGATTTCACAATTCTCTGTCGGCACCATTTCAATGAGCTTTTCCAGCTCGGAGACCGAATCCACCGACCATGTTTTCACTCCCGCCTCGACCGCATGGGCGATCTCGTCGCGCCCGCGCACGGGGTTGTGGTAGTGCAGCGACGCCGTCGGCGCGAGGCGGCGGATCAGGTCAATCTCGAAGGGCGAGGCCACATCAAACCCGTTCACGCCTGCGGCGACGAGGTTCTGGATCACCATCTCATCGGGGTTCGATTTGACCGCATAGGTCACAAGGCCCGGAAAGCCTTTCATGAAGCGCCGCGCGGTCGCCTGCAAAATCGCGGGCGAGACCACCATCACCGGATGATCCGGCTCTTGCGTGCGGATGATTTCGGACGGGTTCGCCCAGATCGTTTTCGACAGTCCCATCGGTACAATCCTTTACCAATAGATGCAGCCACCTCTTGCCCCGGCTTTACGGGTCGGGAGACGCTTACGCGTTTCAACCAACCAGGCCAGGTGCGTATGAGCCGCCCTTTTCCTGTCTTTCCATGTTGCGCCATATGCGGCACAAATGCACCGAACGAAAGAGCATAAATGTCGGTAAACCTCGTTATAATGACGAAACAACCGGTCAAATTTACAGGTGAAGCATGGATGAGCTAGATCGCGCGATTGTGGGGCTTTTATCAGGGGACGCGCGGATCTCGCTCGCGACCATGGCGCGCAAGCTGAAGGTAGCGCGCTCCACGGTGCAGGCGCGGCTGGAGCGGCTTGAAACCACCGGGGTTATCGCGGGCTACACCGTAAAACTGGGTGAGGCGGCGCGCGCGGGGCGGCTGCGGGCAACGGTTCTGGTGGAGGTCGATCTGCGGGTCCAGCCTGCGATTCTGGGGCGATTGAAGGCGATTCCCGAGGTTGAGAGGATCTCCACCACCTCGGGCCGGATCGACCTTTTGCTGCAAATCGCCGCCAATTCCACGCAGCAACTCGATCAGGCGCTCGATACCATCGGCGCGATCCCGGGCGTCAACAATTCCGAAAGCCTGATCCATCTGACGACGAAACTGGATCGCGCGGTCTGATCCTACCCCTAATGCCCCCTGATCCCTCTTATGCGCAGCGGCGGAGAAGGCTTTTCCTTCGCGCCCTCGCGATATAAAGCATCTGCAACGAGATAGGACTGGGCAAGCCCTTGGCGGCCTCCCCCAACACGGCCCAAAGAGGATCCGAACGATGACCATGGAAAAGACCTTCGACGCGGCGACTGCCGAAGCGCGGATCGCGCAGGAATGGGACGCACGCAATTGTTTTGCGGCAGGGGCGAACGCTTCGCGCGATGAAACCTTCTGCATCATGATCCCGCCGCCGAATGTCACGGGCTCGCTGCACATGGGCCACGCGTTCAACAACACGCTGCAAGATATTCTGGTGCGCTGGCACCGGATGCGCGGCTTCGACACGCTCTGGCAACCCGGGCAAGACCACGCAGGCATCGCCACGCAGATGGTGGTCGAGCGCGAATTGGCGAAAACCCAACAACCCTCGCGCCGCGAAATGGGCCGCGAGGCCTTCCTTGCCAAGGTCTGGGAGTGGAAAGAGCAATCGGGCGACACGATCATCAACCAGTTGAAGCGCCTCGGTGCCTCCTGCGATTGGTCGCGCAACGCTTTCACGATGGACGAGACCTTCCAGAAGGCGGTCATCAAAGTCTTCGTGGAAATGTATAACAAGGGCCTGATCTACCGCGGCAAACGCCTCGTGAACTGGGATCCGCATTTCGAGACCGCGATCTCCGATCTTGAAGTCGAGAACGAGGAACGCCCCGGCCATATGTGGCACTTCAAATACATCCTCGCGGGCGGCGAGACCTACGAGTATGTCGAGAAGGACGAGGACGGCAACGTCACCCTGCGCGAGACCCGCAACTATATCTCCATCGCCACCACCCGCCCCGAGACGATGCTGGGCGATGGCGCGGTTGCGGTGAACCCGTCGGATGAGCGCTATGCGCCGATCGTCGGCAAGATGGTGCATCTGCCGCTCTGTGATCGCCTGATCCCGATTGTCGCCGATGAATACCCCGATCCCACCTTCGGCTCGGGTGCTGTGAAAATCACCGGCGCGCATGATTTCAACGATTACCAAGTCGCCAAGCGCTGCGGCCTGCCGCTCTATCGCCTGATGGACACCCGCGCCAATATGCGCGCGGACGGGGCCAGCTACGCAGAAGCCGTCGCCCGCGCCCGCGAAATCGCCGCAGGGGCCGAGGCCTCCGAGGCGGAGATCGACACGCTCAACCTCGTGCCGGAAAAATACCGCGGCATGGCACGCGACACCGCCCGCAAAGCGGTGATCGAGGATATCAACGCGCTCGGCCTCGCCGTGATGGTGGAGGAGACCTATAAGGACGAGGACGGCGAGGACGCCACCCGCCTCGTGCCTTACGTCGAGAGCAAGCCGATCATGCAGCCGTTCGGGGACCGCTCGAAAGTCATCATCGAGCCGATGCTGACCGATCAGTGGTTCGTGGAAACCTCGAAAATCGTCGAACCCGCGCTGGAAGCCGTGCGCTCCGGTAAGGTCAAGATCATGCCCGAAAGCGGCGAGAAAGTGTATTACCACTGGCTGGAAAACATCGAGCCGTGGTGCATCTCGCGCCAACTGTGGTGGGGCCATCAGGTTCCGGTGTGGTATGGCATGGCGCTTGAAACCGATTCTGACACAGGAAACCGGAAAGCATTCTGCGCTGCGAACTTTGACGAGGCCGCAAAGCTTGCGTCTGCCTATTATGGTGCCGGCGTTGAAATCTTCGAGCACAATGACGTGCCGATGAACCACCTCACTAACGGCGTTCTCGATGAGGCATATCTTCAACGCGATCCCGACGTGCTCGACACTTGGTTCTCCTCGGGCCTCTGGCCCATCGGCACGCTCGGCTGGCCCGAGCAAACGCCGGAACTGGCGAAATATTTCCCGACCAGCGTGCTCATCACCGGCCAAGACATCCTGTTCTTCTGGGTCGCGCGGATGATGATGATGCAGCTCGCCGTGGTCGATGACATCCCCTTCGACACCGTCTATCTGCACGGCCTCGTGCGCGACGCCAAGGGCAAGAAAATGTCCAAATCCTTGGGCAATGTCGTCGATCCGCTGGAAATCATCGACGAATACGGCGCCGATGCGCTGCGCTTCACCAATGCGGCGATGGCCTCGCTGGGCGGCGTGCTGAAACTCGATATGCAACGCATCGCGGGCTACCGCAACTTCGGCACAAAGATCTGGAACGCCACCCGCTTTGCCGAAATGAACGGCGTGTTCGAGGGCGCGCCCGCACAGGGCATCCCGACGCCGAGCCATACGGTGAACCGCTGGATCATCGGCGAGACGGCGAAAGTGCGCGAGGCGGTCGATGACGCGCTGGCGAATTACCGTTTCAACGATGCCGCGCAATCGCTCTACGCCTTTGTCTGGGGCAAGGTCTGCGATTGGTATGTCGAATTCGCCAAGCCGCTGTTCGATGGCGCGCACGCCGACGAGACCCGCGCGACGATGCGCTGGGTGCTGGATCAATGCTTCATCATGACCCATCCGATCATGCCCTTCATTACCGAAGAGCTCTGGTCGCTGACGGGGACGCGCTCCAAGATGCTCGTCCACGGCGATTGGCCGATCTACACATCCGCTGATCTGGTGGATGCGGAGGCCGACCGCGAAATGAACTGGGTGATCGGGCTGATCGAAGAAATCCGCTCCTCGCGCACACAGATGGGCGTGCCGGTCGGCCTCAAACTTCCGCTGGTTCTGGCCGAGGCGGATGAGGCCGCAAAAGCCGCTATCACGCGCAACGAGGCGCTGATCTTCCGCCTCGCCCGTGTCGATAGCATCACCGAGACGGCAATCCCGAAAGGCTCGATCTCGATTGCCGCTCCGGGGGCCGTCTTCGGTCTACCGCTGGAAGGGGTGATCGACGTGAAGGCTGAGAAGGCGCGGCTGGAGAAGGCCCTCGCCAAGATCGAGAAAGAGGCCGCGGGTCTGCGCAATCGCCTCGGCAATCCCAAATTCGTGGAAAACGCCACGCAAGAGGTGATCGACGAGAGCCGTGCAAACCTGAACGCCCGCGAGGAAGAGGTCGCGCAGATCACCGCCGCCGTGAAACGCCTCGCCGATCTGTGAAGAACCCGCAGCCCTGCCAAACAACTGGCGGGGCTGTTTCCATAGAGCCTAAATATCCCCGCCGGAGGCCCCAGCGTTTCAAAGCCTCCGGCGGGGATATTTCCCCTCAATGGAAGCCACAAGCGCGCAGCCAGATCGCTTGCGAGGGCATTGGTTTCCCCTTAGGTTTCTCGCCATGAGCACAAAATACACGCCCCCTCCCTACGCCCCTATCGTCGCGCAATTGCCTGCCTCGGTGCCCTTCATTGGGCCTGAGACACAAGAACGCAAAGCCGGACAACCGTTCCGAGCGCGGCTTGGCGCGAATGAGAACGGCTTTGGCCCCTCCCCGCGTGCGATTGCGGCGATGGCCGAGGCGGCGGGACATGTCTGGAAATACGGCGATTCCGAGAGCTACCACCTCAAGGCGGCCCTCGCTGCCCAGCACGGTATTGCAGCGGAGAATATCCTGATCGGTGAGGGGATCGACGGGCTTCTGGGCTATCTCGTGCGGCTCTATATCGCACAGGGCGACGGCGTTGTGACCTCCGCCGGGGCCTATCCGACCTTGAATTATCACGTGAAGGGCTTTGGCGGCGAAATCCATGCCGTGCCCTATGCGGGCGACCATGAGGATCCACAGGCGCTGATCGCCAAGGCCGTGGAAACCGGCGCGAAGCTGATCTATCTCGCCAATCCCGACAATCCGATGGGCAGCCACCATTCCGCCGAGGTGATCGCCAAGATGATTGAGGCCGTGCCCGAGGGCAGCCTGCTGATCTTGGACGAGGCCTATGTCGAGTTCGCGCCCGAGGGCACCGCGCCCAAGCTCGACCCACAAGATCGCCGCGTGATCCGGATGCGGACCTTCTCGAAAGCCTATGCGATGGCGGGCGCGCGGATCGGCTATGCGATTGCCCATCCTGATCTGATCGCCAGCTTCGACAAGATCCGCAACCATTTCGGCATCAACGCCATCGCGCAGGCGGGCGCGCTGGCAGCCCTCGCGGATCAACCATGGCTCGATCATATCAACGCGCAAGTCACGCGGGCGCGCGACGAGATCGCCCGTATAGCGCGGATGCACGGGCTGATGCCGCTTCCCTCGGCGACCAATTTCGTGGCGATTGATTGCGGCGCGGACGGAACCTTTGCCCGCCGTGTTCTGGAAGCGCTCGGCGCGCGCGGTGTGTTTGTGCGGATGCCCTTTGTCGCGCCGCATGATCGCTGTATCCGTGTCTCTTGCGGGCCGGACGCTGAATTGGAGGCCTTCGCCCACGCCCTGCCAGAGGCACTGAGGGCAGCCCGCGGCTAAGGCCCAGACCACGTCAACGCGCGGCCATCCGCCCATCACGCAGCGCTCGCGTCTCGGTGATTTGCCCGAATCCCGCCTCGGCCCCAAATTGGCTGCGGAAGGAGACACATCATGTCGAAAGCAAATCCCGAAGACCCTGCCGCACCGATACGCCCGACGCGCGCCGCGCGGGTCACGAAAGCTGGCCGCAAAGCCGCGCTCTCGCCCATCACCTTCGCAATTGCCTTTGGCGCTTACACGGGCATGGCCTCCGCCGCGCTGCCTTCAAAGGGCGTCGATCTGTCAGATCACGACAGCGAAGAAATCCCGTGGCTGATCGAGTGGGTCGAAGAAAAGGCGCGCTAACGCCTTTTCCCGCAGCGTCACGCAGGAGCAGACGTCGCCTTTGCCACCACCTGCGCGGCGGCCGTCACGCCGCCCGCCTGATGCGGGATTCCCAGCGCGAGCATCCCTGCCTCCATCACCGCTAGGACGCCCAGCGTCATATGGGCGTTCACATGCCCCATATGGGCCACCCGTAGGAAATCGCCATAGGTCGGCTCGTCAGGCTCGGCCATGCCCAGCCCGATGCCCAAGGTCACCCCCGCTTGCGTTTCACACCACGCGCGCAGCCGCCCCGCGCCGCCATTGCCAATTCGCACCGCTGTCACCGAATGCGCGCGAGACGCAGGATCCGCCACGTTGAGGGCAATATCCCCGCCCTGCCCCCAATGCGCGAAGGCCGCATGGACTGCCTGCGCCAGCGCGGCATGACGCGCCCAAACCTGCGGCAGGCCCTCTTCATCGAGGATCATCCGCAGCGCCTCGCCCAGCCCGAACAGGTGATGCGTCGGTGCGGTGCCGCCAAAATGCTGCCAGTATTGCGTGCTCATCGCGCGCGGCGTCCAATCCCAATAGGGCGTCTTCAACCCTGCTGCGGCGGAGGCCTTATGGGCCTTATCGTTAAACCAGACAAACCCCAGCCCCGGCGGCGTCATCAGGCCCTTTTGCGAGGCCGAGACCATCACATCCACGCCCCAATCATCAAAATAGAACGGGTCACAGCCGAGCGACGCGATGCAATCCACCGCGAACAGCGCCGGATGCCCTGCCGCATCCATCGCCGCGCGCAGGGCCGGAACATCTGACCGGATCGAGCTGGCCGTATCCGTTTGGCACACCAGCACCGCCCTGATCTCATGCGCGCTATCGGCTTTGAGACGCGCCTCCAGCGCGGCGGGATCTGCCGGAGCCTTCAGACCGAAATCAAGCACCTCGACATCGACGCCCAAGCCCGTGAGGCCGCGCGCCCAGTTGATCCCGAAACGGCCTGTGGCCAGCATCAAGACCTTATCCCCTTTCGAGAACAGGTTGGTGTTCACCGCCTCCCACGCCGCATGGCCATTGCCGATATAAATCGCGACATGAGACGAGCACTGCGCAACCCGCTTAAGGTCGGCCAAAATCTGCGCGGTCTCGTCGATCAATGCGCCCTCATAGATATTTGGCGCAGCACGATGCATTGCCCCCAACACCCGATCCGGCATTGTCGAGGGGCCAGGAATCGCGAGATAGGGACGGCCATTGGCAAGCGACATCGGGGATCCTTTCAAGGGAGATTGCGGGGCGAGATTGGCCTTCGGCACAAAAGATCCGCGCTCCGCAGCAGCAATAAAGACAATCGGTAAAGACAGGCGCAATCGAGGTCAACGGGCGTTGGGGAGGCCGCAACCCCCTGAGAGATTTGATCCTGCAGCCGCCCATCACGGCGGGGCGTGCTTGTCGCCCCTGCCCCCTTGGGCTATCGATCAGGGATCGACCTGAGAAACGAGGCCTGCAGTGACCCAACACCTCCCAAAGCGCAGCCTGTTTATCCGCCTGTGGCGCGACTATTTGCACGGGCATTGGCCCGTTATGACTGCCGCGCTGGTCTTGATGACCATCGACGGTGCGACACTGGGCGCGCTATCATGGGTGCTGGAGCCGCTCTTCGATAAGGTATTTGTCTCGCGCGACGCGGGCGCAATCTGGTGGGTTGGCGGCGCGATCTTCGGGCTGTTTGCGCTGCGCGCTGTGACATCCGTGGGATCAAAAACCTTGCTGACAAAGGTCTCCCTCGGCTCGTCCACCGCGATGCAGGTGGATGTGCTGCGCCATCTCCTGACGCTGGATATGAGCTTTTTCCAACGCAATCCCCCCGGCGCGCTGATCGAGCGGGTGCAGGGAGATACGATGGCCGTGCAAGGCGTCTGGTCAACTGTGATCACCGGCGCGGGGCGCGATGCGGTGGCACTTGTGGGGCTAGCAGCCGTCGCGATCTCGATTGATCCGGTCTGGACACTCGCCGCCCTCATCGGCGCGCCCTTGTTAATCCTGCCTACCGCGATAGCGCAACGCTACATCCGCAAGAAAACCCGCCAGAATCGCGATCAGGCCAGCCAGCGCGCGACACGGCTGGATGAAATCTTCCACGGGGTCTCCGCCGTCAAGCTGAACCAGATGGAAGGCTACCAGATGGGCCGCTTTGAGAGCATCGTCGCGCAGATCCGCGGCGGGCAGGTCAAGATGGCCGCCTCAAACGCAATGATCCCCGCGCTGATCGATATCGTCACAGGCTTTGGCTTCTTCGCGGTGTTGGTGCTCGGCGGGCGTGAGATCATCGACGGCGAGCGCACCGTCGGCGAGTTCATGTCGTTCTTCACCGCGATGTCGCTCGCGTTCCAGCCGCTGCGCCGCTTGGGTGCGCTGGCAGGCACCTGGCAAACCGCCGCCGCCTCTCTCGAGCGGCTCTATGAACTTCTCGACACGCCGCCGACGATCACCACAGGCACTAAGACCACAATCGGCGCCACCGCGATCGAGCTTGACAACGTGCGGCTGTCCTACGGCGATACAGAGGTGCTGCGCGGCCTCACGCTGCGCGCGGAGGCGGGTAAGACGACTGCGCTTGTCGGGCCTTCAGGGGCGGGCAAATCCACCGTATTCAACCTGCTTACACGTCTGGTCGATCCGGAGTCCGGCGTGGTGCGGCTCGGCGGTGTGGATATCAGCACCCTGTCGCTGGAGGCCCTGCGGGCGCAATTCTCTACCGTCTCGCAGGATGCGGCGCTCTTTGACGAAACCATCCGCGAGAACATCGCTTTGGGCCGCGATGTCCCTGCCGAGGACATGGCGCGCGCCGTGAAAGCCGCCCATGTGAGCGAGTTTGTCGAGAAGCTGCCCCTCGGCCTCGATCAACCCGCAGGCCCGCGCGGCTCGGGCCTCTCAGGCGGGCAGCGTCAACGGGTTGCCATCGCCCGTGCTGTGCTGCGCAACGCCCCAGTGCTGCTGCTGGATGAGGCCACCTCGGCGCTCGATACCGCCTCCGAGGCGCTTGTCGGGCAGGCGCTGGATGAGCTCTCTGAGGGCCGCACGACCCTGGTGATCGCGCACCGCCTTTCCACCGTGCGCCGCGCGGATAAGATCATCGTGATCGTCGCTGGCGCGGTTGTCGAAGAAGGCACACATGAAGAACTGGTCGCCCGCGACGGCACCTATGCGGCGCTCAGCCGTATGCAATTTTCGGAGTGATGATATGCGGATGATCTATGAAATATCTGGCGCAGATCGCGAAGACTTCCTGCAAGGGCTCGTCACCAACGATGTGCGCAAACTCGCGCAGGGCCCGATCTATGCCGCCTTGCTCACGGCACAGGGCAAGTACCTCGCCGATTTCTTCCTGATCGCACACGGCGACTCCATCCTGCTGGATGTCGATGAAAGCCTCGCGGCAGGGCTCGTGCAGCGGCTCGGAATGTATCGCCTGCGGGCGGATGTGCAAATTACATCAAGCGAGCTCAAACTGCGCCAAGGCACAGGGCCTGCCCCTGAAGGCGCTCTGCCCGATCCGCGCGATCCGGCACTGGGCTGGCGTCTTTACGGGAGCGAGGCCGGCACCGATGGCACGGATTTCGACGCGATCCGTGTGGCCCATTGCATCCCCGAGACGGCGATTGAGCTGACCCCCGACACCTACATTCTGGAAGCTGGGTTTGAGCGCCTCAACGGCGTGGATTTCCGCAAGGGCTGCTATGTCGGGCAAGAGGTCACCGCGCGGATGAAACATAAGACCGAGCTGCGCAAAGGGCTGGCGCGGGTGACGATCTCAGGTCCCGTCCCCGTCGGCACGCCCGTCACCGTTGAGGGCCGCGAGATTGGCACTGTGTTCACCCAATCCGGCGGCGAGGCGATTGCGCATCTCCGGCTGGACCGCGCAAAGGGCGATATGCAGGCAGGCACTGCCCAGCTTTCGCTACTTGAGGAAGGCAAGTGAGCCAGCGCGGCGCGCTGACTGCGCAAACTTTTCCACACAAATGAAAAAGGGCGGCCAATTGGCCGCCCGTCTCATATCACAGTTGCGCGAGATCAGGCGCGCTCGGTGTATTCGAACAGCTCGGTATTTACGACGATCAGCTCGTCCGTTCCGACGAACGGCGGGATCATAACGCGCACACCATTGTCGAGGATCGCGGGCTTGAACGAGTTCGCAGCGGTCTGGCCTTTGACAACCGGCTCGGTCTCAACGACGCGGCAGGTGACCTTTTGCGGCAAGGACACGGTAAGAGCTTCCTCGCCGAAATACTCGATTGTCGCGATCATCCCGTCTTGCAGGAACGGCCGGCGATCGCCCAGAAGATCAGCATCAAGCTCGGTTTGCTCATAGGTTTCATTATCCATGAACACCAGCTTACCATCTGTTTCGTAAAGGAATTGCTGGTCTTTTTGATCCAGACGAACACGCTCGACTTTGTCTTCCGAGCGGAAGCGCTCGTTGAGTTTACGGCCGTCGCGCAGGTTCTTCATCTCGACCTGAGCGAAGGCGCCGCCCTTGCCGGGTTTCACATGGTTGACCTTCACGGCGACCCAAAGGCCCCCATCATGCTCGAGCGTATTTCCGGGACGGATTTCGTTGCCGTTGATCTTGGGCATGAGGTTTACCTGTGCGCGCGGGTTGATCGGAATTTCCGCAGACCTATATATGCGCTGCTGGCCCAAGGCAAGCAGACTAGATAATGTGGGTGCTTTTCGAGAGTTATGCGCTATACGCATGGCAGACATGAGCCCTAGCCCATATCGAATCGGGGGCACTTACCCCTAATTGGCCCGACGCCAAGAAACGCAAGAGCAATAAAAAGGACGGAATAATGCGCGATTTCGTTGACGGCTCCGCTTTCAACTACGAACAAGGGCAGCGCGCTCGCAAGCTTTTTGCGGCTGTGGTCCTTGCTGCGTTGGATGATGCGATTGCCGATGACCGCAAATACGGGAATGGCCCTGAGCAGATTGCTCGCTGGGCGCGCTCGCGCGACGGACGTGAAGTTCTGTCTTGCGCGGGGATCGACCCCAATGAACGCGTCGTCAAAGGTTTGATGGCGTTTGTGACGAAAGGTGTGCGGACCTCCGTGGCCCTTTCGCGCGAAGAAAGTGAACGCCGGATGGCCGCTGAAGAAGCGGAAGCTGCTTAAGAATAGCCATCTGGGGGCTATGAGAACGGCGCGCCCGAGGGCGCGCCGTTCTCATTTATACCACTGGCTTTTGCGATCCGAACCTGCCGCTCAGAACTGCTCTGCATCCAGAGCGCGCTGGATTTCGCGGCGCACCAGCTTGCGGACATTGCGGGTGATCCGCTCACCGAGCACCCCTTGCAACTCTTGCCGGATCATTTCCCGCACCATATCGCGAAGACCTTCCTCATCGAGACCCGCCAAATTTGGCACGAGCCTCTGACCGCCCAATAGGTTCTCAGCCTCGTCCTCGCCCTGCAATTCATTGCGGACCTCGGCACGGATATAGTCATAGGTGCTGCGCCGCGGGTGATGTTCGGGCGGTCGATGGGTTGCATCGCTCAAATGTAACCGCTGCTGACCCTCCCGCGGGCCCTCGCCGACCGTCCCATGGGCCATCCCACCACGAGCGGGCTCACCATGGGCAGCCTCTCGGGCGCGCTCAGCCTCATCCTCAGCCGAGAACCCCAACGCACCCGCTTCGGCGGTCCAGATATCGTCGGCTTGCAGATCAGCGTCGGCGATCTCCTCTGCGTCAACTTGCGTCGCCCCGTCAATGCCGCCTTCGATACCCCCCGCAATATTGGCATCGCCTATGGCGTCGATTTGCATTTGCATCTCTGCCTCAGCGTCGCCCTCCGCGAGCGTCGCCTCAGGCACCTCGGACGCCTCAAGCGCATAATCCTCGGGCTCTATATAGTCGGTTTGCTCGGCATCGACCCAGTCCTCCGCCTCGAAGCTAGCAGGCAGGCAGGCCGCGCCGAACGGATCGCCCAGCTCAGGTTCCAGGCGCGCATCGGGTTGGGCGAAGGCGGTTTCCAACTCGGCCAGCTCCTCGCCCTCATCCGTCCCGCCAGCGCGGCTCTGTGCGTCCTTACGGGGCATCGGCACCCCGTCATCAATCGGAAACGCCTCGAAGGACTCCTCCTCTCTGGCGCTCCTCAAGATATTGCCGACGGGCGCATCCCACTGCACTTCTTGCGCAGTGATCTCTGACTCAGCGAAGGGCTGATCGCCGCTCACGGCGGCTTCCTCTGGCGGCATAGGGGCCTCCGCGCCCTCATGCCAATCTTCCTGCGGGCCCTCGTCGCGCTGCACGGCGTCGAGCGCCTCAGACGGAACTTCATCGCCCTCCGGCATCGGCACCAAGCCCTCCGGCGCTTCGACCCGCTGCGCAGGCCCGAGGACCAAAGTCTCCACTTCGTCGAGGCGGGAGGCTGCGCTCTCAGGTGCAAGCTCAGAAGCCTCTACCGGCCGCGCCGAGGGCTCTTGCGGGCGGCGAAGATCTTGCGACACGAGGCGACGGATAGACGACAGCACATCCTCGATCTCGATATTGGTTTGCGGCTCAGACATCGTGCTCCCCCACCTCGGACTTACAAACCGCACGGCGCCGCGCGGGGGTCAGCGCGGCATTCGCCCGACCGTTCTCAACTATACAATCGCAGCTTACCCTTCCCGTCGCAGGCTGACAATCACAGGGTTTCCCAAATGAAAACCCCGCCCAAAGCGGGCGGGGATCGCCGCGCCGAAGCGCGACAAACTCTGCAGAATGCGCGAAAGCCTTAGTTTTGGCCGATAGCCCGCAAAACGCGATCAAGGCTCTTGCCTTGCGTCGACGTGTAGGGCGCGTCTTTGACCGCGTTATAATAGGCAGCGGGATCATAGGTCGGGATTCCAAGTTTCAGGTTTTCTACCGTCAACAAACCCATAGCCTGCAAAAGTGAATAATATGCTACCTGAAGCGTGGCATCCGCATCAATCCGTGCGGCCTGCGCATCCAGCAAATCCTGCTCGGCATCGAGCACATCAAGTGTCGTGCGGGCACCCAAAGTTGCCTCTTCACGCACACCGCGGTAAGCGACGCGCGCCGCGCGGATCTGCTCGTCATAGGCACCGATCTGGGCGCGCGCAACGTCGATACCCGACCAAGCATTCGCAACCGCCTGGCTCACTTCAATCCCGCCTTGAAGCAGGGCCGAACGCGCCCCATCCCGCTGGGCGATGGCTTTGCGATGCGCTGCGGGCAGAGCACCACCGGAGTAGATCGTCTGCTTGAGTTGAACGCCAACCTGAGTGGAATCGACACCGTCTTCCGCATGCTCGACCCCGATTGAACCGGTCAGCGTCGGGGTCCGGTTCGCGGCCGCCAAAGAGACACCGAGATCTGCCGCTGCGACGTTATGCTGAAGCTGCGAAATCGCCGGATGGTTCCGCTGGCCGATCTGGATCGCCTCGTTCAACGACTTCGGCAAGCTTGGCGGCGATGGCAGCGCTGCGAGATTTGTCGGGTAATGACCCGTCATCAGCTTGAACTGCTCCCGCGCTGTCACGAGATTACCCTGCGAGAAAGAAAGCGCTGCGCGGGCCGCGGCCAAGGACGCCTCGGCGAGCGCAACGTCTGTGCGCGTCACCTCACCCACCTCGAACCGATCTTTCGCGGCCTTCAGCTCTTCCCCGATCACCCGCACCGAGTTCTGGTTGATGCTGACTTGCTCTGCCGCGCTTTTCACAGAGGTATAGGCGGCAACGGTGTTCACAAGCACCTCTTGCTCAACCGACAAAAGCGCCGCCCGCGTTGCAAGCACGGATTCCTTCTTGATATCAATCGCGAGACGATTGCGCCCGAAATCGAACAGCGTCATCTGCGCGCTGATCGACAGTGTCGCCTTGGTGCGATCTGCCGGAAGGCCGGTGCTGCTCATCGTGTAGCCGTAATCCGCTGCCCATTGCAGCACGGGACGCAGTGCGGAAACTGCCGTCGCCACATCCTCATCTGCCGCACGCAGGGTTGCGCGGTTTTGATCCAGCAGGTTCGAGTTTCGATAAGCTGAAACCAAAGCGTCTGCTAAGGTCTCTGCCAAAGCCGCCGCAGGCGACACAAGGAGCGCCAAAGCGGCTACCCCCGAAAAAAGAGCGTTACGGGAAAACTTGCTCGTCATGCGACAATCCTTGCGTAGCCGTCGTTGCACGTCTGTTGTGCAAAAAATCGATCGCCCGAAGAGCTCGGGCAGAGCGCCACCGCGACACCAAGCCTGACATCGCGATAGCAAGGGGAATATCTCCCCACGAAATCCTTAGAGCGCGAAGACGCGCTCGGTCGTAAATCCGCGCAACGCCGGAGCGGCGGCATTGAACAAATCGCGCCACGCGACATGCCCATCTTCCTTGCGCCCCATGCGAACCGTCCCCAATGCGCCCGAGGTAAACAGCGCAACAATCCGGCCGCCCTCTTTGAGTTGATCCAGGATCACCGGCGGCAGCACTTCGATACCGCCCTCAACAATGATCGCATCATAGGGGCCATGCTTGGCGGCGCCCGATGGTAGATCACCGGTGATAACCGCTGCGTTATCAACGCCGTGAGCGCTCAAAATCGCCTCAGCCTGTGCCGCAAAATCTTCTGTTTCCAGCAAGACAACCGCTTCGGCCATCCGTGCGATCACCGCCGAGGAATAGCCAAGCCCGCCTGCGATATCGAGGACCAGATCGCTCGGCTGGACGTTCAACGCATCCAGCATTTTTGCAAATGTGCGCGGCTCCAGAAGCCAGCGCCCGGCGCCCAGATCGAGGTTTTCGCCAACATAGGCTGCCTCGGTCATGCCTGCAGGCACGAAAGCCTCGCGCGGCACGCTCAACATCGCCTCAATGATCGGGAATTTGGTCACATCATTGGGACGGACTTGCGTATCCACCATCATCGTGCGGCGCGCAGCGAAATCTTGCATCGGTCAACTCTTCGGTTGGGGGTCTTGGACATGGGAACTCTTGTCAATACTTCTGCCATAGAAAACCTGCCTCGGCAACCTGTGCCGCAGCGCCGCGCGCGCCCTAAACATCGGCGAGCACGCACATCACAGTGGGCCATTTCGCACAGAAGCTCTTGATTTAATGAGCGAGGCTCACTTCATGCACAGATCTTGCGCCGAATGCGGCGCGCGCTGTGCCGCGGCCCACGACCTTGCTCTCTCCCGAACGACGGCACAGCGCATCGCAAAGTCGCGCAATCAATCTGCCTTCCCCCTCTTGCACCCCGTTTGGAGTTGATATAAATCGTCCCCACTGTGAGGCGGGTGGGCAGGCAGGCTATGCACCGGATTGCAAATCCGTGAAGACCGGTTCGATTCCGGTACCCGCCTCCAGAAATTTCCAAAACATCTTCTGATACAGATCGTGCGCGGCTCAAATGGCCACGCAGCAAGCCTGTTGCGCCTAGGCTGTGTCGCCCTGCCGCATCCCGTCGGCATCCACCCACCAGCACAGCACTCTGCCCTCCGCGCGGGTCTGCGCGGTGTTCACGCTTTCGGGGGCGATCAGCTCCTTGTGGCACGCCAGCCCTGCAATCGTCACGCTGCCGTATGCCCCATAGCCGAGCTGCGCCGTGGCAACCTTATCAATCAGATAGGGCGTGATCTCATCGGGCCGCGCGCTCGCCGGATCTTTGACAATCGTCGCGAGCCGGTCCCGTTTGGCCTCGTCCTCCGCGAGGATCTGCGCCGCCTCAGCGCGAAACGCTGCCTCGGTGCCGATATAGGCTTCCAGTTTCGGCAGGCTGCGCTGCGCAGGCTTTTTCAACTTGATCCGCCCCGCATCATAGAGCGCCTTCAACATCCGCGCCCCAATTGGCGAGATCAGCGGGGCTGGCCCGTCATAAAATGCAAGCTCCTGCTCCTCAGCCGATAAACGCAACGCGCCGCCGCGCCCGTCCAAGACCGCCTTGCGCAGCGCCGCCAGCGCGGGCGTGCGATGCACATCGGGGATCATATCAATCACCGACAGGGCAAGTTTCATGCGCTCTTGAATGGCCCAAAGCATGGGAATGGCCTTTCCGGATCTGTGCCAAAGGCGGGTGGAGACTGGCCCGTCTTAAAACCGTAGGCCGTTGAAGTCTACCTTAGCGGGGCGCTCCTTGGCTGGGCAGACGGCTTTGGTCTTTCCTTTCGAGGCGATCCGGCACAGTCTTGCGCTGCCCGAGTTTTTCGCTGCCCCAATCCTTCGCCGTCCCCGTCTTTCGCCGTCCTTTACAAGAGCCGCATTCATGTCTGACCTCCCCGCCCCCTCCAATGCCACATCGCAAGGAACCGGCATTCAATCGGTTGTCCGCGCGTTGGCCCTTTTGGAGCGCCTTGCCCAAAGCCCGCGTGGAATGCGGCTCTCTGATCTCGCGCGGGCCGAGGGTTTGGCCGTCTCGACGACGCATCGGATGCTGACGACATTGGAGGATCGCGGCTTTGCCCAAACAACGCCTGACGGGTTCTGGCATGTCGGGCGCCGCGCCTTTGCGGTGGGCGGCGCCTATACGCGGCGGCTGTCCTTCCTCGCGCCCGCGCAACCCGTTTTGCGCCGCCTGCGCGACGCCACGCGCGAGACGGCAAACCTCGGACGTATTGAGGAGGGCGAGGTGGTCACGCTGGCGCAATCGGAAAGCCGCGAAATCATGCGCGCGATTGCCGCCCCCGGTGGCCATACGCCCGTGATGAATTCGGGGATTGGCAAGGCCATCGCGGCGACGTGGCCCGATGCCGCGATTGCGGCGCATGTGGCGCGCTACGGGCTGCGCGTGGCAACCCGCAACGCGCTCAGCTCGCTAGAGGCCGTTATGGCGCAAATGGCGCAAATCCGCGCGCAGGGCTATGCAGTGGATAATGAGGAATTCGTGGCGGGCATGCGCTGCGTGGCGGCGGTGGTCTGGTCGCCCGAGCGTGATCCCGTCTGCGCGATCTCGATCTCCGGCCTCGCCGCGCGGGTCACGCCAGAGCGCGTGCCCGACATCGGCGCGATTGTACAACGCGAGGCGCAGGCATTGACGACGATACTTGGAGGGATCCCCCCAAAACGGACGGACACTGCGGCACGGGTATAGGCGGGTTACCATCTCCGCGGAAACAGGTTTTCCACGATACGGAAAAATCAACCAGCCCCTCTCCCACCGCCGCGGTTAGGCGCTACAAAGAGCTCAAAGGAGACCAATTATGACCTATGTGGACCGCGCAGGGCTGAGCGTTGATGAACAGCTCGCCAAATTTGTCGAAACCGAATTGCTGGCAGGCACGCAACTGACTGCAAAAGACTTCTGGGCCGGATATGCCGCGATTCTGGCGGATCTCGCCCCCGAGAACGCCCATCTCCTCGCCAAGCGCGATGCGCTTCAGGCGCAGATTGATACGTGGCACGCCGCCCATGCGGGCCAGCCCTATGATGCAGACGCGACGCGCAACTTCCTGACCGAGATCGGCTATCTCGTGCCGCAAGGCCCCGATTTCGAGATTGGCACCGGCAAGGTTGATCCTGAAATGTCGTCGCTCGCGGGGCCGCAGCTGGTGGTTCCGGTGATGAACGCGCGCTTCGCGCTCAACGCGGCCAATGCACGTTGGGGATCGCTCTATGATGCGCTCTACGGCACGGATGCGTTGCCAGGTACGGCTGAGGGCAAAGGTTATGACGCCGCGCGCGGCGCGAAGGCCGTCGCTTGGGCCGCTGATTTCCTCGATGGCGCGCTGCCCCTTGCACGCGGCTCGCATAAAGACGCGCATGCCTACGCGATCAAAGATGGCGCGGTGAGCGTCACCCTGTCCGACGGCGAGACTGGCCTCGCTGATCCGGCCGCCTATCGTGGCGAGGCCAGCGACGGCGCGCAGCATTCCTATCTTTGCGCGCATAACGGCCTGCATATCGAACTGGTCTTCGATCCGACCCACCCTGTCGGCGCGGCGTCGCCCTCCGGTCTGCGCGATGTGGTGCTGGAAAGCGCGCTCACCGCGATTCAGGACTGCGAGGATTCCATCGCCGCTGTGGACGCGGAAGATAAGGTTGCCGTGTATCGCAACTGGCTCGGGCTGATGAAGGGCGACCTCTCGGAGCGCTTCGAGAAGGGCGGCAAAACGCTGACCCGCGCGCTCAATCCTGATCGCAGCTTCGCGGCCCCCGATGGCACCACGCTCACCCTCCCGGGTCGTGCCGTCCTCTTGGTGCGCAACGTCGGCCATCTGATGACGACTGATGCCGTGATGATGAACGGGGCAGAAACCCCCGAAGGGATCATGGATGCGGTGATGACCGTCGCCGCCGCGCTGCATGATCTCGCCAAAACCGACGGCCCGCGCAACTCGCGCACGGGCTCGGTTTACGTGGTGAAGCCGAAGATGCACGGGCCCGAAGAGGTCGGCTTTGCTGACGCACTCTACGCGCGCGTCGAGGATCTGCTTGGCCTCGCACGCAATACCGTGAAGCTTGGCGTGATGGATGAAGAACGGCGCACCTCGGCCAACCTGCGCGAATGTATCCGCGCCGTAAAAGACCGGATCGTGTTCATCAACACCGGCTTCTTGGATCGCACCGGCGACGAGATCCATACCTGCATGGCGGCAGGCCCTGTGGTCCCCAAAGCGGAGATGCGCTCTTCCGCGTGGCTGACCGCCTATGAGGATGGCAACGTTGACGCCGGCCTCGCGACAGGCATGGCGGGGCGCGCGCAGATCGGCAAAGGCATGTGGGCGAAACCCGATGCAATGGCCGAGATGCTCGAGGTCAAAATCGGCCATCCGAAATCGGGCGCGAACACGGCTTGGGTGCCCTCGCCCACTGCGGCCACCCTGCACGCGACGCATTACCACGCGGTCAATGTGGCTTCGGTGCAAGATACGCTGAAATCGCGCACCTTCGCCTCGCAAGACGCGTTGCTCACGCCGCCGCTGCTCAATGGCCGCAACCTGTCGCCCGAGGCTGTCACCCGCGAGCTGGATATGAACTGCCAGTCGATCCTCGGTTACGTTGTGCGTTGGGTCGATCAGGGCATTGGCTGCTCGAAAGTGCCAGACATCGACGATATCGCCCTGATGGAAGACCGCGCCACGCTGCGGATTTCCGCGCAGGCGCTGGCCAACTGGCTGCGTCACGGGATCATTTCCGAGGCACAGATCGACGAGACCCTCCGCCGCATGGCCCTCGCGGTGGATCGCCAGAATGCAGGCGATCCGGCTTATACGCCGATGGCCCCCGCCTACGACGGCCCCGCGTTCATCGCCGCGCGCGATCTGATCATACACGGGGCTGCCCAGCCTTCGGGCTACACCGAGCCTTTGTTGCACGCATGGCGTCGCAAGGCCAAAGAACTGCAAGGGAAGTAAGATGATCACCATCCAACGACTCGACCTCAACGACGCCCGCAAGATGATTGCGGGCGGCCAAGCCAAGGCGCGCGAGATTGGCGTGCCGATGTGCATCGCCATCGTGGACGAGAGCGGCCAGCTCATCGCCTTCGAGCGGATGGAAGGCGGCAAGGTCACCTCGACCACGATCGCCATCGACAAAGCCTTCACGGCTGCGGGCGCGAAAAAGGCCACGCATGAATATGGCGCAGCCAGCCAACCGGGCGCGCCGGCCTATGGGATCGCCTCGGCGATTGGCGGGCGTCTGATGGTTGTCGGCGGCGGCTTGCCGGTCATGGTCGACGGGGCGTGTGTCGGCGGCATCGGCGTCTCGTCGGGCTCGCCCGCACAAGACCAAGAAGTCGCACAGGCAGGGATCGACGCTCTGCTCGCGTAACCCATTCAGACCACCACTCATGAAACGAAAGGGGGCCACACGGCCCCCTTTCTCATTCCCGAAAAGCTGACTGCGGCACGCTTATACGCCCGCGTCAATCGGCTCGAACGCATCCGGCCGCGCCCGCAGCCAGCGCTCCAGATAGCCGAAGCGATCATCATCTTCACGCAGCAGGAATCCCTCCGGCATATAGGGATAAACCTGCTGCCCCGTGACCATATTGCGATCCGATTCCCGCACCATCAGGTGATGCGGCAAGAAGCCACCAGGGTTATCAAGACCCGCCGCCCCCGTCATCTCGCCCAGAGCCTTAAGCGTGTTGCGGTGGAAATTCGCAACCCGTGTGGCCTTATCGGGCACCACCAGCGCGCGCTGGCGGATCGGATCTTGGGTCGCAACGCCGACAGGGCAACGGTTGGTGTGGCAGGCCTGCGCCTGAATGCAGCCGATCGAGAACATGAACCCGCGCGCCGAATTCGCCCAATCCGCCCCCAGCGCCAACGCTTTGGCGATGTCAAACGCGGTGACCAGCTTGCCCGATGCGCCGATCTTGACCCGGTCGCGCAGCCCAGCCCCGCGCAGCGTGTTGTGAACGAAGGTCAGCCCCTCGACGAGCGGCATCCCCATATGGTTCGCGAATTCCAAAGGTGCTGCCCCCGTGCCACCCTCTTTGCCATCCACCACGATGAAATCAGGGGTCACGCCGGTTTGCAGCATCGCCTTGACGATGCACATAAACTCGCGGCGGTGACCGATGCAGAGCTTGAACCCGACGGGTTTTCCCTTCCCCAAGCGGCGCAGCTCCTTGATGAACGCCATCATCTCGAGCGGAGTCGAGAAGGCCGAATGCGAGGCGGGCGAGATACAATCCACGCCCATCGGAATACCGCGCGCCTCTGCAATCTCCTCGGAGATTTTCGACGCTGGCAGCATCCCCCCGTGGCCCGGCTTCGCGCCTTGGCTCAGTTTGATTTCAATCATCTTGATCTGTGGATCCGCGGCGATCTTCTCAAACGCCTCGCCGTCAAAGCCGCCATCAGGGCGACGACAGCCAAAATAGCCCGACCCCAGCTCGTAAATCAGATCGCCACCGCCCGCGCGGTGATAGCGCGAGATCCCGCCCTCGCCCGTGTCATGCGCAAAGCCGCCCGCCGCCGCCCCGCGGTTGAGCGCCTCAATCGCATTGGCCGAGAGCGATCCGAAGCTCATCGCCGAGATATTATAGAGCGAGGCATCATAGGGTTGGGTGCAATCCGGCCCGCCAATCGTCACGCGGAAATTCGTATCCTTAATGTGGCGTGGCCGGATCGAATGGGTCAACCATTGATAGCCCGAGTCGTAGACTCGCATCCGCGTCCCGAACGGCCGCGCGTCTTCCACATTCTTGGCGCGCTGATAGACGATGGAGCGTTCATCGCGCGAGAACGGCTCTTCGTCCTGATCGCTCTCGATCAGATACTGCCGGATCTCGGGGCGGATCTGCTCAAACAAAAACCGCATATGCCCGAGGATCGGATAGTTGCGCAGCACCGAATGACGCGTCTGAATAAGATCATAAATCCCGACCACCGTGAGGAAGGCGAAGATCACAAAACTCACGATAAACCAGCCCGAGTATAGCATCCCGATCAGGGATCCCAAGGCCAGAACCCCGCACAGGACAAGCGGAATGAAACGGGTGTTGAGGTTGAACATAGCACTTTCTCAATTGTTGCCGGACACGCCAAGACGCCTACAGGCCTCCTGTCGCATAGCTGGGTGACAGTTTTCCCACCCTAGAGCAATCTCACGCCCTGTCGACCCTTGCCAAGGGACCCAAAGCCGCCGCTAGGGAAGCCATTGCCCAGCCGCACCGCGCAAGCGCCCGACCGCTCTAGGCAAGCGCCCCGCGATACGATAGAAAACGGCCCAAACCGCCGTAGAAAATGTGAGGCCGCGCCCTCGCCCGAACCGAATGGATCAAGCCAATGCCGTTTTACCGCTCCCGCAAATCCACCCATGGCCGCAATATGGCAGGCGCACGCGGCCTGTGGCGCGCAACTGGCATGACGGATGGCGATTTCGGTAAGCCGATCATTGCGGTCGTCAACTCCTTCACCCAATTCGTCCCCGGCCACGTCCACCTCAAAGATCTGGGCCAGATGGTCGCGCGCGAGATCGAAAAAGCGGGCGGTGTCGCGAAGGAATTCAACACCATCGCTATCGATGACGGTATCGCGATGGGCCATGACGGGATGCTTTATTCGCTGCCCTCGCGCGAAATCATCGCGGATTCGGTGGAATATATGGTCAACGGCCATTGCGCCGATGCGATGGTCTGCATCTCGAACTGCGATAAAATCACACCGGGCATGATGATGGCTGCGATGCGCCTGAACATTCCGGTGATCTTCGTCTCTGGCGGGCCGATGGAAGCGGGCAAAGTCACCATCGACGATCTGGAGCATTCGCTCGATCTGGTCGATGCGATGGTCGCCGCCGCCGATGACAGCTACACTGATGAGGAAGTCGACGCGATCGAGAAGGCCGCCTGCCCGACCTGCGGCTCCTGCTCGGGGATGTTCACGGCGAACTCGATGAACTGCCTTGCCGAAGCGCTTGGCCTCGCGCTGCCGGGCAATGGCTCGATGCTGGCGACCCATGCCGACCGCAAAGAGCTGTTCTTGGAAGCGGGCCGCCGCATCGTGGATATCACCAAGCGCCACTATGAGGGCAATGAGGCGGGCCTGTTGCCGCGCGAAATCGCGACCTTTGAGGCGTTCGAGAACGCGATGTCGCTCGATATCGCGATGGGTGGTTCGACCAATACCGTGCTGCACCTTCTCGCCATCGCGCATGAGGGCGAGGTAAACTTCACGATGGACGACATGGATCGCCTGTCGCGCAAAGTGCCGTGCCTCTCGAAAGTCGCGCCTGCCAAGCAAGATGTGCACATGGAAGACGTGCACCGCGCGGGCGGGATCATGGCAATCTTGGGCGAATTGCACCGCGGCGGCCTGCTGCACGGCGATGCGAAAACCGTCCATTCCGACTCCATGGCAGAGGCCATCGCAAAATGGGATATCATGGTCGCCAATGATCCGGCGGTCGATGAATTCTACCGCGCCGCCCCCGGTGGCGTGCGCACCACGCAAGCGTTCTCGACCTCCAACCGCTACAAAGAGCTCGACCGTGATCGCAAGGGCGGCGTGCTGCGCTCGGTTGAGCACGCCTTCACCAAAGACGGCGGATTGGCGGTTCTGTTCGGCAATATCGCGGAGAACGGCTGCATCGTGAAAACCGCAGGCGTGGACGAATCGATCTGGAAATTCTCCGGCAAGGCGAAAGTCTATGAGAGCCAAGACGACGCGGTGTCCGGCATCCTCACCGGCAAGGTTGTCGAGGGCGAGGTCGTCGTGATCCGCTTTGAGGGGCCGCGCGGCGGGCCGGGGATGCAGGAAATGCTCTACCCGACCTCGTATTTGAAATCCAAAGGCCTCGGCAAATCCTGCGCCTTGCTGACCGACGGTCGCTTCTCGGGCGGCACCTCGGGCCTCTCGATCGGCCACGTCTCGCCAGAAGCGGAAGAAGGCGGGATGATCGGCCTTGTTGAGACCGGCGATATGATCGAAATCGACATCCCGAACCGGACGATCAATCTGGCCGTCGATGCGGCGACATTGGAAGCGCGCCGCGTGGCCAAAGGCCCGCTGCCATGGGGCCCCGCCGCGCCGCGCCCGCGCGCCGTTTCCACCGCGCTCAAGGCCTACGCGATGTTCGCCTCCTCCGCCGCAAAAGGCGCGGTTCGGATCCTGCCGAAGTAATCAAAAGACCAAGGCCGCGCCTCAAAGCGCGGCCTTTTTCACCCCCACTGAACGGTCACCATGCGCTTTCTCTCCGCACTCCTCTGCCTGTTCACCCTCGCCCTCCCTGCCCTCGCCACACCCGAGGGAGAGGCCGAAACCCTGTTTTCACAAATTCAGATGGGCGATGTGGAGGCGGTCGAGGATACCCTCACGCAAGATGCCAAACGTGCGCGCCTGCGCGGCCGTTTCGGGTTCGAGCCGATCCATGTGCTGGATTATACCAATTTCGAAGAAATGCTCGGCCTGCTGATCGCACATGGGGCGGATATCAACGCCACCAATGATGCGGGCCATACCCTGCTCCATATTCTGATCGATCCGGAATTCATCGCTCCCGTTCTGGCGGCTGGCGCCGATATCGAGGCGCGTGATGCCGAGGGCCGAACACCCCTCCTGCTTTGGCTGACCGAGGCCGAGAGTGCGGATATGATCGAGGCGCTGTTGGATGCGGGCGCGAACCCCAATGCCCGCGACGCGCAGGGCCGCAGCGCGCTGGACTATGCCCGAGACCCCGCGCTTGCCCGCCTTTTGCAAGCCCATGGCGCGACATGAGCCGCTACCGCGCCAACCAGCACAATCCGATGCTGTCGAAGCATTTCGATCTGTTCACCCTTTGCACCTCAGAGACCGCCGAGGCGCAGGGTTGGCACAACCTGCCCGAGGCCGAGATCATCGAGAACCTGCGGGCGCTGTGCACCCATATCCTCGATCCGCTGGTCGATCACTTCGATCTGCCCGTCAACGTCACCTCCGGCTACCGCCACCCGCGCCTGAACCGCGAGATTGGCGGGCTGGAGGCGAGCCAGCATATCCTCGGCCAAGCGGCGGATCTGATGGTGGGCGGCCTCACCGCAGGCTATCTCGCGCGCTGGATTGCGGCCAACCTGCCGTTTGACGAATTGATTTTGGAGAAGTTCGATCCCGCCTCGGAAAATTGGGGCTGGGTCCATGTGTCTTATGCGGGCGCTCGGAACCGAGGCAAGATCAGCACCTTCGACGGGCGCGCCTATCACGATGGGTTGCTGGATCTCCCCGTCGTCTCGTAAGCCCATGTGACAGCAAAACGGGCCCCGTAGGGCCCGCTGCAATCGACAGATCACGGTTTTACAAGAAGCGTTTCTCTTCCAATAGATCCGGCAGATCGTTCTCGTAGAGAACCACATCCGCATCGGTCAGCCCCATCGCTGTCACCCGCTTCATCGCGTCATTCAGCGTCGGCAGTTCAATCACCTCCGCCCGCGCGCCTTTGGCGGCCTGGGTGAAGCTCGGGATCCGGCTCGGGTTCACGGCGTAAACCACATCGCACAGCGCCCCTGCCTCCGTGCCGAGTGTTTTATGCACGCGGTCATGTTCCTCGCCCAGTTCCGCCACACCCGGCGTCACCAGAACCGCGCGACCGCCCTTTTGATCCGCCACATCGCGCATCACCCGCATCGCGTTGAGGAAGCCTTCCTCATTGGAATTATAGGCATCATCGAGGATCAACGGCCCCTTGCCCGCTTCCTTCTTCTGCAAGCGGTGCGGCACTTGGCTGACCGTCGGCGTGATCATCGGCAGACGGGCCGTGACCTCGGGCGCAATCGCATCGATCAAGGCCACCGTCAGAGCAAGGTTCATCACGTTATGCTCGCCAAGAAGCGGCAGGATGAAGCGATGCTCCGCCCCTGATGGGAACCGCAACGCGACCTCCCAATCGGCCCCTTTGAGCGCGCGTGAGAGGATCCGCACATCGCAGCCCTCGCCCTCGCCCACCACGACGAATTTCGACGGATGCGCGGTTTGGAGCGCCTTGAAGGGCGCGAGCTCGGCCACCCGCTCCGTCACGATGACTTTCTCACCATGCGCACAGATATGCGCCGCGAGTTCCGATTTCGCCTGCGCGGTATTGGCCAGCGAGCCGAACCGCTCCGCATGGGCATGGCCGACAGCGGTGATAATCCCGTAGGTCGGCTGCGCGAAATCGCACAGGCGCTGGATCGAGCCGATCCCGTAAGCGCCCATCTCCGCGATGAAATATTTATACGAGGGCTGCAAACGCTGGCGGATATGCCGCGTCAGCCCCAGCACCGTGTTGATCGAGCCGCGCGAATAGAACACAGGCCCCGCGATCCCGAGCAGCTCCGCCAGCATATGCTTCACGGTGGTCTTGCCGAAAGATCCGGTGATCCCGATCGTCATGGGCTGCAGCTCGGCGAGCTTATCTGTTGCCTCGCGGACAAAGCGATCATTGATCCGCTGTTGCATCGGTTGCAGCACGGCATTCGCCGCCATCAGCGCAAACGGGATCACTTGGATGGCGATCAGCGCGACAATCAGCCCGAAGCCCGAGAGCGCCACAAGAACGGCACCCCCTGCCCGCGCCAGCCCGAGCATCCGCGTCGCGCGCTCGGTCATCACCAGCGGTTTCTTGAAGCGATACCGACTCTCGCGCCACGCAATCCCCGCCAGCACCAAAGCCGCGAGGAACGGGTAGAACAGGCCAAACCCCGTCACCGCTTTCAGCCCCCAAAGCACGATCAGCGCCGCACTCGCCTGCACGTCATAGAGCCGCACATCCAGCATCGCCCGCAGATAGCGCGGCGCGTCGTATTCCTCTTGCTGGAAATAGGCGAGATGCGTTTTTGATCGGACCCAGCCGAAATAGCCCAGCGCGGCGATAAAGAGGATCGTGCCAATCATGCGCGGGCTCCTTTGGAAATCATGTCTTTCACCGCCAGCGCGATCTGATGATGCCCGCGCGACACGATGGAGATGTGATCCGCATGGGGCAGCTCAGTATAGCGGGCATTCGGGATCGCGGCGGCAATCCGACGGCCCATTTCCGGCGGGGTATCCACATCCTGCGCACCGTTAAGGATCTCGGTCGGCACAATGATCTTAGGCAGATCTGCGGATTGATCCTCACGGATCGATTCAAGGAAAATATCGCGCATATTGATCTGCGCGGAATGGATGTAATCGGCAGAGCCATACTGCCGCTCCAGCGCGTCCCGCTCGGCTTGGGTCTTGGCCATGTCGCGTTTGAATTTGAAGATCCGCTGGCGGATCTTACCGCGCCAGACCTGTTGCGGTGCGCGCGCCCGCGGGACGCCCGCCGAAGCCGCCAGCACCATACCAATGAGGGCGTCGGGCGCGCGCACGCCCGCGCGCAACCCCATCCGCCCGCCAAAAGAATGCCCGACCCAGATGAACCGCTCCACCCCCTGCGCGCGCATGAAAGCGACCGCGTGATCCGCATAGGCGCCCGTGTCCCACGTGCCTTCGGGGCGCGGCGTCTCGCCAAATCCGGGAAGATCGACCAGATAGCTGCGCGCCACAGGGGCCAGAGCCTCCGCCGTGGGGATAAAATCGCGGTGATCGCGCGCCCATCCGTGGGTGAACAGCACGGGCGTTCCGCCGGTATCGCCAATGGTCGTGAAATGCATCTCGCGCCCGTTTCTCTGGTCATTCTGGGTGCCTAAGCCCATAACACGTATGGTTTACGCACTACAATTGCGATAAACGCGAAGGCAGAATTTGGCCCCAAATCCCGCCAAGCGGACCAAGATGCCAAGCTGACAAAGATGGAAGAAGCCCGATATGTCCCATATGCCGCGCAAAACCCGTATCGTCGTCCTGTTTGGCGGCTCGTCGCCCGAGCATGACGTCTCGGTGATCTCGGCCAGCCAGTTGATGGATGCGGTGGATGTGCGGCATTTCGAGGTGATCCCCGTCCATATGGGCTGGGACAACCTGTTTCGCACAGGCGCGAGCCTGCGGGACATTTCGCGCTATCGGCCCCTGCCTGGCGGACTGAAGCTCGTGCAATTTGGCTGGGGCGATCGCGGTGCGCAGATGGTTGTGGAAGGGCAAGAGCCGCTGCCGATTGATTGTGTACTGCCCGTGTTCCATGGCACCTACGGCGAAGATGGCCGCGTGCAGGCGTATTTTGAACTGCTCGGCATCCCCGTCACGGGGTTCAATGCGCTCAACTCCGCGCTGGCGATGCGCAAGGATCTGACGAAAATGGTCGCCAAGCTCGCAGGCGTCGAGGTGCTGGATCAGGTGGTTATCCGCCGTGAAGATGCGCGCGATGCGGAGGCCGCTGTTCAGGCGGTCGAGGCGGGCTTCGGCTTCCCGGTCATCGTCAAACCCGCCTCGCTCGGCTCGTCTATCGGTGTCGGTTTGGCGAAGACGGCGGAGGAGCTGCGCGAGCTTGTGGCCAGCGTGGCGCTGCAAGATACCCATGTTTTGATCGAGCCGCAGGTCCAGAACCTGCAAGAATATAATATCGCGGTGCGTCAAGTCGGCGGGAAGGTCCAATTCTCCGCCATTGAGCGCCCGAAATCCTCCGAAGAGCTGCTCGATTTCAAAACCAAATACCTGCCGTCAAACGGCGCGGTGAAAGGGCAATCTTTGCCGTCAGAGGGGATGCTGTCGCTCACCCGTGACATCAACCCCGAGATGGCCCCCGAGGAACAAGCCACGCTTCTGGGCTTTGCCGAGAAGGTCTTCCTGAGCCTTGGCGGGCGCGGTGCGCCGCGGATGGATTTCATGATGAATACGCAGACGCGGCAAATCTGGTTCAACGAGATCAACCCGATTCCGGGATCCTACGGGTTCTTCCTCTGGGAAGCCGCCCCTGCAAACCCGACTCTGTTCCCCGAACTGGTCGCGCATCTGGTGCAAGAGGCCCTCGGCGATACGCTCAAGACGTTCGAGGATCCGGTGCCGCAAGCCGCGCATCTGCTGCCGCGCTAAACCGCGTGATGGCTGGGGGGTTATGGCTGGGAGCTTAAGACTGGGGGTTTCACACCCCCAGACCCCCGTGGGATATTTCGGCTCTATGGACATGGGGCGCTCGAATCCCGTTTGCATCGCGCCCTATTTCCACAGAGCTCAAATATCCCCGCCGGAGGCAGGCCGCAAAAACACAAAACAGCGCCGATCATGCGCGGTGAGTGACAAACGATATCGGGGAGAAGAGTGGTACCACCTCCCCGGCTTGAACGGGGGACCTCCTGATCCACAATCAGGCGCTCTAACCAACTGAGCTAAGGCGGCACTGCGCGGTGATTTAGCCCCGCTTGCCGATGAATGCAAGGGGGGGATTGCGCATTGGTCGGCATTTTCCGTTGCCTCGCCCCTACATTGGGGTTAGCAGCCAAATGCACAATAATCGGAGGCGATCATGGGCATCGACAAGCAAAGCGATATTTCGGCCAATCTGCAAATCGGGCCGACTTCATTGGGTATGGTGCGAATCTACCTTGAGGGCGACGGAATCGAGCTGCCGCTCGACTTTGAGCCGGAAGAGGCCGAAGAGATCGCCGAAGAGCTGATGGCGGCGGCAGAAGCCGCGCGCGCGATGGGCAGTGACAAAGGCGGCAAAGGCCGGAAGTAACGCCGCCCTGAAAAGCGGCTCAGAGCGGGGAGATCTTCGGATCAATCCGCGCATGCAGCCGCGACGCCGCAACCCGCGCGAACTCCACTGTCAGCACTTTCCGGCGCGCAGGCGCGAGGGGCGTTAAGGGCGACTCGCGCAGCATCTCCGCGCCGTAGCCATCAGCGATGAAGATTCCCGTGCCATCGGGCAAAAGCTCTTGCGGAAAATCGGTATCGACCGCCCAGTAATAGCGGTCGCACCACTCGAGATAGCCCTGCCATTTCTGATCGGACCGAAAATCGGCACGGCTTGATTTGCATTCAACGATCCAGATCTCGCCTTTACGCCCCAGCGCCATGATATCAGCGCGCAGGCGCGGGCGCAGCGGCATCTCCAGCAGGCTCATCATCCCAAAGCCTTGCAGCGCCCGTGCTGTGCCACGTGCGAGGCGTTGTCCGGGTTGAAGATCAGGAAGCCGCATGGCCCTAAGATGGCCCGTGGTGCCGTGACTGTCCAGCGGGGCTCAGGCGAAGATCACCCAAGCCAGCATGAACCCATGCGCAATCAACATGCACATCACCGCCAGAGAGCCGAGATCCTTGGCCTGCCGCGCGGCCTCGGACCATTCGGGCGAGATCCGGTCAATGATCACCTCAATCGCGGTGTTAAGGGCCTCGACTGCGATCAGCAGCACGAACAGGATCCCGAAGACGAGAAATTCCCATGGGCGGGCCCCAAACATTGCGTAGACGGGCAGCATCAGCGCGCCAATCAGCACTTCGTGCCGGAACGCGGTCTCTCCCCAAAGGCGCCGCAACCCGCCGACGGAATAGGAAGCCGCCGCGAAAAGATGCCGCCAGCCGGTGATCCGTGCAGGCGCGGCCCGCAATCCAATGGCAGCCTCGGCTGCACCACCAGCCGCATCCCGATGCTCTTTACGCGCCTCTTGTACGGTCACATAGCCCCCCGTTCGATTGCTCATACTGACCTGCGCGGGCAAATCACGCTCAGGTCTATTCCCTTGCCCCACTGCGAGGCCCTCTCCGCTCATCCGAATCACGGCTGCGTCTGCGCTGTCTGCACCGGCACACACCCCGAGAGGATATCCAGCGACGCATCGTATACCTCGGTGCGCACATCCATCATCCCGAGGATTGTCGAGAATAAGTTATCCTGACTGAGCTTCGCATCGCCTTTGGCCGCGACGCAAGCCTGATCAAGCCCCATCTGATCGCGGTAGCTTTGCGAGAACCACATCATCAACGGCACTTTATACTGCTGTTCTGGGGCCATAAAGCGCGGCGCACCGTGCAGATAAAGCCCGTTCTCGCCCAAGCTCTCGCCGTGGTCGGACATAAAGAACATCGCGGGTGTCACGCGGTCCTGCGCCGCGTTCAGGATATCGACAGTTGACGCAAGCACATGATCCGTAAAAGCGATTGTGTTGTCATAGGCGTTGCGGATTTCTTCATCCGTGCATTTCGCAAATTCCGAGGTCCGGCAATCTGGGGTGAATTTGCGGTAACTCTCGGGATAGCGCATGAAATAGGCGGGCCCGTGCGAGCCGATCATATGGAACACGAGAACCGTGTCTTCGGTGATCGTATCGAGTTTCTCTTGCAGCAGGGTCAAGAACACCCCATCGGTGCATTCGCCCATCTCACAGGAGGCCGGATCCATCTCCTTCGTGACCTGTGTCCAGCCCACACGCTTGGCAATCGATTGATCGCCTGTATTGGCGTCATACCATTCCACCTTCACGCCCGCATGGCCAAGGATATCAACGAGGTTTTCTTCGCTCTTGGCTTTGGTGTCGGAATAGTCCGCCTGCGTGAGATGCGAGAACATGCAGGGCAACGAGACAGCCGTTGCGGTGCCGCAGCTCTCGGCATGGGTGAAATTCAGAATTTCGCGCTTCGGGTCTGCAACCTCGGGCGTGGTATCGCGCTCATACCCGTTCACGCCGAAGTTCATCGCCCGCGCGGTTTCCCCCGCAAACAGCACCGTCAGCACAGGCTTCTTCGCCGCCACAATCCGCGCGCCTTTCACCGCGTCGCGGCCCAGCGGCGCCACAACGATATTCACGTTGCGCATCGCCAGCTTGGCATAGCGAACCATTCCGCGCAGAGGGGCGAGCGGCTGGCTCGATTCCACGATATCTTTGCGCTCCCGGATCACCGCCGAATAGGATTTGAAATCGGAATAAAGGAACGCAAGCAGGACCATAAGCGATACTGCCACCATCCCCCCCCAGGCAGCCACATCACGCAAGATTCCGCGTCTGCGTACCTTCACCCAGAGGATCACCAAGGCGGGCAGAACCCCCAGAACACCGACATGCAGCACGAATCGCGCGGTCACGAGGTGATGCGCCTCATTGAACGTCGTCTGCATCACGTTCTGAATCATATCGCGATCAATCGTCGCGCCGAGCTGATCCTGATAATATGAGGTCACCGCGCATAAAATGACCATGAAGACGAGAACAGGCTTTTGCAGCCATCGGAACCCCAGCAGAGACACGACAAACAAGGTCACCGTGCCAAAGGCGAGGCCAAAGATCAGCAGCCTGACCAAATGGCCATCAAACGCAGTGGCAGCACGTGACCAGAAGGTATTGTTACAGATCGCGAGGATGTAAATCGACGCAGCCACGTTTAACACCCAAGCCGGAATCGTCGGTCGCTTGAAAGCCGAACGAGGCGATTTCGGATCCGGAGTAGGGCCAGAGGAGACATTGAATTGAGGAGACATATGCAGGCCTGTAATTGTTTCATCCTGTCTCACAGGTGAAACTGACATGAGCCTGAACGCGCTTTCAGGTTGCCGTTCCGAGCCTACATGAGAGGACGCAGGTCAACGCGGGCGCAAAACCCATCTGCCCGATCCGGCGCAGGCGATTGCAGCGTAAACCCAACCCCTGCGCTTTGCGTAACGGCGGCCACAATCGCGAGGCCGAGCCCTGATCCCTCTGTTTGCGCCCCACCGCGCTCAAAGCGTTCTGTCAGCTGCGCGAGGGTCTCTGGAGCAATCACCGCGCCGCCATTGGTCACTGAAATCACGCCGCTAGACGTTACTGTCACGTTGATCGGTGCTGACGGATTGCCATGTTTCTTTGCGTTCTCGACAAGATTTCGGAGCACCATCCCACAGGCATCCCGATCAAGATAGCTGGGAAGGCTATCGGGCAGAGAAATTTCCCAGCCCTCGCTTCCATCCACCAGATCCGCCAGAACGAGGCGCATGACAGGCACGAGATCGCGCCGCTGCTCCGAGATCACCCCGCCGCCATCAGCCCGCGCGAGTTCCAAAAGTTTTTCGGACATCCGCGCGATGCGCACGAGCTCACGCTCAATCTTCTGTGCACGTTGCCGAAGTTCCCCCTCTGGGGCCTCCGCGACAAGGCGTTGCGTCTGGGCCATCGTCGCCGCAATCGGTGTGCGCAACTCATGAGCGGCATTCGATGCGAAGCTGCGCTCTGCCTCCAAGGTACGTCGCAAGCGCTCAAGTAAAGCATCCACCGCATTGTGGATCGGGTTGAGCTCGGCCGGCAGCGCAACCGCTGCTAAAGGTGAGAGATCCCGCGCATCGCGGCCTGCGACCTCGTTCGACAGCGCCTCCACAGGACGCAGCGCGCGACGTGACACCCAGAGCACGAAGAAAATGCTAAACGGCAGCACCAGCAACAGCAACGGCGCGGCCAAGGCCTGCATCGTCTCCACCAGCGCCTCGGCGCGTCCCGCGCGGGTCTCTCCGACCTGAATCGCATAAGTTCCATCGGGCGAGAGATGGGTATAGACCTCAAAATGTTCTGTCTGGCTCTGCCCCTCAGCAATCAGCGCAGACAATAGGTCCGAATCGATCCGTGATGTTTGCATCGCCACCGACCCATCCGCGACGCGGCGCAGCACCCAGACGAAGGAATCCTCGCCAACCGCTACGGGAGACACCAGATGCGCCTGCCCCGCGCCCTCTGGGCCCAACGCCTCCTGCGTGAGCTGCGAATCCAACGCGAGCGGCAGCAATCGCTCTGCCGTGAGGGCCAGCAAGCTCTCGGAAAGCTCCTCGACCTCATGCCGCAAGGTGAAGGCCGACGCGACCATCGCCAGCAACCAAACTACGACCATCGCCGATGTCAGGCCGAAGGCGAGCCGCATCCGCAGGGAGATGCGCGATTTCATGCGAGGGCTCTCATACGGCTTCCGGTTTTCTGAGACGATACCCAAGGCCGCGATGGGTCTCGATCAAATCGCGGCCGAGTTTTTTGCGCAGCCGCGAAATATACACCTCGATCGTGTTGCTTTCGACTTCGGCATCAAAGGAATAGAGTTGATCTTCCAACTGACTTTTGGTGACGATCTGCCCCAGATGGCGCAGAAAACTCTCGAAAAGGATCCATTCGCGCTGGCTCAGCGCGATTTCCCCAGACGGTCCTGTCACACTTCGCCCGCTCAGATCCACTTCCAACGCGCCCAATTGCACCCGCGGGTTCGGATTGCCGCTATACCGCCGCGCCACCGCATTGATGCGGGCCGACAACTCCGCCAGATCGAAGGGCTTCACCAGATAATCATCCGCGCCCGCATCCAGCCCCTCAATCCGGTCCGTGATCCGATCCCGCGCCGTCAGGATGATCACCGGCACTTGCGCGCCGCCCGCGCGCAACGCGCGCAAAAACGCGATGCCCGTGCCATCTGGCAGCATAAGATCCAGCAAAATGAGATCATAGCTGACGGTTTGGGAGCAGGCTTTCGCATCGGCAATCGTCTGCGCCCAATCGCCTGTATGGCCCGAAGCGGTGATCTGATCGCGCACCGCCTCCCCCAGCCCCGCATCATCCTCCACCAGCAAAATCCGCATATCATTCCTCGCTGGTCGCTCTAAAGCATCGTCCTTCGCGGTGAGTGTCCGCGTTGACGATGCAAAAGACAAGCCGCGCTCTTGCCGAGCGGCCTTGCGCGCCCTATCTGTTGGAGTGGCGGGTTTCTGCCCCTCTCGTGAAAGGCCCTTTTCCAGTGGCCGATAAGCACTTCCGAGGGTGCTGGCTCTGTCGTGACCCTGGTCACGTTATCTGGCGCCCACCTGATAACCTCAGGCTCTCGGGAAATTCACGCCTTCACGGCTGCCGCGGTTCTCGCCACTCGGCATAAAAAAGCCCCGCCGGATCTTGGTGATCCGGTGGGGCTTTTTTTATGTATCGATTATATCAGCGGCGCGGCTTTGAGCGGCTGCCAGTCGCCGTCACGCGGATCGGGATCATCTCACCTGTCATCCGCGTCGCGCGATCCCGACGCCCGCCGCCAAAACCGCCGCCCGAGTTGGAATTATCGTCATCATCGGCCATCGCCATGATCGCGATCCCGAATTGCACCGCGCCAAACACGATGGTGTTGAAAACGATCAGCATCACCACGGCGACAAGCCCCATATCGGAGCCCATGATAAGATGGCGCAGATTCGCAATGTTCAGCCCCAGCAGCAACCCGACGAAGACGACCGCTGCTGCGAACCCGATCAGGATGTTGCGGATATAAAAGCTGACAAGTTTAGGCATAACGACTCCCCCAGTTACAAAGAGTGTAACGCGGGAATGACAGAAGCAAAGCGCTTTTGTGCATTTGCAGCATCGGATCGGCAATTTGTCGCGGGTGCCCATAAAAAAGGGCGGCGCGAAGCCACCCGTTTTCCTGTGTCTGATCCGGCTTAGCCTTTGATCAAAACGCCTCGGGGCGGAACGCCCGCGCCATGTGATCAAGCACCGCATTGACGAATTTCGGCTCTTTGCCCTCAGGGAAGAACGCCCGCGCGACATCGACGAATTCGTTGATCACGACTTTTGGCGGCGTTGCGGGGGTCGAAAGCTCGGCCCCGGCCGCACGGAACAAGGCACGCAGAACGGGATCGATCCGGTCAATCGGCCAAGCCGCAACCAAGGCGCGATCCGTGGCTTGGTCAATCTTGCCCTGCCACATCACCGCATCATCGAGCAGACGCTGGAACAGATTGCTATCGCCATCCGCCATTTCTTCGCCTTCATAGACCGCCCCGAAACGGTGGTTGAGGAACTCGAGGCGCACCCGATCAACCCCTTGGCCTGCTGCCTCCATCTGGAACAGCGCCTGCACCGCATAAAGCCGCGCCGTCGACTTCATCTGGCGCTTTTCTTCAACGGTCAGCTTGCGAGGCTTTTGGGCCTCGGGCTCGGGGGTTTGGGTCTCGTCAGTCATGCGCGGTTCTCACCTTCGGGCTCGCCTGCAATACGGAAACTCTCGCCGGAGGGGCGGAATCCGATGCCTTTGGTCTGGCGGGCCCATTTGCGGGAAAGCGCGATCAAATGCAAGGCCGCAGCGGCGGCGGCGGCGCCTTTATTCGTATCTATCGCCTGTTGCGCATCGGATATCACAGGCTGCGCGCGGGCGACGGCCTGCGCCATGCTCTCCACGCCAAGGAGTCCGTTGCCGATACACAGCCCCTCGACGCCCATAATCGTGAGTGCCTGTGCAGATTCGCGGGTGGCAATCTCGTAGGAAGAGGTCTCGCCACGGATCACGCAGCCAAGGGCAACAAAGCCATCATAATCGGCCATCCGCGCGGCAAACCGAATCGCGGTCGGAATCTCCAGCGCGCTTGGCACCTCGACGAGATCGACCCGCGCGCCCACCTGCGCCGCCACCGCCTGCGCGCCTGCCACAAGCTGATCCGTGATCGCCTTGTGATAGGGCGCGACGACGATCAGCAGCTTCAGCGTGCCCACGATTTCGGGCAAGGGCAGGATGTTGCGATCGGGTGCTTCGCTCATGTGTTCCACTCTTGCAGGCGCGCAACGTAGCGCGCCAGCGTATCGATCTCGAGGTTGATCTTCTGGCCCAGTTTCGCAGCCCCCCAAGTCGTCACCGCCTTGGTATGCGGGATGATATTGACACCGAAGTCACAGCCCGAAACCTCATTGACCGTCAGCGAGGTGCCATCCAGTGCGACAGAGCCTTTCGAGGCCACAAATTTCGCTAGCGCCTCAGGGGCGCGGAAGGTGAAGCGGGTGCTATCGCCCTCATCCGTAATCGCGATGATCTCCGCCACACCATCGACATGGCCCGAGACGATATGCCCGCCAAGCTCGTCGCCCAGTTTGAGCGCGCGCTCCAGATTGAGCACCCCGCCCAGCGACCAATCCGCGATATTCGTCTTGGAGACGGATTCGGCAGAGATTTGCACGTCAAACCAATCCTCGCCCTTGGCGATGACGGTGAGGCAACAGCCGTTGCACGCGATGGAGGCACCAATATCGACCCCCGCCATATCGTAATGACAGCCGATCCTTGCGCGCAGATCGCCTGCTTGCTCGAGGCTACGGATCTCGCCTTGATCTGTGATGATACCTGTAAACATTGGGCCCTCCGGTCGTTTGATCTTGCCTAGCGCCTGGGCCGCCGATGAGCAAGCAAGATGCGCTGATGCCCCACTACGGCACGACTTCGCCCCATTCTCGCCCCACGGATGCCAACCCGACACACGATGCTAGTAGGATCGATTGCCGCCCGCAGAGCCACAAGATTGGATTTTCGGGGGTTTTCAGGTGACAAAGCAGGGCTTTCCCGCCAAACCAGAAGAATGGGGTCGCCCCCGAAGGATTATATGTATGAGTGTTTTGGATCGACGTTTTTTGATGCTTCAGGGCCCGCATGGGCCGTTTTTCTACCAGCTCGGCAAAATGCTGACGCGGGCGGGGGGAGAGGTGTGGCGCGTCGGGTTCAATAAGGGCGATGAGAATTTCTGGTTCGCCCCAGCCTCCTACCTGCGCTACACGGGCACGCCCGAAAACTGGCCGACACGGATCGCAGCGCTACTGGCCGATAAGAAAATCACCGATCTTGTCCTTTACGGCGACACCCGCCCGATCCATGCGCAGGCGATTGAAGCCGCGCGCGCCTTGGGCGTGCAGGTGCATGTCTTCGAGGAAGGCTACCTGCGGCCCTACTGGGTGACATATGAGCGCGGCGGCTCCAACGGCCACTCACGCCTGATGGAGATGAGCGTAGCGCAAATGCGCAATGCGCTCGCCTCCAGCGAGATCGAATTCCCCGAGGCCCCCTCCCATTGGGGGGATATGCGGCACCATATGTTCTACGGCGCGCTCTACCATTTCTTCGTGATGGTGCGAAACGGCCCCTACCGGAACTTCCGCCCACATCGCGGGATCAACGTCTTTGGCGAGTTCCTGCTGCATCTCAAACGGCTCGTCGCGCTGCCGCTGCACATCGCAGAGCGCCAGATAGCGACATGGAAAATCCGGCGCGGCGGCTTCCCGTTCCATCTGGTGCTGATGCAGTTGGAGCATGATGCCAGCTTCCGGATGCATTCGAACTTCACCTCGATGACGCAGTTCATTGAACTGGTGATGGAAGGGTTTGCGGCGGGCGCGCCGCGCCACCACCATCTGGTGTTCAAAGCCCACCCGCTGGAAGATGGCCGCGCGCCGATCCGATGCGCGATCCGGGACGCAGCCGCCCGGTTTGGCGTCTCCGACCGCATCCATTTCGTGCGGGGTGGGAAACTGGCCGCCCTCTTGGCACAGGCGCGCTCGGCGGTGACGGTGAATTCTACCGCCGCCCAGCAGGTGCTCTGGCGCGGCTTGCCGCTCAAAGCCTTCGGTGCGGCGGTGTTTGATAAGCCGGAATTCGTCTCGCCCCAGCCCCTGACAGAGTTTTTCGCCTCCCCTTCCCGCCCCGATAGCCGCGCCTACCGCGATTATCGGCATTACCTCCTCGAGACGAGCCAGATCCCCGGCGGGTTCTACTCTGCGCGCGGGCGTCGGCAATTGCTGCGCCAAGTGGTCGATCTGATGCTCTCGCCCGAAGATCCCTACGATTCCCTCACCGCAGGCAAAGCGGCACCGCGGCAACAGTTGCGCATCGTTCACTGAACAGTGCTGGATTTTTCACCAGTGTTTCGCTAGCGTTACGGATAAAATCGAGAGCAGCATCCCGAAAGAGGAGCGCGAGCAGTGAATATTATGGGTTCAAAGGGGGCGCGCGCGCTCACCTTATTGGTGTTGATGACCGGTGTCGCGACCTGCGGCCTCCCTCGGTCTGGCCCCAACAAAAAAGAAATCTTTGCCGGTTCGGTGTTGCAAGGCGGCGATGCATTTGTCGTCTCCGTCAACGATCACGTCACGCGGGCAACAGCGCTGATTCCGTCCCTCGGCTTCTCCTCCAAGTTCCGCAATGCGGGCGTCATCGGTTCGGATGATATCCGGCCAGGCGATGTGCTAGGCCTGACAATCTGGGAAAACGTCGATGACGGCCTCCTCGCCCCGCGCGGCGCAAAAACCACCGCACTCACAGAAGTTCAGGTCGATGGCTCCGGCTATATCTTCGTGCCCTACGCAGGCCGCATCAAAGCCTCGGGCAATTCCCCCGAAGCCCTGCGCCGGATCATAACCTCGAAACTCGACGCCCAAACCCCCGATCCGCAGGTCAGCGTGACGCGCCTCGCGGGCGATGGCGCGACCGTGTCGGTGATGGGCGCGATCAACGGCCAAGGTGTCTACCCGATTGAGCGCCCGACCCGCACCCTATCCTCGATGATCGCCAAAGCGGGCGGCGTCGCGATCAAGCCGGAAGTCGCACAGATCGTCGTCAAACGCGGCAACATGTCGGAGCGCGTCTGGCTGATGGATCTCTACGAGAACCCGCAGATGGATATCGCCCTGCGTCCCGGCGATACGATCCTCGTTGAGCAAGATACCCGCTCCTTCGTCAGCCTCGGGGCGACGGGCGCGCAGGCGAAAGTTCCGTTCGAGACGGAAACCCTCTCGGCGATTGAAGCCATCGCAACGGTCGGCGGCCTCTCGACCAATCTCGCCGATCCCAAAGGCGTCTTCGTGTTCCGCAACGAGCCCGAAGAAATCGCCCGCGTGGTCTTGGGCCGTGACGATCTGATCGGCGATCAGCGCCTGATCTACGTGCTCGACCTCACCCGCCCGAACGGCATGTTCATGGCGCGGGACTTCGTGGTCCGCGACGGCGATACCGTCTATGTGACCGAAGCGCCCTACGTCCAATGGCAGAAAACTCTGGCCGCGATCAACGGCTCGGCAAGTGCCGCCAGCTCGATCGGCTCGGCTGCGGGCAACTAATGCCGCGACACGACATCGACACAGCCGTCGGGGATCTTCCTCGGCGGCTGTTTCATTACAATCTCGGCTTTCTGCGCGATCCGCATCTGCGCCGCGTGCTCGCCCTCAAAGGCGCACCGCTCGCCCTCGGCCTGCCGCGCGACGGCGACGGGGTTGCGGTCTGGGGCCGCTCGAAATACGCGGCCCGTGGCGAGGCGGTCGCTTTGAAATACGGCGCGCCGCTGGTCCGCATTGAGGACGCTTTCCTACGCTCGATCCGCCCCGGACGACTGCGAAACAAATGGGGCAATGGCGATCTCGCGCAGGGCTATCTGATTGATCCCATAGGCGTGCATTTCGATGGATCCAAGTCGTCCTTGATCGAGCAGATATGCGCGACGCATCCGCTCGACGATGCGCATCTGTTGAACCGAGCGCGCGATGGGATTGCACGGCTCAAAGCGCTACATCTGTCGAAATACAATCTGCACGATCTCACCCTCGCGCCGCCCGAACCCGGCTATGTGCTGATCCTAGATCAAACCGAAGGCGATGCCTCGATCCGCTTTGGCGCCGCCTCAGAACGGACCTTCCGAGAGATGCTCGGCGTGGCGGAAATCGAGAACCCCGGCGCGCGGATCATCGTCAAAACCCATCCCGAGGTCGCCCTCGGCCTACGCCGTGGCCATTACGGCGCGGAGGATGCGCATCGCGTCGAATTCTATTCCGATCCGGTCTCGCCTTGGGCGCTGATGGAGGGGGCGGTCGCGGTCTATACTGTGTCATCCTTGATGGGATTTGAGGCGATCTTGGCAGGCCACAAGCCGCGTATCTTCGGCCAGCCCTTCTATGCCGGATGGGGCCTCACCCAAGACGAGAACGCCCCCGCGCGGCGCGAACGCAAGCTCACCCGCGCGCAGATTTTCGCGGTCTCGCATCTGCTCGCGCCGACCTATTATGATCCCTGCCGTGATCGGCTGTGCAGTTTTGAAGAGACGGTGGATCAACTTGAGGCGGAGGCGCGCGCCTTCCGCGCGGATCGTGACGGCTATATCGCGGGCGGGATGAGCCGCTGGAAACGCCCACATCTGCGCAAGATTTTCGGGCAAGAGGCGCCGCTGGCCTTCACCGATAAGATGCCGGCTGCCACTGGCCCCTCTGCGCCGCTTCTGTGGTGGGCGAGCAAGCTCACCGACCAAGACACCGCCAAGGCCGAAGCCGATGGCCGTGTCCTGATCCACGTCGAGGACGGGTTCATCCGGTCACGCGGCCTTGGCGCAGAGCTGATCCCGCCACTCTCGCTGGTCACGGATCGCACGGGGATCTACTACGATCCGCGCACCGCCTCCGATCTGGAGGCCCAGATCTCCGCCCCCTGCCCCGCCTATGCCGAGCGGCGCGCCGAGCGGTTGATCGAGCGGCTGCGGGCGGAGAACCTATCCAAATACAACCTGTCTGGGATGATGCCCGATCTTCCCGATGGCCACCGCATCCTTGTCCCGGGGCAGGTAGAGGACGATGCCTCAATCCGCACGGCGGCAGGAGACATCAACACCAATCTCGCGCTGCTCATCGCCGCGCGCAAAGCGCACCCAAAAGATATTATCGTCTATAAACCGCATCCCGATGTCGAGGCGGGGTTGCGCACGGGCAAAATCCCGCGGGAAGAGGCGCTGCGGTATGCGGATGTGATTGCGGATGAGGCCCCTGCGGTTGCGCTGATCAATGCCTGCGACGAGGTTTTCACCATGACCTCCCTGATGGGGTTCGAGGCGCTCTTGCGCGGCAAGCGCGTGACCTGTGCGGGGATGCCGTTCTATGCGGGCTGGGGCCTCACCAACGATCTCATTCCCGCGCCAGATCGGCGCAAGGCCCGCCCGAGCTTGCTGGCACTGGCCTATGCAACCTTGATTGCCTATCCGCGCTATATCGACCCGATCACCCGCCGACCCTGCCCGCCGGAAACCGCTGTCGAGCGGCTAGCGACGGGAATGATTCCCAAGGCCGGGCCGTTCAACCGGATCACCGCAAAGCTGCAAGGCTGGCTCAGCGATTACACGCATCTATGGCGTTAGGCGCGCACCCAGCGGTGCAGGATGTCGCCGCCGATTTCCTCGACATCGGCAAGCTGGAACCGCGGCGCGAGGCTAAGCCGCGTGAGCCCTAAGGCCCCCGTGCCCGCGCGGCCATCGGCGCCGATCACCACGCCTGCAGTAAAGGAAATCAACTCATCCACGAGGCCCGCGCGCAACAGGCTGGCGGCAAACTCGCCGCCGCCCTCGCAAAACACCCGCGTCAGCCCCCGCGCGCCGAGCGCTTGTAGGATCGCAGTGGCATTCATCGGCGAAGGGCCTTCAATCTCGATCAACTCCGCCCCGATGCCCGCCCAATAGGCGCGCGCCCCCGCAGGGGCATCCGCCCCGTGCAGCAGCCATAGCGGACCCTCTGAAAGCGATCCCGCCAAACGGTTGCGGGGCAAATCCAGCGCGCCCGCAGCAACGATCCGCACTGGCTGGCGCGTCACCCCAAGCCCGCGCACGGTCAGCAAAGGGTCATCCGCCCGCGCGGTGCCGCCGCCCACCATCACCGCATCATGACTGGCGCGCAGCGCATGGACCCGCGCGCGCGATGCCGCGCCGGTGATCCATTGACTCTCGCCCGAGGCTGTCGCGATCCGCCCGTCTAGGGACGTCGCCAGCTTAAGCGTGAGCATTGGGCGGCCTTGAGTGATCCGTGTCAGAAATCCGCGCTGATCGGCGAGCGCTTCCTCGCCCAGAAGCCCCTCGACAACGGTGATCCCCGCCGCACGCAGCATCGCAAAGCCGCGCCCTGCGACACGCGGATCAGGGTCGCCCGTGGCACAGACAACGCGCGTGACCCCCGCCTCGATCAGGGCTGCGGCGCAGGGCGAGGTCTGCCCGTGATGCGAGCAAGGCTCCAAGGTGACGTAAGCGGTGGCCCCGCGCGCGGCCTCCCCCGCCTGTGCCAGCGCCACGCGCTCGGCATGGGGGCGGCCACTCGGTTGCGTCCAGCCGCGCCCGACGATGACGCCAGCAGCACCATCCTCGCGCACGAGCACACATCCCACGGCAGGGTTTGGCCAAGTGTTCCCGTGGCCGCGCCGCCCGAGGGACAGCGCGAGCCGCATGAAGCGGTGATCATCCATTCGGATTACTCCGTATCGGCCACCGGAGGCCGCAGCTCGGAGACGAATTTATCAAAATCGTCCGCAGCTTGGAAGTTCTTGTAAACGCTGGCAAAACGCACATACCCAACGGTATCGATCCGCGCCAAAGTCTCCATCACAATCTCACCGATGGATTTCGACGGGATATCCGTCTCGCCCATGGATTCCAGACGGCGCACGATGCCGGAGATCATCTGATCGATCCGCTCGGGCTCGACGGGGCGTTTTTGCATCGCGATGCGGATCGAGCGCTCCAGCTTGTCGCGATCAAAATCTTCGCGCTTACCCGAGGTTTTCACCACAACGAGATCGCGCAACTGCACCCGCTCATAGGTCGTGAAACGGCCCCCGCAGGCCGGACAGAACCGCCGCCGCCGGATCGCTACATGATCCTCGGCTGGCCGGCTATCTTTGACCTGTGTGTCAACATTCCCGCAGAATGGGCAGCGCATCGCCTCCCCCTTTTTGTCAGATACCGCCTCAAGTATGGGGTCTCTCGCCCCTATTATCGCAAGACTATAGGACAGCACCCATTCTTTGGGTAGCGAAAATGTGAGCATACCAGATGCGGTAGGGCGTGACTGTGGCGAAGAGGACTCAGCGCGACCCAACCCCTGAGGCGGCTTGCGGCATCACTCGCAGCGCCAAGCCCCCGCGCCCTTGCGCCAACCGTCTTCGCCCAAGCAATAGCCGCGGGCATGAAGCGCCTTGCCGACCGGATAAAGATCCGAGACCTGCGCGGGATCGCAGGTGAGTTTCGCCAGAACCTTTTCGCCGCGCAGCACCAGAAGATCTGTGCCCAATGCGAGCTGATCCTCCGTGCCCTCTTCCATCAGCTTTTCAGCATAGCTGCTAAACTGGTAGGTAGTGCCCGCGTTTTCCAATGAGAGCTCTTCCCACATCGTCCGCCCGATCCCCGGCCAAGGCGTATAAGACGCCTCGGCCACATCGCGGATCAATTCCAACTCCGTGTTTTGGGCCGTGCCGAACCGATAGCGCAGGCTATCGCCCGTCAGGCATAGCTCAACCCGCTTCGCGCTGTTGGCGAGACCGCAAGATACCAGCGTAATCTCGGGGCAAGCCGCCGACGCGAGACTGGGTGTAAGGGCCAGGCCGGGCGCAAGCGCGAGGGCAATTGCGAGACGGATCACTTCGCGGCGGTTCTCACCGGATCGCTTTTGCGCGCAGGGCGCGCTTCTGTCCGGTCTGTTGCCAGAATGGCGAGGCATTCGGGCGAGATGTTCATCACCTCCAGTTCAGCCGCATAGCGCTTATCAAGCGCTGCCGCAGAGAGGCCTTTTTTCTCGATCCCCATCGGGGTTTTGCTGCCGTCGCCAACGCCAGTGGTGAGGGTATATGTCCCGCCCGCCTCTTCCGTCACGAACATAAAGCAGGTGCCTGCTTGCGAGATCCGTGGCTTGCCCGCGCCCGCGCTGCTCGACGGCGACATATTGCCGTTTTCGTCGAGGGTGCAGGCGGTCAATGCGAGGGCGCAGACGGTGAGCGAAAGGGTAAACAGGGGGCGGAGCATGAGGGCCTCGTGTGCAAATGGTTACCCTTTGGATAACAGGCGCAGGCCGCTGGGGAAAGGGCTTAGGCAGGATCGGGCGGCGCGGCCAATGAGGCCCCGAAGGCCTGCCAGACGGAAGCATCCCAAAAGCCGCGCGCGGCACCCGATGTCGAGGGCAGCACCCAAAGCGGCGGAAGATCCGGCACCGTCATTGCCCCATAAGCCAAGGCCCGCGTGGGCAGGCCAAGAAACTCCGCCGCCGCCCGCTTACTGTTAAACCCGACGGCTTTCGGGCGCAGCTCAGCGATCAACCCCCGCACGCGCTCCGGTGAAAAGGCGCGCGGGTCGATCTGGTGATCCATCCCTGATACCCCCTTGGCAATATCGGTCAGCCCGATGCCCTGCGCGAAAAGTTCGGCCTCATCCCCCACCCGCAACGGCGCGCGCACCAGCCCCGCCTCATGGAGCACCGGCCAAAACCGGTTCCCCGGCCCCGCATAATAGCGCCCCAGCTCGCCAGACCGACGACTGGCCGCCACCCCGCAAATCACGGCGCGCAGATTGGGGGCGAGATAGTCAGGCAGCATCGGCGGGTGACCTTTCGGCACAACGAAAAAGGCGCCCCGCAGGGCGCCCTTTCATCTCTAAGCTCGGATCATTTACTGATCAAGGAAGCTGCGGAGTTTGCGCGACCGCGACGGATGCTTGAGCTTGCGCAGCGCCTTCGCCTCGATCTGCCGGATCCGCTCGCGCGTCACCGAGAACTGCTGGCCGACCTCTTCGAGCGTGTGATCGGTGTTCATCCCGATCCCGAAGCGCATCCGCAGCACGCGCTCCTCACGCGGGGTAAGCGAGGCGAGCACGCGGGTCGTCGTCTCTTTCAGGTTCTCTTGGATCGCCGAATCCAGCGGCAGAACCGCGTTCTTATCCTCAATGAAATCGCCGAGCTGGCTATCTTCCTCATCCCCAATCGGGGTTTCCAGCGAGATCGGCTCCTTGGCGATCTTCATCACCTTGCGAACCTTATCCAGCGGCATTTGCAGCTTCTCGGCCAGCTCTTCCGGCGTCGGCTCGCGACCGATTTCGTGGAGCATCTGACGGCCCGTCCGCACCAGCTTATTGATCGTCTCGATCATGTGGACCGGAATCCGGATCGTGCGGGCTTGGTCGGCAATCGAGCGGGTGATCGCCTGACGGATCCACCATGTCGCATAGGTCGAGAACTTGTAACCACGGCGATATTCGAACTTATCTACCGCTTTCATCAGGCCGATATTGCCTTCCTGAATGAGATCGAGGAACTGCAAACCACGGTTGGTGTATTTCTTCGCAATCGAGATCACGAGACGCAGGTTGGCCTCGACCATCTCTTTTTTCGCCTGACGGGCTTCTTTCTCGCCCTTCTGCACTTGGTTCACAATGCGGCGGTATTCTTGAATGTCGACGCCGACATATTGGCCGACAATCGCCATCTCGGCGCGCAGCTCTTCGACCTTATCGGCCGAGCGCTCGAATAGCGCCTGCCAGCCACGGCCGGCTTTCGCAGCCATCCGCTCGGTCCAAGTCGGATCCAACTCGCAGCCACGATATTCGTCGATAAACTCGCGGCGGTTGATCCGCGCGCCATCGGCCAGTTTCACCATGCCGCTATCAATCGACATGATCTTCCGGTTGATCCCATAGAGCTGATCGATCAGCGCTTCGATCCGGTTGTTGTGCAGGTGCAGCGAGTTCACCAGCATCACGATCTCGGAGCGCAGCTTTTGATAGGCGGCTTCCTCGGTGATCGAGAAGCTATCATCCTCATTCAGCGTTGCCGACATCCGCAAATCTTGCATCTCGGCCAGCTTGGCGTAATCGCCCGCGATGATTTCCAGCGTCTCAAGCACTTTCGGCTTGAGTGCGGCTTCCATCGCCGCGAGGGACATATTCACGCCCTCTTCGTCATCCTCGTCGTCGTCATCGTTAGAGATGATCGGGTTGCCATCGGCATCCAGCTCACGCTCATCCGACCGCTTCGCAGCGCCCTCAACAGGGGTGGACCCATCGGCGACGACAGGCTCAACCGAGTCATCCTCTTCATCTTCAAGCGAGCGCCCGAAGGTAGTTTCCAGATCGATCACATCACGCAACAGAATATCTTCGTTGAGAAGTTCGTCGCGCCAGATCGTGATAGCTTGGAAGGTCAGCGGGCTTTCGCACAGCCCGAGGATCATCGTGTTGCGGCCCGCCTCAATGCGTTTCGCAATCGCGATCTCGCCTTCACGCGAGAGCAATTCGACCGAGCCCATCTCGCGCAGATACATCCGCACGGGGTCATCTGTCCGGTCGAGCTGTTCTGTCGTGCTGGTGGAAACCGCAACATCGCGCGGGCCGTTATCGGTCGTGGTCAGCGCGCCGCCGGCATCCGCCTCTTCGGCCTCGTCATTCTCGATTACGTTGATGCCCATTTCGGACAGCATCGACATCACGTCCTCGATCTGCTCGGACGAGACCTGCTCTGGCGGGAGCACGGTATTGAGCTGGTCATAGGTAATATAACCGCGCTCACGCGCCTCCGCGATCATCCGTTTGACGGCGGCTTGGCTCATATCGAGGGAGGTTTCCTCGGAGTCGCGGTCGTCCGGCTTGCTGTCGTCGATGTCTTTGGCGGCCATGGGCACTCCTTGGGCTTCCTAGCAGGGCAAATGATTGCCCCGATCAGGGCGGGGAGAATCGAATCACCCCGTTTGTATCGAATCGTAACACCGAATCACAGAGGCCGAATCATTGCGCCCTCATGACAGGTAAGTCTCTCGCAATCAGGCGGGGCCGCAAGGGCCCCACGCTGCTTTTTCGCTCCGGCGCTTATTTTTTACGCCAAATTTCACCTTCAATCATCGCCTTCAGCTTGGCGCGGTCGCGATCTTCCTGATCTTCGCCGCCGCCCGCATCAAAATCCGTGCGCTCGGCGCGGTGGCGCGCTTGGGCGGCTTGGCTCAAACGCCATGTCACCCCTTCATCGGCCAACCCGCCCAGATCCTGCGTGGCATCGGCGACTTCTGCCCGCATCGCACGGCGCGATTCGAGTTTGGCGAGTTCTTCGACCAGCACACGCTGCGCCAATTCAGGGTCATTCGCTTTCAAGATGGGTGGCGCTGACCGCACATGGGGACGCTTGAGCAGGCTTTCAAGATCTGCGCCCAGCGCCGCGCGCAATCTCTCGCGCGCAGCCTCGGGCGTCTCCCCAGCATGGCCCAGCAACGCCTGTCGGATCCGGCGATGCGCCTCTTTTTGTATCTTCAGCCGCTCAATCCGCCCTTCGACCTGCGCGATCAGCGCGGGATGCACGACGAGAATCGCAAGGATCATCGATTCGCGCAGCTCTTCCTCGATTTCGGGGCCAGAAGCGGCCAGCCCCAGAACAGAGGTTTTCGTCGCATCGAGTGGCGGCAACGGCGCATCCCACGGGCGACGCCCGCCTTTCGAGAAACCGCCCTTCCCGCCTTTAGAAAACCCGCCTTTGGGGTAGCTGCTTTTCGGGAAGCCGCCCTTGCCAACGGATTGATAGGGCGTGGCATAGGGGTCGCCCTGCGGCGCGCCAGCGGGATTGAACGCGGCCCGCGGCGCAGGGGCGGCATCATATCCGCCCGCGTCATACCCGCCAGCATCATATCCGGCGGCCCCATATCCCTCATCATACCCGCGATCATATCCCGGATCGTATCCGGCATCTGGCGGCGCATCATAGCCGCCCTCATATGACGGGGCGGACGGGGCCTCGAACGGAGTCGTATCAAAACTATCGGGGCCTGCGGATCTTGGCGTCCCGAACAGCTCATGCCGTCGCGCCCTGATCCCCTCGCCGTAATGCGCGCGGATAGATGGATCTTTAATCTTGGAAATCGTCGCGCGCAGCTCTTTATCCAACATGGCGCGGCGCTCGGGACTGTCGAAGACTTTACCCTCAATGGCGCGCGACCAAATCAGATCAATCATCGGTTTAGCCCCCGCCAACACATCAGCCATCGCCTCGCGGCCCTGCGATTTGATCAGATCATCAGGATCCTGCCCCTCGGGCAGCACCACAAAGCGCAGCGCGTTACCCGCCTCCAGCATCGGCAGCGCCAGATCAATCACCCTTAGGGCGGCGCGGATGCCTGCCGCATCACCATCCAGCGCGATCACTGGCTCGGGATGAATGCGCCACATCAGCCGCAGTTGATCCTCGGTGACTGCCGTGCCCAAGGGGGCGACGGCCCCCCCGAACCCTGCCTCCACCAGCGCAATCGCATCCATATACCCTTCGCAGACAATCAGCTGCGCGCCCTTTCCGCAGGCTTCACGGGCGGGGGCGTGATTGTAGAGGTTCAGCCCTTTGTGGAACAGCTCGGTATCGGGGGAATTGAGGTATTTCGCCCGCGCGTTGGGATCCATCGCGCGGCCGCCGAGGCCAATGCAGCGCCCACGACCATCGCGGATCGGGAAGATGATCCGGCCACGGAACCGGTCATAAGGATCGCCGCCGCCCTCGGGCACAGCGCACAGCCCCGCATCAACGATCAACTGCGGATCAATGCCCTTCGCGGTAAGGGCGCGCAGCAGGCCTTGGCGGATATCGGGCGCAAAGCCGATCTCGAATTTCGCGAGCGCATCGGCCGTCAAGCCGCGCCCCTTGAGATACTCCCGCGCGGCGGACCCGGCTTGAGTGGAAAGCTGGAGGCGGAAGACCTTCACCGCCTCCTCCATTACATCGGCAAGCTGCTTTGAGCGGCTGGCCCGCTGCGCCTCGCGCGGATCGCGTGCGGGCATTTGCATCCCTGCCTCACGGGCCATGATCTCCACGGCCTCCATGAAGCCGACATTTTCAGTCTCTTGGATGAATTTCAGCGCATCGCCTTTGGCATGGCAGCCAAAGCAATAATAAAAGCCCTTGCGGTCATCGACGTGGAAAGAGGCGGATTTTTCCTGATGGAACGGGCAAGGCGCCCACATGTCGCCCTTCGCCTGATTGGATTTGCGCGTATCCCATAGCACTTTGCGCCCCACGACCTGCGAGATCGAGATGCGAGTGCGAAGCTCATCGATGAATCCGGGCGGAAGGCTCATACCGTCTATATTGGCCCTGCGTGCGCCAGAGTCGAGAGGGGCGGCGCAGGATCATGCAAACGGTGGCGCAACACCGGCATCTCGGCATGCAACACACATGTTAAGTGCACCCCGAATCAGCGGTTGCTCGCGAAGGTGACCCGCCCTGCACAGCCACGATCAGGACTGTTTATCGCCAAAGCCTTAACACCTCGTCGGGCCCTGCCCCAATTCCGGCAACAGTTGCCGCAACAATTCCCACAGAACGCGCCGATTGCCCTGCTTAGACAAGACAATCTCCGTCTTTGCGCCCAGCGCCCGCCTCAATTTCGCCCAAACTCTCCGACAGTTTAGCGGCTTGAACGAGTACCGCCTGTACGGCATCGCCCGCGTCCAGCGGCAGCGACCACCGAGCCAATCGGGTTTCGTGCTCAACGAAAGGATTGCAGATGGATAGGTCCAAGGCGATGAACCGTGTCCCCCCCGCGCACCGCAATGCCCCGCAACGCACCGAGCGTTTGCGGCTAAAGCGGCTCGACCTGACAGGTTTCTGGCGCGAGCAGGACGGATCTTTGCTGATCCTCAGCGTGATCATCTTCCTGACAATGGTTGTCACCTCGGCCCTAACGCTGGATTTCATGCGTCAGGAATCGGTCCGTCAACGAATCCAAAATACCGCCGACCGCGCCGCCCTTGCCGCCGCCGACCTCAATCAAAAACTGGCGCCCGCAGATGTGGTGAAGGATTATTTCGAGAAGGAGGGCCTCGGCAGCGTCAAATATAACCTCGTGGTGAACCAAAACACCTACGGCACGGCCCGCACTGTCGAAGTAACCGCAAATACCAAAGTCAACCGCACCTTTGCCGATTTCGTCGCGCCGCAAATCCGCGACCTCGCCGTCAAGATCAACTCACAGGCTGAGGAATCCATCGGTAAGGTTGAGCTTTCGCTGGTGCTGGATATCTCTGGCTCAATGGATCGCGTGCCCAGCGGCAGCACAACCAGCAAGACACGTCTGGAACGAATGGTGCCTGCCGCGCAGAGCTTCGTGAGCCAGATGTTTGATGTCGTTCAGCCGGCGGGGTCGGAACCGGGTCGGCTTATGATGTCGATCATCCCTTATAGCACGCAGGTCGCGCTACCCGATTATATGCTCAACGCCTACACAGTGTCGAACGACTACACGATCATCAACTCTAATTTCCGCAAAGAGAAATGTGTCGATTTCCACGATAGCGATTTCAACTCTCTGGCGATCAACCCCGACTCCACGCTGCAACGCACAATGTACGGCGATAGCTGGAACTGGCCGCGCTACACGCGCTATTACAGCTCGTATTATAACCATTATTGGGAGAATTGCAGCAAGGTCACCGCGAACCAAGTGCTGCCCTATTCCAACAACAAGAGCAAACTCCTCTCCAAGATTCTCAACCTTGATGCGGATGGCAACACGTCGATTGATTTTGGCGCAAAATGGGGGCTGGCGCTGCTGGACCCTTCAGCCAAGCTCGCGATGTCGCGGATGATCGCAAGTGGGAATGTAAGCAATTTGTTTGCTGGCCGCCCCACGCAATATGGTGCAGATGCAGATGCGATGAAGGTCATGGTGCTGATGTCGGACGGCGCGAACACCGACGCCTATTCCACCAAGCCAGCCTATCGCAGCGGCCGCTCTCCCATCGTGTCCCTCGTCGGCACCAATAATATGGATTTCAACGACACCTCAACCTACGCCTATTATGACGCCCAAAGAGATGCCCAGAATGCCGCGCCCTATTATAATTTCAGCACCCGAAAATGGCTGCGCGCGTCCGATTTCACGGTCAAATATACGTGGGTTGCAACCTGCTACAATTGGCGGGGAAAGCCCTACGACTGCACCCAAGTCGGCTACCGTCAGGCGGATTTCTATGACGTCTCCTACGAGTATCTCTACCAGACCAAGAACCTGAACTTGATGGGACTCGCGCGCTATTTCTCAATCCCGTATGACCGCTCGATCACAGATCAATACGCAATCATGTCTGAGCGGTCAGAAAATAATGCGCAATCTGGCGAAAACCAGAAAGACGACAATATGCACCAGATCTGTGATCTGGCGCGCGAGAATGGTGTCTTTGTATTTACCATCGCAGTCGATCCGAAAGAGGGCGGGTATGATTACTCCGATACGCTCGCGGAATGCGCCACCACCACGGCCTATGCGTTCAGCGTCGATAGCGATGAAATGGCCACCGCTTTCTCGACAATTGTCTCGAATATCAATGCCCTGCGTCTGTCCAACTAAGGCCGCAATCCCCACGCAATATCCCCAAGTCCCGATCGTTTCGCCGCACGCAACGCGTTTCCTTTTCACCCTGCAATGACAGAGCCCGCTATGATCCGTTCGCCCTTCCAGCTCTGCTTCCGCGCCACGTGTTTTGCACGTCAGGAAGACGGGGCCTCGACGATACCCGCGATCCTGTTCCTGCCAATCCTACTTGCGATCATGTTCAGCTCGGTCGAGTTGGGTCTGCTCAACCTGCGGCAAGTAATGCTCGATCGTGGGCTGGATCAAACCGTGCGCATTCTGCGGATCGGAGTGGCGCCGCTTCCTGCCGATCCGAAGGAAGCACTCAAGACCATCAAACGCTCGATTTGCACCAATATCGCCTATATTCATTCGTGCATGCAGGATCTCACCGTCGAGATCTTCGAGGTGAATCGCAATATCACGGTGACCGGCAGCGGGACCAATATCAAAGTCACGCGCGATTGGGTCTCGACGGGCGCAGGCACAACCGCGACCTGCACCGACCGAAATCTATCGTCCCCCCCGACCGTCACTCTCAACCGCGCAACGCCGGATGATTTGATGCTGATCCGCGCCTGCCTCAAAGTTGATCCGATCATGCCCACCTATGCGCTCGGCGCGATGCTGGTGAAAGATCAATCCGGCATGGTCGCCTTGGTTTCGACCTCCGCTTGGGTGCGCGAGCCTTACTATAACAACAGCACAGGCACCGGAAGCTGATGGGAGAACAGAGATGACCCAGAGAGCCAAAGTCGCGGCCAAAATCTGCCGTCACACGCTAATCCGCTTTGCCCAGCGCCTCCGCCGTGACGAAACCGGATCCATGGCCGTCGAGGGCGTGCTATCGGTCCTGCTGCTGATGGGCTGGATGATCGTCGCGCTGCAGTTCTTCGATGGGTATCGCGTCAAAGCGCTGAACACCAAAGCCGCCTATACGATCGCCGATCTCCTCTCGCGCGAGAAATATACCGTTGGGCCGACCTATGTCGAAGAGATGAAGAAAGTGTTCAACTATGTCACCGATGCCCGTGGCGCGAGCTGGATCCGCGTAACAGGGATCAAATGGAACGACAGCCAGAAGAAGTTCGTCGTGCTTTTCTCGCATGCCACCGACGGGAAACAGGCATACACGACGGATGCGTTGCAATCCGAAGCGAAACGTATCCCAGCGATGCCCGCGAGCGACATGGCGATCATCGTTGAAACCTCGATGAATTTCGATCCGCTGTTCGGGATCGGCGATAAGGCCTTGGAGATGGGCGGGAAAACCACCAGCATCGGCCTTGGCTCGAATATTTGGATGTCCAACTTCGTCGTCACCCGCCCGCGCGTGCCTGGTATCGACTGGAACGCAAAATATTAACCATCGCGGGGGGGAGCCTGCGCCCCCTGCCCGCGCGCACATATTCTGTGCCCGCATGGGGCCTTGCCCCGATCACGAAGCGCAACCAGATTGATCGCAACCGCCCTGAACAGGAGCTTTTGCGATGTCGATCAGCCCGACCACCACCCGCCCCGTGCTTGAAACCCGCCGCGCTCAGCCGACGATGGAAGGCGCGGGCGTTCATTTGCACCGCGCTTTCGGTTTCCAAGATCCGACCGAGGCCGACCCGTTTTTGCTCTTTGACGATTTCCGCGGCGAGCGCCCCTCTGACTATGAGGCCGGCTTCCCATGGCACCCGCACCGTGGGATTGAGACGATCACATATGTGCTCGCGGGTTCCGTCGATCATGGCGATAGCTTGGGCAATTCCGGCCGCCTGCGCGCGGGCGATGTGCAATGGATGACGGCGGGATCTGGCATCCTCCATCAGGAAATGCCGCATGGCAACGCGCGCGGCCAGATGCACGGGTTCCAGCTCTGGGCGAACCTGCCCTCCGATCTGAAAATGACCGCGCCGCGCTATCAGGATATGAAAGGTGCCGATATTCCCGAAGTGATCGACGATGACGGCACCGTTGTGAAGATCATTACGGGCGAGTTCTGGGGCAAACGCGGCCCCGTGGATGGGATCGCCGCCGATCCGCAATATCTCGATGTGTTCATTCCCGCAGGGGTCAAAAAGCGGTTCAAGATTGATACCTATCGCCGCGCCTTCGCCTATGTGTTCGACGGTGCCGCCGTTTTTGCGGATGCCGCCCCGCCGCAAGGAATTTTGCTGGAGAAAGAGGTCATGGGCCAAGAGGTCAATATTCGCGATCTCTCCGGCAACCGCACGCTGGTCCGGTTCGGCACGGGCGATGAGGTCGTCGTGCAGGCGGGGGAAGAGGGCGTCCGGTTCCTGTTGATCTCCGGCGCGCCGATTGAAGAACCCGTCGCATGGCACGGGCCGATCGTGATGAACACCCAAGCTGAGCTGCGCACCGCGATGGCGGAGCTGCGCAATGGCACGTTTATCAAACCCGCACATTGACACGAACCGCCCCTGCCCTCACGGGTGGGGGCGTCAAACACCAACAGTATTGCGCACCATCTCCAGATAGACCACCTCGACACGCTCGCGCGAAAGCCGCCCGCCCTCGCGATACCACGTGTTCACCCCCGTCAGCATCGCGATGATCGCCATTGTTGCGAGTTTGGTATCGGGCAGCTTGAACACGGCCTGCGCGGCGCCCGCTTTCAAGATCGCCTCCAGCTCGGTCTCGTAATGTTTGCGCAGCGCCTCAATGGCCGCGAAATTTTCCGGCCCGAGATTGCGTAGTTCCATATAAGATAGGAACACTGCATCCGCGCGCTCCAAGTTGAACGCGATATGGAAGCGCACGAAGGCCTCCAATTGCGCCAACGGCCCCTGCCCTTTGGGGGCGCGCTGCCAAGCTGCGATCAGATCATCCATATGGGTTTTCATCAGATCGAACAGCAGCGTTTCTTTATCGGGCGTGTAAAGATAAAGCGCGCCCGCTTGCAGCCCCACCGCGCTCGCGATCTGCCGCATGGAGACCGCCGCAAACCCGTGCCGCGCAAAGAGGCTGAGCGCCTCCGCGCGGATCCGCGGGCCTGTGATTTCGGAATGAGAGCCTGTTTTTCGTGCCATGCCAGCAGATTAACTGAACGACCGTTCAGTGGCAATCACCTCAAAGCCGCGGGCATGCCGCCCCGATCAGACTTGCCTCTGATCCGGCCCCGCCCTAGTGTCACGCGGTCAATCAAAGGCCCGCCCCATGCACTTCACCCTTCGCCTCCCGGCTATCATCTTTACCGTGCTCAGCGTTTCCGCCTGCGCGCGCGATAACGGTCAATGGCCAGCACTCGTCCCGATCGACGGGCTGCTGGAGGCCGAAGCGCCGATGGATCCCGCCCCCGCCGTTGAAGGCCGTGCCGCCGCTTTGCAGGCCCGCGCAGCGCGGTTGCGCGGCAGCGTTATCACACCCGGTAGCTTGCCCGACTATTGACGCCGCCTGACACGTTGCAAGCGCGGCATGAAATCGGTATCGAATGCGCAAACAGATCAGGAGTTCCCTATGTCCAGCCCCCAAGCCCTCCCGCCCCTGCGCCTTGGCATTGCTGGGCTTGGCACCGTCGGCATTGGCACGGTCAAAATCGTGCAACGCCACGCCGAGCTGATCACCGCGCGCACAGGCCGCCGTGTCGAGATCACCGCCGTCTGTGCACGCGACAAAACCAAGAACCGCGATGCGGATCTGTCGCTCTACGCTTGGGAAACCGATGCCGTCGCTCTTGCAAAGCGCGATGATATTGATGTGTTCGTGGAACTGATGGGCGGGCACGAAGGCATTGCGAAGGACGCCACTGAGGCCGCCCTCGCCAGCGGCAAGGATGTCGTGACGGCCAATAAAGCGCTTCTGGCGCATCACGGGCACGCGCTGGCCGAGGCGGCTGAGGCTGCGGGCCGCGTGATCCGGTTTGAGGCCGCCGTCGCAGGCGGGATTCCGGTGATCAAATCGCTGACCGAAGGCCTTGCAGGCAACGCCATGCGCCGCGTGATGGGCGTGATGAACGGCACCTGCAACTACATCCTGACGCGGATGGAAACGGCGGGCCTGCCCTATGATCAAGTGTTCGAGGAAGCGCGGCAGCTTGGCTATCTGGAGGCCGATCCGAACCTCGACGTTGGCGGCATTGATGCGGGCCACAAGCTCGCCCTACTCGCCTCCATCGCCTTTGGCACCAAAGTCGCCTTCAGCGATGTCGTCTTGGAAGGCATTGGCCGGATCTCCATCGACGATATCCGCCGCGCTGGTGATATGGGCTATAAAATCAAGCTCTTGGGTGTCGCACAAATGACCGGACGCGGGCTCGAGCAGCGGATGACGCCTTGCCTCGTCCCAGCCGGATCGCCGCTGGGTCAGTTGCAAGGCGGCACGAATATGGTTGTGCTGGAAGGCGATAGCGTCGGCCAGATCGTGCTGCGCGGTGCGGGTGCTGGTGAAGGCCCGACGGCCTCTGCGGTGATGTCCGACGTGTTAGATATTGCTCGCGGTACACGGCTAAGCACCTTCGGCCAACCTGCCAGCACCCTCAAAGACTCCGCCCCGGCGCAAGTCGCCGCCGCCGCGCCCTATTACCTGCGGATGGAACTGCTCGATAAGCCGGGCGCTTTGGCGAAAATCACGGCCGTGCTTGGCGAGGCTGGGATCTCGATCTCGCGGATGCGGCAATACGGCCATGACGACACCTCGGCCCCCGTGCTGATCGTGACGCATAAAACCACCCGCGATGCGATTGATTTCGCGATTGGCAAGATGCCCGCAACCGCCGTCGTCAACGGCGAGCCAATTGCGATCCGTATCGAGGAAGTCTGAGGCGACGCATTTATATCTGGGTAATCGGGGAGACATCAGATGGATTGGTTCGCCCCGATTGACCTCTATTGCGAACGGCTGACGGAGGCGTTTTGGGCGGAGCCGCTCAACGCGCTGTCCAATATCTCGTTCCTGATTGCCGCAGGGTTTGGCGCGAAGCGCGCACGGATTGAAGGCGGCGGGATCATGGCTTGGGTGCTGGTGGCCCTAGCAGCGCTGATCGGCATCGGATCGTTTCTGTTTCACACATTCGCAAATGGCTGGTCAGAGCTGGCGGATGTTATCCCGATCTGGAGTTTCATCGCGATCTATGTCTTGGCATTGATCGCAAAACTCAAGGGCCGCGCCCCGAGCAATTGGCTGCTGGTCGCCGTCGCAGGGGCTGCCGCGGTGACCCTGATCTCGCTCACCCTCTCGGAGCCAAACCCCCAACCCACACGTCCCGCGCCGTTTAACGGATCGTTGCAATACGCCCCTGCATGGATCGCAATGGCGGTGTTCACGCTGGTGTTTTACCGCAAGCAGATCGCGGAGCGGCACTGGGTTCTGGCGGCCACGGTGGCTTTCACGATCTCGCTGGTATTTCGCAGTCTTGATCACGCGCTTTGCGAGCTGTTACCTGCAGGGACGCATTTTGTTTGGCACATTATGAACGGGGCGATGATCGGATTGTTACTTCAGCTCTATATACGGGTGCAGCGCCCCACGCCTGCGGTTAGCCCGAATTCATAACGCCGATTGAGTTTCCTGTTAGCGCTCGCACACTTGTGGCCTAACCCTCAGGCGCGCTAGATGCCCTCGGCCCATGAAAAAATAGTCCCAATTGCCCAAGGATCCGATCTCATATGACCCGTCCGATTGATTTTAACGACCGTATGCTCTCGCTGGGCCTCGCCCGCGTGTCCGAGGCAGCCGCCCATGCGTCCGCCCGTCTGATTGGGCGCGGCGACGAGAAAGCAGCGGACCAAGCCGCCGTGAACGCAATGCGCGACCAGCTCAACATGCTCGATATTCAGGGCGTTGTGGTGATCGGCGAAGGCGAGCGCGACGAAGCGCCGATGCTCTATATCGGCGAAGAAGTCGGCACCGGCCAAGGCCCCGCAGTGGATATTGCGCTCGACCCGCTCGAAGGCACGACCCTCACCGCGAAAGATATGCCCAACGCGCTGACCGTCATCGCAATGGCGCAGCGCGGCACCCTGCTGCACGCACCCGATGTCTATATGGACAAGCTCGCCGTCGGTCCGGGCTACCCGAAAGACGTTGTGTCGCTCGACATGACCCCGACCGAGCGCGTCGAAGCGCTGGCGAAAGCGGGCGGCGTGAAGCCGGAAGATATCACCGTGTGTATCCTTGAGCGTCCGCGCCACGAAGACCTGATCGCGGAAGTCCGCGCGACGGGGGCTGCGATCCGTCTGATCACAGATGGCGACGTCGCAGGCGTGATGCATTGCGCCGAGGCCGAAATCACCGGCATCGATATGTATATGGGTTCGGGCGGCGCACCGGAAGGCGTGCTTGCGGCCTCCGCCCTCAAATGCATGGGCGGCCAGATGTGGGGCCGTCTGCTGTTCCGCAACGATGACGAGCGCGGCCGCGCTGCGAAAGCGGGGATCACCGATCTCGACCGGATCTATGCGCGTGACGACCTCGTCACGGGCGATGTGATCTTCGCCGCAACTGGTGTGACGGATGGCTCGATCGTCTCCGGTGTGAAGCGCACCGCGACCTATATCGAGACCGAAACCATCCTGATGCGCTCGAAAACCGGCTCCGTTCGGCGCATGATCTACCGCAACCCGATCAAGTAATCGGGCAGTCGCTCAGACGTCAGTGAAACGAAGGCCCTGCCCTATGGCGGGGCCTTTTGTTTTTGGCTAGTCTCGCGCCATGAACAGTTTTCTCAATGTTGATTTGTCGCTCACAGGGCGACGCTGGGTGGGCCCGACTGCAGCAGCAGATCGCTTGGCCGAAATGATGGTACAGGAAACGCGCCTACCGATGCCGCTGGCGCGGATCTTGGTGGCGCGCGGGGTCGCGCCCGAAGAGGCGACCGCATTTCTGGAGCCGACACTGCGAGATCTTCTGCCGGATCCCCTGACCCTCAAAGATATGGGCAAGGCCGCCGCGCGCTTCGTCGCCGCCGCAAAATCGGGCGAGAAGATCGCCGTTTTCGCAGATTACGATGTCGATGGCGGCACCTCTGCGGCGCTTTTGCTCACATGGCTGCGCGCGATGGGCCGCGATGCGACGCTTTATATCCCGGACCGGATCGACGAGGGCTATGGCCCGAACGAGCCCGCGATGGCCGCACTGGCCGCAGAGCATGGGCTGATTGTTTGCGTCGATTGCGGCACCCTTTCGCACGGGCCGGTCGAGGCGGCCAAAGCGGCAGATGTCGTGATTCTGGATCACCACTTGGGCGGGGAGACCCTGCCCGCTGCGCTGGCCGTGGTGAACCCGAACCGCCAAGATGAGAGCGGCGATCTGGCACATCTCTGCGCGGCCTCTGTCGTGTTTTTGATGCTGGTGGAGGCAAACCGCCAACTGCGCGAAGAGGGCACCAAGGGGCCGGACCTGATCGCGATGCTGGATCTGGTCGCGCTGGCGACAGTGGCGGATGTCGCGCCGCTGATCGGAGTGAACCGCGCTTTGGTGCGCCAAGGGTTGAAAATCATGGCGCGGCGCGAGCGGGTCGGGCTGGTGGCGCTCTCGGATGTCGCGCGGATGGACAAAGCGCCCAACACCTATGCGCTTGGGTTCCTCCTGGGGCCACGGATCAACGCCGGTGGCCGGATTGGCGCGGCGGATCTCGGCGCACGGCTGCTCTCCACCTCGGATCGGCACGAGGCAGAAGCGCTGGCCGCACGGCTGGACGAGTTGAACACCGATCGCCGCGAGGTTGAGAATCGTGTGCGCGAGGCGGCGATCACGCAGGCCGAGGCCCGCGGGGTGGAGCGCCCCCTCGTCTGGGCCGCGGGCGATGGCTGGCATCCCGGGGTGGTTGGGATCGTTGCTGCGCGGCTGAAAGAAGCGACCAACCGCCCCGCCGTGGTGATCGGCGTTGAGGATGGCATCGGCAAGGGCTCGGCGCGGTCCGTCAACGGGGTGGATCTGGGGGCCGCAGTTCAGCGGCTGGCCGCAGAAGGGCTGCTCCTGAAAGGGGGCGGTCATAAAATGGCGGCTGGCCTCACCGTTGAAGAGGCGAAGATTCCCGCCGCGATGGAGCGGCTGGAGGAACTTCTCGCGAAACAGGGCGCAGGCGCCAGCGGCCCGCGCGATATGCGGATCGACGGGCTTTTGATGCCCTCCGCCGCGACGCCCGAGCTGATCGAGGAGATCGACCGCGCAGGCCCATTCGGGCAAGGCGCCCCTGCCCCGCGCTTTGCTTTCGCAGATATGGCGATTTCAGGAGCGCGACGCGTCGGCGAGAGCCACCTGCGATTCTCCTTCTCCGACGGCTTCGGCAAGCGCCTCGACGCAATTGCTTTCGGCGCCTTCGATAGTGATTTGGGCAGCGCCTTAGAATCTGCTGGAATTGGGCGGTTCCACCTCACCGGAAAGCTCGAGATCAACTCATGGGGCGGCAAAAACAAGGTGCAGCTTCGCCTCGATGATGCAGCAAAGGCTTGAAACTAAGGGATTTTACGATTTCTCAAAAAACCTTCACGAAAATCGTAAAATCCCTCTTGCGCTATCTGCGCACCTCCCTTAAACACCGCCTCACGCCAGCGACGGTAGCCGAAAGGCCCACAGCGAAGCGACAGAGTGGCCCGTTCGTCTATCGGTTAGGACGCCAGGTTTTCAACCTGGAAAGAGGGGTTCGATTCCCCTACGGGCTGCCACTTTCCCCCCACCCAGAGACAATGAAGCACAGCTAGAGCATAGCTCGCGTCGTCTTCTTATGGCATTGCCCCGCGCCAAGACCGCAGCCGAACTCCCACTACAGCTCCGCTTTCCGGCCAACGCGCAATTCACCCGTCGTCAACACGGGCGCAGCATCCATTCCCTTTGCATCCAGCATATCCGCCACACGCTCGAGCGATGAGACGAGCTGCGCTTGCTCCCAATCCGCGAGCCGCCCGAAGGCGCGCACATAGCGCTGCTGCAGCGCGTCCGGCGCATCATCCAGCGTGCGATCCCCCAATTCCGTCAAAACCACATTGGTCTGCCGACGATCCCGCTCAACCGAGCGGCGCTCGACCATGCCACGCGCCACGAGCTTATCCACCAAGACCGTAACTGTCGCCTGACTGACACCCATCTGGGTCGCCAGCGCTTTGGGCGTGGGGTCACGCTTCTCATCAACAATCTGGAGCACCCGAAGCTGCGCCGGGGTTACGCCCGCCGCAGCGGCGAGGTCGCGCTCGTAGATCTCGGTCGCGCGCAGAATCCGCCGAAGGGCGATCAGGCTTTCATCAATACGGTCGAGCGGATTTTGCGTCATGCCCCATCTTTGCCCGAACTTCCGCCCCGCTTCAATCCGAGAAAGTCGTGAGAACACCCAAAGCAAAGCGAAGTAACTGCGACAAGAATCAAGTTAGAAACACGAAGCATTGATACAACTTATAATAAATTAATCATTTAAAAACAGAGAATTAACCACATAAATTTCTTAGTAAGTTGATTACTTATGCGATACGCTCTACTTAGTCGATCAAAGAAACAACGAGACTTGATCGAATGCCGAATGACACATCTCCTCTTCGCGCGCAGGCGATGACCCTGCGCAAACCCGTTGCAACAGACGGGCCCGCGATCTGGAAACTGGTTCGCGCGTGCAAGCCGCTGGATGAAAACTCGCTCTATGCCAACCTGATTCAGGCCGAGCACTTCCGCGATACCTGCGTAGTTGCCGAGATCGGCGACGAGGTTGTCGGCTGGATTTCCGGCCATATCATCCCGCAGAGCGGTGAGATTTTTGTCTGGCAAGTGGCTGTGGGGGAAAAAGCCCGCGGCCTCGGTCTCGGAAAAACCATGCTGCTTGATCTCGTGGATCGTGACGCGGTCAAGCAGGCCAAATTTATGAAAACGACGATCACAAAAGAGAATGCGGCCTCATGGGCGCTGTTCCGCAGCTTCGCTCGCCTGATCGGCGGCACGCTGCAAGACGCCCCGCACTTCCTGCACGAGACGCATCTCGACGGCGCCCATGCCACCGAACATCTGGTGACAATCTCCCTGCCCTTACAGGCAGATCGACCGCGCGCCGCATAATCCCAATTCAACTTGATCCCCCAAAGGGAAAGGACACCCCATGCCCATCAATGACATGGTTACACCGACATCTATTTTCGCCCGTCGCGAGAGCGAAGCCCGCTCCTACTGCCGCGGCGTAGACGAAGTTTTCATCCGCGCAACCGGCGCGGAGCTGTTTGATGCTGAAGGCAACCGCTATATCGACTTCCTCGCAGGCTGCTCCTCGCTGAACTACGGCCATAATGACGCCGATATGAAAGCTGCGCTGATCGAGCACATCTCGCGCGATGGCGTTGCGCATGGCTTGGATTTCCACACCGATGCCAAGAGCGCCTTCCTGAAAGCGTTTGAAAGCAAGATCCTCGGGCCGCGCAAGATGGATTACAAAGTGATGATGACCGGCCCGACCGGCACCAACGCTGTTGAGGCCGCGATCAAACTGGCACGCAAGGTCACGGGGCGCCGCAATGTGATCTCCTTCACCAACGGCTTCCACGGCATGACGATGGGTGCGCTGGCGCTGACGGGTAACGCCTCCAAGCGCGGCGGCGCGGGCAATGGCTCGCTCGCAGACGTGACTCATATGCCGTTCGAGGGTTCGCTGGGCGAGGATGTGGATACGCTGGCGATCATTGACGCGATGCTCTCCAACCCGTCTTCGGGCATCGACGAGCCCGCAGCCTTCATCTTCGAGCCGATTCAGGGCGAAGGTGGCCTCAACGCTGCGTCTGATGCATGGATGCAGGGCATTGAGACGCTCGCGCGCAAGCATGGCGCGCTGCTGATCATCGATGATATTCAATCGGGCTGCGGCCGCGCGGGATCCTACTTCTCCTTCGAAGCCTCGGGCATCAAACCCGATATGATCACACAAGCGAAATCCTTCTCCGGCTTCGGCCTGCCCTTCGCGGCCCTGCTGATCAAACGCGAATACGATATTTGGAAGCCAGCGGAGCATAACGGCACCTTCCGCGGCAACACCCATGCGTTTGTCACGGGCCGCGTTGCGATTGAGAAGTTCTGGTCGGACGGCGCGTTCGAGGCGGAGCTGTTGCGCAAATCGGTGCTGCTGACCTCGGAACTCGAGAGCATTGCCCGTCATATCGACGGCGCAACCCTCAAAGGCCGCGGCATGATGCAGGGCATTGATGTCGGCTCCGGGGATCTCGCCAGCGCGATCTGCGAACGGGCCTACGAGATGGGCCTGGTGATTGAGACGTCCGGCGCGCAGGGCGAAGTCGTAAAATTCCTCGCCCCGCTGACGATCTCCGATGCGCTGATGCGCGAGGGCTTTGCAATTCTCGCCAAGGCCACCGTCGACGTTCTGGGCAATGCGCAACTGGCAGCGGAGTAAGCACAATGATTGTACGTGATTTCAATGAATTGAAAAAAACCGACCGCCATGTTGCCGATGCGCAATGGACATCGACGCGTATGCTCTTGGCAGATGATGCGATGGGGTTCTCCTTTCATATCACCGTGCTAGAGGCAGGATCGGAGCATACGTTCCACTACAAGCACCACTTCGAAAGCGTTTATTGCATGAAGGGGAAAGGCTCGATCACCGATATCGCCACGGGCGAGACCCACGCGATCCATCCCGGTGTGATGTATGCGCTGAACCTGCATGACAAGCACATCCTGCGCGCGGAAGAAGAATTGCACATGGCCTGCTGCTTCAACCCGCCCGTCACTGGCAAAGAAGTGCACCGCGAAGACGGCTCCTACGCACCGGCCGAAGAGCTTGCGGAGTGAACATGGCCCATACAGTCGAGAAAATCGGCGGGACATCCATGTCCCGCGTCAACCAACTCAAAGACACGCTGTTTATCGGCGGGCGCAAAGGCAGCGATCTCTATGGCCGCGTCTTTGTCGTCTCCGCGTTCGGCGGGATCACCGATCTGCTGTTGGAACATAAGAAATCCGGCGAGCCGGGGGTGTATGCGCAGTTCTCCAACGCGGAGGCCGATCACGGCTGGCATGACGCGCTCAACCGCGTCGCGAAGGAGATGCAGCGCGTCCACCATGAGGTGCTCGACCACGCCGCCGATCTGGAACAGGCGGATGCTTTCGTCGCCGAGCGCATCCACGGTGCGCGCAACTGCCTGATTGATCTGCAACGACTTTGTGCCTACGGCCACTTCCGGCTCTCCGAGCATATGCTCCAGATCCGCGAGTTGCTGTCCGGTCTCGGCGAGGCGCATTCCGCGTTTGTCACCACCTTGATGCTGCAGCGCGCAGGCGTGAACGCGCGGCTGGTCGATCTGTCGGGCTGGCGCGATGAGGGCGATGTGTCGCTGGAAGAGCGGATCTCCAGCGCGATGAAGGCGGTTGATCCCGCAACAGAGATGCCCATCGTCACCGGCTATGCGCAATGCGCCGAGGGGCTGATGCGCGAGTTTGATCGCGGGTACTCCGAGGTCACCTTCTCCAAGCTTGCCGCCCTCACAGGCGCTCGCGAGGCGATCATCCATAAAGAGTTCCACCTCTCGTCCTGCGATCCCAAGCTCGTCGGCGCGGAGGCTGTGACAAAGATCGGGCGCACCAATTTCGACGTGGCCGACCAGCTCGCGAATATGGGGATGGAGGCGATCCACCCGAAAGCCGCAAAAACCCTTCGGCAGGCGGATGTACCTTTGCGCGTCACCAACGCCTTCGAGCCGGAAGATCCGGGAACGTTGATCGACGACCTCCCCGCGAAAACCCCTGCGGTGGAAATCGTGACGGGCCTAGATATCGTGACGCTGGAAGTGTTTGAGCAGGATATGGTCGGCGTCAAAGGCTATGACGCGGTGATTTTGGATGTGCTCAAGCGCCATAACGTGCGGATCGTCTCGAAAGTCTCGAACGCGAACACGATCACGCATTATCTCGACACCTCGCTGAAATCCATGCGGCGGGTGGAGCGCGATATCCTTGAGGCCTTCCCTGCCGCAGAGATTACGATGCGGACGCTGTCGATGGCAGCGGTGATCGGGCGCGATCTCAGCGGGCTTTGCGTGCTCTCGCGCGGGCTGTTGGCGCTGGCCAATGCCGATCTCTCGGCCATCGGCGCGAGCCAAGGGCCGCGCAATGTCGATGTGCAATTCATCGTGGACCGCGATGACCTCAAATCGGTGATCAAAGCGCTCCATGCGGAGTTCATTGAATCCGCGAAACAACCCCTGTCAGAAGCCGCCTGATCGGCCTTTAGCACAAACAGAGAATTGGAAAGGCGCCCCGCATATCGCGATGGGCGCCTTTTCGTTGATCTCGTTCGGGCAACGGTGACAAAACCATCAGCCCGGCAGCGTGACGACAATGGCCCCACGATCTGTCGCGACGACCGTATGTTCATATTGCACAACCGGCGCGTTGGGCTCAGCATAAAGCGTCCAGCCATCCGCGCCCTCCGTTGCCCAATGCCCGCCGGTGGAGAGGAACGGCTCAACGGTCATCACCAGCCCTTTGTGGATACGGCGCGTGTCGCCCCGCGTCGGCCAAGTGGCAATTTCCTCGGGATATTCATGCAACGAGCGGCCAACCCCGTGGCTCGCAAGGTTGCGGATCAGCGTATAGCCGCGATCCTTCGCGAAACGCCCGATGGCCTTGCCGATCCCCGCCAGCGGTTTCCCACTGCCAATCTGTGCGATCCCAATTTGCATCGCGCGCTTCCCGTCACGGCGCAAACGATCTCGTGACGCGGCGACGGGGCCAGCACGGTAGGTCGCTCCCGTATCAGCGAAATAGCCGTTCTTCGAGGCGGAGACGTCAATATTGACCAGATCGCCCGGCGCGATCACGCGCTCCCCCGGGATCCCATGCGCGATCTCCTCATTGATGCTGATGCAGGTTGCCCCCGGAAACCCATAGGTAGAGTGCGGCGCCGAAAGGGCGCCCTCGCGCTCCAGAAGCTCCCGCCCGATCTCATCCAGTTCCCGCGTCGTCATCCCGGGTTCCATGGCCTTCGCCATCGCCTGTTTCGTATTGGCAACGATCCGGCCAATCGCTTTCAGCCCGTCCAATTCATCTTGCTGAGTAATCGTCATGCGCTCTGCCCTCTTGCTCTCGAAAAGTCTATCTGCTCACAGCCAGAATGTCACACTTGGCTCGGCGGATATCCAAATCGCCGCGCAAAAGCCCGCGAGAAGGCCGCAGCGCTGCCAAAGCCAACCTTGCCCCCCGCGCGCTTAACGCTGTCCCCTTCCGCCAGATAGACACGTGCAAGTGTGAGCCGCCACGCGGTGAGATAGCTCAGCGGGGGCTGGCCGACCGTTTGCGTGAACGTTCGGATGAACTGGCTTCGCCGCATATCTGCGAGCGCGGCAAGATCGGCTAGCCGCCAGCCGCGCGCCGGATCATCATGCAATGCGACAAGGCAGCCATGCAGCGTTGGATGCGCAAGCCCCGCAAGAAGCCCCGCGTTGAACGTACCAGTTTTCAGTGCGCTGCGAATGGCATAGACAACGATCGCCTCGCTCAACCGCGTCCGCACAAAGCCGCCCCCACAGCGTGAAATGCTCTGCTCGGCGAGGATCAACTCGGAGAGCATGCTGAGATGCGGGGACTCCGAAAGCGGAAAAGCGATCTCATCGGGAAGCGCGCCGATCAACGGGTTTGCACTTCCGCCAAACCGCAACGCAAACATTGCCAACGGCTGCATCACCACCGCACCTGCCTGTGGCCGCGGACGGTATAGGATATGCGTTGGATCCGCCGCCTCCTGCTCGGCGAGGATCATAAGGTTCGCTTCAGCAACCGATTCGCACGGCTGCGCCATCAACGGAAACGCGCGTAGAAATGCGAATAAACGATCATAGATCTGTCCCGATTTTGGATTTTCAATCATGATTTTCACAAAATAAATGCGTCAAAGTTCTATATCATCCGCCGCAGATGGGGCACGAGCCCAAAAATGAAGAGGCGTATGAGACCATGAGATCTGCCCCCCACGCAAAATTTGATCAGTCCAGAGCCGAAGAATACGGGTGCCAAGCGCGGATCGCGCTGGCGGGATATGATGCCTGCCATGAGCTCTCCGCCTGCATCCTCTCCGCCGCTTTAGGGGCAGGCACGGCAGCGCGCATCCTCACCGTGGGGGCGGGCGGCACGGCGGGCGAGATCATCGCCGCCGCGAATCTGGAGACGCGCTGGAGCTTTGTTGCTGTCGATCCGTCAGCGCCGATGCTGGCCCAAGCGCGGAGTCAGGTAGAGGCCGCAGGCCTTCAAGATCGGGTAACCTTCGTGGAAGGCCCGCTCGCATCCCTACCACCACAAGCCCCCTTTGACGCGGCGCTAATGATCGGTGTGTTGCACCATATTCCCGATGACGCGGGGAAAGCGGCGCTGCTGTATGAGACAGCACAGCACCTTCGCAGGGGTGGATCACTGGTCTTGGCGGGCAATTACCGCAGCTATGTATCTGAGCCACTGCTCCTGTCCGCTTGGGCGGCGCGGTGGCGGATGTTCGGGGCAGATACGGAGGAGGTTCGCGCCAAACAGGCAAAAATTATGCAAGGCGCAGCCCCGCCAGCCTCCGAAGAGAAGCTCGCCGAATATCTCGAAACGGCAGGATTCGAGCCGCCACTGCGGTTCTTCTCAAGCCTCTTTTGGGGCGCGTGGCATAGTCGGCGAAGAGGGAAATAGTCCAACTCTCCCAATTGCGCCCAGCGCCGGTGATCCGTTAGCGGTTCAATCGCGCGATCAGCGCTTGCGGCATTGGGATTTTGATCCGAAACCCGCAGGTGAGCAGACCCATGTCCCAGACCCAGGAGACGCCGTCATCGACGCGCGCGTAACGCGTGTCGCGGCCGCCGTGCGGGGCTTAAGCCAGTCAAAGCGCATCTCGCCTTTTCCGGCGTAAGATTTCGCAGCGCCGTAGAGCGGGCGGGAGAAATCGCGTTGGGTTTCTGCCTGCACTGGCGCCGCGTATGCGACGAGTATGCAGGAGACACACGCCGCAGATGCGGCGGACTTCAGATATGAAATAGCAGACATGTGCTCAGCCTCTTTGTTATACCAAAGACCACTCGTGAAAGCCGTCTTCAGCTCTTATTGGCTTCTACAAGTGTTAAAAATAACCTTAGAGGTCAATCAAAACCTCAACGGGGCAAGACTGTGGCACGGGCGAGGCAGGACAAAATAATAACGCGCTGGAAAATTTCCTGCGCGTTATCAGAGTTTTCAGCTGTCACAGCGGCAGTGGCGATTTTCCGCCACCGCGTCGCGTCAAAGCCGCATCACTTGAGGATTTGGTTCTTCACACGCCAATCGGGCGCACCGAACCCCTCGGGCCAAGGATAGACTTCCGGCTGGTTGAAGTAGAAGACGCCAACAAGATTGGGATATTTGTCCTTCTCCTGCAGCACCGAATCTTCCCAGCTTTTGACATAGGCCGCATCCCCGACGTAGCCCAATTCGGCCACAACCACGGGTTTGCCGAAGGCAGAGGCGCGCTCATAGCGGGGGCCAAACACATCATCGAAGCTGCGATTTTTGCCGTATTTCGCCTGATCCCATGCTTGCAAGCCAAACACCGTCAAGCCAACGAGATCCGCGTAATCATCCCCCGGATAGTATTTCGCCATTTCCTCATCGCCCAACGGCGACCACATCACACTGATGTCGGGGGCGCTTTTGCGGCACAGGTCGATCATATGGCGATAGTCGGCGATATAGGTATCCGCGTCCCAGCCCGCCCAAATGAACTGCCCCGAAGCGTCATCCATCTCATGCGCGAACCGTAAAGTAACAGGGCTTTGCAGCGTGCCCAGCACATCGCAGACGGCCTTCATATTCGCGTCGAAGCGACCGTCATCTATACCGCGCCGCAAATATTGCGCCGTGTTGCGCTCGCTACGCGACCATGTCCATGGCTCCAACGTAACCAAGAGCGCCCGCTTACGCTCCAGTGCATAAGCATCTGCGTCATTCAACGAGGGCAGGTAAACGTCTTCCCACGGTAAAAACAAATGCTCCACAACGACCTTACTGTCATCGCTGAAATCCCCATCTGGGTCATAGACGCCGAAGGGCAAATCCCCCGGCGGTGCGGCATAGGTCGCAGTGGCTCCAAATATGAGGATGACAGCGAGCGCGGTGAACGATCTTTTCGCGATCTGTGTCATGATACTCTCCTCCCTTTCAATCTCCGGCGCTCAGTTGCGCCAATCGGGCCAGAAGTGGACTCTGATATCGCCCGGACGGCCCATGCCCGCGCCCGACACCACATATTCAACCTTCGACAAACCAGCGGGCTCAAACCCGACAGCCAGCGCCTGAAGGCTCTCTTCCCCGCGCATCATTACCCCCCAAATCCCCAGCGCGATCATTAAACTCAACGTGGTGACATAGCCCGACAGGCTCGCCCCCATCTCACGGATCAGCCCCTCGCGGCGGTTTTCCCACAGGTGGCGGATGACGATGGTCGCCAGCAACGCGAGATAGAGAAACGCGTTGATCAGCGACAAAAGATAAAACCCCCGCGCCTGCGTCACCTCAGAAACAGTGAGCACTGGGATCAGCGCGCCAAGGGCAAGGGCCGCATAAACTGCCATGATCCGCGGGGGCAGTTTGGCACTTGCAGCCTCGCCCTTCGGCGTGATGCGGAAATCCACGAACCCACCCGAGAGCCGATCATAGACCGCCATTGCGCAGCCCCAAAACACCCACGGCCATTGCAGCAACACAAAGAAGGCTTTCTCCCAAGACAGCACCTTCGCATCCACTGGCCGGAAGAATCCGTCGCGTTTGATCAGATAGGCGAAGATCAGCATCATCCCCATCGCCGGCAGGAAATGCCCGACAAAAGCGGCATAGGTGACATCGGCAAAGCGGATATCGAAGGTCACGGCCAAGATCGGCACGAAATACATCATCGCCATCGAGATCGTGAAGAACGCATACCAGCTTTGGCACAACAAGAAGAGGAACCGCAGCCGCAGCGGCAGGGCGCGCAGATAAGTCGGTGTATAACGCAGCAACAGGGTCATCAGCGAGCGCGACCACTGGAATTCCTGCGTGACGAGATCGGGCAGCGTTGCCGGCCCGTCGCCAATCGCAATCGCATCCATCGCATGAACCCCGCGCCAGCCCGCCGCCGTGATCAGCATCGTGGTCGAATGATCCTCCGCCAGCTCCGGCCCGAGCCCGCCCGCCTCGCTCAGCGCCTGCGTGCGCACCGCGTAATGCGAGCCGATACACATCGGCGTCAGGAAAGCTGTGTAGCCCGCCTGGAACACCCCGTGGAACGCCGCCTCGGAATAGAGCCGCGTGCGCGCCGACCAACTCTCGCGGGCGTTGGCAGAACAAATAGACGGTGCGGAGACATAGCCCACCTTCGGATCCGCAAAGGGCCGCAACATCTCGCGCAGATAGCCCTTTTGCGGCACGTGATCGCTGTCGAGCTGACAGACGATGTCATATCCCTCGTAGCCGACCGTATCGTAGAAATAGGCCAGATTGCCCTCTTTGCAGCGTGTACGGCGTGGCCACTCGGTGCGGTGATAGGCCTCGATGCCATGCCGCGTTGAGATTTTGACGCCGTGCGCCTCGCACCATGCGCGGGTCTCGGCGCTCGGGGCCTCATCGGCCAGCCAAGTGTCATGCGGATAGCCCTGCGCCAGCATCGCCTCCAGCGTCTTGCGCACCACGGAAAACGGCTCCGAAGGGGTTTTCGTCGTGACCATCGCCACCCGCCATTGGCCGGGCACGGGGTCAGGGGCATTTGAGCGGCGGGATTTCAGGAAGACCACAACAAAGTAAAGCTGCATCCCCCAGATCCAGAGCATGGCGCAGGTCACGATCCAATATCGCCCCAGACCAAGGACATGGGACGGCGCAAGCCACCATGCCCAAAACCATCCCGCCGCGACCATCCAAAGCAGCGCCACCGCGTAGTACTTCACCGCACGCCGCCCGGTCAGGATCGGCACCAGAAACGGGCGCGGCTCGGTTGCGGGGTGGCGAGGCTTTGGATGGGTCATCTCACAAGTGCCTCCACTTGCGGCGCGAACCAAGGGGCCGCATCGGCCACGGTCTGCGCCAGATCACGGTGTTTCGCGCGAAACCCGAGGCGCGCCTGCGCCAATTGCGGATCCGCCGTCAGCGCCGCAGGATCCCCTGCGCGCCGCGCCTCGAATGTCACGGGCACGGAACGTCCCGTAGCCTGCTCCACTGCGGCAATGACCTCCAGCACGGAGGCGCCCTGCCCCGTGCCCAAATTGGCGGCGAGGCTTTCGCCACCGCGCGTCAGATGCGCCATCGCCAAGACATGCGCCTGCGCGAGGTCCTCAACGTGGATATAGTCGCGGATGCAGGTTCCATCGGGCGTCTCGTAATCCGTCCCGAAGACTTTCAGCGCAGGGCCAGTCCCGTAAGCCGCCATCAATGCCAGCGGGATCAGATGGGTTTCGGGCGTATGGCGCTCGCCAATCTCGCCCTCACGATCCGCGCCTGACGCATTGAAATACCGCAGCGCAACATAGCGCAGATCCCCCGCCGCCGCCGCATCGCGCAGCATCCATTCGCAGAACAGTTTACTACGCCCGTAAGGGTTTATCGGGGCCTGCGGCGTGTCCTCTCGGATCGGCAGGGCCTCCGGCACGCCGTAGGTGGCGCAGCTAGAGGAGAATACGATCTGGCTCACGCCCGTATTTGCCATAGCCCCTAGAAGCGAGGCCATCCCCGAGAGGTTATTATCGTAATAGGCGGTCGGCTGGCCCATGCTTTCACCGACATAGGCGAGGGCAGCAAAATGGATCACCGCTTCGATTTTGTGCTGGGTCAAGGCGCGCTCGACCGCACCCCGATCCCGCAAATCGCCCACGACCAGCGGCCCCCATCGCACCGCATCGCGATGCCCGCGCGACAGGTTATCGAAGGTGACGGGCTCCGCCCCCATCTGTCGCAGCGCTTTACAGCAATGCGCGCCGATATAGCCCGCACCGCCTGTGACCAAGATCCGTTGCCCCCCAGTCATATCGCATATCTATCCTCCAGCCGCGCGCCCTGCATCTTGGTCAGCTCGCCGCGGAAATAGGCGATGGTCGGAACAAGCCCCTCAATCAAGGACACTTTCGGCGCCCAATCCAGCAACCGCCCAGCCCGTGAGATATCTGGGCGGCGCTGCCGCGGATCGTCTGCGGGCAGATCGCAATATGTCAGGGAGGATTTGGAGGCGGTCATCTCCAGCACGAGCTGTGCCAGTTCCCGCATGGTGAATTCGCCCGGATTGCCGATATTCACCGGATCATTCACAGTCGAGAGGTTTACGTCAGCCTCCATCAGCGCCATCAACCCGTCCAGCAGATCATCAATATAGCAGAATGACCGCGTTTGCTGACCTTCGCCGTAGATCGTGATCGGCACACCGCTGAGCGCCTGCACCACGAAGTTCGACACCACGCGCCCGTCGCCCGGATCCATACGCGGCCCGTAGGTGTTAAAGATCCGCGCGATCCGAACATCGACGCCCTGTTGTCGATTGGTTTCATAGAAAAGTGTCTCTGCGGCGCGCTTGCCTTCGTCATAACACGACCGTGGCCCGACGGTATTAACCCGCCCGCGATACTCCTCGGATTGAAGTAGACAATCGGGATCGCCGTAAACCTCCGAGGTCGAGCTTTGTAAAATGCGCGCGTTCTTTTCCCGCGCCAATTCCAAAAGATTTAATCCGCCCAAAATACATGTTTTAAATGTATGAATCGGATCTTTTTGGTATTTGGGGGGAGAAGCCGGACAGGCTAGATTATAAATCTGATTAATCGTTCCATTTAGCCTAAATGGCGTAACGACATCGTGAAGTATAAACGAGAACCTCGGATGCGCTAAAAGCGAGGCGATGTTTTCGCTGCGACCTGTTTCGAGATTGTCGAGACAGATGACCCGATCCCCGCGTGCGATCAGGCGGCGACTCAAGTTTGAGCCAATAAAACCTGCCCCTCCGGCGATCAAAACGGTGCGTCCTTTATGTGCCGATAGTGAAGCCTTCGGCACACCCCCGAAATCGGGCGTGTAAATACGGTCCTTCCTCATTTTATCCCCCAATCGAGACAAGGACTTTAATCTGGCAGACGTGTCCCTAGATCCGGAAAACCGAATTTTGTCTCATCTTTTCAGTTTTTGATTTATTGCGATCAAACCAGCTATGCAATTTCCACACGCATAAGAGGATTAACGCTTCCCACAATACAATTAGATATTATTTCCTTAATTTCGTCACCTATCTTTTTAGATAGGTGCACCAGAACGTGTTAAGTGAAGGCAGCCCCGTCGCATTTTAGAAATTAAAATTCACAAAAATGCCATAATTATCTTTCCAATCATCCGGTTAGAAAGAACGGCCTTCCATGGGGGCATAGAGTTCAGCAGAAAGGCTGGCCGGAATGGGCGCAAATCCCGACCAGACACTCCCTCTTTCAAGCCCGCTCGCTTTTTACCAAAAGGTCCGAATCGGTCTCAAGTGCGAAGACCGATTCTCTTTTGACGCGCGACTCAGGTCTTCGCGATCAGGGCCCCAACTACAGTAGATTTCAGCACATCATCCGCGCAGTCATCGCGTAGCAAGGCCTTGCGACAGGTCTTCGACAGGCTGCGAACAGTGCCTTCCCCTGCCAAACCGTCGAGTTTACCACGGTAAACGCCTGCCTGCTTCATCCGCGCTTGCAGGAGGTAGATCGCGAAATTCGGATTGGCTTTGAACAGATCCTCCCCAAAGGATTTATCAATCTGGCCGGGCGCATTCGCAAGTTGCTCACGCAACCCTTTATAGATGCGGACCTGCTTGGTCTTGGCGGCCGAGATCGTGAAAGCGGTACGCCATTGCTCCTCGGGGCTCAAAAGCGTTGCGTAGCGCTCTGCCAAGTCGGCAGCCTGCGCGGGATCCTTGCGGATGTTCATGCCATTGCCATCGCGCACCAGTGCGATCAAGAACCGCGCCGCCTCAGTGTTACCCGCATCGGCCGCCTTGGTGAGTTTTTTGAGCGTCTTCGGGCCGCTTGCGCGCATCGAAATGCCCCACATCTGCCGCGTGGCGTCTAGCACTTCGATCCGCTCGTTGCCCATGGCACGGGCGCGCTCAGCAAAATCACCAAATTTGGCGCGTGAGGTTGAGCCACCGCCAAGATAGCCATACATCGCGCCCTCCGCCAGAATCGCCCAAGCCGCCCCTTGCCCCATATCGCCTGCGCGAATGAGGTAAGATTCGGCCTGTTTCGGATCTTTCTCACTCCACATCACAGCCTCGCCATACAGCCGCAAACCCGTTGGATCGCCGCGCTCCGCCACTTGTTCAAACAAGTCCTGCGCCCGTTTCATGTCTTTCGGAAGGCCGATTCCGTAGAGATAGAACGTCCCGAGGGTAAGCTGCGCTTTGGCATCGCCCGCCTCGGCGGCGGCTTGCAAGAGTGGGCGCCCAGCCGCCACATCACGTGGCACGGCCCATCCCCCAATCAGCATCTCGCCAAGGTCGCGCTGCGCGGCGACATCCCCCGCATCCGCCAGCGTTTTCAAAACGGCCATCCCCGCGTCCACATCCTTCGGCACGCCCTCTCCGCCGTAGATCAATGTCATCCCGTCCGCGGCGGTTGGCCCCTGCGCGACGGCCTGAGGTTGCTCGGCGACAGGGCTCGGTACTAGCGTCGTAGCGTCCTGCGCCATCGCAGTGGCCGTGCCCAGCATCACCCACAGCGTGACACAGGCCACCTGTCGCAGCGCGTAAAGCGGCCCTCTTGGCTTTGAAAAGAATATGGTCATGATCGCCCTCCCATTCATAGGTATCCCGTGCGTCAAACAGACGCCGTTTGCCGAACCCGCCGGCAAAGGATTGTTGAATGGATCGTGACCTAGCCTGAAATTAGCACAGATTCGCTCGATCACGTAGGAGAATCCGCGGCGCGATGCACCGATTTCGCGGTGAAGACGAGAGGCCGCCATGATGCGATGATGCGTTCGACACGCGGCTGCCGCGCGCGCGGATCATGCGCTCGGCTGCTCTCAAGTGTTACCCTGCGGTCCGCTTGAAATCATATGTCACATCAACCGCACAGCCCATCACGACAAGATCCATGTTGGCGACAGCCGCACTCTCATCCAGCAGACTCGCGAGGAGTCGCCCAGACATCCCCAAGGCCTTGGCGTTCGGCGGAAGGACTAATGAGCCGTGGAACACCGTCGGCGAGGCCTCCACCCATGCAACGGGCTGTTGTGTGCCTTCCGCGCTCAGAAGCGACGGATCGAATGTCCCGTTCCAGCGGATATCACGGGTGAACACCATAGCCGCAACGCTGCCTGAGACGATCTGCTGCGCCGCATCAGGGCACCCCTTAAAACTTTTGGTCCGAACCGTGCCCGTCCAGACACCATCCTTGGGAAGAATGCTGCCGAAAACTTCGAGATCGCAGCGCCCGTCCCCGCCGAATTTGGCATCGACCTCTTCATGGCTCAGGGGCGACCACATCGCTTGGTTTTTACCGTAAGTGATAAGGGTCTTCGCCCCTTCCATATAAGGCACATTCAAGACAATCGCGGCCTCTTCCAAAGTGACCTCTGACAGCGAACATCGGCAGCCACCCTCTCGGCAGTCAGCAATCACGGCTTTTTCCCCGGATCCGGCAAAACTCACGCTTGAAAAGAGCGCTCCGCAAGCAAGCACCAGCGCTGCAATAGTCGTTTTCATGATCTAATCCTTCAACAGACGTGGGGCCAGAAGCTCCAGCGGATTGATGCCCTCGGGCAGCATGATGGGCGTCCCTTGTAGCCGCTTCACAATGGCATTCTCAGCCGCGCCCTCTGGGGCAGACTCGGGCCCGTCCAGCGCCTGCAGCGTGTTGCGGATCGCCACGACCCCCGCGCGATCCGCATCGGCCATCGCACAGAGACCGCCCAGCGCAATCGCCTCACAAGGGCCAAGCATCGCATCCCACTGACGCGGGTTCAGCACCGCCGATACCTGCAACGGGTCACCCGAGTAGAATTCCATCGTCGGCTGCTCGGCCACTGCCCCACCTGCGGTTTCATAAAGATAGGCCTCGGTCGTCGCCCAGCCCGGAAGCAAGGCAAGCCGCAGCCCTGCCTGTGACGCGCCAGTGCAAGCCACCTCCCCTATACAGCGTTGGATAATCTCAGCCCCGTCAGGCGCAGTGAGCGGTGTCTTATCCACGGCAGCCGTGCGCAACAGGGTCAGTTCTTGCGGCTGCGAAGGTATCACGCTCACCCGCGCGACATAGAGCCGCCCTTTGCCGGTTTCCGCCTGCCCCTCAATCAACCATTCGCCAGCATCAAGCTGTGTCGCCCAAGGGTCGGGGGAATACCCGCCCGTACCCAAAACGCCGGACTCCTGCCCGCTGACAGGCGTCGCCCACCATTGCAGCGCCATCCCTTGATATTCGCCGCGAAATGTTAACGGCACGGGATCTTGCGGCGACGGCGTGGCGGCGGGCGCATCAGGGCCTGCGGGGCTTAGCGTGGCGTCATAGGGGATCACAAATTCACGCGTGCCCCCCGACACCACCGAGATACGGCCTGCGAACACCGCATCCCCCGCATCGCCGCGCACATCATAATCGCCTGCGAGGAAAGCGGCCTCAACAGGCCCGATCACGCTTTCATTCATCGCCCAAGCCTCAGGCGCGGCAGGCTGCGCCCCCTCGGGGGCAGGAACCGCAGACCATTGCACCATCACCTCCGCAGCGCCTGTATCCGCACGAAGAGTGATGGGTATCGGCAATCCCGCTTCCGGCATTGGGCTCTTCGATACAGGTTGATCGATCTCAGCGGCGAACACCACGATCGCGCGGCTCGTCAGCTCAGCCTCATTCGCAAAGAGATAGCCGAGCTCGTAGTCGCCAGGCTCGGAGGGCATGGTCAGGGTGACATGATTTCCCTTCCCGATGGCCACATAATCCAGCAGATCTTCCTCGCCTTTACGGCGCAGGGTTATACTATCCTCAGCGTAGCCAGGCCCCTTCCAGACAATGAGAAGAGCGGAACCGACTTCGGCCTGTTCGGGGGCCATCAGCTCTGCGCTGATCGACGGCACTTCGGAGCCCGCAGGCAGCACAGAAATCGGGCGTGCCAAGATCACCTCGGAATCGTTCAGCTTATAGGTGAACTCATAAGCCCCAGCCGCGTCCGGCATCCGCAGCGCGACGGGGTTTTTCCCCCTCACATAGTCATAGGTAATATAGCTATCGTCGCCCACCTTCCGCAGTTGGATGTTGTCATACTCGGCATCCGGCCCTGACCAGGTTACCGGAACCAACTGCCCCACTACGGCCCGGTCTGGCGCGCTCAACGTCAGCGGCGCCTCCGTCACCTCAATCGGCAAGGTGGCAATCACACTCTGATCCGCGTTTTTATAGCGCAGCTCAAACAGCCCCACCGCGCCCGGCATCTGAATAGTTACAGGGTTGCCCTCCGAGACATAAACATAGTCGAAATGCGCGCCCCCCACGGGGCCGACCTCGATTGTGTCCAGATCCGCAGGCGTGCCAGTCCAACCAACCAGAACCTTCGATCCCATCGGGGCCGAGGCGGGCGCGGTCAGTGTGGTTGTCGGCAAAGGCGCGGGCTCGGGCGTAGGCGTATCGCTCACCGCTTGCGCCAAGGCCGCTGTCAGGCTGGCCGCATCGCGCGCCTCAAGATAGCGCCCGCCGGTTTCCTCCGCGAGGCAGGCAACCTCGGCCCCCTCCGCCTTTGTCAGCCCCAAGCCAATGACATGAGCGGTGAAATTCAACCCGTTGGCTTCCAATTCGCGACCCAGCGCACAGGGGTCAGCGGCGCAGGTCTCCAAGCCATCGGTGACAAGAACGACCGTCGCCGCCTCTTCCCCGTAGCGCAGCGCCTCTGCCGCTTTGCGCACAGCCTCAGATAGGGGAGTTTTCCCAAGGAATTTCATCGCATTCACTTTGGCGACGATCTCATCAGCGCTGCCTGCAGTGGGGGGCACCATCAATTCGATATCGCTGCAATCGCCCTTTCGACGATGCCCATAGGCCATCAGGCCGATGTCTTGCGTCTGCGGCAGCGTGCCCAAGACCTGCGCCACGGTTTCGCGGGCGATCTCTAGCTTGGGGCGTCCATCGATCTGCCCCCACATCGAGCCGGAACCATCCATCACCACGATACTGCGCGGTGCCTCCGCCGCCGCAAATCCCGGTGTCAGCGCGAGCGCAAGCGCCGCAAAAAGAAGATGTTTCATACTGTCTCGCTTGCTTTCTCTGTCATGCCAAACCGCTTGGCTGCGCCGCGCGCGCCCGCGAGGGACAGGGCGCGCTCGCCGAGGTTGCGGAATTTATCCGATGCGGAGGCAAGCTTGCGCTCCCATTCGGGGTTAGGTGTCTGGCCTTGTGTGCGTTTGAAATAGGCTTGCAACATGCAGGCAATCGCGAATGGCTCGATCACAGCTGCCTTGATCGACCACGCAAACAAGAGCGCAAAGCCAACCCCCGCCGCAGAGGCCTTGCCCGGCACGATCCACACGACGAGCCCCGCGGGCACCAGCATCACCACGAACACAAGTCCCGAGAGCGACCAGACCAGCGCCGTCACCCAAGCGGCATTGGTCATCATCGGACGCGCGTTCTGCGCATAAAGCACCAGCGCTTCGCGCGCAGCCTGATAGGGGTTCTCCGCACGGGTCCGCAAAACATGGGCCAGCATCACCTCATCCAACATGCCGACCGCGATTTTCAAATAGCCGCGCACCAGCCCCATGATCTTATCGACCCCTGGAATGGGCAGGATCCACATAAGCCCCTCAATCAAGCCCGTGACTGCGGTGATGCATCCCTTGATAAGCTGATCGAGGCCAAAGAGGATATTGGCCTGACCAAATCGCTCAGTGACAATCGTTCGCGCATAGGCCACTTGCCCCTGCGGCAAGGCGCGGCCCTCCAGCGCCTCCACCATCACTGCGATGTGGCCCGCTTTAACGATATACAACAGATATTCGCGCAGGAAATATAGCACCATGGCCGTTAGGCCAAAGCCGCCCGCCGCACCGTAAGCCGCCGCGCTCAGCTGCGTTTCGTCATCCCAGAACCCGCCTATGCCATAGCCAATGCCTGCACCGGTTCCGGTGGCCAGCACATAGGCCACCGCGATTCCCAGATAGATCGCACAGCGAAACATTAGAAACGGCATGGTTTTGCGCATCATGCCAAAAGATATTTTTACACTGAAATCAGCCATTTATGTTGCTTCCAGAAAGATCAGGTGCGTGTCGCTGATCTCGAAGCTAGAGGAATTTCGGAGCGCCATCTTGGGCTGAACGGCACTGTTTGCGGGGCCAGCGGCACAAACGTAGTGCTGTGCTAGCGGTGTCGCGCCTGCGCGCGACTGTCAGATGGCGTTTCGCCAAAGACTTGCCGATAGCATTTGTTAAACCATGAGAGATCGCCAAACCCCGATGCCATCGCGAGGTCGCTGACCGAGCGCCGATCCTGCGCCGGATCGGCCAGCATCTGCCGCACCAACTGTAACCGTTTGCGGGTCACATAGTCGCTGAAGGTCGTCTCCTCCTGCGCAAATAACGCCCGCGCGTAGCGCTCGGAAATCCCCTGCCCCGCCGCGATCCCTGCCAAAGAGATTCCCGGCACCGTAAACTGCGCCTCGATCTCGTCTTTCAACGCCCGCAACCGCGCCGCCCGCACACCCCGCCCCTGCGCCTCCAGCCGCGCTGAATCCTCCGCCGTCAAGGCAATCCGCGCAAGCTCATACAGATGCGTGCAACAAGTGGCCCGCTCCGCATGGCTCAACTCGGAGGCTTCCGCATCAAGCGACTGTGCATAGCGGACGAACATCCGCCACTGCGGTGAGATCTTCATCGTCTGACGCAGCCGCCCATTCAACACCTGCGGCGATTGCATCAAGGCTGCGCGGGGAATCGACACATAGAGCAAGTCGGTCTGCGGCGCGTGAAACGCTGCGCGGCCTGCGACTTCATTCGGATCCAGATAGACCTCGCCCGCCTTGCATTCGATAGCGGGGCCACCCAGTTGCGCCATCGAAAACCCGCCGTTGAGCGGCACGTGGATCAGCAGATTATCGGCCTCATCCGCCGCCATTCCACGCGTCCGCGTGGTCACTGACGCCGAATGGGTGGTGCGTGCAGTCACGACGCCGGGTAAGATTTTTATGGTTGTTGACGAGGTGTAGCTATCCGCGGCTTGCGGCACGATCGCGAGTTTACAAATCGCCGCAGCCGCCGCTTCAAAGGCGGAAACGCGATCATGTGGCGCGAAATCTTCGGTCGAGAGCATCACGATTGGCAAGGGCTCGGGAGTCTTCACCGCGTCACTCCTTGAAGAACCCGCAAACCATCTCGGGCAACCTCCAGATTGTCGTGGCCGTAAAATCTGTCAAGCACCAATACCTCTGCTCTCCGTCTCGCCAGCATAGCCCCGCACGGTTAGCCGCGTTGCGCGCCTGCCTCTAGCGTAGATCGGACAAATGCCGAGATATCCCATATACATCTTGATCGACGGCCTTTTTCGTATCAGCTCGATAAGAATGTGCCCCGGTTCCCGGAACTCTGGGCCAATCTGTATGATGGATCCCACGGATCCGACCTCATGGCTTTATCTGGAAAACGGGCACGCCTTTGCCTCGCGAGATGCGCTCATGCGGGCGGGCAAATGGCTCGGCGGCATCTGGCGCGCGCACGGGCGGCTTTCCCCCAACCCATGACCGCTCCCCGTCACCATACAATTTTCACCTGCGCGGGGCGGCGAGACCTGACTGCGCAGCTTCGGAAAGTATCATATCTCGTCCGTCCAAACGCGCGGAACGGGGAAGAACACATATCTTCTGATGGAGCAGTTTGTCCCGATCAACGTTGCTTTGGCACTGGTCGCGAAAGACGAAAAGCTGTTCTTGATCCCGCGCCGTTGGTCGATTTTGGGTCTACCGCTCCCCAAAGTCCTCTTGTCAACGGGCACCAGTTTTGAGGCGCAGGTCGAGGGGATCTTCCGGTGCGAGATCGAAATCGCGGCCCCTCTCATTGGGGTGACCGATGCCTATCAAGGCGAGTTGACGCCCGCCGCGCTCCAAGGGGACAGCGCAGCGGGCACGAAAGATCAAAGTAAAATCTGAGGCTCCGCCAATCCCTGAACGCCCGCCTCACAGGCATAGACCAATCCCTGATCGGAATCCGCGGTTTCAATGCCCTCTTGCGCAGTGGTGACAAAAAGCGTGTGCAAATCCGTGCCGCCAAACGCGGGGCAAGAACTGTGCTGCCCCGCGACCGCGACTGCGCGATCAAATTCCCCGTTGGGTAGATAGCGTGCGACGCGCCCAGCGCCCCATTGCGCATTCCACACCGCACCCTCGGCATCCACAATCGCCCCGTCCGGGTTCAACCCCTCCGAGGTCAGATCGACAAAGACCTCCGGCGCACCCTCTGGCCAGCCTTCTGCATCCAATGCCTGCGACTGGATCTTACCGGATTTGGTGCAGGCAAAATAGGCGGTGCGGCCATCAGGGGCGAAACAGATCGCGTTCGGGATCGTCAGATCGTCGAACAGCTTTACCAACTCGCCTTTGTAGAAGCGGTAGATTGTGCCCTCCCCGCGCTCCGCTTTCTTGCCCATCGTCCCGATCCAGAACCCACCTTGGCGATCCGCGCGACCATCGTTGGAGCGCGTCTCGGGGCGATCTGCCTCCAATGACACAATCAAGCTGCGCTGCCCGCTCTCGATATCAAAGCGCCACAAGCCCGTTTCCGACGCGATCAAAAGCGTCTCGTGATCAATCCAGCCAGCGGCGGAATGATGCTCTTCGAGTTGCCACATCAGGGCCTCATCCCCCACCCTCGACAGCAATCGCGAATTGACGATATCGAACCAGAAAAGCTGCTTGCGCGTCGGGTGCCACAAGGGGCCTTCCCCGAGGTAACAGGTGCGGTGGTCAAACACATATGAGGTCATGCCGCAAAGACCTTGTCATAAGCCGCGACAATCATGCGGGCTTTTGCGCGGACAACTTCGGCGCTATCTCCAGCCTTATAGATCGCCGTGCCGATACCAAACCCGTCGATCCCCGCCTTGGCCCAAAGGTCGAAATTCTCCGACCCCGCCCCCCCCACAGCGAGCACCTCTGTCCCTACAGGTAGAACGGCGCGGATCGCTTTCAGACCCTCTGGCCCGAGGAGGGATGCGGGGAAGATCTTTAGCCCGTCAGCCCCTGCTTGAAGCGCGGCAAAGCATTCCGTCGGAGTCATCACGCCAGGGTAGGAGGCCATGCCGGCGGCCTTGGTGGCCTTGATAACCTCAACGTTCATATTCGGGGAGACCACAAGCCGCGCGCCGATCTCCTTGAGCTTGGCAACCTGTGCGGCTTCCAACACCGTTCCGGCCCCGATCAGCGCTTGATCGCCAAACCCCTCCAGCATCGCCGAGATGGAGGTGAACGGGTCGGGCGAATTCAACGGCACCTCGATTTTCGTGACCCCTTCCGAAATCAGAACCTCCGCAACCGCGGTGGCATCGGCGGGCGTAATGCCGCGCAGAATGGCAATAATGTTACGGGTCATAAATCAATATTCCTTCGTTTCCGAAACTATAGGCCTAAAGGGACGCATGCGCCGCGCGCAGCCCGTGCAAGGCAAGATGGCTCCCATCCTTGAGCGCAGCCTGCGCACCCAGCTCGGCCAGCGCCGCCAGATAGAGCGCCGCGAGCGGCCCCGCCCCGATCACGGCAACAGCGTGACCCTCCCAAAGATCGCGCGTCGCTGCAAGCTCTGCCCCAATGAGTCCCCCCGAAAGGCGCGCGCGCAAAGGGGCCGCCGCCGCCCCCTGCAGCAGGCTCTCGGCGCGGAGGGCGAAGAGCGCCGCAAACCCGATTTCGGGCGCGTCAAAGGCTTGGCGCACGGCGCCAGCAAAGGCCGCATCCACGCCAATCTCTTGCGCGAGATCCGCAGCATCCGCCAGATCCTTGGCAAGCGAATGGCGCAGCACCGATTGCTCGGAGAGGAGCGCGAAGACCTCCCCTGTCATCACCGTGCGAAAGCGGGAGATTTCGCCGCCCGCAACCCGCACCCATTTGCTATGCGTGCCAGGCAAGCACAACACCCCTTCAAACCCCTCATGCGTGGCACAGAACCCCGAGATCTGGGTCTCTTCGCCGCGCATCACATCGGCAGGCTGCTGCTGCGAGAGGCCCGGCAAGATCCGCACCGATATCAGCTTAGAGGCGACAGGCGGCACAACGCCCCCTGCGCCCAAGGCCGAGATCGCAATCGGCACCGCAAGGTAAGGCGCTTCTGTCCAGCCCTGCCGTGCCCCTGCCATGCCGCAGATCACCACATCGGTGCAACGGGCCGCATCCAGCAGCCCGTCACAAAGATCCAAAAGCACCGTCTCAAACTGGTCCGGCGTCAACCGCCCCATGCCCTGATCGGATGCCCGCTCGGCAATTACCTCGCCTGTGGCATCCAACGCCCAAATGCGCAGGTTCGAGGTGCCCCAATCCACCGCGATCCAGTCCGCATTCCCGCTCACCCGAGCAAATCCTTCGGCAGCACCGCCTCAGACAGGTTTTGATAGCTCACAGGCCGCGTGAAACGCCGGATCGCCATCGTCCCCACAGAGGTCGCGCCGAAATTGGTGGAGGCAGGGTAAGGCCCGCCATGAACCATCGCATCACAAACCTCGACGCCCGTCGGGAAGCCATTCGCAAGGATCCGCCCCGCTTTGCGTTCCAGCACGGGCAAAAGCCGGCTCGCGAGATCGGTATCGCCCGCATCCATATGCAATGTACAGGTCAACTGACCATGAAGCGATTGCGCCACGGCGATCATCTCCGCCACGTCTTCGACCTGAACGATCAGGCCGAGCGGCCCGAAGACCTCCTCGCCGAGAGCCTCATTCGCCAGCCACTCCGCGCCCGTCGTCGCAAACAGATAGGGCGTCGCGTTGCGCAGATCACAGGTCGAGGTGAGCACCTGTTGCACGCCCGCCGTAGCGGCGATTTTATCGCGGCCTGCACGGTAGGCATTCGCGATCCCGTCGGTGAGCATGACTTGTGCGCCCGTCGCCGACAGGCCCGCAATTGCGGCCTCCATATAGGTATCAGCATCTGCACCTTTGATCACCACCGAGACCCCGGGATTGGTGCAGAACTGCCCTGCTCCCATGGTCAACGATCCGGCCCAGCCCTTGCCCAGATCCTGCGCGCGGGCAGACAGCGCTTGCGGCAGCAAGAACATCGGGTTCACAGACCCCAATTCGCCAAAGAACGGGATCGGTTCAGGGCGTTGCGCGCACAGATCAAACAGCGCACGGCCACCGCCCAACGAACCAGTGAAGCCCACCGCGCGGATCAGCGGATGCTGCACCAGCGCCGCGCCGACCTCGCGCGATCCGCCTTGAACCAGCGAGAACACCCCCGCATGGATCCCACATTTCTGGATTGCGGCATGGATTGCCTCAGCGATGATTTCGCCCGTGCCAGGATGCGCATCATGGCCTTTGACCACAACCGGACAGCCCGCCGCCAGAGCCGAGGCGGTATCGCCGCCCGCCGTGGAAAATGCGAGCGGGAAGTTCGAGGCGCCAAACACCGCAACAGGGCCAATCGGGCGCTGCATCATCCGTATATCGGGGCGCGGCAGGGGTTGACGATCTGGCAGCGCAACATCATGGCGGCGATCCAGATAGTCGCCTTTGAGGATATGCGACGCAAACATCCGAAGCTGGCCCGTGGTGCGACCGCGTTCGCCCTGAAGGCGGCCTTCGGGCAGGCCGGATTCTTGCGATCCGATCTCGGTGATCGCCTCGGCGCGGGCCTCGATTTCATCTGCAATCGTATTCAAAAACGCCGCGCGCTCTTCGCGCGAGGAATAGCCATAAGACCAGAAGGCCTCCTCAGCGGCCTGTGCGGCACGATCCACCAGATCCGGCGTGCCGTGCGAAAACACATGCGACGGGCCGTGCGCAGGCGCGGAGGTGAAGGTCTCGTCCGATCCGACCCAATCGCCAGCGATCAGGTGTTTTCCGTGAGGTGTGAAGGTCATGGAAGGAAGTCCTATCTCTTATTTGCCCCATTTCAGGGCGATCACGTCCAGCTCGCGCGAGAGCTGCAAAAGCCGCTCTTTGGTGCGCTGGCTCATCGGTTGCAAGGGCGCGCGCACATGATCCGATTTGATCACGCCGCCCTCCATCATCACGGTCTTGGCCGCGCGCAACCCGCATTGGCGGTTCTCATGGTTGATCAACGGCAGGCACAAGCGCCATTGATCCAGTGCCTTATCTATGTCGCCTGCGCGATATTGCATCAAGATCGGGCGGATTTTTTCGGGTTGCAGCGCCGAGGTCATGGTGCCTGTGCAGCCCGCATCGAGATCGGCCAGAAGCGTCACCGCCTCCTCACCGTCAAACGGGCCAATGATATCCTTGCCGCCCGCCTCGATCAGCGCGGCCAGCTTATCGGCGGCGAAGGGCGTTTCCATTTTGAAATAGGAAACGTTCTCGATCTCTTTCGCCATCCGCACCAAGAACGGCACCGAGAGCGTTACGCCGGAGAGCGGCGCATCTTGCACCATGATCGGGATGTTCACCGCATCCGAGACCGCTTTGAACTGGCCAAAAATCGCGTGCTCCGGCGGCACCAGACCAACCCCGTGATAGGGCGGCATCATCATCAGCATCGCAGCGCCCATCGCCTGCGCCTCTTTCGCGCGGTCCACGACGATCTGATTGGAGAAATGCGAGATCGTAACGATCACCGGCACACGGCCCGCGACATGCTCCAAGCTCACACGGGTCAGAAGGGCGCGTTCCTCATCCGAGAGCACGAATTGCTCGGAATAATTCGCGAGAATACAAATCGCATCGACGCCTTGATCGATCATGCAATCGAGAACGCGTTTCATGCCTTCGCTATCGACTTGGCCATCGGCGAAGAACGGCGTTGGCGCGACGGGAAGGATACCTGTGAGGGGCTGTTTCATAAGGGGATACTTTCGGGTCAGTCGTAAAAAGGATCAACCGCAACACGGCGGCCAAGGGCGAGCGCATCGGAGACATGCACCATCGGGCGCAGATCCACATCAATGCCGCCGCGCGCGATCAGCGCGGCCATTTTGGCGTAAAGGCGCGGGTATTCGCCGGAGAGCGGATTTTCGGAAACGAGCGCATCCTCGACACCGTCGATCAAGATCCGCGCGCCGCCATCCAGCAGCGTCAGCGTGCCCTGATCTGTCACCGCCTCGATCGTCCAGGTTTGCTCACCTTCTTGCCGCCAATCGAACACCGCGCTGACCTGCGCGCCGGAAGGGTGGTAGAAGGCAAGATCCGCCGCAATCGGCGTCTGACGGTTTTGCGGCACCTGAAGGGTCGCCTCCCGCAAGTGGATATCTACGGGGAGGATTTCCGTGACGATCGAGAGCGCATTAATTCCGGGATCAAACACGCCCATCCCGCCCGGCTCCCAGATCCAATCCTGATTTGGGTGCCAGCGCCGCACGTCCTCTTTCCACGTCACTTTGAGGCTTTTGAGCGCCTTATCCGCCAGCCACGCTTTCGCGACCGCAACCTTATCCGCCTCGCGCGAATGCCATGTCGCATAGAGTGAGAGGCGGTTGTCCTCGGCCAGTTTGGCCAGCGCGTGGCATTCCGCCAGCGTCGCCCCCGGCGGTTTTTCCAGCATCACATGGCAGCCCGCCTCCAACGCTTTTTTCGCATAGTCAAAGCGCGGCACGGGCGGCAGGCACAGCGAGATCACACGGATATCGCTGCGCTCGGCCAAGAGTTGATCGAAATCGGTATAGCTGGCGATCCCCTCAACAGAGCCATGGCGCGAGACGGTCGCGCCCAGCATCCACTCCTCCGATGCGGCAATCGCGGGGATATGCTGATCCACCGCGATCTTGCCGATGCCGACAAGCGCGAGCTTCATCAATGGGAATCCCTCCCCACCGCCGAGCCTCTGCACCCTTTCAGGAAATCGAGATCGGCACCGGTATCTGCCCCCTCGACATGCTGCTGGTGCAGCCACGCATAGCCGCTTTCTGGGCGCTCATTATGCGGCACCCATTTGGCGAGGCGCGCCTCCAACTCCGCATCGGAGATGTCGAGATGCAGCCTGCGACCCGCCACGTCGAGCTCAATCATATCGCCGTTTTGCACCACGGCGAGCGGCCCGCCCGCAGCGGCTTCCGGCGAGGTATGCAGCACAACCGTGCCGTAGGCCGTGCCCGACATCCGCGCATCCGAGATCCGGACCATATCGGTAATGCCCTTTTTCAGGAGCTTCGGCGGCAGGCCCATATTGCCAACCTCCGCCATCCCGGGATAGCCCTTGGGGCCACAGTTTTTCATCACCATGATGCAGGTCTCATCAATATCGAGATCGGGATCCTCGATCTTGGCCTTATAATCGTCGATGTCCTCGAACACGACGGCACGGCCCTTGTGCTGCAACAGCGCGGGCGTGGCGGCGGAGGGTTTGAGCACCGCGCCTTTCGGGGCCAGATTGCCTTTGACCACGACGATGCCGCCCGATTGCGTCAGTGCCTTATCCGTCGGCAGGATCACATCATCATTGTGGTTCACGACGTCTTTGACCTCGTCCCACATCGATTGCCCCGAGACGGTGATAGCCTCCTTATGAAGCAGACCGCCCTCGCCCAGACGTTTGATCACCACCGGCAGGCCACCCGCGTAGAAGAACTCTTCCATCAGGTATTTGCCGGACGGCATCAGGTTCACAATCGTCGGCACGTCGCGGCCACAGCGATCCCAATCCTCCAGCGTCAGATCGATCCCCACGCGCCCCGCCATTGCGAGCAGGTGGATCACCGCATTCGTTGAGCCGCCAATCGCCGCATTGGTGCGGATCGCATTCTCAAACGCTTCTTTGGTCATAACATCGGAGGGTTTCAGATCATCTTTGACCATCTGCACGATGCGGCGGCCAGAGAGCTGCGCCATCACGCGGCGACGGCTATCAACGGCAGGAATCGCGGCATTGCCCGACAGCGCCATCCCCAGCGCCTCCGCCATCGAGGCCATCGTCGAGGCGGTGCCCATCGTATTGCAGGTGCCGGTGGAGCGCGACATCGAGGCCTCCGCGTCCAAGAACTCCTCTTGGGTCATCTCGCCGGCCTTCACGGCTTCCGAGAATTTCCACAGATGCGTGCCGGAGCCGACGCGCTCATTGCGGAAATAGCCATTCAGCATCGGCCCGCCAGTGACGACGATAGAGGGCAAGTCGACAGAAGCCGCAGCCATCATCAAGGAGGGCGTGGTTTTATCGCAACCGACCAACAGCACACAGCCATCCATCGGCTGTCCGCGAATGGTTTCCTCCACCGCCAAAGCGGCCAGATTGCGGAACATCATCGCTGAGGGCCGGAAGGTGTTTTCCGAGGCCGAGAACACCGGCACTTCGACCGGGAAACCGCCAGCCTCCCAGATCCCCGCTTTGACCTTCTCAGCCAACTCTTTCATATGGATGCCGTTGCAGGGCGACAGCTCGGACCATGTGTTCAGGATGCCGATAATCGGCCGCCCGTCGAACAGATCATGCGGGTATCCTTGGTTCTTCATCCAGCCGCGATGATAGATCGTGTCGCGCGAATTGCCGCCATACCATTCTTGGCTTCTCAACCGGCGCGGCCATTTTGCAGGTGTAAATGTCATAGGATTATCCTTTCCGCACCAGAGCCTTAGCCCTGCTTGTTCTTGTTGTAGACATCGAAGAAGACAGCCGCGAGCAGCACGAGCCCCTTGATTACCTGCTGGTAATCAATGCCGATGCCCATGATCGACATGCCATTGTTCATCACGCCCATGATGAAGGCGCCGACCACCGCGCCGATGATTTTACCCGATCCGCCGGACATCGATGCCCCGCCGATGAACACCGCCGCGATGACGTCGAGTTCGAGCGAGAAGCCGCCTTTTGGCGTGGCCGTATTGAGGCGGGCCGCGAAGACCAGCCCAGCAAGAGCGGCCAGCACACCCATATTGACGAAGGCGAGGAAGGTTAGCCGTTCGGTTTTGATCCCCGAGAGCTTTGCCGCTTTCTCATTGCCACCCAGCGCGTAGATCCGGCGGCCGATCACCGTGCGCTCGGTGACAAAAGCGTAGATCATGATCAAGACGCCCATGGTGACCATGACATTGGGCAGGCCGCGGAAGGTGGAGAGTTTGAACATCAAGAAGACCAGCGCCGCGCTGACGATCAAGGTGCGGCCCCAGAACAGGCCCGCAGGTTCGCTCTCGATGCCGTAGTGAAGGTCGCGTTTACGAGCGTTCAACCCAACGCGGATGATCGCAGCCGCCGCAATCAAGCCCACAGCGAAGGAGAGCACGTTGAAGTTCCGCGCGCCAAACAGCGGTGCCAAAGCCGCGCCCCAGCTTGCGGGGAAGATTTCCGGCACGAAGCCCGTTGAGATGATCTGGAAACTCTTCGGGAACGGGCCAACGGATTGGCCTTCCAACAGCCAGAGCGTCAGACCACGGAACACTAACATCCCCGCCAAGGTGACGATAAACGACGGGATCCGCCAATAGGCCACGAAATAGCCCTGCGCGCCCCCGATCACACCGCCCGCAACGAGGCAGATCGCCATGGTGAGCCAAACTGGCAACCCGAAGTTGACGATCATCACCGCCGCCAACGCACCGATGAACCCCATGACAGAGCCGACCGAAAGGTCGATATGGCCCGCCACGATGACCATCAGCATCCCCAGCGCCATGATGATCACATAGCTGTTTTGCAAGAAGAGGTTGGTGATGTTCACGGGGCGCATCAAAGTGCCGCCCGTGACGATCTGGAAGAAGACCATGATCGCGATCAGCGCGAAGAGCAGGCCGAAATCGCGCATATGGGCGGCCATATGGGCCTTGATCCCTTTGGTTTGTGTGTCCATTTTCACGGTCCCTTATTCGTTAACGATGAGCGACATGATGCGCTCTTGGCTGGCATCTTCGGCGGTCATTTCACCGACGAACGCCCCCTCGTTCATGACGTAAATGCGATCACTCATGCCGAGCAGTTCGGGCATCTCCGAGGAGATGACGACGACGGCTTTGCCCTGCGCCGACAGCTCGTTGATGATCGCGTAAATCTCGTATTTCGCGCCGACATCAATGCCGCGCGTCGGCTCGTCGAGGATCAGCACTTCGGGCGCGGTGTAGAGCCATTTGGCCAGAACCACTTTTTGCTGGTTGCCGCCCGAGAGGTTCCCGACCTTCTGGAACACAGACGGGGTGCGGGTGCGCAGTGCCTCGCGGTATTCTTGGGCAACTTTGGTTTCCGCATTGGCGTTCAACACACCGCCCACCGACACGCCTTCGAGATTGGCCAAGGTCGTGTTGAACCGGATCGTCTCATCCAAGATCAGACCGAGGCTTTTGCGATCCTCTGTCACATAGGCAAGCCCCGCCGAAATCGCGCGGTCCACCGACGAGACATCCGCCTCTTTGCCATGCACTTTCACGCTGCCGGAAATCCGGCGCCCATAGCTGCGCCCAAATATCGACATCGCCAATTCGGTGCGCCCAGAGCCCATAAGGCCCGCAATCCCGACGACCTCGCCCGCACGCACATTAAACGCGATATTCTTGATCACCTGACGGTCAGAATGCTCGGGGTGCCAGACGTTCCAGCCCTCCACCTCCAGCAGCATCTCGCCTGCGCGCCGCTCGCGCGCCGGGTAGCGATCCGACATATCGCGGCCCACCATATCGCGCACGATCTCATTCTCGGACAGGCCCTGCTTCGCGTCTTTGGTGGAGACGGACATCCCGTCGCGGATCACCGTCACCGTATCCGCGACATAGCGAACCTCGTTGAGCTTATGCGAAATGATGATCGAGGTGACGCCTTGCGTCTTCAACTCCAGCATCAGATCCAAAAGCTTACGCGAGTCGCCCTCTTGCAGCGCGGCTGTAGGCTCATCCAAGATCAGAAGTTTCACATCTTTGGAAAGCGCCTTTGCGATCTCCACAAGCTGCTGCTTGCCGACGCCGAGGCTATCCACCTTGGTCGTCGGGCTTTCCCGCAGGCCGACTTTTCGCAGCAAAGCTTCGGTGCGCTGGTTGGCCTCGTGCCAATTGATCACCCCGCCTTTGGCGGTCTCATTGCCCAGAAAGATATTCTCCGCGATGGAGAGTTGCGGCACCAAGGCCAGCTCTTGGTGAATGATGATGATCCCGCGATCTTCGCTATCGCGGATCCCTTGGAACTGCGCAATCACGCCCTCATAGTGAATTTCGCCGTCATAGGTTCCCGCCGGATAGACGCCCGAGAGCACCTTCATCAGCGTGGATTTTCCGGCACCGTTTTCGCCGCAGATGGCGTGAATTTCGCCCATCGTCACCTGAAGGTTCACCCGATCCAGCGCTTTCACGCCGGGGAACTCTTTGGTGATCTCTCGCATTTCGAGAAGTGTTGTCATGGTATGCCCCTTGGAAGGCCCGTTCGCCCTAGGAAGACCAGAGCCCTCGGCCCGCACCCGCCGCCCCGCGCTCGCGCGCAGTCGGTTGGAGAGAATGCGCCGCCCAAATCACAGATACGGGCGGCGCGGGTCTCAGATCAGTAGGAGAAAATTACTTGATCTGGTCTTCCGTGTAGTAACCGGAGCCCACCAGAACCTCTTCCCAGTTGCTCGCGTCAACAGAGACGGGTTCCAACAGGTAGGACGGCACGACTTTGACGCCGTTGTCATAGGTCGTGGTATCGTTGATTTCCGGCTCGGAGCCGCCAAGAACCGCGTTGACCATCCCCACTGTGACTTTCGCCAGCTCACGGGTGTCTTTGAACACGGTGGAATATTGCTCGCCGTTGAGGATCGATTTCACCGAAGGCACTTCCGCATCCTGACCGGACACGATCGGCATTTTCAGATCGCCGGAGCCATAGCCAACGCCTTTGAGCGAGGACAGGATCCCGATCGAGAGGCCATCATAGGGCGACAGAACCGCGTTGACTTCCTTGTCGGTGTAATTGGCGGAGAGGATGTTATCCATCCGGGCCTGTGCCACCGCGCCATCCCAGCGCAGGGTGCCGACTTTATCCATGCCCATCTGGCCGGATTGCACGACAATGGTGCCATCGTCGATCAACGGTTGCAGGACCGACATCGCGCCATTGTAGAAGAAATAGGCGTTGTTATCATCCGGCGAGCCGCCGAAGAGTTCGACGTTATACGGGCCATCGCCGAAACGCTCTTTAAGGCCGTTAACGATCGAGGTCGCCTGCAGCACGCCCACTTTGAAATTATCGAAGGTGGCGTAATAGTCGAGGTCGCCGGAGTCGCGGATCAAGCGGTCGTAAGCGATAACCTTCACCCCTGCAGCAGCGGCATTTTCCAGCGCGTTCGACAGCGTGGTGCCGTCAATCGCCGCGATCACGAGCACATCCACGCCTTTGGTGATCATGTTCTCGATCTGGGCAAGCTGGTTCGGAATATCGTCCTCTGCATATTGCAGATCAGCGGTATAGCCAGCGGCTTCCAGCTCTTTGACCATGTTGTCGCCATCCGCAATCCAGCGCGCCGAGGATTTGGTCGGCATGGCGATACCGACGAGGCCATCCGCGTAGACGGCGGACGACAGAGCGATAGCCGCAGTGGCTGCGGCCAGAAGTGTTTTGAGCTTCATAATTTCCTCCCAATCGGGCGTTCCGCGCGACCTCCCCGGTCGCCTCCCACGCCCAGTTTGCGGGTTTTTACCCATGGCGGAATGGTTAGGGATATTGAATATATCTGTAAAACTCTATTTTTGACGTTATACATACCATAAACGGTATGTTGGCGCTTTCCCCGGAGTTTCTCAATGACCGTCATCCGACAATCCAAACCCAGCCATCTAGGGTTGATCCTCAAGATCGCCGAAACGGGCCAGCTTCAAACGGCGGCACAGGCACTCTCGATGTCGCAACCTGCCGCGTCGCGAATCTTGGCCGATCTGGAAAAATCCGTGGGTGCTCCGCTGTTTGACCGTACCCCCAAGGGCATGAATGTCACCCCGCTCGGCGAGGCCTATCTCCGCCATGCGCGGGTCATTCTGTCTGAACTCGACAGCCTGAGCAAAGATGTTCAACGGCTGAAGAACGGGCAAGCAGGTGAAGTCCGCATTGGCTCTGTTACGGGGCCCGCTGTCGCCGTTCTCCTGCCCGCCATTCAATCCATGCGGGAAAAAACCCCCCATATCGACCTGACAATCGAAGTCGGCACGTCTACCGATCTGATCCGGGGCCTGAACGAAGGTCGATTCGATTTCATCTTCGCCCGCATCCCAGCCACCCAAGACAGCCGTGATTATCTGGTGCATCCGGCACGGTCAGAGATCGTGAAGCTGCTGATCCGCGACACCCACCCGCTCGCGGGGCGCACGGGGGTGCGTCTTGAGGAGCTGAATGCATATGACTGGATCATCCAAGAACGCGGATCGCCAATCCGGCTTGCGGTCGAGGAAGCCTTCCACGGCGCGGGCGTGCCCACCCCGCCGCAGGTGATCAACAGCTCGTCCCTCCTTGTCGTGCTATCACTGGTGGAGAACACCGATATCATTGCCCCGCTCTCCAACGAGGTCGCGAGCCTTCTCAGCGGTAAAACCCTCGGCACCCGCCTGACAACCATTGGCATCTCTCAAGAGATCACCGTCTCGCCCTATTTCATCATCCGCAACCGCTTCAAAGAGCTGCCCCAAGCAGCACAGCAATTCTACGAAGAGGCCCTGCTACAATTGACACTCTATCGTCCAACGACGACGCCCCGCGCTCACCTCGGCATAAAAACTGCCGCCCCCACTCCTGAACGCTGACCTGTCCATTTCTGTCCGTCGTCCGTTTTTTTTCTGGGGGGGACAAAGGCCGCAATAGCGCAAAAGGCTTTAAGCGGTTCGACAGCGTTTGTTGGCAAGCGCGATGGCCCCTTTGTTCCGGTGCGAAGACATCGACACGGGCGCACTGGGACCTCTGAAGAGAGGCAAATTCCTACCTCAGGCGAAAACGGCGCCGTTCCTAGCCGCAAGCCGTGACAGCAAGGAAGTGGCCGGCTCGCACGCGGCATGTGCCACCGTCAGCGGCAACTGCGAGAAATTCGTTCCGGGAGTGGCAGGTAGGCTTTTGACCAAGCGAGGCTTCCGGGATCAGACAAAGGCTGGATTGGCCGGATCTTACGATCACCAGCTCAACTGAGCAACGCTGCTATGATTTCAGGAAATTCCGCCGACTTGGGTCAGTTACCTGTCACAAAAGTCGGTTTTGCTTGGCATCTGACAGAGGAGAAATGGTGCACCCGGAGCGATTCGAACGCCCGACCCTCAGATTCGTAGTCTGATGCTCTATCCAGCTGAGCTACGGGTGCACTGTGAGGGGGGATTTAGCGGTGGTGGTGGGGGGTTGCAAGAGCTAATTTCAACTTTCTTCGCATCCAGTCGAATTTTCTTCTCAAGAGCGCGAAAAGCTTGCCCTGCCCTGCTGCCAATCGGCATGCCGCGCGAAGCAAGCAGGGGCTAAGTCAGCCCCGCGCCTCACCAATCTCCAGATCGTCCGGCAATCGGATCATAAATTCAGTGCCCTCAGAGTCGGTCCGCACCAGCTCCAACTGCCCACCGTGACCGCGGATCAGCTCCGCCGAAATCGCAAGGCCGAGCCCCGTGCCGCCTTTGCGCGCACCGCCGGTAAAGGGCTGGAACAAATGCTCTTGCGCGCGGGCGGGCAAACCCGGCCCTGTGTCTTGCACACGGATCCAGATCCCCTGTGCGGAGCGCCCAGCGCCGATCTCGATTGTGCCTTGCTGCTTTGTCGCCTCGATGGCTTGGCGCGCATTGCGCGCGAGATTGGAGAGAACACGGTACAGTTGCTCGCGGTCCGCGCGAATCTCCAACCCTCCGGCGATATCGGTCACGAAATCGACAAGCGCCACGCCATCTTTCATGGTCTGATCCGCGGAGAGCGTCTCGCCCTCGACCACATCCTCCAACAGGTTCCCAAGTTCAAAGCGCGATAGGGTCGGCGCGGGCTCTTCCGCGCGGCCATAGGTCAGCGTCGTCTCGCATAGGTTTACCGCCCGCGAGATCGAGTTGACCAGCTTGGGGGCAGCGCGGGCGACTGCGGGATCCTGACTGCTCTCCATCCGGTCCGCGAACAGTTGCGCCGTCGTCAGGATATTGCGCAGATCATGGCTCACCTTTGCCACCGCCTGCCCGAGCTGCGCCAGCCGCTCCTTCTGTTTGAGTGCAGCTGTCAGCTGGGTCTGCATCGAGGCCAGCGCATCCTCCGCTTCGCGTAGCTCGCGCACGCGGGCCGTCGGCTCGATGATTCGTCGCGCATCCTCGGGCGCTGCCGCATAGGCCGCCATATGCGCCACAACGCGCTTGATCGGCGTCACCATGACGCGGCGCACAGCGAGGAATAGCAAAAGCGCAGTAAATGTCGAAAACGCGGCAGAGAGCGCCAACAGGCGCAGCCCGTATTCAAACATCGCTTCACGCATCGGCAAAGTCTCGAGCGTGACCTCGATCACCTCGCCCCCTTGCTTCACGGGATTGCCAATCACACGGATCACATGATTCTGCGCATCGACCATTTGCGCCAAGGCCTCACGGATCCGATCCAACTCGGATCCTTCGCGCAGATCATAGGTCACGGCGACGGCCTGCGGAATCGGAGAGGACAGAATCAACTGGCGCACCGCATTGCGGCGCAAAACCACGTTGAACACGCCCGCATTCTCCAAGAGCTCCGCCTCAAGGTCCGGCTCGATCATCGAATCGGTTGCCAGAAGCGCAAGCGAGGCGATTTGCGCGCGTTCAAGACGTGTCTCGAGCCAATCCACGCGGAAATTCGCGAGGCCTGGCAGGAGAATCAACACCTCAGCCATCACAACGAACACCGTCGTCACGAGCAAAAATCGGCCAGAGAGTGTATTTAGAGGCATACCCCACCCATCACGGCCCCGCGCACCCGCTGTCGCTCGCCGCATAATTCCGGATCTATCAAACCCTTGGCCGAATAAATAGGGCGTGATCGCCGTATTCCCAAGGGGGAAGCGCTTCCGATGACGGCTCTTCGCGCGTATTCTCCCTGAAGGAATGCCTCAATGAGAGGTGAGGAATATCGCTTTTCGCCTTTTCCAGCGTCGTCATTGCCGTTCCCGCCCCATGCACGGCACCCTTTTAAGCGGAAAAACGTGAAATATACGGGGATGCTGATTGACTTGGGGCCAACCCGCCACTAGAGACGGGCTTCAATTATGAGCGGCAGCCGAATCCGTTGGTTTCGTGTTGCCCTACCGTAGATAGAAAAACCGGAGTACATGCGATGAAACGCACTTTCCAGCCTTCGAACCTTGTGCGTGCACGTCGCCATGGCTTCCGCGCTCGTATGGCAACCAAAGGTGGCCGTCGCGTCCTGAACGCACGCCGCGCTAAGGGCCGTAAGGTTCTCTCGGCTTAAGCCGAAAAGACCTGAACGGAATGACACCGCCGGAGGCGCCCGTGAACGGTCCTAAAGACCGCGACTCGGGATCAGCCCCGGCGGTTTCCGTTTGCCTAGAGTCTAACTATTCGCAGCCCAACACGGCTGATGCGCCGCCTGCGGCGATTGAGGTGTTGCGCAAACGCGCGGATTTTCTGCGCGCGGCTTCGGCACGGCGTGCGGGAACCTCCGGTTTTCTTCTGCAAGGGCGCAAACGCAAAGACGACGAGTCCGCTCCCGCCGATATGGCGCGGGTGGGGTTCACCTGCTCCAAGAAGGTCGGAAATGCCGTGGCGCGTAACCGCGCCAAACGCCGCCTGCGCGAAATCGCGCGGCTGACCCTACCTGAATTAGGCCGCCAAGGCTGGGACTATGTGCTGGTGGGCCGCTTCGAGGCCACCGCAACCCGCGACTTCGCCGCACTGTTGCGCGACATGCGCCACGCGCTGACCGAGGTTCACTCCGACAAGCCGCAAAAACCCCGCCCCGCTGCCTCCAATCAACGCGGACGCCGGAGGGGCAAATGACCCCGCTCGCGTGGGTCGTCTCCCTGCCTGTGCGCGCTTACCGTTTGATCGGCAGTGCTTGGGTGGGCCACGGCTGCCGCTTTCAGCCGACCTGCTCGGCCTACTCAATGGAAGCGCTGGAAAAACACGGGGGCATCAAAGGCACCTATTTGACGGTTCACCGGATCTGCCGCTGTCACCCTTGGGGCGGCGAGGGCTATGATCCGGTTCCGCCCGTAAAATCCGCCAAGCCTGTAGACTCGCCCCCCGCCCCGTCCGAGACGCCGCACCCGAAGGAGGATCCCGATGCTTGATGACGACGCCGAGCCGATCCATCCGCTGTTCCGTAATACCCCCAAGACCACCGAGTTCAAAAAGCTCCGCAAACGCATCCTGCGTGAAACCCGCGATGCGATTGAAAAATACGGGATGATTGAGGAAGGCGCGCGCTGGCTCGTCTGCCTTTCTGGCGGCAAGGATAGCTACACGCTGCTGGCGGTTCTGCATGAGTTAAAATGGCGCGGCCTCCTGCCGGTGGATCTGCTGGCCTGCAACCTCGATCAAGGCCAACCGGGGTTCCCCTCGACGGTGCTGCCCGCATTCCTTGAGGACATGGGCGTGCCGCACCGCGTGGAATACCGCGATACCTATTCGATTGTCGTCGATAAAACCCCTGCGGGGCGCACCTATTGCTCGCTGTGCTCGCGCCTGCGGCGGGGCAATCTTTACCGCATCGCGCGGGAGGAAGGCTGCTCGGCCGTGGTTCTGGGTCATCACCGCGATGACCTTCTGGAGACCTTCTTCATGAATCTGTTCTTTGGCGGGCGTCTCGCGACGATGCCGCCGAAGCTTCTGAACGAAGAGGGCGATCTGTTTGTCTATCGTCCGTTGGCCTTTGTCGCAGAGGCCGATTGCGAGAAATTCGCCACCGCGATGCAATATCCGATCATCCCCTGCGATCTTTGTGGCTCGCAAGACGGGCTGCAACGCCAGCAGGTCAAACAGATTTTGGATGGTTGGGAAGCCCGCACGCCGGGACGGCGGCAGATCATGTTCCGCGCGCTGATGAATGCGCGCCCGTCGCATCTGGCGGACCCGACACTGTTCGATTTCGCGGGGCTGATGCGCATGACACCGGATGATGCGGCAGCATCAATCGCTGAAAATGCTGTGGATTTTAGCCAAATTCCTCCGCGCCTGCGCGATCCGGATTAACCTCCCGCTGACCTCCTGCCCGTACTCTCTGGCCACGACGCGACGAGGTCGGCCGAAAAGGGGTAAGGCAAATGATGAAAGTGGTGGGGACGACGGGCGGAAAATCGCTTCTCCTGCGCAAGGAACTGCTGACGTTTGTTCCGGCACTCGGTTTGGCGGGGATTTGGTATGGCTGGCAGGGCATCGTCCTGATCCTCGCCTCCGCAATCGCCGTGGCTTGGATGGCCCGCGGCGATTTGATGCCCGCCGCCCCCGCAATCGAGGAAGAGCCGCTTGATGCGCTGACCGGATTGCAACTGCGGGCGCAAGGCGTCGCAAGCCTCGAGACCATGCTTAATCGCGCGGCGGAAACCAAGCGCAGCCTGGCCTGCATCGTGGTGGGCATTGACGACGCTGACCGGATCGCACAACAAGAAGGCGATACCGCGCTCAAGCAGATTTTGCAGATCACCTCCGAACGTCTCGCCAGCGCCCTGCGCGACGTCGATCGGGTGATCCGGCTCGAGGGCGCACGATTTGGGCTCTTGTTGCAACCCACGCCGCGCACAGATCTCGAAAGCCTGATCCAACTCAGCGCGCGCGTGCAAAAGGCTGTCGAACAGCCAATCGCCTTGCAGCAACGCACTATCTACATCAGCGCTCACCTCGGATTTTGCCTCTCAACACGCGCGCCCGAGCGCGGTGGGGAAGCCCTGCTGGCCGCAGCCGAGATCGCCGCGACAGAGGCCGCACAAAACGGGCCAAGCGCGATTCGAGCCTTCTCGACAGAGCTGCAAACGGCAGAGCGCACCCGCAGCCAGCTCTCGCGCGAGATCGCAACCGCGCTCGAGGACGGAAAAATCGTCGCCTATTTCCAACCGCAGCTCTGTTCAGACACAGGGGATGTCGCGGGGTTCCAAGCGATGCCGCGCTGGATGCATCCCGAACGCGGCGTGCTGAGCGAATCCGAAATCCTGCCCGCCGTGGAGGCCGCGGGCTTGCGCGACCGGATGGATCAAATCCTGCTCTATAACGCACTGTCGGCCCTGCGCGGATGGGATCGCGCGCATAGTCGCATCGCGAGCGTTTCCCTCCCGATGACCGCCGCCCAACTCGCCGATCCGCGCCTGCCTGAGCGCCTGCATTGGGAGATGGACAGATTCGACCTCGCGCCAAAACGGGTTCGGTTGATCCTGTCACAAGAGGTCGTGCCGCAATTGGATCACGACGTGATCAGCCACAATCTGATCGCATTGGCGGGTATGGGATTCGCGATTGAGCTTTCGGGCTTTGGCACGGGCTCTGCCTCCGTCAGCACAATCCGCCGCTCCTGCGCAGATCGGATCCGGCTGCACCGCAGTTTCACCAGCCATATCGACACCGACCCCGAGCAACAGCGCCTCGTCGGCGCCTTGGTCACGCTGGCGGAGGGGCTTGATGTGCAAACCCTCGCGGAGGCCGCACAAACGATTGGCGAGCACGCCATGCTCACCCAACTTGGATGTCGCTTTGTCCAAGGTGCTGCGATTGCCCGGCCTATGGGGTATGAGGATACGCTGGAGTGGATCGCTCGGCACCGTTCAAAGCTAAAGGCGACTCCATCAATCCGCCAGCGCAAGCTTTAACCCTGCGCGACACCAGAAAGTGAGATCGACAGCAGATACATGCATGAGACCGGACACACGATGGCCGGTCTCGTTTTTTATTGCCCGAAACGCCTTCCAATCCTGCCCGATTTTGGAAAACCCCTTGACCTTTGCCCCCCCCTTCGATTGAACCCTCTCGAACTTCCGAAATGGCTGGTGGGCTTTTCCTTATGGACGACAACAAGAATCTTATCCTAGCAACGGTGCTCTCCTTCGCGGTGATTATCGGCTGGACCTTCTTCTTCGCACCAGAGGATGTGGCTCCTGCCGATGCTCCTAGCGATCAGATCGCATCGCCTGCTGCGCCGAATGTCGCGCCGACACCAGGCGCCGTCGCAGAGGCGACCGCAACCGCACAAGCGGGCGCTGCAGCCGCCGAGGCGGCAACAGCCAACGCGCCGCGCGTTGCGATTGACACACCCGCGCTTGAGGGTTCGATCTCGCTGATCGGTGGCCGGATCGATGATCTGCTGCTCAAATCCTACAAAGAAACACTTGATCCGAACTCGCCGGATGTGCGCCTGCTCGCGCCCGTCGGCACGGATTATGTCGAGAAGCCTTATTACGCTGTCTACGGCTGGTTGCCCGCTGGCAATATGGATCCCGCCCTCGTTCCGGGGGCGAATACCCTGTGGACGGCGGATGGCACCAACACACTGACCCCGACAACCCCCGTCAAACTCAGCTGGGATAACGGCGCGGGCCTCATCTTCCACCGCGAAGTGTCCGTCGATGAGAAGTTCCTCTTCACCGTGACGCAATCCGTTGAGAACAACACTGGCGCTGCGGTTCGCCTCGCACCCTACGGGATCGTCGCCCGCCACGGCCGCCCGGATGGCAAAGCCTTCTACGTGCTGCACGAGGGCGCGGTGCGGATGTCTGATGGCACGCTGGAAGAGGTCAGCTACAAAGACATCACCAAGCTCGACAAGATCGACCGCGAAGGCCAAGCCGAAGTGATCGACGTCACCGAAAACGGTTGGGTCGGGATTACCGATAAATACTGGATGACCACCATCGCCCCGATGCCGGGCCAAGGGTTCCAATCGGTCGTGAAATACACGCCGAACGGCGACATCTACCAAACCGAAGCCCGTATGCCGGTCGTCGAAGTGGCACCGGGCGCTAGCTCCAGCATCTCCACCATGCTGTTCTCCGGCGCCAAGGAATGGCGCACCATCAAGGATTATGAGGCCGACAAAGGGATTCTCGGCTTCATCGATTCGATTGACTGGGGTATCTTCTTCTTCTTCACCAAGCCGATGTTCTGGCTGCTGCACACGCTTAACGGGCTGATCGGCAATATGGGCCTCGCAATCATCGCGTTGACCTTCGTGATCAAACTCGCCGTGTTCCCGCTCGCGCGCAAATCCTATATCTCCATGGCCCGCATGAAAGAATTGCAGCCGGAGATGGAAGCCCTCAAAGCCAAAGCGGGCGATGACAAGGTGAAGCTCCAGCAAGAAATGATCGCGCTCTACAAGACCAACAAGGTGAACCCCGCTTCGGGTTGCTTGCCGATGTTCTTGCAGATTCCGATCTTCTTCTCGCTCTACAAGGTGATCTTCGTCACGATCGAGCTGCGTCACGCACCGTTCTTTGGCTGGATCAAAGACTTGTCCGCGCCCGATCCGTCGTCGATCCTGAACCTCTTCGGCCTGCTCCCCTATGCGACGCCAGAACCCGGTTCGATCTTCTTCATCCTGTCGCTCGGCGTGCTGCCGATCCTGCTCGGCATCTCGATGTGGTTCCAGCAAAAACTGAACCCGGCCCCGGCAGACCCGACGCAGCAAGCAATCTTCGCATGGATGCCGTGGGTCTTCATGTTCATGCTCGGCTCCTTCGCATCGGGCCTCGTACTCTACTGGATCACCAACAACACGATTACCTTCATCCAGCAGTATACGATCATGTCGATGCACCATAAGCGCCCCGATATCTTCGGAAACATCAAGGAGGGCTTCAGCAAGAAGAAAGCGAAGCCCGTCGAGAAGAAGAAATGATCACCCTGAGCCACATCATCCGGCATCCTATAAAGTCTGTCGGATATGAGGAAATCGAACGCGCGCCCCTGGAAAAGGGGCGCGCGCTTCCCTTTGATCGGCATTGGGCCATCTCGCATGAGGGCGCCAAATTCGCGGGCAATCCAAACGGGCAGCCCGATGGCTGGGCCTCGAAGATGAACTTCCTGCGCGGTGTCACCGGGCATGAGCTGATGGCGATCCGCGCTGCGATGCAGGGTGACGAGATCACTCTGACCCATCCTCGCACAGGCGAGATCACCATCAATCCGGACCGTGACGAAACCGCCCTGCTCGCTTGGCTCAAACCGCTCTGGCCCGCCGACAAACCGGCAGCTGCGCGGGTGATCGCGGTGAAAGATCAAGCGCTCGCGGACAACCCTGAGCCATTCCTCTCGATCATCGGCACCGCCTCGAATGCGGACCTCTCCGCCCGCATGGGGGTGGATCTCTCGATCCATCGCTGGCGTGCAAACCTCTGGATCGACGGGCTGGCCCCGCTCGGCGAGTTTGATCTGATCGGCAAGCGCCTTCGCTTGGGCGGAGCGGTGCTCGAAGTCCACAAACCGATCACCCGCTGCAAAGCAACGACTGTTAATCCCGCCACCGGCCAAGCCGATGCAGACACGCTCAAAGCGCTGCGCGACGGCTATAACCACCAGGACTTCGGCGTCTTCGCGACCGTGGTTCAATCGGGCGAGATTGCCCGCGGCGACACATTGGAGATCCTGTGATGGAAATGAAATTCGAACTCGCGCCCGAGCCCGATCACTTCGCCCGTGAACGTGGCCGCCTCATGTTCGCCGCCCCCGTTGAATTCCTCAAAGGCGTCGTCGCGATGTCGGGGATGCCGCCGGATGACCGGATGGAAGTCTGCTTCGCGGGACGCTCGAACGTTGGGAAATCCTCGTTGATCAACGCGCTGACCAACCGCAAGAACCTCGCCCGCGCCTCCAATACCCCGGGCCGGACGCAGGAGATCAACTTCTTCACCACCGAAGACGGCCCCTATCTCGTCGACCTTCCGGGCTATGGCTATGCCGAAGCCCCCGTCGCCATCGTGCGCAAATGGCAAGAGCTGCTCAAAGCCTATCTCTCCGGCCGCGCGACGCTGCGCCGTGTCTTCGTGCTGATCGATACCCGCCACGGGATCAAATCAGTCGATGAGGAGATCCTGACCCTGCTGGATCGCTCCGCCGTGACCTTCCAAGTGGTGATGACCAAGGCCGATAAAGTCGGCAAAACCGAGCGCGAGAAGAACATCAATCAGGTCAAAGCCGCGCTCACGAAACATGTCGCGGCCTATCCCGAGATAATCGTAACCTCTTCCGAGAAGGGCGACGGGATCGAGACGCTGCGCGCTGTGATTGCCAATCTCGAATAAGCTGGCGGCTCTGCCCCCGCCTTCGGCTCTCCCCTAGGGTATTGTTAGAAACCAAGCGTCATCGGCTTTCGGTTGCCAGAAATATCCTGGGGGAGGCTGCGCGAGGAGACGGGGTCAAAGCCCCCTTCCCCACTAGACGTGCTGCCCGCCATTGACTTCAATCTCCGTCCCCGTGACGTAGGTTGAGCCTTCCGAGCACAGATACCAGATCACATCCGCCACCTCACTAGGCTGGCCCAAGCGGCGCATCGGCAGAGCATCGACGATTTTCTCCGTGCCGGGCGAGAGGATCGAGGTTTCGATCTCGCCGGGCGCGATTGCGTTCACTCGCACGCCCATGGGGCCGAAATCATGCGCCATTTCACGGGTCAGCGCCGCGAGCGCTGCTTTGGAGGTTGCGTAAGCGGCCCCCGCGAACGGATGGACCCGCGAGCCAACGATCGAGGTGACATTTACCACGGACCCTTTGGCCGCTTCCAATTCCTCCCGCAGCCCCCGCGCCAGCACGATGGAGGCGAAGAAATTAACATGGAACACCTGCCCCCAAGTCGCGAGATCGGTCTCAAGCGTGTTGAGCCGTCCGCCCCCCTCGGCCTTCGGCGAGATGCCGGCGTTATTCACCAGCGCGTGCAGCTTGCCATCCAGCCTGCTGCGGATTTCCTCGACGGCGGCCATCGTTGCCTTCGGACTCGCAAGATCGATCTGGATATGATCCTCGCGCCCGCCGCCCCAAGGGCATTTTTCGGGGAACGGGTGGCGTGAGCAGGTAATCACCCGCCAACCGCCTTTGGCAAACCGCTGCACCGTGGCATGCCCGATTCCACGGCTTGCACCCGTCAGCAACATCACCTTACGTTCGTCCGCCATTTCCGCCTCCTTGGCCTGCCGCATCGGCTCGGCCCACCCTACGCGCCACGATCACAGGCGCAAGATAGATCGCACGCCCCCTTGGCACCCAAGCCGCTTGCCCTTAACACTATGGCGCACCCCCTCGGAAGGCCGCCATGAGAAAGCAAAGTATGAACAGTGATTGGATCGCAACCGCCCGGACCCTTTCCGAGGCGCTCCCCTATCTCCAACGTTACACCGGCGCAGTCGTTGTCGTGAAATTCGGCGGCAATGCGATGGGTGATCAGGCCGCAATGGCGGAGTTCGCACGCGATATCGTTCTGATGCGTCAGGTCGGGATGAACCCTGTCGTGGTGCATGGCGGCGGCCCGATGATCAACGAGATGCTTGCCAAGCTCGGGATCAAATCCGAATTCGTGCGCGGCAAACGGGTCACCGACAAAGCCACGGTCGAGGTCGTCGAGATGGTCCTCACCGGCCTCGTGAACAAACGGATCGTCCAAGCGATCATGGATGAGGGCGGCCGTGCGGTCGGGCTTTCGGGCAAAGACGATGATCTTATGGTCTGCGAAGTGGATGATCCGGAACTGGGCTTCGTTGGCCGTCCGGTTGAGATGAACGTGCAGGTGCTGCGCGATCTCTTCAACGCGGGCATCATTCCCGTTGTCGCCCCTGTGGCCACCGGCATGGCCGATAACGAGACTTTCAACGTCAACGGCGATACCGCCGCGGGCGCAATCGCAGGCGCATTGAAGGCGGATCGCCTGCTTCTGCTGACCGATGTGAGCGGCGTGAAGAATAAAGCGGGCGAGATCGTCACCCAAATGACGCCGGAAGACGTGCAAGGCATGATCGCGGATGGCACGATTGCGGGCGGCATGATCCCGAAAACCGAGACCGCACTCGCCGCAATTGAGGAAGGCGTCCGTGCCGTTGTTATCCTTGACGGTCGCGTGCCCAATGCCTGCCTGTTGGAGCTGTTCACCGATCACGGCGCGGGGTCTTTGATCCGCAGAACCGCACCGCGCGTTACCCCGCGCGAGCATTGACGACAACCGCGATGGAGGGCCTGCGCGCGTCGGCCTCCCGCCATCATCTCTTCATCTCGGGCGCGTTCCATTCCGCGCCCGAGCATGGCTTGCCAGAAAACGGCACGCTCTATCTTCTTTCTCCTGATGAACCCGGGTTTTGGGCCCATATAAAAGCCACGCCCGAGTTCCTTGATGGCACAGCAGATCCGGTGGACCGTTGGTCCGCGCGCGTGGTGACGCAAATCGCGCAAGAGCTGGGTGGGACAGCCTATCTGCCCTTCGGTGGCCCACCGTGGCACCCGTTTATCCAATGGGCGCTGGCCTCTGGTCGGGCGCGCCCGTCTCCCGTCACGCTGATGGTGCATGATAGAATGGGGCTCTGGGCCTCTTGGCGGGGGGCTGTGTGGCTCGAAGGGCGCCAACCCCTCCCTGAGCCGCCGCCTTCCCCCTGCACAGACTGTGCCGCGCCCTGCATGAGCGCCTGCCCCGTCGGCGCACTCTCGCCGACCGGATATGATACGCTGGCATGTCACGGTTTTCTCGATCAAGCTGCGGGAAAAGATTGCTTATCCTATGGTTGTGCGGCTCGTGCCGCTTGCCCGCTGAGTGAAACATATGGCAGGCTAGGTGAGCAATCAGCATGGCACATGAGGCATTTCCACAGATGACACCCATTGGACACCACCGTTTGATCCTCACGCGTCACGCAAAATCCAGCTGGGATGATCCGCTGGTTGCGGATCGCGACCGCCCGCTCAATGCGCGGGGCCGCGCCGCCGCGCGCGAATTGGGTGACTTCCTCGCGTCACGCGGGCTGGAACCGGAAGAGGTGCTCTGCTCCTCTGCCACCCGCACCCGTGAGACATGGGCACAGGTCGAGGCCGCCGCTTTGGAGACCCGCCCTGATGTGCGGTATAGTGATGATCTTTACCACGCAGCGCCTGAAGCCATGCTCGCGCAGCTCAGATCGGCCACGGCTGGCACGGTTATGATGCTTGGCCATAACCCCGGCATTGCGGAATTCGCAGCGCAGCTTCCCGCCAAACCAATTTACACGCCAGAGTTCCGCAAATTCCCAACCGGATCTACGCTGATCCTCGATTTTCCAATCGAAAGCTGGGCCGATCTGGCGCTTGGCCAAGGCGCTTTGGTTGATTTCTTCATCCCGACCCGCCGCGGCTGATCTGCGTCACGCAACACTACAAGATGCACAAAGGGCGCGGAGAACCCCGCGCCCTTTTTTCGTTTCCACAGAGTAAAATATCCTCGGGGGGAGTGTCTCGATGAGACACTGGGGGGCAGACCGCCCCCCTTCCCCGATCAATGTCCCAAGATCTGGCTCAAGAACAGCTTCGTCCGCTCCGACTGCGGGTTATTGAAGAAGTCGTGCGGGTTGTTTTGCTCGACGATCTGGCCTTGATCCATGAAGATCACGCGGTTGGCGACCGCCTGAGCAAAGCCCATTTCATGGGTCACGCAGAGCATGGTCATGCCCTCTTCCGCCAGTTCAATCATCGTGTCGAGCACCTCTTTGATCATCTCCGGATCCAGTGCCGATGTTGGCTCATCGAACAGCATGATCCGCGGTTTCATGCACAAGGATCGCGCAATCGCCACGCGCTGCTGCTGACCACCAGAAAGCATGCCGGGATACTTATGGGCCTGCTCGGGGATTTTCACCTTTTCCAGGTAATACATCGCTGTCTCGATGGCTTCCTTCTTGGGCGTTTTACGCACCCAGATCGGCGCCAGCGTCAGGTTCTCCAAAATCGTCAGATGCGGGAACAGGTTGAAATGCTGGAACACCATCCCGACCTCAGAGCGCACCTTGTCGATGTTCTTGAGGTCGGAGGTCAACTCGGTGCCATCGACGATGATTTGGCCCGCCTGATGCTCCTCCAGACGGTTGATGCAGCGGATCAGGGTCGATTTACCGGAGCCCGAAGGCCCCGCAATCACGATCCGCTCGCCGCGCTGCACGGTCAGGTTGATATCGCGCAGCACGTGGAACTGGCCGTACCACTTGTTCATATTGCTGATCTGGATCGCCACCTCGTCACTGACGGACATCTGGCTGCGCTTCACATCGCGTTCAATCGTTTGTTCGGTCATGGTTGCGGCTCCTTAGCGGTGGTCGCGTTTCAGCTTGGTCTCGAGGTAGTTCGCATAGCGAGACATGCTGAAGTTAATGAGGAAGAAGATTGCGCCGACGAAGACGAAATATTCCCAATACGTGCCCTTCCACGCGAAGTCCGCGCGGATAAAGTCAGGGATGGATTTCAGCGGCTCGTAAAGGCCGACGAAGGTCACAAGGGTGGTATCCTTGAACATCCCGATGAAGGTCGAAACGATGCCGGGGATCGAGATTTTCAGCGCTTGCGGCAGGATGATAAGCCGCTGCGCCTTCCAGTAGTCGAGCCCGAGCGCATCAGCTGCCTCATATTGCCCGCGCGGCAGTGCCGCGAGACCGCCACGGATCACTTCCGCGATATAGGCGGCGGCGAACAATGTGACGAGGATCATCACCCTGAGAATGATATCGAACTGCGTGCCCGGCGGCAGGAAGTAGTTCAGCAGTTGCGAGGCCACGAACAAGAGCGTGATCAGCGGGACGCCACGGATAAATTCGATGAAGCCCACAGAGAGCGATTTCACCAAGATCATATCCGATTGGCGGCCCAACGCGAGGATGATGCCTAGTGGCAAGGACATCACGATCCCGCCGACACCGATTGTAACGGCCAACAAGAAACCGCCGAAACGATCAGATGCGATTGGCGTGATCGACAGCGGCACGATCCCCACCAGCAGATCTTCCAACGGCCCCGCTGCGAAAATCCAGAAAAGCACTGGCGCCAGTGCCGCGACAACGGCCCCGATGATCGCATTGCGCGGGCCCAAAACCACCCAAGCGAGATAGCCGAGTGCAAAACCCGCGGCGATCATGATCTCGGTCCATGCCGAGCCGCCCCAGAGCAGCCAAATCGCGACCAGCGGGTAAGCCATAGAGAACTTCAACATGACCCGCGGCAGGGACGTAAACAGCACAGGCGCAATAGCCACGAGCAAGAGTAAGAAGCTCAGGATCGGGCGCCAGTAGAGCGCAGGCGGATAGAACCCGAAGATGAACTGGTGCCAGCGTTCGCGGATCACGGCCCAACAGGCACCCGTGGCCCCTTCGCCAAATTCGGCGGCGATGATGCTACGGCATTCTGCGATGGAGTTCGCATTCCAGACCCCATGGCGGAACCACGGGTAGAAATGGGTGAACAGGAAATACACCGCGATCACACCGAGGACCGTCAAAACGGTATTCACCGGACCGGAGAACAAATTCTCGCGAAGCCATTTAACGGCCCCAGCCTCTGCGACCGGCGCAGGCTGCGCGGGAAGCATCGTGCCACGAACGTAAGCGATGGTGTGTGCATCAGTATCACTCATCTCAGCGCTCCTTCAGCTTAACGGAATTATTGTAGATGTTCATCAAGCCCGAGATGATCAGCGACAGCACCAGATAGATCAGCGCCAATAGCAAGATGCATTCAAGCTCGCGGCCTGTCTGGTTGAGCGTCACGCCTCCCAAAGTGCCGCGCAGATCCATATATCCGACGGCAATGGCCAGTGAGGAGTTCTTCGTGAGATTGAGGAATTGCGAAATCAAGGGCGGGATGATCACCCGCAACGCTTGCGGCAGGATGATCAGGTTCATCGTTCGGCCAGGGCGCAGGCCCAAGGCAAATGCGGCCTCCGATTGGCCCTTCGAGACGGCGAGGATACCCGCGCGGACGATCTCGGCGATGAATGCACCCGTGTAGAGCGACAAGCCGATCCAGAGTGCGACGAAAGCATTCGAGATATTGTTGCCATCAACAAAGTTGAAGCCTTTGAGCGTTGGCAGGATCAGATGGAACCCGAGCGCCACCAAGAGCGCCGCAGAGGGCACGACGAGGATCAGCAGAGATTTCCACCATGTGACAGGGCGCAGGCCCGTCGCCTCTTGCACCGCATTTGCACGGGCTGCGAGCCTGCGCTGGAAGAACAAGGACACCCCGAACACCACGACAAGCGCGAGGATGTTCAACGAAATCGGCAGCAACGGTGTGTTCACCACACCAAGGCTATTGTCGAAAGCAACGGCAGGAATAGCGGTATAACGATTGGTAAAGGCAACCGAATCGCCCAACACCATGGAGACGCTCGCCGCGTCCCCGCGATACGCGTTAGGTGCGGGCGCAATTTCCGTCAGGATCGCCAGCGCAACGAGGATCCACAGCAGAACCGGGATATTGCGGAACATCTCGACGTAAATTGTCATCAACCGCGCGACCAGCCAGTTCTTCGACAGGCGCAGCACGCCCACGAAAACACCGATAATGGTCGCGGTGATGCAGCCCAGAATGGCAACCCAGATCGTGTTGACCAAGCCTACCAAGAGCGCCCTGAAATGGGTATCATCATTGGTGTAGGGGATCAGTTGTTGGCCGATATCATAGCCCGCGCGGTTCCAAAGGAAGCCGAAGTTGAAATCCTTGCCCTGCGCGACGAGGTTCCGGACTGTATTATCCACGAGCCAACCCGCGGCGGCCATGAACAACAGCAAAACGACGATCTGGATCGTGATTGAGCGATATCGTGTGTCGTAAATAAGTTGACTGAACCGGAAGCCTTGCTCCGGCACTGACGCTTGCATCGTCATTGTGTTTCCCCTGTTCCAACGCGCGACTCGGGCTTTTGCCCTTCTTTATGTCGTGACTTCACGCGAAGGTTTGATCGTTCGATACGAAAAGAGGCGCGCAAGGGAGTCCTCGCGCGCCTCATAGATTGTCTTAACGGAACGGGGGCGAATACAGCAGGCCGCCTTGGGTCCATTGAGCGTTCAGGCCACGAGCAAGGCCAATCGGGGTCGATTCACCGATGGTTGCCGCGAAGATCTCGCCGTAGTTGCCACCCGCCATGATCGCGCGCTTCGCCCATTCATTGTCGAGGCCGGTCATCTTGCCGAGTTCCCCGTCAACGCCGAGCAGGCGGTTGATTTCCGGATTTTGGGTGCCTTTGGAAAGCTCTTCGATATTGGCCGAAGTCACGCCGTATTCCTCGGCAGCAACCAGCGCGTTGAGCGTCCAACGGACGATATCGCCCCACTGGTTATCGCCGTGGCGCACTGCTGGCCCGAGCGGCTCTTTCGAGATGATCTCCGGCAAGATCACGTGGTTTTCCGGATCTGCGAAAGCCGCACGGGTTGCAGCAAGGCCGGACGCATCAGTGGTGTAAGCGTCGCAGGCAGCGGCAAGATATTGCTGCTCGCCTTCCGCGTTCGAGTTCACCGCGATCGGCTGGTAGGTCATGTTATTGGCTTTGAAATAATCGGCCAAGTTCAGCTCGGTGGTGGTGCCGGTCTGGATGCAGATCGATGCGCCATCGAGTTCTTTTGCCGAGGTCACGCCGAGATCTTTGCGCGCCATAAAGCCTTGGCCGTCATAATAGTTCACGCCGACGAAATCGAGCTTGAGGTCGGTATCGCGCGAGAAGGTCCAAGTCGAGTTCCGCGACAGCATGTCGGTTTCGCCCGAGGACAAGGTCGAGAAACGAGTCTCGCCCGTGGTCGGAACGTATTTAACCTTCGATGCATCGCCCAAAACAGCAGCGGCAACGGCTTTACAGATCGCGACGTCGAAGCCGGTCCAGTTGCCATTCGCATCCGGTGCAGCAAAGCCGACCAGACCCGTGTTGACGCCGCAATTCAATTCGCCACGCGCGACGACATCTTCCAGAGTGGTCGCCGCAGCGAGACCCGCCGAAAGACCCGCTACCGCCAGCGTGCCGAGAAATACGGATTTTTTCATGTTTACCTCTTCCTGAGTTGCCACCCCTGATGGAGCGGTCTTATGGCCCTATTCCGAGCCGTGATTATATGGGTTTGCCCCCAATAGGCTAAGTGTGGGCCAAATCGCTTTGAGCCGTCAAGTGGTGTCAGCGGGCACGTAGAGTTAACTCCGCAGTCAATTGCCGCTATTTTAGGCAACCGATTGCAGAAAAAGGCTTTTATCATCAGGATAGAAGCGCAAAACTTATGAGCACATCGCCCAGAATCGTTCCGCATGCAGCAAAGCATCGCGTTTGAAGGCGGCTAGCTCTTCCGCTTCCTCATCTGCGCCCCATGCTTCGATTTGGAAGGTCTCATCAATCCGCGAGAGATCCCATGCCTCAAGGCCGGATATCCGCCTCCGCGCCACGGCGAGGGCCAGGATCAGCGAGCCGGAGATTGCGACGAGATCATGGAACGCGGCAATTCGGTATGAATCGAACCTGGCGACTTCGGCGTGCAGACGCGTCAGCGAGGTCTCCGGTTGATCGACGGGAATAACTCCGTTCGTCACGTTTAGGGGCGCGTCAAACTCCTGCACGGCCCAATCGAGGAGCGGATCCCAGCCCGCCTTTTGGCGCTCTTCCAGCGCCTCTTGACCCAGAGCACGGTAGCACAAAAGATCCGTGCCGCCGTATTCGGCCAGCATCGCAACCACCTCGGCCTTTTGCGGGGTGACCTTGTCGATTGCAGAATTGGCCATCCGCGTGAAAGGCATGGTCGTCGGGTCAATTTTTTTGACCTGCGCATCCCATTCAGCCGCGATTTGCTGCGCGAGGGCCTGCGTCGGCACGACCAGAGCCGCCTTCGCAGGGGTCTTCACATGCCGCCCATCGAGCGCGATACTGTAGCCGCCCTCAACTTCAGTGGTTTCCGCTTTTTCCCAAAACCGCTTGGCTGCCCAATCGCTCATACCAACTCCAATTGCTCATCAATGCCGCGCGCAAGCGCTGCAAAATCATCCACGATTCGCCCCGCACCCGCGCCGATCAACTCGGTCACCGGGTGATAGCCCCAACTGACGCCAATTGTCGCCACGCCCGCCGCAGCGCCCATCTCCATATCGTAGCTGGTATCGCCAATCATCACCGCCTGCCGCGCATGGCAGCCCGTTTCAGACAGGGCTGCCAGCACCATCGAGGGGCTCGGCTTGGATGGGTGATCATCCGCCACTTGGCAGGTGACAAAAATCTTCTCCAACCCGTGATGTTCCAACAAGGCCCGCAGACCGCGCCGCGATTTGCCCGTCGCCACCGCGAGCAACAGATCGTCGCGCGCAGCCAAGCGTCGCAGCAGATCCTCCGCCCCCGGATACAGCGGCGCAGGCTGCGCGGCCCGCGCATCCATATAGCTCGCTTTATAGGCGGCAACGATGACCGCCTGACGCATAGGGTCCAGATCCGGCACCAGCCGCGCAACCGCTTCAGGCAGTGACAGGCCGACAATCGACAGAATCGCAGCCCGATCAGGGGCGGCAACGGCCTCCTGCGCGAAGGCGAAACGCATCGCATGGAGGATATGCGCCTGACTGTCGGAAATAGTGCCGTCTACGTCAAAAATCGCCAGCCGCATTAGCGATCCTCGAATGGATCCGCGGGCACCTCTGTCGGGTTCCAACCAAAGACATCCCACGTATGTTCCATATGCTCGGGCAGCGGAGCGACAATGGTCACGCGGGTCTTCTTGATCGGATGATCGAAGCTGATTTGGCGGGCGTGCAGATGCAATTTCCGCGAGATATCCCCGCCCAGTTGCGCGCCCCAGCCATCGCCCAAATTCTCTTGGCCGGAGCCGCCATATTTGCCGTCGCCGATGATCGGGTGACCCAACTCCGCCATATGCGCCCGAAGCTGGTGCGTGCGGCCGGTGATCGGCACAAGCGCACACCATGAGGTGCGGCTGCCTGCTAGATCCAGCGTCGCATAATCGGTCGTGGCGCGCTTGGCCTCGGGGTAATCATCGAGCTTGGCGGGGTGGACGCAGATCATTTTCTCGCCTTCGCCACGATGGCCGTGCCCGCCCGCCTTCATCAGGCCAAAGCGGATCGTGCCCATCCGCGGATGCGGAACACCCGCAACCGCCGCCCAGTAGATTTTGCGCGTGGTTTTATTGCGGAACATCTCGGAGAGCGCCCGCGCGATCCGATCCGTGCGCGCCAGCAACAGCACGCCCGACGTATCCTTATCCAGACGGTGCACCAGCTTGGGCTTATCCTTATAGCCGAACATCAGCGCCTCGGAGAGCTTATCGACATGCAGATCACCCTGCCCCGAGCCGCCCTGCGAGGGCAGGCCGGCGGGCTTGTTGATCGCGATGATATGCTCGTCCTTCCACAGCACGCAGGATTGGATCATCGCCTCATCCTCAGGCGTGATCTTGCGTGGACGCTGCGAGGGCGCAATGTAATCGGCGCCGCCAAATTGCATCGGATTGGGCTTGGGCAGCGGCGGAATCCGCACTTCCATACCTGGAGCAACGCGGGTCGAGGCCTTCGCCCGCCCGCCATCGACACGGATCTGCCCTGTGCGGCAGAGCTTCTCAATCGCCCCCTGCCCCAAAGTATCAAACCGTTTCTTGAGCCAACGATCCAGACGCTGCTCGCCCTCGTCTTCCCGAATTCTGATCAATTGAACGCTCATGCGAACCACCCCCGCGCGATCGTCATTCCAAAGAAAAGAGCAGCCAAGGCGACGATCACCGTCCCTGCCACATAAACGAAGGCGAGGCCGATCTGGCCCCGCTCATAGAGCGTAATCGCATCGAGCGAATACGCCGAAAAAGTTGTGAACCCGCCGAGAACACCCGTCATCAAGAAGGGCGCGAACCGCGTGCCCGACTTTTCAGCGAGGATCACAACGAGAAGCCCCATCAGGAAACTCCCCACCACATTCACCGTCATCGTCGCATAGGGGAACCCGTGGCCAAGAAGCCGCGGCGCGGCAACATTGACGAGGTAGCGCAGGCTAGCGCCAAGAGCGCCCCCGAGGGCGACGATGGGGAGTGTCTGGATCATGCGCAGTCCTTGGCCTTTGGGGCTTTGAAAGTCAACGCTGCTTGGCGGGATCGGCCTATGTATTGCGCTTGTCACGCAGTTTTGCGAACCAATCGACGCGTTTTTTTAACTCGCGCTCGAACCCCCGCTCGACAGGTTGGTAAAGCACGGGCCGCTTCATCGTATCAGGGAAATAGTTCTGCCCCGAGAACCCGTCTTCCGCATCATGGTCATACGCATATCCCGCGCCATATCCTTGCTCGGACATCAGCTTGGTCGGCGCGTTCAGGATATGCTTGGGCGGCGGCTCGGAGCCCGTGCGCCGCGCCTCGGCCCGCGCGCCCTTGTAGGCCACATAACCCGCATTGGATTTGGGCGCGAGGGCGAGATAGATCACCGCCTGCGCCAGCGCCAACTCACCCTCGGGCGAGCCGATCCGCTCGTAAATCTCCCATGCGTGAAGGCAATGGGTCTGGGCCTGAGGATCCGCGAGGCCGATATCCTCTACCGCCATGCGCACGAAGCGGCGCGCGAGATAGCGCGGATCCTCGCCGCCCTCCAACATCCGCGCGAACCAGTAGAGCGCCGCATCTGGATCCGAGCCGCGCACCGATTTATGCAATGCGGAGATCAGGTTATAATGCTCATCGCCCGATTTATCGTATTTCGCCGCCCGCCGCATGAGGCGGGTCGAGAGCGCATCGGTGTTGAGCTTGCCCGTGACCTTCCACGCCATCACCTGCTCAATCAGGTTGAGCAGCGCGCGCCCGTCGCCATCAGCCATTTCCAGCAAAGCTTCGCGCGCGGGGCCATCCAAGGGCAGCTCGCGATCCAGCGCCTTTTCAGCGCGTTGCACCATCAGCTCCAAATCGACAGGGGTGAGCCGCTCAAGCACAATCACTTGCGCGCGCGACAGCACAGCGGCGTTCAGCTCAAACGACGGGTTTTCGGTCGTCGCCCCCACAAGCACAATTGTGCCGTCTTCCATATGCGGCAGGAAGCTATCCTGCTGCGCCTTATTGAAGCGGTGGATCTCGTCGACGAACAGCAGCGTCCCCCGCCCCTGCCCGCGTCGAATTTTCGCGGCTTCAAAGACTTTTCGTAACTCTGGCACGCCGGTGAAAATCGCGGAGATTTGCACGAAGGCGCGATCAGATTCATCCGCCAGAAGGCGCGCGATAGTGGTTTTCCCAACCCCAGGCGGACCCCAGAGAATCAGCGAGGACAGCGCGCCGCTTTCCAGCATCGCGCCCAACGGCCCCTCCAGCCCGAGCACATGGCGCTGGCCGATGACATCCCCGAGGCTGCGCGGACGGATCCGGTCGGCCAAAGGGCGCGGCGCGGTTGCATCTGCCTTCGAGGCATCAGGGGAAGAGGAGTCAAAAAGATCGGCCATGGCACAGTGCTAGCGCGCGCGGGAGCAAACGAAAAGCCCCCGCGCTGCTCCATGAAAGAGCGCCGGCCCCCTCAGTGGAGTTTCGCCGCGAGATCGAAGCAGACGACTTGGTAATCGCCGTCATCAATAAACACACGCGGACCAACAGAGCGTGTCTCCAGCCCGCAGCGCTTCGTCCACAGCGGCCAGCTCGCCGCGGTCAGGGCCAGCACCTGCGCCGCTCCCAGCTCGCGCGCGGTCTTGACCATGGCCTCGATCATCATCGCATGGACACGCATGCGTTCGGCCATCGGTGTGCAGCTCGAAACGAACACACGGGAACATTCCCAGACGTGATCCGCCACAGGCGCATCCCCGTCGATCAGGTTTTCAGGGATCGACGAAAGCAATCCACGCTGTGCATCGCGGATCATGTAGGAGTAAATCCCGCATTGCGCCGTGGTCGGCGTCAGCCGGATCCCCGCGAGCACTTGGCCATGCTCGTGAATCGCGATCCAGCGGCTTTGCGGGGTGTCATACTGGTCAAATTCCATCCCCATAGCTTCGGGGAGGTTCCATTTCTTTTGAACAATGAATGATTCTTTACGCGCACGGAACAGGTTTGCGAACAATTCGCCATGGTTGTGCAGATTCGCGAACGAAAGAGTTGTAATTTGCATGATGCCGTCTCCAGACAGATTGAGGAACAAAGTCCCTGCGGAGCGGGAGACGGCATTTAGAGCAAACGGGAATCCTTGGCGCGCTGAATGGCTTCGGCAAGTGTTCGGGCCATCAATCGTTGACGCGCGGATACGAGCCGCGCTTTCAGCGCACTTTCGGAGATGCCAAGCTTGGCGGCAGCTGCCGCATGACGATCTCCCGCAGCGATAAGCCGCAGAGCTTCAATCTGAGCCTTGGTCAGGCTCTCTGGAGGTTCGGTCATCACATGCAAGCGTTCAATCACGGCCAGAATGCAGGCCATCTCATCATCAGAGAACTCGCGATCGGGGCGCGCCACCGATGCAATTGTTCGCGACGAGATCGGTCCGCAGGACACCGTGAGACCATAGCGAAGGCCATGTTCCGCAGCTTGATCGAGGATGCCGAAAGGATCAGGTATTTGCATTTCCGACCAGCGCGTAGCGCCGGTGGTGGCGAAGCCCCATGCAATGGTTGGGTCGCGCATGGCGAAGGCCTGGTTCGTGTAGTGGTCGATCCAGTCCTGCGGATACGTCATGAACGCCATCAGCGGTGCCGCCAACCGAATGTGGACACCAACATAATAACCGCTCGGAGCGAGCTGAGAGAGTTCGTTTAACTGCAAGTCGATTGCACTCTTCGCTGACATCGCGTTTCCGCCTAAAACCTGTCCTTTTAGATAGGTTGTCCGAGAGGGCGTCAACCTAAACATGTATTCAATCGTTACTGCACACGCCCTCTAGCGCGGTTACCCGCTCAATGAAACCGGACGGTGAAACACCCGCCGATTGTCATCCAAGCGTCTTCAGCGAAACCTCCCTTCATTAACGTGTATGCGCAACCTATCTATTCGCGCAAAGGTTGAGCGAGACCAACTATAGCAATTTCCCATAAAAAAACCCCGCCTAAAACAGGCGAGGCTAAATTTACGTAACGTTAAGGTAAACTTAATCGTCGGCGTTGAGCTCTGCTTCAACGCGGGCTTTATCGCCTGCGCCTTTAGCCGAGGTGTCGCGCTCAACGAATTCGATGATCGCCATCGGTGCCATGTCGCCGTAACGGAAGCCGGCTTTCAGGATACGGACATAGCCACCCTGGCGCTCTTTGTAGCGAGGCCCGAGGATCTCGAAGAGTTTCGCGACGTATTTGTCTTGCTTGAGCTGCGACGCGGCCTGACGGCGCGCATGCAGGTCACCACGTTTTGCCAGCGTGATCATCTTTTCGATGATCGGGCGAAGCTCTTTGGCTTTCGGCAAAGTGGTTTTGATTTGTTCGTGCTCAATGAGCGAGCCGCACATGTTAGCGAACAGCGCTTTGCGGTGTTCGTGAGTACGGTTGAGACGGCGGTAACCGCGAGCGTGACGCATGGTGATCTCCTATAGCGTTTTTGCTTTGTCCGGCAGCCCTGCGTTCGGGTCTGCTCTCCTTGGGGCGTTAGTGCCCATGCTTTCCTCGGAAGACCTCTCGAGAGAGGGGGCCGAGCATTGAATGAGGGGCGTGTTACCCACGCCCCCCTTTAGAGTCAAGCGGTGAAGATCAGAATTGATCCTCAAAACGCTTCGCCAGATCTTCGATGTTTTCCGGCGGCCAATCTTCGACTTCCATCCCGAGATGCAGGCCCATGCCCGAGAGCACTTCTTTGATCTCGTTGAGCGACTTGCGGCCGAAGTTCGGGGTGCGGAGCATCTCGGCTTCGGTTTTCTGGATCAGGTCGCCGATGTAGACGATATTGTCGTTCTTCAGGCAGTTCGCCGAACGCACCGAAAGTTCCAGCTCGTCCACTTTCTTCAGCAGAAGCGGGTTGAACTCGAGGCCGTCGTCCGCGTCTTGCTTGGAGGCCGATTCCGGCTCGTCGAAGTTGACGAAGATGCCGAGCTGATCTTGCAGAATGCGCGCAGCGTAAGCCACGGCATCATCCGGCGAGAGCGAGCCATCGGTTTCGATTTTCATCGTGAGCTTGTCATAGTCGAGCACCTGACCTTCGCGGGTCGGCTGCACTTCATAGGACACTTTTTTAACCGGCGAATAGATTGCATCGATCGGGATCAGGCCGATCGGCGCATCGTCAGGGCGGTTCTTGTCGGCAGCGACATAGCCTTTGCCGGTGTTCACGGTGAGTTCGATGAACAGATCCGCGCCATCGTCGAGGTGGCAGATCACGTGATCCTTGTTCAGGACTTCGATGCCGTTGGATTCCGAGATATCGCCAGCGGTGACGATGCCCGGGCCCTTAGCGGAGATCGACAGGCGCTTCGGCCCTTCGACTTCCATCTTCAGCGCCACACCTTTGAGGTTCAGCACGATATCGGTAACGTCTTCACGCACACCAGCCACCGAGGAGAACTCGTGCAGAACATTGTCGATTTGCACGGAAGTGATCGCGGCGCCTTGCAGCGACGACATCAGCACGCGACGCAGCGCGTTGCCGAGCGTCAGGCCAAAGCCCCGCTCCAGCGGCTCTGCGATAACGGTAGCTTGGCGCTGGGGATCATTGCCTGCTTTGACATCAAGCTGAAGCGGCTTGATAAGCTCGGCCCAATTCTTATGGATCATGCTGTGCCTCCATTCCAGTTCTCGCGTCATGACCAACGCAAAAACGCCCGAGGAAAAGTAAGAAATGGCGCGGGCCGCACGGATTCCTCCGCACGGCCCGAACCGCAATAGTCAAATCAAACGCGACGGCGTTTCGGCGGACGGCAGCCGTTGTGCGCCATCGGGGTCACATCACGGATCGAGGTGATGTTGAAGCCAGCAGCAGCCAACGCGCGCAGCGCCGACTCACGACCCGAGCCCGGGCCTTGCACTTCGACTTCCAGCGTTTTCACGCCGTGCTCTTGTGCTTTGCGGCCTGCATCCTCGGCAGCCATCTGAGCGGCGTAAGGGGTCGATTTACGCGAACCCTTGAAGCCCATGGTGCCCGAGGACGACCAGGAGATAGCGTTGCCCTGAACGTCGGAGATCAGGATCTTGGTGTTGTTGAACGACGAGTTCACATGCGCAACGCCAGCTGCGATGTTTTTACGTTCTTTGCGTTTAACGCGGGTTTTATCACGTGCCATATTTCAACGCTCCCCTTACTTCTTCTTGCCAGCGATGGCTTTTGCGGGGCCCTTGCGGGTACGAGCGTTGGTGTGGGTCCGCTGACCGCGCACCGGCAGGTTGCGACGATGGCGCAGACCGCGGTAGCAGCCCAGATCCATCAGGCGCTTGATGTTCATCGTGGTTTCACGACGCAGATCGCCTTCAACGGTGACGTTCGCATCGATGAACTCGCGGATTGCGAGAACTTCTGCGTCCGACAGCTCGTTTACACGACGGGTGCGCTCAATACCGACGCCTTCACAGATGATTTCTGCGATATGCGAACCGATACCGGTGATGTAGGTCAATGCGATCGGGACGCGTTTCCCGGTCGGAATGTTGACGCCAGCAATACGTGCCATGCGTAATCCTTATTGTTGCGGTTCCGTAACCCCAGAACCTTTTTTCACAACTCGACCACCAGTTTACCCCGATGGTCATTCTATCTTCACGGCGAGTGGGAAAACCCGTTATTCCGCGACGATTCTCTCTCGAGACGCTGTGACCTAGAGGGAATTTCCCTTCCGGTCAAGACGCCGTGATCATTTCAGCCTTGCTGGTCGAGGATTTGCGACATCTGGCGCGCCACCTCGTCAATTTCGGCCAAACCATCGACACCAAACAGATCGCCCTGTGCGTAATAATAGCCAATCAGCGGCGAGGTCTTCTTGTAATATTCCATCAGGCGGGTCTTCAGGCTGTCGGCATTGTCATCCGCGCGGCGCTTGAGATCATGCGAACCGCAGACATCACAGGTGCCCTCAACGGCTGTCGGCTTGGTCTCATCATGGTAGACTTCGCCGCAATTGCCGCAGGTGTAGCGGCCTGTAATCCGGCGCACGAGCGCAGCGTCATCCACCCGCATCTCGATAACAGCGTTGAGCGTCGCCCCGTTGCGCGCCAGCAGCTTGCCGAGCGCATCGGCCTGCGGCAGCGTGCGCGGGAAGCCATCAAAGATGAACCCGTTCCCGCCAGCGGTTTTGATCTGCTCTTCAATGAGACCGATCACGATCTCATCTGTCACCAACTCGCCGCGCCCCATGACATCAGCGACCTTCTTGCCCATCTCGGAGCCGGAGGTCATCGCCGCCCGCAACATGTCGCCCGTCGAGAGCTGGATCATGCCACGCTCTTCAACAAGTTTGCGCGCTTGTGTGCCTTTGCCGGCACCCGGGGGGCCAAGCAGGATGATATTGATCATAATCTTTCCTCTAAACTGTCGGCCCGCTCAGGCGATTGCCTACGCACCTTAACGGCGCGTAGGAGCTTTCTTCGCTTTGCGCTTACCGCGAAGCTGCGAGCGCTCGATGAGCCCTTCATACTGATGCGCAAGGAGATGCGATTGGATCTGGTTGATCGTATCCATTGTCACCGACACAACGATCAGCACCGACGTGCCGCCGAAGTAAAACGGAATCGCAAGCTGCGAGCGCAGGATCTCCGGCAGCAGGCAGACAGCCGCCAGATAAGCCGAGCCGAGCACGAGGATGCGGGCCACAACGTAATCCAGATAGGCTTCAGTCTTCTTACCGGGACGGATTCCCGGAATGAACCCGCCCTGCTTTTGAAGATTCTCAGCCACGTCATCCGATTTGAACGCCACGTTTGCGGTGTAGAAATAGGAGAAGAAGACGATCATCGCCACGAAGAACAGCAGATAAAGCGGCTGCCCAGGCCCGAAATAGGCGAGGATCGTCGACATGATCGGGCCAGTCGAGGCGCCTGAGAAGGTCGCGATTGTCGTCGGCAGCAGCAGGAGCGAGGAGGCGAAGATAGCAGGGATCACGCCAGCGGGGTTGACCTTGATCGGCAGATGCGAAGAGCCGCCGTCATAGACCTTCATCCCGACCTGACGCCGTGGATACTGGATATGGATCTTGCGCAGCGCGCGCTCCATGAAGACCACAAACGCAATCACGACCGCGACCATCAGGATCACACCCAAAATCACGCCCCAATGCATCGAACCCGAACGGCCTTGGCTCAGGAACTGCGCAACAGCAGCAGGGATTTCGGCCACGATGCCGACGAAGATGATCAGCGAGATACCGTTGCCGATGCCGCGCGAAGTGATCTGCTCACCGACCCACATGAGGAACATCGTGCCGCCGACCAGCGTCACAACCACCGTCAGGCGGAAGAACAGGCCCGGATCATGCGCGAGGTCGCCAGCTTCCAGCGAGGCCGCAAGGCCCCAAGCTTGGAACAGCGCCAGCAACACGGTCGCATAGCGGGTGTATTGGTTGATTTTCTTACGGCCCTGCTCGCCCTCTTTCTTCAACTGTTCCAAAGCGGGGAACATCGAGGACATGAGCTGGACGATAATCGAGGCCGAAATATAGGGCATGATGCCGAGCGCGAAGATCCCCATCCGGCCAAGCGCGCCGCCGGTGAACATCGACAAGATGCCCCCGAGACCCGCCGATGCGCCGGACATGAATTCGCGCAGCGCTGCCGCGTCGATCCCCGGGACCGGAATATAGGTGCCAAGGCGGTAAACCATCAGCATACCGATAGTGAAGAAGATGCGCTGACGAAGCTCGGTTGCCTTACCCAAGGCGCCCCAGCTGAGATTCGCCGCCATTTGCTCTGCAGCAGATGCCATGTGACCTGTCTCTTTCATGAAAGCACCGCCGGACCGTTTCCGGTCGGCGGTGCTTGGAAACCTAGTTGCTTATGTAAGGGGGCGAGGCCCCACTCACAACCGCTTATTCAGCCGCAGCAGCCGCCACCGTCAGCGTACCGCCAGCTTTCGCAACAGCGTCGATTGCTGCTTTGGAAGCGCCGGTCACGTTGATCGACAGTTTCGAAGTCGCTTCGCCTTTGGCGAGAACACGGATACCGTCCAGTTTGCGGCGCACGAGGCCCGAAGCGATCAGCGCGTCTTCGGTGATCTCGACTTTACCGTCGAGCTTGCCTTCTGCGATGAACTTCTCGATCGCGCCGAGGTTCGTCACGGCGAATTTCTTCGCGTTCGGAGCGGTGAAGCCACGCTTCGGCAGACGACGGTAGAGCGGCATCTGGCCACCCTCGTAGCCGCCAATCGCGACGCCCGAACGGGATTTCTGACCCTTGATACCACGGCCACCCATTTTACCTTTGCCCGAACCAGGGCCACGTGCCACGCGCTTTTTGCGTTTCGCGGCGCCATCGTTATCGGAAAGTTCATGCAGTTTCATGTCGCTATCTCCTTGGCCGGAACTGCCCTACCAGCGACGGATGGGGCAAACACGGCATTTTTTGCTTGAATGCGGGCGAAGTTGCCGCGCAATGATTCTCGGCCCCATAGGAGGCCACCGCGCGGCTATACAGGGCGCGCGGCGCGATGACAAGGGTGTGTTCAGCCCCCGAAGAAGCCCCAGCCGTCCGGCTCCAGCCCGAAGCTATCTGCCAGAACCGTGAGACGCTCCTCATGCGCCCAAAGCCCCGCGACGCTCAATGCCTCATCGCCGGTGCTCACCTCGACGAGATCTTCATCTTCAATCCAGTCCGCAGCGTAGCCAGCCGCCTCGACAGCGTCCACAAAGCCTTCGAAATCTGCCTCGCCTGCATCATCGACGAATTGGAAGTTGATCACCGCCGTAGCGGGCAGGCCATGGCTTTCGACGATCTGCGCGAAGATCGACTCGGTTTCTTCTTTTTGCGATTTGAGATCCATCTGACTTTCCTCAGGCCAGCTCCGTGGCCGATCAAACCCTAACGCGAGGCCCCTGCCCCATATGCGAAAACGCCCCGCCAGTTAGGCGGGGCGTCTCTGTCTTTGCAAGAGGGGCTGCTTAGCCCTTCTCCTCCACGATGGTCACGAGATGCGGGATCTTGTTGACCATGCCGCGGACCGAAGGAGTATCCTCCAGCTCACGGGTGCGGTTGATTTTGCCCAGACCGAGACCTTTGAGGGTCGCGGCTTGGATCGCCGGGCGGCGAGCCGCCGAGGCGGTCTGCTTCACAACGATGGTTTTCTTCGACATGTCCGAGCTCCTTATGCTTCAGCCGCAGCGTCAGCTTCGGCTTCCGGCTTTTTCAGGATGTCTGCCACTTTCTTACCGCGACGTTGCGCGATTTGACGGGGCGAGGCTTCCTTCTTGAGGCCGTCGATGGTTGCGCGGATCATGTTATAGGGGTTCTGCGAGCCCATCGACTTCGCAACAACGTCCTGGATACCGAGCATCTCGAAGACTGCACGCATCGGACCACCAGCGATGATGCCGGTACCGGCCGGAGCCGTCCGCATCACAACTTTGCCCGCGCCGTGACGGCCTTCCATGTCGTGGTGAAGTGTCCGCGCATCTTTCAGAGCAACACGAATAAGCGAACGTTTCGCTTGTTCAGTTGCCTTACGGATCGCTTCCGGCACTTCTTTCGCTTTACCCTTGCCGAAGCCGACGCGACCACGTTGGTCACCGACTACGACGAGTGCTGCGAAACCGAAGCGCTTACCACCCTTAACGGTTTTAGACACACGGTTGATCGCCACGAGACGATCGGCGAATTCCGGGTTTTCGTCGCGTTGATCGCGACGGTCCCGACGATTTTCACGTTCTGCCATTGTCGTCTCCTTAGAACTTCAGGCCGCCTTCACGGGCAGCGTCGGCCAAAGCCTTGATCTTACCGTGAAAGAGGAAACCACCGCGGTCAAAGTAGCATTCTTCAATGCCAGCTTTTTTCGCGCGCTCTGCGATCGCAGCGCCAATTTTCGAAGCCGCTTCGAGGTTGTTCTTGCCAACTACACCGAGATCCTTTTCGAGGGTCGATGCGGCCGCAAGCGTCACGCCGTTCACGTCGTCGATCAGCTGGACGCTGAGGTTTTTGTTCGAACGATGAACCGAAAGACGCGCGCGCCCGTTCGACATTGCCCGAAGTTTGTTCCGTACGCGCAAGCGGCGCTTGAGGAACAGCTGTCGTTTGTTGTTCGCCATTTCTACGCCCCTTACTTCTTCTTACCTTCTTTGCGGAAGATGAACTCACCTTTGTAGCGGATACCTTTGCCCTTATAGGGCTCGGGCTTACGCCACTCACGGATGTTCGCAGCAACTTGGCCAACTTGCTGTTGGTCAATGCCTTCCACAACGATTTCAGTTTGCTTCGGAGCTGTGACGGTCACGCCTGCGGGAACTTCGAAGTTCACCTCATGCGAGTAACCGAGCGACAGCTTCAAGACGTTGCCGTTCATCGCAGCGCGATAACCCACACCTTGGATCTCAAGCTCTTTCTTAAAGCCCGAGGTCACGCCGGTGGCCAGGTTCTCGATCATCGAGCGGGTCATACCCCACTGTTGACGAGCACGCTTCGACGAACCGCGCGGCGTCACGGTAACGGATTGCCCGTCAATCGCGATCGTCACGTCGTCCGTTGCGGTGAAAGTGCGGGTGCCTTTCGGCCCCTTCACTTCGATGGTCTGGCCCGAGAGAGACGCCGAAACGCCGCTAGCAAGCTCGACCGGTTTTTTACCAATACGAGACATGGAGCCCTCCTTAGAACACGGTGCAGAGCACTTCACCGCCAACATTGGCAGTGCGTGCGGCCGCGTCCGACATAACGCCTTTCGGCGTGGAGACGATCGAAACACCAAGGCCCTGACGGACGGTCGGGATTTCTTTCACCGAAGCATAAACACGACGACCCGGGGTCGAAACGCGCTTGATTTCGCGAATGACCGGAGTGCCTTCGTAGTACTTCAGGCTGATTTCAATTGCCGGGTGGCCATCGGCCCCGGTGGTTTTCTCGTAACCGCGAATGTAACCTTCCGCTGCCAGCACGTCGAGAACCCAAGCGCGCAATTTCGACGCAGGGGTAACAACGGTGGATTTACCGCGCAATTGCGCGTTGCGGATACGTGTCAGCATATCGCCGAGAGGATCGTTCATCGACATTTCCCGATCTCCTTACCAGCTCGACTTCACCATGCCCGGGATCTGACCGAAGGAGGCCAAATCACGAAGCATGATCCGCGAGAGTTTCAGCTTACGATAGTAAGCATGCGGGCGGCCGGTCAGCTGGCAACGATTGTGCAAGCGAACGGCGGACGAATTGCGGGGCAGTTCAGCCAGTTGAAGCGTCGCTTTGAAGCGCTCTTCCATCGGCAGATCCTGATTTTCGATGATCGCTTTCAGCGCAGCGCGTTTGCCGGCGAACTTGTTCACCAGCTTCTGACGCTTCACTTCGCGCGCAACCATGGATTTCTTAGCCATTGTGTCTATCTCCCCGCGATCAGCTGTTGAACGGCATGTTGAACAGCTTCAACAGCGCTTTCGCTTCTGCGTCCACTTTAGCGGTGGTGCAGATGATGATGTCCATGCCCAGAACTTCGTCGACTTTGTCGAAGTCAATTTCCGGGAACACGATGTGCTCTTTGAGCCCGAACGCGTAGTTACCACGGCCATCGAACGAAGTGCCTTTCACGCCGCGGAAGTCGCGCACGCGCGGCAGAGCGATCGTGATCAGACGGTCGAGGAATTCGAACATCCGGTCGCCACGCAGCGTAACTTTGCAGCCCAGCGGCATTTCTTCCCGGACGCGGAAGCCTGCAATCGACTTTTTCGCGTAGGTGATGACAGCCTTTTGACCGGCGATGAGCGAGAGCTCGTCAGCGGCGTTCTTGACTTTTTTCGTGTCTTTCACGGCTTCGCCGACGCCCATGTTCAGGACAATCTTGTCCAGACGCGGGATCTGCATGTCGTTCTTGAACGAAAACTCTTCTTTCATCGCTGCGCGGATCGAATCTGCGTAGAGCGACTTCAGGCGAGGTGTGTAGGTGGCTTGGTCGAGCATTAGATCGCCTCCCCAGTGGTCTTGGCGAAGCGGATCTTCTTGCCGTCTTCCTCACGGAAGCCAACACGAGTTGCTTTACCATTCGCGTCAACGAGTGCCAGGTTCGACAGATCGATCGGCATCTCTTTCGAGATCCGGCCGCCTTCGGACGTCTGGGTCTGACGGGTGTGACGGATCGCCATCTTCACGCCGCCAACGATCGCTTTGTTTGCGGACGGGTTCACAGAGGTGATTTCACCCTGCTTGCCTTTGTCCTTGCCCGTGAGGACGACGACTTTATCGCCTTTACGAAGTTTCGCAGCCATTACAGCACCTCCGGAGCAAGCGAGATGATTTTCATGAAGTTCTTCGCGCGAAGCTCACGAACGACCGGCCCGAAGATACGGGTACCGACCGGCTCACCTTGGTTGTTCAAGATGACTGCGGCGTTGCGGTCGAAACGAATGGCGGTGCCATCTTCACGACGAACTTCTTTGGCGGTGCGAACGACGACGGCCTTACGGACGTCCCCTTTTTTCACGCGACCGCGCGGGATGGCTTCCTTGACGGAAACGACAATAATGTCGCCGACCGACGCATAGCGACGGTGCGAACCACCCAGAACCTTGATGCACTGAACTCGGCGAGCGCCGGAGTTATCAGCAACATCCAGATTGGTCTGCATCTGGATCATTTGGTTTCTCCCGACCTTTGGGGACTAGCCCCAGGGTATCGATAAACTGGTGTTTATCATCAGGACCTGATTTGAAAAATCAGGCCTCGATGACGACGGTCCAGCGTTTCGTCTTCGAAATCGGTGCGCACTCTTCAATACGAACAGTGTCACCAACCTTGAATTGGTTGTTTGCATCGTGAGCCCGGTATTTCTTGGACTTACGAACAGTTTTCTGGAACAGCGGGTGCTTGAAGCGACGCTCAACCGATACGGTGATCGTTTGCTCGTTCTTGTCCGACGTCACGGTGCCTTGCAGGATACGTTTGGGCATCTGGATACTCCTCAGTTCGCTGCTTCAGCGGCTTTTTGATTCAGCACGGTTTTGATACGAGCAACGCCGCGGCGCAGGACGCGCATGCGGGCGGTGTTCTCAAGCTGACCGGTTGCCTGCTGGAAGCGCAAGTTGAAGGCTTCCTTTTTGAGTGCGACAAGCTCGGTACGGAGCTCATCAGGCGTTTTCGCCTTGAGTTCTTGGGCGTTCATCCCAGATCCTTTCTAGGCATCAGAGGGCCCCTAAGGGTGACCCTGATTCTGATGGGTTATGTCTGTCCTGCGTACAGGATCGGTGGCCTATAGCAGCACTCTCCCGTGCTGGCAATCCTTCACCAATAAAAAAAGGCCCCCGACGCAAATCGGGGGCCGTTTAGAGACTGTCGGAAGACTTACCAGTCTTCGCGAGCAACGATGCGCGTCATCACTGGCAGCTTGTTAGCACCAAGACGGAGCGCTTCACGTGCGATCGGCTCGGCAACGCCGTCGATCTCGAACATGATGCGGCCCGGTTTGACCTTGGCTGCCCAGTAATCCACCGAACCCTTACCTTTACCCATCCGAACTTCGACGGGCTTGGAGGAAACCGGTGTATCCGGGAAGATACGGATCCAAACACGGCCCTGACGTTTCATGTGACGGGTGATCGCGCGGCGAGCCGCTTCGATCTGACGAGCTGTCACACGCTCCGGCTCAGTGGCTTTAAGTGCATAAGAGCCGAAGTTCAGGTTGAAGCCGCCTTTGGCCTCCCCATGAATCTTCCCTTTGTGCATTTTGCGAAACTTAGTGCGTTTTGGTTGAAGCATTGTTCACACTCCTCAGCGGGCGTCGCGGCGCGGGCCGCGCGAGACTGGACCCTCTTGGGCCTCAGCGTAGCGACGATCGCGTGCTTGCGGATCATGTTCCATGATCTCGCCTTTGAAGATCCAGACCTTCACGCCAATGATCCCGTAAGGGGTCGACGCTTCGGACAGCGCATAGTCGATGTCTGCACGCAGAGTGTGCAGCGGCACGCGACCTTCACGGTACCACTCGGTCCGTGCGATCTCCGCACCACCAAGACGACCAGCCACGTTCACACGGATGCCGAGGGCACCAATGCGCATCGCGTTTTGCACAGCGCGTTTCATCGCACGGCGGAACGACACACGGCGCTCAAGCTGTTGGCAGATAGATTCGCCAACGAGTTGCGCGTCGAGTTCGGGCTTGCGGACTTCAACGATGTTGAGGTGCAGTTCCGAAGCGGTGAAGGCAGCGAGCTTCTTGCGAAGGGTCTCGATGTCTGCACCTTTTTTGCCGATGATCACGCCCGGACGTGCAGCGTGAATGGTCACGCGGCATTTCTTGTGCGGGCGCTCGATGATCACACGTGCAACGCCAGCTTGCTTCGCCTCTTTGTGAATGAATTCACGCATTTTGAGGTCTTCAAGCAGGAGGTTGCCGTAGTCTTTCGATTCAGCATACCAGCGGCTGTCCCAGGTACGGTTGACCTGAAGACGCATCCCAATGGGGTTAACCTTCTGACCCATTACGCACGCTCCTCGATTTGACGCACCTTGATGGTGATTTCCGAAAACGGCTTCATGATCTTGCCAAACCGGCCACGAGCGCGCGGACGACCGCGTTTCATGACGAGGTTTTTGCCGACCCAAGCTTCTGCGACGATGAGGTTATCAACGTCCAGACCGTGGTTGTTTTCAGCGTTGGCAATTGCCGACACCAAGCACTTACGCACGTCATCCGAGATCCGTTTTTTCGAGAAGGTGAGGTCGGCCAGAGCCTTGTCAACCTTCTTGCCGCGGATCAGCGCAGCAACGAGGTTCAGTTTTTGCGGCGAGGTGCGAAGCATTTTGGTCTTAGCCATTGCTTCGTTGTCCGCCACGCGGCGCGGATTGTTTTCCTTACCCATGGCGATTACTTCCTCTTAGCTTTCTTGTCAGCGGCGTGACCGTAGTAGGTACGGGTCGGCGAATATTCACCGAACTTTTGACCGATCATCTCTTCGCTCACAGCGACGGGGATGTGCTTGTGACCGTTATAGACCGCGAAGGTCAGGCCAACAAACTGCGGCAGGATGGTGGAGCGGCGCGACCAGATCTTGATCACTTCGCTTTTGCCCGACTCGCGCACTTTCTCGGCCTTTTTCAGGACGTATGCGTCGACGAACGGGCCTTTCCAAACAGAACGTGCCATATTTTAGCGACCCTTCTTAGCGTTGCGCGAACGGAGAATGTACTTATCCGTCTTCTTGTTCGAGCGGGTCTTGTTGCCCTTGGTCCCTTTACCCCATGGGGTAACCGGGTGACGACCACCCGAGGTCCGGCCTTCACCACCACCATGCGGGTGGTCGATCGGGTTCATTGCAACACCGCGAACGGTCGGGCGCACGCCCATGTGACGTTTACGGCCGGCTTTACCGAGGTTCTGGTTCGAGTGGTCAGCGTTGGACACGGCACCGATGGTAGCCATGCACTCTTGACGCACGAGACGCAGTTCGCCCGAGGACAGACGGATCTGCGCGTAGCCACCGTCACGACCAACGAATTGGGCGTAGGTGCCTGCAGCGCGTGCCAACTGGCCGCCCTTGCCTGCTTTCAGCTCGACGTTATGCACGATCGTACCGATCGGCATACCGGAGAACGGCATTGCGTTGCCCGGCTTGATGTCAGCTTTTGCCGAAGCAATAACTTTGTCGCCCACTGCAAGGCGCTGGGGTGCGAGGATGTAGGCGAGTTCGCCATCCTCATACTTCACCAGTGCGATGAACGCGGTGCGGTTGGGATCGTATTCGATACGCTCGACAGTTGCCGAGATGTCGAATTTGCGACGTTTGAAGTCGACGATACGGTAGAGACGCTTAGCGCCGCCACCCTTGTGCCACATAGTGACGCGCCCGGTGTTGTTCCGGCCACCCGTCTTAGTAAGGCCCTCGGTGAGGGTCTTGACGGGGCGGCCTTTCCAAAGCTCCGAACGGTCGATCAGAACCAGCCCACGCTGGCCCGGCGTCGTCGGTTTGTACGACTTGAGTGCCATGCTCTCTGTCTTCCGTTGCTTTGGACCAAAGGTCCGTTTCGTATGGTGCAGACGACTTACGCCCCTGCCCCGCTCATATCCCTAGAGATCTAGAAACATAAAACTCAGGCGGCCCCGATCACTCGGGGCCGCGAGATTCGATTGGCTTCTATCAGAGGCCTGTGGAGACGTCGATAGTGTTTCCTTCCTCGAGCGTCACATAGGCTTTTTTAAAGTCCGAGCGCTTGCCCGCGATACCGCGGAAACGCTTGGTTTTGCCTTTGGTGATGAGCGTGTTAACCGCTTTCACCTTGACGCCGAAGAGGGCTTCCACAGCGGCCTTGATGACCGGCTTGGATGCCGATTTCGCCACTTGGAAAACAACTGCGCCATTCTCGGACGCCATGGTTGCTTTCTCGGTGATGAGCGGCTTGACGATTACGTCGTAATGTTCGGCTTTCGCGTTCATTTCAGACGAGCCTCCAGAGCTTCGATACCTGCTTTGGTGATCACGAGAGTATCACGCTTGAGGATATCATAGACGTTTGCGCCCATCGTCGGGAGAACATCAATACCTTCGATGTTCCGTGCTGCGAGAGCGAAGTTATCGTTCACGTCAGCGCCGTCGATGATCAGAACGCGCTTCCAGCCCAGTTCCTTCGCAGCTTTTGCGAGGATCGAGGTCTTGGCGGTTGCCATTTCAGCAGCTTCCAAGATCACGAGGTTGCCGGTCGCCGCTTTCGCGGAGAGCGCGTGCTTGAGGCCGAGTGCACGGAACTTCTTCGGAAGATCATGTGCGTGCGACCGCGGGGTCGGGCCTTTGTAGACACCACCGTGACGGAAGATCGGTGCGCCTTTGGAACCGTGACGTGCGCCACCGGTGCCTTTTTGGCGGTAGATCTTCTTGGTCGAGTAGGACACGTCCGAACGACCGAGCGTCGAGTGGGTGCCGGCCTGTGCGCGAGCACGCTGCCAACGGACCACACGGTGCAGAATGTCTGCGCGCGGCTCCAGACCGAAGATGTCGTCAGCCAGTTCGATCGAACCGGATTTACCGGCGTCGAGCTTGATCACATCAAGTTTCATGCTTCACCCCCTTCGACCGCAACTTCTGCGACCGGAGCAGCTGCGCCAGCAGCCGATTTGAGAGCAGCCGGCATCGGGACGTTCTCGGGGAGCGGTTTTTTCACCGCATCCTTGATCGTGACCCAGCCACCTTTGGAACCCGGAACCGAGCCCTTGACCAAGATCAGGCCACGCTCAGCATCAGTTTTCACGACTTGGATGTTCTGCGTGGTGACACGCACAGCGCCAAGATGGCCAGCCATCTTTTTGCCTTTGAACACTTTACCCGGATCTTGACACTGACCGGTCGAGCCGTGCGAACGGTGCGAAATCGACACACCGTGCGACGCGCGAAGGCCGCCGAAGTTGTGACGCTTCATAGCACCGGCAAAGCCTTTACCGATCGAGGTACCAGCGATGTCGACGAACTGGCCAGCATTGTAGTGCTCGGCCGAGATCTCGGCGCCGACTTCAATCAGGTTGTCAGCCGAAACGCGGAACTCAGCAACTTTACGCTTAGGTGCCACGTTCGCTTTTGCGAAGTGACCGCGCATTGCTGCCGTGGTGCGTTTTGCTTTCGCTTCACCAGCGCCGAGTTGAACAGCCGTGTAGCCGTCTTTCTCGTCGGTGCGCTGAGCGACCACTTGGAGGTTGTCGAGTTGAAGAACGGTAACCGGAACTTGCTTACCATCTTCGAGGAACAGCCGGGTCATGCCCAGCTTCTTGGCGATTACACCAGAACGCAGCATCGTCACGCCCTCCTCAGACTTTGATTTCAACGTCGACGCCAGCAGCGAGGTCGAGCTTCATGAGCGCGTCCACGGTTTGCGGGGTCGGGTTGACGATGTCGAGAAGACGCTTGTGCGTACGGATTTCCCACTGGTCGCGCGACTTTTTGTCGATGTGCGGACCACGGAGAACCGTGAATTTCTCGATTTTGTTAGGCAGCGGAATCGGACCGCGAACCTCTGCACCGGTGCGCTTGGCGGTGTTTACGATTTCCTGAGTGCTCGCATCGAGAACACGGTAATCGAACGCCTTGAGCCGGATGCGAATATTTTGACCAGACATATGTCTTTCCCTCATCGCAGGGCTTCGGTTGAGAGGCAGACTACACCGAATGTGGCGCCTGCATCGAACCCCGATCTAGATAGATCAGACGCGGGCATTAAGCTGCATAGGCCAACCTGTCAAGGCGATTCCCCACCCTGATTTGCGCATTCCCCCGATTAATCGGCATTTGCAGCGAAACAGGCGCAATCGGCAAGATTTATTGGGGTTTTCAGGTAATGACGGCCGCGAAATCACCCGCGCCATCCCGCTTCCCGCGATGCAAAAAGGGCGCCCTGTTGGGCGCCCTTTCCGTGTCTGAGATCTCTCAGAACCTTCGCTTATGCGATGATTTTCGAAACAACGCCTGCACCAACGGTGCGGCCGCCTTCGCGGAT